>JASGJI010000011.1:0-489233 GCA_049840815.1 Thermomicrobiales bacterium | reverse complement strand
TTATGTCCTACCTTGAGCAACTGATTGTGCGGCGGTCGGAAACACGATAGAATCCGAACAGCACCTGCACCATCAACATACTGATCCAAATCAAAATATCATTCTGAATGCGTCTTCCGGGTCAGCCTCTAAACCAATAGAAGTTTTTTGGTTCTTTTTTTCAAAAAAAATAGCCTTCTGTTGTGTTCCCGCTGCGGGCGGCGCCCGCCGTTACCCTTCCGCCGCCCGCAGCGCCGCCAGCGTCGGCTCATGTCGTCCGCTCGAAGCGCAGGGGCGTCACCGCCACCCGGTTCGCCGCGATGGTGCTGGCCTCGCTGTCCGGTGCGTCCGGCTGGTCGGAGCGGTGCAGGCGCAGCCGGTCGATAGGCCTGGGTTCGCGGGTCGCGTTCCGACACCACCTCGACGTCAGTCGAGCCCGGCCGATGCCATGTGCACGTCAGCGTCATCAGTCCGGCCTGTTCGGGAGGGCAGGCGGGGAAGTTGACGTTCAGGCGACTCGCCGGCGCTCCAGTCCAGCGGGGCGAGGCGGCGGATGACGTCGGGCGCCAGGGCACGCGCGGTGGCCCACGGCACCGCGTCGCGGTCGTGGAACACTTCCTGGCTGAGCGCGATCGAGGGAATGCCGAGCAGCATGCGGGTACGATCGCCGCGCCGACCATGCCCGAGAACACCGTCTCCACCCCGATATTGCCGCCGCAATTGATGCCCCGAAAGGATCATTTCGGTCAGCCTCTCCATCAGGTGACAAACCCCCATCACCACGCAGTCACCCGAGGTGCCCTGCACGGCGAAGCAACGCTCGCAGCGTGTCTCGACCCGCAGCGGGCTGTGCAGGCTCAGCACGTGCGCAACGTACCGCTCTGGTCGTCGGCAGGCGCGACAACCCACACCTCGCAGGCCAGGAGGGCAGCGATATCGCGCAGCACCTGAAGGCCCGGCGCGCCGATGCCGTCGTCGTTGGTCAGCAGCACGCGCGTGAGGATCGGTTCGCCGGATGGCATGGCCATGCTCCCTGGAGACGGCCCAGGCGACCGAGCGCGGGCAATATCGCTGACGAATACACGCAGATGCATATTGGTTATGTGTCGACATGCCAGATGGGGATGCCGTCCCCTGGTTTTCCCCCCGCTGGCGTGATCCCGCCAGCCTGTCCATGCTTTCCTCCCACCCGACCAATCCCCGCCCCATGCCCACCCTCGGACACGCCCTGCTGGACGCGCTAGCACGACCATCGGCGCCCGCGAAATCTTCGGCATTCCCGGAGATTTCGTCCTGCCGTTCTTTACGCGAGATCGAGGAAAGCGGGATCTTGCCCTACTACACGCTTCGCCATGAGCCGGCGGTGGGGTTTGCCGCCGATGCTGCGGCACGGTTCCGGGCCTGGTGTCGGCTGGCCGTCGTCGACCTACGGGGCGGGCGCCTTCAACCTCGTCAATGCCGGTCGCGGGCGCCTATGCCGAGCGTTCCCCGGTGGTGGTGATTTCCGGCGCGCCCGGCGTCGCAATGAGCAGATGAGCGGGTTCCTGCTGCACCACCAGGCGCGCGCGGCGCCCGAGACTCAGGCGCGCATGTTCCGCGAGATCACCTGCGACCAGGCGATCCTGAACGACGCCGCGACGCGCGCCGGCGCGAGATCGCGCGCGTGCTGCGCAAGCGCGTGGAGCACTCGCCTGCCGGTCTATCTCGAACTGCCGCGCGACATGACGGCTTGCCGAGGTCGGCGATGTGCCGGTGCTGCCGCGCCGCTCCGGCGATCCCGAGGCCGCTGGCGGGAATGTGCCGAGGAGGTGCTGGAGCGGCTTTCCGGCGCCAAATCGCCGGTGATCCTGGTCGACGTCGACGTGCGGCGCTTCGGCAGCGAAGAGAGGTCGCCGGCTGCGCCGCCAAGCTCGGCATCCCGGTGGTGACGACCTTTCTCGGGCGCGGGCTCCTGGCGAACATGCGGAGGCGATCCACGGCACTTATCTCGGCGCCGCCGGGGATCCGGCCGTGTCGCGGCTGGTGTGAGAGTTCGGACGCGCTCCTGCTGCTCGGCGTCATCTTCTCGGACACCAATTTCGCCGGCGTCGGAACGGCGCATCGATCTGCGCCGGGCCATTCTGGCGATCGACCGCAGCGTGCGGGTCGGCCACCACGCCTATAACGACCTGCCGCTCGACGATCTGCTCGATGCGCTGATCGCAAACGCCAAGCCGACCGGTCGTCCCGCCGCACACCGCCGCTCCGGGCCATCCCCGCGGCCTCATCGCGGACGATCGCGTGCTGGTGCCCTCCGACGTCGCGCGGGCGGTGAACGATCACTTCGACCGCCACGGCGCCATGCCGATGGCCGCCGACATGGGCGACTGCCTGTTCACCGCCGATGGAAATCGACGAACACGGCGCTGGTGGCGCCCGCCTACTACGCCGGCATGGGCTTCGGCGTGCCGGCCGGGCTCGGGCTGGGTGCGGCGACCGGCCAGCGCCCGGTGATCCTGGTCGGCGACGGCGCCTTCCAGATGACTGGCTTGGAACTCGGCAATTGCCGCCGCTATGGCTGGGCGCCGATCGTCGTGCTGTTCAACAACAAGAGCTGGGAGATGCTGCGGGTGTTCAAGCCCGAAGCCGTTTCAACAATCTCGACGACTGGCACTTCGCCGACATGGCCGCGGCCTCGATCGGCGGCGCGGCGGGCGCGTGCATACCCGCGGCGAACTGCAGGGCGGCGCTGGAACGCGCATACGACGCGCACCGACTGTTTCTAGCTGATCGAGGTGATGCTGCCGCGCGGGGCGACCTCTCAACACGCTGGCGCGGTTCGTCGCGGGGATCAAGGTGGCCCGCGAACGGGGGGCGGAGGAAGGCCTTCCGCCGGAGTGAACGGGGTCATGGCCCGAGCCGGATGGCTGGACCCGCCGAGGGGGGGCGACGGGAGGGGAGTCCCGGGGGATCCCACGCCGCCTGCCGGTTTTTGCTGTTCTCCCGTGCGTTGAGGGCGGAGGTGCCGGCTGGACGTTGGCGGCGTTGCGACGTAGAGATGTCGTGACGTAGAGATACGGCATGGATGGCAGGCTGTGAGTGGCGCCGTATGTCACTCCCCCGTGGATCGCGCCCTGCGCCCGATCCAGGTGCCTGACTGTCGAGGGAGTGCGCCGCGCAATGGCGGCCGAACCCGTCCTCCTGGGCAATGACCCGTTTCGCAGCGCGGCGGCCCTTCGGCGCGCCGAGGAGAGACAGCCATGTCGACCGATACCGTCGTTGTTGAGCTTCCGATCACCCTGAGCGTGACGGTCGCGTTCCCGCAGGGCGCGCCGAAGGATGCCCAGGCCCAGGCATCGACCCTGGCGACCTGGGTGGCGCAGAAGCTCGGCCACGTGAGCCACGACCAGATCAATGCCGTCGTGGGGGACTCGAACCGCGTCTTCCCGCACGGCACCGGTGTCGTCGCCGGGGTCGAGACCCGGGTGGAGACCACCGCGGCCACGGCCTCGCTGCCGCACGCCGCCTAGAGCAACATCGGTCTGCCCGGAACGGGCGGGTCGATACAGTTGCTCGCCAAAACAAAGATCTAGAGCGTGCTGACCGTTTACGGTCAGCCTGAAAGCGCTCTAGAGCCGCTGGTCTGACACTCATTGCCCCAGGGTGGCCTCGCTTTTGAAGGCGGGGCCACCCGAGTGGCCGGTTTTTCGTCCGCCACGTTGATGCGCCGTGCCCGCTGGCCTATCGTCGGGCCGTGCAGAAAACCCTTCCCTATATTCCTTCCAAGCCGACCGGCTGGCGGAACGTGCTGCTGGTCTGTGGCAAATGCAGCCGTAAGCTGGATGGCGGAATTCGGCCATAAGCGGCGTGAAACGCTGGACGACGCGCTGCGCGCCGCGCTCAAGGAGGCCGGTCATGGCCGCGACGTGCGCGTGCTGTCGACCAAGTGCCTGGGCCTGTGCCCAAAGAACGCGGTGGTCGTGCTGAATGGCGCGCGGCCGGAAGCGCTCCATGCCGTTCCGGCCGGAACGGACGTGGCCGAGGCCCTCGCCTGTCTCGCCGGCACGCCGAATCCCGGGCGGGCGCCGACCTGATCCAGGCGGCGGCGTTCGTCTGGGACATGTCACGCACAGCAGGGGGGGGAAGTAACAGTTGCCTTAATCTCCCATGCGGTGTGGTCAAAATTCTTAAGAAAGGTGTTCTTTTTTTGAAAAAAAGAACCGAAAAACTTTTATTCGTTTGAGCCTGAGCGCTTGCAACGCCTCGACTCAAAATGAATGAAGTCTTTTTGCTTCTTTTTCTTCAGAAAAAGAAGGCATTTCTTTCTTGTTGCTGGCCGGTCGTGGATTTTCATTGGTGACGCAAGGCTCCTGACCCTCGCGTCACTGGCCGGATATCATCCCGCGGCCGCGTCCGCCCCGGTGGCGAGGGGGGTGGCCGGGCTGGTGCCGCTGAGCACCCGGAAGCTGGTCCACGGGCTTTCGATGGCCAGTTCGTCGAAGCGCTGCTTGATGCGCCGGTTGAGTTCGCGCCCCACCGTCCAGCGCTGGCCTGGCACGGTTTTGATGCGGGTGCGCAGCACCAGCGAGGTTTCGAGGAATTTTTCCACGCCCATGACATCGAGGTCGTCGCGGATGGCGCTGTCCAGCGCGGTTCCTCGCGCATTTCGCGGGCGATCTGACGGACGATGTCGGCGATGCGGTCCGGGTCCTCGTTGAGGCCGACATTCACGTCCACCACCGCGTAGGCGAAGTCGCGGGTCATGTTGGTGACGGTCGTCACCGCGCTGAACGGCACGATGTGGACCGAGCCATCGACCGCGCGGAGTCGGATGGTGCGGATGGAGAGGGCCTCGACGGTGCCTTGCAGGCCCCCGAGGCTGACCACGTCGCCGACCTGCATGGTGTTTTCCAGCAGCAGGAACAGGCCGGTGATGATGTCCTGTACCAGTTTCTGCGAGCCGATGCCGACCGCGAGGCCGATCACGCTGGCGCCGGCCAGCAGGGGCGCGATGTTGACCCCGATCTGGCTGAGCACGATCAGATCTCGAAGGTGCAGATCGATATCAGCAGGGTGGTGCGCAGCATCGGCAGCAGGGTGCGCAGCCGGGCCGAGCGGGCGGCCTGCGCCTCCTGGGTGAGGCGGGCGAGGTGGCGCTGGATGGCGGCGTTGATGAGTTCCCACAGCACCAGCGCGATCACCAGGGTGGTGGCGATCGATCCCAGCGCGCCGAGCAGCCGGCCGCCGACGGCGCTGGGGGACAGCCAGGCCAGGGCGTCGAGCCCCCAGGCCTCGAACAGCGCCACCAGCGTGACCGCGGTGATGAGGAGGGCGACCACGGCGCGGGCGACCGGGTAGTAGTTGCGGGCCCGCGCGTCGAGGCTGGCGTGGCGGGAGGTGGCGGGGGGAATCTGGAGCAGCCGGTCGAGGGCGCGGTAGGTGGCCAGGATGAGCATGCGGGCCAGCGTCGCCAGGACGAGGGTGGAGAGCACGATCCGCAGCAGCCGGTTGAACCCGTCGGGCACCTCGAAGGCCCAGACGAGCCACAGCGCGACCAGGTAGGCGATGGCGGCGACGTGCCAGATCGACGCCAGCCGGTTGCGCAGGACCGTCATCGTGCCGCCCTGGCCCGGCCGGGCCTTGATGTGGCGGGCGATGGCGCTCCGGGTCTGCGCCACGATGGTGATCAGGCACCCCATCATGCCGAGGGCGATGATTTTCAGGAAGGCGTCGTGCGCGGTGCGGTAGAGGCCGAACAGCAGGCCGATCTCGGCGGTCGCGTAGCCGGCGGCGACGAGCACGGCGAGGCGGCGCATCCACCGCAGGACGTCAGAGGGCGGCGGTGTCGGAGAGCGGGACGAGGCGCAACTGTGGCTGGCGCGGCGCGGTCAGCAGCCGTGTCGCCGCGACCATCGCGCGGCAGCCGGCATAGGCATACAGGGTCTGGAGGATGGCGAGGCGGGTGGTGTTGGTGTTGGAGATCGCGCTGCCGGCCAGCAGGGTGCAGACCCCCAGGAGCAGGGCCGCCGGCAGGAGATCAAGCACGAAGCGTTCCGAGCCCGAACGGCAGGCGCTTCAGCGCCAGCCCCGCCGTCAGCGGGGGCGCCGCCGCGCCGGGGGCGGCGGCTTTCGGCGGGGCGGCGGCGAGGGCAGCCCGCTCGATCGCGCGGATCGGCCGGCGCAGCAGGCGCCGCACCAGGAATGCAAGTACCCAGGCCGACGCCGAGCACCAGCAGCAGCCGCCATCCGGCGCCGAACCACTGGCGCTGGCGGTCGGGGTCGATCGCCTGCTGGAAGACGACCCAGCGGCCGAGCATGGGGAAGTCGGCGAAGGCCTGGGCGTTGGAGGCGAGGTCGAGGGACAGGTGCCCGAGGCTGTCGGTGATGTCGGCGAGCAGTTGCGCGCCGACGCTGCCGGGCTCAAGCGGGATCGGCAGCATCGGGGTCTCGCCGGCCGGGGAGGGCGCGGTTTCCCCTGTCGCCTGGGGCGCCAGTTCCGACACCAGGGCGGCGGCCGGATCGGGCGGCGGCTCCGGCGCGCCGGGCAGCAGGCCGTTGGTGGCTCTGGCGGTCCGTGGCGCCGGCGCGGCGGGCGCGGCCATGGGCGGCGTGGCGGCGGGGGGCGCGGCGGAGAGGGGAGCCCGGACGATGGCTTCCAGCACGGCGATCAGTTCGGCCCGGCGCAAACTCGTTCCGCAGCACGTCCAGTGCCGTCTGGGCCTGGGCGCGGCTGGGCGGCGCGACATCGGAGGGGGCCTGGACAAGCTGTGCCGGCTGGGCCAGGGCAGCGCTGGCCATGAGGACGAATGCCAGCAGCAGGACTGGGAAGATGCGGACCATGGCGGGAGGCGGACCATGCACGGATGGTTGATGTCAATCGAAGTATTGCCGCCATGAGGCGATGGCGGGCAGCTCCTGCTGGATCGGAGAGGGGGGACGGGGGGCTCATCCCGCGCGCCGGCAACCGCGGGAGACCCGGAATGTCCGTCTCGGCGCGCGGTTTTAACGGGCCGGGCAAATCCGGTGCGACGTGATCCGCCCGGACGGGCGCGAAGGCGCGCGGGGGGCTGGCGGTGGGGATGCCGGGGGTGTCGTGTGCCGGACGGGGTGGACAGGGCGCGGATGGTGGCGCGCCGGCGGGCTTGCATGTATTCATGCGCTGGCCGGGGGCGCCACGGGTCGTCACGCGGGGATGGTGTTGTTTTTTGTCGGGGCGGTTTCGGCCGTTCTGGTCCGTCCGTGTCGGGCGTGGCGCGAACGCGGCCCTCGGCGGAGGGAACTCCGGGCCGCTTCGCGTTTGACAGTAGGGGCGACCGGCAACTAAGGTCGAAACGCTCTGCTGCAAGTGCGAAGGCGGGGACTGTCGCCGAAATCGCCCAGCTTGCCGGGTGCTTTTTGCCGAGGAACCCCGACCCGGAAACCGGTCCAGAAAAAATCTCAGAAAGCGGCACGTCACACCGATGAAGATTCTCGTCCCCGTCAAGCGGGTGGTCGACTACAACGTCAAGGTCCGGGTGAAGGCCGACGGCACCGGCGTCGAAACGGCCGGCGTGAAGATGTCCATGAACCCCTTCGACGAGATCGCCGTCGAGGAAGCGGTGCGTCTGAAGGAAAAGGGCGTCGCCACCGAGGTCATCGCCGTCTCGCTCGGCGTCGCGGCCGTGCCAGGAGACCATCCGCACCGCGCTCGCGATGGGCGCCGATCGCGGCATCCTGGTCGAAACCGATGTCGATCTGCAGCCGCTGGCGGTGGCCAAGCTGCTGCAAGGCGATCGTCGAGAAGGAGCAGCCGCAGCCTGGTCATCATGGGCAAGCAGGCGATCGACGACGACATGAACGCGACCGGTCAGATGCTGGCGGCGCTGCTCGGCTGGCCGCAGGGCACCTTCGCCAGCAAGGTGGACGATCGAGGGCGACGACGCTGACCGTGACCCGCGAGATCGATGGCGGGCTGGAGACGGTGGCGCTCACGCTGCCCGGCGATCATCACCACCGACCTGCGCCTGAACGAGCCGCGCTACGCCTCGCTGCCCAATATCATGAAGGCGCGGAAGAAGCCGATCGAGACGATGAAGCCGGCCGACCTCGGCGTCGATCCGGCGCCGCGCCTCACGGTGCTGAAGGTCGACGAGCCGCCGAAGCGGCAGGCCGGCGTGAAGGTCGGCTCGGTCGCCGAACTGGTGGCGAAGCTGCGCAACGAAGCGAAGGTGATCTGAGCATGACGTGCCTGGTTCTTCTCGACCACGACGCCGGCGTCGATCAAGCAGCCGTCGCGCTCGCGCCGTGGCCGCGGCGCGGACGCTGGGCGAGGTGCACGCGCTGGTCGCCGGCGCCGGCGTCGCCGATGCGGCGGCCGCGGCGGCGGCGAAGCTTGCCGGGCGTCACCAAGGTGCTGGTGGCCGATGCGGCCGGCACTACGAGCACATGCTGGCCGAGCCGCTGGCGGCGCTGCTGGTCGCGCTCGCGCCGGACTACACGCACCTGCTGGCCGCCGCGACCGCGGTCGGCAAGAACGTCATGCCGCGCGTCGCCGCCCTGCTGGATGTGCAGCCGATCAGCGACATCGCCGGCGTGGTCGATGCCGGACACGTTCGTGCGCCCGATCTATGCCGGCAACGCGCTGGCGACGGTGAAGCGCGCCGACGCGAAGAAGGTGCTGACCGTGCGCGCCGCGAGCTTCGATCCGGTGGCGGCCGAGGGCGGCGCCGCCGCGATCGAGCCGGTCGCCGCCGCTCGGCGCCGCCGGCGGTCTGCCGACTTCGTCTCCGCCGAGCTGTCCAAGAGCGAGCGCCCCGAACTGACCGCCGCGCGCGGTGGTCATCTCCGGCGGCCGCGGCATGCAGAACGGCGAGAATTTCAAGCTGCTCGAACCCATCGCCGACAAGCTCGGCGCCGCGGTCGGCGCCTCCCGCGCCGCCGTCGATGCCGGGCTTCGTTCCCAACGACTACCAGGTTGGACAGACCGGCAAGATCGTCGCCCCCGACCTGTATGTCGCGGTCGGCATTTCCGGCGCCATCCAGCACCTTGCCGGCATGAAGGACAGCAAGGTGATCGTGGCGATCAACAAGGACGAGGAAGCGCCCATCTTCCAGGTCGCCGATTACGGCCTGGTGGCTGATCTGTTCACCGCGCTGCCCGAACTGGCAGCCGAACTGGAGCGCTCCTGAATGAATATCGAAGTCACGGCCACGCCCTGCGGCGGCCGATGCGCATGTCCGACGCACCGACCATCGACCGGCTCGGCATGATCGGGGCCGGGCAGATGGGCAACGGCATCGCCCATGTCTGCGCCCTGGCCGGGCTTGACGGTGACGTGCTGGACGTGAAGGCAGAGGCGCTCGACAAGGCGCTGGCCGCGATCACCCGCAACATGGACCGCCAGGTCAGCCGCAACCTGATCACCTCCGAGGACGGCGCGGCGGCGTTGGCGCGGATCAGCACGGCGCACCGACTACGACGCGTTCGGCCACGTGCGACCTCGTGATCGAGGCGGCGACCGAGAAGGAGGAGGTGAAGCGCGCGATCTTCAAGGCGCTCCTGCCGCACCTGAAGCCGTCGTGCATGATCGCGTCGAACACCTCGTCGATCTCGATCACGCGGCTCGGCGCCGGCACCGACCGGCCCGAGAAGTTCATCGGCATGCACTTCATGAACCCGGTTCCGGTCATGAAGCTGGTCGAGATCATCCGCGGCATCGCCACCGACGAGCCGACCTTCCAGGCGACGCAGGCGCTGGCCGCACGCATGGGCAAGACCACCGCGGTCGGCCGAGGATTTCCCCGCCTTCATCGTCAACCGCATCCTGGTGCCGATGATCAACGAGGCGGTCTACGCGCTCTACGAGGGCGTGGGCTCGGTCTCCGCGATCGACAGCGCGATGAAGCTCGGCGCCAACCACCCGATGGGGCCGCTGGAGCTGGCCGACTTCATCGGCCTGGATACCTGCCTGTGCGATCATGCAGGTGCTGTACGAGGGCCTGTCGGACAGCAAGTACCGCCCCTGCCCGCTGCTGGTGAAATACGTCGAGGCCGGCTGGCTCGGCCGCAAGACCGGACGCGGCTTCTACGACTACACGCAGACGCCGCCGCGGCCGACGCGGTAGAGGAGTTTGGTTGGTCGCCCGTCGTGCGCGCTCGCGCACGACGGGTTGAGGATGCAGGACTGCGGTGCGGTCTGTGAGCCTCGACGATATCAGCCTTCAACTTATGACGCCCTTTGCCAGTGGCGCACCTCATCCTGGTCCTGCTCTTAGCTCTTTGTCTTGACGAGCAACTTTATCGGCCTGCCGTTCCGGACAGACCGATGTCGCTCTAATCTGCAAGCCGATCTTCCCGTAGGTCGGGCCACGCTCACGTCAGTCCAAGCCGGAGGAGCAGGGTCGGGTGCGAAGACAGGGCGCCGGACTACTGGCCTCGCGATCGGTCTCGCTTATTGGGTGGTGGGAGCGGTTGGGTCGCGACTCCATGCCGCTGCATAGTCGCTTTGGTAGAAGCATGCGGTCGTGTCCGAAGGAGTGGCGGCATGCTTGCGTGCGGCGACCATGAGATACATCGCGGTTGGCGTATGCCCGATCTCCTGACGTCGTCCCGCCGGATCAGAAAGATCTGACGGGCGGTTGGCCATTTCTCAACGGGACGAGCTCCATACGCTCGATCGCGAAGCCAGTGCCGGTTCCAAAGACACGCCAGAATAATTCGGGACTAAACTGATACAGGCCGTGTCCAAGCTGGTTGTTGGCCGCATTGATGCTGATGAAGACACCACCTACTTTCAGCATCCGTTTGACGTTGGCGATCGCTTGCGGAAAATTGTAGACGTGTTCAAGGGAGCCGCCATCCAGTATAAATTGGAATTTTGCAACGAGTTCGTCCGGCACCGGTTGGTTAAGGTCATGGATGATATTTGCTCCTTCAAAATTTGATATGTCCAGTGAATGGACGCAGCGCGATCCAAGGTGGTGCAGAAATTGCTCCGCGTAACCGTCTGCGGATCGCAACTCTGCAACCGGCACCGTGACGCCGTGTCGTGCAAGCACGGCGCGCACCTGCTCGGAATTGGTTACATGGAATCCCTGCCGGCCAAGGCAAAGGGTGTCTCCCAGTTCATGCCCTTTGTATCCAAGCAGGAACTCCAGACAATAGACGTCGATACCCATCTTGAGTTTCTCCTTCCGTGGCCGCTCTGCGCGAATGTCATTGATGGCTGGAGTGACAAGCCGCCCGAATCGGGAATTTCTGTCAGCCTGCATTGATGTGGGAAGTTGGTCGGAAGCCAGGTCAATCGAGGCGTCAATATATTGCATTGTTATATAAAAACGATCCAAAAATAGAGGATTTTGTGGAGTATCCGGTACAAATTTACCTGAAAAATACTATAAAGGTGACTTTGTTTGATAAAGCATTAAGTTTTTTCTCTCTAAATAAACCTTACGACGATGCACTGATATAATGCAAGCATTTAACTTTATTATTATTTTGGCGCGAGTCGTCGAAATCGGATGCCGGTCGTGGAAATGGGGTAAACGTTTGCCGCTAGCGTTAGGCAGTCCAGTCAGGTGTCTCATTTTGCCCATTTAATTGCAATGCCGTATCTTTATCCACACCAAATTTCTTGCAATAACCAAACATTTTTGGCATGCTGGATTGGTTACAATAACAGCCTAAAATATAATCATTTGCTAAGCCTTGATCGAAGGTCAAGTTCATGCAGGCCACTCGAAAATCCTTGCTCGGCTGCCGCCGGGAATTGGACGCGTTGATCGAGCGCTTCCTTTGCAAATCGGAGCCGCAGCATCCATTTATGGCAAAGTTCGTTAATCAAATTGCGGACGGACAGCCAATATTTGAGACGTTTGTCAGAAACGTGCAGCGGAACTACGAATTATCGCTTATCGAGGCAATGCAGGATCCACGAACGGTCTCGGAGGTGCCGCCGTTCACGCATCGCATCTGGGTCACCAACGAGCGCACACCTTCGCTGCCGCCTGATGAGTTGCTGGGACCATATCTGCGATCGCTGGTTGATCTGCCGGCTTCAGCGACTCATTTCTTCTGGAGTAATAGCGAGGTTGTACGCAGCCATGTGACCGAGCGGGCTGCCGCGGTGGGCTGTTATAACTTCGTTTCGACTGATATCTCTCTTTTGAAGACAAGTGCGGTGGCAGCGAATGTTGAGCGTCTTCTGGCGGATCGGAAATTCGTCCTTGCTGCGGATGTACTAAAATTCGCTGTACTTGATCGGTTTGGCGGAATCTATAGCGATTTAGGAGTATTATACGATACAATTACATTCAAAATGGCAATAATGGCGGATTATTCTTTTATCATAAGTGGAAATAGTTTTTTTCAGACCAGCTTTGTTGCTGCTCCGGCAGGGTCCGACCTCACCTCGCTCTTCCTGGGGGTGTTGGCCAACCCGTTTGCATTGTCCCCTTCATACGCCATGCTCGGCCATAAGGTGGGAGCACTGGACGATCTGCATATCTGTGCCGGCCCGGGATTTACCGCATGCGTGCTGCTGTTCGTGCCACCGACGGCGCGTATCGCGTTGTGCCCGGCTCAATCAAAGCACTTGCAGTGGCGTTCACAGCAGTCCTGGTATGGCAAGGAGGGTAAGCATGGAAATGTCCTCGTTGACCAGAGTTCTCCCAGTATCCTCAGCAACGGGCAGGTCGAGGTGGCGCGCGATTCGATCGCGCGCGATCTGAAGGTCTTCGGCGGATGCTCAAGGTTTGCCGAGCGCCTGCGGATTCTTCTGCTGACCGCATCATATTTTAGTACTCATCCTACCCGATTTCTGTCGCGTTTTCTCGTTCCATGGAAGTGACAAAGCGCTAGGGTGGCATAATTACGGCTATATCTATAATTTTCTACTGGGGCCACATCGCCATGAAATACGGCGTATGTTGGAAATTGGTATTGGAACAAATCATCTCGACGTTCCGTCCACCATGGGTGTGACCGGCGTGCCGGGCGCATCATTGCGTGCTTGGCGGGAACTGCTCCCGTTGGCGGCGATCGTCGGCGCAGACGTGGATGAACGAATCCTGTTTCAGGACCATCGCATTGAGACATATGCAGTGGACCAGACGCGGCCGGAAACGATCGATGCCCTCATGGTGACGCTGGGTGAGCAGAAACTCGATCTTCTTGTTGACGACGGGCTGCATACCTTTGAAGCGAATCTAAATGTTTTCCGACATGCGTATCCCAAGATACGTAAAGGTGGCCTCTTCATCGTGGAAGATGTTCAAAAATCAGATGTGCCGCGCTGGGAAAATCTGCTTGGCAGGTCCGGGCACCTTGCGGCGATCATCCGGCCACCCCATGCCACCAATATGAACGATAACTGTATCGTTGTGGTGGAAGGAGGACATTATCCGGAGGGATTATTCACTACGGCAGTGGCCGCCGCCGATGACTGAAGGTCCGGTGTCATGAGGATAGATCATGCTGGTTTCGTGGCGCCTGGTTTGGTTGCAGGCGATCCGCCGGCGTCCGTCGGACCGCTGCGCGATGGCGCGGCGCATCCAGGCAGGACCTGATCATGAAAGTCGATTTATGATGCTGCCTGTTTATGACCTGAGGTAAATGTCTTGCCGCACCACTCAGGCTCGGAGAGCCCAGCAATGATCACGCAGCAGCGCTTCGATGCAATTGATTTTACCCCGAAGGGGAATAGCAGGCTTTTTGTCCAGGAGGGATGGTCCGAACCGGAGGTGAACGGGACGTGGACCGTCGGCCATGCCAGTCGTATCGTGATTTCGGAGGCTGCGGGATTCAGCGGTGGTACCATCGAATTTGTTGCGAGGGCATTCACCCCATCTGACGTGCTTCCGGCTCAGCAACTGTCCTTTTGGGTCAATGGCCATCAGGTCTACTCTGAGCGGTTGTCTGGGCATGTAGCCAAAACTGTTACATTGCCAGATGATATCATTTTGGAAGAAAAATTAGAAATCGAATTGAAACATCCGGATGCAAGGTCGCCTGAGCAGTTGGGCCTTGGCGGAGACGTCCGTGATCTCAGTTTTTGCTTTTACTCCATGTCCGTCAAACCACGCGATCCGGCGATGTCCACCGTTGGCGAACGTGACGCCTCGATACAGGATGACCAGGATTCTCAGGCCGGGCCGCTTCGCGAGCGACCCGCTGTGGCGGAAGATGCGAATGCCCTCGGTCGTGATGTTCCCGCACCAGCGCCGAAGCGGAACGGATGGCTCTCCTTTCTAGGCTGGTAATGCGAGGGGGCGGTCCATCCATCTTCCCTACCCCACCATCTGCCGCACCTCCGCGACCACCCCCTCGTTCCCCCAGTCCGCCGCCCCCTCGAGTCGCCCGCGCTCCCGCCCGGCCCGGTCGACCAGGAGTGTCGTCGGCAGCCCCCGCGCGCCCCACGTCCGGGCCGCCGCGCCCTGGGGATCGAGCCACACCGCCAGCCCGCTGATGCCGTGGCGCGCGTAGAAGCGCGTCACGGTCTCGGCCCCGCCGCGATCCGACGCCGCCGCCAGCACCATGATTCCCTGGTCTCGTACCCGCCCCGCCAGCACCGCCAGGGCCGGCAGCTCGGCCACGCAGGGCGCGCACCAGGTGGCCCACAGATTCACCACCAGTCCACGCCCGGCGAAGCTGCCCAGCCCGTGGCGTGCCCCCTCCGCGTCCACCAGCACCGCCTCCGCCAGGGGGGAGGGCGGCTCCGCCACCTTGAGTCTCCCCAGGACCTGCCGCGCCAATTCTCCCCCCGCGTCCGCCCCGTCGGAGACCGCCGCCCACGCTCCGAGTTTGCCTGCGCCCCCCGCCAACGCTACGGTCCCGCCCGCCAATGCCAGCCCGCCGGCCAGCATCCGCCGTCGTCCGATCCGCCCTTCCATCGACCCACTCCCCAGGGAATGCCCTCGTGACCGACACGCCCGACCCCGCACCCGCGCACGCCAACCAGCAATGGGGTGGGCGGTTCGCCGCCGGGCCCGCCGCGGTGATGCAGGAGATCAACGTCTCCATCGGCTTCGACCGCAAGATGTGGCGGCAGGATATCAGAGGCTCGCTCGCCCATGCCGCCATGCTCGCGCGGATGGGCATCATTCCGGCCGAGGACGAGCGTGCCATCGCCGACGGGCTCGCCACCATCGCCGCCGAGATCGAGGCCGGGCGCTTCCCCTTCGTGGACGCGCTCGAGGATATCCACATGAACATCGAGGCCCGCCTCACCGAGCGCATCGGCGAGGCGGGCAAGCGACTGCATACCGGGCGCAGCCGCAACGACCAGGTGGCGACCGATTTCCGCCTCTGGGTGCGCGACGCCATCGATGGACTCGACGCCCAGCTCGCCGATGTCATGCGCGCGCTGGCCGGCCGCGCCGCCGCCCACGCGGCCGACCCGATGCCCGGCTTCACCCATCTGCAGACCGCCCAGCCGGTGACGCTCGGCCACCACCTGCTGGCCTATGTCGAGATGCTGGGACGCGACCGTGGCCGACTCGCCGACTGCCGGCGCCGGCTGAACGAATGCCCGCTGGGGTCGGCGGCGCTCGCCGGCACTTCCTTCCCGCTCGACCGCGACGCCACCGCCGCGGCGCTGGGTTTCGACCGTCCCACCGCCAATTCGCTCGACGCCGTCTCCGACCGCGATTTCGCGCTGGAGTTCCTCGCCGCCGCCGCCATCTCCGCGATGCACCTCTCCCGCTTCGCCGAGGAGATCATCATCTGGTGCAGCGCGCCGTACCGCTTCATCCGCCTCTCCGACGCCTTCACCACCGGCAGCTCGATCATGCCGCAGAAGCGCAATCCGGACGCCGCCGAGCTGGTGCGGGCGAAGACCGGCCGGGTGAACGGCGCCCTCGTCGGCCTGCTGACGGTCATGAAGGGCCTGCCGCTCGCCTATGCCAAGGACATGCAGGAAGATAAGCAGCAGGTCTTCGACGCGGCCGAGGCGTGGGCGCTCTGTCTCGCCGCCATTGCCGGCATGGCGCGTGACATGACCCCCGACCTGCCGCGCCTGCGCGCCTTCGCCGGATCGGACTTCGCCACCGCGACCGATCTGGCCGACTGGCTCGTGCGCGTGCTGCGCCTGCCCTTCCGCACCGCCCACCACGTCACCGGGCGGCTGGTGGCGCGGGCCGAGGCGAAGGGGGTTGATCTCGCCGGGCTGTCCCTCGCGGAGATGCGGCAGGAGGAGCCGCGCATCACCCAGGACGTGTTCTCGGTGCTCACCGTCGAGGCGTCGGTGGCCTCGCGCACCAGCTACGGCGGCACGGCGCCAGAAAATGTGGCGCGGCAGGCCGGGCGCTGGCTCGCGGATCTGGCATGAGTCGGCGCGTCCTGGCGCTTGTCGCGCTGCTGATCGCGGGGCTGCTGCCATTGAGCGCGTGCGGCCGGAAGGGCTGGCCGCAGCCACCAGGACCCCCTGACCAGATCATCTATCCGCGGGTCTACCCGACGCGTTGAGACGCGGGGCGCCGGAGGAACGGGGTCTGATCATTGGGGGACGAGGCATCTTGGCCGCCAGGGTGGGCGGTGTCTGTGCTGGTGCCTTGCCCTGGCCCCACCAACGCCCCATTCTGAACTCAAGTATAGAACCTTTTTTTATTGAGAAAGAAAAGAAAAATACTTTTGTTTGTATTTCAATATATTAAAATCATTTGAAATTAAACGAATTAAAGTTTTTTTATTCTCTTCTTCAAGAGAAGAATGCCTTTTCTTTTTAAAAATTCGAGCCAAACGCCACGACTGGTGGGTAATGGACTGAGAGGATCGTTGGTCCGATCAGGCGCGAGGAATCCAGGCGGACTGTAAGCCTGGGTACCATGATCCGTATAAAAATAGAAAATATACTCCTGGGCAAGCACTGAGGCATGAGGGGCTGTCCTGGAGTGAGGTACGGCGGGTAACGCACAATTCTGATTGGCGGCCGGATTTGATTGGATGAATAGTCTCCGGGCTGGCCATTTTCCGTGATGGCTGGCTTCAACACAAAGACCGGAATACCGGCATAGGGGAGAGGTAGACATGCCCTCGCACCTCGATCAAATTCGAGATCAGCAGCACGAGATCTGGAACAGATTCTCCGGCGGGTGGAAGAAGTGGGATGGGCTGATACTCAGATGGCCCGCCCCATTTGGCGACGCGATGATCCGCAACGCCGGGTTGCGCGAGGATTCACGCATTCTCGATGTTGCCGCGGGGACTGGCGAACCAGGCCTTACCGCCGCCGCGCACGCGCACCGGGGCTCGGTCATGATGACCGACCTGTCGGAACGCATGCTGGCGGTGGCGACGGAGAATGCGCGGCGCCGTGGCCTGGGCAATATCGACACGCGCATCTGCGATGCGGACACGCTGCCGTTTGAGGACGCGCGTTTCGACGCGGTGCTGTGCCGCTTCGGCTTCATGTTCTTTCCCGACATGAGCACGGCTGCCCGGGAGATGGCGCGCGTGGCCAAGCCCGGCGCGCGGATCGTTGCCGCCGTCTGGGGCGCTCCCGAGAAAATCCCTGGGCAACCACGATCATGGACACGATCGCCCGCAACGTGGACATGCCCATCCTGCCCCCTGGGTCGCCAGGGTTGTTCCGGTGCGCGGCCGGGGGCTGCATGCGGCGCGTGTTTTCCGATGCGGGTTTGCATGATCTCGTTGAGCACGAGGTCGAGACGGAGATGGTCCAGGATTCGCCCGAAAGCTATTGGGACTTCATGACGGAGATCGCGGCGCCGGTGGTGGCGGGTCTCGCGATGGCGGACGACGCCGCGCGGAGCCCGATCCGCGATACCGTGCTCAGCCTCGCTCACAAGGCGATGCGCGATGGCTGTGTGAGACTGCGCTCCACGGCGGTCGTGATCGCCGGAACCCGGTAGGTCGCCGGCCGGTCCGTAGCGATGCATGGCGGTGATCCGGGTCTGCCCGTTGACCCGGATCGCGGCGGGGCGGCACGCACCTCTCCCCAAGAGCGCGTTTTCCCGTCCTGGGTCTATGATATCAATGTTTACCGGGCATGACGCGAGGGCGTTCTTGCCCGGATTCATAGGAAGGTAAGGTGTTCTTTTTTGAAAAAAAGAACCAAAAAACTTTTATCCGTTTAGAGTCATGCGGTTGTAAAACCTCGATTCCAAATGGATGAAGTCTTTTTGCTTCTTTTTCTTCAGAAAAAGAAGATTCTTTCTGTTTTTTCTTCCACATGGTGGGAAATTATTGCCCTCTCCCGGAAACGGGCCAACCTGTCCATTCCCTCTCATGCGGCCCGTCACCGTCTTTTGCCTGTCGGCGGGCGGCGCGCGCCCCTGGCACGGCGGGCACCGCCGCCCTAGGGTAGGGGGATGTCCGCCCATCCTGCCGTCGTCACGGACGACGCCGAGCCGTCCGTGACCGCCCTCGTGGCCGCGCGCCCGCATCTGTCGTTGCATGCCCTCGATGGGCTGATGATGGAACAGGTGCCGCTGGCCGCCATCGCCGACGCGCTCGGCACGCCGGTCTGGGTCTATTCCGCCGGCTGCATGCGCGCGCGGCTCGCGGCGCTGACCGGCGCTCTGCGGGATCTCCCGGTGCACGTCCATTACGCCGTGAAGGCCAACGACCATCTCGCGGTGCTGCGACTCATGGCGGCGGGCGGCGCGGGAGCGGACGTGGTCAGCGAGGGCGAGCTGCGCCGGGCGCGCGAGGCCGGCATCGCGGCGGACAACATCGTGTTTTCCGGTGTCGGCAAGACGGCGGCGGAGATCCGTCTGGCCATCATCGAGGGCATTCTCCAGATCAACGTGGAGAGCGCGGAGGAGCTGGAGATGGTCTCGGCCATCGCCACCGCGCTCGGCCGCTCCGCGCGGGTGGCGCTGCGGGTCAACCCGGACGTGGATGCCGGCACCCACGCCAAGATCACCACCGGCACGGCCGAGACCAAGTTTGGCATCCCCTACGCCGAGGCGGCCGCCGTCTACGCCCGCGCCGCGGCGTTGCCGGGGGTCGTGCCGGTGGGACTCGCGCTGCACATCGGCAGCCAGATTCTGTCCATGGCGCCCTACCGCGCCGCCTTCGCCTGTGCCGCCGATCTCGTGCGCGCGCTGCGGGCACAAGGGCTCGCGGTCGGCCGGGTCGATTGCGGCGGAGGGCTCGGCATCGGCTACGGCGAGGAGGCGGATGCCTCTCCGGCGGCGCTCGCCGGCGCGCTGCGCGGCGCCTTCGGCGGGATCGGATCTGGAACTGATGGTCGAGCCCGGGCGCTGGCTGGTCGGGCCGGCCGGCGTGCTGCTCGCCAGCGTGGTGCTGGTCAAGGGGGGCGAACGGTTCGTGGTGCTGGACGCCGCGATGAACGATCTCATGCGTCCCGCCATGTATGACGCCTGGCACGGCATCGTGCCGCTCGCCGCCGCCACCGCGGCGGGGCCTTGCGCGACGGTGGATGTGGTGGGACCGGTGTGCGAGAGTTCCGACACCTTCGCCCGTGCCCGCGCGCTGCCCGTGCTCGCGCCGGGCGAGCGTGTCGCCCTGCTGGACGCCGGGGCCTATGGCGCCGTGATGAGTTCCACCTACAACGCGCGGCCGATGGCCCCAATTGTATGGGTGGATGGCGATCGCTGGGCCACGATCCGTGACCGGCAGGACCATGCCGCGATGTGGGCCGGGGAGCGGATTCCGCCCTTCCTTGCCTCCTGAAGCGCGCTGACCGTAAGCTTCCGGCACGCTTCAGGTCTTTAGCTTTAACGAGCAACTTTATCGGCCCGCCCATTTCGGGCCGGCCTGTGTTGCCTCGGGCGGCGATGGCCCGGTTGGTGGCTGCGCCGGGGACGACACGGGGGCGACCACGGACAGCGCGGGGGACAGTGGCATGCGCGGGCGGCCATGAGCGTGGAACCAGTGAGCATGCCGGAGCGGCAGGCGCTGCTCCTGCGCCATCTGCGTCGCCGGCGTGTGTTGGCGCGCGCCATCCTGCTGTTCGAGCGGACATGGCCGGCGGTGTGGCCCGCGCTCGGCGTCCTCGGGCTCTTCCTGTGCCTCGCGCTGCTCGATGTGCCGCCGGCGCTTCCGGCGCTGGTTCATCTTCTGCTTCTGGTCCTGGTCGCGGGAGCGGCGGGGTGGTTGCTGGTCCGTGGGCTCCGGCGCGTCACCCCGCCGGGGGACGCGGAGGCGGACCGGCGGCTGGAACAGGCCTCGGGTTTGCGCCACCGGCCGCTGGCGGTGTTGCGGGACCGTCCCGCGACGCCCGGCCTCGCGCCCGGCGACACCGATACCCTGTGGCGCGCCCATCTGGCGCGTGCCGTGGCGGCGGTGGGGCGGCTGCGGGTCGGGTGGCCGCATCCGGGCCTCGCCGCCCGCGATCCGTACGCGCTGCGGGGGGCGCTGGTGGTCGGTCTGGTGGCGTGTCTCGGCATCGCCGGGGCCGACGCGCCGGCGCGGCTGGCGCGCGCGCTGCTGCCGGGCGGGGAGATGGTGGCGGCGCACCCCATCACGCAGGTCCAGGCCTGGATCACGCCGCCCGCCTATACCGGGCTTGCCCCGTTGTTCCTGAGACCCGCGGGCGGGACGGTCAGCGTGCCGGCCGGGTCGCACCTGACCGTCAGCGTGACCGGCAACCGTGGCGAGCCGACTCTCATGCTCGCCGGGGCGGCGCGGCGGTTCCAGCCCCTCGATTCCACGAGTTTCCAGGCCGATGCGGAGCTGGTGGGGGGAGGACGGCTGGCGGTGCGACGGGGGGGGCACGAACTGGCCGGCTGGGATGTGACCGTGGTGGCCGACAGCGCGCCCGTGGTGTCGTGGCCCGAGCCGCCCGGCGAGGTGCGGGGCGGTGGCAGGGGAGGGCAGACGCGTCTGCCCTGGCAGGTCAGCGACGCGTATGGCGTGGTGCATCTCGGGGCCGAGCTGCGGCTGCGCGACCGTCCGGACGCGCCGGCCCTCCAGGTGCCGATTCCGCTGCCGGGCGGCACGCCGAAATCCGCCCGTGGCGCGCGCCAGCAGGATTTGACCGCTCATCCCTGGGCCGGGCTGGCGGTGGTGGCGCGGCTCCTGGCGCGGGGCGCCGCCGGGCTGACCGGCACCAGCCCCGAGGCGGTCTTCGTGCTGCCGGAGCGGCCCTTCCAGAATCCGGCCTCGCGGGTGCTGATGCAGGTGCGCAAGCTGCTCACCCTGCGCCCCGACGAGCGGTTGCCACGGATTGTCGAGCTCGATCAGCTCTCCGCCCTCACCGGGATCTGGCAGGACGACCTGCCGGCGTTCCTGAACCTGCGCGGCATCGCCTCGCAGCTTTATCGCGATCAGAGCGATACCGCGGTGGGCGAGGCGCAGGCGCGGTTGTGGGATTCCGCGCTTCATCTGGAGGAGGGCGCCGCCGATCGCACGGCGCAGGGGTTGGAGCAGGCCCGGCAGGCCCTGCGCGAGGCGTTGGAGGCGCAGGCTCGCGGCGAGAAGGTGGAGAACGCGGAGATCGAGCGCCGCATGCAGGAGGTGCGGGACGCCCTGGCGCGACATCTGCGGGCCCTCGCCGAGCAGGCGGAGCGTTTCCCCGACCAGAACCAGTACGATCCCGATGCCCATGTCCTGGACACCCGTGACATGGAGCGGCTGGCCGAGGAGATGCGCGAGGCGGCCCGCGAGGGGCGGATGGACGAGGCGCGCGAGAAGCTCGCCGAGCTCGAGCGGATGCTCGACGAGATGAAGACCATGCCGCGCGGACCCGGCCAGATGACGGAACGCGAACGGCAGCGGGCGGAAAAGCGCCAGAAGGGGCAGCAGCAGATGGATGCGTTGCAGGACATCGTGCGGCGCCTGGGAACGATCCTGGATCATGTCCAGGAGCGCGGCGAACCCGGACTGCACCGATGAGGGGACTTGCGCGCCTTGTCGTGCCGGTCTGCCTCGCGGTCTTTCCAGCCGTGGCGCAGACGGGGATGCCGGGTCCGGCGGTTCCTCCCCGCGCGGACCCGCCCGGCGCCGCCGTGCCGCCGCTTGCCATGCCCCCGCTTGCCGCGCCGCCTCCGGCCCCGCCGGCCATCGAGGCGCGGCCGCTGCGTGCGGCCGATACCCGCACGCAGGCCGCGCTGCGGCGGGTGCTCGGCGTGCTCATGCAGCAATATGGCGACCTCACCGGCACCGTGCCGGAACCGCTCAACGATGCCGATATCGCCATGCGCGAGGCTGGCCGCGCGCTCGACGCCGGTGACGACCAGAGCGCGGCGGCGGCGATCCAGAGGGCCATCGAGGCGCTCCAGAAGGGCGGACGGTCGATGAGCCAGCAACTCGCCCAGCAGTTCGGCCAGGGGGGTGAGGAGGGAGACGAGGGCGAGGACGGCATGGGGGGCGACGAGGCTGGCGACCGGAACGGCCCGGGGCGCCAGCGCGGCCGTGGTTGGGGGTGGGAGGGTCGGGGCGATGCGAATCGCCAGGCAAGTCGCCGGGGCGACGACCGCGATCCGCTCGGCCGGAAGCTGCGCGAGGACGGGCAGGGACGGAACGCCGAGGAAAGTGGCGTCAAGGTCCCCGATGACATGGAACAGGCCCGTGCCCACGCCATCCAGGAAGAATTGCGCCGCCGCGGCGGCGAGAAGACCCGGCCTCAGCCCGAGCTTGAGTATATCGATCGACTTCTCAAACAATTCTGAGGGTGGATATCTGCTCTGGGGCGGAGCAGGCCCGCAGGCTGTGAGAAGAAAGAAAAGAGTTTTCTTTTTCTGAAGAAAAAGAAACAAAAAAGACTTTTTTGCGTTTAGATTCTGAGGTGTTGTAACTTATTTTGCTTGAACGAATAAAATTTTTTGGTTCTCTCTTTCAAAAAAAGTATTCTTTCTTTGACCAAATCTCGCGCCGGTTGACATAAATCCACTGCACCGGGCTTGTGGCCGCTGCGGCCGCCGCAAGAACGTAGCCTCGCTGGCCCGCAATATGGCATTTGTTACTCTCTCGCACGGGCAATGCGTGGCGCCTTGTGTCCGCGAAACCGGAGGGCAGGACGTGCTGGGTTTGTCGATAGAGATGACGTTCCTGGTCGGGGCGTGCCTGATCTGGGTGACCGTGATCTGGGCAACGGTGCGCCGTCTTCAGAATTCGGCCCTGAAGAAAAGCGAGCAAATGCTTGCCGGCAAGGTTCAGGCGGCGGCCTGGTCCGACAAGCTGCTGGAGGGCTTGCTCGAGAAGCATCCCAGGAGCCCCATAGTCCTGGCGCGCTATGCCTCCACCGCGCGGGAGCGGAGGGACTGGCCCGAGGCAATTCGGCGGGCCGAGGTGTACGTCCGCTCCGCGCCTTCGCTGCGTGCTCGGCTGACGCTGGCGGAAACCCTGTCGGGCGCGGGCCGTATCGACGAGGCCGAAGCCCTGGTCAGGCGTCTTCGCCGGCGTCATCCATTTGATTTCGACCGTCATGTTGCACTGGGCCCGCGCCGCGCTGTGGCGGTCGAATTCCGAGGAGGGCGCGCGCAGGTTCGCCGCGCTGCGCCGGCGCGCGCCGAAACTCCCGGAAGCCTATACGGAAGGCGGCGACCTTTTATCGCGGCTTGGCCGCGATGCCGATGCCGTGGCGGTCCTCACCGAGGGCTTGCGGCGTTTTCCGGAGTCCCGCGGCATCTGGCAGAGTGCCGCGATGCACGCGGAACGGCAGACGGATCCAGAGGCGGCCGTGCAGGCCTGGGCCGCCTTCCGCGAGCATTTTCCAAGTGCCACCATTGGTTTCGTGCTTGGCGCCAAGGCCCTGGCACGGGCCGGGCGGACGGAGGAGGCCGATCAGTTGCTCGCAGTGGCGGTCACGTTCTTTCCGGGAAACAAAGATGTTGCCGCGGCACGGGAGGCCGCCGTCCGGAACGCCCAGCGCGCGCCCGCCTGATCCCGATACCGCCTTGACGTGGGCACGGCATGTGAACGGCGGGGTGCCACTGGGGTGGCCGATATCAACGCGGGGCGGTGTTCATGCAGGTATAAGGCAAGGATGTTCTTTTTTGAAAAAAAGAACCAAAAAACTTCTATCCGTTTAGAGCCGTTCGGTTGTACCACCTTGACTCCAAACGAATGAAGTATTTTTGCTTTTTTTTCTTCAGAAAAAGAAGACTCTTCCTTATCTTCCCGCCGACCAGGACTCCGCTTGGCGTTGTCGTCTCGGTCACTGCCGCCAGGACGCCGAGCCAGTCTGTCGGAAACCAGGGCGATTGGCATGAATCGCGCCGGCGGATGACCTGACTGATTTTCAACCCGGGATTTTGATTGCTGGGGATGCCCGGAAGCCTTCCCAACCCTTGATGTGCCCCACTCTTGATGTGTGATACCGGAAACGGCATTGAAGCCTTGCGGGAACGCGGGCTCCGTCACATGTCGGACCCTAAGGCCGGTCCGCCTTTTTGGATTGATATCAAAATATGTGGGTGGCGCCTGGGGCAAGGGTGCCTCAGGCTGCCTGCGGGATCCTCCTGTCCTGGACGAGACGTTTCCGGAAACCGATCATATGCCGCTCCTGCTGATTGCCTTCATCGTTGCTGTCCTGACCTGGACGATCCTGTCGGTCTTCCTGTCGGTCCGGCAGATCACCCATGTCCGCCACACGCGTGGGGTCGTTCCGGCCGATTTCGCCCGGCCGCACGCGGGGGAGGAGACGACATCGGAGGATCCCCGGTTGGAGGGCGTGGCGCCGGAGGAGCACCAGAGGGCGGCCGACTACACGGTGGCCCGGGAACATCTGTCGATCGTGTCGGCTCTATTCAGCCTCGTCCTGTCCCTGGCCTGGGCGCTGGGTGGTCTCGATCTGCTCTATGGCGCGCTGGCATCCGCGGTGCCGCCGTCATCTGCCCTCGGCGTGGTTTTCCTGCTGGCCGTTTTCGGGATCGGCGCCGTGCTCCACCTGCCGCTCGATATCTATGCCACGTTCGGCCTGGAACAGCGCTTCGGCTTCAACCGCACCTCGCCAGGTCTGTTCATGGCCGATCGCTGCAAGCGCTGGGCGATCTCAAGCGCCGTCGCGGTGCCGCTCCTGTTCGGCTGCCTGTGGGTCATGCGCAACTTCGCCGGGTTTTGGTGGCTGTGGACCTGGTTCGGGGTGCTGGCGATCATGCTCGCCGCGCCCTCGATCTACGTCCGCTTCATCGCGCCAAGGTTCAACCGGTTCACGCCGCTGGCCGACGAGGCCTTGCGGCAGCGGCTGGAGACGCTGCTGCGACGCTGCGGGTTCCGCGCGTCGGGGTTGTTCAGCATGGATGCGTCCCGGCGCTCCGCCCATGGCAATGCCTTCTTCATCGGGTTCGGCAAGGCCAAGCGGATTGTCCTGTTCGATACGTTGCTTGAACGCAGTGATCCGTCGGAGATCGAGGCGGTGGTGGCGCACGAGCTGGGGCATTTCCGCCACCGGCATATCCTGTTCGGCCTCGCGCGTGGCGCGGTGGTCAGCTTCGCCGCGCTGGCCGGCTTTGGCTGGCTCACCCGGCAGGACTGGCTGCTGCCGTCCTTCGGTATCATGCACCAGGATGACGCACTGGCCTTGCTGGTATGCCTGATGCTGTTTGGCGCGGTCGCGCCGCTGCTCGCGCCGTTCGCCAATGCCCTGTCGCGCCGGCATGAATTCCAGGCCGACGAGTACGCCCGCCGTCAGGTGGGCGCGGCGCCGATGGTGAACGCGCTGATGAAACTTTCACGCGACAACGCGGCGACACTTACGCCCGACCCGTTGCATGCGTTGTTCCATGCGTCGCATCCGTCCGTGCCGCTGCGTGTACGCGCGTTGTGGGAGGCAGAGGCGCGGGAGGCAAAGACCCGGCAGGTGTCGGAAGGCGTTGCGGTCGCCTGAGCAAGGGGGGGTGGTATAAGAAAGAGTCTTCTTTTTCTGAAGAAAAAGAAGCAAAAAGACTTTTATTCGTTTGGAGTCGAGGTGTTTCAACCGAATTAAATCGAACAGGAAAGTTTTTATTATAATTATATGGAAATAATTTTTTACGAAATTGGCAATTTTTAACAAAAATTATAATTATATATTATATTCATTTCTATGAATCCGCTGCCCGGGATGCGGCAGGGGGCTCCCGGAAATGGGTCGTTTCCACTCCGATCTTCGCGCGCCAAGGTTACCGATGCGGGATGGGCACGCGTTGGTGATGATCCGCCGGCTGCCCGTCGGCGGGAGTGCAACTCTGTGGAGCGCGTGGGTTCTTGCATTCACGCAATCCACTGCCTACATAACCCGCTTGTTCCTCAAATGGGGCGAGTGCAGGCAGGGTGCGGCGTGGTGTCGCCCCGCTGCCGCTATGCCGCGCTCCGCAGGGTTGGAGGGTGGCGATGATACAGGAAGATGTGGCGTCCGCATGTCTGGACGCCGGCGCGGCGGTAACGGCCTCCTTCGTCGAGGGACAGCACGTTGTGTATCCGGCGCACGGAGTGGGCCGGATCGGGCGGATCACGCGCGAAACGGTTGCCGGCGAGCGTCTCGAGCTGATCCATATCACCTTCGATGAAAGCCGGATGACGCTGCGTGTCCCCGTTTCAAAGGCGGCGAAATCGGGGTTGCGCCAGCTTGCGTCGGCCGAGACCTTCAAGCGTGCCATCGCGGTGGTCGGCGGCCGCCCGAAAACGACGCGCGGACTATGGAGCCGCAAGGCGAAGGACTTCGCCGACAAGATCGGGTCGGGTGATCCCATCGCGCTGGCCGAAGTGGCGCGCGACACCCGCAAGGGGGGGGAAACCCAGCAGAGTTTCAGCGAGCGCCAGCTCCATGAGCAGGCTCTTGACCGGCTTGCCACGGAACTGGCCGCGATCGAGGGCATCGACAAGGCAACCGCCCTGCTGCGTTTTGCCCCTGTTGCCATGGCCGCCTGAGGGCCGCCCGCGGCGGGCTGCCCCGGATACGGGCGGGGGCTTTGACCCCCGCGCGACAATGCGATTCGATCACAATTTATAAGCAAGGAAGAATGTTCTTTTTTGAAAAAAAGAACCAAAAAACTTTCATCCGTTTAGACTCGAGCGGTTGCACCACCTCGATTCCAAACGAATGAAGTCTTTTTGCTTCTTTTTCTTCAGAAAAAGAAGACTTTTTCCTTGCTATCAGGCGGCGCGGCGCCGCGAGGGCGCGCGTTTTGGTCTGCCGCCCTGGGTCGGTCCCTTGGATTTGGGGCCCGATTCTTTCGCGCGTGGCTTTTGCTGCTGGCGGCCGCCCCCGCCGAGCACCGGCGGCTTCAGGGTGGAGGTGGCGGCGGCCTCGGAGTGGAAGGGGTGTCCTTCGAACACCGGCACTTTCTGGCCGATTTCCTGTTCGATGGCGCGCAGCCATGCCCGTTGTTCGGCATCGCACAGCGACACCGCCCGCCCGTCGCGCCCGGCCCGGGCGGTGCGGCCGATGCGGTGGACGTAGGCTTCCGGGATATTCGGCAGGTCGAAGTTGAAGACGTGCGACACATCATCGATGTCGATGCCGCGCGAGGCGATGTCGGTCGCGACCAGCACCGGCAGGGTGCCGTCGCGGAACGCCCGCAGCGCGGCCTCGCGGGCATTCTGCGATTTGTTGCCATGGATGGCGGCGGCCGCGATGCCCTTGCCGGCCAGGAACTGGACCACCTTGTCGGCGCCATGCTTCGTCAGTGTAAAGACGATCGCGCGGGTGACGCTGGGGGATTGCAGGAGGGTCGCCAGCAGCGCGCGCTTGTTCGCCGAGTCGACGAACATGACCGTCTGACGGATGCTCGCGACGGTTGTGGAGGGCGGGGTGATCTCGACACGAGCCGGATTCTCGCAGCAGGCCGTTGCTGAGACTGGCGATCGCGGCGGGCATGGTGGCGGAGAACAGCAGGGTCTGTCGTGCCTTGGGCAGGCGCGCGACGATGCGGGCGATGTCGCGGGCAAACCCCATGTCGAGCATGCGGTCGGCCTCGTCGAGCACCAGCACCTCGACCTTCGAGAGGTCGCAATGTCCCTGGCCCACCAGATCCAGCAGCCGGCCCGGCGCGGCCACCAGCACATCCACCCCGCGGCGCAGCGCCGCCACCTGGGGTGACTGGCCGACGCCCCCGAACACGACCGCGCAGCGGACATGGGTATGGCGCCCGTAGGCGGAGAAACTGTCTCCGATTTGGGTGGCGAGCTTCGCGCGTGGGCGCCAGCACCAGCACCCGGGCACCGCGTGGCGGGGGAGGGTGGCGGTCGGTGATCAATCTGTGCAGGATCGGCAGCGCGAAGGCCGCGGTTTTGCCGGTGCCGGTTTGGGCCAGGCCGATCAGGTCGCGCCCGCGCATCAGGTGAGGGATTGCCTGTGCCTGGATGGAGGTCGGCGCCACGTAGCCTTCTTCGGCAAGGGCCCGCAGCAGGGGGTCAGACAAGCCGAGCGAGGTGAACCGTGTCACCGGGCTCCCGGAATTCATTCAGACACTCTCCTGCCACTCCGGACAGCCGGGCTTCCCGGGAAGGGAATGCCCGGCATCGGGTAGACATGCGCTCAGGGGGTCCCGTCCAGGACAGGACCCCGGCGGATGTCAGTCGACCCGGAGGTTGGTAGCGGAAGACTTGCCCCGCTCCAGGGCGATTTCGTAGCTGACCTTCTGTCCTTCGTTCAGTCCGCGAAGACCGGCCGCCTGAACCGCCGTGATATGCACGAAAACATCCTTACCCCCGTCCTGGGGTTGGATGAAACCATACCCCTTGTCCGTATTGAACCACTTAACCGTCCCGACAGCCATGCTCTTCAGTCCTTTGGAATCAGAAGGGCTGACAGCATGGACTTCGTTCCGCCTATTGGCAACCGCCAGTCGTGCGTCTTGGGCGGTCTCCTCGCTAAAAGTGGTTCACATAATTTTCAGAAATTATCATACGGCCCGCCGTGCCTAAGGCATCAGGAGGGCGAGCATGATGCCGCCGGAGAGCGCCGTGCCGAATACGCCGGCCAGATTTGGTCCCATCGCATGGTAGATGAGATAGTTTTCCTTGTCATCCTGTAGCGCCACGACATGGGTCACCCGCGCCGCGATCGGCACCGAGGCGATGCCGGCCGAGCCGAGCAGCGGGTTGATCGGCTCCTTGAGGAACAGGTTCATGATCTTGGCGCCCAGCACGCCCGAGGCGGTGCCGAAGATGAAGGCGATCAGGCCGAGGCCCAGGATGGCCAGGGTCTCGAGGTTGAGGAACTTCTCGGCTGCCATGGTCGAGCCGATCGCCACCGTCAGGACGACGATGACCACGTTCATCACCGCGTTCGCCGCCGTCTGGGCCAGCCGCTCGGTGACCAGCACCTCCTTGAAGAGATTGCCGAGCATCAGCATTGTGACCAGCGGGGCGACGGGGGGCAGGAACAGGTTGACGATGATCGCGATGACGACCGGGAAGGCGATCTTCTCCACCCGCGAGACTTGCCGCATCTGCTTCATGCGGATCATCCGCTCGCGCTTGGTGGTCAGCAGGCGCATGACCGGCGGCTGGATGAGCGGCATCAGGGCCATGTAGGAGTAGGCCGCCACCGAGATCGGCGCGAGCAGGTGCGGCGCCAGCTTGGCGGCCATGAAGATCGCCATCGGCCCGTCGGCGCCGCCGATGATGCCGATCGCGCCCGCCTCGTTGATGGTGAAGCCGATGGCCTTGGCGCCGATCAGGGCGACGAAGATGCCGAGATGGGCGGCGGCGCCGAGCACGACCAGCTTCGGGTTGGCGATCATCGGCCCGAAATCGGTCATGGCGCCGACGCCGAAAAAGATCAGGGGCGGCAGGATCAGCAGTTCCACGCCCCGGTAGGCGTAGTGGAACAGGCCGCCCACGCTGGTCAGGTCCGAGCCCGGCACGTTGGAGACGATGCACGCGAAGCCGATGCCGACGAGCAGCAGCGGCTCGAACTTCTTCACGATCGCCAGCCAGATCATGGCGATCCCGACCGCGATCATGACCACGTTGCCCCACCAGAGATGCGCGAGCCCGGTCTGGTCGGCCAGTGCCTTGAAGAACAAGAGGGACTGCTCAAGCATGTTTGGGAGCCTTCTGGTCGCTGGCGACAGGGCCTTGGGAAGGGGACGTGGACGGAACAGGGCCTTGTGCGTCGGGCATGGATCCCACCCGGCGGCCGCCCCCGGAGGGAGCCACGGGATGCCCCGACTGGGGATGAGACACCTGACCGGCGGGGCGCCGGTGCGGGCTCATCCCGGAGGGGACCGGTCTAGTGTCGGCGCAGGGTTTCGTCGTCGAGTTTTCCGACCCGGTTGAGCAGTGGCATCAGCGCCAGGACGACGCCGATGAAGGCGATCATGACGATGCTCAGGAAGAAGTCGATGAGGCTCAGGATGATGGCGCCTTCGAGCGTATCGGGAACGATCACGACGGTCTCCTGGGGCTGTGGCGGCGGCCGTGTCCGGCCCGATGGCCGGGGCGGTCAGCCGAGGGTGGCAAGAAGCTGGCCCGTCTCGACGCTGTCCTGGACCTTGACGGCGATGCTGGTGACCGTGCCGCCGCTTTTGGCGACCACGTAGGTTTTCATCTTCATCGCCTCGATGATGGCGATCTGGTCGCCCGGGTTCACCGTCTGTCCCACCCGCACATCGATGCCGTGAATGACGCCGGCGAGCGGCGCCACCACCGCGCCCTCGCCCGGCGGCGCGGCCTCGGCGGGCGAGGGTGTGGCGGCGGCCGGTGGAGGTGGGGGGGGTGGTGGGGCCGGGCGCGCGGTGACGACACCCTCGCCCCCCGCCGCCGTCGGGAGGGCGGGTTGCGCGTCGGTGAGATCCTCGACGACGACGGTGTAGCTGCGGCCCTCGACGGTGATTCTGAAGGTTTTCTGCATGGCCTCTCTATTTCCCGGCGCGGCGTCGCCGGTGTTCCTGGCCCCTGGAGGGGGTGCCCCGCGTTTATCCGACGGCCCGCAACAGGCGGCGCGAACGGTGCATCAGTGGGTCCGGTGCGATGTCTGATGTAGCCAGCGTCCCTGCGCGCTCCAGATCTGCGCGCCGGGGGCTCGCTCGATGTGCACGATGCGGTGGCTGTCGAACATCGCCGCCACCGCCGCGGCGATCACCGGCAGATCGGTGGCGAGGCTGCCGGCGTCGGCGGGGCCGGCTGGCCCGGTGGCGCGTGGCGGCGTGGCGCGTGGCGGCATGGCCGGGGCCGGGGCCTCGACCGGGCTGGTCTGCGCGTAGCGGATCAGCACGGCGAGGAGACGCCCGGCCCAGTAGAGCAGGCTGAGCACGCCGATCACCGCCAGCCAGTCGCCGGCCGGACCGCCGAACACGGGGGTGTATGGGGTCACAGCGGGATGTTCCCGTGTTTCTTCGGCGGCCGCACCTCGCGCTTGGTCAGCCCCTTGCGCAGCGACAGCGCGATCGTCCAGCGTGTCGAGGCCGGCTCGATCACGTCGGTGATGTAGCCATGGCCAGCCGACAGGTAGGGGGTGGCGAACTCGGCGCGATAGGCGGCGGCCAGCTCGGCCGCCTTGGCGCGGCGGTCCTCGGCGCCCTTCAGCTCCTTGCTGTGCAGCACGTTGACCGCCCCCTCGGCGCCCATGACGGCGATTTCCGCCGTCGGCCAGGCGTAGACGAAATCGGCACCCATCTCCTGGCTGCACATGGCGAGGTAGGAGCCGCCATAGGCCTTGCGCAGGATCACCGTGATCTTGGGCACGGTCGCCGAGGCATAGGCGAACAGCATCTTCGCGCCATGGCGGATGATGCCGCCGCGCTCCTGCTCGATGCCGGGCATGAATCCCGGCACGTCGACCAGCGTCACCAGCGGGATGTTGAAGCAGTTGCAAAAGCGGATGAAGCGCGCGCCCTTGTCGGACGAATCGATGTCCAGCGTTCCGGCCTTGACCAGGGACTGGTTGGCGAGCAGCCCGACCACGATGCCCCCGATGCGGGCGAAGCCGACGATCAGGTTGCCGGCGAAATCCTTGTGCACCTCCAGCAGCTCGCCATCATCGACGATGCGCGCGATGATGGGGCGGACGTCCATCGGCAGCGATGATTCCTCGGGAATCAGCTCGTTCATCTCCTCGTCCGGCATGGCATCGAGGTCGGCCGTCGGATGATGGGGCGGGTCCTCGGCGTTGTTGGCCGGCAGGTAGCTCAGCAGGTGCTGCACCAGCTCGACCGCGTGCGCGTCGTCGTCGGCGAGGAAGTGGACGTTGCCGCTGACCGAGGCGTGCATGGCGGCGCCGCCGACCTCGTCCATCGTCACCGTCTTGCCGGTGACCGCCTTGATCACCTCCGGCCCGGTGATGAACATGCGGGCGCTGGTGCGGGTCATGATGATGAAGTCCATGAGCGCCGGCGAATAGGCGGCCCCTCCCGCGCACGGGCCGCAGACCACCGAGATCTGCGGCACCACGCCCGACAGCAGGACGTTCTGGAAGAACACCTGCCCATAGCCCGACAGCGCGTCCACCGCCTCCTGGATGCGCGCTCCGCCCGAGTCGTTGAAGCCGACGATGGGCATGCCCGCGCGGGCGGCGAGTTCCATCACCCGCACGATCTTGGAGGCGTGCATCTTGCCGAGCGTGCCGGCCGCCACGGTGAAGTCCTGGCTGAACGCGGCCACCGGCCGGCCGCCGACATAGCCGGTTCCCACCACCACGCCGTCGGCCGGGAAGTCCTTGACCACGCCGCCCTGCGGGTTGGGGCGGATGTACATGCCGATTTCCTGGAAGGTGTCTTCCTGGAACAGGGCCGCCAGTCGCTCGCGCGCGCTGAGCTGGCCCTGCTCGTGGCGGGTGCGGATTCTTTCCTCGCCCCCGGCCGCCACGATCCTCGCGCTCCGGGCGCGCATATCCGCGAGAAGCTTAGCAGACAGCGTCATCAGGTCCCCGCCTGTCGTTGTGGACAGCGATCCGGCCGCGCGCCCGGGCAACGCCCCGGGGCCGGCCGGCCTCGCCCGGTCAACTCTGCTGCAATTCGATCAGAGTGCCGTTGAGATCCTTGGGATGCAAGAACAGAACCGGCTTGTCATGCGCGCCGATCTTCGGCTCCCCGTCGCCGAGGACGCGCAGGCCGGTGGCCTTGAGGGCGTCGCGCGCGGCGAGGATGTCGGGCACCTCGAAGCACATGTGGTGGATGCCGCCCGACGGGTTCTTCTGCAGGAAGCCGGCGATCGGCGAGCCATCCCCGAGCGGGTTGATCAGCTCGATCTTGGTGTTGTCCACCTCCACGAACACCACCGTCACGCCATGCGCGGGCTGCGGTTTCGGGGCGGACACCCGTGCCCCGAGCCGGTCCCGATAGGTGGCGGCGGCGGCCTCGAGGTCGGGCACAGCGATGGCGACATGATTCAATCTGCCAAGCATGAACAGCCTCCTGCGCGAAATGACTGGGTCAGGGCCCCGGCAGGAGCGGGACCGGTGATGCCATTCGGTTCGATGTGGCGGTCCGCTCCCATGATGGTCCATTTGTTGTGCCGCTGGTATGAAGATGCCGCGACATTGTTACAGCTGAACGGCGAAACGCGACGGGACGTCGGCCTGGCCTGACCTGAATGACAGGAGCTGGTTGCAACCCCTGCCCGCATGATCATACCGTCGCGCCACGTTTCGTAAACAGGGACGTATCGGCGCCGTGGGTGTCCGCCGCGACCAATCATGCGCGGGCGTGCCGGCAGCGGGGGCGGCATGCGTCCGGGCATGGGGGCGCGGCCCCGCCGCTGGACGCGTTCGCCGGTGCCGACCGATGTGCAACCGATATGTATCTGTTTGTTTCGTTGACCAGTTTGGGGGGTAAGGACGTGATCGAGAAGGAATTCCGGCTGGGTGACGACTTCCCGCGTGTCGATTACGCGACCTGGCGGGCGGCGGTCGAGAAGGAGCTGAAGGCGCCCTTCGAGAAGCGGATGTTTGCTTCAACCTACGAGGGATTTACCCTTCAGCCGCTCTTCAACGAGGAGATCTTCGCCACCGGCGGCGACCCGTCCGGCGTGCCCGGCTTCACCCCCTTCGTGCGCGGCGGCGCGCCGCTCGGCGCCACCGTGGCGGGATGGGACATCCGCCAGGAACATGCCGCGCCCGATCCCGCCGAGGTCAACGCGCAGATCCTGGACGATCTGACCAACGGTGTCACCTCGATCGCGCTCCGGCTCGACGCCGCCGCGCGGGCCGGCCTCGACGCCGATGATCCGCGCGCCGTGGACCACAGCGGACATGAGGGCGTGATGATCGCGACCACCGCCGATCTCCGGCGGGCCCTCGATCAGGTCGAGATCGCGCATGCCGGCATCTGGCTTGAGGCCGGCGGCGCCTTCCTGCCCGCGGCCGCGCTCCACGTCGCCGCGGCGCGGGAACGGGGGATCGACCCCGCCAGCCTGCTGGGAGGCTTCAACGCCGATCCCCTGGGCGTGCTCATGCAGGAGGGCGAGCTGGCGGTGCCGCTGGATGTCGCGTTGCGGCAGATGGCCGACCTCGCCGCCTGGAGCTCGGCCCACGCGCCAGGGATGAGCGCGGTCACGGTCAACACGCGTCCCTACCACGATGCCGGGGCCACCTCGGCGCAGGATTCTCGCCTTCCTGATCGCGACCGGGGCCGAGTATCTCCGCGCGCTGACCGTCGCCGGGCTCGGCATCGAGGAGGCGGCGCGGCAGATCACCTTCAGCATCAGCATCGGTTGCCGGTTCTATCAGGGGATTTCCAAGATCCGCGCGGCCCGCCTGCTGTGGGCGCAGGTGGTCGCGGCGTGCGGGGGCGGCGAGGAGGCCCAGCGGCTCCGGCTGCGCACCACCACCGCGCGGCGCGTCCTCACCACGCGCACACCGATGATCAACATCCTGCGCAACACCGCCGCCGCCTATGCCGGCGCGGTCGGCGGCGCCGACGCCATCACGACGGTGCCGATCGAGGCGCCCGACATCCTCGGCGTCGCGGCGAGCCGCAGCAACGCGCGCAACACGCAGCTCATCATCGCCGAGGAATGCCACCTGAACCACGTCATCGATCCCGCCGGGGGGGCGTGGTACATCGAGTGGTACACCCGCCAGCTCGCCGGGCGGGCCTGGGAGCTGTTCCGCGAGATCGAGGCGGAGGGGGGCATGATCGCCGCCGCGACCGAGGGGTGGGCGGTACGGCGGATCGATGTCGTGCAGGCGAAGCGGGAGCGTGACATCGCCACCCGCCGCTTCCCGATCACCGGCGTCAGCGAGCACGCCAACGCCGCCGAGGGCGCGCGGGGGGCGCGGCCGCCGGCCGCGACGGAGCCGCTGCGCGCCGCCGCCTCCACCCGGCTGGCCGCCTGGCGCGCCGGGCACGCGGCGGCGGACGGGCTGGCGGCCCTCGCCCAGGCGGCGGGGGGGGCGGGGACGCTCACGGCGCGCGCCATCGAGGCCGCCGCGGCGGGCGCCACGATCGGCCAGCTCGCCACCGCGCTGGTGCCGGAGGGCGGCGCGCCCGCGCGGGTCACGCCGCTGCCGGTCAATCCGTTCGACCAGGCCTACGACCATCTGCGCGACGCGGCCGATGCGTTCGAGGCGAAGCACGGTCACCGGCCGCGCGTGTGCCTCGCCGGGTTCGGCTCGATCGCCCAGCAGATCGGCCGCAAGACCTTCGCCAGCAATTTCTTCCAGGCCGGCGGGTTCGAGGTGCTGGCGCAGGAAGGTAAATTCGACATCGATCAGGCGGTCGCCGCGTTCGCGGCGAGCGGCGCGCGCATCGCGGTGATCTGCTCGACGGACAAGCTCTACGCGACGGGCGTGGCGGAGCTGGCGCCGAAGCTGAAGGCGGCCGGCGCGCGCACCGTCATCCTCGCCGGCCATCCCGGCGCCGAGGAGGCGGCCTACCGGGAGGCCGGGGTGGACGACTTCATCTTCCTCAAAGCCGATGTGCTGGCGACACTGACCTCGCTGCTGCGTGAAGAAGGAGCGCTGTGATGGCCACGATCCCGAACTTCAAGGACATCGCGTTCGCCCCGCCCGCCCCGCGCGGCGACCCGGAGGCATGGCTCGACACGGCGGAGCACGCGATCGGCAAGCCGCTCGACACGCTCGCCTGGAAGACCGCCGAGGGCATCGACATCAAGCCGCTCTACACCGCCGCGGACCGGGCCGGTGTCGGGCATCTCGACAGCTTTCCCGGCTTCGCGCCGTTCGTGCGCGGCCCCTATGCGTCGATGTATGCCGGCCGTCCCTGGACGGTGCGCCAGTACGCCGGATTCTCGACCGCCGAGGAATCGAACGCGTTCTACAAGCGCAACCTCGCCGCCGGGCAGAAGGGGCTGAGCATCGCCTTCGACCTGCCGACCCATCGCGGCTACGATTCCGACAATCCGCGCGTGGTCGGCGATGTCGGCATGGCGGGCGTGGCGATCGACAGCATCCTCGACATGCGCATCCTGTTCGACGGCATCCCGCTCGGCACCACCAGCGTGTCGATGACGATGAACGGGGCGGTGCTGCCGATCATGGCGCTCTATGTCATCGCCGCCGAGGAGCAGGGGGTCGAGCAGAAGCAGCTCGCGGGCACCATTCAGAACGACATCCTGAAGGAGTTCATGACCCGCAACACCTACATCTATCCGCCCGCGCCGAGCATGCGGATCGTCGGCGACATCTTCCGTTACACCAGCGAGCACATGCCGCTGTTCAACAGCATCAGCATTTCCGGCTACCACATGCAGGAAGCCGGCGCGACCGCCGACATCGAGCTGGGCTACACGCTGGCCGACGGGCTCGAGTATCTGCGCACCGGCGTCGCCACCGGCCTCAAGGTGGACGACTTCGCGCCCCGGCTCTCGTTCTTCTGGTCGATCGGCAAGAACCTGCTGATGGAAGTGGCCAAGATGCGCGCGGCGCGCATGCTGTGGGCCCGCATCATCAAGATGTTCGACGCGCAGAACCCCAAGAGCTACTCGCTGCGCACCCACAGCCAGACCAGCGGCTGGAGCCTGACCGCGCAGGACGTCTACAACAACGTCGCCCGCACCTGCCTGGAGGCGATGGCGGCGACGCAGGGCGAGACGCAGAGCCTGCACACTAACGCCTTCGACGAGGCGCTGGCCCTGCCGACGGATTTCTCCGCCGCGATCGCCCGCAACACCCAGCTCTTCCTCCAGGAGGAGACCGACACCGACGACGTCATCGATCCCTGGGGCGGCAGCTACTACGTCGAGTGGCTGACCCATGAGCTGGCCCGCCGCGCCTGGGCGCATATCGTCGAGTGCGAGGAACATGGCGGCATGACCAAGGCCATCGAGGCCGGGCTGCCGAAGATGCGCATCGCCGAGGCGGCGGCGCGCACCCAGGCGCTGATCGATTCCGGCCAGCAGACCATCGTCGGCCTGAACAAATACCGCCCGCTCAGGGAAGAGCCGGTGCGGGTGCTCAAGATCGACAACACCGCGGTGCGCGAGGCCCAGATCCGGCGCCTGCGGGAGCTGCGTGCCTCCCGCGACGAGGCGGCGGTGCAGGCGGCGCTGGCGGCGCTGACGGCGTGCGCCGCCTCGGGGGAGGGCAACCTGCTCGACCTGTCGATCAAGGCGGCGCGCCTGAAGGCGTCGGTCGGTGAGATGAGCGACGCGCTGGAGAAGGTGTTTGGCCGCTACCAGGCGACGCCGCAGTCTCGCCACCGGCGTCTATGCGCGCGATTTCGGCGAGACGAAGGGGGGGATCACCAGCGTGCGGGACAAGGTGGAGGCGTTCGTCAGGGCGGAGGGGCGGCAACCGCGCATCCTCATCGCCAAGCTCGGGCAGGATGGCCACGACCGTGGCCAGCAGGTGGTGGCCTCGGCTTTCGCCGATCTCGGCTTCGACGTCGATGTCGGGCCGCTGTTCCAGACCCCGGAGGAAGCGGCGCAGGACGCCGTCGACAACGACGTGCACGTGGTCGGCGCGAGTTCGCTCGCCGCCGGGCACCTGACGCTCATTCCGGCGCTGCGCGCGGCGCTCGACGCGCGCGGGCGCGAGGATATCCTGATCGTCGTCGGGGGCGTCATCCCGCCGCAGGACTACGCGGATCTCTACAAGGGCGGGGCCGTCGCGGTGTTCGGCCCCGGCACGGCGATCTCGGAGTCGGCGGGCAAGCTGCTCGATCTGCTCGCCTCGCGCGTGGCCAAGGCGGCCTGACGCGGCGCGCGGCGGCATCATGACCGACAGCGCCCCGGCCTCCGACCCGTCCGCGCCGCCCGACCCGTTCTCGTCGGCGGTGTCTTCCCTGGCCGCGCCCCCGCCGGCGCGGCCAGGTCCGCCCACCGTCGAGCGGTCCGCGGCCGGCATCCTGGAGGGAAAGCGGGCGATGCTGGCCCGCGCCATCACCCTCGTCGAATCCCAGCGCCCCGACCATCAGGCGATGGCGCAGGAATCTGATCAACCGGCTGATGCCCCACACCGGGAAATCGAGCCGGCTCGGCATCACCGGGGTGCCCGGCGTCGGCAAGAGCGCCTTCATCGACGCCTTCGGCTGCCTGCTCACCGGGCAGGGGCACCGGGTCGCCGTGCTCTCCATCGATCCCACCAGCGTGCGCTCGGGCGGCAGCGTGCTCGGCGACAAGGCGCGCATGACGCGGCTGTCGGTCGATCCCAACGCCTTCATCCGGGCCTCGCCGAGTGGCCTCGTGCTCGGCGGCACCGCCCGCAAGACACGCGAGACCATGCTGCTCTGCGAGGCGGCCGGCTACGACGTGGTGCTGATCGAGACGGTGGGCGTCGGCCAGTCGGAGGTGGCGGTCGCCAACATGACCGACATGCTGCTGGTGCTCATGCTCGCCGGGGCCGGCGACGAGTTGCAGGGCATCAAGCGCGGACTGCTGGAACTCGCCGACATGATCGCCATCACCAAGGCGGACGGCGCCAACGTGACGCCCGCCAAGATGGCCGCCGCCCGCTACACCTTCGCCATGGAACTGTTGCACGCCCCGGCCGACCGGCCGCAGGTGGTGGTGTGCAGCGCGCTGGAGGGCACCGGCCTCGAGGCGATGTGGCGCGTCATCCTCGACCGCACCCGTGGCCCCACGCGGCAGGACGCCGTGGCGGCGCGGCGCGCGGAACAGGCGACCACCTGGATGTGGGCGCTGGTGGACGAGAAACTGCGGGAGGCGATGCGCCATACCCCGGCCATCCGCGCGGTGGCGGACGAGTCCGAGACGGCGGTGCGGGCGGGACTCCGCTCCCCGGTGAGCGCCGCAGAGGCGATCGTGCGGGTCCTGCGCGCGTCGGGAGGGTGATGGCCATCGGGGAAGGGCCGGCACCAGGGGATTCATGGGACAAATAGTGGAAGAAAAGACTCTTCTTTTTCTGAAGAAAAAGAAGCAAAAAGACTTCATTCATTTGGAGTCGAGGTGGTGCAACCGAATGAATCTAAACGAATAAAAGTTTTTTGGTTCTTTTTTTCAAAAAAGAACATTCTTCCTTTTTATGAATCCCGACTCCCCTTCCATGGAGTGTGGCCAGAGGAGTGCCCCTACGCCCGTGGATGCGTCCGTCGCCACACCTCGATCAGCCGGTCCGCGTCCACCGCCGTGTAGCGCTGTGTCGTCGAGAGGCTGGCGTGGCCGAGCATGTCCTGGATCGATCGCAGGTCGGCGCCACCGGCCAGCAGGTGCGTCGCGAAGGAATGGCGCAGCGCGTGGGGGGTGGCGTGTTCCGGCAGTCCGGCGTGGCGGCGGAAGGTCCGCATCGTTCGTTGCGCCACCGCCGGATTCGAGTCGCCCGCCGCGCGTGCCGGTGAACAGCGGCGCGGCGGGGGCGGGGGCGGGGTGGTGGCGCAGCCATGCCGCGATCGCCTCGCGCACCGCCGGCAGCACGGGCACGATCCGCTGCTTCGCGCCCTTGCCGGTGACGCGCAAGGTCTCGTCGCCGTCGGCGGCCGGCGCGTCGCGCACGTTGAGCGCAAGGGCCTCCGAGATGCGCAGGCCACAGCCGTACAGCAGGGTGAACAGGGCGGTGTCGCGGGCCTGGGTGGCGGCCACGTCGGATTCGGCGCCGATCTCCTCCGCCACGCTCCGGGCCTGCCGGCGGGTCAGCGCCCGTGGCAGGGGCCGGCGGATCCGGGGGGTATCGACGAGCCGCACCTGGGGGTTGGTGACGTCATGACGCCGGGCGAGATAGCGGAAGAAGCTGCGCACGGCGGAGAAATGCCGGCTGCGGGTCGCCGCGATCCGGCCTCGCGCCGCCTCGTGGGCGAGCCAGGCGCGGAAGTCGGCCGCCTTCAGCGTGGCCAGCGCGGCGAGGTCGGCCTCCCCGCCGAGATGGGTGACGAGGAAGCCGAGGAACGAGGCCACGTCGTGCTGGTAGGCCTCGACCGTGAGCGGGGAGGCGCGCCGCTCGGTGGCGAGCCACGCCAGGAAGGCGGCGAGGGGTACATCGGTCGGTGTCGGTGCGGAAGGGGCCTGGGCAGGAGGGGGCTGGGCGGAAGGGGCCTGGGGCGGGGGGGCGTCGGCACGAAGGGCCTGGACGTGGGCGCATGGGGGCGGCGCGGGATCCGGGGCCAGCTCGCGTCCGGCGTGTTTCTCGCTCACCCGTCCCCCTTCACCGCGCCAGCGCGGCGGCGATGGCGCGTCCCAGGAAGGTCATCGCCCCCGCGCCCTGGGCGGGATCGAGGGCGCTGGCGTCCCGTGCCGACAAGGCCAGCAGCGTCGGGGCCTCGATCGGGATGAGCACGAGCGCGTCGTGCCGCGCCAGTTGGGCCGCCTCGCCGTGCAGCAGGGTCGCGTCCGCCACCTCGTTGCGGTAGGCGACCGTCCTGCCGTCGAGCAACCGCGCCACCGTGCCGGGCGGCAGGGCGCGGGCTCCGGCGGGGGGCAGGCGCGAGATCACGCCGCCCGTCCTGCCGGAGTCGCCCGCACTTCCGGAATCGGTGGACAGTGTCTCGGCGCACAGCGTGGCGCTGTCCACCGCGAGCACGGCGGGAAAGACGCCCGAGATGCATTCGGCCGGATCCTCGGCGCGCATCAGCGCCAGCACCGCCTCCTGCACCCGGGCGGTCAGCCCGGCGGCGGCCCGGCCGGCGGCGAGCACGCCATCGGCCCGCTCGGCCAGCGCCGCGCACTGGGCGCGCTCGGCCCGCACCATGGCCGCCATGTGGTCGGCGAGCACCTCGCCATGCACCCGCTCGGGCGGCGTCAGCACGCGATAGAGATCGGCATGCTCGGCCAGGAAATCCGGGTTGGCGCGCAGGAAGGCGGCGACCGCGCCCGGCTGGGCCGGCGCGCGCGCCGCCGCCATCAGGCGCGTTCCAGCCGTTCGATGTGCTGTCCGGTCCGGGCCCAGTCCGCCTGGAAGGTCGCCAGCCCCGTGTCGGTCAGCGGATGGTGGTAGAGGTCCCGCAGCACCGCCGGTGGCAGGGTGGCGACATGGGCGCCGAGCCGGGCGGCCTCGATGACATGGTCCGCGGTGCGGACGCTCGCCACCAGCACCTCGGTCGTGAACGCCGGGTAGTTGCTGTAGATTTGCACGATGTCGGCGATCAGGTGCATGCCATCCTGGCCGATGTCATCGAGGCGGCCGACGAACGGGCTGACGAAGGTGGCGCCGGCCTTGGCCGCGAGCAGGGCCTGCGCGGCGGAGAAGCACAGCGTCACGTTGGTCATGGTCCCCTCGCTCGAAGAGCACGCGACAGGCGCGCAGTCCGTCCGGGGTGGGGGGCAGCTTGATGGTGACGTTGACGGCGATGCGGCGCAGCACGTCGGCCTCGCGCATGATCGAGTTGGTACTCGGTGGCCGCCACCTCGGCGCTCACCGGGCCGGTGGTGACGATCGAGCAGATTTCGTCGATCACCTCCAGGATGTGGCGGCCCGAGCGGGCGATCAGGGAGGGATTGGTGGTCACCCCATCGAGCAGGCCGGAGGCGGCCAGGGCACTGATTTCCTGGATGTCGGCGGTGTCGACGAAAAACTTCATGTCTGGGTCTTCCCAAGCTGCCGGGGGCTCGCGTGGCGGGAACGGGGGGCGCGTTTGCCGCCGGGGCCGCGGATGGGGCCCAGCATAGCGGATGGCGGGCACCGACCGAAAGCGTGGGCAGGGTCCCGAGGCGCGCGCCGCGTCTCCCCCGGCCCGTGGAACGACGGGGGCGGCCCCGTCCCGGGATGGTCCGTTCGCGGCTGGCGCGTCATCCGTGGCGGTGGCGGCGACGCGTGTGCCGGTCCTGTTGCCTTATCCCTTTCATGGACCGTTCGATTACCGCGTGCCCCCTGGCATGACGGTGGCCCCCGGCGACCTCGTGCTGGTACCGCTCAACCGGCGGGCCGAAACCGGCGTGGTGTGGGATGGCCCGCCCGACGCGGCGGTGGCCGACCACCGGCTCAAGCCGATCACCGCCCTGATCGACGGTCCCCCCATGCGCGCCGACCTGCGCCGCCTCGTCGACTGGATCGCCGCCTACACGCTGGCGACGCCCGGCGAGGTGCTGGCCATGGCGCTGCGGGTCAACGCGCTCGGGCCGGAGACGCCACGGATCGGCTGGCGCGGTGCCGGTCCGGAAGCCGGGCCGGGGGCTCCATCGGGCGGACCGGACGTCTCGCTGGCCGGGCACGGGCCCGGGATGGCCTCGGTCACCGGGCCGGCCCCCTCCACGCCGCGCCTGACCGAGGCACGGCGGCGCGTGCTGGCGGTGCTGGCGGAGAAAGGCGTGATGAGTGGCCCCGACCTCGCGCGCGCCGCCGGCTGCTCGCCGGGCGTCCTGCGCGCCATGGCGGAGGCCGGGCTGTTGCTGCCGGCGACGCTGGCGGCGCCTCCGGCCTTCGATCCGCCCGATCCCGCGCATCCCGGTCCCCGCCTGTCGCCCGACCAGGCGGGGGCCGCCGCCGCGCTGCGCGAGGCGGTGGGGGCTCATGCCTTCTCGGTGACGCTGCTCGACGGCGTGCCCGGCTCGGGCAAGACCGAGGTCTATTTCGAGGCCGTCGCCGAGGCGCTGCGGGGAGGACGGCAGGCGCTGGTGCTGCTGCCCGAGATCGCGTTGTCGGCGCAGTGGCTGGAGCGCTTCGTCCGCCGCTTCGGCGTGGCGCCGGCGGTCTGGCACTCCGACCTGCCGTCGCGGATGCGGCGCGTCACCTGGCGGGCGGTCGCCGACGGCACGGCCCCGGTGGTGGTGGGCGCGCGCTCGGCCCTGTTCCTGCCCTTTCCGGATCTCGGCCTCATCGTGGTGGACGAGGAGCACGAGACCGCCTTCAAGCAGGAGGATGGCGTCATCTACCACGCCCGCGACATGGCGGTGGTGCGGGCGCGGCTGTGCGCGGCGGCGGCCATGCTGGTCTCGGCGACCCCGAGCCTGGAGACGGTCGCCAACGTGGAGGCCGGCCGCTATCGCCGGCTGACGCTGCCCGCCCGCCATGGCGGGGCCTCGATGCCCCGCATCGCGCTGATCGACCTGCGCGAGACCCCCCCGGAGCGGGGGCGTTTCCTGGCGCCCCGACTCGTGGAGGCGGTGCGGGACTCATTCAGCCGCGGGGAGCAGGCGATGCTGTTCCTCAACCGGCGTGGCTACGCGCCGCTGACGCTCTGCCGCGCCTGCGGCCATCGCATGCAGTGCCCGAACTGCACCGCGTGGCTGGTCGAGCACCGGGCCCGCCGCCAGCTCCAGTGCCACCATTGCGGCCATGCCACCGACATCCCCCCCGCCTGTCCGGCGTGCGGGGCGGAGCACAGCCTGACCCCGGTGGGGCCCGGGGTCGAGCGCATCACCGAGGAGGCGCGGGCGCTCTTCCCCGAGGCCCGGCTGCTGGTCATGGCGTCCGACACGCTGCCCGGCCCGCACGCCTCCGCCGAGGCGGCCCGCGCCATCGCGGCGCGCGAGGTGGACCTCATCGTCGGGACCCAGATCGTCGCCAAGGGCTGGCACTTTCCCCACCTGACGCTGGTCGGCGTGGTCGATGCCGATCTCGGGCTGGCCGGCGGTGACCTGCGGGCGGCCGAGCGCACGGTGCAACTGCTCCATCAGGTGGCCGGCCGCGCCGGCCGCGCCGAGGCGCCGGGGGAGGTGATGCTGCAGACCTTCACCCCCGACCATCCGGTGATGCAGGCCCTGCTGTCCGGCGACCTGGAGGCGTTCATGCGCCGCGAGGCGGAGCAGCGCCGGCCCGGCCACTGGCCCCCCTACGGACGGCTCGCCGCGCTGATCGTCTCCGCCGACACCGCCGAGGCGGCCGACGCCACCGCCCGCGACCTCGGCCGCGCCGCGCCCGGCGGCGAGGGCATCAGCGTGCTCGGCCCGGCGCCCGCGCCGCTCGCCATCCTGCGCGGGCGGCACCGGCGCCGGCTGCTGCTGCGCACGCGGCGGGACATCGCGGTGCAGGGACTGCTGCGGGCCTGGCTCGCCGCCGTGCCGGTGCCCGCGCGCGTGCGGGTGGACGTGGACGTGGACCCGGTGAGTTTTCTCTAGAGCGCTTTCAGGCTGACCGTAAACGGTCAGCACACTCTAGATTTTTGTTTTTACGAGCAACTTTATCGGCCTGCCCGTTCCGGACAGGCCGATGTTGCTCTAGGGCACCATCGGCGTGCCTTGGATGGGTCACGACGGTCGCGCGGGGGATCCACGATACCCCTCCCGCCTGATTGTCACTCCATGCGGCGCGGGCTGGATTCATTGGAAAAAGAAGAATGTTCTTTTTTGAAAAAAAGAACCAAAAAACTTTCATTCGTTTAAGCACAGGCGCTTGCAACGCCTCGGCTCCAAACGAATGAAGTCTTTTTGCTTCTTTTTCTTCAGAAAAAGAAGACGCTTTCTCCTTGCCGGGCGGCCAGGGATTTTCCTGGCACCCGGAGTTTCCATGGGCGCGATCAGCTTGCGAAGGTCAGCCCGTTCCGGTCAGGTCGATGGTGTCCTGGCGTTCGGGTGAGGCGGGCGAGGACGCCCCACGCCGGGGGAAGCCGCCCCCATCTTCCTGCCGGCCGTCGTTTCCTCCGGTTCGCGCCCTTCCCGGGGGGGGCACGCGGGCCAATCTGCCTGGTACGGCGGATTGCGCCCCCCCATCCACCATGCTAGACGCCGAGCGCACCGAACGCGGGAACGCGTACGGTGACCAATCCCGGCCGCACGTAAGCGGCCTTCAGCATACGGAACCGGTGCTTTGGCGTCTGGCGGCACACCCACGACCTCCGGCGGCGGCCTCGCGGACCGCTACGCGATCGCCCTTTACAGTCTCGCGGACGAGCAGCACGCGCTCGACGAAACAGTTTCCCAGATGGAATCCCTGGGGCGGCTGATCGACGAGAGCGCGGCCTTCCGCCACCTGCTCGACAGCCCGCTCATCGATATCAACGCCGCCGCCGGCGCGAGCCGCGCGGTGTTGCAGGAGCAGGGTTTCGGCAAGCTGGTGCAGGATTTCGTCAGCGTCGTCGTGGCCAACCGCCGCCTTCGCGTGCTGCGCCAGATCGTCGCGGCCTTCGCCAGCCTCGTTGCCGAGAAGCGCGGCGTAGTGGTGGCGCAGGTCGAAAGCGCCCATCCCCTCTCCGACGTGCAGGAGCAGCAGCTCCGCGCCCGCCTGATCGAGGCGGGGTTCGGCAACGTCAATATCGTCAAGAGGGTCGACCCCTCGCTGCTGGGGGGGCTCGTCGTCAAGGTCGGCGCCCGTCTGTATGACTCATCACTCAAGTCCCGGCTGCATCGCCTGCAGTTCGCCATGAAGGGAGCCGCCTGATATGGAGATCCGTCCCGCGGAGATCTCGGAGATCCTCAAGAAGCAGATTGCTTCCTTCGATACCGAGGCGAACGTCGCCGAGACCGGCCAGGTGCTGAGCGTGGGTGACGGCATCGCCCGCATCTTCGGCCTGCAGAACGTGATGGCCGGCGAGCTGGTCGAGTTCCCCGGCGCCGGCCTGCGCGGCATGGCGCTGAACCTCGAGAACGACAATGTCGGCGTGGTGATCTTCGGCAGCGACCGTGAGATCCGCGAGGGTGACACGGTCAGCCGCACCGGCCGCATCGTCGACGTGCCCGTCGGCAAGGGCCTGCTCGGCCGCGTGGTCGACGCGCTCGGCAATCCGCTCGACGGCAAGGGTCCGATCGAGGGCGAGCGCCGCCTCGTCGAGGTGAAGGCGCCGGGCATCATTCCGCGCAAGTCGGTGCATGAGCCGATGCAGACCGGCATCAAGGCGATCGACAGCCTGATCCCGATCGGCCGTGGCCAGCGCGAGCTGATCATCGGTGACCGCCAGACCGGCAAGACGGCGGTGATCCTCGACACGATCATCAACCAGAAGACCGTCAACGCCAGCGCCGACGAGAGCAAGAAGCTCTACTGCATCTATGTCGCGGTCGGCCAGAAGCGCTCCACGGTGGCGCAGCTCGTGCGCACGCTCGAGGAGAACGGCGCGCTCGAATACTCCATCGTCGTCGCCGCCACCGCCTCCGACCCGGCGCCGATGCAGTTCCTCGCCCCGTACAGCGGCTGCGCGATGGGCGAGTATTTCCGCGACAACGGCATGCACGCCGTCATCTGCTACGATGACCTCTCCAAGCAGGCCGTCGCCTACCGCCAGATGTCGCTGCTGCTGCGCCGTCCGCCGGGACGCGAGGCCTACCCGGGCGACGTGTTCTATCTGCACTCGCGTCTGCTTGAGCGCGCGGCGAAGATGAACGACGATTTCGGCGCCGGCAGCCTGACCGCGCTCCCCGTCATCGAGACGCAGGCGGGCGACGTGTCGGCCTACATCCCGACCAACGTGATCTCGATCACCGACGGCCAGATCTTCCTGGAGACCGAGCTGTTCTTCCGTGGCATCCGCCCGGCGGTGAATGTCGGCCTGTCGGTCTCGCGCGTCGGCTCGGCCGCCCAGATCAAGGCGATGAAGCAGGTCGCCGGTCGCATCAAGCTGGAGCTCGCGCAGTATCGCGAAATGGCGGCCTTCGCGCAGTTCGCCTCCGACCTCGACGCCTCGACCCAGAAGCTGCTGGCCCGTGGCGCCCGGCTGACCGAGCTGCTCAAGCAGCCGCAGTTCCAGCCGGTTCCGGTCGAGGAACAGGTGGTGTCGATCTTCGCGGGCACCCGCGGCTATCTCGATGGACTGGAGCTGCGCCAGGTCGGCAAGTTCGAGAGCCAGCTTCTGGGTGATCTGCGGGCACGCGAGCCGGCGATCCTCGAGGCCATCCGCAACGATCGCGAGATCAAGCCGGAGACCGAGAAGAAGCTGGTGGCCTTCATCGAAGGCTTCCTCAAGGCCTTCGTCTGATCCCGGAGAGGGCGCCGCCGCAATGCCAAGCTTGAAGGACCTCCGCCTTCGCATCGCCAGCGTCAAGTCGACGCAGAAGATCACCAGCGCCATGAAGATGGTCTCGGCGTCGAAACTGCGCCGGGCCCAGACTCAGGCCGAGGCGGCGCGCCCATACGCGCAGCGGATGGAACGCATGCTGGGCTCCCTCGCCGCCAGCGTGGCGTCCAGCCCGACCGCGCCGAAGCTGCTGGCGGGCACCGGGAAGGAGCAGGTTCATCTGCTCATTCCCGTCACCGCCGATCGTGGTCTCGCCGGTGCGTTCAACTCCAACATCGGCCGGCTCACGCGCAACATCGCCCGCCGGCTGGAAAGCGAAGGCAAGACCGTCAAGATCCTGCCGGTCGGCCGCAAGGGGCGTGACTATCTGCGCCGCGAGATGAGCAGCCGTATCATCCACGATGTCAGCTTCGCCGGCCGCAAGAGCATCGGGTTCGCCGACGCCGAGGCCATCGCGCGGCGCGTCGTCGGCATGCTGAACGACGGCGAGTTCGATGTCTGCACGGTCGTCTACAACCGCTTCCAGTCGGTCATCGTCCAGGTGCCGACGGAGATGCGCCTGATTCCCGCCCCGGTTCCGGACGTCGACCCGGCGGCCGCGCAGGAAGCCGGCCCGAAGGCGTCCTATGAGTTCGAGCCGGACGAGGAGACGCTGCTGGCGAAGCTGCTGCCGCAGAATCTCGCCATCCAGATCTACCGCGCGCTGCTGGAGAGCGCCGCCGGCGAGCATGGCGCGCGCATGACCGCGATGGACAACGCCACCCGAAACGCCGGCGACATGATCAAGCGTCTGACCCAGAACTACAACCGGGCGCGCCAGGCGAACATCACCAAGGAACTGATCGAGATCATCTCCGGCGCCGAAGCCGTTTGACGGTCACGAACGAGACACAGGGGTACAGTATGGCCAGCAACAAAGTCGGGCGCGTGACGCAGGTCCTGGGCGCCGTGGTGGACGTGCAGTTCGACGGCGAGCTGCCGTTCATCCTGAACGCCCTGCACACCAAGGTCGGCGACCGCCCGCTGGTGCTGGAGGTGGCGCAGGAACTGGGCGAGAAGACGGTGCGCACCATCGCCATGGACAGCACCGACGGCATGGTGCGTGGCCAGGAGGTCGAGGATACCGGCGCGCCGATCAGCATGCCGGTCGGCCCTGGCACCCTCGGCCGCATCCTCAACGTCATCGGCGATCCGATCGACGAGCGCGGCCCGGTTCCCGCCGCCACCCACTACCCGATCCACCGCGAGGCGCCCTCCTTCGAGGATCAGGCGGCGGCCTCCGAGATCCTGGTCACCGGCATCAAGGTCGTGGACCTTCTGGCCCCCTACCTCAAGGGCGGCAAGGTCGGGCTGTTCGGCGGCGCCGGTGTCGGCAAGACCGTCATCATCCAGGAACTCATCAACAACATCGCCAAGGCGCATGGTGGCGTGTCGGTGTTCGCCGGGGTCGGCGAGCGCACCCGCGAGGGCAACGACCTCTATCATGAAATGGTCGATGCCGGCGTCATCAAGCTGAACGAGGGCGACACCGAGGGATCCAAGGTGGCGCTGGTGTTCGGCCAGATGAACGAGCCGCCGGGTGCCCGCGCCCGCGTGGCGCTGTCGGGCCTGACGGTGGCCGAGTATTTCCGCGACGAGGAAGGCCAGGACGTTCTGTTCTTCGTCGATAACATCTTCCGCTTCACCCAGGCGGGCGCCGAGGTGTCGGCCCTGCTCGGCCGCATCCCCTCGGCCGTGGGCTACCAGCCGACGCTGTCCACCGACATGGGCGCGCTGCAGGAGCGCATCACCTCGACCAAGAAGGGCTCGATCACCTCGGTGCAGGCCATCTACGTGCCCGCCGACGACCTGACCGACCCGGCGCCGGCGACCTCCTTCGCCCACCTCGACGCCACCACCGTGCTGTCACGCCAGATCGCCGAGCTGGGCATCTACCCGGCGGTGGACCCGCTCGAACTCGACCTCGCGCTCGCTCGACCCGCGCATCGTCGGCGAGGAGCACTACGAGGTGGCGCGCGAGGTGCAGCGCATCCTGCAGACCTACAAGTCGCTGCAGGACATCATCGCCATCCTGGGCATGGACGAGCTGTCGGAAGAGGACAAGCTGGTGGTGGCGCGGGCGCGCAAGATCCAGCGCTTCCTCTCGCAGCCCTTCCACGTCGCCGAGGTGTTCACCGGCTTCCCGGGCGTGTTCGTGCCCATCGCCGACACCGTGCGCAGCTTCAAGGCCATCATCTCGGGCGAGTACGATCACCTGCCGGAAGGCGCCTTCTACATGGTCGGCACCATTGAGGACGCGGTGAAGAAGGCCGAAGTCGATGAAGACCGCGGCCTGACGCCATGCCGGTTGACCTCGAAATCGTAAGCCCGGAGAAACTGCTGCTCTCCCGGCCCGTCGACATGGTGGTGATCCCCGCCGCCGAGGGCGAGATGGGTGTGCTGGTCAACCATGCGCCCATGATCGTCCTGCTTCGTGGCGGTACCATCCGTCTCTATGAGGGCGGCAAGGTCACCGACCGGCTGTTCGTCAGCGGCGGCTTCGCCGAGGTGACGCCCAAGCGCGTGACAGTGCTCGCCAACGAGGTGCAGCCCACCGCCGAGGTTTCGAAGGCGGACGCCGAACGCGCCCTCGCCGATGCCAAAACGGCGTATGAGGCGATCGACAAGACCGACGTCATCGCCGTCGAGGTGGCCGTGGAGAACATCCAGAACGCCACGGCCATGCTGGCGGCCGCCGAGGCTTCATGAACGATCCTCGCTCCCTGGTGACCACCAGGGAGCGGGAGAATCCGTTGAGTTGTTTTACTTTTTTACTCCGTCGGATAGCATCGCCAGTCACGAAACGGCGTTAGAGGCCGCGTGCCCGGGAGCCAGTGCCTGTCGAGGCAAAGGCCCATGGGTACCGCACTCTCTGTAACGGACGTGGCGGATCATGAAGCACTGGCGCATCGAGGACGTGGCGTGGGACCGGTTCGATCCGGAAAAGGTTGACCCCGCCGTCATTCCGCTGGTCAAGGCCGCGGCGATGGTGGAGCGCAACGGCACCGATTACGCGGTCTATCTCAATGCCGTTTTCCGGGATGATCCCGATTTTCGCCGGGCCGTCGATGCCTGGAGCGTCGAGGAAGTGCAGCACGGCGACGCGTTGGGCCGTTGGGCGACGCTGGCCGATCCCGGATGGGACTACCTGGCCGCCTTCGGACGGTTTCGCGAGGGCTATCGCCTAAATCTCGATGTCGGGGGGTCAATTCGCGGCTCGCGCACCGGCGAGTTGATCGCGCGCTGCATGGTTGAAACCGGCACCTCCAGCTACTACACCGCCCTCGCCGACTCGACCGAGGAGCCGGTTCTCCAGCAGATCTGCCGGTTGATCGCCGCCGATGAGTACCGGCACTTCAAGCTGTTCTACGACCACATGCGCCGCTACCTCGCCCGCGAGCGGATCTCGGTTTCCCGCGCCGCCTCGGCATCGCCGCCGGGCGAATCGGGGAAAGCGAGGACGACGAACTGGCCTACGCCTATCACTGCGCCAACGAGACCGGGCGGGACATCCTACGACCGTGGACGCTGCATCGCCGCCTACATGGCCCAGGCCATGGCGTTCTATCGTTTCCGCCATATCGAGCGTGCAACGGGCATGATCCTCAAATCGGTCGGACTGCCACCGCGCGGGCGGTTTTCCGACCTGTCGGCCCGTCTTGCCTGGCGGTTCGTTCAGCGCCGCCGGAAGCGTCTACTTGGACGTGTTGAGTCCAGCATCATTTTCACGCAAGCAGCTTAAGTAGCTGCTGCAAGATCGCTTTGCGATCGAAAATCACCTATAAATCACTCCAAGGATATACCAGAGGGTCATCGCAACAATGGCGCACCGCTATCTGGTCACCGGTGGAGCGGGCTACGTCGGCAGCCATCTCGTGGCCGAACTGCTGTCGCGTGGCGACGAATGCGTTGTCATCGACAGCCTGAGAACCGGCCACCGCGAGGCCATTCTGCCAGGAGCACGCTTCGTCGAGGGCAACCTCGCCGACACCGCCCTGCTCGACTCGGTCCTGTCGGACGGGACATGGGACGCGGTGTTCCACTTCGCCGCGCTGTCGCTCGTTGGCGAAAGCATGCGCGACCCGAACCTGTATTTCATCGAGAACGTGGGGTCGGGCGCGCGCCTGATCGACGCCTGCGTGCGCCACGGCGTCCGCCGCTTCGTGCTGTCCTCCACGGCGGCCCTGTTCGGCCTTCCCAGCAAGGAAGCGCTCGACGAGACGGCGCCGATCGTGCCGGCCTCGCCCTATGGCGAGAGCAAGTGGATGCTCGAGCGCATCCTCGCCTGGGCCGATCAGGTGCATGGGTTGCGCAGCGCGTGCCTGCGCTACTTCAACGCCGCCGGCGCCGACCCGGCGGGCCGGCTCGGGGAGGACCACCGCCCCGAGACCCACCTGATCCCGCTGGTGATCGACGCCGCGCTCGGCCGGCGCGATCAGCTCGACGTGTTCGGCAACGATTTCGATACGCCGGACGGCACCGCCATCCGCGACTATGTGCACGTGACCGACCTCGCGGACGCCCATCTGCGCGCCTTGCAGCGGCTGGACGAGGGAAGCGTCGCCTACAACCTCGGCACCGGCAGCGGAAATTCGGTCCTGGAGGTGGTCCGCGCCGTCGAGCGCGTGAGCGGCCGGGCCGTGCCGCACCGCATCGTCGGCCGCCGCGCGGGCGATCCGCCGGTACTGGTGGCCTCATCCGCCAGGATCATGCGCGAGACCGGCTGGAAACCCCGCTTCGCGACGCTCGACGACATCGTCAGCACCGCGCTGGCCTGGCGGCTCGAGCACCCGCACGGGTATGGGACGCCGCCGGGCTGACGGCGTGTCCCGATCTTCCGAGACTGAGCTGGTCAGAAGAAAAAGGAAGCGTGTTCTTTTTTGAAAAAAAGAACCAAAAAACTTTTATCCGTTTGAGCCTGAGCGCTTGCAACAGCCCGAATCCAAACGAATGAAGTCTTTTTGCTTCTTTTTCTTCAGAAAAAGAAGATTCTTTCTTTTTCAGTCCGCCCCCGACGGCCTCGCCGCATGAGCTGTTACCGCGTGATCTCGGTCGCGATGTCGCGGAACAGCCGTGCCGGCAGTCCGCCGCCGGTCACGCCGGCCATCGGCCGGTTGTCATCGTTGCCGAGCCAGATTCCGATGATCGTGCCGCCGGTCCAGCCGATGAACCAGGCGTCGCGGTAGTCCTGCGTCGTGCCGGTCTTGCCGGCGATCGTCCGGCCCGGAACGGTGGCGGCCCGTCCGGTGCCACGGGACACCACCGCCGACAGCATCCGCGCCATCATGGCGGCCACGTCCGCGTCGGCCACATGCTGGGGGGGCGTGCGTGGCAGCGCGAGGGCGCGTCCGTCGGCGGCGATGGCGGCGATGCCGGTTGGCGTCACGAGCACGCCGCCGTTGAAGAACGTCGCGTAGGCCGCCGCCATCTCGAGCAGGCCGACCTCGGCGGTGCCGAGCGCCAGTGTCGCGTTGTTGGGCAGCGTGTCGGTGATGCCGAGCCGGCGCGCCACGGCGGCGACTCCCTTCGGGCCGCCCGCCGTCTGCATCAATCGCACCGCAGTGGTGTTGAGTGACTCCGCGAGCGCCGTCTCCAGCGAGACCTCGCCGCGGAACCGTCCATCGAAATTGGTGGGCGACCAGGCGCCGACGCGGATCGGGGCATCGAGCACCGTGTCATCGGGGCGCAGTCCGGCCTCCAGCGCGGCGAGCCAGACGAACGGCTTGAAGGCCGAGCCCGGTTGCCGGCGGGCGACGACCGCGCGGTTGTAGCGGGCTGGTCCGCCAGTCGCGTCCCCCGGCCATGGCCCGCACCACCCCGGTCTGCGCCTCCAGCACCACCACGGCGCCCTGTCCCACCCCGGCCGTGGCGCCGGGGCCGTCCAGCACCGCCGAGAGCCGGGTCTCGACGACGCGTTGCAGGCGCGTGTCGAGGCTGGTGCGCACCACCGCGTCGGCATCGGCCGGCACCACCGCGTGCGCCTGTTCGGCGACCCAGTCGGCGAAATAGCCGGCGGTGGTCGCCGGCTTGGCCGGGAAGACGATCTGCGCGGCGGCGGCTTTCGCCTCCTCGGGACGGATGACCCCGACCTCCACCATGGCGGCCAGCACCTCCCGCGCGCGGGTGGCGGCGGCGTCCGGGTCGGTGCGCGGGTTGAAGCGGGACGGCGCGCGGGGCAGGCCGGCGATGACGGCGGCCTGCCAGAGGCTGACATGGCGGGCCGAGACGCCGAAATACATCCGCGCGGCGGCGTCCACGCCCCAGACGCCCGAGCCGAGATAGATGCGGTTGAGCCGATCCGAGGATTTCCTGCTTGGTGAAACTGTGCTCCAGCCACAGCGTGAGCAGCAGTTCCTGCGCCTTGCGGCGGAAGGTCCGCGCGTTGGTCAGGAACAGGTTCTTCGCCACCTGCTGGGTGATCGTCGAGCCCCCCTGCACAAGGCGGCCGGCGTTCAGGTTGACCCAGACGGCGCGGGCGATGCCGATTCCATCGAGGCCGCCATGCGACCAGAACCGCCGGTCCTCCACCGCGACGGCCGCCTCGGGCAGCCAGCGGGGCAGGTCGGGCAGGCGCAGGGGGTCGCCGACGATGTCGCCGAAGCTCGCGAAAACGCGGCCCGCGCGGTCCTGCAGGGCCAGGCTCGGCCGCCGCGCGGCATCGAGCGCCGCCTCGGGGCGCGGCAGGTCCCAGGCGAACCAGAGGACGGCCAGTCCCGCCATCAGGCTGGCCCACACCGTCACGATGATCGACCAGCGCGCGACCCGCCACAGCAGGCGTCGGGCCGGGCGGACCGGAGGCGGGCGGTCGCGGGATTTCCGGGAGGGGTGGACCAGCGATCCCGGCGGCGGGCGGCCGCGTGGTTTCGCGGGAGGGCGGGTCAGGCGGGACGTTTTCGCCGTGCTCACGGCATGCCTCCGGTCACGTCATGCCACGCCACGAAAGGTCCGGCTTTCGCGGAGAGGTGTCAGCGGAAGCATTGCAGCAGGACGATCCCCGGATCGGCGGTGGCGCCGATCTCGGCCGGGCGCAGCTCGGCGCCCTGGCTTGCCGCCAGCGCCGGCCGCACGCCCTGGGCGGCGAGGAAGGCGAGCGCCTCGGTGCCCTTGATGGCGAAGTTGACGTTCTGAGGGATGTCGCCGCCGGTCATGCGGGCGACACGGGCGGCGTTGAGCTTGGAGACCACCACGCCGATCACGTGTCCCTGGCCATCGAGCAGCGGGCCGCCCGAGTTGCCGGGCTGCACCGGGGCGCTGATCTGCAGGTGCAGCGGGTTGTCGCGCAGGCCGGCGAGCGCGCTGACCGTGCCGGTGGTCAGCGTCGGGCCGGAGGACAGCAGGCCGGCGAGCGGAAAGCCGTAGGTGACCACCGATTCGCCGCGCAGCACCGGGGGGGAGTCGCGGAAGGTGAGGGCAGGGCCGAGGCCGGAGGGCACCGTCAGCAGGGCGAGGTCGCGCCGGGGGTCGCTGGCGTCCACGCGCGCGGCGTCCTGCCGACCGTCGGTGGCGCGGGCGGTGACGCGGGCGCAGCCGTCGATGACATGGTGGTTGGTGAGCACGCGGCCATCGGCCACCAGGAAGCCGGTGCCGCTCGCGGTGGCGCGCTCGCCGTCTCCCGGCCGCGCGGCGCCGGGGGAGGGGGCACGCGCGGCGGGCGGGCGGGCCGCCTCGGGCGCGCCCAGGGGCGGTGGCTTGCCGGACGGGGCCGGTTCCGGCGCGCCCAGCGGCGGCGGCTTCTGCGCGGCCGCCGGCGTGCTCGCGACGGCGGCGAGGGCGAGCATGACCGGGACCATGATTCGATGCATGGCCGCAGCATGTGGCCGGCGCGCCCCGCCCCGTCAACCGGGCGTGCCCCCTTCCGCGCCGGCCTTCCGCTTGCCGGGCGCGGGACCGTCCGCGCACTATCGCCCTTCAGATGGGCGGAGGCGGCATGCGCGGGATTTTCCTCGACGCAACGGACGACATGGCGGCGGTGTTCCGCCGGGTGACGCAGTCGGCTCCCCCGGACGCGGGCGCTCTGGCGTCTGACGGCCCGATGCCGTCCATCGACCTGCGCGTGGACGGGGATGTCCCGCCCGAGGCCCTGCCCGGTCTTCTCGCCGGTTACGGGCTGGTGATGATCGATCACACCGCGCTCCCGACCGGGGCGATGCGGCGCTGCCCCGATCTGCGGCACGTGGTGTTCCTCGGCACCGGCGCGCGCAGCTACATGAATCCCGAGGAACTGGCCGCGCTCGGCATCACCGTTCATGTCATCCGGGGCTATGGCGACACCGCCGTCGCCGAGCACGCCATCGCCCTGATGTGGGCGGCGGCCCGCGACCTCGCCGTGATGGACCGCGGCGTGCGGGACGGCGGCTGGCCACGCACCGAGGGTCGCCAGCTCACCGGGCGGACCATCGGCCTGCTGGGAGTCGGCGGCATCGGCGCGGAGGTGGCGCGCATCGCCGGCGGATCGGGGATGCGCGTGCTGGCCTGGAACCGCACCCCCCGCGAAACCCCGGGCGTGCGCTTCGCCGACCTCGACACGGTGCTGGCGGAGAGCGACGTGCTGAGCCTGCACCTGCTGCTGACGGAGGAGACGCGCGGCCTGCTGTCGGCGGCGCGGATCGCCCGGATGCGGCCGGGCGCGATCCTGGTCAACACGGCGCGCGCCGCCCTGGTCGATGAGGCGGCCATGGTGGCGGCGCTGCGCGCGGGCCGGATCGGCCACGCGGCGCTCGACGTGTTCCTGGAGGAGCCCCTGCCGGTGGGGCATGTGCTGACCACGCTGCCAAATGTCACCCTCTCGGCGCATAGCGCGTTCCGCACCCCCGAGGCGAGCGAAACGCTGCTGCGGCGCGGGCTGGATATCGCGCGACGGCTGGGGACGGAGTAGGAAGGAAAAACGCGGCCCGCCTGGCGGAATGGTAGACGCAGCGGACTTAAAATCCGCAGCCCTTGGGGCGTGGGGGTTCAAGTCCCCCGGCGGGCATACGATTGAAGGGCGCGATATTTCCGGGACCGTTGCCATCGACGGGAATACGTTCCAGGCCCTGGCGCCGGGGGAAATCCATGGGTGGATAGGAGAAAGGAAGAGTCTTCTTTTTTCTGAAGAAAAAGAAGCAAAAAGACTTCATTCGTTTGGAGTCGAGATGGTGCAACCGAATGAATCCAAACGGATAAAAGTTTTTTGGTTCTTTTTTTCAAAAAAGAACGTTCTTCCTTTTTATAAATCCCCCAGGGCCTCACAAAAATAACGACCGGCGCGCGCCCGCGAATCGCGGCCGCCTCCGTGCCGCCCAGGCCCCTTTGGGTCGGAAAGGACCAGACGTGGCGCACATCGCCCTCATCGCGCCGCCCTATGTCGGCCACACCACCCCGATGCTGGCGATTGCCGGCGCCCTGGTGGCGCGCGGCCACCAGGCGACCTTCCTGCACACGGGTCCGTCCCCTTGCCCGCCCGCCGGCGTCGCCACCCTGCGGCTGGAGTTGCCGCCCCGCCCGGTGCCGTTCTCTCCGCTCGAGCCGGTCCGGCTGACGGCGCGGCGCACCGCCTCCCTGCTGGAGGTGCTGCCCGACACGCTGCGCGCCCTCGGCGCCGATCTGGTGGCGGCCGATCAGCTTGAACCGGCCGGCGCGCTCGCCGCCGCCCGCCTCGGCCTGCCCTGGGTGTCGGTCGCCTGCGCCCTGCCGGTCAATCGCGAGCCGGGCGTTCCGCCCCCCTTCACCCCCTGGCGCCACCGTCCCGACCTTCTGGCGCGGTGGCGGAACCGTGTCGGATGGCAGGTGCACGACCTGTTCATGCGCCCGCTGTCGCGCGTCATCGCCACCTGGGCGGCGGCCCACGGTCTGACACCGCGCGCGCTCGACGACACGTTCTCCCCCTGGGCGCAGATCAGCCAGATGGTGCGCGGGCTCGACTTTCCGCGCCGGGCGCTGCCGGCGACCTTCCACTACGTGGGGCCGATCCGCGCTCCCGCCGGGACGGGGACGGTTCCACCCGCGCTGGCGGCGCGGCCGCTGGTGTTCGCCTCCCTTGGCACGTTGCAGGGGCATCGGGCCGATCTGTTCGGCGCCATCGCCGCCGCCGCCGACGCGTGCGGCGTCGATCTGCTGATCGCCCATGGCGGGCGCCTGCCTCCCGAGGCGGTGGCCACGCTGCCGGGCGTGCCGGAGGTGCATGACTTCGTGCCACAGCGCGAGGTGCTTGCCCGGGCGGCGGCGCTGGTCGGCCATGGCGGGATGAACACGGTCATGGACGCGATCGCCGCCGGCGTGCCGGCCGTGCTGGTGCCGCTCGCCTTCGAGCAGGCGGCCATCGCGGCGCGGGCTGGCGCGGACCGGCGCGGGACGGGTGGTGGGCGGCCGCCTGTTCCGCGCCCGGCGGATCGGCGCGGCGCTGCGGCGCGTGCTGGAGGACCCCGCCTGCGGGGCGGCGGCCCGGTCGCTGCGCGAGGAGGCCGCGACCGCCGGCGGGGCGGGGCGCGCGGCCGACATCATCGCGCGCGTGGCCACGGGCGGACGCGCCGTCGCCGCCTGCCCTTCGCCGCGAAAAATCCGGGGTCCCTTGGTAATGCCGTTTATCGGGCCAAAGGAATAAAGAAAGAGTGTTCTTTTTTGAAAAAAAGAACCAAAAAACTTTTATCCATTTAGATTCATCGGTTGCGCCACCTCGACTCAAAAAGAATGAAGTCTTTTTGCTTCTTTTTCTTCAGAAAAAGAAGACTCTTTCTTCCTGCCTGTCCACCACGGATTGTCCCTGGCACGGGGGTTTGCCATGAGCGGGTTTGGCGATCGGACAGGACGCGATATCTCATCAGCCATGAACACGCTCATTGCCCTCGCGCTCGCCGCGCTCGCCTTCGTTGCCATGGAAGTGGTCGCCTGGGCCACCCATCGCTGGATCATGCATGGAAGGTTATGGACGTGGCACGAATCCCACCACCGGCCGCGCACCGGCGTTTTTGAACGCAACGATCGTTTCGTCGTGGTGTTCTCGCTGATCGCCATCCTGCTGTTCGCGGTGGGCACCCAGGTGCCTTATGTCACCGCGATCGCCCTGGGCATCACCGCCTACGGCGTGGCCTACTTCACCATGCACGAGGTGCTGGTGCACCGGCGCCTGCCGTTTCCCTTCAAGCCGAAATCCGGATACCTGGCCCGGCTGGTCGCCGCGCACCACCTGCACCACGCGGTGCACACCAAGGAGGGCGCGGTGTCCTTCGGCTTCCTCTACGCGCCGCCCCTGGAGACGCTGCGCGCCCAGTTGCGCCAGGGGGTCAATCGTCGCCCGGAGACTCACGACTGAGCAGCACGCCCGCCGCCGGCAGGGGGCGGACCCCCGCAAGGCCGGGGCGATGGTGGGCGCTTCGGCCCCGGCTGGCGACCACTGAAGCCCGCCGCGTGCCGGTGGAGGGGATGCAGCGCAGCGCCGACAGCAGGGGCACGGGCGGCCGTCCCGTCACCAGCCGCATGCGGTCGAGCGCGGAGCTGTTGCCGGCGAAGAATCGCTCGATCAGCGGCCGCTGGAGGGTGAAGAAGCGACGGAACACCCGCCACCGTTCCTCCGGCGCGCCGGCGAGGAACAGCATGCGGTTCAGCATCCGGTAGAAGCCGTGGGTCTGCCAGGTGGCGCGCGCCCGCGCCTCGATCATCTGGCGGACCGCCGCCGGGCCATGCGGCCACGCCAGCGCGACCGCGTCGGCGAGGGCGACCGCCGAGGGCAGCGAATAGCCGGTGACCGGATGGAACAGGCCGGCCCGCACCCCCAGGGGGGGCGGCGGCCCCAGCTCCGACCAGAAATGGTCGATGTCGCCGTCCAGCACCACCGGCAGCACGCCCTTCTCCTCGCTCAGCAGCTCGGCGATGCGCCAGCCATGGGAGGCGGCATAGGCGGCGATCTCCAGGCGCGCGGTGGCGGGGGAGAGCGACGGGGAGTCGCTGTAGCGGGTGTCCTCGATCAGCAGGTGATCGGGGCCGAAGGGCAGCACGTAGATGAAGCGGAAGCCTTCCTTCTGCTCGACGCACGCATCCATCAGGATCGGATGCCGAAGGCCGTGCGGGGCCGTGAGCCGCACCTCCTGGCCGACGAATTTCTGCCAGCCGCACTGCAGGGCGTCGCTCGGCCGCGCCCCGCGTCCGTCGAGCACGATGCGGGCATCGACATGGGTGCCGTCGCCGAGGCGGACATGGGAGGGCGCGACCTCCAGCAGGTCGGCCTTGTGGCACATGCCCGTCAGCGCGGTGTCCAGTGCCGGGCCGGAGAGCGTGCAGATCGGCGTGCGGACCAGACGGTGCAGGCCGGGGAAGCGGACCTCGTAGGCCGGCCATTCGTGGCGCAGCAAGGGCCGTAGCCAGGTCATCTGCGCCGGAGTGACGTCACTGCCGAAGAACGACCAGGTGCGTCCCTCGCCGATCCCGGGGCGGGTGTCGAAGCCGGCGATCCGCGCGCCGGGGCTCTCCGTGGCGATGCGATGGGCCGCGAGGGCGTTGGCAAGGCCCATGCCGGCCAGCACGACATCATGGCTGGGGAAAGGCGTGCCCGGTCTCGCCGTGGCGCCGGGCGGCGTGTTCTCCTGACCGGATCGATGCATCCTGTTCTTCTCCCCCTGAATGGCCGGCACGCTCGCGGGATCCCGCGGGATCGCGGGGATCCATCTCAACCACGTGATCGATCCGGAAGTTTGCCAGTTGGGGATGACGGACCGACTGCGAAACCCCCCGGCCGCGCACAAGCCGCCGCCACGGGTCCGCACATCCGCTGGATCAGGAGGGTGTCCAGGGACGGCGCGTGCCATCCGGGCCGGATCATGCCTCCGCCTGCCTTCGCGCGGCGGCGCGGAAGAACCCGGCGCCCCGGTTCCCGGTCACGGCTTGCCGGATCACCGCCTTGAGGAGGGGAGGCCACGCGTCCGGATGGGGGCTGCCGGCCCTCTTTGGAACGGTCCGCGGTTCGCCCCGATGGAAATGCAGGGGCAGGGGCTCCGATTTCATCAGGAAATAGGAAAAATATCTTCCAAGGACAGGGTGGTCAGGATAAATTTCAAGGAGCGACGGCCGTACCATGTCCCGTTCCCAAGCGGGAGAGGCTGTTCGCGCGGCAGCCGTCGCCTCGTCTTCCGCCTATGCCCATGCTCCCGCGCGGGAGCGGGCTGATATACCGCTTCCCGATCCATCTTCCCGAGACATCCCCGCGTGGCCCGTTCCGTCCGGCCCCGCGCGCCGACCGGCGTCCGGGCGCCGGTGCGCGTCCTGTCACATCGCCTTGCCAACATGTCCGCTCCGAGGCCTCCGGGGTTCCTCATCCCGGCGCGTCCGTCCGCGGTCCTTCATCCATGAGAGGTCATTGCCCCATGCGTGTCCCCCTCGCCGTCCTCGCGGCGGCCGTCGCCAGCCTCGCCAGTCCCGCCATGGCGCAATACGGAGCGATCCCGCCCCAGTCGGCCCCGATCATCGCCCAGGGCACATCGCAGGCGCGCACGCTCTCGGAACATCTGGCGGACGAGTTCAAGGCCCGCAATTTCGGCGCCTGCGTGTGGGACGGCGCGCACGACGTCGCGCCCTGCATTCAGGCGGCGATCGACGCGGCGTCGGCGGCCGGCGGCGCGATCGTGCACCTTCCCGCCGGGCGCTGGCCGATCGCCTCCCCCCTGACGATCGGCGCCCCGGGCGTCGGGTTGCAGGGAGTGGGCAACGGTATCTCGCGCGACACGCTCAATCCGGACACCTTCCTGGCGGTCACTTCGCTGGTGTGGAAAGGCGCCGCCGGGGCGACGATGCTCACCATCAGGCCCGCCGGCAATCAACGCCTCTACAAGAACGACGTGCTCGACCTGGTGCTGGACTGCAACGGGCTGGCCGCCACCTGCCTCTCCGCCGCCTCCATCAACTACAGCACCTTCCGCTTCGGCTACTCCGAGCCGCGGGTGCTGGGCGCCTTGTTCACCACCGCCACCATCACCGACACGCAGGACCCGCAGGACAACGAGATCAGCGTCATCGGGCGGTCCGTGCTCTATCCGGCGACGGGTGTGCGGTTCGACGGCGAGATCGGCTCTCCGGGTAATTTCTCCCTGAACTCCCTGCCGCTGCTGCGCATCTGGCACAACAACGGGGACGCCGTGGTCTTCGCCAGTTCCGACAACAACCAGGTCGGCCGGGTCGCGGTCGCGCGTCAGCCCGGCGGCACCGGGCGGGCGCTCGTGTTCGGCAACGGCACGACGGGAGGCGGGGCCTCCTACGGCAACCGGGTTCACTGGTTCGGCGGTGGCACGATCTACGCGCTCGGCTACCAGACCGGCAGCGCGATCACGGCCGGGTCAGGCAACAAGGGCAACGGCGTCGCGGGGGCGCTGACGATCAACGCCACGGCAACGGCCGGCACCTATACGCTGACCGCGACCTCCGCCACCGCCTTCAACGTCACCACCCCCGCCAGTGTCGCGGCCACGCCGGCCACCCTCGCCGTGGGGTCGGCCTATGCCGGCCCCTTCACCGTCACGATCACCGCCGGCACCGTTCCGTTCCAGGCCGGCGACGTTTTCCTGGTGACGGTCCCGGTGGCCAGCTTCGGCAACGTGGTGGAGCAGATCGACAAGGCCAACGGCAACCCGAGATCCGAGCGTCGAGGCGGGCGCGACGATCGGATGGGGCACCGGCTATGGCGACATCTACCAGCGCCGGATCACGTCCACCGGCGGCTCGATCCATGCGGATACCACCGCGCCGATCACGTCGGAGGGCGGGTTCCTGCAATGGAACCGCGACGGCGGCGACGGCGTGACCTATCTGGTCAATCAGCGCGGCCTCGGCCACACCGGCGGCATCGTGCTCGGCGAATCCCTCGCCGGGACCGATGATGTGCGCGTCAACCTCCATCTGGATGTCTGGGGCAACGCGACCCTCGCGGGGACGCTCGCGGTGGCGGGACAGGTATCGGCGCCCGGGTTCGCCATCGGCGGCGCCCCGGCGGTGGCGGCCTCGGGGGGCTACGCGCAGTGGAATTGCGCCAGCACGGATGGCAGCACGTGGTTCCTCAACCAGCCCGGCACCGGCACCGTCGGCGGGTGGCAGTTCGCCAAGGTCACGACCGGCAATGTCGCGACCACGGTGGCGAGGCTGGATGAATCCGGCAACCTCGTCCTGTCCGGCAAGCTCCAGGTCACGCTGACGACCCCGGCCAGCAGCACGGCCGCCTGCGTCGCGGGCCAGATCACCGCGAATGCCAGCTACGTCTATGTCTGCACCGCGACGAACACATGGAAGCGTGCCGCGCTGACCACCTGGTAGGGAGGGCACGCGCCGTGGCGCGCCGTTCGGTTTCGCCGCCCGCCCGCCCGCGCCCGGCGCGGATGGCGGCGAAACGAGGCCACCAGAATGATGTTTACGGCGGACAGGGTGGTTGATATCAGGTCAAAGTCAGACCTTGTACGGAATGGTGCGACGTACTGCCCGGGTGCCACCCGCTGATACAAGATCAAAGGACAGTCCCGGTGACTCAATACCTGGGTCCGACCCCGGAAGCGCCGGGTGCCTCCCGCGGGACATGTGGGGAAACGCCGGAGCCGGCATGCGCATAAAGCTTGATCTTGTCGAGATCGACTTCATCCTGGACCGGAAGCTCTATCCGGGGTTCTCGGGGGACCGGAACGGCTTCACCGCCCTGGGGGGCAGGCTGCGCTACCAGAAGCTGCTGGCGCAGCAGGGCGCGAGCGGCGACGATTCCTCGCTTGTCGGCATCGATCCGTTCAACATGGAGATGCGCCGGATTCTGGGCGCGGGCGCATGCGGACGACGTGTTCATCGCCAACGGGCAGATGCTGTTCAACGACATGCTCGACGCTCGGCCCCTGCGGGCTGCCGTTCGACCCGCGGCACGGCGTGGCGCTGGTTGGCGACGCGCTGAACTGGGGTACCGAGTTCGCGCGCTGGTATATCGGGCAGGTCATCGGCGAGGGGCTCACCTGGTCGGCGGACCAGAAATCCTTCGCGTTCGATCTCGATCCGGCCGAGATCCAGGAACATTCCGACCCCATCCTGCTGATGGCCAGTCCCGGCCAGGACATTTTCGGTCATTGGATCCTGGACTACGCTCCACGGCTGCGCCTTGCCCGGTTGATGGATGAGCCCTGGACCAACCGCCTCCGCTTCGGATGCCTGCCGCCCTGGGCGGCGCCGTTCCTGCTCGCCGCGGGCGTCGCCGGGGCGTCGGTGGGGCGGCTGGCGGAAAGCCGGTTCAACCGGTTCCAGCGCTTCGGCATGCCGTCCGGCGTCAAGTCGGGATTTCGCCTGGGACGGCCGGTGCACAGGGAGGCCTGGGAAGCCCTCAAGCAGACCCTTCGAGACGCTTCCCATCGACCCCGCCGAGGCCGCGGCGCTGCCCGATGCCCCCCGTCTCGATGTCAGCCGGCGCGGCTGGGGCACGCAGCGGCCGATCGCGAACAGCGAGCGGGTCGGAGGCCATCGCGGTGGCCCGTGGCTACACGGCGGTACGCCCGGAGACGCTGAGCCTGCCGGCGCAGGCCCGCCTGTTCCGCGCCGCCCGGATCGTGCTCGGCGAGGACGGCAGCGGGCTGCACAACATCATCTTCTCGGAGCCCGGCTGCGCGCTTGGCGTCATCTCCGTGCCGGACCGGATCAACCTCTGGCACCTCGGGCTTTGCCAGGCGATGCGGCACCGCATCTCCTACGTGGGCGCCGAGATCGCCCCGGACGGGGCGGACGGTCGACGAACGGGGCTTCACCGATCTGCTCGACCGCCTGGAGGCCATGGCGACGTTTTGATATAAGAATAAAATGGGGCGGGATGAAGGGGCCGCTGACCGGTACTTCCGTGTGTCGGGATGACACGTTGCAAAAGGAAGAATGTTCTTTTTTGAAAAAAAGAACCAAAAAACTTCTATCCGTTTAAAGTTGTGCGATTGCAGCGCCTCGGCTCCAAACGAATGAAGTCTTTTTGCTTCTTTTTCTTCAGAAAGAAGAGTTCTCCTTTCTGCCGCCCAGCCACGGATTTTCCCCGGTGCTGGCCGGTCTCAGAAGTCGGTGCACCGCCCCTTGTGCTGCCAGTCCCCGTAGCGTGTCGGTTCCGGCCCGGGCGCGCCGCCGATCTCGGGCGGCAGGGCAGGGCGCTCGGCGGGTTTCGCGGGGGCGGTGGGCTCCGTCGTCTCGGCGGGGGGTGGCGTTTCTGTCATTGGCTCAACTGCCGCTGCCGGCCCGGGGGCGAGCGTGTTCCAGCTCGCCGCCGGGGGCGGGGCGCCTTTCTCGGGGTTCCAGTGGCCGGATTTCTGCAGCGCGTCCGCCACTTCCTTCGGCATGTAGGTTTCGTCGTGCTTGGCCAGCACCTCGCTCGCGCGGAACGTGCCGTCCGGCTGCACCGCGCCGAGCGCCACCACGCCCTGCCCCTCGCGGAACAGGTCGGGTAGGATGCCGACATAGGTGACGCTCACCGAGGCGGCGCCGTCGCTGACGCGGAAGCGGGCCGCGGGCTTGCCGTCCTGGCGCACGCGCTCGACGCTGCCGGCCTCGACCAGGCCGCCCAGCCGGAAGGTGCGGCCGCCGGTCGGGGCCTTGGCGGCGATGTCGGACGGGGCCAGGAAGAACACCATGTTGTCGCTGAAGGCGGTCAGGACCAGCGCGGTGGCGGAGCCGAGGCCGAGGCCACAGACGAGAAGCAGGATCAGCCGGCGGCGCTTGCGGGTCATGAGCCTCTCGTGGCGCTGGGCGTCGGGTCCGGCTTATGCCGGGTGTCGAGCCGTGATTCCCTCGGGTCGATGGCGGCGAGCCGCTGGCGCGCGCGGCGCATGCGGGCCCAGGCATCGAAGGCGAAGCCTGCCGCTATCAGCACCGCCAGCCCGTAGGCGGCCATGATATAGGTCAAATGATCCATGGTTCACGCCGCCTCCTGCGCGCGCGCCATCAGCAGGGCGCGGATGCGCCGTTCCATGACGGCGGCGCGGGTGCGGGCGAGCACGATGGCGACGAAGCCGAGGGTGAAGCCGAGCGCGCAGAGCAGCAGCGGCCACAGCATGCCCATGAACATCGTCGGCGCGCTGGTGAACTTGATGGTGGCCGGCTGGTGCAGGGTGTTCCACCAGTCGACCGAGAACTTGATGATCGGCAGGTTGACGATGCCGATCAGCGCGAGGATGGCGCCGGCCCGGTAGCCGCGCTGCGGATCGTCGAAGGCGCGCACCAGGGCGATATGGCCGAGATAGAGGAAGAACAGCACCAGCACCGAGGTCAGCCGCGCGTCCCACACCCACCACGCCCCCCACATCGGCTTGCCCCACAGGCTGCCGGTGGCGAGGCACAGGGCGGTGAAGGCGGCGCCCACCGGGGCGATCTCGGCGGCGGCGAGGTCGGCCAGCGGATGGCGCCAGACCAGGGACAGCACCGAGCAGATGGCCAGCGAGACATAGCCGAAGGAGGCCAGCCACGCCGACGGCACATGGACATACATGATCCGCACGGCATCGCCCTGCTGCCAGTCGGCGGGGGCGAAGAACAGGCCCCAGACGAAGCCGGTGAGGGTGAGGGCGAGGGCGGCGGTGGCGATATAGGGGAGCACCGCGCCGGACAGGCGCAGGAACCGGCCCGGATTGGCGAAGCGGTGCAGGTTGCGGCCCGCCCGCGTTCCCGGGGTTGCGGAACGCGGCGGTGTGGCGGTGCTGGCGTCCACGGCGTGTGTCCTTGGCAACCGACCATAGCGGAGGGCCGGGTCTGTTTGAAGCCACGCGGCATTACCCTAGAGCGCGCTGACCGTAAACGGCCAGCGCGCTCTAGACTTTTGTTTTGGCGAGCAACTTCATCGGCCCACCCGTTCCGGGCAGGCCGATGTTGCTCTAGAGTCATCCGGTGTCACAGAGGAAACCGCGATGCTCTTCGTCCTGATCTGCTCCGACCGGCCCGGCAGCCTGGAAACCCGGCTGGCCACGCGGCCGGCGCATCTGGCCTTTCTTCAGACCTATCAATCGAAGCTCGTCGAGGCCGGCGCAATGCTCGACATCGAGGGCCGGCCATGCGGCTCCCTCCTGGTCATCGACGTGAATGACCGGGCCGAGGCGGAGGGCTTCGCCACGAGCGATCCCTACGCCCGGGCGGGGCTGTTCGAAAGCGTGGTGATCCGGCCCTTCCGCCCGGTCTTCAAGGACGGCGCGAAAGTTGCCTGACAGCGGTGGGCCGGCGCGCCAGGTACCGGCTGGTCAAGTCCGAGCCGGATGCGTTCTCCTGGGCACAACAGGTGGCTCACGGTGTCGAGCCCTGGACCGGCGTGCGCAATCATTCGGCGAAGCTTAATCTCAGGGCCATGCGCCTGGGTGACCAGGCCTTCTTCTACCATTCCAACGTGGGGAAGGAGGTGGTCGGCCTCGTCGAGGTGGTGCGCGAGGCCTATCCCGATCCGACCGCCGAGGGCGGCGACTGGGTCGCCGTGGATGTGAGGGCGGTGGCGACGCTGCCGCGGCCGGTCACGCTGGCCACGATGAAGGCGGACCCGGCCCTGGAGGGGCTGGCGCTGATCCGCCTGTCGCGCCTGTCGGTGGTGCCGGTCTCCCCACCGCACTGGCGACATATCTGCCAGCTTGGAGGATGCGAGGCGGAGGGGACACGTGCCACCCGGTGACAAGGGCGCGTTCCGACGCGCCTCCGCCTGCCCAGGATTTTGCCCGGTTGCGCTCAGGCCGATCTGGTTAATATCCAGGGCCGATGCTCGAGGCTTGTGAGTGTTGGTTTCTTGGATTTATAGAAAGGAAGGGTGTTCTTTTTTGAAAAAAAAGAACCAAAAAACTTTCATCCGTTTAGATTCGTGCGGTTGCAACACCTCGACTCCAAATGAATGAAGTCTTTTTGATTCTTTTTCTTCAGAAAAAAGAAGACTCTTTCTTTTATCCGGTCGTGCATTCCCTATGCGGTGCCGGGCTTTTCCATGGCCCACGATCCGCGGACATCGATATGACGTTGGCACGCATGGGCCAGCGCCCCGGGGCGGAGCGGGCGTCCGGGGGGCAAACGGATCATTAACGATGTCCGGCTACCGTGCTCCCATCTGACCGCGTGGTCTCCTCCGCGGCGTATTCGCCAGAACGGCGTATCGGAATACACCCCATGTTCCTGGAGTGGGACCATTTGCCGGACGACACGCAGCTTGAACTCGCCCGGGCGGCCTTGCGGCGTGCCGTTGAAACCTTCGCCGGCCAGGCGGAGATCCTGGCCGGCGAGATCGAATCAGGCTTGCTTGCGGACCGTGGCGGGCCGGAGGCGCTGCGTCTGCTCGCCGCCGTGGTCCGGGTCGCCGGCCGGGAGGGGGCGATTCCGGCCGGCACCGCCTGATCAGCCCTGGCTGGCTTCCGCCTCTTCCGGGGCCGCCATGTCGATCGCCACGAAGGCGCCGCGCCCGTCCCGCAGGATACGCAGGGCCACCGCGTGGTCCTGCTTCGCCGCCGCGCGGATGGCACGGGCCGCCTCGTCCGGCGAGCCGACCATCCGGCTGCCGACACTGACGATGACATCGCCCTCGCGCAGCCCCGCTTCCTCGGCGGGCGAGCCCGGCTGGATCTGCGCGATCACCGCGCCCGTGGTGTGCTCGGGAAGCTGCAACTGGTCGCGGACCTCCGGCGTCAGCGGCGCGAGCGCCACACCGACACGCGGCTCCCCCTGGGTATCTGGCGCGCGCTCGGCGGTGCGGTCGTTCTGCATGGCCGCGACGGCCACCGTCACCGTGCGGGTCTTGCCGTCGTGCAGGATGTCGAACCGCGCCTCGTTGCCTGGCTTGATGCGCGCCACCTCGATCGCGAGGTCACGCGGCGTCGCCGACCTTGCGACCGTCGAGCGACAGGATCACGTCGCCCGGTTGCAGCCCGGCCTTCGCCGCGGGCGAGTCCGGCTCGACATTGGCCACCAGCACGCCGTTGTTGTCCGGCAGGCGCAGCGCCTTGGCCATCGCCGGCGTGACGCCCTGGCTCCCGACGCCCAGATAGCCGCGCGTCACCTGCCCGTTCGCCTTCAGGTCGGCCACCACGGTGCGGACCATGTCCGAGGGAATGGCGAAGCCGATGCCGATGCTGCCACCCGAGGGCGAGAGGATGGCGGTGTTCACGCCGACCACGCGTCCGTCCTGGGTGAACAGCGGGCCGCCGGAATTGCCCTGGTTGATCGGGGCGTCGATCTGGATGAAGTCGTCATACGGCCCGGCGCCGATGTCGCGGTTGCTCGCCGAGACGATGCCGGCGGTGACGGTGCCGCCCAGGCCGAACGGATTGCCCATGGCGATCACCCACTCGCCCGGACGCACGCGGGCGGAGTTCCCAGTTCGATGAAGGGGAGCTTGCGGCCGGCCTCGAGCTTGAGCACGGCGAGGTCGGTGCGCGGGTCGCGGCCGATGACGCGGGCCGGCAGCTTCGTGCCGTCATCGAGCGTGACGCTGACCGCGCGCGCGTTCTGCACCACGTGGTTGTTGGTCACCACGGTGCCGTCGGCATCGACGATGAAACCTGACCCACGCGCCTCGCCGCCGCGCGAGTGGCCTGGCTGCCGGCCAAATGGCGTCGGCCGGCCCTCGCCGTCGGGGCGCATCTCGGTGGTGACCGTCACCACGGCGGGCTTCACCCGCGCGACCAGATCGGCGAAATCAGGCAGGGCCCGGGCCGGGGTGGCCGGGGTGATCTGAGCGGGGGCCGGCTGGACGGCCTGGGCCGCCGATTTCGGGTGCGGCAAGCGCGATGTGGCCGGCGCCGAAGCCGGCAAGCGCCGTGCCGGCGAGCAGCGCGGCCGCGAGGCCGGCGCGCAGGCGGCGCGAGGGGGTCTTCGACGTGTTGGGCATATGAATGACGTCTCCGGTTGATACGGGCGAGTGGCGCGGCATCTCCGCGCTCTCGGATGCACGGACACTGCCATTCTGGTACCCGAACCGGGAGGTTTCAGATGCATGAAACACGCTTTACATGCGTGAAATGTAATGTCGGAGACAGATGGAACGGGGCAAAGCCCCGCACGCTTTTCGCCAGAATATCCAGGCGCGCGGGCGGGTGACACCCCACCGCGCGCCTGATTTGGTCCATGGCCTTTTCCCGCCACGTCCCGCGGATGGGGAGTTCTTGCCGGGATTTATAAAAAGGAAGAGTGTTCTTTTTTGAAAAAAGAACTAAAAAACTTTTATCCGTTTGGATTCATGCGGTTGTACCGCCTCGGCTCCAAACGAATGAAGTCTTTTTGCTTCTTTTTCTTCAGAAAAAGAAGACTTTTCCTTCCCTGCCTTGGCGTCCCCGCCGAGGCGGCCGGTAGCTGGAATTTCCCGTCCCCCGGCGCCATCTCCCCGGGTGCAGGAGATATCCCGATGTCCCAGGTTCTGAGCCGTCCCGCCCCCGTTCTTTTCATGCCGCAGAAGCAGCCGGCCAAGCCGGTGACCAAGCGGCTGCGCGTGGTGTCGGACTTCGAGCCGAACGGCGACCAGCCCGACCGCGATCCGCGATCTGGCGGCGGGGATCGAGGCCGGCGAGCGCGACCAGGTGCTGCTGGGCGTCACCGGCTCGGGCAAGACCTTCACCATGGCCAAGGTGATCGAGGCGGTGCAGAAGCCGACGCTGATCCTGGCGCCCAACAAGACCCTGGCGGCGCAGCTCTACGGCGAGATGAAGGCGTTCTTTCCGGACAACGCGGTGGAATACTTCGTCAGCTACTACGACTACTACCAGCCGGAGGCGTATGTCCCGCGCACCGACACCTATATCGAGAAGGACGCGCAGATCAACGAGCAGATCGACCGGATGCGCCACGCCGCCACCCAGTCCCTGCTGGAGCGCAACGACGTCATCATCGTCGCCTCGGTGTCCTGCATCTACGGCATCGGCTCGGTCGAGACCTACGCGCGCATGGTGGTCAAGCTGGAGACCGGCGGGCGCATCGACCGCGACAAGCTGGCCAAGGGCCTCGTCGACCTGCAATACCGCCGCAACGATGTCGCCTTCGCCCGCGGCACCTTCCGCCTGCGTGGCGAGATGGTGGACATCTACCCGAGCCATTACGAGGACCGCGCCTGGCGGGTGACGCTGTTCGGCGACGAGATCGAGGGCATCGCCGAGTTCGATCCGCTGACCGGCGAGGTGACGGCCCGGCTCGACGCCATCACCGTCTATGCCAACAGCCACTACGTGACGCCGCGCCCGACGCTGACGCAGGCGATCCACGACATCAAGCTGGAGCTGAAGGAACGGCTGGAGGCGCTCACCGCGCGAGGGCAAGCTGCTGGAGGCCGAGCGGCTGCAGCAGCGCACCACCTTCGACATCGAGATGATGGAGACCACCGGCGTCCTGCAAGGGCATCGAGAACTACTCGCGCTACCTCTCCGGCCGCAATCCCGGCGAGCCGCCGCCGACGCTGTTCGAGTACCTGCCCGAGAACGCGCTGCTGATCGTCGACGAAAGCCACGTCACGGTGCCGCAGATCGGCGGCATGGAACGCGGCGACAACGCGCGCAAATCGGTGCTGTCATCGACTTCGGCTTCCGCCTGCCGTCCTGCGTCGACAACCGGCCGCTGAAATTCGAGGAATGGGAGCGCTTCCGCCCGCAGACCGTGTTCGTCTCGGCCACGCCCGGCCCGTGGGAGATGGAACGCACCGGCGGCAGCTTCGCCGAGCAGGTGATCCGCCCGACCGGCCTGATCGACCCGGTGATCGAGGTGCGCCCGGTGGAGAAGCAGGTGGACGACCTGTTCGCCGAGATGCCGCCTCGTCACCGCGCGCGGCGGCGCGCGTGCTGGTGACGATGCTGACCAAGCGCATGGCCGAGGACCTCACCGAGTATCTCAACGAGCACGGCGTGAAGGTGCGCTACCTGCACTCCGACATCGACACGCTGGAGCGCATCGAGATCATCCGCGACCTGCGGCTGGGCGTGTTCGACGTGCTGGTCGGCATCAACCTGCTGCGCGAGGGGCTCGACATCCCCGAATGCGCGCCTGGTCGCCATTCTGGACGCCGACAAGGAAGGCTTCCTGCGCAGCCAGACCATCGCTGGTCCAGACCATCGGCCGCGCCGCGCGCAACATCGACGGGCGGGTGATCCTCTACGCCGACGTGATGACCGGCAGCCTGCGCTTCGCCATCGAGGAGACCGACCGCCGCCGCGCCAAGCAGCAGGCCTGGAACGAGGCGCACGGCATCACCCCGCACTCGGTGCGCAAGCAGATCGGCAAGGTGCTGGAGAGCGTGTTCGAGCAGGATTACGTGACGGTCGCGCCGGTCCCTGACACCGGGGTCACCGCGCTCGTCGGCAAGGACCTCAAGACCTCGATCGCCGAGCTGGAAAAGCGCATGCGCGCCGCCGCCGCCGACCTGGAATTCGAGGAGGCCGGCCGCCTGCGCGACGAGATCAGCCGCCTGGAGGCGCTCGATCTCGGCCTGGAACCGCCCCCCGCCGCCTCGGCGGGACTGCGCCCGCGACGCGACCGCGCGCCCGAGCCGATGGGACCGGGAGGAGGCGGCTACGATCCGAGGAAGGGAAGGCGGGGCCGAAGGAGATAAGGCGGGGCCGAAGCCAGCGGAGCGTGCGCCTCCATCCGGGAACATCTCATTGCGCGGCTGAAAATTTATGGGCGGATCAGCATGGCAAGGCGGGCTGATCGTAATTCATGGAAAATGCCGGCATCGGGGGAATCAAGAGGCAGCCGGAAGAAAAGAAAGAGTCTTCTTTTTCTGAAGAAAAAGAAGCAAAAAGACTTTTGTCCGTTTGGAGTCGAGGTGTTGCAACCGTATAGGCTCAAACGGATAAAAGTTTTTTGGTTCTTTTTTTCAAAAAAGAACACCCTTCCTTATGCTTCCAGACGAACAACGCCTCCCCTGGTTGGCGAAGTATTTAGCTCCCGGTGCCCTGCCCGGGAGGGAATGTCCGGCCCGGGTCGGACGCGGCGGGAGCCACGTTCCGCACCTCGTGGGTGGTGTCGTTGCGCACGATCTGTAGAACATGCCGGCATCCGCCGACATGCTGCCACCACTCGACATGCCAGCCGGGCGGCACCCCCCGCGCGCGGACATAGTCGAAGAAGGCCTGTTCGCTGGCGCGGACAGGCGGGCTTCGGACAGTGGCATCGCCGCGATAGGCGAACTCCGCCTCGTCGCGGGGGCCGCACCAGGGACAGTCGATCCGGATCATCGTATGTCCGATCAGGAGGCAAACTATGCGGGCAGCCCGCCACCGTCACAAGCCTCTTCCCGCGGGTGCCGCGGGCGCACAGGACAGGGACGTAACGCCATGCCCCGCCCACGGACCGACTTCCCCGGTTCCGGCGCGATGATCGATCTCCCGCCCCGTCTCCCCCGCGTGGCCCTGGTCACCGGCGCGGCACGGCGCCTCGGCCGCGCCATCGCCCTGGCCCTGGCGGAGGCCGGCCTCGCGGTGGCGGTCCATTGCCACACGCGCCGCGCCGAGGCCGAGGGCACGGTGGCCGACATCCGCGCGCGGGGGGGCGAGGCGGTGGTCGTGCATGCCGACCTCGGCGACGAGGACGCGACGGCGGCCCTGCTGCCGGCCGCCACCGCCGCGCTCGGGCCGGTGGGGGTGCTGGTGAACAACGCCAGCATCTTCGAGCGCGACGAGTGGGACAGCGTCACCCGCGCCGGCTGGGACAGCCACATGGCGATCAACCTCCGCGCCCCCTTCGTGCTCACCCAGGCCTTCGCCCACGCCCTGCCCGCCGCCGCCGAGGGCGTGGTGATCAATGTGATCGACCAGCGGGTGTGGTCGATCACCCCGCACTTCGTCTCCTACACGCTCTCCAAGGCCGGGCTGTGGACGCTGACCCAGTCGATGGCCCTGGCCCTCGCGCCGCGCATCCGCGTCAACGCCATCGGCCCGGGTCCGGCCCTGCCGAGCGCGCGCCAGACCGATGCCCAGTTCACCCGGCAGGAGGCCGCCGTGCCGCTCGGGCATGGGACCACCGCCGCGGAGGTGGGGCGGGCTGTCCTGGCGATCCTGTCGCTCCCGGCGCTGACCGGACAGATGCTGGCGCTCGACGGCGGGCAGCACCTGCAATGGAGCCCGGCGAACGGGCACCGCATCGAGGAATAGAAGCCGCCGGAACCACGCGTGGGACAGGTTTGCCAAGCGTTAACATACCGTGAAACCCGCGTTGGCCTTGTCGTAATATTATACGCGTGAAAGTTGGAACGCCCGGTGCTTTCACTCTGTCGATAGGTTCGTCATCCACGATTCAATCACCAGGAGGCCGATTGTTGTCCACGCGCGTAATCGGAACTCCCGTTTGCTCCGCCAGCACGGCCATTTGGCGCGGCTTACAGAGAACGAAACGTTGGATTGTATATATATCAATGACTTACGATGGATGCATGCAAACTGGGCAATTCGTTGAAGGGCAGGAAATGCCTGATGTCGCACCGCTTCCCCGACTGTTTTCCCACAACTTTATCCACAGGAACGGTGGATCATCCGCGACCCCGCCGCCGTGGTCGCGTTTCGTGACAAACACGGCATTCCGGCACGCCTTGAGCCCGCCCCGAAACCTCGCCTAATCCTTGGCCATATGACCGATATCTCCGCGGACTCCCAAACCGGCCAGGAGGCGGGCCCACGCGGCGTCGCCGTGATCGAGGCCGCCCTCGCCACCATGCCGCTCTCCCCGGGCGTGTACCGCATGCTCGATGGGAAAGGGAACGCGCTCTACGTCGGCAAGGCCCGCGTCCTGCGCAAGCGTGTCGCCGCCTACACCCAACTCGCCCGTCTCCCCGAGCGGCTGCGGCGCATGGTCTCGGAAACGGTGGCGATGGAGATCATCACCACCTACACCGAGGCCGAGGCGCTGCTGCTCGAGGCCAACCTCATCAAGAAACTGAAGCCGCGCTTCAATATCGTGCTGCGCGACGACAAGTCATACCCCTGGCTGATGCTGAGCGAGGGCCACGATTTTCCGCAGATCACCAAGCATCGCGGCGCCCGCGCCCGACGCGGCACCTATTGGGGCCCGTTCGCCTCGACCTGGGCGGTGAACCAGACCGTCACCGCCCTGGAGCGGGTGTTCCTGCTGCGGTCATGTGCCGACACGGTGTTCGCCCATCGCTCCCGCCCCTGCCTGCTCCATCAGATCCGCCGCTGCTCCGCCCCCTGCGTCGGGCGCATCGACCGGGACAGCTATGCCGCCCTGGTGGCGCAGGCCCGCGCCTTCCTGTCCGGCCAGCAGACCGCCGTGCAACGGGCACTGGCCGCCGAGATGGAGGCCGCCGCCGCCGTGCTGGAGTTCGAGCGCGCCGCCGCCATCCGCGACCGCATCCGCGCCCTCACCCACGTGCAGGGCACCGATATCATCAACCCCGCGAGCCTGGGCGATGCCGACGTCATCGCGCTCTGGCAGACCGCCGGGCAGAGCTGCATCCAGGTCTTCTTCGTGCGCGGCGGCCGCAACAACGGCAACCGCGCCTTCTTCCCCACCCATGCCAGGACCGAGGAGCCGCCCGAGGTGCTCGGCCGCCTTCATCGGCCAGTTCTACGACGACAAGCCGCCGCCGCCCCTGCTGCTGCTCACCCACGAGCTGCCGGAACAGCCGCTGATCGAGGAGGCGCTGCGGCTGAAGGCCGAGACCTTCGGCCGGCGCGGGCGGGTCGAGATCGCGGTGCCGCGACGGGGCGAGAAGCACGCCGTCGTCGCGCACGCCGAACTCAACGCCCGCGAGGCGCTGGAGCGCCGCCTCGCCGAGACCGCGGGCCAGGCGGCGCTGCTCGACGCTACCGCCGAGCTGTTCGGCCTCGCCGCCCGGCCGGAGCGCATCGAGGTCTATGACAACAGCCACATCATGGGCACCCATCCCTACGGCGTCATGATCGTCACCGGGCCGGAGGGCTTCATGAAGTCGGCCTACCGCAAGTTCTCCATCCGCGGACCGGTCACCCCGGGCGATGATTTCGCGATGATGCGCGAGGTGCTGGAGCGCCGCTTCGGCCGCGCGCTGCGCGAGAACCCCGACCCCGCCGCGCCGCCGCCCGGCTGGCCCGACCTCGTGCTGATCGACGGCGGCGCCGGCCAGCTCTCCGCCGTGCGGGGCGTGCTCGAGGCGATCGGCGTGCACGACGTGAAGCTGGTCGGGATCGCCAAGGGGCCCGACCGGGACGCCGGCCGCGAATGGTTCCACACCGACGACCGCGCGCCGTTCCAGCTCCCCCCGCGCGACCCGGTGCTCTACTTCCTTCAGCGGCTGCGTGACGAGGCGCACCGCTTCGCCATCCCGTCGCACCGCGCCGGACGATCGAAGGCCCTGGTCACCAGCGAGCTCGACGAGATCGCCGGCATCGGCCCGGCGCGCAAGCGTGCCCTGCTGAACCATTTCGGCTCGGCGCGCGGGGTCAGGCAGGCCGGCCTGCACGACCTGCGGGCCGCTCCCGGCATCTCCCACGAGATCGCCCGCCGGGTCTATGCCCATTTCCATCCGGGCGTCCGGATCGAGGGGGTCGCCTGATCATGGGAGGCTGGCCCGTGTCTCCCATTCGCCGATGGCCCGGGGGGATCGGGCCGGTACGGCCCGCCCCTTGCACTCCGCGTTCCGCCCCCGTGTCCCCGCGCCGGCGCGGGGCGCCCCGCGTCCGGGGGCCTCGCACGTGTGTCCCGCCGATCTGCCTGATTTCCAGACAGGCGCAATCTGCTCTAAGGGTATCGCCATGTTGACCGACCTGCCCAACGTGCTGACCCTCTCGCGCATCGCCGCGATCCCGCTGCTGGTGGCGCTGGTGGCGATCCGCACGCCGATGGGTGACCTGCTGGCGTGCATCGTCTTCAGCGCCGCCGCCATCACCGATTATTACGATGGCAAGCTCGCCCGTCAGCGCCGGCAACTCTCCGACCTGGGCCGCATGCTCGACCCGATCGCCGACAAGCTGCTGGTCGGCGCCGCGCTGATGATGCTGGCCGGCATGGCGCGGCTGAGCCCCTGGGGTCTCTACCCGGCCATCGTCATCATGCTGCGCGAGATCCTGGTGAGCGGCCTGCGCGAGTATCTGGCGGGCATCCGGGTCGGCCTGCCGGTGACGCGACTCGCCAAGTGGAAAACGGGGTTCCAGATGGGCGCGCTCGGAACCCTGCTCGCCGGCGATACCGGGGCCACGGTGCTGCGCCTGTCGTGGCTGCCGGTGTCGGATATCGGCGAGATCATGCTGTGGGTGGCCGCCCTGCTCACGCTGGTGACCGGATGGGACTACCTCACGGCGGGCCTGCGTCACGCCGCCGCGCCGCCGCAGGGCGTGGCACGCGACACCGGCCCCGTCGGGAAATAGAGCGCCATCGGCCCGCTTGGAACGGGCGAGCCGATGAAGGTGCTCGTCACACCAAAAATCCCGGGCGCGCCGGCCGTTCACGGTCAGCCCGAAAGCGCCCTGGACGTCGGGACACGGACCCAGGCGGCCTTACCCCCGCCAGAGCCATCGGCCATGCGCCAGGGATACCGAACTTGAGAATTGTCGGCCTGACCGGCTGGTCGGGCAGCGGCAAGACCACGCTGCTCACCGCCCTCATCCCCCTGCTCCGCGCCCGGGGGCTGAGCGTCTCCACCGTCAAGCATGCCCATCACGGCTTCGATATCGACAGGCCGGGCAAGGACTCGTGGCGTCATCGGGAGGCCGGCGCCCGCGAGGTGCTGATCTCGGGCGGCACGCGCTGGGCACTGATGCATGAATTGCAGGGCCCCGAGCCTCCCCTGGCGGAGCTTCTCACCCGCCTGTCGCCCGTCGATGTCGTGCTCGTCGAGGGATTCAAGGCCGATCCACATCCGAAACTGGAAGTCCACCGCCCCGCCCTGGGCCAGCCTCCGCTGTGGCCCGGCCGGTCCGACATCGTGGCGATCGCCAGCGACGTGGCCCTCCCCGCCGGGGACCGGCCGGTGCTGCCACTCAACACTCATTCGGCGATAGCAGATTGGATAATTTTTTCCCTCGAAAGTTTTGATACTGCTCGCCAAGCTTGAGCCGCGAGCGTCACGAAGGCAGAGTGCCGTCAACCGTCCGGACGCATGTCCGACCCGAATAATGACAAGGACCCCCGCCAATGAGGCGCACTGCCTTGCTCGGCCTCGCCGTGGTACTTTCCGGCTGCCAGAACTATGTCAGCAGTCCGTTCGATGGCTTCGGCGGTTTCATTTCCGACACGCATGGATTCCAGTCGGATCCGAACCGGCCCTCCGGAAACACCCCCAACATGCTCCGTGCCTCCGGCCAGGAGGTCGATATCGAGCCATTGACCGTCGAAAGCGGCAATGTCTGGCCAGGCCCCGCCCAGGAGGGGCCGACCCTGCAGGATCTCCAGCGCGAACAGAATCGTAACGAGTTCTCGAACGCGCCCCGGTTGCAGCCACGAGGCAGTTCCGTGCCGCCCGGCTCCGTGGCTCCCGCTCCGGCCACGCCGGCGCCGCAGCCGGCCTCCGCGCCGCAGTTGCCGCCCCAGACCCCGCCCTCGACACAGTTCTACCAGAGCCCGGGCGGCCCCGTGGCCAGCCCGCAGCCCGGCAACAACGTGCGCACCTATACCGATCCACGCGGCGGCACCGGCATCATCGTGCCCAACGCCAACGGCACGAGCACCATGATCGCGCCGGATGGGACGGTGACCACCGTGCCAACGCCGCGCTGAGGGGTTGCGTTATGGCTGGCATGTCCCAAGTGCAGGCCATCATGACCTCCTCCCCAGCCCCCCTGCGCCTGCTCTATTTCGCCTGGCTGCGCGAACGTGTCGGCCTCGCCGAGGAGGATGTGGCCCCCCCGCCGGATGTCACGACCGTCGGCGATCTCGTCACGTGGCTGTGCGCGCGCAGCCCGCGCCATGGCGCCGCCTTCACGGCCGGCGCGACGATCCGCTACGCCGTCAACCAGGAATTCGCGGGACCGGAAAGCCCGCTCGCCGCCGGTGACGAGGTCGCCTTCTTCCCTCCCATCACCGGCGGCTGAGGGGGCCCCCGGCCCATGCCCGGCTGACCCTTGGCAACGGTGCGGATACAGGCCGGCGCGTTCGACACCGGTGCGGACATCGCCGCGCTGATGGCGGGCCGCGAGGATATCGGCGGCATCGGGTGCTTTGTCGGCACCGTCCGCGCGGAGGCGGGGGGGCGCCCGGTCGTCGCCCTGACCCTCGAGCACTATCCCGGCATGACCGAGCGGGCCATGGACGCGATCGCCCGTCAGGCGGAAAAACGGTGGAACCTGCTTGCCTGCACGCTCGTCCATCGAGTCGGCCGGTTGACGCCCGGAACCCCCATCGTCCTGGTCCTGGCCGCCGCGCCCCATCGCCACGCGGCTCTCGAGGCCACCACCTTCCTGATCGACTGGCTCAAGACGGAGGCCCCCTTCTGGAAGAAGGAGCACTTCGCCGATGGAGGCGAGGCCTGGGTCGAGGCGCGCGAGGCGGATGACCGGGCGACCGCGCGATGGCGGGAGTCCCTGGGGTCGGGAACACCGGGTCCCCAGGATTTATAAAAGCAAGAGTGTTCTTTTTTGAAAAAAAGAACCAAAAAACTTTCATCCGTTTAAAGTTGGATCGGTTGAAGCGCCTCGACTCCAAACGAATGAAGTCTTTTTGCTTCTTTTTCTTCAGAAAAAGAAGACTCTTTCTTTTCTTCCAGCCGGCCGCGAGCCTTGCCATGGCTCGCGGCCGGCGTCATCGGTGGCCCGGATTTAGATCGGGGCCCGTTCCTCGACCGCCGCCGGGTCCATGCGGACGAGGGCCTCGTATTCGCCCAGCAGCTTTTCGGTGATCTGGCCGGGGGTGAAGGTCAGGTCGCCGATCTGGCGCACCGGGGTGACCTCGGCGGCGGTGCCCGCGAGGAACACCTCGCTGGCCTGTTTCATCTCCTCCGGCATGGATCACCCGCTCCACCACCTTGATCTGATTGCGCCGGGCGATCGACATCACGGTGCGGCGGGTTATACCGTTGAGGAAACAGTCTGGTGTCGGCGTATGCAGCGCGCCATCGATGACGAAGAAGATGTTGGCGCCGGTGCGCCTCGGCGACATGGCCGTCCCAGGCGAGCATCAGGGCATCGTCGAAACCGGCCGCCTCGGCGGTATGTTTCGACAGGGTGCCGATCATGTAGAGCCCCGCCGCCTTGGAGGCCGACGGCGCCGTCCTTGGATGCGGCCGCCGCCACTCCGCCATACCCAGGCGCACGCCCTTCATCCGATCCTCTCCGAACAGGTTCGGCCACGCCCAGGTGGCGATCGCGAGGTGGATCTTCGTCGCCTGCGCCGACACCGCGAGCATTCTCGGACCCGCGCCAGGCGATCGGGCGGACATAGGCCTCGACCAGGCCATTGGCCTCCAGCACCTGCCGGCAGGCGGCCTCGATCTGTTCGATGCTATAGGGGATTTCGAAGCCTAGCAGCCGCGCCGAGGCAACCAGACGCTCGGTATGGGCGCGCAGCTTGAAGATTTGCCCGCCATACGCTCTCTCTCCCTCGAACACGCCACTGGCATAGTGAAGACCATGCGACAAAACGTGCAGCCGGGCATCACGCCAGGGAACCAGGGTTCCATCGTACCAGATTGAAGCCATCCCGGTCATCGAAAGGAACCATCGCCATGGGTTACGTTCCTTGTAATATTCTTGCTCTAAGCAGAGGCACGCTATAATGCATCGATCGATACGTCAAACAAACTGCCCTAAGACGGCGGCAACCCAGCCATGCCGGCCCCGCGATGCCGGACGTTGAGGAGCGCCGCGCGCGGCCACAGGACACCAAGGCCTCCCAGGCCGGCAGCAGCCTGCTGTTCCTGCGCGAGGAGGAAATCCGCGCGGCTCAGGATCTTCTGTTCTTCGCCTATCGTGATTTCACCAACGCCGCCGACATCATCCTCGATGAGCTTCAGCTCGGCCGCGCCCACCACCGGGCCCTCCACTTCATCGGCCGCAACCCGGGCATTCCGGTGTCCGACCTGCTCGCCATCCTGCACATCACCAAGCAGAGCCTCGCCCGCGTGCTCGGGGCGCTGGTGACGCAGGGGTACGTCGCGCAGGCGCAGGGCCGCGCGGACCGCCGCCAGCGCCTGCTCACCCTGACGGCGAACGGGCAGGCCCTGGAGCGGCGGCTGTTCGAGCGGCAGCGCGAGCGTCTCGTCGCCGCCTATCGCGATGCCGGCGCCCCGGCGGTGGAAGGCTTCCGCCGGGTCATGCGAGGCATTATGGACGAGGCCGCGCGCGCCTATGTGGATCGGACCGATCCGCATTCCCGGCACACGCGACAGGCCTGAGGGAAAGGAACCTCCGTGTCCGACGACGCGCTGATCCTCGTGGTCGACGACGACGCCCGCCTTCGCACCCTGCTGTCACGCTATCTCGCGGAGAACGGCTTTCGTGTCACCACCGCCGCCAACGCCGCGGAGGCGCGCGAGAAGATGCGCTTTCTTAAGCCCGAGCTGCTGGTGCTCGACGTGATGATGCCGGGTGAGAACGGGCTCGACCTGACCGAGGCCCTGCGCCGCGACAACCGCGACCTGCCGGTGCTGCTGCTGACCGCCCGAGGCGCGCCCGAGGACCGTATCGCCGGGTTCGAGGCCGGGGCCGACGATTATCTGCCCAAGCCGTTCGATCCGAAGGAACTGCTGCTGCGCATCCGCGCGCTGCCTGCGCCGCGCCCCGCCCCCGCCGGTCAGCGAGGCGCCCGCCGGGCCGCTGCCGCTGGGCGCGCTGGAGTTCGACGCCGCCCGCGGCGAGTTGCACGGCCCCGAGGGCATCGTGCGCCTGACCGGCGGCGAGGCCGGATTGCTGGGCGTGCTCGCGCGCAAGCCCAACGAGGTGCTGTCACGCGAGGATATCGTGGCGGCGCTCGACATGGACGAGACCGGCGAGCGGGCGATCGACGTCATGGTGACGCGGTTGCGCCGCAAGATCGAGCCCGATCCGCGCGAGCCGCGTTTCCTGCACACCGTGCGCGGGCGTGGATATGTCCTGAAGCCGGGGCGGTAGACAGCGCCATGCGCCTGCGCGTTCCGCTCGCCGAACGGGTCAAGTCCCTGCTGCCCCGCTCGCTGCTGTGGCGCAGCCTGCTGATCATGCTGGTGCCGCTGGTGGTCGTGCAGGTGGTCGCGCTGCAGGTGTTCTACGGCACCCATCTCGACATCGTCTCCCGCCGCTTCGCCTCCGCGGTGGCCGGCGAGATCGCCACCACCATCGATCTGCTCGACCGTTTCCCCGACCCCTGGGACCGTGGATGGATCCTGGGGAACGGGTGGCGCCAGTGGGAGATGCAGATGCGCCTGGAGCCGGGCGTCCATCTGCCACGGGGGCGCCGCCCGACCCTGCCCGGCCAGGCGGACGAGGATCTGGCGGCGGCGCTGCGCGAGCGGGTGCGGCGCCCGTTCACCATGGACTGGGCCTCGGACCCGCTGTCGGTGCTGGTGCGCGTGCAGCTCCAGGACGCGGTGCTGGAAGTCGAGGCCCCCCGCAAGCGGCTCTACACCGGCACGATCTATCTTTTCGTCATCTGGCTGGTCGGCTCCGCCCTGCTGCTGTTCGGCATCGCCGCGCTGTTTATGCGCAACCAGGTACGCGCCATCCGTCGCCTCGCCAGCGCCGCCGAGGCGTTCGGCATGGGGCGCGATATCGGCCCGATCCGCCCGGAGGGGGCGACCGAGGTGCGCCAGGCCGCCCTTGCCTTCAACCGCATGCAGGAGCGCATCCGCCGCTTCCTGCAACAGCGCACCGAGATGCTGGCCGGCGTCTCGCACGATCTGCGCACGCCGCTGACCCGGCTGCGCCTCGCGCTCGCCATGCTGCCGGCCCGCGAGGACATGGCTGACGACGTCGCGGAAATGAACGCCGACGTGACCGAGATGGAGCGCATGATCCGGGGCTATCTCGCCTTCGCCCGGGGCGAGGGCATCGAGCAGGCACGGCTGATCGACCTGTCGGACCTGCTCGGCGAGATTGCCGCCAGTGCCCGCCGGGGCGGCACCCTGGTGGAAACCGACCTGCCCGGACCGTTGCTGGTGCGGCTGCGGCCCGACGCGATGCGGCGGGCGGTCACCAACCTCATCGACAACGCCTGCCGGCACGCCAGCCAGGTCAGGCTCGGCGTCCTGCCCCTCGGACAGCGCAACGTGCAGGTGACGGTCGATGATAACGGGCCGGGCATCCCCGCCGGGCAGCGCGAGACGGTGTTCCGCCCCTTCGAGAGCGGCGCCGCCGGGGGGACCGGCCTCGGCCTGACCATCGCGCGCGACATCGTCCGCGCGCATGGCGGCGAGATCACGCTGGAGGACAGCCCGCTCGGCGGCCTGCGCGCGCGCGTGCAGATTCCGATGTAATACCAATCCGCCGAGACGTTGACATTTCAGGCGAACGGCGGGGTGTCAACGGGGTGGCTGATTTTCAACGCAGGTTCGGTGTTCATGCAGGCATAAGGAAGAGTGTTCTTTTTTGAAAAAAAGAACCAAAAAACTTCTATCCGTTTAGAGTCGTGCGGTTGCACCGCCTCGATTCCAAACGAATGAAGTCTTTTTGCTTCTTTTTCTTCAGAAAAAGAAGACTCTTCCTTGTCTTGCCCCCGGCCAGGACTCCGCCCGGCATTGGCGCCTCGATCGCTGCCACCAGGACGCTGAACAGTCTGTCGGAAACCAGGGCGGTTGGGATAGGGAGGGGGGTGACGCGATGGTGCCGGGTGAGGGATTTGAACCCCCGGCCTTCGGTTTACAAAACCGCTGCACTACCACTGTGCTAACCCGGCAATATATTGTAATATAAGCCTTTTTTGCCTCTTTGGAAGAGGCTTTCGAGCCGGCGGCTGTCCGCCACCGCGCCGGGGCCGCGATCTTGCCCGTTCGCGGCTGGCCTCCGTATGGCCGGCCGGACTGGTCATAGTCAAGCAAGCCGTGGCGTCCTCCGGCAACGAGAGGGCGTCCGGCGAGAGCATGGCGCGCCTACGGCACCGCGCGACAATCGGTGCCGCGGGGCGTGGCGGGCGAGAAAAAACGGCTCGCGCCATGCCACTCCTGATACGCGTAGGTGTCGTTCTGATACCTGATTCCCGACGCCATGCGGATTTGCGTGAGGATTTCGACCTTCTTGCGCCCCGGCAACATCAGCACCGCCACATCCGTCGCCGCGGACGTGCCCCGGGGGACGGGCGCGACGAAGATGATCGAGACCGCGCTTCCGTCATCACAGTGGAACGACAGGATCTCATTGCTGTCCGCATGGGCGGGCGCGGCGATCCCGCAGGCTCCGGCCAGCAGCAGCCCCGCGACGCGGCGCATGGATGTCCACTTCCCCATTTTCCCTCCAGTCCTCCACCACGCCGCTCCTGTCCGTCGGACCCTTCATCAGTGTGGCGCGGGACGGACGCGCCATGCCATGCTCGTCCCCGGCACCGGGAGTGAACCCGGTGACATAAAACGAGCAAGGGGAAAGATCTCGATGAGTCCAAATCTCCTTTTTGTCTCCCACATGATCCTGGGCTTCGGCGTGCCGCTCTATCTGCTCACCCGGCCGAGCCAGATGAGCAAGCGCAAACCCGACAACCGGCGCCCGCAGGCGCCCGTGCCGCCACAGCCCGTGGGGGGGAGCCGGTCCGTCCAGCCCTGCCGGATTGCCTCATCCCCAAGCCCCAGCCCGATCTCGTGGCCCATCGCGAGCAGACGAACCGGGTCCTGGAGCCAGTCTGACCCGAGGGCCGTGGCGGCGGCCATTCCTGGACCGTCGCCACGGCCCCGACCATCGCCACCTTGCGCGGTGCCGGCGATCCTGCCGTTCCTGGAGGAAGGAAAGAGTCTTCTTTTTCTGAAGAAAAAGAAGCAAAAAGACTTCATTCGTTTAAAGTCGAGGCGGTGCAACCGTATAGGCTCAAACGGATGAAAGTTTTTTGGTTCTTTTTTTCAAAAAAGAACACTCTTCCTTTCTATCAATCCTGACCGTCCCCTGAACGGCGGTGGCGCCCTGTGCCAGGGGACTGTCCGATACGCGCAACCGCGCGGGTGGTGTGGAAAGCATATGCCATCCCAGGACGTCAGGATTTCCGCAGGATCGCCACCGACTGGCCGAGCGGCCCCGCCGCTTGCCAGGGGGCCTCGGTCGCCGCCACGAACCGGCAGGCATAGCCGAGCCGGGATGAGAAGGTGGTGATGGCCTCGCGCGAAAGGAAGGTGTTCAGCGGCAGGCGGGTATTGGTTTTCAGGCCCTCCACGGTCGCCTGGAAAACCTCCCAGTGGCCGGGACATGCGAATTCGAGAAACGACATGATCACCAGCCCCCCGGGGCGGAGTGCGCGGTGTGCGTCCTGCAGATAGAGATAGGTTTCCTCGGGCAGCAAATGCGTGAAGACCGAGAACGCGCTCATCATATCCGCCGGGGCAAGATCCTTCGGCAGCCCACGGGACCGGTTCAACGTGAAAACGTAGTGGGCGGGTGAGACCTCCCGGGCGTAGTCCAGGAGAATCCTCGACGATATCCAGGCCGGTATAGTCGATCCGCAGCCCCGATCGGCCCAGGCCCTGGGAGAGACGACCAGAGCCACACCCCAGGTCGATGACTTGCATTCCATCACGCAGGCCAAAGTGTTTCAGGATGGCGACCTCGATATCCTGAATGGTGGACCAGGCCCCTCCGACGGCCAGTTCCATTGCTTGCGCGCGCGGGTAGTGGGTCAGCAGATTTCGTACATGCCTTTCATAGTCTTCTACAAAATGAAAATCCGCCATGCTGTTGTGCTCTCCTGGGAGAATACGAAGCAGAAACGTCGGCGGAAAAGGTATCACTGATTATATATATCTATAACGAGTTTAAACGCCCTTGCCTCCGGGACACGGGAAGGTTTCGCCATGTGGGGGGCGTGCCGGATCGTCGGGCACCGCCGGCACCTCACGAAATTTCAGGGAATTCGTGGGAGTCCGCCCATGGCGCCGACGTCCGGGCGGCATGAGTCCGGCGGGGATGGGCGGCGCCGGCCGTGGCCTGGACGGCGCCCGTCGGATGCCTCCTATCCGGCGGTCGCCCGCGGCGCCGGGCGGGGCGCGCCGATCAGCCGCGCGCCGATCAGCAGCGCGGCCAGCACGACGAGGTAGGCCACCACCTGCACCCCCATGGGCCGTTCCGAATAGCCGATGAGCACGTGGAGGGTGCGGCCGATCATGGTGTTCTCGGGTAGCAGCCAGGATGTGTTCCAGACATCGTAGCCCCAGCTCGGGATCAGGTCGGCGCCGGCCAGTATGGCGGCGGCCTGTCCGGCCATGCCGGCGGCGAGCAGGGCGATCAGGGCGCCGGTGACGGAGAACAGGTGGCGCACCGGGATGGTCAGCAGGCCGCGGTAGATCAGCCAGGACAGCAGCGCCCCGGCGGCGATCCCGAGGGCGCCCCCGGTGACCAGCGCGCCCGCGCCGGTGTTGCTGGCGGCCGCGATGCCGTAGAGGAACAGCACCACCTCGGCGCCCTCGCGCAGCACGGCGATGGCGACCACCACGGCCAGCGCGAGCAACGACCGCTGGCCCAGCGCCACCGAGCGGCCGACCTCCTTCATCTCCCGCGCCATCTCGCGGCCATGGCGCGCCATCCAAAGGACGTGCCAGCTCAGCATGACGACGGCGATGATCAGGACCGAGGCGTTGAACACCTCCTGCCCGGTCCCCTCGAACGCGTCCGACAGGGCGCCGGCGAACAGGGCGATGAGGATCGCGCCAAGCACCCCGGCGGCGATCCCGCCGGCGATCCATCGGCCACGGCGAGGCACGCCCACGGTGGCGGCGAGCACGATGCCGACGATCAATCCCGCCTCGAGGACCTCGCGGAAAACGACGATCAGGCTGGCGAGCATTCGGAACCTCATTCTGTCGGGTCGCCTGTTCCCGGGGCAGGCAGTAAGGCGGGGGAACGTCTCTTGGCGAGATCTAAAGCCTCATAAATGAGATTGCAAATCACTCTCATTCATACTAGCAAAATGCTTATCGTGTCTTGGCATCCCCTCCCTCAGGAGTCCACCATGCGTCCCTCGCGCCTGTTCGCTCTCGGCCTGCTTGCGACCACCCTGGCCATCCCCCCGGCCATTGCCCGCGAATATCCGATCGGCAAGCCGGTGAAGCAGGCGGGACTTGAGATCGCGGCCGTCTACCTGCAGCCGATCGAGATGGATCCCGCCGGGCATGATGCGGCTGGCGGCGGATTCGGATGTCCATCTGGAAGCCGACGTCAAGGCCACGCATGGCAACAAGAATGGCTTTCCCGACGGGGAGTGGGTGCCGGCGCTGTCGATTTCCTACGAGCTGACGAAGGTCGACACCGGCCAGAAGATCACGGGCGAGTTCATGCAGATGGTTGCCAATGACGGTCCGCACTACGGCGACAACGTCAAGCTGGCCGGTCCCGGCAAGTATCACCTGACTCTGAACGTGTCGCCGCCGGGCGAGCATTTCGGCCGTCACACCGACAAGGAGACCGGCGTCGGACCGTGGTTCAAGCCGTTCGCAGGCCGCCTACGACTTCACCTTCGCCGGCACCGGAAAGAAGGGCGGCTACTGATGCGTCGCCGCGGCGCGCTGGTCGCGCTCGCGGCCCTCGCTGGCGGCTTCGTCGCGCGCCGGCCAGTGCCGCCGACGAGATGCCGGTGTTCCACGTTGTCATGAAGGACGGCACCATCACGCCGTCACGGCTTGAGGTGCCGGCCAACCGGCCCTTCAAGATCGAGATCAGCAACGAGGGCACCACGCCGGCCGAATTCGAGAGTCTTCGCGTTGCACAAGGAGAAGGTGCTCGGTCCGGGCACCACCTCCGCCCTGGTGTTCCGCCGCCTCGCGCCCGGCGAATACGATTTCTTCGACGACTTCCATCCCGAGGCCCGCGCCCTTCTCGTGGCGAAGTAGGAATGTACCCTGGTGCCCGTGACCCTTGACGCGCATCGTCCGGGAACGGGTGCCGGGGGCGCCTCGCCGCGCTTCGGCGACTCTGCTCGCGCGCCACCGCGGAACGATCCAGGCGGTGCAGTGGGCCGTGGTCGTCTGCTACGTCTTTCTGCTCGCCGCGCCGGCCGTGCTGCCGATCTGCCGCCGCGCGCCGCGCATCTGTGGAACAACCTGACGCTGTTCGCCCAGTTCGTGTTCTGGGGGATCTGGTGGCCGTTCGTGCTGCTCAGCATGGTGCTGGTCGGACGAACCTGGTGCGGCGTGTTCTGTCCCGAGGGCGCGCTGAGCGAATTCGCCAGCCGGCACAGCCTCGGCCGGCGGGTGCCGCGCTGGATCACCTGGCGCGGCTGGCCGTTCGTCGCCTTCGCCGGCACCACCGTCTATGGCCAGATGGTCAGCGTCTACCAGTATCCCGCGGCCGGCCCTGCTGATCCTCGGCGGCTCGACCGTCGCGGCGATCGTCGATCGGCCTAGTTGTACGGGCGCAACAAGCGGGTCTGGTGCCGCTATCTCTGCCCGGTGAACGGCGTGTTCGGCCTGCTGGCGCGCCTGGCGCCGGTTCATTTCCGGGTGGACGAGGCGGCGTGGCAGGCCTCGCGTCGCGAGCGGGAGCAGCCGGGCGGCGGTGAACTGCGCGCCGCTGGTGCCGATCCGCACCATGCGGGGCGCCGCCGCCTGCCACATGTGCGGACGGTGCAGCGGCTTTCGCGATGCCGTCGCGCTGGAGGCGCGGTCCCGCCAGATCAGCGAGGTGGTGGAGGTCGCGGGCGACGCACCCGAACCCATGGGACACGGCGCTGATCCTGTTCGGCCTGATGGGCGTCGCGGCCGGCGCGTTCCACTGGTCGGCCAGTCCATGGTTCGTCGCCGCCAAGCATCGCGGCGGCGGAGGCACTGGCCGATGCCGGCATCGACGTGGCCCCTGGGAACGACCGTGCCGTGGTGGCTGCTCACCAACTACCCGGATCGCAACGATGTGCTGACGGTGCTCGATGGCACGGTGTTGCTCGCCTATGTGGGCGTGACCGCGATCGTCTACGGCATGGGCGCCGGCCTCTGCGTGGCGCTCGGCACGCGCGCGGCCGGGACATGGTCGTGGCCGCGCTTCCATCATCTCGCGCAGGCATTGATTCCGATGGCGGGATGCGGGGTATTCCTCGGTCTCAGCGCCATGACGGTGTCGCTTCTGCGTGCCGATGGCATTACGTTGCCCGACGTCGCAACGGTCCGCGCGATGCTGCTGGCGGGGGCCGTGTTCTGGAGTGCCTGGCTTGGATGGCGAATTGGTGGCCAGTGGGTGCGGGGAGGGCGCCTTGCCGTGCTGACCGGTTTTGTCGCGCTCGGCGCGTGCGTCGGCGCGTCGGCCTGGATACTCCTGTTCTGGATATGGTGAAAGTTTTCCAGGACGGGAGCGGGTTTTTCTTCAATGGATGGAATCCTTCGTATGTCTCTTCCCACGCCCCATAGAACCGGCTCTCTTGCCCTTCTGTTTTCAATCGCCACGGGTTTCTCCGCTCTGGCCCAGACCGCGCCGGTCGATGCCGACTTGCCGGGCACGCCGGAGGTCCGCCAGCAATTACCTCTGACGTCGGAGGAGACCAGCAAGGCGACCGGCTTCTGGGAGCGTGACCAGATGCTGGGCGATATCGGCGGTCTGCGCACCAAGCTCGACGATATCGGCGTCACCATCTCGCTGAAGGAAACCAGCGAGGTGCTGGGCAATGTCAGCGGAGGCATCAAGACCGGCGCGATCTACGAGGGCGCGCTGCTGATGGAGATGGACGTCAACACCGAGAAGGCGTTCGGCCTGCCTGGCGGAACGTTCCACGTCAGCGGCCTACAAATTCGCGGGCATGGGCTGAGCGCCAACAATATCGGCAACCTCAACACCATCAGCGGCATCGAGGCCACCGCCGCCACCCGCCTGTTCGAGTTGTGGTACGAGCAGAGCCTGCTCAACGATGCTCTGTCGGTGCGTATCGGCCAGCAGGCGGCCGACAGCGAGTTCCAGGTCAGCGAGTATGGCGGCCTGTTCATCAATGCCTCGTTCGGCTGGCCGACGCTCTCGGCGCTGAGCCTGCCCTCCGGCGGCCCGGCCTATCCACTCGGCGCGCTCGGCGTGCGGGTGAAGGCGCAGCCGCGCGACGATCTCGCGTTCCTGCTCGGCGTCTACAGCGGCAATCCCGCCCCGACCGGGGAGGGTGATCCGCAGAAACTCAATCGTTCCGGCACTTCCTTCGTGCTCGACGAGGGCGTGTTCGTCATCGGCGAGGTGCAATACGCGCTCAATGGCGGCGAGAACGCCAGCGGGCTGCCGGGCACCTACAAGCTGGGCACACGGTACAACTCCAACCAGTTCGCCGATCAGCGCTACGCCAATGACGGGCTGCTGCTCGCCGACCCCGCCAGCAGTGGCGTGGCGCTCGGGCGCACCAACAACTGGGCGGTCTACGCGGTGGCCGATCAGCTCGTCTGGCGCAAGGAAGGCACCAAGGACCAGGGCATCGGCCTGTTCGGCCGGATCAGCGCCATCTCCAACGACCGCAACCTGTCCAACCTCTTCCTCAACGCGGGCGTGACCTGGAAGGGCGCGATCCCGGGCCGCGAGGATGACACGGTTGGCCTCGGGGTCGGATATGCCCGGATCGGCGCCCGCGCCCGCCGGTATGACACCGACGTGGCGTATTTCAGCGGGGCCTACTACCCGCAGCGCACCAGCGAGACGGTGCTGGAACTGACCTATCAGGCGCCGATCACGCCGTGGCTGACCCTTCAGCCGGACTTCCAGTACATGTTCAGCCCGAGCGGTGGCGTGCTCGATCCGAACAACCCCACCAAGAAGATCGGCGATGCGGCGATCTTCGGCCTGCGCGCCGTGGTGGTGTTCTGATCCAGTCCGGCTGACGGCGGGTCCGCTCGCGCGGCGTTGCCTCGAGCGCGTGAAGAAAGGCCAGGGGGGAACCACCCCTGGCCTTTTTCATGTGCCTGTCCTGGCGCGATGGCCTGAGGGTCGGCTCCCTTGATTGTAGTTTACAAGAAAGGAAGAGTGTTCTTTTTTTGAAAAAAAGAACCAAAAAACTTTCATTCGTTTAAGTATAAGCGCTCGCAACATCTCGGCTCTAAACGAATGAAGTCTTTTTGCTTCTTTTTCTTCAGAAAAAGAAGATTCTTCCTTCCTGCTGCCTGACCGTTGATTTCCCCCTCCCTTCGCCGGAAGAGCCCGGCGGCGCCTGTTTCCTTATCCCTTCCGCGCGGCGGAGGTTTCGGCGAGGGCGGTGGCGGCCAGTCCGTCGAAGGGAACGGCGTGGCGGCCGAGCAGGAACACCACGGGGGAGGGCAGGGGGTCGGCGGTGAGCCGGGCCTCGATGTCGTGCAGCGGCGCCGTCACCTGCCGCTGGCCGGGGCCGCTGACCTGGGCCACGGCGGTGACATGGATCGTTTCGCCGGGCAGGGCGGCGCGGAGTTGTGGCGCGATGCGGGCGAGGGCGGCCAGGCCCATGTACAGCACCAGCGTGGTGCCGCCCTTCAGGAGCGTCGCCCAGGACTCGAGCGGAACCGGTTCGTCGTCGGCCGCGTGCCCGGTGCAGAACAGCACCGAGGGCGAGCGGTGGCGCTCGGTGAGGGTCACCTGCGCAAGGTTCGCCGCGGCGATCCCGGCGGTGATGCCGGGGATGAACTCGAACGGAATCCCGTGCCCGGTGAGATAGCGCGCCTCCTCGGAGGCCCGGCCGAAGATCAGCGGGTCCCCCGATTTCAGCCGCACCACGCGCCTGCCCTCGCCCCACGCGGCGCGCATCAGCTCGTGGATGCGGGCTTGCCGTGCCGCCTGGCTTTCCTGGGCCCCGCAGCGCCGGCCGACCTCGACGATCTCGGCCCGCGTTCCGGTGGCGTCCAGCAGGGTGTCGGGAACCAGCAGGTCGCGCAGCACGAGATCGGCCTCGGCGATGCGCCGGAAGGCGCGCAGCGTGAGCAGGTCTGGATCGCCCGGTCCGGCGCCGACGATGCTGATGGGGGGGCGGGGAGCGGTCATGGGGCGGCCTCCAGCATGTGCACGCTTCCAGGCGGCACCGCGAGCGAGAAAGCATCCTTGTAGGCCACGCCCCGGCGCGGGGCGAGAAGGGCGCGGATGACGCCCGCGTGGGTGACGGCGAGCACGGTGCCGTGCGGGTGTCGCCGGGTCATGTCGGCGACGAAGGCCTCCGCCCGCGCCGCCACGTCGGCGAAGGATTCACCGCCAGGGGGACGGACGGTGACGAAATCGTCGCACCAGCGATCGACCTCGGCGCGCGGCAGGTCGTCCCAGGCACGCCCGTCCCAGGCGCCGAAATCGGCCTCGGCGAGGCGCGGGTCGAGGGTCACCACCGGCCCCAGCGTTTCCGCGAGACGGCGGCAGCGGCGGGCAGGGCTCGACACGACCGCCCACGGCCCGGGTGGCAGGGTGGCGCGCACGGCGGCGGCGTCGGCCCCGAAACTGTCCGCCAGATCGAGATCGGCGCGGCCGTAGCAGAGACCCGCGGCGTTCGCGACCGGGGTGTGGCGGACCAGGATGAGCCTCATGCCCATCGCGGGGCCTGGCGGTGCGGGCCTGGGCTCGGGGACGCCGGCTTTGCCGGCGTTGGGGCTTCGCCCCAGGCCCCACCAGAGCTTCGCTCTGGACTTCAGCAGGGGCCAGCGGCCCCTGCACCCCATTGATTTTAAGCTTTTGATTTCAATTGATTCGATGGTGGGGTCAGGGATCTCCCCAAAACGAATGGGGTCTGGGGCCGATGGCCCCAGTGGGGTCCAGGGGCAACGCCCCTGGCCTTCCTTGCCTTGTCCTTGCCCCCCCGCGACGTGTCCTGGAGGCGTCGCGGGCAGCGGCGACGAACATCGCCTCGCCCCGCTCATGCGCATGCCACCGCTGTCAGCAGGATCACCAGTTCGGCGAGTTGCTGGGTCGCGCCCAGGCGATCGCCGGTATAGCCGCCGAGGTGCCGGCGGAACCACAGGGCGCAGAGCCCGCCGACGGTACCGGCCGCGACGAGCAGCGCCGGCCACCAGGACACCGGCAGCAGCCCCAGGGGCGTGACCGCCATGACGCCGATCGCCAGCAGGCGCGCGGGGGCCGGCCGGCTGACGAACGGGCGGGCGCGGCTGTCATCGACGCGGGCATAGGGCAGCGCGGCCATCAGGGTGATCGCCGCGCCCCGGCTCAGCGGGGGCACGGCGATCAGCACCGCCGGCACCAGGGCGGGCGGCAGCGCCGCCAGGGCGCTCCATTTCAGGCCGATCAGCAGGATCAGGCCGACGGCGCCGAAGGTGCCGATGCGGGAATCGCGCATGATCTCCAGGGCGCGCGCGCGGGTGGCGCCCCCCCCCCAGCCCGTCGCAGACATCGGCGAACCCGTCCTCGTGCAGCGCCCCGGTCAGCACCAGCCCGGCGGCGAGGGCGAGGCCCGCGGCGAGGGTCTGCGGCAGCGCCTGCGCCGCGAGCCCCCATGCCGAGGCGACCGCCACCCCCACGGCGAGGCCGGTCAGCGGCCAGTAATACGTCGCCCGCCGCTGGTCGCCGGCCCCGAAATCGGGCAGCGACGGCACGCCGACACGGGTGAAGAAGATCGCCGCCGCCCACAGGCCACGGGCCTCGCGCGCCAGGAGGGAACGGTCCGGCCGGGGCGGCGCGTCCTGCCTCATGCCCGCTGTCCGGGGCGGAGGGGCGGCCTCGAGGCGAGGCCGTCCTCCGGCGGGACGGCGCGCCGGCTGCGTCGCCCTCATGACGTGCGGCCGCTGACGCCGGCGGACTCGAACGTCGCCATTTCCTCCAGGAAGGCGACGGCGGCGACCACCAGCGGCCAGGCGAGGGCGGCGCCGGTGCCCTCGCCCAGGCGCAGGCCGAGATCGAGCAGCGGCCGGCCGCCGAGCGCCTCCACCGCGTGGCGGTGGGCGCCGTCACCCGACGCATGGGCGAACACCGTGTAGTCGAGCACCGCCGGGGAGAGGCGCGCCGCCGCGGCCAGCGCGGCGGTGGCGATCAGCCCGTCCACCAGGATCAGCATGCGCCGCGAGGCCGCCGCCAGCATGGCCCCGGTCATCATGGCGATCTCGCACCCGCCGAACGCGGCAAAGGCGGCGCGGGGGTCGTTGATGTCGCCGTGCCGGCGGCGGATCTCGCGCAGGATCTTCTGCTTGTGGGCGATGCCCGCGGCGTCGTGGCCGGCGCCCGTGCCGACGCAGTCGTTGATCGGCAGGTCCAGCATCGTGCTGTACAGCAGCGCCGCCGCCGAGGAATTGCCGATGCCCATCTCGCCCGGCAGGAAGGCGTTGCAGCCCTGGTCGGCGAGATCGTTCAGCCGTGCCGGGGCCGAAGCTGGCCTTTGCGGCATCGGCCAGGTACTCCACCGCGTGCATGACATCCAGGATGCGCACCGCCTGCGGCACCTGCAGATCCAGCGCATCCTGAATCCAGGAGGCCCCATCGCTGATCGCCACGATCGTCCCCGGATGCGTCAGGACCCCACGCCGGGTCAGTTCCACCCCGATCGTGCGTTGGAAGCGGGCAGCGGCAGCCTGCTGGCTGACATAGCTCAGGCGGGTGGTGCGGACCGACTCGTCCGTGGTCACCACCTCGCCGACCGTCAGCGTGCGGACTTCCTGCCAGTCGCCGCCGACCAGGGGCACCATCGCTCCATCCAGACAGAGGCTGATCGTGGCGGTCGGGGCGAACGGATCGGCATCGGGCACGACCACCTCGGGGGCACCGGGGGCCATGGCGGCGGTCTCCAGCGCGGTGAGCAGGTCCAGGTCCAGCTGGCACCGACAGATCGCCCCGGCGGTTTCGGTCAGCCGGCGGACGGTGTCGGGACTGATCCGGGCGCGCGTGGCCTGGCTCAGCAGGGAGGCCGCCCGGGCGAACGAGGTCTCGGGTCCCAACTGGACCGCCAACTCGGCCAGCCAGGGGGCAAGGGTGCCGGTAACCAGCCCCAACCGCTCACCCAGGGGGAAGGCTCGGTGCCACAGGCTGGGCACCGATAGCGGGGAAGGGAGAGGGTGAGCAGCCCTTCGTCCCGGGTTGCCAGGGTTCGGGAGCGCGTGCCATGACGGTGCATCGGCCGAGTCGCACCCCGGACAGCGGGGTGGGTCGCCTTCGTCGGTGGCGAGGTCGACCACAGTCTGGGTCCGGAAGGCGGCCAGCGCGCGGTCCACCTCGGCTTCAATCTCGGTCAGGGTGGCTCGGGGATGGGCGGCCCGCCAGGCGGCAAGGTCGGCGGCCAGGACAGTCGGATCAAGCGGCGTCGGCATGCGGGGACCTCCCCCCTCTCGGAACGACGAAGCGTCCCCCGACCCACACCTCCGATCGAACCCTGCGTCACACCCGAGAACCACCAGCCCTGGTGGTTTTTCGTGCCATGAATTCCGACCCGCGCGGATGGCATTTTAAAGCTCCTCCACGACACGGCCAAGCGGTCAACATTATGCGCAAATCGGATGCGATCTCCGCGTCGTTTCGGCCTTGCGCGGATGACGCCGCCATCCAGGCGTTTTGAGGCATGACGTCATCCGCGCGGATCGATTTCCCCATAACGGCGCGGGTTTTCGCTTGCGCGGATGATTTCGTGCGGTGAGTATGCAGGCGTGCTCGGGGGTCTCAGGGCGGCGTAAGCTGTGGCGACATGCCGTGGGCCATGTTTGTCAGAGCTGGAAGGTGGCGAGGTCGTCATCGTCGTCCTCGGCGGGGGCATTCGGGGTCGGGGTGGAGGCCTCGGATGCAGCCCCTGCCGCGACCCCGATCGGCATCAGGTCCGGGTTCTCCTCGGCGCTGATCTCGACGGTGTCGAACAGGTCGGTCCAGACGGCGTCCGGATTCTGCTCCAGCACGGCCATCAGGTCCAGGAAGGCCTTGATCGTCGTGCGCGGCGTGCGGAAATAGGCATCGCCGATCCGGTTGGAGAGATAGGTCATGAAGGCCTGGATGCCGCTGTCCGGGATCAGGTACGCGCCGGGATCGCCGCTCGCCTGGACGTGCCGGAGCTTCGTGAGGAGCACGTAGAAATCCTCCGGCGTCAGGCTGGCGAGGCGGACGATCGGCCCGGAGTAGTCCACGAGGCCATCCCGCGCGAAGCGGTTCTCCGCGAGGCGCGATTGCAGCGCGGCATAGGAGTAGAGGCCGCGCCGGGTGTCCAGCAGGAAATCGGGCGTACCGCCGAAGACGAACCCGAGCCCGGCAGCGGTGCCCTGCAGCGCGTCGTTCAGGATGCGCAGGATCTGCTCGTAGTTCGCGTTGCGGGCCTGGGTGTTGGCGAGCTTGTAGAGGTTCACCATCTCGTCCATCACCACGAGCAGGCCGCCGAACCCCGCCAGCCGCACGAAGCGGGCGAGCAGTTTCAGCATGTCGTAGACATTGCCATCGTCGATGATGGTGCGCACGCCAAGCGCGTTGCGGGCATCCGTGCGCGTGCTGAACTCGCCACGCAGCCAGCGCACGGCGTCGCTCTTCAGTTGCTCGTTGCCAGTATCGTGCCCCTCCCAGTAGCGGGCGATTACTTCGGCGAAGTCGTAGCCGCCAGTGAGTTCGGTCAACTGCTCCAGGTTGCGCCGGATGACCGTGTCCGGGTCTTCCCCGGTAGCGCGGGCATCGGTCAGCGCCTGGGTGACGAAGCGCTCGACCACGCTGGTCATCGCGCCGCCATCTGGCTTGGCCCGGGTGGCCATGTTGCGCATCAGTTCGGTGTAGAGGCTGCGTGCCTGGCCTCCGGTGGCGTGGAGGCGGCGATCCGGCGAGAGGTCGGCGTGGATGGTGACGAGCTTCTGCTGGAGCGCAACCGAGCGGATGACGTGGAGGAAGAACGTCTTGCCCGAACCGTATTCGCCGATCACGAACCGCACCGCCGACCCGCCATCGGCAATCCGCTGGACATCGGCGAGCAACGCGCGGACTTCGTTGACGCGCCCGACCTGCACGTGTTGCTGCCCGGTGCGCGGCACGACGCCCGCTCGCAACGACTGGAGCAGGGCGTCGCGTTCGCGCGGGCGGATTGGCTGGGAAACGACGGCTGGGCTGGACGAATCGGTCATGAGCGAGGAACTCCGGGAGGACGATGGGCAACAGCATACGACGCCACCGAAGGCGAACGTGCGTTCGCTCCATTTTACTTCACGGTGTCAGGGCGTCCGCTTGGCAGTTCTGGCAGGGCGATCGCATGCTTAGTGGACTCTCAAGGGTTCAAGTGTAGGGTTGAGCGAATCAATCCCTGTAGGGGCGATCCTTGTGATCGCCCAAGGTTCTGCCGCAGGACGCCGGGCAATCACCGGCCGCAACTGCGAGGATCGTCTATACGAGACATAGGGCACTTTGGCGCTGACGGACTAATCAGGGTTTGCGCCAGTTGGAGGTGATTGCAAGCTCACCCGGCGTGACAGTAGTTCATTGGCCGCTCGTTCATACGCCAGCACACGATAGGGTGACCTCATCGTTGCCAGCGGATGGCAGTCATGGTGCGAATGCGTAGTGCCCTAGAGCGACCGGCAATAGGCGGTATCGCTCCTCGTAGATGCGGCCCTTGTGGCTGCCTGTGTTCCGTACAACACGGCGGCCACAAGGGCCGCATCTACGAGGAAGCCGCCATCGTTCAGGGCGGGAGTCTCACCCTCTTGCCGGTCACCCCTACCCGCGAGGGAAGGGGATTGCTGACAGGAGCGCGAGATCGAGCATGAGCGGGTCGCCGTCGGTAATCAACGGCTCATCGAGCAGGGTGATCGCCCACTCGTTGATGGTGTCGATCGCGCCGCCGGGCAGCAGGTGATGCGCCTCCGCGAGCGCCGCGATCGCAGGACCTGGCCACGTCTCCCGTTCGCTCAGCGCCTGGAGGAAGGCGCTATGGGCGGCATCGAGTCCTTCAATCGGCGGAGTCTCCGGCAAGGCGGGTGAGGATGCTGCCATTGCCGGGGCGGCATCGATCGTCTCCTCGGTCAGGAGTCCCCCCAGTAGCGCGGATACCGCCTCGCTTTCTTCCTGGGTGCGGGAGACGGCTTCACGATCCAGCTGGATTGGCCGTCGCGGGGTGCTCGGGACCGTTGCGATGGATGGGTGGTCCGGTGTGCGGCTGCGTGGTGCGGGACGCGCCGTTGCCACGCCGTGGAGCCTCCCCGGAACGTCATCCGGATCGAGGCGCAGGGCGCGGAAGTGTTTCTGCAACAGCCCCACCATCTTCGGTGGCAGATCGTTTGCCCCGTCTCCGGCGATGCGGACCAGGATTTCGCCGATCGTCGCGCGTTCTGGCGCGTGCAGGGCATCGATGCGGCGTTTGAGTCCGGATGGCTTCGGATCCAGCGGGGAGAGGCGCGCGATCGCTGCCTGGATGCGGACGGCTTCCAGCGGCGTGAGGGCGATGGCCTCGCCAACGATGCGGCTCAGGATGGAACGCTCACGATCGGTCAGCGGCCGCGCGGGATCGTCGGTGGTCAGCAGTGGCGCCCCGAGTGCCAGCGCAAGCGATGCCTGCTCCCCCGCCATGGATGGATCGCGCAGGCCATGGCCTTGCTGGGTGAATCCATCGGGCGGGCGGAAGATGGCGACAGGCATTCGGCTGGTCAGGGGCGAGCCTTCGAACCGGATATCCGGCTCTATTCCGGCCCCGAATCGTTCCAGCACCTGTCCCAGCATCTCGCTCTCGCCCTTCGTGAGGCGGTCTGGCGGCTCCTGGCCCCACAGCGCGATCAGGTCCGCCCCCGCAGCGACGGCGATCGCGCTCGGCATCGGCTCGCCGTACTCTCCCAATGTGAGGTCCAGCCACGTCCGCACGCGACGGGCGGATGGCAGGTCGCTCTCCAGGAGTTGCGCGGGTACGTGGAGCAACGCCATGGTCGTGCCCGCGCGGGTGGGATTCCGGGCGATCCAGTTCGCGTATGGCGTGAGGTCGTGACACGACCATGTGGCGTAGTGATCGAGCGTCACGCTCGCCTGTCGCCGGAGGAAGACATCGGGCAGGCCCGGCAGGGTGATGCGCGGCTGGGGCACGCCCGTGTTCATGGGTTCGTAGCGCGGGCTGAGCTCGCCGAGGCCGCGCCGGATGACCATGCCCGCACCGTGTTCTCGCCGATACCGCAGGAGGAAGAGGTGGCGCACCTCCTCCGGGCAACGCGTGACGACCGAGGTCCACTGCCGATTCGGGAGGTACCACGCCCAGGCCAGTGCCCATTCCGGCGGGATCGGCTCCTCCGCTGCCACGAGGATGCCGAGGCCGATCGTGAGTTCCAGCGGCGGTTGCCCCTGATCCGGATCAAGTGCCGGCGGCTGAGCGAACGCGGACGCGTTCTTCAGGATCAGGTTCAGGATCGCCAGGAGCCGGGACGCGTTTCCCAGGGCCAGGTGTCTGCCGTGGGTTTCCACCAGCGCGGCAACCTCATCGCGGATGGCGCGGACGTCTGGCTCCTGCTTCGGGAGAACGGGGCCGGAGATGCCGAGATCGACGAAGAGACGTCGTTCCAGGCCGCAGAGATAGAGGCTGGGAAAGCTGTCCGGCGCACCGACATCGCGGCGGCCAGTTGCGACCCACGCGAGATAGCTTCCGCGCAGATTCGGGGTCATTGCCGCCCACGGTTGCCACGAATGGGTGCTGATCGCCGCGCGGGGAGGCTGGTCCGGGGCGATCTCACGCTCCAGGTCGATAGCGGATGGTTCGAACGCGGGATGGTAGATGTCCGGTTGTAACCCCGCATAGATCATGGGATCGCTGAGCGCATAGCCGCCGATCGTGACCTGCTCGCCTGGCCCGATCCACGTCAGGGTCGTCTCCGGGTCGTCCCCCAGCAGGTCGCCTTCAAAGTCGTAGAGCACGATGCCGCGTCCGCGCGGATCAGGCCGATTCTGTCGCTGGAATCGCCATGAGGGCCGATGAGCACTCACGCGCCGGACTCCCCATCGGACGCGGTGAGCAGCACACCCAGCACGTCGCGGTCGAGCGCGAAGCCGCCGTCGTCCTCGATCAGCAGCGGCTCGTCGGCGAGGTCCAGCGCGGCATCGTTCAGCCTATCGACCGCGCCCGCGCCGAGCAGGTGATGCGCCTGGGCGAGGGCGTCGAGCGCCGTGCTAGTCCATGCGGCGTCGCCCGAAGCGGCCAGGTCGCGGAGCATCGCGGTATGGGCGGCATCCAGCCCGGCAATGCTGACGGTTGCAGAGGACGATGGAGCAGGCTTCGTCGAGCGGTCCTCCTCTTCGGCAAGGAGGTCGCCCAGGAGATCGGAGACGGCGGCGGTTGCGGCCGTGGTCGCCGCGATGGCCGCGTGATCCAGTTCAAGTGCATGCGCCTTCGACCGTTTCGCGGGGCGACGTTCCGTGTCGGATGCCGATGGTGTCCGTGTCATCGCTCCGAAGAGGCGGCTCGGCACCGCCGACGGGTCGAGGTTCAGGGCGCGGGAGATCTTCTGGACAAGCGTGACGACGGATGGCGAGACGCTGCCGCTGCGGGCGGCGACCTCGACTGCAAACGTGCCGATGCGCTCTCGCTCGGCCTCCGTGAGGGGATCGAGGAAGGCCTTCATCCCGGTGATCTTCACGGGGTCGTCGCTCGCAACCATGGCGGTGAGCATGATCTGGATGCGGATGGCCTCCGATGGGGGGATGGCGAACGCTTCCGCAATCTCGGTGGCGAGGTGGGCGGCCATCGACTCGTCGAGATCATCCTCCTGGGCGACGACAGCCGCCGCCATCTGGGTCGCGACCACGCTGGCGTTCCAGGCGTCGCTGGGTGTTCCGGAGATGGCCTCACCCGCGCGGAAGATCGTCAGGTCGTCGGTGGCGCGTTGACCGGGACGCTTGCCGAAGCGGGCGTCTGGCTCGACGCCATAGCCGAAGTTCCCGACCAGCGCGGTGAAGGTCTTCCGGTCCTTGGCGCTCAGTTGGGTGCTTGCGTACGCATTGTGCCACTGGGGAGGCCACCAGAGCTCCGCCAGATCGGCGTGTGGAAGGGTCACATGTGTGGCCTCGCCGAGCGTGAGATCGAGCGTCTTCAACGCCTCCCCGATGGGCGGATAGTCCCGTGATTGCAGGAGTGGTGGCAGCAGGGCCGCGATCGAGAGCGACTCTTCGAGCATGAACGAGCGGTTGATCGCGCGGGCATACGGGCCGAGATCGACCCATGTCTGCTCGGCGAGGGCACGAAGCTTCTGGCCGGCGGCGGGCCGGCTGAAGATGTCCGGGATGCCGGGGAGATCGATCCGCACGAGGTTGATGGAGGGGTTCGCGGAATAGTAGTTCAGCGTTACCTCGCGCTTCCCGTTCTTGAAGGTGAGCCCCTCGCCGTAGGTCTCAGTGTAGTGATGGGCGAAGACCGCACAGTACTCATCCGGGATGCGCGTCAGGGCGGATCGAATGACGACATCGCGCCGGTACCACGACCAGACTGCCGCCCACTCCGCCGGAATGGGCCGCTTCTGCGCCACGAATCGGCCGAGGCCGAACCGCAGCAGCATGGGCTCATTCCAGTGCGTGGCGTCGATCCGCGGCGCGGGCAGGTCATGCCCAGCCGGGGTAAGCAGCAGGGCCAGAAGCTCGATCAGCTGATCGGCGAAGCCGGAGGCGAGGTGGTGCTCGTAGGTCTTGTGGAGCTCCATGACTTCCTTCGCGATGAAGGGAAGCTCCTCCGCTGCGGCGGGACTCATGGCGCTATCGACCAGCACGCGCCGTTCCAGTCCATGCATGTAGAGCCGGACGAAGGTGCGGTCGACCCCCGGATCGCGGCGTCCTTCCGCCAGCCAGGTGAGATAGGCGCGGCGTTGCTGCGGCGCGAGGTCCCGATAGGCTCGTGCGTAGTAGGAAGGCATGAGGGAGGTGTCGGCCCCGGTGAGCGGCAGGGTGGGGTCGATTTCGGATGGCTCCGAGGCCATCGACCTCGGCAGGCCGGGTTCGGCGAGGTAGACCATCGCGCCGGTCAGGTCGAAGCCCTGCACGATCACGCGCTCGGATCCGCGCGGCCCCGCCCAGCGCGGGAGTCCCCGGTCGTCGGGACCGTTCAGGAGCAATGCGCGGGCCGATCCTCGTTGTTGTCGTGCGCTCATGGAGTTCCTGTCTCGCCCTTTGCTCGATATGCCTTCTGGGGTGTCACCCTACCACTCCGCAGAATCGGATGGCGAGATTGCCTCCCGCACCTGGGCGAGGATGGCGGAATCGACGCTGAGCGAACCATCCGCCTCTTCGATCAGGAGCGGATCGTCCGCGTGCTCGAATCCGAGCTCGTTCAGCAGGTCGAGCGCGGCATTCGGCATCATCCCATATCCGGCCGCCAGCGCCGAAAAGGCATCGGCGCTCCATATCGCCTGCCCTGACAGCGCGGCCAGCATGGCCCCGGACGGGGATGGCGGTCCGTCCGGTCTGGCGGGCGGCGCCGTCGGGATGGCTGGTGGCGACTCATCCATCAGCAGGTCGTTCAGCAGGTCGGACACGGCGGCGGTGTCTGCGATCTTCCGCGCGATGGCCATCGGGTCGAGCGTCAGGTCCGGTTCGGCGGCCGGTCGGGATACCTCGGGCGGCCGGGGGATGCGGAGACCGGGTGTCTCTGGCGTCGCCTGCCGCACGATGACCGGATCGTCGTCGTTTCGGGATGGCCGCGCGCGCGGCGGCTTCGTCCGCGTGGAGGAAGCCGCCTGCGGTGTGGGCGTCGGGTCCAGCCTGCCGCCGGTCATCACGGCATGGAGATCGCTGGCGACGCGATCCGGATCGCGCCCGAGGAGTTTCCAGATCTTCCGGAGGGCCGCGAGTTCGGCGGGCGCGATCGCTCCATCGGCCTCCACGATCCGCAGCAGGCCGACAGCGAGGCGATCGCGGTCCTGCGCGGAGCACGAGGAGACCCGTTTCTTCATCCTGGTCAGCGTGCGGTCCGAGGCCGGGCGAGCCGCCTGCCATGCGAGGCGGGCGCCCAGGCGCCGTTCCTCCGCCAGGGACAGGGGATGCCAGGCACGGAGATGATCGCGCAAGGCGTCGAACTCGATCGCCGATGCCGCACCATCGGCCTCCCCGACGAGGGCCGCGAGGTCGACGAGCAGCGCTGCCAGGGCATAGGCATCATCCGGGGTGGACGTTTCCGTGGGGGGCGCGTCCGGCAGGCGGAAGAGGGCGATCCCCGCTCCGGCCGCGACGGCCACGCCGGAGCGGGGATCGGGCTCGATGCCATATCCGAGGCGTTCGATGGTCCGGGCGAGGTCGGAGCCCACGGGTTGCGTGAGGCGGGTGGGCGGTGTTACCTCGTCCCCGACCCAGAGGCGCAGCAGGGCATCCCCCGGAATCACCGAGACCGGCGCCTTCCCAAGCAGCGAGGCCAGGTGGGAGGTGGCGGCTACCGCGCGGGGCGACGTGGTGGTCTGAAGCGGCTCTGGTAACATCGCCCACGCCGAGAGCGATCGTTCGCGATCCCGGTTTCGGCCCAGCCACCGGCTGTAGTCGTCCAGGTCATTGGTGACGTTGTGCATCATGCGGATCAGGATAGAGGGGTCTTCGCCGAGTGGGTTGAGGCCGAAGGTGATGTCCTCCGAGGCGCGGACCACGTCGGGGAGGTGCTTGGCGCGGATGTGCTGCTTGCCGATGGTGGCATTGGCCGGGGTGATCGTCACCTCCATCCGTTCCAGCGAGCGCGGATCGAGGATGACGCCATCGCCGTACTGGGCGCGGTAGCGTAGCGCGAAGAGTGCCGCCAACTCCTCCGGACAGCGATAGGCCGCGCCCCGGAGTGTGGCGGTGGGGTCGTACCACATCCACGCCAATGCCCACTCCACGGGGACCGGGGTGCCTGCCAGCGCGAGCACTCCGAGGCCGATCCGCAGGGACATCGGGATCGCGCGGTTGTTCGTCTGTAACGGGGGCGGGGGCGGTATGGGTGGCAGCGGGGTGTGATTTCTGGCCCGGTCCGCGATGGCCCGCTCCACCTGCAGGAGATCGGTCAGGTCGATCACCTGGCTGGCCGCGAAGCGGAAGCTGTCGTTTTCCGGGCCGTAGGTGTCTCGCAGCCCGACGAGCTCCGCCCGGATCGCGGGCAACTCTCCGGCCTCCGGCGCGCTCGCTCGGTTCACCAGCAGCCGGCGTTCGATCCCGTAGAGGAAGAGGAAGGGATACCCGAGCGGAATGGCGGGATCGCGTCGCCCGGTCGCCAGCCAACGCAGATAGACACCGCGCTCCTTCTTCGACATCGTTGCGTAGGCGGGCCAGTAGGGGAGATCGTTGCCGTGGGCATCCCCGATCGGAAGGGCGACGGGCAGGCTCGGGTCGATCAGCGATGGCTCGTTGCCCGCGTAGCCTGCGGCGAGACGACTGCCGATGAAAAGGAGGCCGCCCCGGATGGCGATTCCCTGGAACTCGACCTGCTCGTTCTCCCGGATCCAACGGGCATCGTCCGGCAGTGCCGGCGTTGGCGTGAACCGGACGGTCGGGGCCGGGCGCGAGGCGGATGTAGGCTTCGCGGACTTCGGAGAGGACATCCGCTGATGCGCTCGCTTTGCCGTCTGCTTCTTCACCGGCGGCTTGGCAGGCTCCGGGTCGAGGAGTTTCTTGAGCCAGTCCATGAAGCCCATCGGGACTCCTCCCTGCATCAACGGCGGGCGACCCCTTTATGGTAGCAAGGCAGCCTACAGCGAACTCATCACCCGTTCGAGAAACTGGCGCGTGCGTTCTTCCTGTGGGTTGTGGAAGAAGGTCTCCGGCGGCCCCTGTTCCAGGATCGCGCCGCCATCCAGGAAGACCACGCGATCGGCGATGCGGCGGGCGAAGGCCATCTGGTGCGTCGCCAGCAGCATCGTCATGCCCAGCCCCTTCAGCTCCACGATGATGTCCAGCACCTCGCCGACCATCTCCGGGTCCAGCGCGGAGGTGATTTCGTCCAGCAGCAGGACCTCCGGCCGCATCGCCAGAGCGCGGACGACGGCGACGCGCTGTTGCTGGCCACCGGAGAGCCGATCCGGGAACTCCTTGATCTTGTCCCTCAACCCGAAGCGTTCGAGCAACTGTTCCGCTTCGGCCTCCGCTTCCGACTTCGGGAGGCGCAGGACCTTGCGGGGACCGAGCGTGATGTTCTTCAGCACATTCATGTGCGGAAAGAGGTTGTACGACTGGAAGACGAGTCCCACCCGCCGCCGGATGTCGTCGGCCTTCACGCCGGGGGCGGTGATCTCGGCACCATTCAGCACGATGCTCCCGGCCTGGATCGGTTCCAGCAGGTTGGTGCAACGCAGCAGCGTCGACTTGCCGCAGCCGGATGCCCCGATCAGGCAGATCACGTCATGGTTCGCCACCTGGAGGTTCACGTTCTTCAGCACCAGATGCTGGCCGAACGCCTTGTAGACGCCTTCATAGGAAAGCATCGCCGCCGATGGAGCGGCGGAGCTGAGCGTGGTGTCAGGAGCGATGGATGTCATACCAGGCCTCCCACCTGCCGGTCGCGCGAAGTACGGTCCATCAGGAAGTCCGTGAGGCGAGCGAGCGGGATGGTCACGAGGATGAAGAGCAGGGCCGCCGCGAGGAAACTCGTGTAGTTGAAGTGGAGCGAAGCATAGATCTGTGCCTGCCGCGTTGCGTCGAGGGGGCCGATCACCGCGACCAGCGAGGTTTCCTTCTGCAATCCCACGAATCCGCTGATCAGGGGCGGAATCACCCGACGCACGCCCTGGGGCAGCACGACGGTGGTGAAGGCCTGGAATCCGGTGAGTCCAAGCGATCGCGCGGCGGCTCGCTGGCTGGGGTGGATCGACTCGATGCCCGCGCGGAAGGTCTCGGCGGTGTAGGCCGATGACGTGATGATGACGGCGACGGTCCCCCAGAAGACCGGGGAGTTCGGCAACCCGCCAATGCGCAGTCCCGGCATCCCGAACCCGAGGGCAAGGATGACGAGCAGTGCCGGCGCACCCCGGAAGAGGTCGATGAAGCCGATCGCCAGCGCCCGGAGGGGGAAGAGCGCCGGATTCTTCGTCCCGCGCGCAATGGCCAGCAGCAGGCCACAGACGAGCACGATCGGCTCCGCGATCATGAAGATGCGGACATTCAGCTTGAAGCCATCCACCACCTTCGGCCAGGCGGCCTTGAAGTCATCCGCGCTGAAGAATGCGGCCTGCACGCTCTCCCATCCTGAACTGCGCAGGAGCAGCCAGCGGAGCAGGAAGAAGACGAGCAGCGTGCTGACGATGGCGATGGCCGTCGAGCGCAGGACTTCCGGCCGACGCCAGAGGGGTGGCTTGCGCAGGATGCGCGAAAGCTCCTCCGCCGAGAGGGCGGCAGGGGATGCTGGTGATGAGGGAGCGTCCATGGGCGATCGGATCCGTCAGGGATGGGGAGACCGGATGATGTCATCCGGTCTCCCCTCGGTCGAAACCTGGAATGCTGTGGGCAGAACGCCTGGTCTGCAGGCTACTCGGTGTAGGTGAAGATGCCCGGCGGCACCGGAATCCACTCCGCCGCCAGCGCATCGCGATTGCCGGTGTCGATCACCTCGGCAATCGCCTTGTTCACGAAGGGAACGAGGGTGCTGCCCTTCTCGAAGACGAGGCCCATGCCATCGCCCTGCGTGCCTGGCAGCAGGCCGCCCAGCGCGAGATCGTCGAACTGGATGGAGGTGTTGTAGATGCCGATGCTCAGCGTCTGGATGCCGTAGTCGCACTGGCCGTTCGACAGCGCGGTGAGGGAATCGGCGTTCGTATCGAAGACCAGCGGATCCTTCTCCGGCTTGATGATATCCATGATATAGCTGAGGTAGGTGGTGCCGACCTGCGTTCCCGCCTGGAACTTGCGCAAATCCTCCAGGGACCGCGCCTCCAGCACCGGGGAATCCTTCTTCGCGACCACCACCAACGCCTCGTGATAGTAGGGATCGCTGAAGTCGACGGCCTTCTTGCGGTCGTCGGTGATGGAGACTTCGGCGAGGTAGAAGTCGAACGGCTTCTCGCCCGGGGCGTAGGACTGGTTGAATCCGGTGCGGCCCCATTCGACCTGATCGGCCGTGAAGCCGAGCGCGGTGGCGACCGCGTAGACGAAGGCGCTCTCGAAGCCCTTGCCGTTGCTCGGGTCGTCGTCCACGAACCACGGCTCGTAGACCGGTTCGTCGGTGTGGACCGTGAGCTTGCCGGCGTGCTTCAGTGGCAGCTCGTCGATGCTGGAGACGACGGGCGCGATGGCGGCGGGAGATGCCGCCGGCGACGCATCGGCTGAGGCTCCCGGGGTGGAATCCTGCGCGAAGACTCCCGGCGCGGCGATCCCCTGCGCGAGCGCCCCGATGGCGAGCGCGGCGCTCGCTCCCCGGATGACGGTACGACGTGATGTGGACATGCGGCGATCTTCCTTCCAGAACAAGGCCAAGCGCGACGTTTGCCCGCAGTCCGGTCACGGGAGCAGTCACCCAGGCTACCCAAAGCCAACAGGTTTCATCTTATACGGAATGGGGGGCGTCCGGGTAGGATGGGTTGGTTGGGCGAGGCCGGGTCGTTGCTACGTAATCGAATTGGGTAGTTCTCCCCATATCGACGCTTACCCCTGGGTCACTAGACTCTGGGTGGACGGATGATCGTGTCCCTTCTGGCCAGTATGTGATGATCCTCCGTCCTGGATCGACAGATGTCGTCGTCGGGCGCACCGCGCAGGAGAGCACGATCATGACCGGTCAACATCATCGTGGCCACGTCTCGCTTCCGGGAAGCACGATCAGCCGGCGGGCGTTCCTGCGAGCCATCGGGTTGGGTGCCGCCGGTGCAGCGTGGGGCGGGGAGTTCTCCGAACTGGCGAGTGCGCAGACTGTCCCTCTCGGACCGGATGCCACACCAGAAGCTTCTCCGGCGGCCGCTGCCTTGCCAACGCGCCCGCCTGGTGGGCCGAGTCTGGATGAGCTGCTCCTGACGCTCGACTACGATGCGGGAAAAATCTTCCGCTTCGTTACGGATGAGATCGCCTACGAGGCGTATCCCGGCATCCTGCGCGGGGTGAAGGGCACGCATTGGAGCCTTGCCGGTAACTCCGTTGACAAGGCGCTCCTGCTTGCCGAATTGTTGGCCCAGTCCCAGGTGAACGTCCGATTCGCGGCCGGACCGCTGAACGATGGTGTCGCGGACCAGCTGCTTGCTCAGATGCAACTCGACGCCGAGGCCGCGAAGGAGCAGGCAAAGCGGCTCGCTACCGGTGGGTCGATGAACCTCGACCGCCACCCGGGGCTCACGCCCGAGCAACAGGCGGCACTGCAATCGCCGGATGCCTTGCGGAAGCAACTCCTCGACCAGGCAACCACCTATCTCAAGGGTGGGCTGGATACCGTGAAGACGGCGCTGGCGGCAGGGAAGGTCGACCTCCCGTTGCCTGCGCCGACGCTGCCCGATCGCGAACGGGACCAGCATGTCTGGGTGCAGTATGCCGATGGTCCGCGTTGGGTCGATCTCGATCCCTCGATAGCAAAGGCCGAAGCGGGCAAAGCCTATGCCAGGCAGGCCGCGACGTGGGATTCCGTCAAGGACATTCCCGCCGATCTGTACCACCGGGTACGTTTCCGGGCGATCCTGGAATCCAGCGCCGCCGGAGTCATCTCTCGGGACGACGTGCTCGTCTACGAGGCGCGCGCTGCCGACCTTGTGGGCACGCCGGCTGTCTTCGCTCACGTCCAACCCGATGCCATTTCCGGCATTGGCGTCGCCATCGGCGGGGTGATCGAAGGAACGATGCAGTACGTTCCGACCATTCTGGCCGGAGACAATGGGGAGGCTGGCACCGCGATCACCCTGGGTGGTGGAGGGGGCTTCCTGGGCGCGATCGGGGATGAGGGCAGCGGGGATGGTCCAATCGCCGAGTGGCTGGAGATCACCACGCTTTCGCCCGATGCCCCTGCGCGAAGCGTCACGCGGGAGGTTTTTGATCGCGTCGGCGTTGGCGTCCGGGCGGCGGGTTCGATCGATCCGGCATCCTTGCCCCCGATCGAGCTGATCGACGACCCCAGGCTGGGGAAGGTCTTCCTGCCGCTGGAGGCCATCTGGTCGCATGGCGTGGTGGGTGGCGGCATCCCTGCCTCGTATTTCGATCAGGACTACACGATTCCCGATGTCCCTGCCGACATGGCCATGCTCGTCTATGGCTACTACGGCGCGCGGGCCGGATTGCAGACGGCCATTGCCGCTGCCGAGGGGTCGCGTTGGTATCACGACGCGCCGAATATCACCGCCGCGATCCTGACGCCGACCAACACCACCGGGGAGATCACGGCGTTGGCGGCTTCGCTCGATGTGATGATCCAGGGCTATGCCACCCAGCCCCTTGCGGGAGCGGCCGCAACAGTTCATCCGCAGGTCCTTGCTGGGGTGCTCGCACATGTCGCGGAGGTGGTTGGCGCGGAAACTGGCGCCCAACTGACGCAGGACGCGCCCGCGCCCATGGGCGGAAACGTCATTCAGGTCTTCGCGGCGGCGGCAACGGATGGTCTCGCGATCCGCAGCCTGATGCCGACGGCAACGGCTGGAGATGCAACCCCGATGGCGACACCGGAGGCTCCCGGCGGAGTGGTCATTCCACCGATTCCGCCCGAGGTGGCGGCACTGGAGATCTCCGATGTCGCGAAGGCGCGGATCGCGCAGGCATTGGCGTCCGGCTATGTCGTCGTCGTGCCAGAGCGTGCCGTCGACTTCGGCGGGGTGAAGCAGGTTGGCTGGTGGCAGGTCGACCCCACTTCGGGCCGGACGTTCGACCTCATGGAGAACGGGCGCGGCTGCCCCGAATTGGGGGAAGACACGGTGATCATCGTTGGCGGACCGGCCTGGCGGGCGGCGGTGGCGATCAAGGCCCTCTACTTCGTGATGGGCTTTGTCATCGCGTTCTCCGCGGCGATGGCAATCATGATGTATCCCAATTGAGGACCTAGGATAGAGAACCGAGGACCGAGGTTGCCATGCGTCTCAGTCCTCAGTCCTCGGTTCTATACCCTCAGATCTTGCGGGGCACGACGTGCGCCGGGATCGGGCTGACGTATGGGCGCCCCTTCGTGGACTCCGCGAACTCCGCCTTCGCCGCTTCCAGCACGTCCGGGTTCAGCAGCAGGTCCTCCGCCGCGAGGGCCATTGCCTTCGCCGCCAGCAACATGCCCTTGTGGCCGATCGACATGCCCGCTGTCGCGGTGTTCGCCCAGCTATGGCCCGGCACACCGAGCGGGAAGCAGGCTGTCCCCAACTGCACGGTCGGGGTGTTCCACGAAATGTCGGCGACATCGGTGCCGCCCATCATCAGCACGCCGAAATCGAGCGTCGGGTAGATCTCGCCCGTCACTCCTGCGTCGAGCAGGTCGAGTGGCAGGTGCTCCGCCTTCAGGACGCCTTCCCGCATCTCACGCGGATAGGCGGAGGCGATCTCCTGCGCGAAGGCGATTTCCTCGTCCGTGAAGTCGATCGGCCCCAGCGCCTGCAGATGCTGTTCCATGCGGTCGACCAGCACGCGGTTCGGCAGCAGGTTGTAGATGCCGGAGATGAACTGCTCGGTGACGGTGGTCTCCGTCATCATCGCGGCGCCTTCCGCGATCTTGCGCACGCGGTCGGTCAGCTCGTTCACCTGGTAGCGCTCCGGGGAGCGGACGAAGTACCAGACTTCCGCCTCATCCGGCACCACGTTCGGGGCGCCGCCACCATTGGTGATGACATAATGCAGGCGGGCCTGGTCGATGGTGTGCTCGCGCAGGAAGTTGACGCCGATGTTCATCAGTTCGACGGCGTCCAGTGCCGAGCGGCCCGTCTCCGGGTTGGCCGCGGCGTGAGCGGTGCGACCCTTGAACTTGAACTTCACGTTATCGGAGGCGAGGCTGGTGCCGCCGGTGGGGGAGTTGATCTGGGCGGGGTGCCAGCTGACCGCGAAATCGAGGTCGGCGAAGCAACCCGCGCGCGCCATGAAGTTCTTGCCCTCGACGGTCTCTTCCGCCGGGCAGCCGTAGTAACGGACAGTGCCCGGGGTGTTGGTGGCGACCAGCCACGCCTTCACGACCGCCGCCGCCGCCAGCGACGCGGTGCCGAGCAGGTTGTGCCCGCAGCCGTGGCCCGGCCCGTTCGAGACGAGCGCCGACTGGGTGGCGGTGCGATCCTGCGAGAGGCCGGGCAGGGCATCGTATTCGCCCATGAATCCGAAGATGGGGCCGCCTTCTCCCTGCGTGTATTCCGCGACGAAGGCGGTCGGGAGGTCGGCGATGCCCATGGTGATCGTGAAGCCATCGGCGGCGAGATCGTCCGCCTGGAGCTTGCACGCCTTCGTTTCGGTCAGTGCGGTCTCCGGGGATTCCCAGATCTGGTTGGCGATGCCGATGAAGCGACCAGCGCGCTCCTCGACCCATTCGAAGACGTTCTCGACGGGGATTTCCGGGGTTACCGCTGCCATGCGTGATGAGTCCTTTTCTGGGATACGCGTGGATGGAGATGAGAGGGGCGAGAAGTGAGGAGTGAGAAAGGCGCGACGCCTTGTTCGCTCACTTCTCACTCCTCTCCCCTCTTCCCTCAGACCTTGCGGGGCTGCACGTCGGCCGGGATCGGGCACTGGTACGGGCGGCCCTTGGTTGATTCAGCGAACTCGGCCTTCGCCTTCGCCAGCAACTCCGGATCGGTGATGAGGTCCGCGCCGACCATCGCCATTGCCTTGGCGGCGTGGATCATCCCCTTGTGCCCGATGCTGACCCCGGACGTGGATGTGATCGCCCAGCTGTGACCCGGCACCGCCAGCGGGAAGCAGGCGGTCGTGATCTGCGAGCATGGCGCGATCCACGAGACATCGGAGACATCGGTCGAGCCGGGCAGGACCATGCCCGCATCGCGGATCGGCCAGACATCGCCATTCAGGCCCTCATCCACGATGGACTCCGGCAGGTGCTCGGAGGTGAGGATGCCCTTGCGCAGCGATTCCGGGAATGCCTTGGAGATGGTGAGGGCGTAGGCCTTCTCCTCATCGGTGAACTCCAGCGGCCCGAGTTCCTCCAGCACATCGATCATGTGCTCGCTCATCACCATGTTCGTGAGCATGTTGTAGGCGCCGGAGAGGAAATTCTCCTCGACCGTGGTTTCGGTCATCAAGGCTGCGCCCTGGGAGATCTTGCGCACGCGCTCCGTCAGCTCGTCGACCTGATCCCGCTCTGGGGAGCGGATGAAGTACCAGACCTCGCAGTCATCCGGCACGACGTTCGGGGCACCGCCGCCGTTCGTGATCACGTAGTGAATGCGGGCGGCGTCCGGCATGTGCTCGCGCAGGTAGTTCACGCCGACGTTCATCAGTTCGACCGCATCGAGCGCCGAACGCCCGGTCTCGGGGTTGGCTGCTGCATGCGCCGTACGGCCTCGGAAGCGGTACTTGATGTTGTTCACCGCCAGGCTGCTGCCCGCCCACACCGAATTCACCGAGCCGGGGTGCCAGGTGATGGCGGCGTCCAGGTCGTCGAAGACACCGGCGCGGGCCATGTAGACCTTGCCCTCACAGGTCTCTTCCGCCGGGCAGCCGTAGTACCGGACGGTCGCGGGGGTGTCGGTCGCGATCAGCCACGCCTTGAGAACGGATGCGGCGGCGAGCGCCGCCGTGCCGAGCAGGTTGTGCCCGCAGCCGTGACCGGGACCATCTTGTACGATCGGCTCCTGGACATCGACCTGCTCCTGCGAGAGGCCGGGCAGGGCATCGTACTCGCCGAGGAAGCCGATGATCGGCCCTCCCTCGCCGTGGGTGTAGGAGGCCATGAACGCGGTCGGCAGGTCGCCGATATTGCCGGTGATGGTGAATCCATCGGCGGCGAGGTCGTCGGATTGGAGCTTGCACGCCTTGAACTCGGTGAGCGCGAGTTCTGGCGTCTTCCAGATCGTGTCGGCGATGCCGATGAAGCGGCCCTGCCGTTCTTCCAGCCATTCGATCACGTTCTCATGGGTCTTGTTCGGGGACTCGGTAGGCATGGGGGTATCTTCTCCGAAATGCGACGACCGACAGGCCGCTCCGTGCGCGGCACATGACCGTGGATTTCGTGCAGCTTCGCCGAAAAGCGGTCGTTGTGCAACGGGGATTTGACATCGGCTGCATTCCTGGACACCCGAATCGAGCCACCCGGCGCCTGGAGATTGTGCAATTCGCGCAATCAGTGGGTTGCGATGATGTGCGCGTGATCGAACCGGCATGTGCCGGGCACAAGTCGGAGGTCGAGCTGCGTGAGCGTCGCTGGCTCGGCGACGATCTCGAAGCGCGTGATGCGTCCGCGGGCGATCCGGAATCGGAGCGCGATGTGGACGGTGTCCTCGTCTGCCACGATCGCGCCGATCCGGCTGTTGATGACCACGAGGCGGGCGCGGGCGGCGCGGCTGGCGTTCTCTCGGGTTTCACGCGCGACGGCATCGGCACCGATGAGGGTCAACGGTTGGTCGTCATGCGCGAGCGCACGGCGGTCGGCGACGCGCACCACCTCCGGTGCAAGCAGCGTGAGCAGGGTTTCGACATCGCCATCGCTGGCCGCCGCGAGAAACGCCGCGATGACCTGCGCATCATCGAGGTTCGTCGTCCCGTACGCGCAATCGGCCATCACCTTGCTGCGTGCCCGGCTGGCGAGCTTCTTGGTTGCATCGACCGAACGATCCAGGATGGGGGCGATGTCGGCGAACGGATACCCGAAGACTTCGTGCAGCACGAAGGCCACACGCTCGGCGGGGCCGAGTCGCAGGAGCACGACAGTCATGGCATCGGACACGGCATCGCGGATGAGCGCCGCGTCTTCCGGATCGGGGATGTTGCGGCCGCTTGTCGTTGCTGGTGGAAGGATGTCCAGCGGGATGTCATCGCGCCGGGCACGCTGGCGCAGCATGTCGAGGCAGATGCTGCTGAGGATGGTGGTGAACCAGGCAGCCCGGTTGGCGATTGAGCTCGCGTCGGAACGGGCAACCCGGAGCCAGGTCTCCTGAATCGCATCGTCGGCATCATCGACCGAGCCGAGCATGCGGCAGGCGACGGAGCGCAAATGGACGCGCTCACGCTCGAATTCATCTGTTACGTGTGCGGGTGTGGGCATCGGTCACCTTTCGGGAATGCGATTCGTCGAGGTAGTGAGGCGGACGATTCGCGAATCAGGAAAGGACCCGAGATGACCTCGCTGATGATACGGTATGAAATGGACCCACAGGCCGGAGATCGGTTGGAAGAGCAGGTTCGCCGCGCCATGGCCGCCGTGGACGCCGCCGGGCTTGATGGCGTGGTCTGGCGCTACTGGCGGGTGGCCGGCACGAACGAGATGGTTGCCATCCTGGACCTGGCCGATGGCATGGCGAACCCGCTGCCGGATATCGCGGAGGCCCGTGCGTTGCAGGTCCTCGTCGCGGAGGTTGCCGTTGGCGTGCCGCCGGTGGCACGTCCGCTTCACCTCATCGCGGCCTGCGATTCCGCTCTCGCGGAGCGTGACCGGGCTTGATCGGGGGTAGTGGCACTCGCGCTATCCAGCCGTCAGTGTTGCCACCCGCGTCCCCGTTTCGAACGAGCGGATCGAGGCGTGGGCAAGTCGTAACGCCCGCAATCCGGCCTCCGCGTGCACCGGCGGCGGATCGCCCGCGCGGAACGCCGCCAGCACCGCATCCATGTGCCGGTCCAGCGTGCGGTGGAACTCGCGGTCGCGGTCGTTGAAGTACCCCGCCTGCCAGACCTCCGCTGTCTCGTTGCCCGCCTGCTGGAATTCATACCGATGCACCGTGTCGGCGATCAGGATTCGCCCGTGCGTGCCGTTGATCTCCACCCGGTGCGTCTCCGGGTAGGCGTAGGACGAGTCGTAGGAGCCGAGCAGGCTCCCGACCGCGCCTTGGTCGAAGCGCAGCGCGATCGCGTGGGTGGAGAACCCCTTGCCGGTCATGTCCGTCATTTCGGCCATCACGGAGGCAATCGGCCCGACCAGATGCTCCAGCATGTCGAAGCCGTGGCATTGCGTCTCGATCAGGTTGGCATGCGGATGATCGCTGCTGCCTTCGCCGCCGAAGCGCCAGCTGGCGAAGGTGATGTCTCCCAGCGTGCCGGAAGCGATCGCGGTCTTCGCCAGCTGCACCGGCTTCGCCCAGCGGTGGTTGAAGTCGATCGCGAAGAAGAGGTCGCGCTTCGCCGCCTCCTGCAGCATCGTCTCCGCCTCGTCGAGCTCGAAGGCCAGTGGCTTCTCGACGACCAGCGGGACTCCCGCCTCGATCACGGTCATGGTCGGGGCGACGTGGAGCTGGTTCGGCAAGGAGAGCACGACGAGGTCGGGATGTGCGGCATCCAGCATCGCGCCGACATCGGTGTAGGGCGTCGTGCCGAAGGTAGCGGCGCGGGCGGCGGTCTTCTCCGGCGTGCGGCCGACGATCCCGACGAACTCCACGTCCGGATTCCCGGCGAGGTAGCGCGCATGCTGGGCCGACCAGCCGCCCGTGCCGACGAGGGCGATGCGCAGGCGCGCTGGTTCAGGCGAGGTCATGGGTGACGACCACCTTCCCTGTGTTGCCGCCGAAGAACGCCTCGTAGGCGGCGGGCAGCGATTCGATGTCCATCACCTGTGTGATGATCTGCCGGAAGTAGTCGGGGTTCGCCCGCAACCGCTCTTCGTTCGTCGCCATGTCGGCGAAGGGGAAGTACTCGCTACCGAGAACGGCGTGCTCCGGGGCGATCAGATCGCGCGAGACATCGAGGGTGATCGTTTCGCCGTGGCCGACGCAGACCAGACCGCCAGGCTTCGCCAGCACATCGAGCGCGGCGCGGCGGGCGGCGCTGCGTCCGGAGGTGTCCACGGCGATGTCCACAAGCGGGATGTCATGCGTGTTCAGCGTTTCCCCAAGGTCGTGCGTCCGCGAGGTTGATCGGGATGCCGCCGAGCGTCGCTGCCAGATCGAGGCGATAGGGCACCAGGTCGGTGATGAACACGGGGATGTCGGGGCCGAGGATGGTCTTGGCCATCGCCAGCACGCCCAGACCGATCGGGCCAGCCCCGCAGACCAACACGGACTGGATGTCCGGGTGGACGAGCATCGCGCGGTCGATGGCGTGGCCGCCGGTGCCCATCACATCGAGCAGCAGCGTCGCGTCGACCAGTGAGGTCTCCGGCGAGACCGGGTAGAAGATCGACTCCGAGACGACCATGTACTCGCCATACCCGCCGTCGTGGGAGAAGCCCATGTCGGCGCGCTTCGCGAGGCAGAGATCGGTCTTGCCCATCCGGCAGTTCCGGCACTCGCCGCAGAAGTCCATCAGGAAGATCGCGCCCGGTGTGCCAACCGGGATGGACGTGCCCGTCCCTGCTTCGACGACGATACCGGTCGCCTCGTGGCCGGGGACGGTCTCCGTGCCGTGCAGGTACTGGTGGCGATCGGATCCGCAGAGGGCGTTCGCGGCGACCTTTACGAGCAGCTGCCCGGGTCCGGGATCGGGCACCTCGCGCTGCCGCCAGGTGATCGTGCCGTTGCCCTCGAAATGTGGGGCGTTCATCCAACGTGTCATGGAAACCTCGGTGTGGAGGGGCGATGCGGTATCGGGACAATGGTCGGCATCGTCCCGCCCTGCCCTCTCGCTGTCAATCGCCTGCGTGGCCTTCGTGGGCCTTGCGTTCTTCGGGCGGACGCTCGTGCCGGAACATCGCCAGCAACAGGAGGTCGTAGGTCGCCTTCAGGCTGCCCGCGATCACGAGTGGCCAGCCGAATGCGGTCGTCTGCAGAAGCGATCCGGCGATGGTCGGACTGATCGCGGTCGCCAGGCTGCGTGGCACGTTCGTGATGCTGGCGGCGGCGGGTCGTTCCTCCGGAGTGACGACGGCCATCACGTACGACGTGCGGGCCGGCACGTCCATCTGGGCGAGGGCGCTGCGCATGAGCAGGAAGAGGATCGCCAGCGGGAGCGTCGGCATGAGGGGTGTCAGGATCAGGAAGATGTTGGCGGGAAGGTGGCTGAACACCATCGTGTTCACGAGTCCGATCCGTGCCGCAACCCTCGGCGCGAGCAGTTGGGAAAAGGCGGAGAGCAATCCGGCCCAGAAGAAGATGGTCCCGGCGACGGCGGTGGAGAGGTCGAAGCGCATGAAGAGCCAGAGCGCGATCACCGACTGCAGCGAGAATCCGCCCGCGAACGAATCGAGGCTGAAGAGCGCCGCCAGCCGGTAGACCGCGCGTTTCGATGGGCCGAGCGCAGGGGAATCCGGTTTCACCGCTGGTTCGATCCGTGTTGTCAGACGGCGGTAGAGCGCGGTGATGACGATCCCCAGCGCGCCGTAGAGGAGGAACATCGCGGTGACGGTCGATTCCGTACTCACGCCCATCAGGTGCGCGAATGCGGTCGGGATGCCCGCCGCCAGCGCGCCGATCGCCCCGGCGAGGCTGTAGCGCGCGAAGATCGCGGTCCGGTTGCGGTCGCTGGTGGTCTGGGGCAGCAACGATTGCTCGGTGGGGAGGAAGATGCTGACGTCGCCGGTGGAGGGGTTGATCGTGCCGACGAAGGCGACCAGCAGCAGCGGCCAGAAGCCATCGAGCAGGAAGAAGCCGACACCCGTCGCGATCATCAGCATCGCGGTGCGCAACAGGAGATCGATCCGCTTCCAGCGATGTGCGAACTGGCCGACTGCCAGCGTGAGGACCGCCGAACCGAGCAGCGTGACCGTCGTGAGGATGCCGATCCGCGTCGCCGAGAAGCCGAGGGAGACGATATGGACCGGCAGCAGGATGCTGATGAACCCATCACCAAACGCGCGGATGCCCCGCGCCGCGATCAGGATCGCCGCATCCGAACTCGTCCCCTCCGGCAGGAAGCGGAATCGCCGTGCCGTGTCGTCCTGTATGCCGCCCGCCGCTGCCACACTCACCTCGCGATCCGTGCCTTGCAATCGCCCGATGGCGTCGCTCCGGCCCGATCATCGCAGATTGTGAAGGCGGTGTTAACGGGGGTCAGGCGTCCTCGTGATGATTCTGCTCGCGGGATTGGGTGATCTGGTGGTGGGCGACGTTGTAGGCCGCCAGCGCCAGGATCACGATGGCGATCGCAATGCCGAAGTAGAGGATCGAGCGGTCGCTGGTCCAGGAGACGGCCACCGCCAGGAAGGAGACCGCCAGCAGCACGGCAATCACGTTGATGAGCTGGGTCTTGAGATCATCGAGGCTCGTGACGCGCATCCAGTCCGGGACCGTAATGTTCGGGTTGACAAAGAGCTGGTACATGCCCATGGCGACGACATAGAGCACCATCCCGAAGAGGAAGAAGTCCGTCATCTCGATCAGCTCGACGACGAGGTGCTTTGCGCCATCGACCTCGAAGCTGGACTCGGTGAAGGCGTGCCAGATGACTTTCAGCACGACGATCAGTGCGTAGAGCATGACCGCGATGGCGCTGAGCGAGGTACCTGCGATGGCCAGCAGAATCGTGAATCGCGACATCCCCACCGTCGATTCGAAGGCATCCACGTTGGGATGGCGACTCGACCGCCCCTTCGACCGCTGATGCTGGCTCTGGCTGGCTTCTGCTGACGATGGTGTCCGGTTTGACCGCTGCCGGGGCACCGGCACGAAGTCCTGCGCCTCGCCCTGTGACGATGGCGGCCCCTGTTCTCTCATGCACTCCCCCGGTTCTGGCTGGCGACCCTGTACTCCTCCTAACTCTACGTCAGGTTTGGGGTCTGTGTGGTGCGAAGGCCGAGCTGCCGTTGCGCTGCGTTTCGCCTCGACGGGTCGGGCCTATCCCGGAAGGCGGTACCATGGAACGCGTTGCCGCCGCGTCGGTCGTGCGGGGCATGTCTCCGGCACCGTCGCCGATGTTCCCCATCGTCCTGTCACCCGAATGAGAGCGCCGTGTCCGCCCGTCCGTTCATCGATGCCTGGCAACGTCCTGCCTACGCGCTTTTCTGCATCGGCTGGGGGGCAAACGTCTTTGCCCCCATGTTGTTGCTCTACCGGCAGCGGATGGGCCTGAGCGACGCGACCGCCAGCGCGATCTTCGGCGTCTACGCGCTCGCATTGGTGCCGGGCCTGCTGGTGGGAGGATCGCTCTCCGATCGGCATGGGCGGCGTCCGGTGATGCGGGCGGCGGTGCTCTGTTCGGCGGTCGCGTCGCTGATCCTGATCGCCGGCGCGGACCACGAGCTGCTGCTCTTTGCAGGACGGCTGGCGGCGGGGTTGGCCTCCGGACTCGCCTTTGGGGCGGGGACAGCCTGGGTGAAGGAGCTTTCCAGCGGCGCGGGGGAGAGTGCCGGAGCGCGGCGGGCAGCGGTCACGATGTCGGTGGGGTTCGGCACCGGGGGGCTTGTTGGCGGGCTGATTGCGCAATGGGCGCCGCGTCCCGAGATTACCCCCTACGTGCTGCACCTGGGGATGCTGGCCGTGGCGATCCCCCTAGTCTGGTCCGCTCCGGAAAGCCCGATGCATGTCACTCGCCATACGACGGTGGACACCGGGGACGAGGCGCGTGGGATGCTGCAGCCCTTGCTCGATCTGCGATTCCGCCGCCTGATCCTGCCGACCGCGCCGTGGGTCTTCGGGATCTGCACCATTGCGTTCACCATGCTGCCGCGAATGGTCGCCGATCACACGCATGGGTACGCCATCGCCTTCGCCGGGGTGATGACGGGGGTGACCCAGCTGACGGGCGTCGCGGTCCAGCCATGGGCGCAGCGCCGGGAGCGAGCTGGCCATCGGGACCTGTTGCTGGTGGCATTGGCGGCGGGTGCGATTGGCCTCGCAATGGCGATGACGGTGCCGTGGACGAGTCAGGCGTGGATCGTGCTGGCGACGGCGCCGATCTTCGGGGTGTCGTACGGTGTGTTGCTGGTCTCCGGGTTGATCGAGGTGGCGCGGATGGCGCCGCCTCGCGTGCTTGGATCGTTCGTCGCGGTGTTCTACGTGTTGTGCTACGCGGGGTTCGCGGTCCCCTACGTCCTGGCGTTGCTGGCGCCATCGATCGGGTACGTCGGTGGGTTCGCGTTGTGCATCCTCGCGATCCTTGGGGCGATGGTACTGGTGGCGAGCGAGCTGGGCCGGGAGGCACGGATGAAGGCAGGGACGTAACTGGGGCTATCCACCGCCGATACGGATCGCTAGACTTCCTGGAAGAAGGAGGCCTAGATGAACGTCACGCTGACGCCGTACTGGACGCGCTATATCGAGGAAATGGTTGAGTTCGAGGGGTTCGAAACGCCCGACGAGGCATTGCGGCATGTTCTGCTTTCGTATCAGCGGCAGAAGTTCGTCAATGAGCTTCGTGCGGAAGCTCGTCGGATCGAGGACCCGGCGTATGTCGCCAGTCTTCCCGAGTTGAACGCGCACTCGATTGAGGAGTTGGTGAGGAAGATCATCTCCGGTGAACGGCGGGTGGAGCGCCGTCCCACGCCGTGGCACCTGTATCCGCCAGAATCGCTGGACTTCGAGATGCCATCGCTCGAAGAGCTCGAGCGGATGATTGCCGAGGATCCCATTGTCTATCGGACCGATGCCCCGGATGACTGACCTCCCGGAAAACGTGAGGATGTCTCCCGATGCGTTGCGTGATCTGGAGGACATCCTTGCGTACTCCCTCCTGACGTGGGGCGAGACGCAAATGCGGGGGTACGCGCAACGGCTCCATCGTGGCATTGCCCGCATTGCTCGCTTTCCCGAGATAGGGAGGCTCCGTCCAGAACTCGGGACAGGCGTACGCACGTTGCCTGTCGAGGGGCACATCGTCATCTACACCGTCCGGGCGGAGATCGTCATCGTGATCCGGCTTCTCAGTCATTTTCAGGATCTCGATGCGGCGCTTGCCAGTTCCTGACAATCCGGAGTCCTGATAAAGCAGCCGCCCATCTCGTCATGAGATGGGCGGCTGCGCCTTTACGCTTGGTAGGGGTGTCAGTCGGCGGCTTCGTCGGCGTCCTGGCCGCGCCACTGCATCGTGTAGAGGTTGTAGTAGGCGCCGCCCTGCGCCATCAGTTCGTCGTGGGTGCCGATCTCGATGATCTCGCCGAGGTGCATCACCACCACCTTGTCCGCCTCGCGGATCGTGCTCAGGCGGTGCGCGATCACGAAGCTCGTGCGGCCCTCCAGCAATCGCTTCAGCGCCTGCTGGATCAGTTTCTCCGTCTGCGTGTCGATGCTGCTCGTGGCCTCGTCCAGGATCAGGATGCGCGGATCGGCCAGCAGCGCGCGCGCGAACGAGAGCAATTGGCGCTGCCCCACCGAGAGGCTGACGCCGCGCTCCTCCACCGGGGTGTCGTAGCCCTGCGTGAGCTTCACGATGAAGTCGTGGGCGCCGACCTCCCGTGCGGCCGCCTCGATCTCGGCGCGGGTCGCGTCGTTGCGGGCGTAGGCGATGTTCTGGCGGATCGTGCTGCCGAAGAGGAAGGTGTCCTGAAGGACGATACCGAGCTGGGAGCGCAAGGATTCCTGCGTCACGTCGCGGATGTCGTGGTCATCGATCCTGATGCTGCCATCCCAGACATCGACGAAGCGCATCAGCAGGTTCACCATCGAACTCTTGCCCGCGCCCGTTTCTCCCACGAACGCGACCGTCTCGCCGGGCTTCACGTGCAGGTTGATGTCGTGCAGGATCTCGCGGTTGCCGTAGCCGAAGCTCACGCCGTTGTAGTCCACCTGGCCCGTGATCGCTGGCAAGGCGTAGGCATCCGGCTTGTCGACGACCTCCGGTTCGACATCCAGCACTTCGAAGATGCGTTCGCCTGCCGCCATCGCCGATTGCATCGTGCTGTACTGCTGGCTCAGGTCGCGGATCGGCGCGAAGAACCGGTCGATCAGGGCGATGAAGAGCACCAGTTGGCCTAGCGACAACGTATCGTCGAAGACCAGGTGGCCGCCGACGTACAGGATCAACGCCGTGGCGGCGGCGGAGAGGAAGTTCACGGTCGGGAAGAGGATGGACGAATACTTCGCGGCGTCGATCGAGGCGTCGAGGTTATCGCCGTTGATCTTCCGGAAGTAGCGCATATTCTCCGGCTCGCGGGTGTAGGCCTGTACCACACGCATGCCATCGATGCTCTCCGCGAGGTTTGCGTTCACGATGCCGATGGTGCGCCGGGTCGCGCGGTAGGCGGCCTTCGCATAGCGCTGCCAGTAGCGCATGACCACGATCATGATTGGCATTACGATCAGGGCCAGCAGCGCCATCTTCCAGTTCGTCCAGAACATGATGACGATGATGCCGACCAGCACCAGCACGTTGCTGATGATGCCGATGACGGTGTCCGTGAACATGTCCTGGATCACGGAGACGTCGTTCTGGATGCGCGTCATCACCGCACCGACGCCACGTCGGTCGATGTAGCCGATGCTGAGACCCTGCAGGTGGCGGAACATCCGGTTGCGGATGTCGAACACCACCTTGTTGCCCAGCCATTGCGCCGAGTAGAACTGCGCCCATGTTCCGAAGAACCGGATGATGACGGTGACCACGAAGGCAATGCCGATCGCGTTCAGCACGCGCAGGCGTTGGCTGCCCGAGGAGGCGCTTACCTCGTCGATCGCCATCTGGAAGAGCTTCGGCAGCAGGAGGTCGCCGCCGGTGGCAATGATGACGAGCAGCGTGATCAGGGCCACCCGGGATCGGTAGGGGGCGAGGAACCCGATCAGGCGACGGGCGATCTTCGGGTCGTAGGCCTTGCCCAGCACGAGGTCGTCGGGTTCGTAGCGAATCTGTCCCATGGCTACTTGCCCTCCTCGGCGCTATGAGCGGCATCGCGCCGGACGCTGCGGGCGGTCGCCAGTTCGGCCTCTCGCTCTTCACGGTCGGCTTCGGCCATCATCTCCTCGGCGTCGATGCCGCCATCTTCCATCATCTCGAAGCCAGGTTCGGGGACGCCGGCCTCGGACGGGTCGTCGACGCCATCGTCATCGGGAACCCGATCTTGCATCGCGTCCGGCGCTATCGGCTCGTCGCCAATCGCTGCCCGGATACTCGCCGATGCTTCCTCCTGGTCGCGCATCTGCAGATCGTAGAGATCGCGATAGAAGCCAGCCTGCTCCAGCAGTTCCGGGTGCGTGCCGCGCTGGGTAATCGTGCCCTCCTCGAACACGAGGATCTGACTGGCATCCTGCACGGTGGAGAGACGCTGGGCGATCACGAAGCTGGTGCGACCCTTCATCAGCGTCCGCAGCGCTTCCTGGATGTCGTGTTCCGTCTCGCTGTCCACGCTGGCCGTCGAGTCGTCGAGGATCAGGATGCGCGGATCGATCAGCAGGGCGCGGGCGATGGCGAGGCGCTGCTTCTGGCCGCCGGAGAGGGTGACGCCGCGTTCGCCGATCACGGTGTCATAGCCGTCCTGCATGCGCAGGATGAAGTCGTGCGCCTTGGCGGCCTTCGCCGCAGCGACGACGCGCTCGAATGAGGCATCGGAGTTGCCGTAGGCGATGTTGTCGCGCACGGTCATTGAGAAGAGGAAGCTCTCCTGCATCACGATGCCGATCTGCGATCGCAGGCTCTTCAGGGTGATGTCGCGGACGTTCACCCCATCGATGGAGACGGTGCCGCCGTGGACATCATAGAAGCGCGGGATCAGGTTCACGACTGAACTCTTGCCGGAGCCCGTTGGGCCGACCAGCGCGATGATCTGTCCCGGTTCGCCCCGGAAGGAGACATCATGCAACGCATCGACCTTGGTGCCGGGGTAGCGGAACTGCACGTTGTCGAACGTGACGACGCCCCGCATCTCCGGACGTGGCTTCGCGCCCGAGAGATCCCGGATGGCCGGCTTCGTGTCGAGAACCTCGAAGATCCGATCGGCGGACGCGTTGGATCGGGCGATCCGCTGCACCACGAAGCCCAGCCAGCGGATCGGCTCCTGCAGCATCGTCGTGTAGACCTGGAACGCGACCAGCGTGCCGACCGAGATCTGGCCCTTCAGCACGAGGTAGCCGCCAAACCAGACCACACCCGCCACGCTGAGGCCGTTCAGCGCGAGTGTTGCCGGGAAGTTGAATGCCCAGCGGCTGGAGGCGCGCATGTTCCGCTCGAAGAGTTCCTGGAGTTCCGCCTCGAAGCGCTCCGATTCGGCCTTCTCCTGCGCGAAGGCGCGGACCACGCGCCCACCGGCGACGTTCTCCTGCAGGGCGGAGGTCATGGCCCCGAACTGCTGCTGGATCTTGAGGAAGACTGGCCGGATGGAGATGCCGAAGCGGATCGACCACCAGATGAGGATCGGCGTGGTGGAGAGCGAGACGATCGCCAGCCGCCAATCCTTCTGGAAGAGGATGATGGAGACGATCACCAGCATGCCGATGGCCTGCACCACGGCCCGCAGCGAGAACATCATCATGCCGCGGATGTTGTTGATGTCCTCCGTGGCGCGGGACATCAGCTGTCCGGTCTGCGAGCGGTCGTAGAACTGGAAGGGCAGGTCCTCGAACTTGGCGTAGAGCTGGTCTCGGAGGTCGTTGCCGACCACTTCCGCCAGCACGTTCGTTCCGTAGGAGCGGATGAACGTGAAGATCGCCTGCAGGACGGAGAGTCCGACGATCAGCAGCGCCGCCTTCGCGAGGTAGCTCCCATCGTGCCCATCCACCCCATGATCGATAGCGCGTTCGAGCACATCGGGGATGGCGAGCTGGAAGACCAGCGCCAGAAAGAGCGAGACATAGACGATGACGAGTCGCCGTCGATAGGGGAGAAGATAGGAGAGCGTTCGCGTAAAGGTATTCACAGACAGCCTCGCCGGTCGATCGATGCGGGGAGCGTTCCCCACCGTTTCAAGCCCGGCGCCGGTCGAACCGGCGTCGTCCCACAGCGGAATCGGGTTTGTGCCTTCGCAGGCATGGCAGAGAGATCCCGCATCGGTGAGCCATCGTTGGATGCCGATGTCAGGGAAGTCCGGCGGTCCCGGCGCCGGTTCGGGGCGGAGGCGTCATCGCGGGCGCCCGTCTCACGCTGCAAGAGCGCAGTGTACGGATATCCCGCCGTTTGTAAACCCCGATCTGCGAACGGGGCTTGTTTTCGTTCGACGCCGACGCTGCCCCTTCGGGCTAGTCTCGGCGGATCACATCGGCGCACGGATCGGGCCACCGCCATTCAGCGATATGGTGCCCTGGCGTGCGAGCAGAAAGGGTGCGAACGTTCGTTCCAAACTGGTGTACGAACACCGTTGACAAGCCGGAACATTCGTGAGAACATGTGTTCGTGGCCAAGGAGAACAGACGTTCCCCACCCGCAACGGCCACAGCCGGGACCGCACCCGGCGCCAGACGGTCCTCCCGCAGGACTGGATGCCGACCATATGCCCCGCTCGGCATCGTCTGTTCATCATCTTGGGTTCGCGTGTGTTCATCCTGACCTTTGGTGGCTGTGCCGACGTGGCACACCGAATGCGTAGCGTGTACGTATACCAGGTCGAGGCGTTTCGATTCTGATCCGTCCCTCGTCGATGGTCCCGGCCTTCCGGGGAAAGGACCCGTTTCCATGACCTCCGTGCTCATCAACACCATCGTGGCCTTCTGGATCATCCTCTTCGGCGCGATGACCATCGTGCCTTTCCTGCTCGATGGCAAGCCCGCCGCCCGCTCCAACGAATCGACCACCTCCGCGAGCGCTGAGGATCGTGTCATCAGCATTCGCCCGGTGGGTGTAGGCTTTGTCCGCCCGCAGGAGCAGGGTGTCGAGGCTCCCGGCCAGGTGCCGGCCAGCATCCTCGCCGCCGCCAGCGCGCGTGCCGCATCCCGTGACGATTGGACTGGCCACGCCCATCATCGGCAGGCCGCCTGATTCCCCGCCGGAGGATCGTCCCCGCCTTCCCTGATTCGGACTCACTCCCCATCCTTCGGCACCACCAAACGGCAATGCCCCCGGTCACGTGACCGGGGGCATTGCCGTTCCGTGATCCGGACGAATCGTGGTCAGGGTGCTGTCTCGGTCACGGGCAGCACATCGAAGGTGAAGGTGCCGGTGTACGTCCCTCCCGCCGTTGTGGGCTCCAGCGTGGTCCCGACCACGATGTCGATCGTTGCGGTCGCAGCAGGGGCTCCGTCTGGCACGGTGAGTACCGTGATTGCGTTCGCGAACGATGCGCCCTGTGTCGCCACGCTGACCGCGGACGAGGGCGCGCCGGTGACCGATTCCACCTGCAGCGCGCTGGCGGCGATCGCCGACCCGCCCTCGGTCGTCAGGTCCGTCGCGTGCAGCACGATCGTGTAGCCTGCCCGGCTGCCATCGCCGCGGGTATCGGCGATCGCGAGCGAGAGGGTCGCGGTGATGTACGGGGTCGGGGAACTCGCGCTGATGCTCGGTTGCTCGCCGTCCGCTGTGAACGCGATGTCCGTGCTCGCCCACGAGACCGCCAGCGAACCCTCGTTCGTCACGGAGACGACGATCTCGGTCTCTGCCGTCGGCGCCTCCTCCTGCGCATGGGCGAGGCCCGGTCCGGCGATGCTTCCCGCGATCAGGAGGGCCGCCGATCCGCGCAGGAGGCGATGGCGCAGGTCCCGATGGGCGCTCATGGGATCACCACCGACCCGTCGATCGGCTGCTGGGCGAGCACGAGTGCCGCGCCGGAGCCATCGGTGGTCTCCAGCAGGAGCTCGAACGTCCAGGTTCCGGTGCTGAAGCCCTCCGCCGGGATGTAGCGGGAGGAGACCGGCGTCTCGCCGGTCGGCACGGAGAGGGATTGGCTGATCGGGAAGCGCTCCACCTCCTTGCCGTCCTTCTTCGCGATCAGCGAGAGTTGCCCGTTCGTGATCGGGTCACCGCTGTTCGAGACGGTGGTGCTGACGTTCACGAACTGGACGTTGTCCTTGGACGGCTTCGGGGCGATGGTGCTCTGGCCAAGCGTGATCGGACTTTTGACCGCTTCGGTGCCGGTGCCGGCGAGCTGGACATCGGTCACGCCACCCTCGGCGGTCGTGCCCGTCTCCTCATCCCTCAGGTTCACGGCGACGGAGTATTTGCCGGGCGGGAAGTTGCCCGGCGCGCCAAGGGTCAGCGTGGTCTGGTCGTGCGCGTAGATCGACTGCATTTCGACAGGGATGGATGCGACACGCTTGCCGTCCGGTCCGAGGATGGCAACATCACCCTTAGGTCGCACACGAACATCGCCGGTGTTCTCGATCGGGATATCGACCTGCAATCCACCTGCCATCGAGGTCAGACGCACGCCATCAACACTGAATCCTGCCGTGGTCTCACCAGGCACCGTGATGAATACCGGGACCGCGTAGCGAAGGTTGTCGACAATCGTGGTCGTGTCGTTGCCCTCCCCACTACGTTCTGCGGCTACTGCCGTAATGTACTGACCTGGGGCTGTACCCTCCGGTACTGAAACGGTGAACGAGAGTTTCACTCCTGTCCTAGGCGGGAGCGTGTTCATCTTTTCGGGAAAATCGAGCCATTGTGTCACTGCGTTGGGGGGTGTTCCATCGTCTGCCACAGCGAATCCACCACTCGGTGCTGTGAAGGCGTTGATGGCGAACGTCTTGAGATCTTGGGGAACCTCCGCCTTGTTGGCAAGAAGAGCCGTAAGTGTCGCGGAGGAACCAGGATTGATTTCAGCAGTGAAGTAGTCTCCGAATTGCTTGTCAGCGGGATAAAACTCAAACGCAAGCACCTTAGACGTATCAATTGTGGCAATAGGAGTCTGTGCCGAGACCTGAACGGATGCAGCATGGAGACCGACAACCACTACCATGGCAAACAAGACGGTAAAGAAGGACTTGGTCTTTTGAGCGCGGCTCACAGGCTCTTCCTCTACGGGCGCGTGGCGGTTTCCCGGCACCGGGGTAGCGAAATCACGCCGCCCCGGTGCGCAGGACAATGAGCGTTACGGAGTGCTGAACGAGACCGTCGCCGTCACAGTCGATCGATAGTTGTCGGCCTTGGTGTCACTCGGGATGTTGAGGTTTACATTCAGCTGGCCGGTGGTTGTGCCAGTACCACGGCCAGGCCAGCCATGATGGATGTAGGGGCTGCCGCCAAAGGAAACGCCTGGCGCCCAGTTAACCGCATCACCATCTGTGTTGGTGGGGTTCGTGCCAGGGTACCTGACGTTGCTGATACCACCAATCCCATAATTCCCGCCACAGCAATACTGCTGCTGAGGATTCGGCATGCTCATGATCTTGAAGTTGCTGACCGGAATGGTGTTGTAGCCACTGTTGGTCAGGCCGAAGAAGTCGGTGGCAGTGATGGTGGTCGAGAATTCACCGCGCTGCGCCTTGGTGTCGGTATACGTGAAACCGATCGCGCCATCCACCGAATTGGTCTGCCAAGCGTTGGACGCATTGAGGTTGTAGCCAGGGAAATAGATGTCGTTTGTGAGGTCGAGATCGAAGGTTCCGTCCGTCGTGATCGAGATATAGGCGTAGGCGCTGTCTCCGCCTTCGCCTGCTCTGACCTGAGCCACTGGGGCGGCAATGGAGCCGATCAGGGCGAGGCCGGCGACGGCACCCACAAAGGACTTCTTGAGATTCATGCGTGTTGCTCCTTGAAGGAACATCCCGGTATCGTGCGTCCTCTTTGGGGTAGGCCGGGTGGCCCATGTTTCCCCGCTGCAGGGACTGCGATACTGGATATCGGTGCGATCGACAGGCGCTTCACCATCTGCCGATCAGGCCAGCTTTCGGGATCTCGTCTTCGGGCGAGGTCCCGCCCACACCCATTCTGGTACCCCCACTCCATCCTTTCACATAGCGCGTTCGCGCTCCCTCAGTCTTTCCCGGTGGAATCCCCACGCAGGCCAGCCTGCACCGAGGCGCGGAAACTGCCCGTCCTCGGCTCGTCCGGCATGCGCAGTTCGACGCGAACGGTGTGCGTCGAGGTCGTCGGCGCACCGGCGCCGCCGTCAAGGGTCAAGAGGTCGCACCCATCGGCCAGCCGGCATTCGCCAGTCGCCAGGGGCACATCGTCGATTGCGGTAATCACGAGGGCGCTGCCATCCAGCGGCGTCCCGTCGGCGTCCGTCAGGCCCGCACCGGAGAGATGGAGCGTCCAGCCGCCACAGGTGGCGTCGAGGCCGTCCACGGTCACGGTCAGCGTGCCGTCCTTCACGACGCCCGCCGGCGTCTCCGCGCTGAGCGGCACATCGCCGAAATCGAGCGGTCCCGCGAAGGAGACGGTCGGCGCCGGGATGGTGGCGAGGTCAGGGGTCAGGCGATACGGGTCCGGCGTCGTGCCGGGCGTTGCCGTCGTCTCGGAGGCGGTCACGGACGCATCGCGGGTGAAGGTCAGGGCGTACGGGGAGCGGTCGCAACTCGTCCCCTCGGGACGGGTGACGCGCACGCGGTAGGTGATCTCGGATTGTGTCTCGATCGTGGCCGGGGTCGTGTCGGTGCCGAAGGGATCGACCGGCGTGAAGGCGAACGTCGTCGTCGCCAGGCCGGGATCGGACCACTGCTGGACCTCGCCGGGATTCACTGGCGGCAGGACCTGCACGCTCCAGCCACCCTCCACGTCAAGGCGGACCTGCCAGGTCTCGCCCATGCTGGTCGGCGCGATATTCGCGCCTGACACCGTCATGCGGTCGACGCAGAGGTAGTCAATGGTGTTCCCGGCGGCGAGCGTCGTGGCGCTCTCCGGCGCGAGCGTGCATTCCGGCTGGCTGGCCAGGGCATACGCGAGCGACGGCGCGGGAGTTGGCGACGGCATCTCCGTCGGGATCTCGGTGGCGGTCGGCTCCTCGGTCGGCGGGAGTGTGGGCTCGAGCGTCGGCTCCTCGGTCGGATAGACCTCCGGCTCGTCGGTTGGGTAGACGACCGGCTCCTCGGTTTCGATCACCTCGGTCGGTGGTTCCGTGGCGGACACGGTTTCGACCGTTGCTCCAGCATCCGGCGTCTCCTGCGCGAATGTCGGATGCGCGCCGACCACCATCAGGGTGGAGCACATGACCGGGAGAAGGATCCTGGTTGCACGGCGTCGCCAAGCGGGCACCCCGATATGTGGAGAGCCGAAGGTGAAGTTCGTCACGTCTCGCTGCTTTCGGCTTATTCGCGCCAAGGTGCGATCGTCAATATCCAGGATGGGCCTACATCCGGATATTCTCTGTGTTGTTTGTCCCAACGCGGTGAAGATACACGAGGGGAACCAAAAGGTCAATGAAGAATAAGACCATATCGAGCTATAGGGAATCGGGAATTGACCAAAGACAATAATTGTCTACAAGGATTTTTTGATGGTTGATTCGGATAAACGTCAAACATCAGAGGAGGTCGGCAAAATCGCCGGCCTCCTCTGGATTCCATGAACGGTGTTGGTCGCTTACTTCGGCTGGATCTTGCCCGTCAGCATCAGGATCGTCACGATGCCATCCGCGTAGGGGCTGTTCGTGTAGATCGGGTCGTCGTCCGCCGGCCACGGCTGGACGCGCTCCTCCAGGATCATGTTGTTGCCATACCGCTCGAACAGCGGGATCTCCGGCAGCAGCTCGTTGTAGACCTTCGCGATGGTTGTCACCTTCTCGCGCTGCGCGGCCTCGTCCAGGCCGTCCGCCGAGTCGAGGGTCAGCTGTTCCAGGTTGACCTTCCCTGCGACGTCCGTCTCCTGCTCCAGCGGGAACTTCATGCCCTCGCCGCCGTTGTTCACGGCCAGCGTGTTGTGCACGAAGAACGCCTGCACGTAGGAGAAGTGCGGATGCGGATTCGAGGAATTGCCCCACCCGCGAATCGCCATCTGGAACTTGCCCTGATCGACATCGATCGGTTGCTGCGCCACCGCGACCGCCAGCGGCGTGATCTTGATGCCGAAGTTCGTCAGCTGATCCGTCGCGTCCTCGGCAGCAGCGGACCAGTCCGGGTATTCCGCCGGGAACGAGAGGTCGAAGGCGGCATTACTGCCATCCGGCAGCTTCCAGGTATCGCCGTCCTTCGTCCAGCCCGCCTCCTGCAGGAGGGCGGCAGCCTTGTCGTCGTCCTTCTCGTACTGGTTCAGGGTGGCGATGTCCTCCTCGGAGAGCCACGCCTTCACATGCGTGTCGGACATGCCCGCCATGTACTGCGGCGGCACACCGGATTGCCCCAGCGCGATCGTGCCGTTCTGGGCGCGGTCGATGATGTGGGCGAAGGCCTGGCGCACGCGCTTGTCGTTGAAGACCTCCACCGTGCCGTAGTTGAAGAGGATCGCCGGGCCGGAGTATGTCGGCGGCCGCACGATCCGCGCGCCGCCGTCGACCAGCTGGGCCTCCACCGGCGGTGTGAACGCCTGGGTGCCGTAGTCCACCGCGCCGGAGAGGATGACGGCGATGATCGCCTCGCCGCTGCCGTTGTGGTTGTGAATGCGGTCGAACCCGACCTGATCCGCGTTCCACGCCGCCGGATTCTTCACCATCATCAGGTCGGACCCGGTGACGCCCGGAATGTCGATCGTGAACGGGCCGCTGGCGATGATCTGATCCGGGCGGAACTTGTTGAATTCGCCCAGCAGCTGCTTCACCTCGTCATCGGCCACCGTCTTTCCGGCGTCGAACAGGGCATCGGCTTTCTTCGCCCACTCGCCGTAGATCGCCGCCGACTGCGTGCTGGTGCGCAGGGCATAGCGCTGCACGACGGTGGATGGCTGGCTCATGTAGAAATTGACGGTGTAGGCGTCCGGAGCTTCCACCCGGTCCACGTACTTCCAGATCACGTTCGACATCAGGCGCATCAGCGAGAGCGTTACCAGCACGTCGGCAGACGTGAACTCAGTACCGTCGCTCCACTTCGCGCCCTGGCGCAGGGTGATCTGGAAGGCGTTCGCGCCCTCCGCGATCGGGCCGATGGCGCCAGTGGGAGCGCTGGCGGTCTCCGCGGAGGCCGGGGATGCGGCTGGAGACGCGCCCGGTGTTGCCGCTCCGTCGTCCAGCTTCACGAAGCCCCAGCTGGTCGCCATGAACGGAATCCATTCCTGCGGACCCCACTGGAACATGGCCATCGGCTGCCAGATCATGTCGCCGTAGATGTTCGGGCTGGCGGCGTTCGCGAGGATGCCATCCGTCACGAAGGCGTTGTAGTGCCCCTGCGGCGGTTCCTGATACGGCCAGGCGGCGTTGAACTCCTTCGCACCGTCCTGCGCCAGGACGGCCTGCCCGAATCCGGACGGCAAGGCGCTGCCGGTGAGCATGGCGATGGTGAGGGCGCTGCCCCCTGCGAAGGCACGTCGAGACAGGCGGCCACGTGTGATGGTGGTCGAGTCGATTCCGGGGTCCCGAGTCATGCGATGTCCCTCCGACGAACGTAGCTGGCGAGCAGGAGTCCCTCTCCCGCCCCGTGAGTTGTTTAGCCTAGACCAGACCGTACCAATACGGTAAGGTCCCGTCAACAGGTCATGACGTTTTCGGGGGAGCTGCGGGCCGGGTGCGGTCGGCGTTTTGCCTGAAATCGTGTCGCTCATTCAGATTTCCCGCACCGAGGCCACCGGGAGCAGCCACCGATGCCATCGCCACGATCCCGCGACTACGCCATCATCGACACCGACATCCATCCCTCCGTCGATCCCGAGCGGATGCCCGATTTCCTGCCCGAGCCGTGGAAGTCGCGGTATCGCTCCGGCAGCCGGGGGCCAGGCGTGCTTGGGTACTGGAACCCCGCCGGGGTGGTGCGCGCCGATTCCGTCACCCTCGATGGCGACCGCATCGCGATGGACCCGGTCCTGCTCGGCAAGCATTTCTTCGATGCCTACGAAGTCGACTACGGCATCCTCAACTTCGAGGGCGCCATCCACGTCGGGGTTGGCGCCGAGCCGGATTACTCGTCGGCGGTGATCTCCGCCATCAACGATGTCGCCGCGAACTACTGGCTGCCGGTCGATCCCCGCTTCCGCGCATCGCTGAACGTGGCCCCGAACGACCCCATCCTCGCCGCGCGGGAGATTCACCGACTTGGCGATCACCCCGGTTTCGTGCAGGTGATGATGGGGAGCGGCGCGCGCATTCCCTACGGGCAGCGATACTTCCACCCCATCTACGAGGCGGCGGTTGCCCACGACCTGCCGGTGGCCATTCACCCCGGCAACGAGGGTGTCGGCATTACCGGCCCGACCTCGGCGGTGGGCTACGCGACGAGCTACCTCGAATGGCATACCGGGCTGGTCGCCAGTTACCTCGGACACCTCGTCAGCCTCATCACCGAAGGGGTCTTCGTGAAGTTCCCGACGCTGAAGTTCGTGATGGTGGAGGGGGGTGTCTCCTGGTTGCCGCCGATCATGTGGCGGCTGGACAAGAACTGGAAGGGCCTGCGCCAGACGGTGCCGTGGCTGGAGAAGCCGCCCTCCGAGTACATCCGGGAGCATGTCCGCCTGACCACGCAGCCGATCGAGGAGCCGGAAAACCCGACGCACCTGAAGCAGATGCTGGAGATGTTCGATGCCGGGACCATGCTGATGTTCTCCAGCGACTACCCGCATTGGGATGGCGACACCCCGAGCTTCTCCGCCCGTCCCTTCGGTCCCGACCTCCGTGCCCGTGTGATGGGAGAGACCGCCCGGGCGCTATACCGCCTGCCTGCCGAACCGGTCGCTCGCTCCGCCGCTGCCATTGAGGAGGTCGCCGTCGATGACTGAGCGCGCGGTCCTATCCACCACGCCGAGACGCACGCGCGAGGCGATCCCGGTCGCGGCCCTGGGCGACCTCGCACCCGGCGAGATGCGCCTGGTCGAGGCGAAGGGGCATTCCATCGGGCTCTTCAACGTCGATGGCGAGTACATCGCCGTGCTCAATGTCTGCCCGCACGAGCTTGCCCCCGTCTGCCGTGGCCGGCTCTCCGGGACGACGCTCCCCTCCATGCCCGGCGAGTTCATCTGGGGGCGTGAGGGCGAGATTATCTCCTGCCCGTGGCATGGCTGGGAGTTCGACCTCCTCACCGGCAAGGGCCTCGCCGATTCCCGCGTCCGCGTCCGTCGCTACGATGTCGTGATCGATGGCGACACCATCGCCGTTCTCGTCTGAACGCATGACCGCGCGACCTGAAAGCTCCCTGCGGCGTGCCCGTTTCGCCGTGCCGCCGCCCGCTGGCAGCACGGGGACGGATGAGCGATTGCGATTGGTCGATCCCACCGGGAGCGCGGTGGCGTGGTTGGGTTACGGCGAGACCGTCATAGTGCTTGGCTTCTTCGTGCGGGAGGATGACGGGTCGTGGCGGGAGGTCTTGCGCGATTGCCGCGTGGAGGCGGGGTTCCCTGATGCAGCCTGGACGCTGATCGAACGCGACCCGACCATGGCCCGTCTCCGGGCCGAATCCGGCGATGCGTTCGGTGCGGGTACGCCCGAACTGGTCGCAGCCATCGCGGATGGGGTGCTGACCATCGCGGGCAATGACGCCGGTCTGCTTGTCGCGGGAGACGCTCCGGAGCGTCCCTGAGCGCCTCGAGCGGGAACCCGCCCCCCGATTCGCGCGTTTGCATGCTGGAGGCCACCCAACCGGGAGCGGTCGTTGTGCCTTGTCTCGCGTTGGGCCGTCATGTACGGTACCGGCACAGGTTCCATGGGATACCCACGATCATCGTGGCGTTCCCCGTTCGTGCCGCGTCGTCTGCGTTCATCATGCGTCGTGGAACGCGCGTCGGTGCTTCGGCCTCTGCCATGCGCCCGTCCGCAGTGAGGGAGATTGCCCGTGAAGACCCGTTCGGCCAAGTCGCTTCGTCTGGCCTCGTCGATCCTGAGCGTCGCGGTGATCGCCAGCATGATGCTGGGAGTGTTCGCGGGCGTCGCGGCCTTCCCCGCCGCTGCGTCGGCGCAGTCTGATACCGGCCTCGTCGATGACACCACCTACATCAGTCCCCAGTTCGGCTACACCGTGACCTGGGACAACCCATGGACGACCCGTGCCCGCAACGTCACCTCGAATGCCGGCGGCTTCGATGCGCTGACCCTGCGCAATGGCAGCGCCAGTCTCCGCATCACCGGTCGCGCGGCGGGTGAGGACCCGGCCGTCGTCCTCGACGACGCGATTGCTTTGGAGACCAATAACGCCGCCGATGCCAGCGTCGACGAGCAGGATGATTCCGCCAATCCGGCCTCCGCCACCCTTACCGTCAATGCGAATACCGTCCAGATCGAGGTCCACGAGCTCAAGGATGCCGATGCGATCGTGGTCGTGGTGCTCACGGCGCGCTCCAGCTCGTTCGATGAAGTCCTTGCCGAGACGCAGGATGTCGTGCTGATCGACGATTCTCCGATCCTCGTCGGCGAGCCGCTTGGCTCGGATGCTTCCTCCCGCACGGGCGACAAGGCGACTGCCGAAGCGACCGAGACGCCGAAGGCTGGCGACGCAAGTGGCGACAAGACCATCGCCACCGACGAGGATGCAACGGAAACCCCGAAGGCCGCCGCGACCGAGGAGGCGGGTGATTCCGTCACCGACGAGGCGCCGGCCCAGAGTGGCATTGACGGCACCACCTACATCAGCCCGAATTTCGGATACAGTTTCGAGTGGGACGATCGGGATTGGACCATTCCGTCCGATGGCGAGGTGAGCCAGACCGATCCCGTCTTCGATTCCCTGTATCTCGAGGCTGAGACCGGTAATCTCTATATCTACGCCTACAACGGCTACGACGGCGATGCGTCGACCTGCCTCCAAGGTGAGTCCGATTACTACGAGAACGATGCCGATGGCGTCTCCAACTGGAAGCGCGCCACGAATGCCGACGGCGATGCGCTGACCAAGGAGGGCGATGGCTTCGCTTGGGGTGTCTTCAACCTGACCTACCAGAGCCAGTCCAACCCCAACGCCGACCCGATGAAGCTGACCGACTACATCGAATGCCGCACGCTGGTGCCGGGCGAATCGATCCTCATCATCTTCGCATCGGCTCCGCGCGCTTCCTACAACGATCACATCGACCTCGTGCAGGCCGCGGTTGATACCATCGAGATTCCGGAGGCTTCCCCGGTCACGCCGACCAAGGAAGCCACAAAGGCGCCTTCGGAGACCGTCGAGGCTACCGAGAGCCCGGAGACTGATGTCACCCCGGATGCGACCGCCACGAAGACGGGCACCACATCCGGTGACATCGATGGTCTGGACGGCTCCGTCTTCACCAGCCCCTCGTTCGACTTCGTGTTCACGATCCCGGACGAATTCTCGCTGCAGAACGCCCAGATCAAGCGGGGCGACGAGATCCTGACGCTTACGAACGGGACCTCGCTCATCACGGTCCATGCGACTGATGATGCCGACTACACGGGCACCCTCACGAGTTGTGTCGAGGCCGTCGCCTCCGTAGCCGGTGAGGACCGTGATCGCTTCCGGCTCGACCGGACCGCCGATGGCGCGGCCTTCCAGGGCAGTGATGATCGCAGCGCCTACGCGAACTACACCTTCACGAGCAGTGACGGCACGAAGTACGCCTACTTCATCGAGTGCCGCGCGATTCAGGATGGCGAATCGGCGCTGATCGTGACGCAGGAGGTCCCCTACGATCAGTACACGACCGAGCGCGCCGCCCGCCGTGAAATCCAGAACTCGATCCAGCTCCCGTAGCCGGTAGCCCGAACGGGCGAGCCGGAACCAACGACGACCTCCGGAGTGCTCCGGAGGTCGTCGTCTTGCCCGCTCCATCACCGCGTGTCGGCCCGGGTTCCGGGATGCACCCCGCCGGAAAACGCGTTCATGCTCACAGACCGTCCTCCATCCACCGATGGTTCATCCGGAATCGGTATGGGGTACGGAATCCTGCCAGAATGCGCGGTGTCGGGCTGGCGGGAGCGGCGGTATCCTCGAGTCCAGGGCTGTCGCCGCCGTCCGGTGGCGGCAACTCGCGATGGAGGAACTGTCCATGACGTATCGTGCCACCAATGATGTCGTTCGCCGGGTCATGCCGCTGATCGAGCGGCTGTCCGATCGCAGTGTCGAGAAGGCGCGTGTGCTCCAGTACCTCTCCGCGCAGGCGGGTGTCGATTGGGGCGTCCACGACCTGGTCGCCGACGAGTTGCGCGAGCTGGACACGGGCGCTGGCCTGCGCGAAGTTCGCGAGCTGGTCTTCCGCGACCGGTTCACCGGTGCGGATCACACGCTGCGTTACCCGGATGCGCTCGACGCGTTGCCGCCCGAGATCGTGCGATTGCTGGTCGATGAGTACAAGCGGCTGGCCGTCGATCGGCCGTTGACGATGATGGCGGAACCGCTCTTTGCCTGGTTCTACACCGAGTCCGCCTGCGCGACCTGCCGATGGCGCGGACCCGAGTATGCGCAACTCCATACGGAGTGTCGGTTCGCGGGCTATCCGGTCAACCTCGACGCCGGATGAGACGGCGCCCATCCTGCCCATGTCGGCAGGGGTGAGCGCCGGGACTCGACGCACTGGGTACACTAGACGAAACAGTGTCGCCCGCATTGGCGCGTCCGTTCATGGGGTTGCGTCCAGTTGCGCCACAGGTTCTGCGCGATGGCCGTCTCAGCGGCGTCGCCTCACGCTTCCGGAAGGATTTCCCGCCAGCCATGTCGGATACCGAAACGTCTACCCCGCTGACCGAGGCAACGATCCTCGGTGCCCTTTCCGAGGTGAAGGAGCCCGCTACCGGACGCGGGCTGACCGAACTGAAGCTTGTCACCGCCGTGGCCATCGATGGCCCTGTGGTCGGTCTCACCATCGACCTGCTCAGTCCGATCACCAGCAATCGCGAGGCAATCGAGCGTGATGTCCGCGCCGCCCTGGCCGAGGTGCCGGGTGTGGAGCAGGTCGCCTTCACCTGGAACACGAAGGTCCGGGCCAGTGGCAGCGGGCGTTCCGATGCCCAGCCGATCCAGGGCGTGAAGAACACCATCGCCGTCGCGTCCGGCAAGGGCGGCGTCGGCAAGTCGACCGTCGCGGTCAACCTCGCTGTGTCGCTGGCGCGGGCCGGGGCAAAGGTCGGTTTGCTCGACGCCGATGTCTACGGTCCCAGTATCCCGCTGATGATGGGTGTGCACGAGAAACCGCTGATGCGGGACAACAAGATCGTGCCGCTGGAGGCCTATGGCGTGAAGCTGATGAGCATCGGCTTCATCCTCGATTCGCAAAAGGCGCTCATCTGGCGCGGCCCGTTGGTCGCCCAGCTGATCAACCAGTTCCTGAACGATGTCCTCTGGGGCGATCTCGACTATCTGGTGGTGGACCTGCCGCCAGGAACGGGAGACGTCCAGCTGACGTTGGTGCAGAAGATCCCCATCGCCGGGGCGGTCATCGTCACGACGCCGCAGGAGGTCGCGCTGGCCGATGCGGTGAAGGGGCTGAAGATGTTCCAGGAAGTGAAGACGCCGATCCTGGGTATCGTCGAGAATATGAGCTGGTTCGTGAGCCCGGAGACTGGCACGCACTTCCCGATCTTCGGCGAAGGCGGCGGCCAGAAGACGGCAGAGGCATACGAGGTCGAACTGCTCGCGCAGGTGCCGATCGAGATGGGAATTCGGGAAGGCGGGGATAGCGGGGCGCCGCTCGCCGCGACCCAGCCGAATTCCGAGACTGGTGTGGCTTTTGGGCATCTGGCCGAACGGGTCGCCAACCAGCTGGCTCGCCAGGCGCTCGAGAAGCCACGCAAGCCGACGATCATGCTCCGAACCATACGGTAGGAGCGGGGACTCGGTGGCCTCGGCTGGCGTCTGGACAACGCCCGCACGACGTGTTGTGTGCGATGGGGCAGGGTATCCGATGGGGAATGGTGGGTCCGGACAAGCGAGCGCGTTCGATCCTGTCGCGTGGCGTGCTCCGGGCGAGTCGGAAGGTCGTGTCGTGGCGGATGCCGATCGCGTTCTGATGTACGCGGAGATTCTGGAGGCGGCCAGCGACAGCATCTTCGTGATGTCCTCCACCAGCGACATGACGTTCATTTACATCAATGAGTCTGGCGTGCGGCATGTGCGCCAGATCGTTGATACGGTGGTCACGCGGGATGATCTCGTGGGCAGGCCCCTGGCGTGGTTCGGGCTGCCCGCGGAGTTCATGGTGCGGTTTCGGTCGGCGGTGCTGCGGGCGGTTGCCGAGCGGAGCGCGGTCGAGCGACACAGCCTCAAGCGACTGGATGGCACATGGTACGGATTCGAGTGCGTGATGAATCGCATCGACTTCGGCGATCGTCCTCCTGGTGTTGTCGGGGTCACGCGCGATCTCAGCGCGCGTGAGGCGGAGGAACTGGCGCGTGCCGAGACATTGAGTGTCGAGCAGCGCGCGCGCCACGATGCGGAGCAGGCGGTCGACCTTCGGAACGACTTTCTCTCCACGGCGGCGCACGATCTCAAGACACCGCTCACCGCCGCGCAGGGCCGGGCGCAGCTGTTGCGTCGCCATCTCCAGCGCGCGGGTGGCGATCCTGCGGCGCTCGATCTGGCGCGCATTGAAACCCATATCGAGGGGGTGCAGGCGGCCATCACCCAGATGACCCGCCAGATCTCGGAATTGCAGGATGTCGCATTCCTGCAAATCGGCCGGCCCCTGAATCTCAGCGTGGCCTCGACCAATCTTGTCACCCTCGTTGCGGAGTGCATCCAGCGCGTGTCCCGGAGCGAGGAGGTCCGTCCCGTGGTGCGCTATCAGCATCCCGAGGAGCCGGTCGTCATTCCGCTCGACCCAATCCGCATGAACCGGGTGATCGACAATCTGCTCAGCAATGCCGTGAAGTACGGTCGACCGCCGGAGGTCCAGATCGGCGTTTCCATCACCGCCGAGCCGGATGGTGAGGACGAGGATGTGGTCGTGCGGGTGTCGGATAACGGCATCGGGATTCCGGCGGCGGATCTGGCGGGTGTGTTCGCCCGATTTGTGCGGGCGAGCAATGTCGGTGACATCGGTGGCCAGGGCGTGGGGCTTGCCGGTGCGCGGCAGATCGCGCGGCAGCACGGCGGCGACCTGACCGTGGAAAGTGTGGAGGGCGAGGGCAGCACCTTCACGCTCGTCATCCCGCTCGGCGCGCTGCCCGACCCCGACCAGCCGCCGGACTGATCGTGGTATCGAATCGGTGAACGTCACAGGCGACCGGATGCACTCCGGTCGCCTGGTTCATGCCGTGTTCGGTTGTGAGGGCTGCTGCCCGCGCCGACATCCTCGTTTCCGGGCATCTTCCCCGGTTCGGACGACGACGCTGCATGATGATTCGAGCGTATCGATACGCCTCACCTCCACGCGGCCATCTGGATTCCGGCGATCGCATCGTCCGGTTCGAATCGATTCGCCATGTCGCGCGATTGCCCGCCGGACTCGATCCGGCCTGTCGTGGCATCCATTGCCGCCCCAATTGGGGCGCGATGCCGGACGACCTGGACATCGGGCGCAAGCGCAACGACTCGCGTCTACGATGCTGAGCGGCCCCGATGGGTGATACCGCTCCGATCCCGAAACCCGCAGGACAGTCGCATGTCCCGTGCTTCGGTCCAATCCTCATTCGGCGATTCGTTCGCGCCGTGCATCACGTCCCCGAAGCATCCCTCGCCGAATCGCGTTCTGGCGATGGGGAGCGGGCGGCTGCACGGCGGCGACCTTCGATCGGCCATACCCGATCGCCTCGCCGGTCCAACTCTGACGACCGATCTCCTCGTTCCGGCCTCATTGCCAAGAAAGGACGGGATAGCGCCGTCATGTGCTTGGCCGGATGACAATGGATCTCGATCGACTACCTGCATCCTACGCCTGTGCCGGGGAAGGGTCAATCCCCCGAACGAGGCAGGGGAACGGCCTACAGAACTAAGAACGACCGGCAATCGGCGGTATCTCTCCTCGTAGATGCGGCCCTTGTGGCCGCCGCGTTGTACGGAACACAGGCGGCCACAAGGGCCGCATCTACGACCAAGCCGCCATCGTTCAGGGCGGGAGTCTCGCCCTATTGCCGGTTACCCTAACTCAGAAGAGGGAGATCGCGGGCGAGAATGCCGCCAATGGGGGCTCGGTCGGCGCATCCTTCGCCAGGCCCAGCACCCGGAATCTCCCCATCCCTCCCGGGTCGATCAGGCGCAGCACCGCCGCCTGCGCCTGGTAGTAGTCGTCCAGTGAGACGCCTCCCTCCTGCTGCATGGCGACGAGAAAGTCGCCGAGCCCCAGCGCCGCGAGCGCGTCGGCCTGCGTCGTTAGCCCGGCGATGGTCATTCCGGCTGCCGCCGCGGCGTCCATCAGGAGCGTGAAATCGACGTGGGCCGTCAGGTCCTGCTCGCCGATGGCGGAGAGTGGCTCCGCGTTCACCGTGTGATCGCGATACCCGCGCAGCAGTCCCTCCAGCCGGTGTCCCGCGTAGAGCTCCGGCGCCGGGTAGCCGTAGTCCACGATCAGCGCGTAGCCACGTTCCAGCCCGCGCCCCACCTCGGCGATCCAGTCCGCCGCCGCCGGACAGATCTCCAGCACCGATCCCTCCGGCAGGGTCGCGACACTCACGCCCTCCGCGTGCAGCCGCGCGGCCGGATCGAAGGCGTTCAGCGCTGGTGAGAGGGTTCCCTCGACGAGGGTGAACCATCCCGCCCCATCGTCCCAGTCGACGAACCGTTCGCGGAACGTTCCGTCTCGCACCACGACCTGATGGCAGGGAAGGGCGTCGGCCACCTCGTTCGCCAGCACGACCCCCGTGATGGGTGTGCGCGCCGCCTCGTCCGGCGTCTCGATCGAGACGACCTCGCCAAGGCCGACCTCCTGCATCGCGGCAAGTGCTTCCTGCATCCGGTGCGTGTTCAGGTCACAGAGGCGATAGGCCGTCGTCGCGGCGACCTCCGGATGGTGCGTCGCCAGCGCGGCGAGGATATCGTAGGCGAGCGTGCCCATCCCCGGCCCGTATTCGCGGATCGTGAAGGGATCGGGGTGTCCGAGGCGCTCCCAGCATTCGGCGACCTGCCGCGCGATGCTGAACCCGAAGAAGGGATGTGTCTCCGGTGCGGTGAGGAAATCGCCTTCCCGGCCTGGGCGGCGCGCCGGTGCGCGATAGTAGCCGACGGTGGTTTCGTAGAGGGCGCGGTCCATGAACCGCGCCATCGTGATCGGGCCGGCGGTCACGATCTCTTCATGCAGCCGGGCCACGAGGACCGGGTTGCTCTCGGCCAGCTTCGCCGCGTCGATCCCCGGCGCAGGCGATGGTGTTGTTGCGTCCATTGGTATAGTGTCTTTCACAGGAATGGCGGGCGTTCCGGCGACCAGCGAGCGTCGCCACCGCGAACCCCGCATGCCGGCCGGATCGTCGGCTGGCCCAATCGCACGCGTAAGGATGACACCTTGGCTGGGAAGCGACACACGGCAGCATTCGTCGTCGGCACGGTGGCCGGTGGCCTGGTCGGCGCGGCGACGGCGCTCTGGAAGACTCCGCACACGGGTGATGAGTTGCGCGCGGCGATTGCCACCATCACCGATCCGACCAGCACGTTCAATACGGAGCCGCGCCACTCCAGCAAGGTGCTTGGCGCGGTCGAATACGTGCTCGCCCCGATTGTCGGGGTCGAACTGGGTAAGACGGCCAACGGCAGTGGCCCGATCCCGACTACGCCGTTCGATGCTGCTGCTGATGCCGCTGCCCATGCGGCGTCCACCCCGGCACAGGACGTGCGTCCTGCCGAAGGGTAGGGTATCGTCTTCGACCGGAAAGGACGCTCATCATGTTCAGTCACACCCGCACCGCGCTGAAGTTCCTCGTGTACGGACTCATCATCGGCCTGCTCTTCGCGCCCAGTAGCGGCGAGGAAACCCGTCGTGAGCTGGTGAACCGTGTGAAGGGTCTCATCGGCGGCTGATCCGGCTGCGGATCGTCGCATCCAGGGAGCGTCGTCCATCATGGCCAGCTTCTTTATGCTCAACGTCGATCTCGATGACCTGACCGATGCGATGTTCGCCTTTGTCACCGATCCGCTCCCCAGCCGCAACGATCGCCCGATCGTGCAGGAACTGGGAGACATCAACCACGACCTGGTGGATGTGCTCGAATGCATGGTCCTCGACGGTACGGACGAGCGTGGCGATGTTGCGGCGTTCGTGGACGCCGTCTTCGGGCCGCACGGAATGGGCGGGGCCAAGGTCGAGTCCTGATCTCCACCATCACCATTCGCGCTGTGACGAACGATACCGGGGAGCATATCTCTCCGGTATCGGCATGTCCGGGCCGGACACCGATCCCGCCAGTGTGCGATCCTTGGGGAACGTGGGCCGCATTCGGCTGCCAGTTCCACCGTTCACCACCCGCCACGCACCACCCATAGGGAGTCTCACCCGCCGTGTCCATGACCCAGATCTGCTTCTCGTCCCACGAGGCCTACCTCTCGGCCGCTATCGAGGAGCTCCGCACGGTCTTCCCGGAGGCCATCTTCACCCCCCTCGGGCCGGATCTCGGCGCGATTGCCGGGGATGGCGTCAGCATCGTCTCCGTCCATCAGGCCGTGACTACCACCGACACTGGCACTCCGGTCGCCTTCGTGCAGCACCTCTTCCGCGAGGTCGCGACCTTCCCGCTGCCGGGCGACTTCGATGCGCTGGGGGAGTTGCTGGACGAGGCGCTGGAGACCTGGCAGCAAATGATGCTGCCGGAGACGGTAAGCCTCCAGCTCTGGGCCAGCGTCGCGGAAGGCGAGGAAGCCCCCGCCCTGCCCGTGCGCACCGATGAACTCTGGCATCTCTTTGCCGATAGCCTGCGCGATGAGGGATTCACGGTGCAGCGCGCCGGAGCGACGCACGTCCTCTCGGTCTGCGTGACGCCGGATGCAATCGTTCTCGGCTCGAATCGCGCCGAGAACGCGCTCTCCGACTGGCCGGGCGGGCGGATTCGCCTCGCGAAACCGAAGGGGCAGATCGCGCGATCCGAATTCAAGCTGGAAGAACTGATGCGCGGGTTCGGCGTGCGCTTCCCGAAGGGGCGCGCACTCGATCTCGGCGCGGCACCGGGCGGATGGACACGCATCCTGCGCGATCAGGGGTTGCAAGTGACGGCAGTGGATCCCGGCAACCTCGATCCGCGCATCGCGCGTGATCCGGGCGTGACGCACGTCCGCAAGACGGCGGGAGTCTTCCTCAAGGATTCCACGCAGCGGTTCGATGTGGTGGTGAACGACATGCGGATGGCCCCCTCGATGTCGGTGGACCTGATGTTGAGTTGCTGGGCGCACCTGAACCCGAACGGGATGATCGTGGTGACGCTCAAGCTCTCCCCGCATCATGCGGCGGATGTCGTGCGCCAGAGCGTGATGCGTCTCCGCCAGCGGTATGAAATCGACCTGGTGCGGCAGCTTCAACACAACCGCAACGAGGTAACGGTGGTCGGACGGCGGCGCGGGTAGGCACGACGCGAACGAGAGGTGAGGGACGGATGTTGAACACGGTCGTTGGCTGGGCGAAGAGGTGGGTGCGGCGGCACCCGATCCTGATGGGGGTCTGGCTGCTGTTCGTGGCGCTCTGCGTGCTTTCGCTCTTCACCTATCCGGACGACAAGACGCCGAACTACGTCATGGGCGGGTTGGTGTTGCCGGGGATCGCCTTGCTCACGCTGATCTACATGGGGCGCACCATCGACCGCTTCCGTGCCCTGCGCGAGTACACGCGGAATCGTCCCCCACGCCCCACCGATTACGACGACGCGGCATAGCTGACCGTCAGTGCTACGATGCCTCCGGAACGGGGGCATCGGTCGTTTTCGTGAGGGCCAGACGCACAACGTCCACCATCTCGTCGATGTCGAAGGGCTTCAGCACCACGAAGATGTCCTTCGCGCGCAGATGTCCCTCCAGTTCGCGCACCAGTTGCAACGCTGCCGTGCAGACCACGATCGGGATGCCCGCCGTCGGGCGATACATCCGCAACTTCTGCAACATCTGCCAGCCCAGCGCGTCCCCGCCGATCAGGAAGTCGAGCACGACCAGGTCCGGCGCCAGGCGCTCGACATCGTGGACATCCTGGAAGGTGAACGAGGAAAGCGTGACCGCGAACCCCTCCTCTTCGAGGATGTCCTTGAAGAGGTCCAGGATCTCCTGCGTGTCGTTGATGACGAGGATGTGCGGCTTCCCAGAGCTATCCGGGAGCGGTGCACCGGCGGTGTCCACGATGCCGGGAAAGGACGTGTCTGTGGGGGGATTGGTCTGCATGGTGTCGATCATGATCCAGTGGGTTCCCGTGTCAACGGGCGACAGAACCTTTACGTCACGCGCCGATTCTACCGCGTTCAGGAGAACGCTCGCAGCGAAGGAGGCCGGCCCCGTTCTGGGGCCGGCCTCCTTCGTGGTGGTGGGATGGCGTCGAGGGGGCTTACTGGCCAGCGACGATAGCGACGGTGAGGGTGGTCTTGTACTGACCGACGAGGGTGCCATCGGGGACCTGGACGACGGCGTTGATGAGGTCCCTGAACTGTCCCGTGCCGGACTTGGGCTGGGCGACCATGATCGTCTGGGCGGAGGTGGAGACACCACCGATGGCCTGAGGAGCGATGCCGTTCACGTTCTCGCCGGAGATGCCCTGGACGGAGCCGGACTGGAGGGAGAACTTGTCGAGGGCGAAGGTGTTGTTCTCGGCGGAGGTGAAGGGACCTGAGCCCTTGAGGGAGACGGTCCAGCCGGAGCCGACACCGCGAGTATCGGTGGCGTAGACGGTGAGGGAGCCGTTGGAGTTCTGGAAGCTGTTGCCGGCGCGGTACTGGACTTCCTGGAAGGATCCGGAATCGATGGCGGCGGAGAGGGTGGCATTGCCGGGGGTGGAGACGCGGACGGAGACCTCGGCGGAATCGGAGGCGGCGAATGCGCCGGAGGTGGCGGAGAGGGTGACGAGGGCGGCAGCGGCGACAGAGACGAACGCAGTCTTGAGGTTCATGGTGAGCTCCTGGTCCCCTCCCCGGGGCGGTGGATGGTGGGTGGTTGGTAGTCTCAGGGGAGGAGCGGCGATCCGTTCCTCTCGACTGAAGACATAGTACTCGGGTACCAGTAAGATTGTCAATAGGATAACTATGACCATAGTCCTAAATTGCATGGGCTCGCCCAGATCCGCAGGTAAGGACGGGTGAGCGGAAGCCAGAAATCCGCGCCGTCTCGGGGGAAATGGCATGATGACGTGAGTGTCGATGGATACAATAATTGTGCACGGCATCACAAGAATAGGATCATGGTACTGGTTTTGAATGGTGGTGGAACCGTCATTCCGTGGGCGTCTGGATGTGTTCGCAGAGGGTTGATAGGACCATGGTCCTACCCGATTCGTTCGCTTGAAGACTGAAAACGGTGCCATCGCGTCCGCCGGACTCATCCGACAGCCCGTTCTCCATGCCCAGGATGGTCACATTCGCGCTGCGGCCAGCCTCCATCACCAGTGTTGACCGGCACCCTCGGGCGATGGCGATTGCGCCGGAAGGTGAGGCGCTCGGGTACCATAGACGGCAGTGGACCATCGCCCTGAGAGCGGGGCCGGTCCGTCATGCGATAGACGAGGAGCGCAGGGCATGCCGGGAGTCTTTCGGTTTCGCGGTCGTTCGGGCAGTGAGCAGGCGCGCCCAGGGGCGATTCTTTCCGATCGCCAGCAGGAGTTGCTGACTGCCGAGAGCGAACTCCTGCACCGGCTCGATGCCGTGCTGGCCTCCTTCCCTGCCGCCGAGGAGGATCTCGCGGCGCTGCGGACGGCGGTCGTCCAGCTGGACGATCTCTTCCTGTTGGTGATCGTCGGCGAGTTCAACGCGGGCAAGTCGGCATTCATCAACGCGCTCATCGGTGCCGACGTGATGCCAGAGGGTGTCACCCCCACCACGGCTGTCATCAACCTGCTGCGCTTCGGCGAGGAGCGCAGCGAGCGCACGCTCTCCGATGGCGTGATCCAGCGCACCTATCCCGCCGATTTCCTGCAGGACATCACCGTCGTCGACACGCCGGGCACGAACGCGATCATCCGCGAGCATGAGGCGCTGACCCAGCAGTTCGTGCCCCGCTCCGATCTTGTGCTCTTCGTGACCTCCGCCGACCGCCCCTTTACGGAGAGCGAGCGCGAGTTCATCGCCCAGATCCGTGAATACGGCAAGAAGGTCGTGATCGTCATCAACAAGGTCGATCTGCTGCGTGACGATGCCTCCCGCGAGCAGGTGGCCAGCTTCGTTCGCGACAATGTGGAGAAGCTGCTGGGATTCAAGCCGGAGATCTTCCCGGTTTCCGCGTTGCTCGCCCAGCAGGCGAAGTCCCTGGCCGATCGCAACCCGGAGGAGCGAGACCGCCTCTGGGCGGGCAGCCAGTTCGAGCCGCTGGAGCACTACGTCGTGCAGACGCTCGATCAGGAAGGGCGGATTCGGCTCAAGCTGCTCAACCCGATCGGGATCGCCGATCACCTCGCCGAGCGCTATCACCGCGCCACGGACGACCGCCTGAAGGTGCTGGCCGACGACCTGGTGACGATCGAAAACATCGATCGCCAGATGACGCTCTACCGTGACGACATGCGGCGGCAGTTCACCTACTACCTGACGCGGGTCGAGAACATCATCCACAAGATGAATGTGCGCGGGGACGAGTTCTTCGAGGAGACCATCCGCATCGGTCGTGTCTTCGATCTGCTGAACCCGGACAAGATTCGAGCCCAGTTCGAGCAGGCCGTGGTTGGCGACACCGAACAGGCGATCGACACCAGCATCGACGAGTTGATCGACTGGATGGTGGAGCAGGATCTCCGCGTCTGGGAAGCCGTCAACGAGTACATCGACCGTCGCCGCCTCAACAAGTACGCCGACGAACTGATCGGTGAGGTTGGCAGCCAGTTCCGCTACGATCGGCGGTCGATGCTCGACTCCGTCTCCCGCCGCGCGCAGGAGGAAGTCGACCGCTACGACATGGATGCCCACGCGCGCGATCTGTCGCTCTCGGTCCGGAATGCGGTTGCTGGTGTGGCCGTGGCGGAGGCCGGCGCGGTCGGCCTTGGCGCGCTGGTCGTCGCGGCGGCCAGCACGGCGGTCGTGGATGTCACCGGCATCCTGGCCGCGAGTGTCGTGGCCGGACTCGGACTCGTGATCCTGCCTGCGCGACGGCGCAAGGCGAAGCAGGAGTTCCACAAGCGGTCGGAGGAATTGCAGGAGCGCCTGACCCAGGTGATGCGCGAGCAGTTCGAGCACGAGCTGAGCCGCTCCATCACCCGCATCGAGGATGCCATCGCGCCATACACCCGCTTCGTGCGGGCGTCGCAGGCCAAGCTGGAGAAGCTGGATACCGATCTCGGGGGTATCCGGAACGAGTTGCGCGCAATCCGTCGCGAGATTGGCGGCGAGGACATCTCCGCTGTGTCGGCGCCGCCACCGCCGCAGCTTCCCACCGAGATCGTGAGCGCCGGCGGCGATTCCGGCCGGACATCCCGCTGACACGCGGACGCCCGCAGATCAGGTGCGGAAAGGGATGCCTTGGGTAGTAAGAGCGACGACTCGCCCCCGCCTGGCGTAAAGGGGATTCGTCGTGTGCCGCCGCTGCTACCAACTCCGGTCGATGATCGTCATCGATTGATGCGTCTCCCTCGGCGAGCGCTCACGAGAGGAGAGAATACGATTGCCCTGCCGTCCGTCGATCTCTTCGGAGATCTGGATGCCATCCGGCGGGGTGAGGGCTGGTACGATGCCTCCACTCGGCGAATCTGGGTACACGATCGTCTTTACGGCCAGCATGATGATGGCCAGCTCTTTCCGATACGTGGAGAGGGCTTTGTCGAGATGGATCGGCAGACCTATCGCGCGCTTGCCGTTATCCGCCAGTACAATGGGGATATGGAACGAGCGCTCTTTCAGATTGAGCAAGATCCTTACATCACGGACGCGCAACGTGATGCGGCGATTCGCATCTGGAAGGTCCGGGAAAGCGCGAAACGGGAGCAGCCATGAACATCATTGGTGTTGCCATGCTTATTCTGCCCTCCATGCCGAGGCCGGATGATCTTCGGGAGGCGGCAGCGTTGGCGTACGGCGTACCATCGCGAGACGTTGCCGTGGGTGACTACTGGGATGGGGGTAACGCCTTTCCGGTCGGACGACGTGTCTACCTCAACGTCTGGAATGAGGCGTATGGTGGAGACCTGCCCGTTCTCTATGACCAGATGATCGATGCGTCGCTCGCCGACGGGATTGAGGCAAGCACGCAACGGATAGCGAATCGTCTCGGCATGATGGTGGTGACGAACGACCTCGAGGGCGAGGCTGCATTTATCCACCTTCCTGATGGGCGGACCGAACGACGATTCTTGCGCGAACTTCCGGAGGGTGGCCTGTTGCTCCCGGCCGACTTGAAACCCGTTGCCCTGCGCGAGCGACAGGTTCGGGCCGCATAAATCGCACGATCATCCTGCTGTGCGAACGCCGTTCCGGGAACCCGGGCGGCGTTCTGGCGTTGTCCTTGCGGGGACCGAGTCATCTGGAACGAGCACAGGGGCATCCGCCCCGGCTCGGTTCCCCACATCCGGCATCGGGAAGTACCCTTGGGTCAACCCGCGTTCACCATTGACGCTCGCTGGGGTGTTGGGCCTGCCGGACCCACCGCTGCCGGAGGATGCATCTCATGTTCACCCGCGTTCTGTCCCGCATCGCCGTAGCCGGAATGCTGTCGTTGACGATGCTGGGGGGATTGCCCGCTCTTGCCCAGCACGACCCCCGTCCGCCCGCCTTCCCGGCGGCGACGTCGACGCCTGCCGCCACCGCGGCGACCGCGAGTTCCGCCGAAACCCGTTCCCTGGGCGAGGTTCGCTCCTTCACCGTCGAGGGGCAGCCAATGGCGATCTCCCCCGATGGCAAGTGGCTCGCCGGACCGGGAGCGGACCGTGACTTCTGCATCTGGGATGTCACCACGCTCGACCCCAGGTGCGCCACGGACCGCAAACCGATGTCCGTGCAGCTGGAGACCATCACCTGGGCGCCAGACAGCAGTGCCGTGGCTTTCTCGCTCGATGCGGCGCGGCTTTTCATTGACAGCGATATCTATGTGATGGACATCGACGGCGCGCTCCACGATCTCACCGACGATGGCGATGACGACAAGCTCGACTTTGGCAGCACCGGGAAGGAGATCCCGGTCGATATGTATCCGGCGTGGTCTCCGGATAGCAGCCAGCTTGCCTTCGCCAGGACGGTCTGGGGTGGTGACGCGAGACCGACGATCATCTACACCATCGATCGCGACGGTGGTGAGCCGGTCGAGCGCTTTGTCGTCTCCCCACAGGAACCATTCATCATTTACTCCCCATTGCATTGGCTGGGAGACGGATCGATCGTCTTCTCCGTGCTGCACGCCGATCCGGGGAATACGCAGAACGGCGTATGGCGGCTGACCGCGTCTGGCGGGGTGAAGCGCGTCATTGCGGGCGACGCATCGGCGGAGATCCCGACCCCCTTCGTGAACGATGTCAGCCCGGATGGCACGGTCGCGACCGTCTTCTCGATGAGTCGGTGGGCGCAATACGCTACAGATGGCGAGCCGGTCTATTTCCTTGTGAACCTGGAGAGCGGCGAGATCACCCCGCTGGAGATTGACCGGCAGAACCCGGTCGATCGCGTCGCCTCGGTGGGCACGTTCCTGCCGGGAAGCGATGTTAGCGTCGCGCTGGAACTGAATGGCAACATCCGCACCGCCGTGCTCTTCGATCGCACGGGGGCGCTGATGTCCTCGGTCGAACTGCCGGAGGATGCCGTCGGCCCGGCGAGCAACCGCGGCTTCTCGGTTGCCGATGATGGCACCGTCTTCATGTCCACGGTGGCGACCGAAGACCGGAGCAAGCGCGGCGGTATCATCTTCACGATCGCCGAGCCGTAGGATTCCCGCGCCGTGATCCGGGAGGCAGACATGCCATGCACGTCGGCCTCCACCCTCAGGGCGTCACCCCTCCGCGTCGATGGCCTCCACCGGCCCGCGCTCCCGGAGGCTCCGGTAGAGCGCCACGATCGGCGCCAGCACGGCGCCTGACGCAACGATGGCTGTCGACACGGAGACGCGGCTGCCGAGCCAGCCCAGCGGCGGCCCACCTACCACCTGGCCGATCGCGTTCGCCTGCCCCTCCATCGAGATCACCGTCGCGCGGAGCGACGAATCGAGGTTCCGGTTCATCCACGCCGCCGAGATCGGCCCGATCAGCGTCCCGGCGGCCCCGCGCAACCAGAGCATCGCCAGGGCCAGCCAGAGATTCCCCACGAGGACGAATCCGATGGTGGCGCCGACCTGTACCGTCGCCAGTCCCGCCAGCAGGCGGGCGGGTGTGCCCGTGCCCAGTGATTCGGGACGATGGCGGCGCAGGAGCTCCGTGGCCAGCAGGCCGAGCACGGTCCCCACCAGACTGGAGAGGCCGAACACCAGGGCTGGATTGTCCGAGCCGAGGAGATGTGGGAACACGAAGCGGTCGAGGATCGAGACCTGGTTGAGGCGATCGAACGCCTCCGACGCCAGCCCGACGATCAGGCTGATCGCGATCAGGGTCCGCACGACCGGGCGTTGCCGCGCGAGTCGAATGCCCTCCACGAAGGTGTGCCGCATGTGACCGAAGGTGCTGCGATCCTCCGCCGGGGTGATCGTCATGTGGCGTTCCGGCATGACGATGAAGAGTGCGATGGCGAGAACGATCATCCCGATGCCGCCGAGCACGATGGGCAGCTGGAGGGCGATCAGGCCGAGCCCGGTCCCGAGCACCGTTCCCGCGATGCCGCCGATCAGGGCGACCTGCGAGCCGCGCAGGAAGACGGGGCCGACCCGCTCCTCCCCGATCTCGTCGGTGATCCATGCCTCCACCGCGCCGCTGGTGAACGTGTAGCCGATGCCCCAGATCACTTGCGCGATCGCGATGGCGACGAACGCGGGAATCGCGCCTTCCACGATGAATCCGGCGCCGATGATGGCGATGCCGATCAGGATCGAGCGACGGCGGCTGTAGAGGTCCGCGACGATGCCGGTCGGGATCTCGAAGAGGAAGCAGGTGGCCTCCAGGATGGTCCCGATCAGTACCATCTCCAGCGGCGAGAGCCCCGCGACCGTGACCTGGTAGATGAGGTTGAGCGTGAAGGTGAGCGCGAAGAGGAAGGCCTGTCCGCCTTCGATCAGCAGATAGATGGGGACCGGATTCCCCGCCGGGCGGCGAAATCGGTCGATGCGTGTGGTGATGGAGGACACGAGGCAGATGCTCCCCGATGCATGCCGCCCGCGCATTCAGGCGCAGAACAGCAGGACGACAGGCCCATCACGCAGGGCGCGTGGGCGGAAGGAAGGTCGTCTGCGCATCGGGGAGCGATGAAGGGCGGTCGCCGGGGAGGCTTACCGCGCGGTCGTGCTCCGGAATGCGCCGGGGGTGGAGATTGACATGGTGTCCGCGTGTCCTCCGGCGAATGGGCGGCCACATGACCGCCTCGGTGGCGCGAGCATACGTGGCGGGTGCCAGCGCCGTCAATCCTGTGCGTGGCCTCAGCCGATGGTTGGCCCGGCGTGCCCGAGGACGTGGCTGATGTAGCGTTCCGCCGAGCGTTGCACGCGCTCGCTGCCATCCGCCACGACGTGCTTGTCGAAGGCGTCGTGGATTCGGTCGAAGCGGTAGCGCCCGATCTGGTTCGCTATGCGGGCGACCGTCGCCGCGTCGAGCGGGATATCGTTCGGGTAGCTGTACATGAACGTCACCCAGCGGCGGTCGGCCACCACGGTCACGATGTCGCCCGAGAAGAGGACGCCCTTGCCATCGCCGACACCGCGATTGTCCCAGTGCAGCACCATTGCGCCGGGGAAGTGGCCGCCCGTGCGGAGGATCGTGACGCCGGGGAGGGGCGAGATGCTGTCGCCGTCCCAGTACTGGATGGCGGGATCGGGCCGCATCACCCATTGCCGGTTCGCCTCGTGCAGCAGGATGGGCACATTCCCCAACGCCCTGCTCCATTCGACCATAGTCGTGTAGTAGTGGGCGTGGGAGATGGCAATCGCCTGCACGCCGCCGCGCCGCTGGATCTCGGCGACGGTCGCGTCGTCGATCAGCGCGATGCAGTCCCAGAGGATGTTCCCGCTCGGCGTCTCGATCAGGTATGCGTTCTGGCCGATCGCGACCTTCGGCTCCGTGACGATGCGCGTGACGCCCGGCTCGTTCTCCACTGGCTCGAAGCGGTTGGTGTGCGTCTGCCGGAGTTCGGCCAGCGTCGTCCATTGCTGCCCGTCGTGTCCGACATACTGGCGGTCATCCTCGCAGATCGGGCAGCGTGTCGGTGGGGTCGAAGCGGGTGGGAACTGGGTGCCGCAGGTGACGCAGAGGAAAGCGTCCGTTGTGGCTTCGGCGGGGACGGCGGTCTGGGATGCGGTCATGGGGCATGCTCCGGGATGGGGCGGTCCGGGGAACCGTCACGGTGGCGCGAGCATATGCGGCGGTTGCTCGCGCTGTCAACCGGTACCCAATGTGACTGCCCATCCTCTGTTCCGCCGCCCAGGCAGACGTTCAGCGCTCTCGTGTCACCTGCGCGACGCACGAACCTGATCAGCTGACATCACGCCGTTGAAAGCTCTGCACGCCAGCAGCCAGGATCAGGAGCGCATAGCCTGCCAACACCAATGCACCCTCGAACTGCGTCAGCTGAACCCCGGCGGTACCCGTGTTCAGGAAATCCGATTCGAGGGCTACCATCCGGTCTCCGGCCAGGAATGGCAGAAAGCGACCGATCTCTGCGGGCAGGAGCATCGCCAACAGGCCTTCGATGATCAGGCCCCAGATCAGGACGCTGGCGATCGCGATGGCGCCGGAGCGGATCAGCAGGCCCACACCCAATCCAAACAGGGCCGTGAGTGTTGTGTAGCCAAGTGCCCAGGGGATGTTCACCACGATGTTCGCGGTGTTCCCCCATTCCACGCCGGACGCTGCCGCACCAGCGATGCCGACGACCACGCCGAGTGCCCCCAACAAGAGCCCAGCCATCGCCGCAATGCCAACCTTGGCCAACGCGACGATCTGGCGTGACGGCTGCACGACCAGCATCGCGGACATCGTGCCGTGCTGGACATCGGTCGTGAACACCTGCACGCCGACAACAGCCGTGAGTACCGCGACGATCGGAGTCCAGCGAAACCATCCTGTTTCGACGCTTGTGACATCCTCCCCCGAAAAGAATCCCAGGGCCCAGGAGAAGGCCAAACCCGCGATTCCCACGATCAGCACCATGATGAGGCTGGATCGCAACGAGATCACCTTGATCCATTCGCTGCGGAGCGCCCCGGTCATGGCCCGGAGCCGCTCATTCCCGTTCCTCACGCGCGGCTCGACCATTGGGACAGTGACAGCGGCTATTGGCATCGTATCTTCCCGAAAACGTGACATGAGTTGGCCTTTCGATCAGTGCCAGGGAGGGGTCAGGCGGCGGTGAACTGGGCTGCGGGAGTCGTGAGGTTCAGCAAGATATCTTCGAGTGACGGTCGAACCTCGGTCAGTTCATCCAGCTGGATCTGATGGTCGAATGCCAATCCGGCGATCATCTGACGAGTGGCGCCAGGTACACGAATTCGACCATCATCGAGCGTTGCCTTCAGGCCGTGTTGTTGAAGGAGATGGAGCAGATCCGTGGGTTGCGATGTGGACACGACCACGCTCGAAGCGGCCTGCCCCAGGATCTCGTCCATCGGCGCGGCGGCAATAAGGCGTCCTCCGCCCAGCACCACCAGGTCGTCCGCGAAGAGGCCAAGCTCTGCAATCAGGTGGCTGGAGACTAGCACCGCCCCGCCACCATCGGCGAATTCGCGCAGGAAGCTGCGGAGCCAGCGTATGCCCTCAGGATCGAGTCCGTTGGCAGGCTCGTCGAGGATGAGCACGGTGGGGTTCCCAAGGAGCGCTCCAGCCAGTGCCAGACGCTGACGCATGCCCAAGGAAAACCCACCGACTCGCTGGTTGGCGACGGATTCCAGGCCCACTTGCGAAAGCACCGCCGCCACCCGCTCGACCGGGATCCCGCCCAGCGCAGCCATTGACCGCAAGTGCTGCCGGGCAGAGCGGCCCGGATGCATGCACCGTGGATCGAGCGCCGCGCCCACCACGGTGGCCGGATGCACCAAGTGGGTAAACGGGATTCCGTTGTAGGTCACTGAACCGGAGTCGGGGGTGGACAAGCCAACCATCATGCGCATGGTGGAGGACTTGCCAGCACCGTTCGGTCCGACGAAGCCGGTCACGCGCCCAGCCTGGACGGTGAACGAGAGATCATCGACCACCAGCCGACCGTCGTACCGCTTGCTTACCTGGTCTATTGAGATCATGCCTACATCCTTCATGATCACTCAAGGGTCGAACGTGATCTGTCGTCACTGATCCGCCACTCGGGCCTCCCCAGCTACGACCATCGGCTTCCCGGCACCACGGTGGTGCATGGCGGTGGTCGCATCTGCCTCAAGTCGAGCTCTGCGTGGTGGAGGACACCGGAGTTTCTGTACACTCGAGGGACGATGCACCCTTTCGCGATGGGCTGGCAAGCGGGGAACGTCTGGGTACATTCATCAAGGGCACTCCAGCAAATACGGTGACTGCCGTGGATATTCTTACGTCGTAAGAATATCCACGGCGACAGACTAATTCTTACGTTGTAAGATTGTCAAGGGGAAGCAGTGTTTTCTGCGTAGCGAAGGGATCCAGATGCCGCGCAAACCCGAGAAGCGGACGCCCCTCACCCGGGAACGCGTCCTCGCCGCAGCCATGACCATCGCCGATGCCGAAGGGATCGGTGCGCTGACGATGCGGCGTGTTGCGAAGGAGCTCGGCGTCGAGGCGATGGCGCTCTACTACCACGTTGCCAACAGGGAGGCCCTGCTGGATGGCATGATTGACGTGGTCTTCAGTGAGATCGATGTCCCGCCACCCGGAGGTGACTGGGTGGACGCGATGCGGGAACACGCCTCGTCTGCCCGGGCGGTCCTGCTTCGCCATTCGTGGGCGGTGAGCCTGATGGACTCGCGCACCGCGCCAGGCCCGGCCACGCTGCGTCATCACGAGGACCTCATCGGCCTGCATCGGGCAGCGGGCCTCTCGATGGCGTTCAGCGCCCATATCTACGCGCTGCTCGATGCCTTCGTCTACGGCTTCGTGATCCAGGAGGTGGCACTTCCGCTCCAGGGCGATGCGGCGGCGATGCAGGAGGGTGGGAATGAGGTGGTTCAAGCCCTGCCGATCGACGAGTTTCCCAACATGCACGCATTCATGGCGGAGCATGTGATGCAGCCGGGATACAGCTTCTCGGCCGAGTTCGATTTTGGACTGGATCTCATTCTGCGCGGACTCGCGGAGGCAGCACGACCGGAAGGGATCAACCGCTGATTCAGTCGCCAGGGACCGGACCTGGGTGTGGACATTCGGAATGTCTCCACCACCCGATGGTCCGCGTGGGCGTAGATGAGGCAGCAGCCAAGGGTGGGGAAAGGCCCGCGACGTTCGGAACGAATCGTGAGCCGCCGAGACCTGTTCCGCCAGGCGAATGGCGGCTTCACCACCCTCCAGTGCCGAACCGATCGCTCACCTGTGTCGACCCCTTTGCGGGTAATCCGCACACCATCTCGACCGGCAGGTCCTCTCATGGAATGCCGGTCTTGATGATGAAGAGGATGCCAGTCAAGCAGGCCTGGTCCGGGATGCGTGGGCGACCGCCCCCCGGGTCCGGAGGAGGAGTGGTTCAAGGCGTGTCCAGAGGCCGTCTGGAAGGCGTGGTTGGCTCATGTCCCCCTTCCCATGGGCCATTCTCCGGCCGCATTCGGAGGTTCTCGTGGTAGTGGCCTCCTCGATCATCCCGCAGGTCGGACGACGAGCCGGGTTCCTGCGGCGTTCGGTAGCGTCCGCCTTCCACGATGGCCGGGTGGATGAAGTGCTCGCGCAGGTGCGGGATGTACTCCAGGAAGAGCGGCTCCAGCCCCAGCGCGATGTGGTTCGCCAGCACCAGATGCTGATGGATCTGTCCCATGTCCCCGACGTGGGGAACCACCGGCAGTCCCGCCTGCCGCGCGAGCAGGCTCACCGCCAGGAATTCGCTGACTCCGGCGACGCGCACCGCATCGACCTGAATGATCCCGGCGGCGTCAAGTTGCAGATAGTTCTTGAAGGCGATCCGGTTCGCGACATGCTCGCCGATCGCCAGCCGCGTCGGGGCAAGCCCCCACGCCAGCGTCCGGTGGCCGACGATGTCGTCGGGATGCGTCGGCTCCTCGATCCAGAAGAGGTCCAGATCGGCCAGCTCGCGACCGATCGCCAGCGCCTGCGGGACCGTCCACTGCTGGTTGGCGTCCACCATCAGGCGGACGTCTGGCCCGACCGTCGCGCGCACCAGCCGCGCACGCGTGATGTCGCGGGCGGGATCACGATGCCCGACCTTCAGCTTCAGGGCGTCGAAACCGTTCGCGGTTGCCCGCGCGGCATTGTCGCGGATCTGCTCGTCGCTGTAGCCGAACCAACCGAACGACGTGTCGTACCCCGGATAGCCCGCCGCAAGGATCGGCATTCGCTCGTCGCGTGTTGAAAGCTCCTCCCGGATCAGCGCGACGGCTTGCTCGGCGGTCAGCACATCCTCCAGATACGAGAGGTCGAGCGTCGCGACCAGCGCTTCCGGCGAGAGGTCGAGGATCAGTTGCCAGAGCGGAACGTCGCGCGATTTCGCCCACAGGTCCCAGCAGGCGTTCGCGATGGACGAAAGCGCGAGGTGGATGACACCCTTGTGCGGACCTAGCCAACGCAGTTGTGGATGGTTCGCCAGTGCGTTCAGCGTCTCGCCGAAGCTGGCCATCAACTCCTCGATCTCGCGTCCGGCCAACGATTCGGCCAGCAATGCGATCGCCTGCGTCACGAGGTCGTTGCCTCCGCCGAGCGTGAAGGCGAGGCCGATGCCTGTCAGCCCCGCGTCCGTCCGGAGTTCCGTAACGGCGTAGGCGTAGGTCGGGTTCGTGTGGACGGCATCGGAGCCATCCCCCGGTGGGAGCGGGAAGCGACGGTCCGATGTCGTGATCGCGGTGATCGTCGTCATGAGGGATCGCTTCCTTGCTGGGCTGCCCGGTCGCGGAGGTCCGCCATGATGGCCGGATCGGCATCGACGCGTTCCTGCGCCCATGCGAGGGCCTCGTCCACCGTGAAGCGTCCACGCAACGCGCCGGAAATAGCCTCGTACCCGATGGCCTCGATGCGCGGATAGCTCCTCAGTGACGGGTAGGAGAGCATGGAACACACCATCGTCTCGTCCAGCAGCGCCAGCCACGCTCGCTTCTCGGGGTCGGTCGTCTCGGTGTCGATGATCGCGGCCACGTCGGACCGTGTCGACAGCGACCCAGCCCGCGCCTCGATCACTTGCCCCTCGGCGCTCGTCAGCGCGAGCAGGAGATCCTTCGCGGCCGGAATGTCGCGGCAGGCGCGGGTGATCGCGAAGCTATGCGACCCCGAGTAGATGAATCGCCCGGCAGGTCCGGATGGGTAGAGGCTGCAAACCATATCCCCCGCCGCTGCCGAGACTGCCGGATCGGCGATCGTCGGCAGGGAGCTCGGCCAGTCGCCGACCATTCCCACCTCGCCGCGCAGGAACGCTTGCGTGACATCGCCGAAGTCCCAGTCCAGCATCGCGGGCGGCGTGACGCGGCGAACGACCACGAGATCGTGCAGATATGTCAGGGAGGCTCGCGCGGCCTCGCCCGTGAAGTCGATCCGCCCGTCGTTCGTCACGAACTGGCCGCCAAACGCGGTCATCAGCTCGAAGAACTCCCCGACGAGCCCGGATGGCGCGCAGCAGAAGGCGTAGCCGTAGCGCCCGGCCTCCGCGTCGGTGAGTCGGGATGCCGTCTCCGCAAGATCCGCCCACGTCGCGGGGGATGGGCACCGCGCCTCGTCCAGCCATGAGCGGCGGGAGACCAGCAGGCGTGTATCCGTGTTGCGGGGGAGCTGGATCAGTTGCCCATTCCGACGGGAAAGTGCCATCGGAATCGGCCGGAATGGTGCGATCTCCTCCGGCGTCAGCAAGTCATCCAGCGGCAACAGCCCGTCCGCCTGCGACGGCGCGTACTTGATGTGCGTCGAGACGAGGTCGAAGCGATCGAGATCGGTGGCGAGCAACGCATTCAGCGCCGCGTGCCCCGCCGTTCCCGTGACCTCGACCGCGATTCCGGTGCGAGCTGTGAAGGCTGGGATCAGCGCGTAAAGCGGGGTGGTCTGCGCGTCGCCGATCAGGGCGACGCGGAGGGTTCGTGTGGCATCGGTCATGAATCAACCCGCCAGATGGAGCTTGACGACGGTGATCGTCGGCTCGATCGCCTGCGATGGCACCGTGATCCGCAGGAGGCCGCCTTCGAGATGGCCGCCGTGGTGGTCCATCTCCAGCCGCTGGCCGGTCCCGAGGATCGACGCGCCAATGACCTTCTGGTCGACACCGCGCACGCGGATCACATCACCATTCGCGGGGCCGAGCAGGAAGAGGTAGAGCGCGCTGCCGTCCTTGGCGCCGGTGGAGGGGCCGTAGAACTGCCCCGGCGCGAGACCCGGACCGGCCTCGAGGATGGATTCGCCATGCCTCTCCATCCAGTCGGCGATCACCTCCCAACGGGAAGCGAACTCCGGCGGTACCACACCCAGCGGCGTCGGTCCGACGTTCAGGAGGAGATTGCCGCCTTTGGACGTGATCTCGGCAAGCGACGCGATCAGTTCGATCGACGACTTGTAGGCGCGGTCCGCCCCGTTATAGGCCCACGTTTCGTTGATGGTGAGGCAGGTCTCCCAGGCGTAGTCCGGTGGTGTGACCGGGATGTGCTGCTCGGGGGTGACATAATCGGCGTACTCGTCAGAGCCGATGCGGTTGTTCACGACGCAACCTGGCTGGAGTTCGTGGATCATCGCCTCCAGTTCGGCCGTCTTCCATTCCTCCGGCGTGTGCTCCCAGTGGCCGTCGAACCAGAGCAGGTCGATCTGCCCGAAGTCGGTCAGGAGTTCCCGCACCTGCCCGTGCATGAACTCCAGGTACCGTTCCCAGCGGGCCGGGTCCTCCTCGATGGTTCGGGGCGATCCCGGCGTGTAGCTCGATTCCGCTCGCGCCAAGCGCTCGGCACCGGCTCCGGAGAGCTCGAACGGGTAGTCAGGATGATGCCAGTCGCAGACGGAGAAGTAGAAGCCCACCTTCATGCCAGCGGCGCGACAGGCCTCGACGTACGGGGTGATGAAGTCGCGGTTCGCCTTGCGGTGGACAGAGGAATAGTCGGAGAGCTGGGTGTCCCACAGCGCGTAGCCGTCGTGATGCTTCGTGGTGAGCACCATGTAGCGCGCGCCGGCATTCTTGGCGAGGGTCGCCCACTGCACGGGGTCGAAGTCCTGCGGGTCGAAGACATCGGCCATCGCCTCGTATTCGGCCCATGGCACCAGGCCACGGAAGAGCGGCCACGAGGCCTCGATGCTGCGGGTTGAATAGGGACCCCAGTGGATGAACATCCCGAGGTGATCGTCGCGGAATGCCGCGATCCGAGCTTCCTTCGCGGAGGTCGTGGAGGGTTCGACAGCCATGAACGCAGCATCTCCTGTGATGGTGGATGGCGCAGGCGACATCGCCTGCCAGCCGTGCCGGAGGTTCGGGGCGTTTCCCGAATGCCTCCGACGATCCTGATGTGAGAATGCTGGGATTGTATACAGAATACGGTCGGGAGGGAAGACATTTGCTGAATGCTACCAACGAGCGTGGATGTGTCGTCGGAACGGACCCGTCGTCTATGCCCCTCCTCCGGTAATGGACGACGGACGGCCCGATGACGCTGGTTCCTCCCGGAGATGGCCTACACCCGTTCCAACGCGAGAAATACGCACTTCGCGCTCGATGGGAATAGGGGGATTCCCCCATGTGCAGATGGGGGCGAAATGCCAGAATGAGGGCAAGGTCTGGACCCAACTGACGATGATCGACCCCGATACCGGACGCGGAATCGGACCATATCATCCAATCGCGACTCCAACCATGTGCTTTCGCCTCGCTGTGTGCGATTCGCCCACCATCTGGTGTGATGGCGCAGCCGGCAAAGTCTGGTTTGGCTCGCTGGTTGCCTGTTGAAGGGAGCCCCGTGATGGCCACAGAAATCCGCATGCCTGTCATTGGCCTTGCCCGCATCTGGGCCGCAATGCTGCCTCCAGAAATGTGGGATGCTCCGCCGCATTCCGGCGATCCCAGCTCTTTGGATAGCCAGACGTTGCGCCTGCGTCCCTACTTGGATCCGCGCCCTGTTCCATGGCTGCGAACAGGCTGGGCGAAGATCGGAGACGAGGTTTCGCTCAACCCACAACCCATCCCTCCCGGATGGACCTATGCCGTCGCTGTCGCCAACGCGAAACTGGACCAGCTCATGCACGTGGAGCAGATTGCCCAAGCATTTCCTCGTGAGGCGGAACGCATCCGCGCATTGGGCCGGCAGCAGGTGGAGGACGACGGAGAGATTTGCCCGCAGTGGCCAATCCCTCCCATCGGCTGGCCACCGTTCCCACCGGGTCCCGATCCGGGTCCGGAGCCGCCAATCATGCTTCGCCATGAACTCTTCGCCCTCGGCTCGGTCTACGTGCTCGGTGCCGGACAACTGGAGTCGGCGGAACTCCGCGAAGCCGTCACTGGCCTTGGCGAGAAGGCGATAAACAAGGCTATCGGTAGATGAGTGGGGCGGGTACTACGCGGCCGATCGCCGCGCTGCTGCATCGGGAGAAACGTTCCCCCGATGCAGCGCCCGCCGTCCCCGATTGGTCGGAACGCCTTGCAGACGGGATCGACCCACGGTGACACCTTGCGTCGACGGATGTGCCATGTGCTAGGATGGGCGCACATCTCGCAAGGGCCATACGCCGTGGTCCGCCAGAGAAAGGCACCCGGATGCTGAACGCCTGCAGTAACCTAACCCACCACTTCTAGGTCCGATTCGCCGGTCGAATCGCTCTCCCACACCATGCGTGGTGGCGGGAGTGGTTTGCGCGTCCCCCACCCGAGCGTGGACGCCACCCCGACCGGTTCGCTTCTCGGCATACAAGGTGTGTGTTCATGGTTTCAGCTGTTCGGCAGCCGGGCGTTGCTGTGTCCGGCGATGTGTTCGTGTCCTCCGCTGCCCGTGAGGGTGGCATCATCTCCGTTCGGGATCTCTCCAAGACCTACACGTTCCACCGCCAGGCCCCCGGCCTGCGCGGTGCGATTCGGGGTGCCATCCATCGCCAGACGGAGCGCCGTCTCGCCGTCGATGCGCTGACGTTCTCCATCCAGCCGGGTGAGGTCGTCGGGCTGCTCGGCCCGAACGGTGCTGGCAAGACGACGACCCTCAAGATGCTCACCGGGTTGCTCGATCCCTCCGGTGGTGAGGTCCGTGTCCTCGGATACCGTCCGTTCGAGCGCAAGACCGACTACCTCCGTCGCATCTCGCTGGTGATGGGGCAGAAGACGATGCTCTGGTGGGATGTCCCCGCCATGGAGAGCTTTCTCCTCCACAAGGAGATGTACGGCCTCTCCGATGCCCTCTTCCACGAGAGCCTGGACGAACTGGCGGCACTGCTCGAGGTCGAGGACCTGTTGCAGGTGCCGGTGCGCAAGCTCTCCCTCGGCGAGCGCATGAAGATGGAACTCCTCGCGGCGCTGCTCCACCGCCCGGAGGTCGTCTTCCTCGATGAACCCACCATCGGCCTCGATGTGGTGGCGAAGGACCGCGTGCGCTCGTTCCTTGCCGGCATCAACCGCCAGCGCGGGACGACCATCGTCGTCACCAGTCACGACATGGACGACATCGAGGCGCTCTGTTCGCGCGTGATGATCGTCAATCACGGCCGCATGGTTTACGACGGCGGCCTCACCGACCTCGTGCAGCGCGTGCAGCCCCGGAAGCGGGTCCGCGCGACCTTCGCCGCGCCGGTGACGGTCGCGCCGGATGCTTTCGCGGGTGGCCTCGTGCGTGTCCTGCCTGCTGGCGAGGGGGAGACCGGCGGAAACGTCCTCGCGCTGGAGGTCGAGCGGGAGGCGTTGTCCGAGCTGCTCGCCACGCTTCCCCAGTTGGGGCCGCTCGTCGATCTTGCCGTCGCCGATGCCGAGGTGGAGGAGATCATCCGCGATCTCTTCACCGGGGCCGCGGTCGCCGGGTCGTCCGGTGCCGGGACGGGTGGAAAGGATGGTGAGCGATGAGCCTTGCCGAAGTGCTGCGCCTGATCCGGCGGCTGGTGACGGGCGGCATCGCCGGGTCGCTGGCGTATCCGGGCGATTTCGTCTTCTACATGCTTGGCACCATCATCGGGCCGATCATCTCGGCTTTCGTATGGCGGGCCGCCATCGCCGCCGGGGCGGACCTGCCCGTGGATGCCAACTACATCACGACCTATTTTGTGCTGCTCAGCCTGGTGACGATGCTGGCTAGCGCCTGGCTGGCCATGTTCATGGCGGACACCATCCGCGAAGGCCGCCTGAATGTCTGGCTGGCGCGGCCTGGGTCGTTCCTCTACGAGATGGCGGCCAACAACATTGCCGAGAAGATCGTGAAGCTCGTCATCCTCGTCCCGATGATCGCCATTTTCGCGTGGTTCGTCCGCGATTCGCTGACGCTCGATGTCGCGCCGTGGCGCTGGGGTGCCCTGCTGGTCAGCACGATGATGGCGGCCCTCATCTTCTTCTGGCTGGATGTCGCGATGGGATCGCTCGGCTTCTGGCTGGAGGACATTTCCGGTCTCGAATGGGGACGCGGCCTGCTGACCGGGCTCATCACCGGCCAGATGATTCCGCTGGCGCTCTTCCCGGCCTGGATGCAGGGCTTCCTGCACGTTCAGCCCTTTCGCTACACGATCTCCTTTCCATTGGAGATCGTCGTGGCCAACCTTTCGACGCACGCGGTGATGACCGGCCTCGCCGTGCAGGCGGGATGGACGGTCTGCTTCATGCTGGGAGCGCTCTGGATCTGGCGGCGCGGTCTACGCAGCTATGCGGCAGTGGGAGCATGACCATGAATCAGGTTCAGACAACGCCCCTCGACCCGACGCCGTGGGCCGCGATTCGTCGGCACGCCCGGCTCTGGCGTGCATTTGTCGCGATCTCGTTGGTTCGCGAGGTGCAGTTCCGCGCGAATGCCCTGGCGACGTTGCTCGTCGGGGTAGCGCAACTGGTCGTCTCGCTCGTGCCGATCCTGCTCATCTTCAGCTTCACCGGTGAAGTGCATGGCTGGAGCCGGGCCGATGTCCTCGTCGTCGCGGGGTTTCAGCAGGCGATCGTCGGGCTGTTGGCGGCGTTCATCATTCCGAACATGAGCCGGATGTCGGAATACGTGCAGCGGGGCGACCTTGATGTGCTGCTGGTGCGCCCGGTCAACGCGCATTGGCTCTCGGCAACACGCTGGGTGCGTCCGGCGGAGTTGTTCGCCACCCTCAGTGGATTCGGGCTGATCGTGGTCGGGCTGATCCAGCGCAGCACCGTGCCGTCGGCAATCGGGATCGTGCAGGCGGTCGTGCTCGTCGCCGTGGGTTTCGTCCTGTTGGCATGCGCGTGGTCGGTCGTCGCCACCTGTGCCTTCTGGACCAGTTCGATGTCGGCGGGCACGATGGTCTTCGGGGACCTGATGGAGCCGGGTCGCTATCCGGTGATGTTCTTCTCCCGTGCGATGCAGGTCTTCCTGGTCGCGGTGGTGCCGTGGGCCTTCGCGAGCACCTTTCCGGCGGAGGCGATCACGCATGGATTGGCGGACTGGTGGGTGGTTCCTGTGGGGATCGTGTTCGCGGTCGTCGCGGTGGCGGGAAGCCATGCCTTCTGGAACCGCGCGATCCATCGCTATGCGAGTGCCAGCTCGTGATCGGTGGGACGATTTCGGCAGGCGATGGGACGAATAGGTGGCGAGGTTCGTCCCCACCGCTTGGTATGATGGAGGCTCGGCGGACGCGGTGGCGGTGCATGTGGCATCGTCCGGAGTTCGGTCGGTCGTTGGAGGATGATCCTCGATGCGTTTGCGTCTTTCTTCGGTTGCCGGGGCCTTCGTCCTCTTCGCCATGCTTGCCTTTGGTGGGCCAGCCGGTGCCCTCGCGCAGGCGACCCCGGAAGCATCCCCGGATTTCCGCCCGGACGACCTGCCCGGTTTCCAGCAGGGCATCGCCCGCAGCTACTCCGCCGACCTCAGTGCGCTCTTCGCAACCCCGACGACCGCCGAGGCCACCCCGGACTACGCGTCGCTCGGTGTGGTGACGCTCAGCACGGTCATCCTGGCGTTCGATTCCGAGGACAGCGCCGCCAGCACCTACGACACGGTCGTGCAGCAGGTGACGAGTCCGGCCAGCACGGGAGGCATTGAGTTGAAGGAGCTTACTGTCCAGGAACTCTCCGGCCCGACCAATGCCTACACGGCGTCGATCGAGCAGGGAGAGGGGCTGACGCTGCATCAGGTCGTGCTGCTCACCCAGGACGGCCCGTACATCTATCAGACCATCGCGATCGCGCTTTCCACCCCTGAGGATGCGCAGGCCTTTGCCGTCGCGGTCGCGCAGGCCATGATCGCCGCCCCGGCTGGCGAGGGAGAGGGCACCTTCTCCCAGGATGGCACCTCCACTGGCGGGGCTTGGGACAAGTTCCCGAAGACCGGCGATCCGGTGTTGAAGGGCCTGTCCGTCGAGATGGACGATCGTTTCGAGCCGGCAACGGGCGTTTCGACCCCACAGGCGTAACGGAACGCAGAACGCCCCCGGTCGCCACGGCGATCGGGGGCGTCCTGCGTTCAAATGGGGAAATCTACGCATTCTCCCGCCGCATGAAGCTCCATACCCTGTGGGTATCGGGGCGAATGCGGCCCGCAGGGATCGAGCGCGACCTGTGTTGCGTGGGGAGAAGATGGATGAAGACCCCGGATGGATCTCGCCTTCGGCGACGGACGACATCGCGGCAGGACCGGCGGAGCGGCCCGGTCTTCACGATCTGGCGCGTGCTGGCCGTCATCGCGCTCACCGGGTCATTCATGAACGCGTTGGTTGTGCTGCCGTTTGCGCCTGTCGCGGCGTCCGGGCAGGATTGCAGCAATGGGCAGGTGTGGGACGACACCCAGCAGATGTGCGTCGACCCCACTTCGGAGGGTGGAGATCAGGGGCAGGGCCAGCCGGTCGAGGGCGATACCTCCGGCGACCAGCCGACCGCGACCGAGACCCCGACCGTCACGCCGACGGCGACCGTCTCCGGAAGCACGCTCGTGGTTTCCGTCTTCACCTGTCCGACTGGCTATGACGGTACCGCGCCGAACGCCATCCCGGCGAATGACTGCCTGACTCCTGCCGATGGGGTGTCGCTGGCATTCCGCGCGGGCGATCAGCCCCCGGTCCAGCAGCCCGTCTCCGGCGGGACCACCACATTCGTGAACCCGATGCCTGGCCCCTTCACCCTGGACGCCACGATGCCGATGGGTTCGACCGCCATCGCCTGGACGTGTCAGGGCGCACTCAGCCAACCCACGACCGGCACGGGGACAAGCATCGCTGGCCAGATCGTGGACGGCGATCAGCTGACATGCAGCATCTTCCTCGTTGTCGCGCCGACGACGGTCACGCCGACCGTGACGATCACGGCCACGGCCACCACCGCCCCTGGGTTCGCGTCCACCGCCGGGTCGCCGGCGCCGTCGCTGAATGGGCCGACGCTGAATGGGCCGGGCAAGGGAGCGATCCGGATCACGCTGAGCATGTGCCCGATAGGGTTCGATCCTGCACCGGGCGAGGATGTCTCGAACGTGTGCCAGAAAACCTACCTGTTCACGGGATATCCCATCACCTTCACGGCGATCAATACCGATTCGGATGTCTCCACGACGGGCGAGAACAACACGTTTCTCGGCTGGGTGTCATTCGATGATCTGGAGCCGGGACCCTATCAGGTGCAAGCGCCGATCGCAGCTGGTCTGGCCCGGTTTATCGACAAGTACGGTACGTGCGGCGAGCCCATTTCCTTGTCCGGCGGCACGGTGGCCTTCACGATGAACGTCGTCGGAGGCAGTTACGTGAGCTGCGATCTGGCGGTCGTCATCGATGCGAACGTGCCGACTCCGACCCGTGCCCCGAACACGAATTCGTCCAGCTTCTCGCTGGTGGCCGCCCTGTGCCCGCCGGGATTCGTTGCCGGATCGACCACCGTGGATCCGACCCGGGCGTGTACCGGGACGCAGGCGGGTCTTCGGTTCAACGTCAGCGGTCCGGTTGGGTCCCCCAATCCGGTGCGCGTCGGCGGCACGGATACCCTCAGCCTCTCCGCGGTCGAGGGAACCTATCATGTCAGCCTGTCGATTCCGGAGGGCATCGCCTCCATCGCCGGAGTGAGTTGTGGCGGGTACGACGTTCAGGAGCAGCACTACATCGACGACTTCCTCGTGACGCCGACGATTTCGGGGACGGACATCGCCTTCGATGCCAAGGTGCCTGGGGCGTTCTTCTTCACCTGCACCGTCTATGCCGTTCCAAACGGCCCCAGCCCCACACCCACGGCGACGGTGACGCTCACCCCAACCATCACGCCCACCCCGACGATGACGGTCGTCCCCGCCGCCCAATCGCAATCATCGGGGCAGTCTTCGTCGGGCAGTGCCACCACCTCCTCGCAATCGTCGTCGTCGCAATCCGGGGCGCAGGGAGGGCCCGATGCCAACACCGGTTCTGGCGCGTCCTCGCAAAGCGCGCAGCAGGGCGGTCCGGATGCAAGCGCCAGTTCGGGGACAACCACGACCGCACAGGGGGCGCAGCAGGGTGGGCCGGACAGCGAGTCCGGTGCTGCCTCCTCGTTCCCGACCCAGCCCGCCGGCCAGCTCTCGATGGTGATTGAGTCGTATCTCTGTCCCGCGGGGTTCACGGTGCCCCCACCCGGTCTGGCACCCGATGGCTGCTTCGATGCCTATCCTGGCGCGATCTTCTCCGCGCAAGGCCTGAAGACGGGGATCATCCTGCAGGCCACCGCAGGCGACATCCTGCCGGATGCGGCCTACTTCGCCAATCTCCCCGCCGATGAGTATGTGGTGACCCAGTTGGCCGCGCCGGGGATCGTGGAGAGTTTCGGCTACTGCTCCCTGCTGGGGGGCGATGCCCAGGGGTTCCCGGTGACGCCTCCGGTCATGGACGGCATGCTCCAGCATGCCTTCGATAGTGCCGCTCGCACCTTCACCTGTCACTGGTACGCCGTTCCGGATGCGACCTTTGGCGGCGTACCGAACCCGGTTGCGCCGGTTGGGATCTCGCTGACGATTCACGCCTTCACGTGCCCCGCCGGGTACGATCCGTCCTCGGCCGATGCCAATCCCACCCTCGATTGCGCGGCGCCCGCGACCGGTATCCCCTTCACGGCTTCGGGGCAGGCATCGGGCACATCCACCCAGCTCACGACCGGCGTCGGGACTGCCACGAACCCGCTGGACGGCCAGAGCCGCAGCGGCACCGTGACCTTCACCGGGCTGCAGGCAGATACGTATGTCATCACCCAGGGGAGTCAGGATGACTCCGTGAACGCCTTCGTCTCGTCCTGCTCGCTGGCGACGGCAACGGACCCGGCGGTGCCGATCTATCCGACCGTCACCAATGGGACGATCCAGTACCAGGTCAACGACAACGAGTCGCTGACCTGCCTCTGGTACACCATTCCCCGGTCCCCTGCTGGGATATCCATGCCTGCGGGCAGCGTGGTTGGCGTGACGGGAGCCGGAGACCGTCGGCAAGAGTAGCGAACGGGACAATCGGGACGAGTTCTCGTCCCGATTGTCCCGTTCTTCGGCGCTACGTGATTGTCTGCGTAGTTGCCTACGTGATCCTGCGCAGATGGAATTGGGTAAGGTTACGCATTCTCGTCCGTCATCCTGAACCCTAGTCTTGTGCATGTGAGGCGGGCATGGCCTGCGCAACCGTGCCTGCCTCGCAAGGATGGTTGGATCGAGTAGTCCCTATGTGGAGTAGGTAGACCTATGAAGACCCCTGTACGGCCCCGCCTTCGGAGGGCCAGAATCTCCCGGCCGCCCCGGCGCGGTCGAATGCTGAACGACTGTTGGCGAATGCTCGCCGCCATCATGATGATGGGGTCGCTCGTCAGTTCCATCGCATTTGCCCCAGCGGCTCCGGCGCTTGCCTCCGGGCAGGATTGCCAGAACGGCCAGGTCTGGGACGATTCCCAGCAGATGTGCGTCGATCCCACGCCGGAAGGCGGGGACCAGATGGACGCCACTGAAACACCCATGCCAACCGAGACCCCGACGGTCACCCCGACGCCGGGTCCGGCGTCCCTGAATGCCTATGCGGTCGCTTGTCCGGCCGGGTACGACTTCAACGGGCAGGGTGCCAACCCGGCGAACGACTGCACCACGCCGCTCAATGGCGTGCAGATGGCCTACACCGCGCAAGGGCAACCCGGCCAGCAGCAGTCGACTTCAGGCGGCGGAGTCGCAGCGTTCAGCAACCTGACACCGGGTTCCTTCACCCTTGCCGAGACGGCTCCATCCGGCACCAAGGCCACCTCCTGGATGTGCCAGAGCCAGATGCAGGGGCCGACCAATGGCAGCGGCACCAACCTCTCCGGCCAGATCTCCGGTGACGAGTCCCTGAATTGCGTCTTCTACAACATCCCGGCGGATACCACGCCGACGACCACGGTCACCGTGACGCCGACGGGTACGGCCGAAGGCTCGGATAACGGCCTGACCATCATCATCCACAAGTTCGAGTGCCCGGCTGGCTACGACGTTTCTGGCCAGGATGCCAACCCCCAGACGGACTGCCCCACGCAGGAGCAGGGCGTTCAGTTCAACATCTCCGGTTCGTCCACGGGCTATACCAGCCAGTCCGATACCGGCGACAGCGTCCCTGGTGCGGTGACATTCGGCGGCCTGGAGCCCGATACCTACACCATCACCGAAACCCCGCCGATGGGAACCACCTCGGCCTTCGTCACGCAGTGCGTGCAGACGACAACCAGCAATCAGTCGATTCCACACTACCCAACGGTCACCAACTGGTCGATCCAGTATCAGTTCGATCAAAACGACGTGCAGCTCGAGTGCTACTGGTACAACGTTCCCTCCGACGAGTGGACCGCGACCCCGACGATGACGCCGACGGCCACGAGCACCGCGCCGGCCACCCTGCTCATCTACAAGTGGCTCTGCCCGGCTGGCTACGATCCGAATGGCTCGGGCGCGAATCCGAGCAGCGATTGCGCGACCCCGCAGGACGGCGTCCAGTTCAACATCACCGGCAACACCAATGGCTATACCAGCCAGACGAATACCGGTGACAGCATCCCTGGTGCCGTGATGTTCGGGAGCATCGAGCCGGACACGTATCACGTTGTGGAGACCCTCCCGGCCGGGACTGCCTCCGCGTTCATCACCGACTGCCAGGTCACGGGCGAGGGCGATGTCACCTTGCCAAGCATCAGCCCGGTTGTCTCGGCGACTGGTGAAACCGATATCGAGCTTTCGGGTGGCGTCACGGTCGCCTGCTCCTGGTACAACATCCCGTGGTCCGATGCGATCGCCGACCGTGACCCCCACGATGACGGTCACGCCGACGCCCACGGCCACCAGCACGGAGCCTTCGACGCTCCTCATCTACAAGTACACGTGCCCGGAGAGCTACGATCCGAGTGCCTCCGGCGCCAATCCGGCGGTCGACTGCGCGACGCCAACGGATGGCGTGCAGTTCAACATCACCGGCAACACCAATGGCTACACCAGCCAGACGAACACGGGCGACAGCATCCCTGGTGCCGTGATGTTCGGCGGCATCGAACCTGACACCTACCATGTGGTGGAGACGCTGCCGGCAAAGGTCATCTCCGCATTCGTCACCTCCTGCACGGTTGTGTCGGACACGGACCAGAGCTCGCTTCCGGCGATCTACCCGGTCGTCTCAGCGACCGGCGAGACCGACATCGTGGTGCCAGGTGGGGTGACGATCTCCTGCAACTGGTACAACATCCCGCGCGCTGGAAGTGGCGATCTCACCATCCACAAGCAGAACTGCGATGTGGAGGCGTATGTCGACGATTCCAGCTGCACCCCGAACACGACCGGTGTGTCGTTCGAGGTCTACCGGATGGATGGGGCGAACTGGGTGCTCCAGGGCTCCTCGACCACCGATGGCACCGGCACCATCGCGCTCTCCGGGCTCAACCCCGGCAATTACAAGCTCGTCGAGATTGGCGGGACGTGGTGCCACATCACGGCCTCCCGGCAGGACGGCAACGGCGGCACGATCGACCAGTCCAACCCCGATGGCAGCTTCCGGGTGGATGATGGCTACGAGACGGTGGTGGTGGTCTCCAACTGCACCGGCGGCTACGGCGACATCACCATCTACAAGTGGACCTGCCCGCCAGGCTACGACTACGGCAAGTACGGCGCGGACCCGAAGGCGGACTGCACCCAGGCGACCAACGGCGTCCAGTTCAACCTGGCAGGCCAGACCAAGGGTTACACCAGCCAGACGGACACCGGCGACAGCATCAACGGCGCGGTCTACTTTGGGAGCATCCCGACTGACACCTACACCGTGACGGAAACGGTGCCGGCGGATACCTGGTACGTCTTTGTCTGGGATTGCACGGGCAGCTCGGTCAACTGGGTCAACCCGACCCCGCTGAACGTCGGCAACGTGCTGAACATCAAGGTCGCGAACGGCGACAAGATCGTCTGCAACTGGTACAACGTGCCCGACCCCACATCCGGCGATCTCACGATCTACAAGGAATGGTGCTCCGGCCCGAAGTACGTCTCGGATGTTGACTGCACCATCTACGAGAAGGGCATCTCCTTCAAGGTCAACGTCTGGAATGGCTCCTCGTGGGTGCCGGTGACGACGCAGACCACGAACAACCTTGGCTACATCGCGCTCTCCGGGCTGACGCCTGGCAACTACCAGATCGTCGAACAAGGGGGCACGCCATGCAACGTCACGGCGATCCAGATGGACCCGCAGACCAACAAGCCGGTGAGCGTGGTGAATCCGGACGGATCGGTGACGGTGACGAACGGCCGCGAGACAGTGGTGAAGGTCTACAACTGCACCCCGAAGGGCGGAACGCCGCCCCCGACGAAGACGCCGGGCAAGTTCCCGAACACGGGTGTCGATCCCGCCGCCAGCACCGGGGCTTCCCAGCTGTCGGCGCAGGATACGCAGGTGATCGAGCCGGGGACGCCGCAGACGGTCGCGGCACCCGACTCCACCACCGGCACGCCTGATGCAGGTGTGGCTACCTGCCCGGCCCTGACGGCGGCCGACAACGCGGCCAAGTCGCCGATCGGCACGCCCCAGCCAGACGAGACGTGCGCCCGTGGCCAGGTTCCGGCCTCCATCTCCATCCCCGCGATCGAGGTCCAGGCGACCTTCGAGATCAAGGAGATCGTGGGTGGTGAGCTTCAGGAGCCGACCAACGAGAGTGTCGTCACCTGGTACAAGAACTCGAACCGGCTCGGTGAAACGGGCAACATCGTGGTGGCGGGCCACCTCAACTACTGGGGTGTGCCGGAGGCGGTCTTCTTCAAGCTGAATACGCTGAAGCAGGGCGATCTCATCACCGTCACCGGGGCCGATGGCGGCACCTACACCTACGCGGTGACCAGCGTGAAGTCGGTGCCGATCGCGGATGGCGCGGAGGCCTCCGCCGCGCCGACGGACAAGGAGACCCTCACCCTCATGACCTGTGGCGGTGAGTGGGACAGCTCCATCAGCGAGTACGACAGCCGAACCGTCGTCACGGCGGTGCGGGTGCCGAATCCAGACGCCGCGCAGGGCGGCAGCTGATCGGAATCGCAGGACGGGAGGAGCTATCCGCACGGATGCTTCTCCCGTCCTGTTTTGGCAGGAGGGTAACGGCATGCAGACCGTTTCGCGGCGTACGTTCCTCCGGATGACCGGGGGCGGCGTTGCCTGCGTGGCCCTGGCGGGCCGGATGCCCGTGGCCATCGCGCAGGATGATCCCATCCCCGCCACGGGTGCCGGGTACTACCGGGGCCTGGACCAGATGGCGGGCCTGACCTCCGTCATCGCCCGGGGGTTTATGCACAAGGATGCGGGGAGCTACCTCTTCGATGCGCCGGAGGGGATGGCGGCTATGCTCGGCGGCCTCGACCTGACGATTGCCAGTTTCGAAAGCGCCGCCGACGCAACGGCGGCCATGCCTGCGTTCTCCGCCATCGCGGAGGAGCATCTCGCCACCACCCTCGCCTCGATGCAGGAGGTCGCCTCGGACCGTCTGGCAGGACTCCCGGTGGGGACCATCGCGCGGTCGCTCCACTTCGCGGAGATGGAGGCCACTCTCGAGTTCGGGATGCAGATGTGGGTCGGGGCGGTGATCGCGCCGTTCGACGCGTCGTTGGTCTACGCGCACGCGCTGGGCTTCGGTGAGCCGCCAGTCGATGCCCCGATGGACATCGTGATCGCTGCGGTGAAGCAGACGGGGGAGGCTCCACCCGGCAATGATCTTCCCACCTGGATGGTCGATGGTACCTCGTCCGGCGGTGATTGGGATCGCCTGCCGGGAGGGGGAGATCCGGTCCTTGGCGACTTGGCGGGGAATCTCCTCGGCTCGCCCATGGATACCCCGCTCTTTCCCGAGTTCTTGTACTGATCCCGTGCGATGTGCGGCTGCACAGTATGGAAAGGACCTGACGATGGACACGACGACGCGGCAGCGACGGTTGGGGCTCGGTGGCCTCCTCACCCTGGCGATGGTGGCGGTGATCGCACTGGCGCATCCCGCCGCGACCATGGCCCAGGATACGGGCGATGACGAGATCGAGATCGCGGACCTGCCCGGCGTGCAGGCGGCGGTCTCCCGCACCTTCATGATCGACTTTGCCGCGATGTTCTCGATGGAGGCCTCGCCGACCCCGGAAACGAGCGGGACGCAACTCATCGCACTGGGCGGCACCATTGTCCAGTTCGACAGCGACGACCACGCGAAGGATGCCTACACCACCATCCTCACCGAGATCCAGAAGCCAGTGGACCTGGCCACTCCGGATGCCGTCACCTTCACGACGGTCGACCTTGGCGGCGATCTGGGTGACGAGCGGACGGGGCTGCGCATCACGGGCGACGAGTCGGACTCCCTCGGTGGTGATGTGGTCGCGCTGGTGGTGCGCGATGGCAGCCTCATCTATCTGATCACGGGGATTGCGGAAAGCGGCGATCCGAGCGATGCCGTGGTCGCCTTCACCAAGGCCGTGATGGGTGGCAAGGCCGGCGGCGGCGAGGCGACGTTCAACGAGGACGGCACCTCCACCGGCGGTCTGTGGGACAAGTTCCCCGCTCCCGACGATCCGGCTGTCGCGGGGCTTCCGTCGGTGCTCGATGCTGATCCGATGACGGACGATAGCGGCGAGTAAGCGGAAAGGAGCATCGCGATGCGTGTGGTTCGCGGGTTGATGGCATTGGTCGCGGCGATGCTGCTGGCGACGGTGCCGATAGGCGTGGGATGGTCCTCGGCTGCGGCGGAGACCCCTCCGACGTTGCCGGGGGTGCCCGCATCGGTGACGGTGCAGGCGTGGCTGACCTTCGATCTTGAGGGGGACTACCAGTGGCAGTCCACCAAGCTCCAGGCGGGATCGTCGTCCATTGGCACCATTCAGGTGCACCACGGGTTTCTCATCGCAACGGACAGCGCGGTGGAGGTGAGCGATCCCGCCTTCGGTATCCGGCAGGTGCCTGCTGGTGGTGCGATGGCGATGGGTGAGGGCCAGCAGATCGAAGTCACCGCGCCAGCGGGCAGTTCGCGCCTGATGTTCGTGGAGTTGGTCGCGAAGGGGGGCGCATTCGAGAACGAGCAACCGGATTCGGTGAAGACGTTCACCGTGCCAAAGGGGCGCTATACGCTCGCGGTCCTGGCCGTTCCGGGCGGGGCGAACGCTCCCTCCGCTGGCTCGGTGGTCGCGAAGGCTGCGGCGCCCGCTATCGCGGTGTATCCGGAGGGCAGCACGGCGACACCGGGCGCCACGTCCGGCAATCCGTACTGGCTGGTCGCGCTCTTCCCGGCAGTGTAGGGTGGCGTGAACCATGCGTGAAGGCATGGGCCGGCGACGGAACCATTCGTTGTCGAATGACGTTTCAGGTACCGGACACGGCTCGTCCGGGTGGATGGGCCATGGGCAGGTTTGCCATACGTTTGTGAGGGGACACACGGCATGATCGGAACACGACGACGCGGTGGACGATTGCTCTCGTTGGTGGCGATGCTCGCGATCTTCGGTGTCGCGCTGCATGGACCGCTTGCGGTCGCGGCGCAGGATACTGGCGTCGACGATTCGTTCGATTTCAAGAGTCTCGATGGGTTCCAGCGCGGCGTTGGGCGCCTGTACATGGGCGATCTCTCCACCATGTTCGGGAGCCTCGATTCGCTGTCCACACCGGGTGCTGAGGTCGAGACACCGGACATGTCCGAGCTTGGCCTCTTCATGCTCGGTGGCTTCGTCGCGCAGTTCGATAACGGCGACCATGCATCGTCCGCACTGGGCACGGTGACGGATAGCCTGGTGAAGAGCGTCGAGTCCGGTGACGACGGTATTACCCTCTCCGAAGTCGACGTCGACAAGCTCGGCGATCAGACCAAGGCCTACAGTGGCACCATCTCCGAAGAAGGGATGGAGGGCACGGTCGTTTACATCGCCGTCCAGAAGGGCGACCTCGTGTACATCGGCTTCGGCCTTTCGTTTGGCTCGGATCCGACCGACCAGATCACGGCGTTCGTGACCGACCTGACCAAGGGCAAGCCGAGCGATGGCGATGGCACGTTCAACGAGGACGGCACCTCGACGGGTGGCCTCTGGGACGTCTTCCCGTCCAGCGACGCCGACTACCTCAAGGGCCTGACCCCGATGACGGACCAGGACCTTGCGCAGGACGATAGCATGTAGTCGTCTCGACGACGACGGCGTCATCCAGACGAACAGCGGGCCTCCGGAGGAATCCGGGGGCCCGCTTCGTTGTGTGTCGGGACATACACGGCGGAGGCATGCCTCCATACGCGCGCCCGAGGCCAGCGTGAGGCGGGTCACTCAGTCCCTGGCGCGGGCCTCACCGAGCGTCGCCATCAGCCGGTTCGCGTTCGCGAAGATCGCGGCGGCATTCGTGATGTCCAGCAGTTCCAGGTCGGTCAGTCCGAGATCCCGCAAAGGCTGGAGATCGGTAGGGGAGAGCGTGTCCGGATGCAGCGCCAGCGTTGCCGCGTAGTCCACGATTGCGCGTTCGCGGGGAGGCAGGGTTGCGACCGGCCCGTCGTCCAGCAGGCGCTGGACCGTCTCGCGCTCCTTCGTCAGCGCCGAATACGCGCGTGAATGCACGGATGCACAGTAGATGCAACTCGTCACGCGGGAGGTCGCCGTGGCGGCCAGTTCGCGATCGGACCGTGGTCCGCGCCCCTCCTGCTCGCCGGAGAGGATGTTGCCGTACAGCGCCATCCGTGCCCGCAGCGAGCCTGGATCGTGCGCCAGCGTCGCCCAGTAGGCGCGGCCCTGACGAGCCGTGGTGATCGCATCGACGACGGCGAGTTGCTCCGGCGTGGCGTCGACCTCGTCGACGGTCTCCAGCCATGGTTGCCAGTCGAGCACGCGTTGTGTGAACGTCACCTGCCGATGCGTCGCGGGGGAAGGGGTCTGGTCACTCATCGGGATGCTCCTCGCGGTGCTGGTGTGCCGATCGCGCGCAGGCCGGCCAGCAGCCGGGCCTGATAGTGGACGAAGGCGATGAGCTGGGAGAGGGCGATCACCTCGCCATGCGTCAGGCCGGCGTCGAAGAGATCCTGGACGTCATCCGCCGTGGTGAAGTCGGGGTGCTCGTTGACGAGGCGGATGCGGTTCTGGATTGCCTGGAGGCGGGGCGAATCGAGCGCCGCCTTGGTGATGCCGCCGCGTTCGGCCAGTAACGCGCCGTACCAGCTGTCGAGCGTTGGGCTGGGGATGCGTTCGGCAACGCGCTGGGCGATGAGGGCGCGTTCCGCCAGGGAGAGGCCATTCTCCGCATCCGGGGTGGGGGAGAGGACGGCGTCGTAGTAGTCGCCGATCTGCGCGAAGATGTCCGGCGCCTGCTCGCGCAGGGCTTCCAGCGCCGGATTGCCCGCGAAGCCGCCGATGGCGAACGTGATATCGGGTGATGGGTCGCTCATGAACGCTCCTTGGGTGTGCGTGATTGCCGGTCGTTTCCCCCGATTGTAGATGCGAACGCCGTGCTGGCTACAAAGGGGACGGATGCGCGTTTGCGAACGGCGGGTTTCCCCTGTCATCCCGAGCCGAGCGGTCCATGCGGGGAGAAGGTGTTCGCGGTGCAGCGACGTCGAGGGATCAGGTTGTACGCAGGGCGCTAGTCTCATGCGATGTGGCGAGCGCAAGAAGGGCCGCGATCCAGCTGGATCGCGGCCCTTCTTGCGTGGTGCACCGGGGCGATGACGGGGCCGCCCCGGAAGCGCGGCCGTCAGTCGTGCTTCAGGATGTAGATCGTCTCGAACGATGGCGCGTAGGCGATGTGCTGCGTCAATCCCTGCACGTAGGGCCGCGATGCGATGATCGTCTCCTGGTCGAAGAGCGGCGCGATCGGTACCTCGCTGTTTCCGATGGCCTGGATCTGCTTGTACAGGGCAATCTGCTTGGCAGGATCGCGTTCCACCTGCGCCTCATTCAGCAGCCGCTCGACCTCCGGGTTGTTGTAGCCGCCGTGGTTCGTCTTCTGCAGCGCCGAGTCCGCGCCAAGCGTGCGGCGGAGGATGTAGTTCGGGTCGCCGGTCGCCCAGCAGTTGTTGGAGATCGCGAAATCGTAGTTGCCTTCCTTCAGGGTCTCCGTCACGGCTGCCGATTCCTGCTGCTTCAGCGTCACATCGAAGCCGACCGGCTGGAGGATCGCCTGCAGGTAGGTCGCGATCAGCGGATACGGCCAACCGAGCAGGTTCTGGCCGGGCGGGTTGAAGAGCAGCTCCACCTTCACGCGCTGACCGCCGGTCGCTTCACTCAGGAGCTGCTTCGCCTTCTCCGGGTCGTACTGGACCTGTTGCGAAGGGTCGTCGTTGAAGAAGGTGCTGTCCGCGGCGAGCAGGACGCTCTTCGCGGGGATGCCATAGCCGTAGAGCAGGTCCTTCACGAAGGCGTCGCGGTCGATTGCCAGGCTCAGTGCCTGCCGGATGCGGACATCGTCGAACGGCGCCTTCGTGCCGTTGAAGAGCAGGTAGGTGTTGCAGGCCGCCGGGAAATGCTGGACGACATAATTGCTGTCGCCGGAGATCTCGCCCGCCTGCGCCGGGAGCACCGCGCCCAACTCCACTAGGGCATCGACCTCGCCGGCCTTCAGCGCCGAGAGCCGCGAGTTCTCGTCCGGATAGGTCCGGATCGTGATCTTCGTCAGGGTCGGCTTCTCCTTCCAGTAGTGCTCGTTCTGCTCCAGCACGATGTACTGATCGCGCTTCCAGTCCGTGACCTTGAACGGCCCCGTGCCGATCGGCAGGCCGGTGAAGTTCGAGTTCTCATCGAACTGCCCCTGCCAGAACTGCGCGCTGTAGTGGTTGGAGATCGCGTAGGGCAGCAGCGGACGCGGCTCCGTGTACCCCAGCGAGACGGTGTAGTCGTCGACGCGGGTCACCACCGGATTGCCGTAGATCTCCTCGAAGTTGATGCCACCGAGGTAGAGCGACGGGCGGCCGCTGGAGGCCTTCGCGTGGGCGATGCTGCCGATCAGCGAATCGGCGTTGTACGGCTCGCCGTTGGAGAAGACCACGTCATCGCGGAGGTGGAATGTCCATGTCAGGCCGTCCGGGCTGAGCTCCCAACTCTTGGCGAGGCCCGGCACAAGGTTGAAATTGTCGTCGTAGTCGATCAACGGCTCCCAGATTTGCAGGGAGGCGTGGGCGTACCAGAAGTCCTCCTCGCCGTTCACCAGGTAGCGGTTGACGCCGACCGTGATCTCCTGCTTGTCGGCGAGTTCCTGCCCGTCTTCGAGGTGAATCCACTCCGGCGTCGCCTCCTGGGCGTTCGCACGGCTCACCAGCAGGCTGGAGGAGAGCAGGACGAGGCTGAGCAACACCGCCAGCAGGCGGAGCGTCGCGCCGAGTGGGGCTTGGGCCACGAGGGCGAATGCCGTCGGCGAGGTGCCAGAAACCGTGTTTGGATTGCGGGTGGCTGTCGATGCGCTAAGGTCGAGCGCGAGGGAACGGGAAGCGTGCGTATCCATGAACCGAGAACTCCTCCATCAAACGATACCGAACGTCGAAAGGCCCCACGAGCGAGTTGACCGATGATCCGCAGATGCGGCCGGTGCGGTCTCCCAGCCGGACTGTGCCGCGTCACGCCGAAATCCGGCGCACATGGGCACCCAGGCGACCGCACGGGCCGCATCTGCGTGACGTGAACTGGCTGCTGACATCGGGCCGATCGCGCATCGGCCCCCTTCGGTACCTACCCCTTCACCTTGACACCCTGTCCACTGCGAATATCGACCAGGTCGCGGATCGCATCGCCGAGCAGGTTGCTCGCCAGCGCCACGAGCGTGATGCAGAGGCCGGGCGCGATCACCAGCCAGGGGAACTGCCCGAAGTACTGGCGGGCATCGTTCAGCATCGTTCCCCAGTCGGCGGTCGGAGGCTGTACCCCGAGGCCGAGGAAGCTGAGGCTGGTGACGGTGAGGATGTTCGCGCCGAGATCGAGCGTCGCGATCACCACGACCGTGGTCGCGAGGTTTGGCACCAGGTGCCGGAGCAGGATGCGCGGCGTGCTCGCGCCCAGCGAGATCGCGGCATCGACATAGAGTTGCTCCCGCAGCGAGAGGATGGCAGCCCGGAAGATGCGCGCCTGTCCCACCCATCCCGCGCCGATCAGTGCGATCAGCAGCGTGCTGGTGCCCGGCCCGAGGATGCCGAGGATCGCCAGCGTCAGCAGCAGGCTTGGCAGGGCGAGCAGCACCGTGAGGATCGTCGAGATCCCGGCGTCCACCTTGCCGCCGAAGTACCCGGCGATCACCCCCACCGCCAGCCCGATGATCACCGTGCCGAAGGTCGCGATCGCCGACATCGCCAGCGTCACCCGGCCGCCATGCAGCAGGCGGCTGAACTGGTCGCGTCCGAGCTGGTCGGTGCCGAGCGGATGAGTCCATGACGGCTGCGCGAGCTGGTTTGGCATGTCCAGCGCGTTCGGGTTGTACGGCGAGATCCATGGAGCCAACGCCGCCGCCAGTACGAAGGCCAGCAGGATGGCGCCCGGCACGCCCACCGCCCAGAAGCGGCGGAGGTTGCGCGGTCGAGGTCGGGAGATTGGCTCAGCATGGCGGGCCAGCCACCCGGACCTGCCCGGCTGGGCATGGGACGCTGGCGCAGGCGAGGCTGTCGCCGCAGAAAGCGGGGTGGAACTCATCGGGATGTGCCTCCGCCGAGCTTGATGCGTGGGTCGAGCACCGCGTAGCTGACGTCGGTGACGAGGTTGACGACGATGAACGAGATGCCCGTGATGAGGACGTAGGCGCCGATGACGGGCAGGTCTCGCCCGGAGATCGACGACAGCAGCGTGCTCCCGAGACCTGGCCACGAGAAGATCGACTCGATCACGATTGCCCCAGCGAGGATTTGCCCGAAGCGGAGTCCGAGCAGGGTGAGGATCGGCAGCAGCGCGTTCGGCAGTGCGTGCCGGAAGACCAGCGAGCGTTCGGCCAATCCCTTGGCGCGGGCGGTCCGCACGAAGTCCTGCCGCCAGACATCGATCACCGCTGAGCGGGTGAAGCGCATCAGGCTCGCCGCCGGGCCGCAGCCGAGCGCGACGACCGGCAGGACCAGGTATTTCACGCCGCCGTACCCCGCGACCGGCAGCCACTTCAGCTTCTCGGAGACGACCACGATCAGGATCAGCGCCAGCCAGAACGAGGGGATCGCCGCGAGGAAGAGGCTCACCGTCCGCCCCGCGAGGTCGAGCCGGCTGCCTGCATTCAGGCCGAAGACGATGCCCAGCCCGGTCCCGACGATGGTGGAGGCGACGAAGGCCGTCACCCCCAGTCGCAACGTCGGACCCAGCCGCTCGCCGATGATCTCGGAGACGGGGCGGCCGGAGAGGAACGAGGTGCCGAGATCGCCTCGCGCGAGGTTGATGACCCAGCGCCCATAGCGAATGACGAGCGGATCGTTCAGCCCAAGTTTCTCGCGATACGCGGCGATGGCCTCTGCCGTCGGCTCGACGCCGCCCGCGCGCAGCGCGGCCTCGGCGGGGTCACCCCTGGAGGCGCTGGTGAGGAGGAACGCGGCGAGCGTCAGGAAGATCAGGGTGGGAATCGCGAGGGCAGCGCGACGGAGGATGTAGGTTCCCATGCAGGCTCCGGAACGGATTCAGGGTGTGCGAACCCTGGCCCATCGCAAATCGGGCGATGGACGAGCTGGTCGGAATGCGCGTGTGGGGTGGGGATCAGGCGACGGAGGCGGTGTCGCCGTCGGTACACGATTCGCCGGGACGGCGGGAGGTGGCGAGCAGGAAGCGTCCTGGCCAGAACAGGCGCGTGGTTGCGTCCGCAATCCGGGCGGACGGCATCGCGGGGATGGATTGTCCGATGCGTGCGGCGGTCGCTGACATGACGCGCTCCGTGACGAAGGCGTGAAAAAACGCCTGCTTCCGTGCTCATTGCTGGCGGAAGAGGCGTTGGTTCGGATTGACCGGAAACCCGGTGGCGAACGCATCCCTCATCGCTCAGCGTGACTGCTGATCGGCATTAGCACCTTCCCGGCGCCATCGTTGGCGTGTGTCCGGGGGGTTGCTGGAGCGTCATCGGGCCGTTCCCTCAGCTCCTCTTGATGAGATATCGTGGCATATTCGGTTGTTGGACTGACATTACCTGAGCGAAGCAGGTGTGTCAAGGGGAGCGGCTATCCATTTGGAAGTTTTTGGAGGGGAGAGGCGGCGTGTTGGGGGGCGGGTCGATCGGGCTGGACGGTGACCGCGTCCTCTGGCTGCACTCAGTGGTCCGTCAGCGTCAAAGTGCCCTATGTCTCGTAGGGGCGATCCTTGTGATCGCCCGAGGTTCTGCCGCAGGACGCCGGGCGATCCTTGTGATCGCCCCTACAGGGATTGATTCGCTCAACCCGACACCTAGGCTCTGATAGTCCACTCAGGAGGAAATTGATGGCAATTGCGGAGTTGTCGGACGCAAGGGATCGCGGTGCGTGGACGACGCTTCGCATGCGACCTGCTCCCTCGACGCGCTCCGCCTCCCACGCAATGATCCTGCCCTACCGCTTGCTCGGGATGACAATGCGCGGCGTGTGGTCCGCTCCCCGTCGTGGAAGCCATGGCGTCGAATGCCACCGCCACCATGCAGGATGGGACGGCACGCGCGGATGACCGTGGCGTTGGAGGGGTGAAGGCGGCGTCAGTCCTCGGAGGCGACGTCAATCACGAGCGGCAGGCCTGTCCGAATCCAGTCCGTGCCGATCCTGCTACCCTCGTACTTCGCCAGCATTGTGCGCCGGACCGCCTCCACCTCGGCATCGTCAGTCGCGACGCGGACCGATCCGGCGTACCAGTCGTCGCCGATCCGGAAGCGGACAGCCGGATCGCGCCGGAGGTTCTTCACCCAGTCCGTCTCATCGCCCGCGCTCGCCACCATGAAGATGCGGCTGCCGGATTCGTCCGTCGCGAATCCGATCTGCGTCTCCCGCGGGAGACCGGAGACACGCCCGGTCGTCTCGATGAACCCGGTTCGCGCATCGTCCGTATGGGGGCGTTTCGGTGAGTCCAGCGCGATCGCGAACGGGGTACCGGTGCGAGCCCAGGCGTTCCCGGCATCAAGGTCGCCGGCATGGTACTTGTCCGCCAGCAACTGGCGGGCGGCGGCGAGGTCGGTCTCGGCGTAGACCTCATGCGCCTCGCCGGAGAACCAGGTATCGCCGATCCGGAAGCGCACACGCGGGGTCTTCAGGAGGTTCTTCACCCAATCCTTGGCGTTGGTGTATCCGGAAAGCAGGATGATCTGCCGTCCGGAGATGGGGACGCCGAACCAGATCTCCGTCTCGCGCGGGTCGCCGCTGACACGCCCGATGGTCTCCAGGTAGCCAAGTGGCTCCGCGCGGAGGGGCTGCGGCACGCGGGCGGGATAGCTGCTCATCGGGAATCTCCCTGCGGGATGGGCTGGCCGTTCCAGGCGACGATGGCGTCCATCAGTTCGACGCAATTGCCGTCCGGGTCGTTGACGTAGAGCGAACGATTGCCGTCGTCGAAGGTCACGTCATCCAGGATCGCGACGCCCTGCTCCGCGATGAACGCCTTCACCTGGTCGAAGCTGCCATGCGGGATGCGCAGCGCGAAGTGGACGTGAACACCGCCCCGCCCACCGGCGATGGCCTTCGCGCCACCCGTTTCCACCGGCCAGAGCCCGAGCGCGGACGAATCTCCGAGGTCGAACCAGGCCGCCGGCCGGTCCGCTCCCCACGAGACGACCTTCTGGAGGCCGATCACGTCCTCGTAGAAGCGCGTCGATGTCTCCAGGTCTGCGACTTCCAGCACGAGTTCGTACATGCCGGTTGGACGAATGCGCGGGGTCGTGGGTGCCGGAGTGGGAGCGGACATGGCAATGATCCTTCGGGTGGCTCAGTCGGCGGCGGCCGCCGCCACCTCGCGGGCGGCGCGCAGGCGCTGCAGTTCGGCGATCTCGATGATCTCGGCGACCATGGACCGGGCGCGAGTGAGGACGCCATCGGAGACGATCCTGCCTTCCGCCCCGGTCATCTCCAGGTCATTCCCGGTAACGGCAACCGTCGTCGGCACGACCAGACCGCGCATACCGCGGACCGCGTGGTAGAGCGCGTTGATGACATTCGCGGACGTTGGGCCACCGAAGCTGGCGAGGCCGACCGGGCGGCCGTCGAAGTAGCTGCCGTCGCTTCCGTGCATGATGTGGGCCGCATCCAGCACGTTCTTGATCGCGCCGGTGATGGTGCCGTGGTAGTTCGGGGATTCCACGATGAAGCCATCCGCCGCCTGGATCTGGCGGATCAGCCAATGCAGATTGGCTGGCTGGTCGGCGAGGGGAATGTCTTCGTTGTAGACCGGCAAGTCGAGCGCTCGCACATCGGCGAAGATCGTCTCCGCCCCAGCTTCCTCCGCAACGTCGAGCAGGGCCTGCGTCACGACGCGGTTGCGGGAGACGGTGCGGACGCTGCCGCCGATGGCGAGGATGCGGATGCGGTCGGTGGTGAAGGTCTGGGAGAGCTCGCTCATGATTGGTCCCCGGTGAATGGTGCCTCCCTTTCGGACGGGAAGCAACGCACGGAATGTAACTGCTCCGAGTATGCCATATCCGACCTGATGTATAGGGATTTCGCGACGGGCTATCTGGGCAGGTTACTGATACGCATCCGTGGCGCGGGCCGTCGCGGAAGGGTTCTTCCGCGCGCGGGGCGCCTTGTGCGGCATCCGCAGGCGGGCGGAGAAGGAGATGAGCTCCTCCACCATCAGGTCGAGCCGCTCGATGATCTTCGGATCGTCGATGGTCGCCGTTTCGCGGTTGACCGCGCGTTCCGGCACGGCGATATGGGTCGGGATGGTGATGCCCTTCAGGCCGCGCACGGTATGGGTGAGTGCCTGGAGGACGCCCATCGCGGTCATGCCGCCGAAGGCCATCACGGCCACGGGCTTGCCGCCGAGGTAGGGCGGCTGGTCCCACCCGAGGAAGATCAGGGCATCGAGGACATTCTTGATCGCGCCGGAGACCGTGCCGTGATAGGTGGGCGAGCAGATGATGAGGCCATCGGCCTTTCGCACCTCGTCCAGCAGCCAAGCGAGTGTCGGCGGGTAGTCCTCCAGTTTCCAGTCGGTGCGGAAGAGCGGCAGGTCGAGGTCATTGACCGTGGCGAGTACCGTCTCGCACCCCATCTCCTGCGCGCGCTGTAACGCGGTTTCCAGGGGCACCAGGCTCCACGACCGCGCGCTGGTGGTGCCACCGATCGCGAGGATGCGAATCGGGCGTTCGTCGCTCTTCACGAACATCGGTCCTTCCACCCCGTTGTCCTCCTCGTAGAGGTCGGGATCGGGCGCGTTGTGGATCACATCGCTGGCGGGGGTATTCGCCGGGGCGGGCTGGACGCGCGAGGTGCCGGAATTGGAGGATGCGGAACTGGACATGAACGGGGACCTTTCCTGCCCGGCCTGATGGGCTGGAGACGGATGGTGCCGGAGCGGTATCGTGCGCCGGGTGTGGCCCGCTCCGCTGCGGGCCGTGTGCGATTCCTCGTCGCGGTCGGCGCGACCGGCGTGAACTGTCCCGATTGTACGGGAGCCTGTCGAATCTCAGTCGATATGCCGGACCGGTGTGCCGAACCAGAGATAGGGAACGTAGCACAGTACGAGGAAGCCGTTGATGGCCACCGCCCACTGCACGTTGAAGACATCGGCCAGCGTGCCCGCCAGCAGGCCACCGATGGGCGTCAACCCCCAGAGCATGGTTTGCACCGCCACGATGCGGCCACGGTAGGACTCGTCGATGTTCGTCTGGACCAGCGTGTCGTTCATTGTGCCGTAGGTCGAGAAGACGAGCCCAAGCAGCAGCATCGCCGGCAGGGAGATCCACAGCGATCCGGAGAGGCCGAAGACGATCAGCATCGTCGCGAAGAGCGCGATGCCCACGATGACGATCCGGCCTCGATGTCGCACGCCGGAGAGCATTGCCACCAGCAGGGTTCCCGCCAGCGCGCCGATGCCGTTCGCCGTCAGGAGCCAGCCGAGGCCACCATCCGGCAGGTGCAGGACATCCTTCGCGATGGCCGGCGCCATGGTCGAATAGGCCATGCCCAGCGCGATCGGCACGATGTCCACGGAAAGCAGTGCCCGGATCGTCGGGGTGCGCCAGATGTAGCGATAGCCTTCCATCAGGGTCGTGAACGGGCTTTCCGCCGGGCGCTCGCTCGCCTCCATCGTGACCGGGCGGCGCATGTGGGCGGTGGTCAGCGTGAAGAGCACGATCAGGAACGGCACGGCGGAGATCGCGGTGAATCCGAAGCAGAATGCGATCCCCAGCGCGCCGATCATCCACCCTGCCAGGGTCGGACCCAGCACGCGCGCGCCGTTGAAGGCCGCCGAGTTGATGGCCACCGCGCTTTGCAGCCGGGAGCGATCGACCAGCGTCGGCGCCATCGCGAGGCGGGCGGGCCAGTCGAAGCCGGTGGCGATGCCCATTACCAGCGCGACGATCCCGAGATGCCAGAACTCGATCCGGTCCGTCGCGATGAGGATCGTGACGGAGACCATACAGGTGATCAGGACCGCCTGCACGGCCATCAGGACCTTCCGCCGGTCCACGCGGTCGAGGTACGCGCCGGCGATAGGGCCGACCAGCAGTTCCGGGATCGCCTGCAGGAAGCTGATGAGGCCGAGCTTGAATTCGTTGCCCGTCAGGTCGTAGACGAGGACGCCCATCGCGGTGATGCGCACCCAGGTTCCGGTCATCGAGAGGCAGAGCGCATACCAGTACCGGGCGAACGCCGGAACCTCCAGGGCGCTGAATGCGCCGCGCCGTCGCACTGGCTCTTCGCCGGGATCCTCGGCGAGCGCTTCCGCCAGTTCCTCATCTGCCATTTCTTCCAGTACGGTGCTGCTCATCCGGGGATTCCGTTTCTCATCGTGTCGTGTGGCGCGGGCTCGTCATCGGCGAAGGACGTCGGGGTGCGGGTAACGCCGGGGCCTTGCATGAAGACGATGCGCCAACCATCGGGGTCTGCATAGGTGTGGCCGCCTGCCTTCCACCAGGCGTTCTCCGGCTCGATCTCCGGGATGCCAAATGCGTGCATCCGGCTCGCCATCCGTTCCACATCGCCGGGATCGAGGTAGAAGACCAGCAGGTTGTCCGCGCTGGGGGCGGGGCAGGGGCTGCCCGCCTCGTGCTGGGTGAACTCGAGGTGATAGCGACCGTCCGGCATGCCAAGGACCAACCCGTCGTAGCCCTGATGATCGCCATCGATGCTATGTCGCCACGCGGTGATCTTCGGCAGCCCCACGATCTCGTGGTAGAAGCGTTCGAGCGCGGCCAACTGGTCCGTCGGGCGGGCGATGCGGACCTGCATCACCGTCGTTTCAGTGAACAGGTTCATCGCAGCGCCTCCTCGGGCGGGGAGATGCTTTCGAGGACCGGGGCGATGGAGAGATAGGCGGTGAGGGCGGTCATGTGTATCGTGTCCAGCGCACAACGAGGCCGCCTCCTGAATGGGCGACGGCGAGAATGAATCGTATGCGCACGGTAGCAAACGCGATGATGTAAAGCAAGTGATTGCTGCGTTTATTCGGATTCCACGCTATACTGGGCTATCGACCGCTGGACGACGGCATCCTTTCCATGAGGCTACGCCGCCCAACGCGCGGGGATTGCCATGACCCGGACCTCCATTCCTCCCATTCCCACCGCAGCCACGTCCACCAATTCAGCTTCCGAGGTCCTCCCTGATGTCCCCGCCGACGTGCAGGAGGCGGAGCGTGTCGAGCAGCGCAAGCAGGAGGTCGCCCTCCGCGCCTTGCCGGAGACGCGCCGCGCCATGCTGGAGGTCCTGAAGCGGGAGGGCAGTGCCGATGCCGATCGCCTCGCCGAGCAAACGACGATCACGACCAGCGGTGCTCGCCAGCACCTTGTCGCGCTGGAGGCGGCCGGCCTGGTGACGCATGCCGTCGTGCGGGAGGGGCCGGGACGCCCCCGCCACGTCTATGCGCTCACGCCTGCGGGAGATGCGCTCTTCCCGCGCGTCTACTCCGCGCTGACGAACGAGTTGCTCGGGTACATCGCGGACGAGGACCCGGCCCTGGTCGAACGCCTCTTCGCGCGGCGGGGCGAACGCCGGTTGGCAGCGGCGCTGGAGCGGACGGCCGGCCTGGCGGTGGCGGAGAAGGTGCGCGTCCTCGCCCAGATCCTGGACGAGGATGGCTACCTGGCCGACTTCACAGAAGCCGAGGACGGGTCGTTCCTGATCACCGAGCACAATTGCGCGGTGCTCTCGGTCGCCCAGCGGTACGGCCATGCGTGCAGCTCGGAACTCGAGTTCCTGCAGCGCACGCTTCCGGAGGCCGAGGTGACGCGCATCGCCCACCGCCTGAACGGCGCGCACGTCTGCGCCTACCGCGTCGTGGTGACTCCGACACGCTCGTAAACGCCGTGCCGGTTCAGACGCCCGGACCGCCACCGAAGTGGCGGTCCGGGCGTCTCGCGTTGCGTTGGGGATCTCTTACTCCGTCGGGTGCTCGCGGTGGCCGCGCGACCGGCGGGCGGCGGAGAAGACGCGCTCCTTGCGGGCTTCCTCGGAGAGCGGCGCCATCGGGGCGGCGGCAAGCTCCCCGTGTCGCAGCGCCTCCTGCATGATGTCCGCCGTCTGCGGTGCATGCATCAGCATGTCGCGATTCGCGGCGAAGAGGCGACGCGATTCCTCGTAGCGTCCCTGCCGGTCGAGGTTGATTGCTTCGCGCTGCGCCTTCGCAGCCCGTTCGAGCACGACGGTCGCACGGGCCTCGTCGTCGTTCGGTGTGGATGCGACCACCTCCGGCGTCGCGAGGGTCAGCGTCGGCACCGGCTGCACGAACCGATGCCGGCCCACGTCGTCGGTCCACGAGAGCATCAGCGATGGCGCGACCGTGCTCCCCAGCTCTCCGGCAGCGACCTCCACTGCGAAGACGAGGCGCAGCGTCTCTCCCGCCGAGAGGTCGCGCAGCTCGACGGTGATCGTCTTCCCCTCGCGATGCGCCGGGAAGGCATTGATCAGCGCCGCGCGGACGCCGTGCGGCAGGGTCAGGCGAAGCACTGGGCGTGTTGCCGCGACGGCCTGCAGGTCGGCGATCTCCCCGGCAAAGAAGGGGCTCAGCTCGCGCGGATGGGCGATGAACTGGAACGCGCCGCCTCCCGCCTCCGCCATCGCGCTTAGCAGCATCTCGTCAAACCCCAGCCCGACGCCGATGGTAGTCGTGGTGATGCCGCGCAGCCGGAGTTCGGTTGCATGCTTCGCCAACTCGCCATTGTCCGTGATCCCGATATTCGCCCGACCGTCCGTCAGCAGGATCGCGCGGCGAGGACGGACCTGATCGGTGCCCGCGACCTCCGCGTTGGCGAGTTCGCGGCATCCGGCCAGCCAGCCGCCGGAGAGATAGGTGCTGCCTCCAGCCTCCACGCGGGCCAGCCGACGGCGGATGGTCGCCTTCACCTCAGCGGTCGCCGGGGCGAGTGTGTGGAGCGTATCCACGCTGTCGTCGAAGATGACGAGCGCCACCCGGTCGTGCGCGGAGAGGTGATCGAGCGCGACGTCGACGGCGTCTTTCACGAGGTGCAGTTTCTCGCCCGCCATCGACCCGGAGCGGTCGAGCACGAAGGCGACGTCGATCGGCGTGCGCGTGGCGGCGGCCTCGATCGGGCGCTGGGGCGCGGAGATGGTGACGACAAGGGCAGTTTCGTCGCCGTCGGCGTTCACGATCGGGCGTTCCCAGGTGGACGCGAGTGCAAGGGGCGTTGGGGTGGGTGTGGCCATGAGGGTGGTCCTTTCGATGGGGTGAGGCGAGGGGACGGTGCAGACCCGGCGGTCGGGATGGCTCACGAGCCGTTGAGGATGCGTCGCAGCCAGTCGAGGGCGGCATCGACCTGCTCCTGGCGGCGGCGGTAGGCGTCCTCCTCGATCAGGAGTTCGGCTTCCGGCGCGATGGACAGGCGCTTCCACGTCGCGGTCGCGCTGGCGGTCGCGCGCGAGGGCTGGTGCGGCGCGGGCATCGCTGCCGGCAGGCGTGGGGAAGCGGTCCGGCGCAGCGTCGGGCGTTGGGCCTCGAGCACGTGGTCGATGTATGCGGCGGCGTCGGCTGCTGGCGAGACGTCGGCGGGCGGTGCGTCGTGGCGAGGCGACGAGGGGGTGGTGGGCGATGCGGGCATCAGCCGGTCGGCGACGGCGTCGGCGATCTCGGCCTCGCTCATGGCGGCCATTCGCCGTCGGATCTCCTTGAGGGGCAAATACGCATCCTTCAGGATACCGATCAGCAGCAGCCGGTTCCGGTGTGTATCGGTGTAGGCCGAGGCGGGACCGGCACCGTCCGGCGGAGGCAGCAGGCCTTCCGCGATGTAATAGCGCACCGTTCGTGCGGTGACGCCGGCAATCGAGGTGAGATCCTCCAGGGTATAGGTGGGCGGAGGGGTGGATGCGGACACGGCGACGATGCACCTCCGTGGTGATTGGGTCGTGGGGAGTTCCTGTACCGCATTGTGACAGTGAAACGTCACGATGTCAAGATGGGGCTGGCAGGCACCACGACACCTCCCCCGGCAGGACCGCCGGGGGAGGTGTCGTGGCGTGTTTCTGGGTGTAGAGACGGATCAGGCCAGGCGGCGTTCGGCCGCTTCCCGGATGATCGTCACCAGCGCGTCGATGTCGGCGAACGTGCTGCGCGGGTTCACGATGCAGGCGCGGAGGGTGAACCGCCCATCGACGACCGTTCCCGAGAGGAACGCCTCGCCGCCCAGTTGCACATCGTCCAGCACGGCGCGGTTGAGCGCATTCAGCGCCGTGTCATCCAGATCGCGACCAGGCGCGGTGAAGCGGAAGCAGACAATGCTCAGGCTTGGCGGGGCAAGGAGGTCGAAATCGTCCGCATCCTCCACCAGCGAGGCGAGGTGGGTGGCTTGGGCGAGGTCGTGCTCGATGGCGGCGCGGTAGCCGTCCAGGCCGTGATAGCGCAGGGCCATCCATACCTTCAACGCGCGGAATCCCCGACTTTGCTGCGCGCCATACTCGCTGAACCATGGCAGGCCGGTGACGCCGGTCGGCGTCGCGCCTGTGGGAAGGTAATCCGGCACAAGGCTGAAGGTGCGGCGCATCGCCTCGGCGTCCTTCACCAGCACCATCCCACATTCAACCGGCACGTAGAGCCACTTGTGTGGATCGAGCGCGACGCTGTCCGCCCGCGCGAGCGATGTCAGGGCATCGTGGTACTGCGCGGAGAGGATGGCCGGGGCACCATATGCGCCGTCGACGTGGAACCAGAGGTCTTCCCGTTCCGCGACATCGGCGAGGGCATTCAGGTCATCGATCACACCGGTGCCGGCACTGCCTGCATTGCCGACGATCGCGATGGGTCTCATGCCGGCGTCGCGATCCTCGGCGATCATCCGCTCCAGCGCCGGGATCTGCATCCGGCGGTCTGCATCAATGGGCACCATGCGCAGGTGCTTCTTGCCGATCCCCAGCAGTTCGATCGCCTTCTGGATCGCGCTATGGCCTTCCGGAGAGACGTACACCGTCAACGGCTGTGGCGCGGCGGCCATCCCCTCTACGCGAACATCGAACCCGGCCTTCACGTTTCGGGCGACGGCGAGGCCGTTCAGCGAGGCCATCGAGCCCCCGGAGACGAGCAGTCCCCCGGCGGTGCGGGGGAAACCGATCAGGTCCTTGCCCCAGTTGAGGACCTGATGCTCCACGTAGGTCGCGGCGTGATTTCCGCCGGCAACGCTCGGGTTCATCGCGGCGGCGATTGCGTCTCCGAAGATGCCGATCGGTGTGGAAGGTGGGTTCACCCAGGCGTAGAAACGGGGATGCCCGTTGCCGAACGGATAGGTCAGCACACGCGCGGCGATGTCCGCGAGGATGGTGTCCGCATCCTCGCCGGTGGCGGGCGCGGGGTCTGGCCCGAGGAACTGTTCGACGAGGTCCAGCGGCACCGGCTGGAAGACGGGGCTCTCCCGGATGCCAGCGACATGCCCGGCGATAAGGTCGATGGCCCGGTAGCCGACCTCCCGAATGCGGGTCTCGTCCCATACCCATGGTGTCTGGTCGAATGGATCGTCGGTCGCGGCGTCCGCGATGGTGGATGACATGGGCATGGGGAATCCTCAATCGTGACGGAGTGGTGGCTATGATCCGGGTGCGTCGATGGGGGTGTGGTACTCCGAGCGGTGGCCAGCGCCGTGGGTGGGGCGGGCGCCGGGCTGGCCGGTGACATCCATCGCGAGGTAGTAGACGAGGTCGACGCTCCCGGGGTTCGCGAACGCGTGGATGCAATCGCCGTCGTAGTAGATGCTGTCGCCCTCCTCCAGCGTGTATGGCGTGCCATCGAGCGTGAGCAGGAGGGTTCCCCGCTCGACGGCGATGTACTCCCGCGAGCCGGGACCATGTGGCGAGAACGCCCCGGCATCGACGCCGGGACCGATTGTCGTGCGCATGAATTCGAATTCGACGCCCGGCACCACGGGCGACAGGATGCGGCGTTCCCAGCCAGAGGGGTCGCGGGCGACATCCTGCTCGGCGTGACGGCGGACGATCACCCGGGCGGGGTCCTCGTCGTCCAGCAGGCGGGCGATGCTGGTCCCGAGTGAGGTGGCGATGCGGTCCAGGATCAGCACCGTCGGTACCTTGTCCCCGTTCTCCACGGCAGAGAGCATGCTGCGGCTCACGCCAGAACGCCCGGCGAGACCATCCAGCGAGAGGCCTCGTGTCGTGCGTTCGGTCCGGATGCGTTCCCCCAGGTCGGCCATTTCGAGGCCGTTGGAGAGGCGCTGGCTGCCACGATCGGTCGTCTGGGATGCGGATGGTGTTGGGGGCATTGGTGATCCTCCTCTATCGTGGAGTACTGTATCCCTAATGGTGGAGGAAGTCAACACGATGGTGGAGGGCGCTGTTCCCCCGGCGCGGGATGCCCGGTACACTGCCCGAAACACGCCGATTCGCCAATCCACCACCCGAGGAGCCTTCCCATGCCCGTGCTTCCCGATCCCTTTGTGGGCCGCCCCGTGCTCGACGACGCGACGCTCGCCTTTCTCCGTGGCGTCGACAGCCCGACCGTCGCCAATGCCGTCGAGACGTTCACCGTCCGCGACCGCTGCGATGGCTTCATCGGCGGCCAGATCCAGTGCCAGTTTCCGGACCTCGGCACGATGGTCGGGCGGGCGCTGACGGTCACGATGTCGAACGCGCCCGGCCCCGTCGCGGGCAAGGAGGGCTACTGGCGGCTGTGGGAGGCGCTGGAAGCCTGCTCCGGCCCGGTCGTGCTGGCGGTGGCGGACGCGAGTGGTTCTCCGGAGCGGGTCGCCTTCGCCGGGGAGATCATGGCGACCCTGGCCCAGCGCCTTGGGGCGGTGGGGATGGTGACGGACGGCGCATTCCGCGACGTGGCGGAGGTGCATGCATTGGGGATGCACTACTTCATGAAGTACCCGGTAGTTTCGCACGCGAACTTCTGGATCGAGACGGTTGGTGAACCGATCGAGCTGGACGGCGAGCGGATCGAGACCGGTGACATCCTCCACGGCGACCGCAACGGGATCGTGGTGATCCCGGATACCGTGCTGCCGGGGCTGGAAGCGGCGGTCGGCGCGATCCGCACGAGCGAGGCGGGGGACATGGCGTTCATTCGGAGCGACGCCTTCACGCTGGACGGCCTGAAGGCGCGGAAGGGTTACGGCTCCCCGGCCTGACCGCCGACGTGGTGATGGATGTCCGTATGTGCGGAATCGCGTAATTCATCCGCGCGTTCGGCGTTCGGGGCCGGATGGACGGCGTAGCGGACCGGAGTGGTGAGTCGTGACGCGTCCCGGTGTTCGACCGCCTGGAAGACCCACGCCCGCGTCTGCTGCGCCGTCAGGCCCAGCGCCGCTTCCAGCTGCCCCATCGTGAACGGCTCCTCTGGCAGCGACCGCCAGCAGGCGAGGAAGCTCTTGTAGAGCGCCTCGCCGGGCGTCTCGATCACGGTCGATGATGGTTGCGTCGTCGGAGGGGCCGTCTCGTCCAGGCGCGTGCGCGGTAGCGGGGTGGGGCGTTCCGCCAGCGGACGCGCTCCGGCATGGAGCAGGATTGGATTGCCGGAGCGTGGATCGTCGGTCGGGGCGACCCAGATCGTGCCTCGTCCGTGTCGCAAGGCCTCGCGCGCACCTGCGAAGGTACCACCCCGGCCATCCGACGATGCCACGACGATGGATTCGTCGGCCATGCAGTAGATGAGCCGGTTGCGCCCCATTGCGTTGGCCGTGCTGAATGCGGCATCCGGCGCGTAGGGGGAGATCAGCGCGAGCATCCCCCGCGCGAGGTGATCGGCGTGGACGACCTTCGCCGCTGACCGTGCGAGCGCATCGCCGAGGATCACGACCGCCGTCCCACCCCCAAGAAAGGCCCCTTGCACCGCGCGTTCATCCACGCCGCGTGCGCCGCCGCTGATGACGGTCCGATCAGCGCGGGCTTCCTCCGCGCCGAGTTCCTGCGCGAGGGTGAGCGTGGAGATGTGGGTATCGCGTGATCCGACGATGGCGGTGCCGCCGCGTGCGAGCAGCCGGCGATCGCCGACGCCGAAAAGGACGGGAGGAATCGCGTCGCCGAGGCGGGCGGTGAGGCGCTGGCGAGGGTAGCCGGGATCCTTTCGGCCCAGTACCCAGATACCCTGATCCGTCCACCGCGCGACCGCGCGATCGATGGCATCCTGGCGGGCAAGGAGGCGGACGATCCGTTCGGTTGTGACCGTGTGATCGCTCCAGCCGTCGAGCAGGGGTTCCGGATCGTTCGGCAGGGCGAGCGCATCGCGACCGTGCTCCTGTAACCAGCGGGCGAGCCGCGTCAGTTCGCCCGCATCGAGGGGCTGCTGTGGTTCGTTCTCGGTCGGAGCGATGACGCGCAGGCCGTCGAGGCGGAGCGTGAGGATGAGCGCGAGCCGGGTGGCCGGGGAGATTCGGTTCGTTTCCGGCATCGCTGCGATCCGCCCTGATTCCATTGCGCTCGCCGTCTCCTGCATCGTTCCGCTCCCTCGCCACGCCGTCATGGTGTACGAACAAATGTACTACCGCACGGTGGCTTTCGGGAAGGGGATCAGTCGATGAGTGTGTAGCGAGCCTTCTTCTTCGTGACCCGTCCGGCCGCAACGAGGGTCTTCAGCCAGGCCTGGACCTGACTTCGCTGGAGGTTCAGGAGGGTTGCCAGGTCGTCGGCCGAAATGGGATCGACGTGAGCGTGCCGCCAGTACCGCACGAACTCCTCGATCAGGCCGGGGAGAGGCTCGACGGGGGTGACCGATGCGAGAGGCGCCCCCTCAATGGGAGGCTCCGCGGCAGGGGATGTGACCTGAGCGATGGCCTCGACGGAATGAGGCGCGATGAGGGGGGCTGCGTCGGGGTCGGGCCTGTGGGAGATGGCGAGCAGGTGCTCCAGATCGGCGACGGGACTCCCGGTGAGGGCGATCCCACCTTGCTCCATCAGCGCCGGAAATCCGGAGCCCGGTTGTATGGATGGTAGCAGGCCCACCGGAACCCATCCCGCCCGGAGTGCTTCTCTCGCCCCTGCATACGTGCCGCCGCGTCCGACCTGGGAGGCGACCACCATGGCGGCATTCGCGAGGCAGTAGATCAGCTTGTTCCGCGCCATTGCGTTGCCAACCGAGAAGCGGGCATCCGGTGCGAATGGCGTCAGCAGGAGCAGGTTGCCGCGCTCGATCTGTTCCTGCACTTCGGGAATCCGCATCGTGCGGATCACCCCGTCTCCCAGCACGCAGATCGCGGTGCCGCTCGCCTCCAGCGCGCCAGCGGTCGCCTCGCTATCCACGCCCCGAGCGCCGCCGCTGACGACGTTGACGCCTTGCTGGCTGGCTTCCGCCCCATATCGGCGGGCCGCCGAGAGATCATGCGGCGATGCGTGACGCGATCCGACAATGGCGATGCCGTCGTTCAGCAGAAGATCCTCCCGCCCGGCCATGAAGAGCAGCGGTGGCGCGTCAGCACCGAGACGGTCGCGCAGCCGTTTCGGGTAGCCGGTATCGTGTCGTCCCACAAGCTGAATTCCGGCTTGCTCGCGCCAATCCATGATCATTTTGTGAAGCGCGTCATGACGCTCCAGAAGTGGGAAGACGCGATCGAGTGGAATGTCAGGACTGCCGTGCGCATCCATCAGCGTGGTGACGCTCGACGTGAGGAGATCCTCCGGAGAACGATTGCGTTCGGACAGCCAGCGTTCGAGCTGGGCCCACTCACGGGTGGAAAGCGGCGGCACAGCGCCGTTGCTGACCTGGAGCGTGAGCAGTGCGGCGACCTCGGTGGCGGGCGAGACGGTCATCGGGTTCTCCGGGAGGCCGAGGTGGCGAGGGCGAACGGGTGTGCATGCTCGCAGCCGTGGGCGCGCAGCAGCGAGCAGATTTCCGCGAGGGTTTCTCCGGAATCGACCATGTCATCGACCACGAGGGCTGGTCCAGCGGGAATCTCGCCGACGATCGCGAACACATCGCGCACGTTCTCCCGTTGTTGGGCGCGATGCATCTGGAACTTCTGGGGATCGGTGTCGCGCGTCTTTTGCACGGCAGCCTGAAAGGGCACCCCGAGCTGGTCGGCGATTCCGGTGGCCACCCACGCGACGAACTCCGGATCGCGGCGGGATGGGACCGCCGTCACCCACGTCGGGGATGGTGCCGGCCAGTCGCCGGAAGACAGCAGCAGGCAAGCCAGGCGGATCAACTCCGGGTCTCGCTCACCGTCGTACTTCGCCCGCTTCACCATTGCTCCGAACCGTGACTCGCCATAGAGCGTCACCGCCTTCCCCCGCAGACGAACCCCGTCGCGAGTCGGGAGCACGATGTCGACCGGTCGGATGCCATGCAGAAACGCGCCAGCATGGCGGATCAGGGCCGGGTCCAGCGGGCGGAGTATCGGCGATATGCCGAGGCAGACATCGCAGAGGCCGCAGCGGAAGGACTCCGGCATCGGGGCGAAGTCGGCGATCAGCACAGCCATCCGGCAGCGCTCGCGCTGCTCGCGATAGGCCACCATCTGCTCCCATTCCGCCTCCCGGATCGCCAGCCGCTCGTGGTAGGTGCGGTCGTAAGCGACTCCGTTGAAGGGGATCGCGGTGCGGTACCAGCGATGGCGTTCGCGCACGACGGTAGCGGGTGTCTGGACGCTGAGGAGGCGCAGGGTGTCCTCGATGGCGGATGCGGGCTCGTTGAGGTCGGTGGCAAGCAGCTCGGGCGTGCTCGACTCGTGACGGGCCATCGTCAGGAGAATCCGCAATGCCAGATCGTATGGTGGCATTGCCGACTCGCGTGACCGGCGGTGAAAGGCAGCGTCCTCATTCCCCGCCTGAACGAGGATGCCGAGCGCTCGTCCCGAATGCCGCCCTGCGCGACCGACCTCCTGGTAATACGCGAGGGGAGAATTCGGAGCATCGGCATGGATGACGTTCTGAACCAGCGCATTGTGGTAGCCGAGGCTGAGCGCCGAGGTCGCGACGACGGTCCGGATCTCGCCGCGCTCGAATTGCGCCTCGATCTGCCGTCGCTCCTGCTGCGAGCGGTCGCCATGGTAGGCCACGGCGGGGAGGCCCACGTTGTGGAGCCACGCCGCGATCAGGTCGGCATCCTGCACGCGCAGGGCGTAGACGATGGTGCTTCCCTCGCAATCGCTGAGGAAGTCGGCGAGCCACGCAAGCCGTTCATGCGTCGCCATCGCGGGGAGAACGTGCAGACCAAGGTTGTCCCGGTGCAGCGGACCGGTGATCGTTACTGGCTCGCCCATCACCTGCCGGAGATCGGTCAGCACGCGGGCATTCGCCGTTGCCGTCGTGGCGAGCACCGCGACGGTGGGTGGGAGCCGCGCGATGAGCGGCCGGATGCGTTGGTAGTCGGGCCGGAAGTCGTGACCCCATTCGGAGATACAGTGCGCTTCATCAATGGCGAGCAGACCCATGCGTGCGGTGAGCAGCGGCAGGATGTGCTCGCGGAAGCGGTCGCTCCCCAGTTGCTCCGGCGCGACAATCAGGGCGTCGAGGGTGTTCGTGCGGATCGCGTGGACGAAATCCGGGAAGCGGCTCGCGGTGTCGGCATTCAACGCCCCCACACGCAACCCGGCGGCTCGTCCGGCTGCGGCCTGGTTCCGCATCAGCGCGACCAGGGGGGAGATGATGAGGGTGGGTCCGCATCCCGCCTCGCGCAGGAGCTTCGTCGCGATGAAATAGACTGCCGTCTTCCCCCAGCCCGTCCGCTGGACCACCAGTACCCGGCGGCGATGATTCACCAGCGCGGCGATTGCTTCCCACTGGCCATCCTGAAAGGTGGCATCGGGGCAATTGGTCAGGGCGCGGAGATAGTCGCGTGCCGCAGTGAGCGTGTCGGCGTTCTCTGTCGATTCGCCGCTCATCACGTCGCTCACCGGTGCCATCTCCCCTGAGAACGTGCCCTTGCCATCGACGCCTGAATGGGTATCCCGTTGCGGAGTATCAGGATCGTCACGCGGTGCCGTCAAGCGGCGGGGATCAGGCCGGGGAGATGTCGATCACGGTGACGCCGCCCACCCACGTTCCGGCCCGCATTGCTTCCATCGTCGCGGGCACCTCGGGCAGGCCGATCCGCGTTTCGATCAGGTCCTGCGGGCGCAGCTTCCCGGCGGCGATCAGGTCCAGCAGCGCGGGATAGCCGTGCGCCGCCATTCCGTGGCTGCCGAGCACGGCGAGCTCCTTCGCGATCACCGCTGGCATCGGGATGCGCGGGTCCTCGGAGAGCAGGCCGATCTGGACGTGTCGCCCCTGAATCCCGAGCGCGGAAATCGCGGTCGCGACGGTTTCCTCCCGCCCCAGCGCCTCCACCGAGACATCGACGCCGTCCGGGGCGATCTGCCGGATCGCGTGCAGGACTTCCTGGCGGGAAAGGCCCGTGCTATCGATCGTCTCCGCCGCGCCGAAGCGTCGCGCTCGTTCGAGTGCTGCCGGCGAGATGTCTACACCGATTACCTGTGCCCCCAGCGCGACGCCGATCATCACCGCGCTCAGGCCCACGCCGCCGCACCCCACCACCAGCAGTGTTTCGTCCGGCTGGAGTTTCCCCTGGTTCGTCAGGCCGTGGAACGCGGTCGCGAATCGGCACCCGAGCAGCGCCGCCGCCCCGCCCTCGACCGCCTCCGGCACCGGGATCAGGTTCACATCCGCGTGATGGATCGCGACCTCCTCGGCGTAGGAGCCCCAATGTGTGAATCCGGGTTGCGTCTGGTTGCGGCAGACCTGCCCCTGCCCGCGATCGCATTCCGGGCAATGCCCGCACGCGCAGACGAACGGCACCGTCACCCGCTGGCCGACCCGGAATCGTGCCACCTCCGGCCCCATGCGCACGATGGTCCCGACCAGCTCGTGCCCGGGGACGTGCGGGAGGACGATGTCCTTGTCCTTTCCCTGCCATCCGAAGAGGTCGCTCCGGCACAGGCCGGTCGTCTCGACCCGCACGATCACGCCCGCCGCCGAGGGTTTCGGCGCGGGCAGGTCGACGAGGCGAGGGGTGGCTCCGAAGGCATCGTAGAGAATGGCGCGCATGGGCGGGAATCCTGGATGGGACAAGACGACGGGCCGGCGATGGGTCTGGAGTGGCTACTCGCCCGGTGCCAGGAGCGCCGAGGTGAGGGTGTGCCGCATCCACGCCTGGAATGCCTCCGGAGTGTACGTGAGGCGACGGACGAGCAGGTCGTGACTATCCGGGCTGGCGATCAGCCAGGCGGTATCGATGGCGGTGGATCGTGTCAGGCCGGGGCGTAGCGCTTCGTCGGGGATCTCGCTCAGGATGCGTTCGAAGAGGCGGTGACGCAAGCGTTGAAGCTGGTCCCAGTCGGCGGCGATTTCGGGGTCGACCGCCGCTGCTTCCCGATAGAGCGCCCAGCCGGTCGCGGCCCGCGCGGCGATCTCCGACACCGTAGCGGCGAGCTCGGTCAGGAGCGTGTCCGGCGCGAGGCCGGCAAAGCGGAGCGCCGCATCCTCCGGAGAGCCTTCTCCCCCTGCCAGCATGCGTTCCATGGTCGCTCGCAAGAGGGCGCGTTTGCTCCCCCAGGCGAGGTACAGCGTCTGGAGCGAGACGCCCGCCGCGCTGGCGATGCCGGAGACCGTGGTCGCCTGATAGCCATTCCGGGCGAACTCCTCCCCGGCGGCGGCGAGGAGGCGATTGCGGGTTTCTCGGCGGGAGGCGGCGCCCACCCGTTGCTGACGGCTCAAGCCGTCGTGTTCGTCGATAGCCATAGACAGCATCGTATCCGTGATGTAGAGTGCCAGTCAAATGGTTTTGAGTGCCACTCTATTTCATGGGAGTTCTGAACGATGCCGACCCACGATCGACCGTGGCGGAGACCCGGAGCATTCGCGTATGCGCGTCGCCGCGTGCGGGCCATGCTCCGGCCGCCGGTGACGGTCTCCCCGGCGCCAGCGGACCTGATCGCGGATCACGATGTCGGCGTCACCATGCATGATGGCGTGGTCCTCCGCCTCAATGTCTATCGTCCCGCCGGGGAGGGGCCGTTTCCGGTCATCCTCTCCGCCTGTCCGTATGGCAAGGACGAACTCCCGCGCAAGACGCGCTTCGGCTGGTCGCTCAATCCGCAGTACCGGATCATGAACCAGTCAGAACCCCTCCGCATTTCGGATCAGACGAGCTGGGAAGCACCCGATCCCGTCTGGTGGGTTTCCCAGGGCTACGTGGTGATCAATGCGGATACCAGAGGGGGCGGCCACTCCGGAGGGACGGGTGATCTCTTCTCCGATCAGGAGGCGCGCGACATCGAGGCGCTGATCGCGTGGGCGGCGGCCCAGCCGTGGTCGAACGGGAATGTCGGGATGCTGGGCGTCTCGTATCTCGCGATCTCCCAGTACAAGGTCGCGGCGCTGAACCCGCCCGCGCTGAAGGCGATCTGCCCGTGGGAAGGATTCACGGATGCCTACCGCGATTTCTTCACCTCCGGCGGAATCGTCGAAGACGGTTTCGCGCGGATCTGGCTCTTCATGACCCGGCGCGTGGCGCGGATTCGAGATGACATTGCGAAAGAGCGGCGCAAGCACCCGCTGGACGATGGTTGGTGGGATGCGCTGATGCCGGATCTCTCGCGCATCACGGTGCCGATGCTGGTCTGCACGAGCTTTTCCGACAACAACCTTCACAGCACCGGATCGATGCGGGCATTCCAGGAAGCAGGATCGTCGGACCGGTTTGCCTACGCCCATCGCGGCCCGAAGTGGGCGACCTTCTACGGCGAGGATGCCAAGCGGGCGCAACTCGCCTTCTTCGATCGCTACCTGCGCGGGCGGGATGTGCTGAAACCTCCCTCCATGCGGCTGGAAATCCGCGACACCCGTGATCACGTCGTCGCGGTGCGCGAGGAGACCGCATGGCCGCTGGAGCGAACCCGCTGGCAGCAACTCTACCTCGCCGGGGACGGGCGATTGAGCGGGCAGACGCCAACGTCGGATGGCACGGTGACGTTCGACCTCCGGCGCGATGCGGCGGTGTTCCGCCACGATTTCCGGGAGGACACGGAACTCAGCGGCCCGATGACGTTGCGGCTGTGGGTGTCGGCGACCGGTACGGATGATCCGTCGCTCTTCGTGGGCGTCGAGAAATGGTCCGGACCAACCTACGTGCCCTTCGAGGGATCGTATGGGTATGGGCGGGATCGCGTCGCGTCGGGGCGACTCCGGGCCGCGCTGCGGGAGATCGATCCGGCTCGCAGCCGGCCCCATCAACCCGAGCACACGTTTCGCACGCAGCAGCCGCTGGGTTCCGGCGAGGTCGTGGAGGTCGTGATCCCGCTGACCTCGTCCGCCACGCTGTTTCGCGCGGGGGAGTCGCTGCGGGTGCTGGTCGCGGGGCGGTACCTGGAGCCGCGCAATCCCGTCTTCGGGCACTTCCCGACCCACTATGTGCCGAGTCCGAAAGGCCAGGTGACGATCCACTGGTCCTCCGAGCGCCCGTCATCGCTGGAGATCCCGGTCATTCCGGCGGTCCTGCCATAGCCGGAGGACCGCAGGATCGGGGCTACCCCATGCGGATCGGGGCTTCCGGGTACTTGTAGCGCGTCACACCCTGCCGCCGGGTGAGCGCGTAGACGAGCGTGATTGGTCCGAACCGCCCGAAGAACATCGCCGCGCAGACGATCAGTTTGCCGGCGGTGGAGAGGTCCGGGGTGATCCCCGTCGTCAGGCCCGCCGTCGCCGCCGCGCTCATCGTCTCCAGCATGAGGTCCAGGAACGTCAGGCTGTTCGGCTGGAGCACGTCTTCCGTGAAGCCGAGCAGCAACGAGAAGACGAAGTGGACGAGGATGTACACGGAGATGATCGCCATCGCCCGGAAGACGAGGTAGGTCGGAATGCGCCGCTTGAAGATCTGCGTCTGGGTCTCACCACGCAGGGTGTTCACCACGGCCACGAAGACCACCGCCGCCGTCGCCAGCTTGATTCCGCCCGCTGTCGATCCCGATGCGCCGCCGATCATCATCATTCCGATCCACAGGAAGACCGTCGGCGAGTGGACATCCCCGAAGCTGACCGTGGTGAACCCCGCCGTGCGGATCGACGCGCTCTGAAAGACCGCCACCATCGGTCGCGCCCAGTCGGGCGTGTGCGCCAGCCCGGCATTCCACTCCGTCGCGAGGAAGAGAACGGCCCCGACGGCCACGAGGATCGCATTCGTCAGCAGCACGAGCTTCGTGTCGAGCTGGAAGCGCGACCATTTTCGTGTCTTCCAGGCATCGTCGAGCACCATGTAGGAGAGCGCCCCGGCCTGGATCAGCGCGATGATCGTCACGTTGATCCACGGCGATGTCTCGTAGCGGTTCAGAGACTGGAAGTTGCCTTGCAGGTCGAACCCTGCGTTGCAGAAGGCCGAGACGGCGTGAAAGATGCCGTACCAGATCGCCACAAGGGGCGTTTCGTCGCGCAGGAAACGGATCGTCAGAAACACCGCGCCAATCGCTTCCGTGATGAAGATGAAGCGGAGGATGCGTTTGGAGAGGCTGACCGCCTCGGTCAGCGACATGGCCGGGGAGCCGTCCTGCAACATGATCGCGTCGCGCAGGCTGCTTCCCCGCCCCAGGGAGACGAGCACGATCGACGCGCCGACCATGAAGCCGAGTCCGCCCAGCTGCATCAGGACGAGGATCACGGCCTCCCCGAAGAGGCTCCAGTGATCCTGGGTGTCCACGACGGACAGCCCGGTGACGGCAGATGCCGACATCGCCGTGAAGATGGCGTCGACCGGCTTGGTCGGTTGCCCGTGTTCGTTTGCGATCGGCAGCATCAGCAGCAGCGCCCCGAACGCCACCACCAGGAGGAATCCTCCGACGAAGAGCTTGGCGTGGCCCTGGATTGTCGGGGCCGCCTGATGAACGGGATCTTCCGGAATCTCGATGATCTGGGTGGCGTCCAGCCGTTTGCGCACGACCCGATTGCCGGGCAATCGCCTGTATGGCTCCGTCTTCCGCACGACGCGTGGGGTGGTGCGTGCCGAATCGGGTGTGGGGTGGCCGGAGCGGTCCGGGGAATCGTGGGTGGATGGGATCGGATCGTCGGGCACGATCAGGACATCCTTCCGGTGCACGGTGGGTGGGAATGCCTCGTCACTCAGACGCTCGGCTGGCGGGACTGGGCGACGAACTCCTCGATATCGGCGTCGGCCCCGACGATTACCAGCTCATCCCGAGCCTGAATCACTTCCTGATAGTGCGGCACCGTGATCAGGGAGGCCCCCCGCTTGATGAGCAGGACATTGATCTTGGTCGAGAGGGAGGAGGTGCATTCGCCCAGCGTCTTGCCGATCAGCGTCGTCGGAGCTTCCAGCTTCGCGATGCCGGTGGTGGCGGAGAGCGAAAGATAGTCGGTGATGTGGCGCACGCCCAGCGAGTGCGCGAGACGTCTGCCCGCGTCCAGCTCCGGGAAGACAACCCGGTCCGCCCCGACCTTGCGCAGCAACTCGCCGTGAAGGCTGGTCTTCGCCTTGGCGACCACCCACGGGATGCCGAGTTTCTTCAGCAGCAGGGTGGTGAGGACGCTGGCCTCCAGACTCTCCGACTGTGCGGCGATGGCGACATCCGACTGCTCGATGCCAAGCTGGAGCAGCAGTTCCTGATCGGTGCCATCGCCTTGCGCGGCCAGCGTCACGTGATCGGCGATCTCCTGCACGATCTGGGCGTCGAGGTCGACGGCGGTCACCTCGTAGCCGAGCTCGGTGAGTGTCCGTGCCAGGCTGCCCCCGAACCGCCCGAGGCCGATCACGGCGACGCGCTCGTTCGGTCCCCGTTTGCGATCGTTCCCCCCGCCGAACCCGAGCACGTTCATCGATACCCGTCCTGCATGCGCGTACCCGGTTCTGGGTGCGAATCGTTCTGCGGTCATTGTAGTGGTAGTGGTGGTGGTAGTGGTCGGGGTAAGCGGGCGTGGTCGGTGGGCGTCCCGCGATCTGTCTCGCCGTACCTGGCCGATGCCAGCCGGGAGACGGGCCGCTCAGCCAGCCAGGGGGAGGGTCAGCTGGTCGACCTCGTCGGTGTTCTCCACGGTGAAGGCGCTGGTGCTGCCGCCAATGGCATACAGCACCCCATCGGCGATCGCTGCTGCGATCCCATGTCGTGCGACCGGAAGGTTCGGGAGGTCGCTCCAGGTATCTGCCGCAACATCGTAGCGCTGGACCCGGTCGTAGATGCCGGCGTTTCCTTCACGTCCTTCGCCGCCGAGGATCACGATGGACGCCCCATCTGTCGCGACGCCCATCCCGGAGCGTCCGTCCGGCATCGCCGAGCCCGTGCTCCACGTCGCGGATGCCGGGTCGTACCGTTCGACGGCGGTGTCCATCGTGGGGTCGAACCGGCCGCCGTCGCGTCCGCCGATCGCGACGAGCACGCTTCCCGCAACGGCGACGGCCAGATGCTCGCGCGCGGTCGGCATCGGCGGCAGCATCGACCACGATCCGGATGCGGGATCGAAGGCCGCGACATCCGCCGTCGCCGGTCCGGAGAGGTCGCCGGACGACCCACCGACCGTGAGGATCCGACCGTCCAGCGCCGCACATCCGAGGGCTCCGCGCGGTCCCTGCGGCAGGGGAGGTAGATCGTTCCAGGTGTCGGTGGTGGGGTCGTAGCGCCAGGCGGTCTCGGTGGCGGAATGCCGGTCGTCGTGACCGCCGATGGCGTAGATTCCGCCATCCAGCGCGGCCAGCCCGAGGTGATGGCGCGGCGCGGGCAGGGGCACGAGGTCCTTCCATGCCCCGGTGAGCGGGTCGAGCCGGGTGAACGCCGTCTCCGCACCGAATCCCCCGGCGACATAGATCATGCCGTCGAGGGCCGTCGCGGGAAACTCCGATCGGGCTATCGGCAAGGGCGACCCGGATGTCCATGCGCGGGGTGCAGCCGGTGAGGGCGTCGCCTGCTCAGCCCGGGTGGATGGCATCGCGGCGAGGACGACGCCTGTTGCAAGGGCGAGGGACGCGGCGCGGCGGGTCAGGCGAATGGCGTCGGGGGACGATCGGTGGATGTGCGTCATGCGGCGGTCCCTTCCTGCGATGATGCGTCGGCGACAGGACCACCCTACCACGCGGCCAGCGTGACAGAATGTGCGTCCGTGCCCTGCCTCCGAACGAGCCGGTCGCGCCGGGGAAGGGCGTCGGGTATCCTGAGAGGGACAGTCACCCTTCGCTTTGGGGCCGTTCGCGCCCCGCTTCTCTCTAGGGACATCGATACAGGATGAGCGATTCCACCAATCAGATGGTTCAGATCGTCGGGTACATCGTGATCGCGACCATTCTCGTGGTCGTGGGGCTTGCCTTCATGATCCGCCGCCGGCAGTACTCCTTCGGGATGGTCTGCATCATTACGGCCATCTTCATTTATGGGTTCGGTTACTACGTCTCCCAGGCCGACAAGATCGTGATCGAGTCTGGCTCGCCGGAGGACAATCCGGAGGCCTACGGCACCCCGGCCTATCGCATCGCCCAGCCATGACCTCGACCGATGTCATCGTGATCGGCATGTGCCTGATCATCGCGCTTGCGGGCGTGATGATGGCCCGTCTATCGAAGAAGCAACGCGGCGCGGGCATTGCCTTCGCCGCGATTGGCCTCCTCGTCATCATCGGCTATCTGCAAGCGCCCGATCACGCGCCGCGTCCCGGCGACGGTTCCCCGACTCCGGAAATCCCCTTCGCCTTCCCCGCTTCCACGGAGCCGTAGCGCTCCCCGATGGCATGGGGGAGCAGAGCGCCGCAGCCGCCGAAGCGCAGGGTGTCTTTCGAGATGGCGCGGGAGGCTCACCGAACAGGCTCAATCTTCTTCCGTTGCGAACGAATCCACGCCGACAGCAACGCCGCGTTTTCCTCCAGTGGACGTTCCCCGTCCAGCATGAGGTCGGGCACCACGTCCAGACCGAGCACCCGCGCCCATGTCGTGTTCAGGTGCCCGGTCCGCTCGCGGACGTCCGTTCCCCAGCGGATGTCGCGGTCGGCGATGCGGTCCAGCCGCACGGCCTCCGGCACATCGAGCAACACCCGCGCATCGGCCCCCGGATAGGGTTCCATCGCATCCAGCAGCATCACCGGACGTACGGTGAAGAGCGGTCCGCCGGTGTCTGCACGCCGGAAGAAGGTCGCGAAGTCGACGTCCGGCGCGGAGGTCGCCGTGCCGAGCGGGAGAGCCAGCCGGGCCGCCAGCAGATCCCAGTCATAGCGGAGCGGCAGGCGGTCGAAGGCGGCCCGAGGCATATCCGGCGGGCGGGGAACCAGGAAGTTGTCGACGGCCACCCGGCACGCGGCATCCTCACCGAGGAGGGCGGCGGTCTGCTTCGCCAATTGCGATTTTCCGGCGCCGGAAGGGGCGTAGATCGCGATCGTCAGCGGACGGGGCATTGTTGAATGGTCCTTTCGGGGTGCTTGCATCATGCGGAGCGGAGCGTATCATGACGCGCAACCAACACCCACGCTCGTTTCATGCTTCGCCTATCGTAGGAAGAATCCCATGGTGACGACATCGACCAATCTCCGCGCCCTCACGCCGGAGCAACTGGAGACCTTCCATCGCGACGGACACCTTGTCCTGAAGGGTTTCTATCGCCCGGACGAGGTGCAGGCACTCGTTGACACCTTCATGGAGATGCACGCGCAAGGGCCGATCCCTGGTTTCTTCAACCCGAAGTCGGCCGAGGAGGCGAAGGGCGATCCGCTCAAGATGTACCCGCGCATCATGCATCCGCATCGGGTGAACGACGTGGCGCGAACCTACCTGCTGGATGCGCGGCTGGAAGCGGTGCTGAGCGATCTCTTCGGGGAGGAGCCGCTGGCCGCGCAGAGCATGCTCTACTTCAAGCCCGCCGGCGGACGCGGCCAGGCGCTGCATCAGGACAACTTCTACCTGAACGTCGATCCAGGGACGTGCATCGCGGCGTGGCTGGCGCTGGATGTGGTGGACGACGAAAACGGCTGTCTGGAGGTCGTGCCGGGCACCCATGCGATGGACCTCTTCTGTCCGGAGGAAGCGGACAGCAGTGTCTCCTTCACCCGGGAGTATGTGCCGCCCCCACCGGGCCTGGAGAAGGTGCCGGTCCACATGGAGCCGGGCGACATGCTCTTCTTCAACGGCACGCTCGTCCACGGTTCCGGTCCGAACGTGAGCAAGGATCGCTTCCGCCGATCGTTCATCTGCCACTACATCGGGCGCTCCAGCGAGCGGATGTCGGAGTGGTACCGACCGATCCTCACCTTCGCGGGCGAGGAGGTCGCCATCGACGTGAACACCGGCGGCGGCCCCTGCGGCACGGAGGACGTGGCCACGATGGGGCCGCACTAGGATCGTCTGCCCCCTTCCGGAGACCGAATGGCTGTGCCACAGTAGCGGCACAGCCATTCGCCGTTCATCGAGAGGGGTACCCACATGACCACAACCACGCCAGACCTGACGCCGATTCGCTGGGGCATCCTCGGCACCGGGCGCATCGCCGAGAAGTTCGTCAACGACGTGCAGAAGGCCGCCGAGGGCGCGGTTGTCCAGGCCGTCGGATCGCGTACGCGGGCCGGCGCGGAGGCGTTCGGGGAGCGTTTCGGCATCGCCACTCGGCATGCCTCCTACGAGGCGCTGGCCGCCGATCCCGATGTGGACGTGATCTACATCGCGACCCCGCATCCGTGGCACAAGGAAGCGACCATGCTCTGCCTGAACGCGGGCAAGCATGTGCTCTGCGAGAAGGCGTTCGCGATGAACGCGGCCCAGGCGCGGATGATGGTGGACCTCGCGCGGCGGAAGGACCGCTTCCTGATGGAGGCGATGTGGGCGCGCTTCCGGCCGACGATCGTGAAGGCAAAGGCTTTGGTGGCCGACGGTGCGATCGGCGAGCCGGTCGGCTTCTCGGCCACCATCGGCTGGAAGGGCAACAACGACCCAGCGCATCGCCTCTACGACCTCGCGAAGGGCGGCGGCATCCTCCTCGATGGCACGATCTATCCGATCTCCATCGCCTGCTTCCTCTTCGGGATGCCGGAACAGGTCTCCTCGGTTGCCAATCTCGGTCCCACTGGTGCCGACGAGCAGGATGCCATCTCGTTCGTTCATGCCAATGGCGTCACGTCCAGCATGCTGGCGACGATTCGGGGTGTCCCGGCAAACACGGCGAGCATCATCGGCACGGCTGGTCGTATCGACCTGGGTGCGAGCTGGTGGCAGGGGCAGGACCTGACGCTGCACCGCAATGGCCGCGATCCCGAGTCGTTTTCCTGGCCGGAGGATGGGACGCTCGGCTACCAGTATGAGGCGATGGCCGTCGGCGATGCGATCCGGGCCGGGAAGCGCGAATCGGACGTCATGCCGCTGCGCGAGTCGATCGCGCTGATGGCGCTCATGGATGGTCTCCGCGCCAGCTGGGGCCTCCGCTATCCCGCCGACGACGTGGAGTAGCGAGGGTGGAGTCCGATGGTCCGACCAGCGAACGCCGTTCGCCCGGTCTCGTCGCGCGTCGACCTCATCCTCGCCATGTGCTGACGTCCATCTCTGCGAATCACAAGCCGCAGAAAGAGAACTCGATCATCCTGCCGGGTGTCGATGTGCGTGCAGATATCGATGCGATCAATCAGGGTTGCGGACGTTTCGATCCCGCCACCCGCCAGGTTCTGGTGCATGGCCGGATCTACGGCATGCACGACGATGGACGCACCTTCCCGATGCGGGGTGAGGGGATCGTCGAGTTGAGCCGCGGGGCCTTTCGCGCCCTCACCATTCTCCGTGCCTATAATGGGCCGAGTGATGCTGCCGACTATCGCATGAGCCGGGAACTCGACATTACCGAGGATGACCGGCTGGTGGCGATGGCACTATGGTAAATCCGGATCGAGGTGAACTGACATGAGCATGGTTGGAGCAACGGACATTCTGGTTCAGGACGAGCCGGATCGGAATCGGCTTCGCATCGCTGTGTCTCGTGCATTCGGGATCGATCCAGGCTTGGTGACGGTCGATGACGCAGATGGGCGGATGCCTATCCCGGCAGATGCCAAGGTTGTCCTCCTTCGGCAGCCGGGGGAAATGCCAGGTGATTTTCCGGCGTGGTTCTCACAGGCGGTCGATACGGATCTGGAAGATCGCGTCGATGCAGCATGGGATGCCGTGGCCCGCACCCTGTCGCTGACCATCCTGACCGAAGCACCCGATGATGAATCCACGGCGCATCTTCCCGATGGCACCCGGCGAGTCCTTTTTGTTCCGGAAGAGGACGAAGGCGGCTATCGCATGACTCCGGAACTCTTGCATCTCATCGAGTTGGCCACGCAGAATCCGATGCGTCTCGCATCCTGATTCATTCCGGTGTCGGCGATTGAGCAGGCGGGCGCGAGGTTCCACGTCCCGAGCGTTGGCTGGTCCGCCCGGTCCCACGTCGCCAGTTCGGCGGTAGTCAGGTCCGGGTGTTTCTTGCCGATGTTCCGCAGTTCGTTACAGGCGACTTGCGGACGTACGGTGTGGGATCGGCTCGCAACGACGCCAGCATCCGGACCGAGTCGTTCGCGTCGTCGAGCAGCGTTCCCTCGGTCGCGAATCGCTCCCCTGGTGTCAGGGGCGCCGCCAGCCGGTTCTCCCCGGCCCGTTGCCTCGAAACGCCATGCCCGATCCTGGCGATGCCCTCCACGCATAGGTGTCTTCCCCGTGCATGCTCCTCTCGGCCGCGATCTATCAGCGGCACGACAATCGCGGGCATCGTCGGTGACGGTACCCGGTGCGCGAAATGGAGGGTGTGCATGAATGTCGATGTGACGGTCGTTGGATCGGGGCCGAACGGGCTTGCGGCGGCGGTGATCGCGGCGCGGGCCGGGCTCTCCGTGCGCCTGATCGAGCGGGCGGGTCGCATCGGCGGTGGCCTCCGCACGGTGGACCTTACCGTGCCCGGCTTCCATCACGATGTCTGCTCCGCCGTGCATCCGATGGCGCTCGCGTCGCCCTTCTTCCGCGCGTGGGAGCTGGAACGCCGCGTCTCGATGATCGTGCCGGATGTCTCCTACGGTCATCCGCTCGATGGCGGCCGGGCCGGCATCGCCTGGCGTGACCTCGACCGGGCTGCCGACACGTTGGGAGGGGACGGTCCGGCCTGGAAACGCCTCTTCGGTCCGCTGGTAGACGAGATTGAGGCGGTCGGGGCGATTACGGGAGGCACGCTTTTCCAACGCCCGCGCCACCTGCGCACGATGATGCGCCTCGGCCTCCGCACCCTGGCCGAAGGCGGTCGCGGCTGGAACGCGCCATTCAGCGGGGAAATCGCCCCGGCCCTCTTCACCGGCGCGGCGGCGCACATGGCGGGCGCCCATCCTTCCCTCGCGACGGCCTCGGTCGGGCTGGTGCTTGCGACGCATGGACATGGCCGCGGTTGGCCGATTCCGGTGGGCGGCAGCCAGGCGATTGCGGACGCGCTGGCGGCGGATCTCGTGGCGCATGGTGGAAAGATCGTGCTTGGCGTGGAGGTGGCGGATCTGGACGAGGTCGCCGGATCGAAGGCGGCGTTGCTCGATGTGGGGGTGTCGGGGCTGCTCGCCATCGGCGGGGATCGATGGCCGGATCGCTACCGAAAAGCGCTGCGCCGGTACCGATACGGGACAGGCATCTGCAAGGTCGATTTCGCGCTCTCCGCGCCCGTTCCGTGGTCGCATCCGGATCTCGCGCAGACTGCGACGATTCACCTTGGCGGCACGCGGGCGGAGATCGCTGCTGCCGAAAGGGACGTGCTTGCCGGCAAGCATCCGGATCGCCCGTATGTCCTCGTGACGCAGCCGTCACTGTTCGATGCATCGCGCGCGCCTGATGGGAAGCACACCCTTTGGGCATACACGCATGTGCCGCGTGGATCGTTCGAGGATCGGAGCGAGGCGATCGTCCGTCAGATCGAGCGCTTTGCTCCCGGCTTCCGGGAGATGATCCTCGCGCAGCGGACGACGCGTGCGATGGAGGTGGCGACGGCCAATCCGAACTATCCGGGTGGGGACATCGCGTCCGGGGAAGTCTCGGTGTGGCAGCTCGTGAAGCGCCCCGTCTTCTCGCCAGCGCCGTGGCGAACTCCCTTGCCTGGCGTCTACCTCTGCTCGGCGGCAACGCCGCCCGGTCCGGCGGTGCATGGGATGGGCGGCTATCACGCGATGCGGCTGGCGCTGAAGGACGTGTTCGGGATTGACGCGATGCCACCGCTCGCTCCGGGAACATGAAACCGGTCCGCCCCGTACAGGAGCGGACCGGCTTTCGGGATGGGGAGCATTCCCGCGCACGGGGGCTAGAAGTCGAACGTCGAGTCGTCGCGTACGGGAAGGACGATGCCAAGGATCACGTAGAGCGCGACCACCGGCCAGACGCTGACGCCCGGCACGAAGATCGCCAGTCCCACGACCGCGAGGCGAACCCACATCGGGTTGATGCCCAACTGCTCGGCGATGCCGCCGCAGACCCCGAAGATCCACTTGTTCTTCTTCGAACGATAGATGCCAAGGTTGAGCACGAGGTTCCTCCTTTTGCACCCATTGCCGGGTGCGCTTCTGCCGGTTTCCGGCAGCGTGGGCGCGTTCGCCCGATTGGTCGGTTACAGAAGATCCTCGTCCCGCACGATATAGCGGTCCCAGAGGCCGATGTCGCCATTCGAGAACCAGGGCAACAGGTTCCACGGATGGAAGCCCGCCGCCATCAGTGGCGCGATGGCCTCGCGGTTCTGGCCCGGCACATCGGCGCGCCAGATCAGCTCCTTGCCAGGATCGAGCCTGCCGGCCGCGTGCAGCGCTCGCCGCACGACATCGCCGACGTCCTGCGGTGTGATGGCGACCACCGGGCCGATTCGCCCGAACCGCTCGTCGCGGGAAATGACGTAATAGCCAACAGGCCTTCCGTCCCGCCGTCGGAGCAGCAGGTCGCCGTGCGTGCCCTCCTCGGCCAGCCAGCGATGGAGATCGCTCATCCGCCGCACGCCCTTCACCAACCGGTCGAGATCGCCGACCGTGCCCAGCACATCCGGGCTGTCGACGGCGAGCGCGCGTGGCTCCAGGCCATCCTGCCACGGCAGGTCTGGCAGTACCGGCGCCAGCGCCCGCATCGAGACCAGCGGCGGACCGGGATGCAACCCCATCGCGAGGTAACGACTCCATGCCCGCCGGTCTTCCGAAGCGGTGAGCGTCACCACCTCGGCCCCGGCGTCGGCAATCACCGTCCGCAGTCGGAGGAGCAGATCGCGCCCGATCCCCTTGCGTTGCCATTCCGGCGAGACGAAGAGGAAGAGGATGTGCGCGTGCCGCTCTCGCAGCACCACCGCGCCGACACCGACGATTTCGCCGTGCCGCTCAGCCACCTGCACGGCACCGGGGTACTCCCCGACGATGCGGGTGAGGGTCGCGATTGCGGCCTGGAGGTCGAAGTCACGGGCTGCCGGATCGTGCCACGGATTGCGTTCGGCCTGGCGGCGCTCGAAGAGGTCCCGAGCCGCGGCCTGATAGACCCGAGCAGCGTCGGTCAGGTCATCAGGCGCGGCGGCGCGAATGCCGTTCGGGGCTTCTTCGCGGGAACCGGCGTCCCCGGGGGGAGATGGGGTCGGGGAGGGAGTTCGGGGTGCCGGTTCCATGCCAATAGCGTACTCCGGGGAGAGGTCGCGTTCATGGTGGACATCCCCCAATTCCTTCCGGCAGCGGACCGCCAGGGCCTGGGGTTCAGGACGCGGGTTCGGCTGGCTTCAACGCGGCACGGACAACCGTGCGCGAGAGATACTCGCCGTTGACGTAATCGAACTCGCCGCCGCAGGTGAGCATCGTCAGGACGGAGGTTTCGGTCGGGCTGACGACCTCGGAGAGCTTGCCGCCGATCAGATCCTGCACGCCGTAGGTGTCGTTCGTCTGGACGGCGTAGGTGTAGGTTGCGCCATCGTCGCCGGTGAGGGTGATCTCGTCGCCTTCCGTGAGGTTGCGGACGTTGTAGAAGACGGACGGTCCGACGTTCCAGTAGTCGACGTGACCCGCAAGGACGACGTTGCCGATCTCGCCGAGTTCCGCGGTCTGTTGGTACCACGAGACGACCCAGGGGCCGGTCGGATTCTCCATCACGCCGTTGACGATGTTCAGGATCTCGATCTTGGCGTCGATCTGGGCAGTTGGTACCTGGATGGCGGCGGGCTGCGTCGCGGTGACGGCGACCACACCCGTCGGTTGCGTGCCGACGGGAGCACCCCGGATCGCACCGGTGGTTGGCATCGGGCCGAGCGTGGTGGATTGGATGCTCACGATGCCGGGCGTGCCTTCCGGAGTCGGGGTGTCGTCCTGGGCGGCGGTGGCGCGGGAGACGACGAGCGCGGCGGCGGCGCTGGCGGTGACGGCCGTCAGCGTGCGGCGACGGGAGAGGGGGGCGGTGGAGTGCTGGGTCATCGAAGGCTCCTGATCCACGACCGCGCCCGAGGGGCGGCCTGGCCGCGCATCCGGCACCCGGAGCGCACCTGCATCGTCGATTGAAACGCATGAGCGCGACGAACGGTGTTGTCTAGGTCCCAGCATAGAAAGCCCGTTCCATCCTGTCGAGTCCGTGTCCGGGATTTGGGCATGGCAGCGGATGGGAGGTCGTTCGATACTCCGTGTGTGCCGATACGGCAGACGCTCCATCGCGATCAGGAATCCCCATGCCTTCCACGGTGCCGACCGCCTCCGCCGATCCTGTCCTCACGCCCGACGAGCTCCTGGCGATCACCCGCCGTGCCTTCGGGAAGGATGCGACGTTGCAGGATGCCATTCCGGTGGGGGGCGGTACGGTCAACGAGGTCTGGATGCTCTCGGTCGAGGGGCGGGGGCGGGTCATCCTCCGCGTCGCGCCGTCGCCTGCCGCCGTTGCCGCCGGCCCGAGCTGGCTCACCACGGATGGCCTTCGTCGCGAGCAGGCCGCCATCGCCCTCCTGCCCCAGCTTGCCGCGATCCTTCCGCGGACGATCTGCTTTGATGGCACGCACGATCGTGTGAATCGCGACTGGGTCGTGCAGACCGTCGTGCCCGGACGACCGTGGAGTGAGGTCAATGCGCAGATGGACCACGCCGCCCGGATCGACCTCTGGCGGCAGATGGGCGTGATCTGCCGGATTATCCACGACGTGACCGGGCTGGCATTCGGGCCTGTCCACGCATCGACATTCGCGACGTGGGCGGAATTGCTGCATGACGATGCGCGTGGATTGCTTGCGGATGCCGAACGCTTCGGCCTCGCTTGGGAACCATTCGCGCACTTGCTGGCTGCGGTGGAGGCGGACCGCGCGTTGCTGAATCGCGTGACGACGCCCGCGTTGATTCACAGCGACCTCGGACCGCGCCATTGCTTCGTGGAGCAACAGGCCGAGGGTGCCTGGCGAATCGTCGGCCTGATCGACCTGGAATTCGCGCGGTTTGCCGATCCCATGTCGGAGAGCACGATCGAGCTGTTCGATCTCATGCCACCGGACCCACGATTTCGCGATGCGTTCTGGGCCGGATACGGGCACGTCGACCTGATGCCGGGGGCCGAACGCCGGGCGACGCTCTATGCCGCCATCGCCCTCGGCTGGGTGGCGACGGACCTCGCCCGGCTGGGATCACACGACGACGTGCCCGGCGTCCTCGATCGGATGACCGGGTACCTGGACCAGCTCGTATAGCCGTTCAGACACCCGGTCATCGGTGGGATCAGCCGGTGACGATTTCGGCGTTGCGGATCGTCTCTGCCAGCGCGGCCAGGATCGGCGTGAATCCCTGGAAGCTGGTGACATACTCGACCGACCAATGGCCGATCTGGCCCGCTTTGGCGGCGGGCAGCAACGCGAACGTCGGCTGTTCCAGCAACTGTTCGTCGGTGAGGGAATACGCCCGGTCGTCGTTCAGGTACAGATCGACGGTGTACTGGTTGATCTGCTCCCAGCTCAGCGTCTGGAAGAGACCGCTCACGACGTCGGCGGTCCCCTGAAGCTCCACGAACTCGACGCCAAGTTCCGCGAAGTAGATCAGGTCGGAGGCCGACGCCGGGTTGCCGATGTAGACCTCGTCGGGCGTTGCCGAGAGCGCCAGCACCTTCAGCCCGGGCTTCTCCGCGACCGCTGCCCGCACGTCGTCCGACGCCGCGTCGAAGGCGGCCTTCGCGTCGATCACCGAGGCGGCCGTGAGGTCCGCGCCGAGCAGGCCTGCCAGTTCCTCGAAGCGGGCGAGCGAGGTCGCCACGGAGACGTCCAGCGCCCGGATGCCGACCGTCGGGGCGACCTCAAGGATGCCCGGAATGAGCCCCTCGTCGATGCCGCCGAAGTCGTTATTGTTCTCGGTATCCCAACTCTGCGACACGATGAGGTCAGTGCCAAGTGCCTTAACGGCTTCCAGGTCGAGGCCATCTTCAACCGAGAGGAAGGGCACATCGGCCAGACCCTCCGGGATCTCGAAGACGTTCGGATATCCGGCCAGCCCCACGACCTTGATCCCCAGATCCCAGAGCGCCAGACCGGCCCCGGCATCGGCGAAGATCTTCGTGGGCATGGCCGGCAGCGTGACGGTGCGTCCGCGATCATCCGTGAAGGTCCACTCCCCAGCGGCAGGTGAGGCTGCCGCGCTGGCATCCGGAGTGGCTTGGGCCGCGACCCGGCTGCCGAGGGCCAGCGTGGCGAGTGCGACGCTGGTGGTGGCGCTCGCGGCAGCGAATTGTCGACGGGAGAGCGAAGTCACGATACTCCTCCTGGGGTGATAAATCCGACTGATATGGTCGATTATCGCACGGGAGGGGATCTGGCTACGCAGGAGTGGCGTGATGGGGGAGCATCGGGCTGGCGCGGTTCAGCACGTAGCCCAGGATCGCGCCGGCCAGCACGGGCGGTCCGTGCATCTCCTCGCCCAGTGTCATCACCAGCGCGGCGGCCAGACCGAGCCCGGCCATGATCAACGCCACGCGGGGCACCCGGCGGGGATGGACCAGCACCAGCATGAAGAAGCCGCCGACCAGGCCCGCGATGGCGACGGAGTTGCCGCCGCCCTCGCCATCCCACGCGAATCCTGCCCATTGCCCGATTGCGCCGGGAATGAAGTACATCAGCAGGAAGCGTCGCCGCCCGTAGACCCGTTCCGCCACGAAGGCAACGAGGATGAAGAGCGGGATGTTGAAGGACAACCCGGCCCAACCGTCGCCCTGGATCAGGAGCGGCGTGAAGAGCTTCCAGAACTTGCCCGCGTCGAGATCGCCGGGATTCCGCTGGAGGGCGCCCATCAGCCGCTCGTTGTGGATGGCGAGCAGGGAGATGATGGTCGAAACGAGCAGCACGACACCGGCGGAAAGCGGGAACGGTCCGCGCACCCGCTTCCCGATCGCCATCTGCGTCACGAAGAAGAGCGCGGACCCTCCCGTCATCACGAGGGTCCAGGCGGCGATTTCGATGATCGACGAACTATCCATGCTGTCGTGACCCGTGGCTCAAGGAGCCATCGTCAGGCGAGGGTGGTTGGGGTCTTGCGCGGCGCGGGTGCGCCTTCGAGACCGGGGATCGGCTCGACGCGCTTCCGCAACGGCTCGCCGGTCATCGGGTCGAAGTTCTGCGTTGAGGACGCATCATCGAAAACCGAGTCGCCGACGATGCCATCGATCTCCACATCTTCATCGTCATCCGAACCGGCGATCGGCTCCGGCACATCGTCCGGATGGGGCGCGGTTCGCGGCAGCGGGCCATCGCTCGTCGGCCGCGCGGCGCCGCCGAGCCCCATGAAGGCGCTGATCACATCGACCGGCACCGGGAAGACAATGGTGGTGGAGTTCTCCGCGCCGATCTCGTTCAGGGTCTGGAGGTAGCGCAGTTGAATGGCGGCGGGATCGCGACTGATGACGTTCGCGGCCTCGGCCAGCTGCTGGCTGGACTGGAACTCGCCCTCGGCATGAATGATCTTCGCCCGCTTCTCGCGTTCGGCCTCGGCCTGACGGGCCATCGCGCGTTGCATCGAGGTCGGCAGCTCGACATCCTTCACCTCGACGATGCTGACCTTCACGCCCCATGGCTCGGTCTGGTCGTCGATGATCTGGGCGAGTTGCTGGTTGATCTTCTCGCGCTCGGCCAGCAGGTCATCGAGTGCGGACTGCCCGAGCACGCTGCGCAACGTCGTCTGCGCGATCTGCGAGGTAGCGCGGATGTAGTCGGCGACGTTCACCACCGCGATGTTCGGGTCGATCACGCGGAAATACGCGACGGCGTTGACGCGAATCGTCACGTTGTCCTGCGTGATGACCTCCTGCGCCGGAATGTCCATCGTCACGGTGCGGAGATCGACCTTCTGCATGCGCTCGATGAACGGGACGAGCAGGATGAGGCCCGGTCCGCGGGCACCGGCAAGGCGACCGAGTCGGAAGACGACCCCGCGTTCGTATTCCTGCACGACCTTGATCGAGGCGAAGAGCACGATCAGGAAGAAGATGAACACGATAACGATCAGGCCGATCAGGATACCCATGGGGCGAGGTCCTTTCTGCGTATGGGCGCGTGCATCAGCGGAAGAACATGACCACCAGCGCGCGCAGGACGAGGATCAGGAGTCCGACGTGGGTGGTCATGGCGGTGAGCCTTTCTGGATGGCGTGTCGCCGGGGCACCAGCGTGGTGTGGGCGCATTCCATTATGCGCCTATGTACCCGGGCGCTGCCTGTGGGCCGTCCGGGGCAGGTCGCCCACGCCACCCGTCACCGGCAGGACGCGCCGGGCGTCCGCCGGGAGACTTCGCTGCTCCCAGGCGGCAATGGCCTCGGCGCTGGCCGGGATGACGGTGAGCAGCAGCCCATCGATGGCCGTCACTTCGACCTGATTGCCAACAGCCACGGACTCGGTTCCGGCGTGCGCGGCGAGGGTTGCTTGCCAGAACTCGCCGCGCAGGAAGATCATTCCGTTCGGCGTCAGGGCTTCCCGCACCGTTCCGATTTCGCCGAGCATCGCCTTGCGCCCGGTCTGGGGCTTCTGCCGGAACGAGCCGAGCGCCGTCCACCCGACCAGGAGCGCGAGAGCGATCACGAGCGCCGCCGCCGTCCAGATCACCGGGCGGGCGACCGGATCGTAGCCGACGATGTCGGTATCGATTACCAGGTACGACCCGGCGATGAACGAGGCCAGCCCGCCGAGCGTCAGGACTCCGAACGACGAGACGAAGAGATCCACGCCGAGCAACACGAAGGCCAGTGCCATCAGCGCGAGGCCGACGCCGTTCACCGGCAGCTGGCTGAAGGCGTAGATCCCGACGAGCAGGCAGGCAAGTCCAATGGTTCCGGCCACGAATCCGCCCGGACTGGCGAGTTCGAGGAAGATCCCCAGCACCCCGAAGCAGAGCAGGACATACGCCACCGATGGCGACGTGATGAACGCCCGTAGCCGTTCCCAGCGGGTGAGATGGACGGTGGAGAGGCTGGTGCCTTCGGTGTTGAGGGTTACGTGCTGATCCTGCACGGTCACGCTTCGCCCATTGAGGGCGACGAGCAGCTGACCGGAGTCTGTCGCGACGAGGTCGATGGCCTTCGCCGCGACGGCCTGGTCGCCGGAGAGTGTGAACGCATCGGCGGTCGATCCGGCGATCCAGTCGGTGGCGCGACCGCGTTCTGTCGCGATCGTTGTCAAGGTGCTCACCACCTCGCGGTCGGAGGCGCTGCCCGGTTGCGCATCCCCGAGCTGGGAGGTGTCGCGGATGGTGGCGTCGGGCGCCATCGCGGCGATGTGGGCGCCGATCAGGATGCGCACCGCCGCGCCCTGCACGCGCCCGCCTTCCGGCACCCAGACGACGACCGGGACGCGGCTCGCCCCGATGGCGCTGACGATGTCGTTGGCGGCGGATGCGTTGCCGCCGGCGCTGCGCAGGGAGATGAGGATGAACTCGGTGCCGTTGTGCTCCGCCTGATCGATCACTCGTTCGACGATGTCGCGGGTGACAGCGGTGATGGTGCCGTTGATGGTGAGGCTGTCGACGCGGGGGCTTCCGGTCTGGGCGCCGGTGGGTTGGGCAGGTGCCAGCAGCGGGAGCAGCAGTCCAAGGAGGATGAACAGCAGGGCAGAGCTGCGCCAGATGCGCGATGCCGATCGGCGCGAGGCCGTTGTCCGGGGCCAGTTTGATGCCGGGCCGTGCATGGGTGCTCCTCTCGATCCTGCCTGCATCGAGTATACGGCGTACCGGCGACCGGCCGACGCATCACACGGCGACGTGCCGATCCCCGCGCAGGGTGGCGGCGATGGCGATCGCGATCCGGTAGTAGTAGCGGTCGATGATCGTTTGCACGAAGTCGTCCCTGGTGACCGTCACCGGTGCGATCTCGCCCGTCTTCACGCAGAGCGATGTGCCGTTCACGCCGTCGGTCTCCCCGGCGAGAAAGGCGAGTGTGGCGTCCAGTGGCAGGCGCACGAGGGAATCGACCTCGGCGGGACTCGGTTCGTAGGTGGAGAGTGGGGCATCCTCCCGCAGCAGGAAGACCTCCTGCAGCTCGCGGTCGAGGGTGGTGGGCGCTTGCTCGTTGGCGCAGATGCGGGTGCCGATCCAGCGCAGCCGTTCCGGCGCGGGGGTAATGCCCAGTTCCTCCTCGATTTCCCGGAAGGCATCCGGCACGGTCTCGCCGGCGGCGAGGTGCCCGGCAGCGGTGGTGTCGAGCACGCCCGGCCAGGTGTCCTTGTCGTATCCGCGCCGCTGGAAGAGGAGGAAGGGGGCTCCGTCATCCATGCCGTAGATCCAGACGTGGATCGAACGATGCCAGTCGCCGTCGTGGTGGACATCGGCGCGGCGCTTGGAGGTGCCAAGTGGCTCGCCCGCGGCCGTGACGAGGTCGAAGCGTTCTTCCGGGTCCTGCGCGACATGCGGGCGATGATGATGGGTGGTGGTGTCGATGGACATGGTGGCTGCGGTTCCTCGCCGGGTGGGGGCGCCGTTGATTGGGATGGACGCGCCTGTCTTGGGGGAATCGTAGCGCACGGCCCGGCGGGTTGCCCGGACCTGTTCCGGACATGAAGCGAGGCGGTCCGGTTCGCACCAGACCGCCTCGCCCCAGCCTTCCCCTCCCCCGGTACGCATGGCGGCCCGTGGGTTCTACGATGGTCTCGTAGGCAATCGTTGGGTGGCGCGCTCGTGCCTTCGCATCGATGATGTCGGAAGGGTACGTACACTCCTTGCGGCCACGATCCGAACGATACACGATCCCGGTCCCGCTGCACAGGGGGTGCACGCCGATGCGTCTGGAGCGCCCTGTTCGCCGGGCGGTGTCAGGTGTCGGGGGGAATTGCGGGAGGCGGCTTCATGGTTCGTTCACGATCTGTTTGCGGTGTCGATTCCTCGTGTATCGTTCCATGCAGAAGCCCGTCGTTCGCCTTCGTGCCGCCTGGAGTCCGCCATGATCGTCGACAGCGCCATCTATGTCGAAGGCAAGCGTTTGCCGAATACGCCGCCGATCGCGGACGTCTACGAGGTCTGCCAGGAGCTTGGCGGGGTCGCCTGGATTGGCCTCTTCAAACCGACCCAGGCCGAGTTTTCCCTGATCGCCGAGGAGTTCGACCTGCACGAACTCGCGATCGAGGATGCCGTGCTCGCTCATCAGCGCCCGAAGCTGGAACGCTATGGCAACACGCTCTTCGTGGTGCTGAGCGCAGCCCGATATGACGATACCTCGGAGACAGTCGAGTTCGGCGAACTGCATGTCTTCCTCGGGCTGGACTTCGTGATCACGGTCCGTCACGGTGATGGCTCCGAGTTGAGCCGCGCCCGCCAGCGGCTGGAACACGATCCCGAGATGCTCGCGAACGGACCCGAGGCGATCCTCTACGCTGTGCTCGACCGCGTGGTGGACGACTATGGGCCGGTGGTGCGCGGGCTGGAGAACGACATCGATGAGATCGAGGTCCAGGTCTTCGGCGGCAATCCGGGGGTCAGCCGCCGGACCTACGAGCTGGCGCGTGAGGTGATCGAGTTCCAGCGGGCGACGAAGCCGCTGGTCGGGATGCTGAACGGGTTGATCGCCGGCTCCGAGAAGTACGGCGTCACGCTGGAGATGCAGCGCTACCTCCGCGACGTGCTGGACCATGCGATCCAGATCCAGGAGCAGGTGGCCGGGTTCCGTGAATTGCTCCAGAACATCCTGTCGGTGAACATCGCGGTGGTGAGCATCCAGCAGAACGAGGAGATGAAGGCGATGACGGAGGCGTCGCTCCGCCAGAACGACGAGGTGAAGAAGATCTCCGCCTGGGCGGCCATCCTCTTTGGCCCGACGATGATCGCCGGGATCTACGGCATGAACTTCGAGATCATGCCGGAGCTGAACTGGCAGTATGGCTATCTCTTCGCGTTGGCGCTGATGTTCGGGGTGGCGGTGTTGATCTGGGCGCTGGTGAAACGCGCGAACTGGCTGTAGGCCTGTGTCACCCTGGGAGGTTCATCCGACCTGACACATTGACGGTGATAGTCCATTGAGTGGTTCATCTCGCCTGGCTTGACGCTGTATGGCGTCCGGGCCGACACGGGGTCGACTCCTACGTATGTGCGCTGTTGTAGGGACCGACTCCGTGTCGGTCCGAGCCAAGCGACGATCAGGAATGCCAGGTAAAGCGAGATGAACCACTGAGCCAAGCTTCGATTGCGCCCAGAAAGCCACTCGCCATCACTCCGAGCAGGGTGTCACGGGCGCGCGTTGAGGGGTGGAAACGTGGATCATGCGAGACGCCCTCCGTGCAACCCGATCCTTCGACTCCGCTGCACCGTGAATGCCATCGCGACGCATGGGCTGCGGAGTTTACCCTGAGTTCAGCCGAAGGGCTCGGGATGACAGACTCGCCCCGTCTCTCATGCACGCTATAGAGGCGCACCGCTTGACATCGCTATACCGATCGGTATACTGCGGGTGTCGGGTGCTTCCGATGAGACGCTCTCCCGGTGACGGGTCGCACTGGCGTCCGTCCTCATCCATTCATTCGAGTACCCTTCCGGCATGGCTGACGAACTGGCCGTCCCAACGGCGCTTCCACTTCCATCATCGCCAAACAAGCGCGAGCTGATCCTGGAGCGGGCACTCGCCCTCTTCGCCGATCGTGGCTACAACGGTGTTGGTGTGGAGGAGCTCGCCACTGCCGCCGGAGTGACCAAGCCGACGCTCTACCACTACTTCGGCAGCAAGCAGGGCGTCCTGGAGGCATTGCTGCGAGAACAGTTCGATCCCTTCCTCGATGATCTCGCCCTTGCCGCCGCCTATGAGGGAGACCTCCAGCGGTCGCTGAGCCGGATCATCCGCACCGTCTTCGCCTTTGGGACGGCTAATCCACAACTGTACTGGATGGTCCTTGGCGCGGAACTGACCGCCCACGACGATCGCGCTACCCGCATCCTGCTCGAACGGCTGGATCGCGAGCGAGCGGTGGTCGTGGATCTGTTCGAATCTGCCGTGAATGATTGGGGCGCGATCAGGGGCAAGCAGCGGCTCGCTGCCGAAACCCTGCTTGCGATGACGACGATCCACCTGCGCCTCGCCGCTCACGGCGAAATCACGCTGGACGATACCGCCATCCTCTACCTGATCCGCCATCTCGTCTACGGCATCTACAGCTAGACGCCGGAACCCGGTCGCCCATACGGCGACGTCTCCTGCCCTTCGTCCATACCCCAGCGCATCACCCCACAAGGAGTGCAGTCATGGCTGTCGCCACGTTGCCGGCTCCCCGTTCCCTCGTTTCCGATGGACCACACCATTGGAGCCGGGAGGCCGTTTTCTATCACATCTATCCGCTCGGCCTGCTCGATGCCCCGCGGGAGAACACGCCCGATACCCCGATTGATTCGCGCCTGCCCGCGCTCGCCGCGTGGGGCCCGCACATCCGGTCGCTTGGCGCGAACGTTGTCTACCTCGGCCCCGTCTTCGAGTCCGCCACCCACGGGTACGACACGATCGACTACCGCACGGTCGATCGGCGGTTGGGGACGAACGACGACCTGAAGGAACTGGTGGCAACCTGGCATGCTCAGGGCATCCGCGTCATCCTCGATGGCGTGCTGAACCACGTCGCGCGCGATGCCGCCCCCTTCCGCGATCTTCGTGAGCGAGGGGAGGAGTCGCCCTACCGCGACTGGTTCGCGAATGTCCGGTTCGGGCAGCGCAGTCCGCTCGGCGATCCATTCATGTACGAGGGGTGGAGCTTCCACTACGAGCTTGCGAAGCTGAACCTCGCCAATGCGGAGGTCCGTGCCTGGCTCTTCGAGACGGTGCGCTTCTGGTTCCGCGAGTTCGGGATCGACGGCCTCCGCCTCGACGCCGCCGACGTGATGGACAAGGCCTTCCTGCGCGATCTCGCCGCCGTCTGCCGCGAGGAGAGCCCCGATTGCTTCCTCGTCGGGGAGGTCGTTCACGGCGACTACTCCGCGTGGGCGGGGCCGGGAATGCTCGATTCGGTCACGAACTACCAGGCATTCAAGGGTCTCTATTCCAGCCTGAACGACCGTAACCTTTTCGAGGTCGCTCACGCCTTCAATCGGGAGTTTGGCCCGGAGGGGGTCTATCGCGGCCTGTCGCTCTACAACTTCGCGGATAACCACGACGTCGATCGCGTTGCCAGTGTGCTGCGTGATCCGGTCAATCTCTATCCGCTTCACGCCATGCTCTTCACCATGCCTGGCATCCCCTCGATCTACTACGGGAGCGAATGGGGGTATCGCGGCAAGAAGCGCGACGGGTGGGACGATCGACCGTTGCGTCCGGCCTTCGCGATGCCGGTCCCGGACGACCAGAAGGCGGACCCTGCGCTGGAAGGGTGGGTCGCGCGTCTCGCGGCCATCCGCGCGGAGAGCGATGCTCTGCTCGATGGCGACTACACGGAGGCGCTCGTGGCGGCGGAGCAATTCGCCTATCTGCGCCGGGCGGAGACGCAATCGGCGCTGGTGGCGCTGAACGTCGCCTACGGCCCGGCACCCGTTCCGGCGGCAGTGAGCCTGTCCGATGGCACACGGCTGGTCGATGCGCTCGATCCTTCATTTGAAGCCGTCGTGCACGACGGCATGGTGATGCTCGACCTGCCAGCCCGCGCGATGCGCATCCTTCTTACGGCGTAGGCGAATCCGGCGTTGGCGGGGAGCCGAGCGAGATCGTGACGTAACGGCTCGGTTGGAGTGCGATCAGATCGCGTTCCAGCCGGGCCGTCGCCGTGGTTGCCTGGGCGACCGTCCAGTCGGCCGGCATGCTCACGGTGACATCCACGAAATCTTCCGAGCCTGCGGTCCGCGTGCGGACGTGAAGGACCTCGAAGCCAAGCGCCGCTGCGTCGGCGGCAGTCACGCGCCGGATGTCGGCAAGGGGCGCTGGGGCGATCTGCGTGTCCATCAACCCCTGAATGGTGTCGGTAAGGATGAGTATGCCCGTGATGCCCGCGGTGATGCCGACGCCGAGGGCGATGATCGGGTCCAGCCGCTGCCAACCCGTGACCATCGTCAGGACGACACCTGCAACCACCCCCAGCGAAACGATGGCCGAGAGGACCAGGTGCCGCGCCTCGGCTTCCAGCGAGATCGATCGTTCTGCGTGGGCGGAGCGAAAGAGTTGTCTTGCGAAGTAGAGCGAGAAGAGCGACGTTCCGAGCGCGATTGTGGCGCCGATCCAGCCATCTTCCAGGGGCCGGGGATGGCGCAGCCGGTCGATCGCCGACGTGATGATCAGCATCATCGTGAGCAGGATGAGCACGGAATCGAGGAAGCTGGCGAAATACTCCGCCTTGGCATGGCCGAATGGGTGGCGCTCGTCCGGCCGCTGCCCGGAGACGCGGATCGCGACGAGGGCAATCGACGCGCCGATGGCGACGGCCATTGTCTCCAGCATGTCCGAGTAGAGTCCGACCGATTCGGTCAATCGCCACGCCACGAGCTTGGCGAGGGCAAGGCCGATGGCCGTGCTGATCCCGATCCACGCCTGCTTGCGGACGGGACTCGCCAATTCCAGCGATGCGATACGGATGAAGCGTGAGGGTGGCGTTACAAGCGGCATACAGGGCATGGTCCTGAGGGGCAAACGTGTCCAGCGTGCTCGTCCCACCGAGCAGGGAGAGTATGCCGCACCGGCAGGCGAGGGATCAGGCGTGGGATGGTTCCTGATCCACCCGCCGCGTCACTATCGCGGCGATGCATTCTCTGACGATCAGGGCGACTGGATGCGGTGTGGCGCCGTCGTTGCTCGTCGATTGTGCGCCGTCAGGGGAAGCTCCCGTTCCATCCAGTCCCGCATCTGCCCAGGAGGATGGATCGTCGATCGGTTCGAGATGGGTGAAGACGGTCGTGCCAGGCAGGGCGGAGCGGATATCGTGCTCGATGTGCTCCACCAATTCATGCCCATGTTCCACCGACCACCAGTTCGGCACCAGGACGTGCATGGAGACGAAGCGGCGGGATGCCGCCTGCCGGGTGCGGAGCGCATGGGTCTCCACGCCCTCGGTGGCACGATAACGGTCCAGGATCTCGTGGACGATCGCGAGTTCATCCGCAGGGATGGCGGTATCCAGCAACCCCAGCACCGACCGCCGCATCAGGTGGTAGCCGGTCCAGACGATATTCGCGGCGACCACGAGGGCGATGATCGGGTCCAGCCGTGCCCAGCCGGTGAGGGCGACCGCGCCGATGCCGGCCACGACGCCGACCGAGGTCCAGACATCGGTCAACAGATGCTTGCCATCGGCTTCCAGGGTGATGGAGCGGTACTCCTTTGCCGCACGGAAGAGGCGTCGCGCGACGAAGAGATTGATAAGCGAGGCCACCACCGAAACCACGATACCGATGCCGGCACTCTCGATCGCCACCGGCTCCGTCAGGCGGGGAATCGAGGCCCAGACGATGGTGATCGCGGCGACGACGACGAGCATCCCTTCGAGGCCGCTGGCGAAGTATTCGGCCTTGCCGTGCCCGTAGGCGTGGTCCTCATCCGGTTCCTGTTCGGCGACGTGGAGGGCGATCAGCGCCGCCACCGCCGCGACGAGGTTGACGATTGACTCCAGCGCGTCGGAGAGGAGCCCGACCGATCCCGTGAGCTTCCACGCCGTCATTTTCATGGTGATGGTGATAATGGCGGCGGCAATCGACAGCCACGCGAAGCGGGTGAGCGAGCGAGCAGCCGGGGCGGGCGATGGATTGGCAGGATGCGAAGCGGTCGCGGTCATGGCGGTGTCCTGTGGCCCGGTGGATGTTCTCCGGCGCGATTAGCCGGGGCTGATCCGGGAGGATAGTGTGTCCTCCGGGCGAAGCTGGCAGGGTGGCGGTGCGAAAGGAACCCGGCGCTAATTCTGGATGTGAGACAGAACACCGCCGGCATGGTTCCATGCCGGCGGTGATATCGTGTGTTTTCTGTCAGGCATCGGCCACATCGTGATGGGGCCGACTATTGCGCATTGTATCGGCCTGCGCGCTGGATCACAAACCAGGCCGGATTGCGGCTTATCCGACCGGGGTGGCTTCCAGGTCTCCATGCACGAGGATGCGCTCGATATCGTCCAGCATTGCGTGCCCGGCCAGGATGCCGATTGCCCCGCTCCAGAGATCGCCGGACACGGAGACGATCTGGTTGGCTTGATAGGCCGGCACCGTCTGGAAGAGCGGGTTCTCCTTGTAGACCTCCAGCTCGGCGGCCATCTCCGCGTCCCGGAGCGCAGCGAACAGCCAGTCCGCGTCCAGCAGGTTCAGGCGTTCCAGCCCGACGCTGTCGCCGCTGTGCGGGGGATCCAGCTCCTCGGTGAACGGCGTACCGGCCAGCCCGGACCAGGTGAGCATGACGCCGGTGATCCAGCGTTGTGCCATCACGACGGCGAATTCCGGCTGCGGTCGGAAGACGATCACGCTCTTGCCAGCATTGTCGCCAAGCACCGGGGCGATGCCTGCTGCGCGGTCGCGCAGGTCGTAGGCCAGCTGCTTCGACTCCTCGGTCTTCCCCATTGCGTGGCCGTAGATCAGCTGCTCGTACTCCCAGCGCTGCAGGCCGTCCATGCTGGTTGCCTCGTAGAGCGTCGGCGCGACGACGGGCGCGATGGCACTGAGCGTGTCGTAGAGGCCTTCATCCTGTGCGTTCAGGTAGGCGTCAGCCAGGATGAGGTCCGGCTTCAGTGCGACGATCTTCTCGACATCCAGCTCTCCCCAGCCACCGACATAGGTGACAGCCGGATCGACCTTGTCGGCCAGGTAGGCGGCCACGGTCTCGAAATTCGCGCTGGAGGTCACCCCGACCATCTCGATGCCGAGGGCGGCCACGGCGTCAACGGCGCCATCGGTGATCGCAACGATACGTGTCGGGTACTCCGGCACGGTGACATCCCCAAAGGCTGTCGGCACGATGCCTGGCTTCAGGTCGATGCCCGCGAAGATGTCGCCGCCCGCGACGGGAGATGCTGCCGGGGAGGCGTCCTGCCGCGCCGCAAGCGCGCTGCCTCCGAATGCCCCTGCCACGGCGATGCCGGCGGCGCTGCTTGTCGCGACCGCGGCGAACCGGCGGCGTGTGAGTCCGAAGTCGTTCATCCTGTGTCCTTCCCCCGAAGGGCATGTTACTCGAACCCGGACGGCCAATCCGCCCAGGATGGAAACCCGATGAAATCTATCGGAAATTGAGGGAATGTGCCAGTGCATGGAAGTGCGATGCGAATCCTGGGGGAACAGGACAGGAGCCCTCGTCCGCACTGGACGAGGGCTCCTGCTGCCGGGAAACCGGATGACGTGGCTATTTGTCGAGCCACACCCACGGCACAGTAAGGAAGCCGCCGTAGGCGTTGGCGTAATAGTTGTGGACACGGGGACCATTGGCAATAATGTTTCGCCCGAAGGTGATGATCCCCATTGCGGCGTCATCGTTCACGATATTCGACTGCTCGATGATCATATCGAGGCGCTTGGCGACATCGAGCTCCTGCGTTGCCAGCGGCGTGATCTCGTCGTAGCGGGCGTTCTTCCACCCCGTGAGGTTGAACCCATTCGGCACGAGGTTGTTCGATCCGAACATGACGCTCTGATCGGGATCGACCCCCCAGGAGAAACCGACGAACGCCATCTCGTACTTGAACGAGAGGATGCCATCCAGCAAGGTCGGGAAGGGGACGGCGGTCGGGATCATTTCGAGGCCGATCTCCTTCCATGCCTGTTGCGCGTAGGGCAGCAACTGGGTGTAGGTGGTGATCCCTTCGGAATAGAGGCATTCGAAGCTGAACTTCTTGCCGTCCTTCTCGACAATGCCGTCGCCATCGCTGTCGGCCCAACCGGCTTCGGCGATCAGCGCCTTTGCCTTGTCGGGATCGAAGCCGTAGATCGTGTTCATCTTGTCCGGCGCGTAGGCGGGGGACGGGACCGGTTGCGTGCCATCGGCGCGGGTGCCAAAGCCGAGCAGGACGCTCTCCACGATCAGGTCACGATCGAGTCCATACATCAGCGCCTGCCGCACCTTGGTGTCCAGGAAGAGGTCGGTGTGGGCAGGATCTTGATTCGCGGCGTAGAAGGTGAAGCTGAAGGTATCGTAGATGGACTGGGTGATCTCCGGGTTGCTGGTATCCAGCCCCTTCGCCTGCGATGGTTCCAGCGCGAAGATATCCGTTTCACCGGTCTTCAGGGATTGCACGGCAGAGGCCGGGTCGACGATCACGCGGTAGACGAATTCATCGAGATAGCCAGGATTGTGCGCCTTGTCCCAGTAGTTCGGGTTCTTCACGAGGGTGATGTGGTCGTTCTGCACCCATTCCTTGAAGGTGAAGGGGCCGGAGCCGACGATACGCTTCACATCGGAGCCGGTCGAGCCTGGGTCGGAGGCCATGTCCGCTGGCTTCACGCTCTCCCAGATGTGCTTGGGCAGGATTGCGAACTGGTTGAAGGTCTTGTCGATGAAGGGCGCGACTGGCGTGAAGGAGACGACGTTCAGGGTGTGATCGTCGACCTTTTCGTACGACTTGACGACACTGGCGACATCACCGGTGCGTGGACTGAGGCTGGCTGGGTCGAGGACGCGATCGAGGGTGAAGAGGATATCGTCAGCCGTGATCGGCGTGCCATCGTGCCAGGCGGCTTCGGCATTCAGGTGGAACGTGTAGGTGCAACCGTCGGCCGCGATCTCCCACGAATCGGCGATGCCGGGACCGAACGAGCCATCGACCGGGCTGGTGGCGACCAGGCCGTCGAAGAGGAAGCCGATGATCAGAGCGGAGTAGACATCCGAAGAGATGATCGTATTCAGCGTGCTGATATCGGAGGTTTCCGTGTAGATCAGGCTGCCGCCGGTGGTTGCGGGATCAGTGAACTGGAACTTCTCGGTGATCGCGGCCATGAAGGCTTCGCGGTCGGGGGAGAGCGTGCCAACTGGCCCGGTGTAGGCGATGGGGCTGGCGGCGGGACTCGCCTCGGGAGTGGACTCCTGGGCGGCGACATCGGCCAGCAAGGTTGCCGCCGCAGTGCTGGAGACCCCGAGCGCCATGGCGCCCTGCAGGAACTTCCGCCGGCCGATCTTGCCGCTCAGGGCATCATCGACCAGCTCTGCCATTCGTGTACGACGCATGTTCAGCCCTCTCGTTTCGTTCCGAAACCTGACATACGATCACGTGGTTCAGTTGTACGGGGATATACCCCGCTGTCCCGACGGCAGTGGTCCTCCTTGACGAACCCGGATTCACCGGGATGCACAACTCCGTTTGGTAACAATCGCAGCATACGGAGCGAAGCGCGACCCCGTCAAGATGACGACGACGCGCTTCGCTGGCCGATTCGGGCACTCTGCACAATGGATGCGCGCCAGCGCTGGGTCCTCCTCAGAGGACTTCGGCGGCGATACGCTCGCGGAATCCGTCATATGTCAGGCGCTCGGTTGTCATCTGAAGGTTTCCATCGGTGTCACGCGGCCAGCGGTCGGGCGAGCGATCGAAGTAGAGTTCCACGCCATTCTGGTCGGGATCGTAGAGATAGATGGCGAGATGGGTGCCGTGGTCCGAGATCCAGGCGATCGGGATGTCGAATGCAAGGAGTCGCTCGAAGACGGCGAGCAGCTCCTCTGGCGATCCGTAGACGATAGCGCTGTGGTAGAGGCCCGTTGCGTTTGCGGGCGGCGGATTGCCCCCGAGGCTTTCCCAGGTGTTCAGGCCAAGGTGGTGGTGATACCCGCCAGCGGAGAGGAAGGCGGCCTGGTCACCGATGCGTTCCTGCATCTCCAGTCCGAGCACTGTCTGATAGAAGGCGAGCGCGCGGTCGAGGTTGGAGACCTTCAGATGGATATGCCCGATGTGCGTTCCGGAGCTGGCCGTGAAGGCGGGGAGATCAGGATGGGGAGCGACTTCATAGGGGACGACGTTCTCGGGCATCGGATCTTCCTCTCCGTGGGGTTGGGATACGGGCTTACGGTTGCCCGGCGACGGGCGCTGGCGCCTGCAGGGTGTAGAGGGCGTTCAGGTCGAGCGGATGGGTGTACATGATGGTGTTGCCATTGTCGTCGGTCGGCCACTGGTCGCGTGGGCGATCCCAGTAGAGCTCCACGCCGTTGCCGTCCGGATCGTTGAGGTAGATCGCCTCGCTGACGCCGTGATCCGCCGCACCGGAGAGCGGCCAGTGCGCGTCTACGAGGCGGCGCAGCGCCTCCGCGAGTTCCTCTCGTTGTTGGTAGAGAATGGCGATGTGGTAGAGCCCGGTGGTGCCCGGTGCGGGCGGCTGTCCGTCCTTGCTCTCCCAGGTGTTGAGGCCGATGTGGTGATGATAGCCGCCCGCCGAGATGAAGGCGGCCTGCGATCCGAAGCGGGTCACCAGCTCGAAGCCGAGCACACCCTGGTAGAACGCGAGCGCCCGGTCGAGATCGGAGACCTTCAGGTGGACGTGGCCAATGCTGGCGGTTGGCGGGAGAACATAGGGCGGCGTCTCGATTGGGGATGTGGTTGCGGCTCTGTCGGTCATGGTCGTTGCTCCGGAGACGTCGGTGTGTGATGCTGCGGTGCTGGATGTATCCCGCATTCGAATCTACTTACGAATCGTAACCGCGAATGGATTGATCATCAATCCGGATCGCCCGTCGTTCGGAAAGGACACCTGTCGTGGACCGATCGTTGCCCGATGCCCATGCCTCCAAGCCCCGCCTGCGCGATCTCGGCATCACCATCGGTACGATGCCGCCTGGGCCACTCAACGCAATCACCGACGTGCCGGGTGTGCGTGTCGGCCACACCACGCTGACCGGCGAGCGGCAGGACGTGAACACCGGCGTCACGGCCATCCACCCGCACGAGGGGTCGGCCTTCCATCAACTGTGCCCTGCGGCGATTGTGGTGCTGAACGGTGCCGGAGAGATGACCGGACGCTCCCAGATCGACGAATACGGCCTGCTGGAATCGCCGATCCTCATCACGAACACGCTATCGGTGGGGGTGGTGCATCAGGCGACGGTCGACTGGATCTACGCCGGTGAGCCGGGGCTGGGCAGCGGGCATTTCGCCATCCCCGTCGTCGCGGAGACGTTCGACGGTTTCCTGAACGACACGGCGGGCCAGCATGTGACGCATGCGCACGCCACTGCGGCGATCGAATCGGCAACCGGAGGGCCGGTGGCGGAGGGAAACGTCGGCGGTGGGACGGGGATGACCACCTGCTATTTCAAGGGCGGAATCGGCACGGCGTCGCGCGTGGTCAGCGTGCCGTTTGTGGATCGCGCGTATACGGTCGGCGTGCTGGTGCAATCGAACTTCGGCACACGAGAGGACCTGCTGATCGACGGCGTGCCGGTGGGGCGGGAGATCTCCGACCTGATCCTGAATCGGGCTGAGAAGCAGAAGGATGGGTCGATCATCATCGTGGTGGCGACGGATGCCCCATTCAGCGACCGCCAGCTGCGGCGGTTGGCGAACCGGGCGATGCTCGGTCTCTCCCGCGCGGGCGGGATCGGACGGCACTCTTCGGGCGACATCATCATCGCCTTCTCGAATGCGGCGGAGAACCGCACGCAGCGCCTGATCGATCGCCATGCGCCGACCGAAGCGGACATCCTGCTCACGCGGTCGCAGCTCAATGATGTGGCGATCGACCCGTTCTTCCAGGCGACCGTGGAGGCGACGAGCGAGGCGATCGCGAACGCCCTCGTCGCGGCGGAGACGATGGTGGGCAAGGATGGCAACACGGCCTACGCCCTCCCGCACGACCGTCTGGTGGAGGTGATGCGCCATTACGGGAGATGAGAGGAGTGAGAAGTGAGGGCTACAGCTGAGTTCGAAAGAGTTGCCGTCATCCGTAGCGGGTCAGCTCGTCTGACCCATCCGGCGAAGCCGGATATCCCGGAATGGTTGCTGCCCCCAATATCGGCCTCCGGCCGATGGCGCAGACCAGCTGCGCCGCTACGGTTTCGTACTCGGCTCTAAGAAGTGAGAAGTGAGACGGCAGAATGGTCCGTCGCTCACTTCTCACTCCTCTCCCCTCTCATCTCTACCAGGGGCGCTCGTCGGAGCGGAGTTCCAGCCAGGCGATCTCGTCAGCGCTCAGCTTGTGGCCCAGCGCGCCGACGTTGTCCACGAACTCGCTCGGCTTCTGGCAGCCGACCAGCGCGAAGACGCTCATCGGCTGTGAGTGGACGTAGGACATCGCGATCTGCGGGATGGAGGCGCCTTCGCGGTCCGCCAGCTCCTGCACGCGGTCGAGCCGAGTGAAGTTCTCCTCGGAGCAGTAACACTCCACGCAGAGCTTCTCGAGATACGTGTCGAAGGTATCGAGGTTGTCGCGGCGGAAGCGACCGGAGAAGAAGCCACCGGCCAGGCTCGACCACGGGAAGATGGGGATGCCCTGCTCGGCGTACCACGCGCGATCCGCCGCGCCAGCCGGACCGCTGATGCTGAGGCAGCCATCCCACGGGGCCTTGATCTGCACCGCGAGGCTGAAGTTCGGGCTGCTGATCGGGAAGCCCTCCAACCCATGCGCGGCGGCGTAGTCGTTCGCCTCCTGCACGCGGCTGGCGGCCCAGTTCGATCCACCGAAGACGCCGATCTTCCCCGCCCGCTTGTGCTCGTTCAGGATCTCCACGATTGGCCCGACCGGCACATCCGGGTTGTCGCGGTGCAGCACGTACATGTCGATGAAGTCGACCTGCATCCGCTCCAGTGACTCGTGGAGGTCGGCGGTGATGTCCTCCGGAGTCACGCGGACGCGCCCGTTGTAGGGGTGGGCGCCCTTGCCGAGGATCACCGTCTCCTCGCGCACGCCGCGATCCTTCAGCCACGCGCCGAGGATGCGCTCGCACATGCCGCCACCGTAGCCGTGGGCGGTGTCGAACGTCCGGCACCCTGCTTCCCAGACGCCGTCGAGCAGCGCGAAGCTGCCGTCAATGTCGCTATCGGTAAGCGGGATGGTTCCCTGCACGATGCGGGATACGGGCTTGCTGACACCGGCGATGGTTCCGTATTCCATGGGCATGTCGTTTGGCTCCTTCGGAGCAAGGACTGAGGACTGAGGACTGAGGACTGAGAACAAAGGACCGAGTGCATTACATGTCTCTGTTCTTGGTCCTCGGTTCTCAGTTCTCGTCTGCGGGGTAGGTGAGGCCCCACTCGGCGCGCATCGCGTCCATCGCCTCCATGATCTCGACGGACTCGTCGAGCGGCATCACGTCCGACTCCAGCCTGCCGGCGCGGATGGCCTCGCCGACGGCGATCGCTTCGTACTGGTATCCTCGCGTGCCCTCCGGCTCCGGGAAGGAGAAGGTCTCCGGTTCCTGACCCGGCCGGAAGAGGGTCAGTTCTGTCGGCTCCCACCACTGGTGGGCGATCTCGACGCGCCCCTTCGTCCCGCTCACGATGGCCGGCCCGGCCAGCCCGGTGCGCAACGATGCGAAGACCGTCGCCTGCGCGCCGTTCGGGTAGGTGAAGACGATCGTCTCCTGCTCGTCGGTCTCCGCCTGGCCGAGGAGGCCGGTGGAGATGACGCTGCTCGGCGATCCGAAGAGCATGTAGAGGAAGGAGATCGGGTAGATCGTGCCGTCGAGGAGGATTCCGCCGCCGAGATCCTTGCGGTAGACGCGGCTCTTCATCTCGAACGGCGCCTGCCACCCCACGGCGGCGGTCCCGTATTGCAGCTCGCCGAGCTCCCCGGCTGCGACGAGTTCGCGCAGCTTCACCATCGTCGGGCGGAAGCGCGTCCACATCGCCTCCATCAGGAAGAGGTGCTTCTCACGAGCGGTCGTCACCAGGCTCTTCGCCTCGCGGGCGTTCATGGTGAACGCCTTCTCGCAGAGGACGTGCTTGCCGCCGTTGAGGCAGACCAGGCTAGCTTCGTAGTGCCATGGGTGTGGCGTGGAGACGTAGACGACCTCCACATCCGGATCGGCGGCCAGTTCCTCGTAGGAAGCATGGCGATTCGGGATGCCGAATTCGTCGCCGAACGCATCGGCGGTCTCCTGCGAGCGCGATCCGACCGCCACGATGACCGCATCCGGGGCGGCTTTCTGGAGGTCGTTGGCGAACTTGTGGGCGATCTTGCCGGTGCCGAGGATGCCCCAGCGAACCGGATTGGATGATGTGGATTCGGTCATGTGCGGCGAGGTCCTTTCTGCGTGGATGAGCTGGGCGCGATACGCCGATGTCCGCACCCGGTGTCTGTGCAGGAAACAGGGTATCCCGGATACGCCGATCCGCGAAGGCCCTGCGATGCCGTCGATTCCCACGTACGATGTGAATGCACTGGATGAGGCGCTCCATGCGACCGTTTGCGACCACTATTGAGATGGGAGATGTCGTATGGAGCTGCCAAAGGAGTATGCGAATCTGCTTGGCCTGCCTCGCCCTTGACAGCAAGATGCTCCCGCTCGACGATCCCCGATGTAGTTCCACGCAAACTGCCAATGTACGATCGCGCCCGAGCCAGATGAGGTGTTTCCGTCTATGCGAGCCGCACTGAGGGTGGGCAAGACGTAGCTCCACGAGCAGTTCGAGGATGGGAAGCGCGAGATCTTCCGAGCCGGGCTGCATTCGATGCCCACCAGAGCGGCAAACTCACGCTCGATGACCTCGTCGGCCCATGCCACTCAGACGAGTGGAGAGACGGGCACTATCCGCTCTCGGGGGCGACGGCATTGGCGAACGCGAACAAGCGAAAACCACCATCGTGGGTGACGGGAATCAAACAGCAACCGAACGTCGAGGTTACGAAGCCCGCATCCCGCCACTACATCACGCAGGTCGGGAAGGGATCGAAGTCCCGTCCTGGCGATCGAAACACGATCATCGACCCGTGGGTAGACGTGCAGGCCGACATAGACGCCATCAACCGCGGGGATGCGTATGTGGACATCGGCAAGGCCAATGCGTGGATCAACGGCCGGTTCTACGGCTACCACTCCGATACCGGCACAGCATGGCCGATCTCCGGCGAAGGGTTCATCGAACTGGACCAGCGGCAATATAGCGCCCTCAAAAAGGTCGCGGAGTACAATGGACTCAACACCCGGTCGGAGAGATACCTCACCTACGAGCCGAACCTGACCGATAGGGACCGTGATCTCATCCGCGACATCTGGCGAATGCGAGAGCAGGCAAAGGCGAACACGTGACCATCGGATCTGACATCTTCATCGGCGCGATTGTTCCTGCGGACACCCTCCGCACGGCGTTCGCTCATGCCTATGCGGTTCCGGTCGATCGTGTTGTTCTCCTCCCGGAAGACCTCGACGCCTGGCCCGATGCCGATGTGGTGCTCGACACCTTCGGGAACGAACGCGTGCCCGGTGACTACCCGATGCAGGTGCAGTCCTGGGGGCCGGAAGCACTCGCGAGCGACCCCGCGATCACGCGGTCACTTGCCATCGAACTCGGCATCCCGATCATCACGGATGCCGGTACCGATGATCCCGATGGCATGGCACTCCACCTCCCCGATGGATCGACGCACATTGTCTCCGTCGAACAGGACGATGACGAGGGGTTCCGGAATACGATCGAAATGCGCCGGGTGATCGGCCGATCGCATCAGATTCCAGCCCGCGCTGCCTGATTCGATATCTCAATGTCTCTCATATCTCATCGAATCTCCTTGGCCGTTTGAACCACTGCTGCCATTCCTGGATCATCTTGCCGCCGGTCTCCCATGGTATCCTGCCGGATGTTTCCGCCCGGTGATTCCGGGCGTTTCGGTGCGAATGTCGCACCCGGCAACATTCCAGCAATCTGGTTGCAGGAGAGGCATACGAGGCATGGCAGCACGGGCAATGGACGCATCGGCAGGGGCTTCTTCCGCGGAGAGTCGAGGACCGCAGGTCATCGGCGGCATCGCCATTGATCTCGACCGCACCCTCACCCCCGATGCCTTCACCCGCACCCCCGGCACCCTCTCCGAGCGGTCCGGCGTCTGGCGGTTCGCGCCACTGCTGCCGGCGATCCCGGAGGACAAGATCGTCTCCCGCTGGGAGGGCAACACCCCGCTTTACTGGGATGAGCGCCTTTCCGCCTACGCCGGCCTCACCGGCGGGCGCTTCGGAGTGAAGCACGAGGGGCATAACCCGACCGGCTCCTTCAAGGATCGCGGGATGACCGTCGCGGTCAGCCACGCGAATGCGACCGGCGCCAGCGTCATCGCCTGCGCCAGCACGGGGAACACGTCCGCCTCGCTCGCGTCGTACGCGGCCACGGCGGGCATTCCGGCGATCGTGCTGATCCCGGAGGGCAAGATCAGTGTCGGCAAGCTGGCCCAGACGATCGCTTACGGGGCGACGGTGGTGCAGGTGGACGGCGACTTCGATGTCGCGCTGAAGTTGCTGCGCGAGCTGGTCGAGACGGAGAACGTCTATCTGGCCAACTCGGTCAATCCGTATCGTCCGGAGGGGCAGAAGACGATCGTGCTGGAGCTGCTTGCCCAGCTCGACTGGCAGGTGCCGGACATCATCGCGCTGCCGGGTGGCAATCTTGGCAACACGACGGCGTTCGGCAAGGCGCTTACCGAAGCCTTCCAAGTCGGGCTGATCCCGAAGCTGCCGCAGGTCATCACGGTGCAGGCAGAGGGTGCGGCCCCCTTCTACCACTACTTCCAGTCCGGGTTCGATCATTACGAGCCGGTGCAGGCGGAGACCATTGCCACGGCGATCAAGATCGGCAACCCGGCCAGTGTCGAACGCGCGCGGGAGACGATCCAGATCACGAACGGCATCGTCACCGCCGTTTCCGACGCCGAGATCATGGATGCGAAGGCGCAGATCGACCGCGCGGGCATTGGCTGCGAACCGGCATCGGCGGCATCGCTGGCTGGCATCCGGAAACTCGTCGCGGCGGGTGAGGTCTCCCCGGATGCGACGGTGGTCGGCGTCGTGACGGGCAATGTCCTCAAGGACACCGACGCGGTCGCCCGCTACCACTTCACCGACGAGCCCCGTCACCCGCTGGCGAACCGTCCGATTTCCGTTCCCGCCACGCTGGACGCGCTGAAGCAGGTCATTCACGAGAGAAGAGAGGCGGGAGAAAAGAGCAAAGAGGCATGATCGGACGTGCGTCGCTCTAGGCTTGTCTCTTTTTTCGCTTCTTTTTCCTCATTCCTCGGAGAAGGTTGTCCACGATGCGGTTCTCGGTCAAGGCTCCAGCGTCCTCGGCGAATCTCGGCCCCGGCTTCGATGCGATCGGATTGGCGCTCGACCTCTGGAACACCGTCACGATCGACACCGATGGGCCTGCCGGTGAGGTGACGAGCAGCGGATCGGAGGCCGCGCTCCTGGCGGGCGCGCAGAACCTGACCGTGAAGGCGATGAAGACCCTCGCCCGCGAGCATGGCAAGACGCTCCCTCCCTTCTCTCTCCACGCCGAGACGGAGGTGCCGATTGCGCGCGGCCTCGGCTCTTCGGCGGCGGCGCTGGTGGCCGGGCTTGTCGCGGCGGATCACCTGCTGGATCTCGGTTTGCCGCAGGAGGAGTTGTTCCAGCTCTCCTGGCGGATCGAGGGACACGGCGACAACGTCGGCGCGGCCCTCTACGGTGGAGCAATCCTCGCCGTGCCGCGCGTCCTGCATGCGACGCGATTGTGGTCCGGGGAGGACCGCCCGTATACGGCGGTTGTCTTCATCCCGGAGGCGACCGGCGCGACCTGGGCGGCCCGCGCGGCGCTTCCGCACGAGGTTCCGCACGCCGATGCTGCCCACAACGTGGCGACGGCCGCCGGCTTGGCGGTTGGCCTGCTGACGGGGGATGCGGAGCTGATCGGCGCGGGCATGAACGATCGGCTGCACGAGCCGTATCGCGCGCGGCTCTTCACGCATCTCGACGCGGTGAAGGATGCCGCCCGGGAGGCCGGGGCGATCGGCGCCTGCCTGAGTGGCGCAGGCCCGACGGTGCTGTCGCTGGTCGCGAAGGATCGGGTGCCGGACGTGATCGCAGCGGTGGAGGCCGTGGTGCGGGTGCAGGGCGTCCCCGGTCGCGTGCAGGAGCTCTCCCCGACGGCGCAGGGCACGACGCTCATCCCGGAGCGTGCCCTATCCCGCTGAGGCCTCTCGCTCGTCTGCGAAGGAGCGTGTGATGCCATCGAATCTCGATCTGATCATCGCTCGCGGTGAAAGCGAGCAGGTGGAGTTCAAGGAGAGTTTGTCCGAGGTCTCCAAGGGCGTTCAGGCAGCCGTCGGTATGCTGAACAGCCTTGATGGCGGTTGATGGCGGCATGCTCCTGTTTGGCGTCAAGAATGATGGAACGGTGGTCGGAGTGAACGTGGGAAGTCAGACTCACGATCGCCTTCACAACGAGTTCCGGAAGATCGATCCTGCGTTTCTGCGTTTATGCCGCATATCGAGACTCATCCCGCTCCGGACGGGAAGTCGGTCCTGGCGGTGCCGATTCCTGGGAACACCGGCTTGTATCGATACGATGGTCGACCGTATGTCCGGTTTGGAGCATCGACCCGGCTGATGACCGAGGCGCAATATCAGGCGCGGTTGCTTGAGCAGGTGCATGCCCAGAGTCGGTGGGAGACGCAGCTTGCCTCGATCGTGATCGGAGATCTTGATGCCGACGAGATCGTCCTGACGATCGACACGGCTATTTCCAAAGGGCGGCTTTCCGATCCCGAAACGCGGGAGTTGCTCCCGCTGCTTCGAGGGCTGAATCTCCTCGATCAGGATGATCGCCTGTTGAACTCTGGTGCCGTGCTGTTTGGGAACGCCGCTGCATTCCCGCGAGGGTACTCGCAGTCCCGGCTTCGGATGGCCCGTTTTCGGGGTGGGAACAAGGCCGAGTTTATTGACAATCGCCAGGTTGTCGGGAACATCTTCACGCTCTATCAGCGGGCGCAGGATTTCCTGCTCGAGCATATCCAGATTGCGGGAAAGCTTTAAGAAGGGCAGTTCGTACGCACCGATGTGCCGGGCTATCCGCTTGATGCGCTGCGGGAGGCGTTGGCAAACGCCTTTTGTCACCGTGACTACACCGAGGGCGGAGGGGCTGTCGATCTCGCCATCTATGATGACCGGATCGGGATTGTGAGTTCTGGCCCGCTTCACTTTGGGTTGACGGTCGAGAATCTGCTGGCCGAGCATCAGTCGCGTCCGTGGAATCCTGTCATCGCCGATGTGCTCTATAAGCGCGGGGTCATCGAGAGTTGGGGGCGCGGGACGCTGAAGATGATCGAGTCGACGCGCAAGGTTGGGCTGGTCAGTCCGGAGTTCGAGACATCGCCCTTCTCCTTTACGGTGCGCTTCCGATCGCAGGAATACATGCCGCCGACCCGCGTCTCGCACGACTTGACGCCGTTGCATCGGGAGATCCTGGCGTGCCTGCAGGCGTTGGGGCCAAGCAGCAGCTCCGGGGTGGTCGCGGCTCTTCCAGATGCTCCTGAGCCCAAGACCGTGTTGCGGAACCTTCAGTCACTACGGGATTTTGGACTCGTGGCGATGTCGGGGACACGACGTGGTGCGAAGTGGTTTCTCGTTCATGGCGATGAATCAGCGAAGGTATAGACGTGTCCAATAGTGTCCCAAACTGTCCCATAACGTCCTAAAAGGGTGTCCCAAATGTCCGGTCTTGCCGCAGGACCGGGTATCTGGATTGTCTCGGAGGCCGAATGCTGCTCCTGAAGTTGGATGATTAGGTAATACTAAGTGGTTGTGATATTCTGACCGAACGCGAAAGTGCATTCGGTTGGAGGTCGCATTGTCATGTCCACACCTGCTTCATCCCTGGAACCCGACCACGTCCGCGAGCCAGCGGTTCACGAAGGGTTTCAGCCTGCGCCGTTCCAGATCGTGTTCGATCCCCGTGAACTCAAGGCCTTCGCCGACCCGCTCCGCAACAGGCTCCTCCACATCCTCGCCGACCGAGAGGCCACCAATCAGCAGCTTGCCGCCACCGTGGGCGAGAGCCAGGCGAAGGTCCTCCACCACGTTCGCGTCCTGCTCGAATCCGGCCTGATCGTGCTCGTGGCCGAGCGCATCAAGGGCGGCAACGTCGAGAAGTTCTATCGCGCCACGGCCCGTCTCTACGGCATCCGCGCAAAGCCGGATCAGGAAAGCTCCATCACCGGACCCGTCTTCGAGGGCTTGCTGCAGGAAATCGTCGCCAGTGAGACGCGCTGGCCGGAGCAGCCCCAGAGTTGGGAGCTCCGTCGTGCCCGTCTCTCCCCGGAGCGGGTCGCCGAGTTCACTGGCCGCGTCAATGCCCTCATCGGCGAGTACTGGGGGAATGGCGACGAACCTGCCCCGGATGAACCCGGCGCGCCGCTGATGGCCTTCGCCTCCGTCACCTTCCGCCATCCCATCGATACCCTCCCTGACACCCCGGACGATGCGAGCGCGGAGGGGTAGCGTATGACCGCTTTCGGATCCATCGCCGACTCCTCCGCGCGCGCATCGTCTCGGAACCGCGTGCCGATCGTCGCATTGCTTAGCGCGAACGCGATCTCCCTCTTCGGGGAGGCGCTGACCGCGATTGCGATCCCGTGGTACGTCTATGCCACCACCGGCAGCGCCGCGAAGATGGGCATCGTCGGGTTCTTTACCTTCCTGCCCCGCGTGCTGGCGACCTTCTTCGGGGGCGGCCTGGTCGATCGCATCGGGTACAAGCCGGTCAGCATGATCGCGGATACCTTCAGCGGCCTCTCCGTGCTGGCGATCCCGCTGGTGCATCACACCGTCGGCCTCAGCTTCCCGGTGCTGCTCCTCTTCGTCCTCCTGGGCGCCTTCTTCGACAGCCCCGGCTCCACCGCGCGGGAGAGCCTTGTGCCGGAGTTGTCGCGGATGGCGCAGATTCCCCTGGAGCGCATCAATGCGCTCTACCAGATGGTCCAGCGCCTCTCGTTCCTGCTCGGACCGGCGGCGGCGGGGGTGCTGATCGGCGTGATGGGCGCGAGCAATGTCCTCGTGATCGACGCGATCACCTTCGGCGCATCACTGTTGCTCATCGGGGTGCTCGTGCCGAACCTGAAGGTTCGGCACGGCGAGCCGGACGCCGACGGACGGACGTACCTGCAAGGGCTGCTGGATGGCTTCCGCGTGATCCGGGCTGATCTCGTCCTGCTGTGGCTGGCGATCAGCATCGCGGTCACGAATTTCCTGGAGGCGCCGCTCTCCACCGTCTCGATGCCGGTCCTGATCCGCGAGCACTATGGCAGCGCGGAGCAGCTGGGTCTCGTCTTCACCGTCTTCGGCGCGGGAGCGGTGATCTCGACCATTGTCTTCGCCTCGGTTGGGCATCGCCTGCCGCGCCATCGTACCTTCGCGATCGCGTTCACGCTGGCCGCGTTGCCGTATTTCGTCTTCGCGATGGCACCGGCGTTCCCGGTCCTGCTCGCGGCGAGTTTCGCGATGGGGGTGGCGGGAGGCCCGATCAACCCGATCCTGATGACCGTTCGGCAGGAGCGGGTACCGGAACGTATCCGGGCGAGGGTTTTCGGGACCTTCACCGCGTTGGCCTGGTGCGCGATCCCCCTCGGACAGCTCGCGGGAGGATTCGCCGTGCAGACGTTCGGGGCGCAGTGGACCTTCGCGGCGATTGCGGTCTGCTTTGTGGCGACGGCGCTGGCGATGGGGTTCAACCCGGCCCTGCGCGGGATGGATGCCGCTCCGGATGGGCGTGCGATCCCATCGGAACCGCACGCCTGACCCGAGGCCGATCCTACCGACGCGGGGGCCGTGCCGGGCGCGTCGGTGATGCCGTGCGGGTGCGTTTCTCCAGTGCGGCCTGACGGTGTTGGAGGCGGACCGCTGCCTCATGGAAGGCATTCCACCACGGGGCATTCGGAGTCGTTGCGAGTTCTCGATAGAGCGCCACCCAGCCATCCAGCGGGAAGCGGGATGGCCGGTTCGTCAACGAGAACCCCTGTGCGCCGAGAGGGCGGCGGAGCGCTCGTGCTGTTTCTCGCCCAACGACGCTCTCCAGCGCAGCCTCCACCGATGGCTTCCACGCCGAGAAGAGCGTTGCCGCCATCTCCTCGTAGCGCTGGCGATCCTTCGGAGGGAGGAGTGGGGTCTCCCGATTCACAATGCGGAGGAGGACGCTTTCCACCTGCGGTGGTGGGCTGAAGTCGCGGCGCTGGAAATGATGGTCGATGCTCAGCGCGAACCACGGGTGGAGCATCGTGGCCTGGAGCGTGACGGCGGGGGTGCCCATGAAGCGATCAGCGGCCTCCTGCTGCACGACCAGATGGGCGGAGGCGGGTGGGGCGATGCCGCTCGTCAGCTTCCCGACGATGGCCGCGGTGATGGCGAAGGGGATGTTTGCGAAGACCTGGTACGGTGTTGCGGGTAGCGGGAAGTCGAGGAAGTCCGCCGCGAAGACGGTGACATTTCCCCGACCTGCCGCCGCCAGTTCTCGCTGCACGATTGCGGCGTGGGCGGGGTCCTTCTCGATGGCGAGGATATGCCCGGCGACATCGGCGATGGCTTCGGTAATGATGCCCTTGCCGGGGCCGATCTCGATCACGAGATCGTGCGGCCCAATGCCGGACTGCGCGACGAGGCTGCGCACGAGCCTGCGGTTATGGAGGAAGTTCTGACTGAGCGCCATCCGTGTTGATGGCGTCGGACGTGACCCTCCGGATACTCCGGACACTCTGGGCGAAACGGGAACACTGGACATGACGATGCCTCCCATGGCGGCACCGTGCGAGCGACGCACGATACCCCGGCGCTCGGCCCGACGGCCGGCGCATGCGTGGGAGTTCTTCGGGTTCGGAGGGGATCGTCAGCGAGAGGTGCTGGCAGGCGACGCCGGTGACAGCGACATCCGTCGCCCGCACGGGGATGTGCGGGGCCGAACCGCGGAGAACTCCGCGATTGACCGGATGCGAATGATTGTCACCGTGAACACGCCCATGACTGGCTCCTGCCTCTCTCGTGTGCCAGCGTAGGTGGCGGGGGACGGAATGTCAATCGCGCTGCACAACAGGGTGCGGTTTGCGGTTCATGGTGGCAGGGTTTGGGGGTTTGCCAGATCCTTCTTCCACCCGTAGATCCGGCCCTCGCAGGAGCGGGCGGTGGACGCCTTGGGTGGCAGTGGCATAGAGACGTCTTGCTAGGCGGAGACCACGCATGGAACGTCAGGCGGCCAAGGGCCGCGTGCACGAGACTGCTGAACAACACGAGACCCATGCCGTCACACCACGACGGCATGGGTCTCGTGTTGTACGGGCCAGTCGTGGAAAGGCTACCGCTGCAGAACGGCGGACGAGGCGCTGAACGCTACCGCCTCGATCTCCGCCCGTGTCGCGCTGAGGAAATCGCCCGGCATCGTGTGCTTCAGCGCGCTCGCGGCCGTGCCCAGCGCGACCGCCCGGGTCAGCGCCGCCGGGTTCTCGAGATACCCCGCCAGGAAGCCCGCCGCGTAGGCATCGCCGCCACCGAGGCGGTCGACCACTTCGAGATCGCGCCACTCGGAGGTCGCGAGGACTCCGGACGGTCCCAGCGCCATACTCTGCACCTTCAGGCGGCGGCTGCCCTTCGTTCGCTTCCGCGTGATCGTCACCGCTGCGACGCCCAGCTTCTCGATCGCCTGCTGCATCACCTCTTCATGCGATCCCGTGATGCCGTAGAACGTCTCCAGCCCGCCGCGCGAGGCGAAGAGAATGTCCACGAACGGGATGATCTCGACGAAGGCCGCCCGCGCCTCCGCCTCCGACCAGAGCTTGGATCGGTAGTTCAGGTCGAACGACACCAGGACACCGCTCTCGCTGGCGACCCGGACGGCCTCCATCGCCTCTGCCCGTGCTCCCCTGGAGACCGCCAGCGTGATGCCGGAGATGTGCAGCGCCGTTGCTCCGGCCAGGATCGCCTTCCAGTCGAAGGTGCCTGGCTGGATGTTCGCGATTGCGGTGTTCTTCCGGTCGTAGGTGACGCTCGATGGGCGTGGATCGACGCCCTCCTCCAGGAAGTAGATGCCGCAGCGACCAGCGTCCTCGTTCACCCACTGGATGCTGGAGGTGTTCACGCCGCTCGCTTGCGCCTGCCGCGCGATCATCCGGCCGAGCGCGTTGTCCGGCAGCGCGGAGACCCACACGGTGGAGATACCAAGGCATTCCAGCCCGATGGCCGTGTTCAGTTCTGCCCCGCCAATGGTCACATCGAGCGAGACGGCGCGCTCCAGCCGCTCGTTGCGCGGCGGGGTGAGGCGAACCATCGCCTCGCCGAATGCGACCACGCGCTCGACCGGACGGACGCTGGAGAACAGGTCCACCGGCAACGGCGTGGGTTCAGGCGCTTGTGGGGTGATCGGGGCGGGGTCGGTCATGGACATGGTCGGGGTGGCTTTCCTTCGATGACGGACGATTGGCAGCGGTGCGGCGCGCGTATGCTCTGGATCTCCGGGAACGTGACGTAAGCACTCTAGCGTATGGCGTCGCGCGCCGGTAGATGCCACGGAGGCCTGAGCATCACGTCCGAAGATGGCACAATGCGTGCAGAACGTGGTCGCCGTCACGCGCGGATGGAGCGCGTGCCAAGGTGGTTGCGGTGCGGATCGGGGAGAGCCGGTGGAATCGACGGATCTGGCAGAGCGGTCGCGTGAGCTTGTCGCGTCGCTCGCGAATACCGGGGAATTGCAGGAGGAGCTGGTGACGGTGCGCGGCGTGGCGACGCCACTTCGCGTGATTCGTCCCATTGATACCGATCTGTTGCTCGATCGCATCGCCGATGATCCGGAACAGAACCTGCCGTATTGGGCTGAACTCTGGCCGAGCGGCGTCGGGTTGGCCTCCGAGATCGCCGCCGAGCCAACGATCGTCGCCGGGAAACGGGCGGTGGAGCTGGGGAGTGGTGTCGGGATCACCGCCGCCGTCGCGCTCGCGGCCGGGGCCGACCTGCTCGCGACCGACTATGCGCCGGAGTCGTTGATCCTCGCCCGCTGGACGTCGCTCCAGCATGCCGGATGCGAGCCGGAGACGATGCAGCTCAACTGGCGTGACGAAGCCGATGTCGCCCACCTGCTTGTGGATGGGCCGTTCGCGGTGGTGATCGCGGCCGATGTCCTGTACGAGGGGCGGGATGTCGCGCCATTGCTGCGGTTGCTGGAGCGCCTGGTCGCGCCGGGTGGTCTCGTCCTGCTTGCGCACCCCGGGAGACCCCCCGCGAAGCGCTTTCTCGACCTCGCGCGGAACGCCGGCTGGGGGAGCACCGTTCAAGAATATATGGGGCCGTGGCCCGACCCGAACGACTTCGGGATCGTCGTCTTCGTGCATCGTTTATGGCGTCTGGCCGATTGATCCGGACCATAGCCAGCATGAAGCGTGAGATTGGCTCCGGACCGTCCTATTATTTCATCTCGACACGGTGGGACCAGGGCGGGGTACGGATGCTGTGATGGACCGTCTTTCGTGCGTAGCGCGGCGACTGGTTGGTGGGACCTGGTTCCTGGGGGACGATCGAATTGGTTGGGGGTCGACAACGACAGGTGCGGTCGGGCTCGCCTCCGATGATGCTGGACAAGGCGGCGCTTCGTGCCGCCTTGGGGAACGATCCGCGCGAGATCGACTATCCCCAGCTGGTGGCGGGAAGCTATCAGGACCTTACGCGCCAGGCCCGGTTCGCAAGCCGGAGCTACCGCGAGCAGTTTCCGCAGCCCATCTCCCTGTGGGAGCAGGCGCTGGGTATCTACTCGCTGGTCGTGACCGGTCATAGGCCGCTTCTTCAGGACATGCAGACTCCTGCTGGCCGTCTCCGGGTGGCGGTGGTTGGGCACGGGGTGAGTTCGGCCAAGGCGGGCCTCGATCTTCTGCTCGACGAGCATTTCACGCTCGCCTTCCAGGCCATCGGGCAGCTTGTCGATGTGGTCGTGCAGCATCAGTATCTCGGCATCCAGCCCGAGGATGCCGTGAACTGGCCTCGTCCGTTCGGCGGGGTCGCGATTGCGGTCGATGCGCCATCATCACGCGCGATGATAGGTGTCCTGAAGCGCCATGCCATCCACGGTGGTGACGATCAGTTCCCGGATGCCGAGTACTGGCAGGGCCTGGAGGATCGGCGGCGTGCGCTCACCGGGCTGATCCTCCCCGACCTCGATCCGGCGGCGACTCCGGTGCAGGTGCTCGACTCCCCTGCCAGCGATCGGGTGACGGTTGCCCAGCGTCTCGTCGTGCTCGGCCTCTATTACGGGCTGGTGGCCCTCGCCGATGTGCTCGACATGCTCAAGGACGAATACGGCCTCGGTGGGCCGCTGGAGCCGTCCTACTGGGACTACATCCACGAGATGGAGGAATGGATTCGCTCGCTGCGACCGGCGGATTGACGGCGGCGGACTTCGCACAGTGAGGCGACCATCGGTTGCACCATGCGTTTCTGCCATGTTTGCTGGCGTCTCCTATTGACAATGCATCCCCCTCCGTGCCAAAAACAGTGCAGCAGATCATAAAGCGCCGTGATTTGCGCGTCACATCCACCGATCCCCCGGCAGCCGAGAGGCATTCCGTGTCGGGTGTGTCGTAGGGCGCTTCGGAGCCACACCGCCGGATGTCCCGGCAATGCGTGGCGCTGTAATCGGTGAAGGAGTACCGGATGGCTCGTATTATCTTCGACAACGTCTCCAAGCTGTACAGTGGTGGTCAGGCCCCCGCCGTCCAGAACCTCAACCTCGAGATCGAGGATGAGGAGTTCCTGGTCGTCGTCGGCCCGTCCGGCTGCGGCAAGTCGACGGCCATGCGAATGGTCGCCGGCCTTGAGGAGATCAGCGAAGGGCGCATCATCATCGGTGACCGGGTCGTCAATGACCTGCCGCCGAAGGACCGGAACGTCGCCATGGTGTTCCAGTCCTACGCGCTTTACCCGCACATGAGCGTGCGCGACAACCTCGCCTACCCGCTCAAGCTGCGCAAGGTGCCGAAGGCCGAGCGCGAGCAGCGCGTTCGTGAGGCCGCTCGCATCCTCGATATCGAGCAGTACCTCGATCGCAAGCCGAAGGCGCTCTCCGGCGGTCAGCGCCAGCGCGTCGCCCTCGGTCGCGCCATCGTGCGAAACGCCGATGTCTTCCTGATGGACGAGCCACTCTCCAACCTCGACGCCAAGCTCCGCGTGCAGACCCGCGCCGAGCTGGTCAAGCTGCACGATCGGGTGCGCACCACCACGATCTACGTGACGCACGACCAGACCGAGGCCATGACGATGGGCGACCGCATCGCCGTCATGAGCCTGGGTGTGCTCCAGCAGCTCGACACCCCGCAGAATCTCTATGATACCCCGGCCAACAAGTTCGTCGCGGGCTTCATGGGGTCGCCGTCGATGAACTTCCTGGATGTCACGATCTCCGGCGAGGGCGGCAAGCTGTACGCGTCCGCTCCTGGCTTCAAGATCGAGGTCCCGGTCGATCGCGGCAAGGGCCTGGCCCCGTACGTCGGCAAGAACGTGACGATGGGTATCCGCCCGGAGCACATCGTCGATCGCGCCCACGCCGCCCCGGAAGCCGCACGCACGCTGATCCCGGTCACGGTCGATGTGGTCGAGCTTCTGGGTAACGAGATCTTCGTGTATCTCAACAACCAGAATAGCACCCTCACCGCCCGCATGAATCCGGACGTCAAGCTGGAGCGTGGGCAGCAGATCGACGTGGCGCTGGAGCCGGAGAAGCTGCACTTCTTCGATGCGTCCACCGAGGCCGCAATCCGGTAGCCTCCCCTTCAATTCGGACCACGTACACCCCCGGCAGGAGCGCATCCTGCCGGGGGTGCGTCATGGTCCAGGCGTCAGGTGTGTGCAGAACGCCCCTCGAACCGATTGCCGGTTCGAGGGGCGTTCCTTGTCATCGGCGGGTGGCGGCAGGCAGATCCTGAATGGGGAGTGGGGAGGAACGGGGCTGCCTGCCGCCACCCGCCGATGATCCGGATTCGCCCGCGGGTGGGGATGGAGCCAGGGGCAGGCGAATCCGGACGGGAAATCGGCGCGGAGCCGGTTGGGATGGGGAGGGGAGGCGGCTCCGCGCCGCGGTCAGGAGTCGTGGTCGAGGAATGGACTACTCGGCGGACGGCGCGTCTTCGACCGCAGAGGCCGTGGCTTCGACGGGCAGCGGGGCCGCGTGGTCAGAGCCCGCGACCTTCACGCGGATCTGGTGAGCCTTCGCGGATTCGCGCTTCGGGAGCGTCATGCGAAGCAGGCCGTTCTCGAATGTCGCGTCCGCGCGGGCGGCATCCACCTCAAACGGCAGCGTCAGCGTGCGGGAGAAGCTGCCGCGCGGCAGTTCCTGCACATACCAGGTTGTGGCTGTGGCGGTGCCCTCCGTGCTGGACGATGCCGCCTTGCCCGCCAGGGTCACGGTGTTCTTCTCGACCGTGATGGCAATGGCAGCGGGATCGACGCCCGGCACGGCAGCGACGACGATGACATCGTCACCCTGCGCGTAGACATCGAGTGGAAGGGCAGAAACCGCTGTCGGGACCTGATTGCCGCGACTGCGGGCCGGAGCGAACGCATCGTTGAAGAACGGATCGAAGGCGCGGCGGAAGGCGGCGATGTCCTGGCTTGTGGGCGACGGGAGGCGAGTGGCCATGGTGGGAATCCTCGTGCTCGTGCGGGCGGCGACATGAATGATGGAATGGAGCCGATCCGCATGCGATGAGACGGATATGAGACGATCCGATTCCGGATTGCTCAGTTCCATAACTCTATACTCTTACATGGAGTGTGTCAAGTATTGACATGTGGAATGGGAATGCGAATGGCTGCATGACGTGCGCGGTGAGCTGCATCGTTCTGGATGGGTGGTGCGTTCGTTCGCGGCCGAATTGGGCCGTAGGGATCTTTCGCCCGCTGCCTGCGTGCCCTAGAATGAAAGTCCTCACGCTTGGGGATCGGTGCGCTTGGGCCGCGCGACGGATGGCCTGTCGATGGTGTGCAGCGGTCGGCCTGTCCGGCGCTGGCCAGGGGGATACACGATGAGTCAGACGAGTTCGTTCAGCGATCGGGTTGTCGGAGTCCTGCGGTTGGTCGCGCCGACATACCGCGAGATCGCGCGGGACACCACGGCGACGACCCAGGCGGCTGGCGTGGTGGCCATTGTTGCCGTCGCGGCGGCGATTGGTGGCGCGGGGGAAGGCATCAAGGGGGTGATCGGGGGCGCCATTGGCGCCATCATCTGGTGGGTCATCTTCAGCGTTGCGACGTGGTTCGTCGGCACGAAGATGATGGGCGCCAGCGATATCGGCGGCGGACCGGGCCGCATGTTGCGCACCTCCGGATTTGCCCAGGCCCCGAATGCCCTTGCTATCCTCGGCTTCATTCCGGTGCTCGGCTGGATCGCCGCCATCGTCGGTGCGATCTGGGCGCTGATCACCGGGGTGATGGCGGTGCGGGAGGCCCTCGGTGTTTCGACGGGCAAGGCGATCGTCACCGCAATCGTTGCGTGGATCCTTGTCGCCATTGTGACCGGCATCCTGTTCGCGATCCTTGGCATCAGCATCGGCGTCGCGGCGGGCTAATCCTCGTCGCTCGATAGCATCAGAACGTCCCTCCCCGCGTGAAGCGGGGAGGGACGTTCTGGTGTCATGGGTTCGGATGGTCAGGCTCCCGCGCCCTGCACGACCGGATCGATGTCGGGCAGCATTGTCCGGGTTTCCTCGAACCAGAAGGTCCATAGCGCGTCGATGGTGTTCGGATCGGAGGCTGCCGCCATGAGCGCCGTCCGCAGGTCGTCCGGTGTGAAGACGCCGAACCGGAACCGCGCTGCGAAGCCGGACATCGCTGCCCGCCACGCATCGGTCCCCAACGCCTGCCGGATCGCCTCGAAACCCAACCCCGCCTTGCCATAGACCGCGAGTGCCCGCAGGACTGTGTTCGTGTCCGGGGTCAGCGGCTGGTCGGCCAGCTCGTCCCGCCCGTCCCGCACGAGGCCGGAGTACGGCCCCGCCACGAAGCGTCCCATCGCCTCGATGGCGGCATCGCCTCCCCATGCCTCGCGGATGACACCGATGGCGAGTGCATTCGTCAGGCCCTCCAGCATGAACCCGTGATCGTTCGAGTTGAGGCCCAGCATGCCGCCGATCCACTGGTGTCCGATCTCGTGGACGACCGTGAAGCGGAGGCCGGGGCGTTCTTCCTCCCCGAGCTCACCATCCCGCGCGAGGATCGTCAGGTCGAGCCAGACCATCCCCGGCCAGGAGACGCCGTTCGCCCCGGCCAGGTGGGAGCTGGCGATCTCGATTGCGTCTTCCGGCAGTGGGCCGAGGAGTGCCCGGTAGTGTGGGAGCGCGGTTTTCGCCGCGTCCAGAATCGCCTCGGCGAGGCCGGGGATGTCCTCATCGGCATACAGCGACACCAAAACGGCGGGATCAGGCGTCGTCGGGATCGGGGTCGCGACGGGAGCGGTGCTGGGTGTCGCCGCGCTATTGGGCGCAGGATAGCGGCGGAGGGCACCATCGGTGGCGGTCGTCATCGGGAGCAACGCCATCGCGAACTCGCGCACCGGACCGGTCTCGATCCGATGGACGGTCGCAGGCAGCGACCCGATGCGGTCTGCCCTCGTGGAGATGACATCGCCGGTGCCGATGAGCGCGAACCCCTCCGGCGCGGCAAGCGAGAGCGCGTAGGTGGCGGTTTCCGGGAAGGTGGGATCGCCGAACGGGGTAGGGGCGTCGAGATACCAGGCATCGCGTTCCGGCTCCCAGCCCGCGAGGATGGGATACCAGTCCGCCAGCGCCCACGAACCGCGATCCATGTCCACGCCGAAGATCCCGAAACTCCCCGCCGATCCCAGCGGCACGCGTGTCGTGAACGCGAGGTCGATCCGGACGGTGTCTTCAGGAGATACGGTGCGTCCGAGCGATATGCTCGCCACGGTGGGGTCGCTGGCACCGGACGTCGCGCTGGACGCCCGGCCATCGACCATCACCTGCGAGAGCGTGGTTTCGGCGTCGCCATAGTAGGTGGCATTGGGATAGAGGCGGAGGTACAGCGTGTTCTGGTCGTGCCCGGTGGTATTGCGCCAGCCGATCGACGCTGTCCCGGCGATCGTGCTGGTCTCGGTGTCGAGGGTCACGTCGAACACGTAGGTGGCGGCCGCTTCCGGCGGGATCGGGCGGGGCGTGACCGACGATGCGGAGGGCGTGGCGACGGGCGTTGCCCTGGCGGTCAGGAACGGGAGGGCGGTCGCGCTTCCGGCTGCGGCCCCGAGCAGGATGCGACGGGTAAGACGAGGTTCGGGCACGGATTCCGTCCTTTTTTGCGAAATTCGATCTTGCGTATCGCGTCTGATTGGCTTCCGTTGGCCTCTTCGTCGTTTTCGTCCAGTCGGGTTGCGATTGCATTGGCATGTCGCCCAATCGGACAGGCTGCTGATGGGGATACTGGTCGCAATGTCGCGCACAAAGATGGTGCATCTGCCCCAAAGCGGTGAGAATCGTTTGCAGCATGCCGTGTATTTGTGGCACGATCAGTGGGCAACACGTATCGATACGGCTGGTGATGCCAGGGCGCCACAGGCAAAGCGGCCTTCCATCACCATACGGTACCCCAAAGATGGCGGAGTTGCGTTCGAGGTTGTCACGCGAGCGACGCATCACCCTGCCGACCGTCGGCGACCTGACGTCATCGCACACGTGAAGAGGTTCCATTCATGGCACAGTCAACGGATGTTCGGACCATCGGCTCCCTGTCGCGTCGGACCTTGATTGAGCGCTCGGCGATTGCCGGTGCCGGTGCGGCCGCGCTCGCGGTCTCCGGGGCTTCCGCTCAGGAAGCGAGCCCGGCGGCGAGTCCTGCCGCCCAGCCACAGGGACCAGTCGGACTGCTGCAGCCCGCCGGGGATCGTCCCACCCTGCGCCTTGGCACGAACTCGGCCGATATCGCGAATCTCGATCCGCATATGGCCTCCGGCACGCAGGATCGCACGATCGTCGACATGGTCTTCAATGGCCTCGTCCGCTTTGTGCCGGGCGACTCCTCGCAGTTCGAGCCGGACCTGGCAACCGAGATGCCGACGGCATCCGAAGACGGGAAGACCTGGACCTTCACCCTGCGTGAGGGCGTGAAGGTGCATCCGTCGGCCTCCACCGGCGCCTATGATCTCACCTCGGCGGATGTGCTCTTCTCGTTCACGAAGGCCGCCAACGCCGATACCTCCAGCTACGCCGGGAACTACGCGGGCTGGTCGTTCGCTGCGCCGGACGCGACGACCTTTGTCGTCACGCTCCCGGAGCCGCTGTCCGAGGCACTCTTCCTGCCGCAGGTCGCGAACTATTCCGGCGGCTATGTCATCCCGCAGGCCGCCTACGAGACCCTCGGCGCGGATGGCTTCAAGTCGGCCCCGGTGGGAACCGGCCCCTTCGCCTTCAATGCCTACACGCCGCAGAACTCGGTCGTCCTGGCCGCGCACGATGCCTACTTCCGCGCCGCGCCGAAGCTCGGGAGCGTGGAAGTCCGCTTCGTGGCGGACAGCACCAGCCGCGAGCTGGCGCTCCAGTCCGGCGATCTGGAGGTCGTGGTCGGCCTGCCGGAAGCGCAGTGGGTGGACCGCATGAATAGCATGGATGGCCTTCATGTGGACGTCTTCGGTGTCGGCGAGGTGATCTTCCTCAACCTCGACGTGAACCACGAGATCCTGAAGGACGCCAAGGTGCGCGAGGCTATCCTCCTCGCCGTCAACCGGGAGGACACGCTGGCGCTCAGCGGCTCCCCGGTGTCGGAGCCGGTCTTCTCGGTGGTGCCGGCGGCCTTCATGCCCGGTGGCCTGACGGAGGACGAGGCCAATGCGGCTGGCGTCAACTTCTCGCAGGATGGCGACAAGGCGAAGTCGCTGCTCGGTGAGGCCGGTCATCCGGATGGATTCGAGCTCAAGCTCGTGACCTCGGAGCAGGATTCCTATCTCCGGGCCTACACGGTGCTGCAGGAAGAGCTGCGCAACATCAATGTTAGCGTGAGCCTGGAGACCGTGCAGCACTCGGCCATGCACGAGCTGATCCGTGAGGGTTCGAACGCGATCGTCATCTACATCGCCTTCCGCCCCACCGCCGATGTCTATCTCACCCAGTTCTTCACCACTGGTGGCGGCGTGACCAACTTCTCGCACTTCACGGTGGATGACCTGGTGGCGCAGGCGCGAGCCGAAACCGACACGGATGCCCAGGCAGAACTGTGGCGGCAGGCCAACACCGAGATCATCAAGAACTTCGCCGGGTATGGCCTGATTTACACGAACCAGGTGTACGGCAAGTCCCAGAAGGTCGATTACGGCCACGAGCTGAAGTCTGTTGTCCAGCTCTACCCTGGTATCAACGAGGCGACTTCGATCTCGGAATAGGTTCCGGGTGCTCCCCGGAGCACGCTGCCGACGGGCATCGCCTGCGTGGGCGATGCCCGTCGGGGCTTTTCGGATGTGGGGGTGGACCGACGCCTGCCGGAGTGCCAGCCGTCCGGGGCGAATGGGTCCATGAGAGGGAGGAGATGCGATGTTCCGATACATCCTGCGGCGTCTGCTTCTGGCCATCCCGACGCTGCTGGCGGTGGTGACGATCATCTTCGTCCTCGTCCGGGTGATTCCCGGTGATCCCGTCACGGCCGCGCTCGGCGACCAGGCCTCCCAGGAGGCGGTCGACAAGGCCCGTGCCGATCTTGGGTTGAACAAGTCGCTGTTCGCCCAGTACATCGACTACATGCGGCAACTGCTGAGCCTCGACCTCGGCAAATCGATGATTTCCCGCGCCCCCGCGTGGGACCAGATCGCGTTCGTGCTGCCGTACACGCTGGAGCTCACCATCGCCGCGATCATCATCGCGCAGCTCTTCGGCATCCCCGTCGGCATCATCACGGCGATCAAGCGCAACACCTGGATCGACTATCTCGGACGGGTGGTCTCGCTGGCGGGGCTCTCGGCGCCGGCGTTCTACATCGGTATCCTGCTGATCTTCGTCTTCGCGGCCAAGCTGGGGTGGTTGCCGGCCATTGGTGCGGGCAAGTTCTCCGATCCCGCCGCGAACCTGAAGTCGCTCATCCTGCCCGCGCTCACGCTTGGCCTCGTCGAAACGGCCTTCGTCGCCCGGATGACGCGCTCGGTGATGCTGAACGTCCTCTCCGAGGATTACGTGCGGACTGCCCGCGCGAAGGGCCTCAACGAGCGTACGGTGATGGTGAAGCATGCCTTGCGGGCGGCGCTGGTGCCGATCGTGGCGATGATCGGACTCTTCGCGATCAGCCTGATCGGCAGTTCCGTGCTGACGGAGGAAGTCTTCGCGCGGCCTGGACTTGGCAAGCTGATGATCGGCGCCACGAAGCAGCGCGACTACACGCTGTTGCAGGCCATCATGGTGGTCTACGCGCTCATCATCGTGGCGATCAACATCCTCGTGGACATCGTCTACACGATGGTCGATCCGCGCGTCAGGAGGCACTAATGGCCCAGTCATCCGCGCGCCTCGCGCCCGCTGCCGGTTCGGCCTCGCTTGGCAAGGACCCTCGCCTGATCTCGCAGCGAAAGCGGGCCTGGCGCACCTTCTCCCGGAACCGTTCTGCCCTCGTCGGATTGGTGCTGATCGTCCTGATCGTCCTGGTGGCGATCTTCGCGCCATGGCTGGCGCCGCACAATCCGATCGAGCAAAGCACCATCAACCGTCTGAAACCGCCCTATGGCACCTACTATCTCGGGCGCGACGATTATGGGCGCGACATCCTCTCGCGCATCATCTACGGCACGCGGGTCGCGCTGACCGTCGGGGTGCTCTCCGTGCTGCTCGGCGGCGCGATCGGGACGACCATCGGCACGGTCGCGGCCTTCTTCGGCGGCAAGATCGATGCCGTGCTGATGCGCGTCGTGGACATCCTGCTGTCGTTCCCGGATCTCATCACCGGCCTGCTTGTGGCAGCGGTGCTCGGCTCCGGCCAGCGCAACCTGATCCTGGCGATCGGCCTCACCATCGCGCCCCGGTTCGCTCGCATTGCGTACGGGCCGACGCTGGCATTGAAGGAGAAGGAGTTCGTGGAGGCGGCCCGCGCCCTGGGTCAGCGTGACTTCGCGATCCTGCGCCGGCACATCCTGCCGAACATCGGCGGCGAACTGCTGGTGCTGGGGAGCCTGTGGACGGCCTCCGCGATCCGGCTGGAGGCCAGCCTCAGCTTCGTGGGCCTCGGCATTCAGCCGCCGACGCCGACCTGGGGCCAGATGATCCGCGACGGAACCCGCTACCTCTCCGACTTCCCGCTTTTCAGCATCGCGCCGGGCATCGCGTTGCTGGTCACGGTTTTTGCCTTCAACCTCGTTGGCGATGGCCTCCGCGATGTGCTGGACCCGCGCTCCCGATCGTAGTCGGAGCTACAGGAGTCCGCGCTTCCGAAGGTCGTCGGTAAAGGTTGCCAAGGGCATGACGAGCGTCAAGGGCCGATCCCGCAAGGGTTCGGCCCCGTAGCTCGCATACCAGCTGGCCGCCCGCTCGTTCTTCGCGTCGATGACGAGAAGGACGCCGCCCACTTCGCTCGCGACGCGCAGGCAGCGGAGTGCTGCGGCAGCAAGGAGTTGCCCGCCAAGCCCATGTCCCGCCACGGTGACATCGGTGGCGATGCGGGCCAACTTGAACCCTGCCACCTCATGGCGGGCCAAGCCTCGTGTCATGGACGTCGGAACGGCCTCATGAGTGACGGCGGTGGGCGTGATGGTGGAGAAGCCGAGAATCCGGCTGGGAGTGGCGTCGTCGATGGCGCAGAAGGTCTTCGCCGCGTTCTGCTCGTGACTTTGCCGTGCGAACCGCTGGATGAAGCGATTCATTTCCGGATCGCCGCAATCGAAATCCTGCCGGCGATGCGCTTTCGCGATCGGTTCCTCGTGCCAGGCTGGGAGGGTCACAGCGTATCCGGCAGCGCGTTGATGGCCGATTTCAGCTTCGCATTGGGCGTGGGAGGTTGCTCCAGCAGGTCGAGGATGCGTGTGAAATCACGCTCCGAAACCGCAAGCGACTCTGCCTGTTCGATGATGGCATCCGCTTCCCGAAGGGCGGATTGCGTCACGAATTGGGTGAGGTCCGTATTCATGATGGCAGCAGCACGCGCGATGCGAGCCTTGTGGGCGGTGGTCATCCGGAGCTGCATGCGTTGATTGTCTTCGATGGCGGGGTGTGGCATGAGAAGCTCCTGATCGTTCATGTGTGCCTTCAAAGCGTACAAGTTCTCCGCGCCCTGTCAAGACGCTCACAATTTGGATCGGACGACCGAGTCATGCTGCATCGCGCGGTATACCGGGGTCGACAGGCGGGCCATTCGTCTGGACAATGCGCGGAATAACGTCGTTTCGGACGGTGGGACCGGGGCGCCCCGATCCTCATGATCGGTAGTCGAGGGACGAGGGGCAGAGCATGGCGGAGTCGAAGACGGCGGATGTGATTGTGGTCGGCGGTGGCATCAGCGGCACCGCGACAGCCTGGCAGCTTGCCCAGATGGGCGTCAAGACCGTCCTGCTGGAGCGAGGCGACCTTGCTAGCATGGCGAGTGGCTGGACCCTCGCCGGGGTGCGCCAGTCCGGACGTCACCCGGCGGAACTCCCGCTGGCGCAGGCCGCGATCCGCCGCTGGGAACTGCTTCACGAGGAACTCGGCGTCGACGTCGAGTATCGGCAGGACGGCAATCTCCGTCTCGCGCTGACCGAGGACGATCTTCCCAAGATTCGCGGCGTGGTGGCCGAGGGCAACGCCGCTGGCATCGAGACGATCATGCTGGAAGGTGCGGATGCCGTCCGCGAGGTCGCACCGGCCCTCACCTCCGACCTCTACGGCGCGTCGCTCTGCCCAACGGATGGTCACGCGAACCCGTCGTTGGTCGTGAAGGCCTTCGCCGATGCCGCGCAGCGGGCCGGCGTCGACATCCGGACCGGCGTGCAGGTCATCCGCCTCGTCACGGAGGGCGATCGCGTCACCGGTGTGGAGACGAGCGATGGCATCCTCTCCGCCGGGACGGTCGTGCTGGCGGCAGGGATTTACACGCCGATGCTGCTGGCGCCGCTCGGGTTGGAGATGCCGATTTCGGTGACGATGGTGGCGGCGGTGCAGTCCGCGCCGGTGCCGCCGACCTTGAAGCAGGTGCTTGGCCTCGCGTCCGGTGGCGTGGCCGGTCGGCAGCAGGTGGATGGCCGCTATCGCTTCACTGGATCGACCGAGCCATGGGGCGTAACCGGCACGCACACGATTGAGTCCTCCATGCCGAGGATCGCGCAGGTGCAGGACACGATTGCGCGCACGATTCGTGTGCTGCCGTCGTTCGGCGAGGTCCGGATCGCGAAGGTGTGGGGCGGGTTGCTCGATCAGTCGCCAGATGCGCTCCCGGTCTTCGACAAGCCGCGTGAGGGACTCGTTGTCGCGGCCGGGTTCAGTGGTCATGGCTTTTGCCTCGGCCCGATCACTGGCGAGATCCTCGCCGATCTCGCGGTGGAGGGGGAGACCGGGCACCCGATCGCGCCGTTTGCCCTCTCGCGTTTCGCGGCGGGGACGGAGCAGGCCGGCGTCACGCTGAACGGCTGACCTGGGGATATCGCTGCCGCATCCGGCTTCGATCCCGATCGGTCCAAGCGGGCGTCGCTCCTACGCGGAGCCGACGCCCGCCGTCGTTTCGGGGCCGGAAAAGAGCTTCGTCATGGGATGACCTGTCTCGGGAGCGTAGCGTGGACAGCGTTCAAGGTGCCCGCGCCATGCATGAGGTCACTTCCACGCCCAGCGCAGGGCGGAGAACGACCGCGATTGCCGGGTGGTCGTGATGGTCGTCGTCGGCGCGGCGCGTGCAGCGGCGTGCTCGCTCCAATAGTGGTAGGTCTTGGCCGTGGCGGTGACGACGTTCTTGATCTCTGCCTCGGTCCGGAAGGAGGGATCAGCGGGGAGCAGGATGGTTGTCTCGTCGAGCCGAGCCAGCACGTTCTCGGCGTTGATCGCCCGAGCCAGCCACGCTGCCGCATCGGCGTCGGGACAGACGAGGCCGACCCAGCCGGGCTCGACGTTCCGGGTCATGGGCAGCCCCGTCACCATCCGCAGGCCGCGCTCGATCTCGGCCCGCACCGCGTCGAGGTCCTTCACCCGCGCGGTGGCGATGGCGTCCGGATTCGGTTCCAGCATGGTCCCGCGATGGGGCGGCCCACCCGCGAGCGCGAGGTGGCAGAAGGGCTGGTCCGCGTCGTCGTGACCCCAGATGCGGTCCCAGGCGACCTGTCCGGTCTCATCGAAGACGAGCGGCGCGGCGCTCATCGGGGCGGAGTTGATGGCGTGGCCATCCTGGTAGCGGGGCGGCAGCATAGCCAGCGGCACGAGCGCGGTACTCCCGGTGGATGTGGACCGCGACGGTTGGTGAGGGCGAGGCCCCCGCTGCCACCAGATGACCCCAATGGTGCTCGCCGCCACGACCGCGAGGGCTGCGGCGATCCGGAAGGCGGTCGTCCCTCCTGCCGCTTCCAGCCCTTCGATGCTCCCCAGGCCCTTCACGGTGATGCCGATGCCGAGGACGAGCACCACCGTCGCGCTGAGCAGGGGCAGCCAGCGTTGGATCGTGCCGCCACGCGAGCCGACCCGGTCCAGGAGCGCGCGGGAGCGGACGAGCAGGATGCCGAGACCAATCAGCACGGCGGCGAGGCCGAGGCTGAAGGCGACGATCAGTCCGAGGCCGAGGGCGATGTGGTTCAGCCCGACGGCGAGAATCATGATCCCCAGCGCCTCCGGGCACGGGACGAGACCGCCGGAGACGCCCATCGCCACCAGTCCGCGTGCCGTCAGCGGTCCTTCCGGCACCGCGTGGTTGTGCAACGTTCCGTCACCGTGGTGATGGACGCTCACCCCGCCATTGTGCCTATGCGTGGAGGTCGCGACGCCGGCGCGATTCATACGGAAGGCCGCCCACCGTTGCCGGACGAGTCGCATGGCCAGTGTGACGACCAGCAGGCCGGAGAGTATCTGCAACGCCGGGACGAGGATGCCCGGCATCAGCAGGTGACTGGCGAAGAGGGCGAGCAGGCCGATCGCGACCACCGAGAGCGTGTGGGTCAGGGTGACGGTCGCGCCCAGCGCCGCCGCGTGGCAGACCGTGCCCTTGTTGCCCACGAGATACGCGGCCACGAGCGTCTTGCCGTGACCCGGCGTCAGGGCATGGATGCCGCCCAGCACCATCGCCAGCCCGAGGGCGACCGCCAGCGCAGCCGGGGCGAGATCCGGATGTTCCAGGTAAGCGAGCAGCGTGCCGAGCCAGCCGGATGCGCTCGTTGTCTCCGTGGACGAGGAGGTAGCGGTCGTCGTGTCCGTTCCGGACGACGCGACGGTGCCACCGATGGCGAACTGGACGTCCAGCGAGGCCTGGTCGTCGCTTCGGTGTTGCGTGCCCAGGTCGATGGGGGTGTTGCTGGTGGTCGAGGTGAAGGTGTTCACCTGGTACATCGCGCCGGTTGGCGTGAATCCATTGACATAGGAGAGTGATGCGGTCGCGCCATCCGTCGTTGTGCTGGCGGGGAGGTCGGCGTTTGTGGAGATCCGGATCAGGCCGTACCCCGCCTGGATGTTGAGATAGGACGGCATCTCGATCTTCGTGATCGACAGCGTCAGGGGGGTGCCGTCCACGCTCAGCTGGAGCGCGTCGACGATCGTCTGCACGTAGGCCCGCGATTCGGCATCGGAGAGGATGCCGTCTCCATTCGTGTCGATCTGCGAGAGCACGTCGGGAGCGAGGAGCACTCCCGGCGTGGCATCCACTTCCACCTCGACCTGCGTCGGCGTCACGGTGACGTATGAGCCCATCAGGTAGACATCGAGTGGGTGGGCCATCGTCGCGGTCGGGGTCAGGATCGAGGTGACGAGGGAGAGCAGGCCGATGACCGGCCCGAGGAGCAGGAGGCGCACCCATCGATGCATGGCGCTGGTGGGGTGCTGGGGAATGCGGATCATGGGACGAGCCTCCGGCGCATCGCGCGACGGCAAGGGGGAGGGGCAGGCGGGAGGTCGCGGCTGATGTGGCCGCCGCGACCTCCCGCGCGGGGCTAGGCGAGGTACTTCGCGCCGTAGTCGTTGGACGGGTCGCGGTAGATGCCGTGGATGTGATCGGCGGCGCTGTCGCTCATGCCGCCCTGCGGGGAGAACTCGATCACGATGGTGGGGCCGGCGATCCGGAAGTAGGCGGCGGCGCCCTGCGTGGTCGGGCCGTACCAGACGAAGTAGGTGTCATCGAGGACATCCGTCACTTCCTTCAGGCGGGCGGCGGCGAGGTCGTCGTTGAGCAGGCCGGTGTAATGGCTGATCAGGCCGACCAGCATCGCCTTCTGGTCGTCGGTCAGCTGGGAGGCGGGCAGTCCCTCCGGCTGGAGGGTCTTGCCGTCCTGGCCGGGGCCGAGGACGAGGTCGATGTAGGTATCGCCGAGGATGGCGGCGGATTGCTGTTCGGCGTCGAGCGCATTCACCAAGGCGAAGGCTTCGTCTTCGATATCGCCGAGCGGGCGAACCTCGGTGCCGGCGTCGTCGGTGTAGGTGGCGGGCTGCACGCCGATGAAGCTCGGGGTGAGGGCGACGTTGTTGTTGCCGACCGTCGCGTTCACCGTGACGTGGTGACCGCCCCACTGCCACTGCCAGGGGTCGGTCGCCGAGGGCGTGCCGATCAGGGCGATCCAGTAATACTGCTTGCCGTAGCTCATGCCCCCCATGCCCCCGCCGCCATTGCCGGGGCCGCCCGTGGCGCCACCAGCCGGTGGGGTGCCGTTCATGCCATCCGGACCGCCATTGCCGCCGGGGCCGCCGCTTCCCCCTGCCGGGGGCGTGCCATTCATCGTGGGGCCGCCGTTGTCCTGGCCCGCCGCCGGAGTGCCACCGGTGATCGCGGATGCTCCCCCGGCGCCGTTGCCACCACCGCCACCGCCTTGTCCGGCGGCGAGGGCGTCGTCGGCCGCCCATTCTTCCAGCACGCGCTGGTAGCCGCGCTCGCTGAGGGTGGCCTGCATCAGGGCGAGCCAGGCGTTCTGGACCTCCGCGCTGATGTCCCCCCACATCAGGCCGTCGCGGGAGAAGAGGCCCTCCGGGAAGTTGGACCAGCGCTGCTTCTGCTCGGTATCGGACCAGTCGAACAACACCGCCGACGTCTCATCCGCCGTCAGCGTGGCGAGGAAGGCGTTGCCCGCGTCGGCGATCTGCTGAATGCGGGCCGCGGCATCGCCCGCCACGGTGGTCGCCCCGGAGGCATCGGGGGTGGCGGTCCCGGCATCCTGCGCCAGGATGCTGGTGTCGTTCGCGCCGAACCGGACGACGGTGGCGATGCCCGCGACTCCGGCTCCGGCGAGGGCACATCGGCGGATCAGCCCGCGACGGCTGAGGCGATTCGGCACAGGGGCGAATGGATCGGACAAGGGGGCGGGAGTCTGGGGCTGGGCGGTCATCCGCACCTCGTATTCGGGAAGGAGCGGCATCGTCGTGCACCTCGCAACGGCGGTGATGGACGGTGCGATCGTCCACGCGCCGATGGTACGGATCTGCCTCCGGTGAATGGCTGGGACTGTGTATGGAGTTTCCTGTGAGGGCAGGCCCTCTTTCCCGATTCGCTCGCTGCCCGGATAATCGGCCAACGGACAGTGTCGTCCTATCAGTCCCATCGCCCCGATCCCTCCGGAGTTTCCCCATGCGCATTGCCATCGGCTACTTTGCCCACGAGACGAACACGTTCTGCCCCGGCACCACCCCGCTCGCCGATTTCAAGGCATCGCAGTGGGAGGAGGGGGATGAGCTGATCCGGAAGAACCGGGGTGTGCGCAACGATGTCGGTGGCATGATCGCGGCGGCGGAGCGCCTCGGAATCGAGCTGGTCCCCACGCTCGGGACGACGACCCAGCCCTCCGCGACGGTCTCCACCGAGGCGTACGAGACGATCCGCGACGAGATGTTCGGCCGCCTTCGCGCAGCGGGGGAACTGGATGCCATCTGCCTGACCCTCCATGGCGCGGGATCGGCGGAAGGCATCGACGACATGGAGGGTACCTTCCTGCAGGAGCTTCGCGCGGTCGTCGGCGGCGAGATCCCGGTCGTTGTATCGCTCGACCTGCACGGGAACACCACGCAGACCATGCTGGACCACGCGACGGCGCTCTTCTACTGCCACGAGTACCCGCATATCGACATGTATGAGCGGGGCGAGGAGATCGTGGAGGTCGCGGCGAAGATCGTACAGGGCGACCTGAAGCCGGTGATGCACTTGCGGACGTTGCCGGTCGCCATCCCGCCGACGACCTCGTTCTCCGGGCCGGTGAAGGCGATCAACGAGCGGTGTTTCGCCTGGGAGCAGAAACCTGGCGTGCTCGACTGCAATTTCACCCATGGCTTTCCGCACACCGATGTCCCGGTGATCGTCACTTCCGTCCTGGTGGTGACGAACGATGATCCGGCGCTGGCGCGGGAGGCTGCTGACGACGTGGCGGCCTACGCTCTTTCGATGATCGAGGAGTTCCTCCCGAATCTTCCGGATGCCGATGAGGCGGTTGCCCAAGCGCTGGCGGCAACATCGTTGCCGGTCATCGTCGCGGAGGTTTCGGACAACTGCGGTGGCGGCGCGCCCGGCAGCGGCACGCACCTCCTGCGGGCGTTGCTGGCTGCGAACGAGCCGGACACCTGCTTCGGGTTCCTCGTCGATCCCGCCACCGCTGCGCAGGCGCATGAGGCGGGTGTCGGTGCGACCATCCCGGTACGGCTGGGTGGCTTCACCGATGAACTGCACGGAGCACCGATCGAGACGGAGGCGTACGTGAAGTGCCTGACCGATGGCCGCTTCGTGCTCACCACGCCGATGGGCGCGGGCGCGACCGAAGATCTCGGGAAGATGGCGCGGCTGATGATCGGCAACGTCGACGTGATCGTCGGTACCGCGCGGTCGCAGACCTTCGACGAGGGGCTTTTCCTGCTTCACGGCATTGATGTGCGTCGGGTGCGGATCGCGGCGTTGAAGTCGCAGCAGCACTTCCGTGCCGGATTCGAGCCGATTGCAGGCACGATCATCCGCTGCGACACGCCGGGCTTCACCACCAGCAACCTCGCGAATCTGCCGTATACACGGATCATGCGCCCGATCTGGCCACTCGATCCGCTGCCGGAGGCCTGATCGGGTGCGGAGTGCGGCATCGGCTCCCGGTCGTTGTGCGCGTCGGCTGGGAGTCCGGGGTGGGACACCTATACTCGATGGGATCACGTTCGTGCCGCAGCCCGGAAAGGATGCCTATCCCGATGTCCATGCCACCGCTCACCCCCACGCCGCCTGCCAGTCAGCTTCCCGGATGGGCGTTGCCCGCCTTCCAGTGGCTTACCGTTGTCAATGCCATCCTGATCGTCGTGCAGGCGTTCCTTGCCAGCCAGGGCTTCTGGAACAATGAACGGTCCCTGATCACCGGGCATGGACAACTCGGCAATGCGGTCTTCCTGCTTGTCGTGATCCAGGGTGTGCTGGCGGTGATGCTGGTCAATGGCGGCGTCATGCCACGGCCCGTCATGCTGCTGGCCGGGCTGAGCGTGGTCCTGATCGTGGCGCAGATCGGGCTCGGGTACTCGACGCGAAACGACTTCACGATCACGGCTGGCACGTCACGAATGGGGTGCTGCTGATGGGAGTCTCCGCCGTGCTGGCGACCATCGCGTGGGTGCGCCCTGCCGGCAACTCGCGCTCCTGATCCCGAATCGAGACAAACACCCACCGGCCCGGATGTGCATCCGGGCCGGTGGGTGTTTGTCGTTGGCAGATTGGCTTGGCGTACGATCCCGTACACAGGAACAGCCGCACGGGGGATGGCCCGTGCGGCTGTAGACACCACTGGAGGGAAGGGGAGAATTCGTGCTGTGGCTGGCAACACGATTCATATGGTGCTGATTTCATTCTAGAGGTGACACGAAGGCAGAACCGGTCCAATCGGATACGGTTTTCGGTACGTTAGGATGATTTGGGGCAGCAGGATCGGCACAATGGCCAGGTTGCCGGTCATTGGCGCCGGTTCCGGACTGGGTCGGCACCCTTCACGCGATCCCGGACACCGGCCGCTCCTGCCCATGACATCGCGACCGAGCCCTTCGGCGGCGTTCATCCTGGGTGGACCATCTCGCCTGACGTGGCCTCATGCGTCCACGGGTGAGACAGGTTGGTCCCGCCGGAGGAACGAGACGCGGTGCGGCGACAGGTCGGGCGAATCGTAGCGCCGACCCGGTGCGCGGCCAATCGGACGGATGCTGCGCCAAGAGACTCACCCGGCTTCGGGAGTCCCATCAGGCAATCCCACCTGCGAATCGGTCCTACCTGAAGATTGTGATACCATACACACGGCTTCGCGAACCCCTGTTCGCGGTCCGGTGGGGGACCGACTGCCCAGCTAACCGTGCGAACGGACGCAGGGCGAATCGCACCAAACCGCCAACCCGGGTTCAGGCAATGACGCCACGCAGCGCTGCCGGCCAAGGCGCCGAGCACGATCGCTGCGAACGCACGACCACGCAGGAGAGGGATCTGTGCACACCTTCGGGGAGAATTGGGTCGTAATCGTGTTCATGATCGGCGCGGCCTTTGCCATGGGCAACGCGCTGCTCCTCCTCAACCGCGCTGCGGCACCCTCCAAGCCAAATCCCATCAAGGACATGCCCTACGAGAGCGGCATTCCCGATGTGGTCCCCACGAAGATCTACTTCACCCCTCGCTTCTACGTGATCGGCATGCTCTTCGTCGTCTTCGACCTCGAAGCCGTCTTCATCTATCCCTGGGCCGTCAATCTCGATCGTCTCGGCCTCTTTGGCTTTGTGGATATGATGATCTTCCTCGGTCTGCTGCTGATCGGGTACGTCTACGCATGGAAGAAGGGGGCCCTGGAATGGGTCTGATCGACGATCGCTTCGACAAGAACGTCTTCATCACGTCGCTCGATTTCCTCTTCAACTGGGGTCGGCGCTCATCCCTCTGGTGGCTTCAGTTCGGCCTTGCCTGCTGCGCTATCGAGATGATCGGCGCGTCGATGTCCCGCTGGGACCTCGCCGAGCGCTTCGGCATGCTCTACCGCGCCTCGCCGCGGCAGGCTGACCTGATGATCGTCGCTGGCACCGTCACCAAGAAGATGGCGCCTATCGTTCGCACGCTGTACGACCAGATGCCGGAACCGAAGTGGGTTATCTCCATGGGGTCCTGCGCCAACGTCGGTGGCCCGTACGATACCTACGCCGTGGTGCAGGGGGTCGATCAGGTCGTCCCGGTCGATGTCTATGTTCCTGGCTGCCCGCCGACTCCGGAATCGCTCTACTACGGCATCCTGCAACTGCAGAACAAGGTCATCAAGTACGAAACGATGGCCAAGAAGCAGGGCGTCGATGCCGCAGAAGCCCAGCGGCGCGCCGATCGTGAAGAAGTGATGGCGGGGATGCGCGCCTGACGGCGGCTCCCATCCGTGGGCACGGCCCCGTGGGCCGCTGTCGCGAACGACAACGTCGCGTTCGTTGACAGATGGAGGAACAGATCGTGAGCGACGGCGACACGAACGCCCGGACCAATCCCGAAGAGAATCCCGTGCCCCAACCGGAGCAGGTGGCCGAGGTGGTCGCCGATCTCGCCCCGGAAGGCGGCTCGGTTGTGACCGCAACCCAGGAGCAGGCAGCAGCAGCCCAGGGTGAGCAGGCGCTCCCCGAGGCGCAGGAGCCGATCCAGGACCTCGCCACCGCCCCGCAGCCGGTGATCGAGGGTGATCCGTGGCGGCGCGCACTCTACTTCGATGAGGACATCGAGAAGCATCCGGTGGTGCGCGAACTCCGCCGCGTCTTCCCGAATGACGTGCTCGACATCGTTCGCTTCCGCGACGAGACGACGATTCACGTCCGTCCGTCGCAGTTGCGCGAGATCTGCTACTTCATCCGCGACCACGAGCAGCTGGCCGTCAACTTCCTGACCGATCTCACGGCGGTCGATATGCTTCGCATGCGTACTGCGCCGCGGTTCGATGTGGTGGTGCAGCTCTACTCCATCCCGAATCGCATCCGCCTGCGCCTGAAGGCCGGGATCGACGATGGCGAACCCGTGCCGTCGCTCGTGCCGGTCTGGAATGGCGCGAACTGGCTGGAGCGCGAGGCGTACGATATGTTCGGCATGGTCTTCGAGGGCCATCCGAACCTGCGCCGCATGCTTCTCGCCGACGACTGGGATGAGGGGCATCCCCTGCGCAAGGATTACCCCCTGCGTGGCTGGAAGGAATTCCCCGTCTACAACAAGGAACGCACCGTGCCGCGTGTTCGCACGCGGTGGACCGGAAGGGGGGTCTAGCTCATGGCTTCCACGACATCTGGCGCCCCGAGCACCGATCGCGGACTGGTGGAGGACATCGCCTCCACGCCGTACGGTCGCCCCGGCGAGTTCATCAATCCAAACGTCCCGCCCACCGGCACGCTCTCCATCTCCGATGATCGGACGCTGGAGAACGGCGACCGCCTGATGACCCTGAACATGGGGCCGCAGCACCCGTCGACGCACGGCGTGCTTCGCGTGCTCCTCAAGCTCGATGGCGAGATCGTCGCCGAGTGTGATCCGGTCATCGGCTACCTGCATCGCGGGACGGAGAAGCTCGGCGAGGCTCATCGCTACGCCCAGCTCACCCCGTGGACCGATCGCACCGACTACACCGCCGCACCGCAGAACAACCTGGGCTACGTGCTCACGGTGGAGAAGCTCTGCGGCATCGAGTCGCCGGAGCGCGCGCAATACTGGCGCGTGATCATGGCGGAACTCAGCCGCATCGCCGCCCACCTCGTCTGGTTGGGCACCCACGCGCTGGACATCGGGGCGCTCTCGATGTCGCTCTACTGCTTCCGCGAGCGCGAACTCATCCTCGATATCTTCGAAGCCTTCTGTGGGGCGCGACTCACCACCAACATGATGGAGATCGGCGGCTTCTCCCGCGAGATCCCGGATGGCCTGGTCGAGAAGATCAAGACCTTTGTCCGCATCTTCCCGGAGCGGCAGGTGGAATACACCACGCTGCTCGACGCGAACCCGATCTGGCTGACCCGCACCAAGGGCGTCGGAGTGATTTCGCCGGAGGCCGCCATTTCCTACTCGCTCACCGGGGCCTGCCTCCGGGGATCGGGCATCAACTACGACGTCCGCAAGGCGACGCCGTACCTGGTCTACGACCGCCTCGATTTCGAGGTGCCGATCGGCCAGCACGGCGATACATTCGACCGCTATCTCGTCCGGCAGGAAGAGATGCGACAGGCGATCAAGCTCGTCAAGCAGGCGCTGGATCACGTCGAGAAGATGGATTCGCCGCTGATGGCCTACGAGTCGGCCTATGTCATCCCCCCGCACAAGGGTACGATGACCACCGCCGAGGACATGCAGCGACACTTCATCTGGGCGATCAAGGGGTTCAACCCGCCGGTCGGCGAGGCGTGGGCGTCCATCGAGCACTCCAAGGGCGAGATGGGCTACTACATCGTGTCGGACGGTGGCCCGATGCCGTATCGTTTCCGCATCCGCACGCCGGATTTCGTGAATCTTTCCGTGTTGCCGCACATGGCACAGGGGGCGATGCTCGCGGATATGGTGGCGCTGATCGGGACGATCGACATCGTGCTTGGTTCGGTAGACCGCTGAGGACACGCTCCGTCGATGCGGCCCTTGTGGCCGCATCGACGGAACCGGAACAACGGGGTTCGAGGGGCGGGGCGAGCATCGCTTCCGCCAGTTGGGGAGAGGCGACGGGGCATTCGCACACAGGGCTGCCGGGGTGGGCGGCCAGTGGCGGGTGCACGTCGAGGGCTGAAAGCAAACGATGGCAGATCAACCAATCTGGGTCTCATTCATTGTGGCCTTCATCGTCCTGAACGTCTTGCTGATCAGCATGGCGTACATGACGTGGTTCGAGCGCAAGGTCCTCGCGGCCATGCAGGACCGCCTCGGTCCGACGCGCTCCGGCCCGCATGGCCTCTTCCAGCCGCTCGCCGACGCCGTGAAGCTGCTCGGCAAGGAAGACCTGATCCCCGCCGCGGCGGACAAGTGGGTCTTCCTCTTCGCGCCGGTCGCAGTGTTCGTGGCGGCGCTGACGGCGGCCTCGGTGATCCCGTTCGGCGGGACCATCGACCTCTGGGGGCACGAGGTCAATCTCTTCGCGGCGGACCTGAACGTCGGCGCGCTCTTCGTGCTGGCGGTGGGATCGGCTGGTGTCTATGGCATCATCCTCGGCGCGTGGGCGTCGGCCAATCGCTTCGCGCTCCTCGGCGGTCTCCGCTCGGCGGCGCAGGTGATCTCCTATGAACTGATCCTCGGCTTCTCGCTGGTGGGCATCTTCATCCTCTCCGGCACCCTCAGCCTCCGGGGCATCATGGTGGAGCAGTCCCGCTCGATCGAGATCGGGCCGCTGCACATCAGCAACTGGTTCATCCTCTCCCAGCCACTGGCCTTCGTCCTCTTCCTCATCGCCGCCGTGGCCGAGACCAACCGCGCCCCCTTCGACCTCCCGGAAGCGGAGACGGAGCTGGTGGCTGGGTTCCACACCGAGTACTCCGGATTCCGGTTCTCGCTCTACTTCCTGGGCGAGTACATCAACATGATCGTGGTCTCGCTCTTCGCGAGCACGCTCTTCCTCGGCGGCACGGACGGCCCCGGCGCGGACAAATACTGGGCGCTCGGCCTGCTGTGGCTCTTCCTGAAGACCATCGCCTTCCTCTTCTTCTATGTCTGGTTGCGCGGTACGCTTCCCCGCTTCCGCTTCGACCAGCTGATGGGCCTGGCCTGGAAGGTGCTGCTGCCACTCGCCTTGTTCAACATCTTCATCACGGCCCTGCTGCGGATCATCGCCAACGGGCAGCTGTTCTGATGTCGGCACGATGCACGAGCGCGCCGGAGCCTGCGCGCATGGGCGGAACGAACCGGGGTGCCGGGTTCCGCGTCCAGGATCGAGGAGCGGCCTGATGCCCTGGGAACTGATCTTCTTCTATGTCATCGGCGCGGCGTCGGTGCTCTGTGCCCTCGGGATGGTGCTGGCGAAGAATCCGGTGCACTCCGGCATCTTCCTTGTCCTCACCTTCCTGAACGTGGCGGGTATCTTCGTCATGCTCGGGGCCGAGTTCCTGGCGGTGATCCAGATCATCGTCTACACCGGCGCCATCCTGATCCTGATGCTCTTCGTGTTGATGCTGGTCGATCCGGACGACTTGCCGTCCTTCTCCACGGCGGCGCCCTTGCAGCGCAACCTCAGCGTTGTGCTGGGTGCGGTGCTGGTGCTGGAACTGGCCGCCGCGATCATCACGCGGACGGCGCTCGGCCCGGTCGGGACCGACACCGCCGCCGCGATCGACTCGGTGGGTGGCAACACGCAGGCGCTTGGCCTGCGCATCTATTCGAAGTACCTGTTGGCCTTCGAGGTCACCTCGTTGGTCCTCACCGTCGGCGTGATCGGCGCGGTGGTGCTGGCGCTGCCGGAGCGGTTGGGCGAGAAGGTCCAGCGCCGGCGCGACACCATCAGCCTCGCCCATGCGCGCGGTTCAGATGGCTTGCTGCCGGAAGGGCCGAAGGGCGAGACCCCGATCACCGTCGATCCGCAGCGGGAGGCCGCGCTGGCCAACGCCGGTCGCACGTTGATCATGACCAAGGACCCGGATGCCTACACGCGCGTTGGGGTGCGGCAGGGACGTCCGGATGAGCATGAAGCGAACTGACCACGAACCACGGCGGCCGCAGGGCCGAATGTTGCGGGCGCTCGAAGGTGAACGCGCGAAACGGGATGCAGCATGGGTGAACTGAGCACAAACCACTTTCTGTTCCTGAGCGGGGCGCTCTTCGTCATTGGCATGATGGGCCTGCTGACGCGACGGAACATGCTGGTCATCTTCATGTGCGTCGAGTTGATGGTGACTGCGGTCAACATCACGCTCGTGGCGTTCGCGAACGAGACCCAGACGCTGAACGGGCAGGTCTTCGTCCTCTTCGTGCTTGCCGTCGCGGCAGCCGAAGCGGCGGTGGGCCTGGCGATCATCGTGGCGCTGAGCCGCCGGGGCAAGACGGTCGATGTCGATGACATCCACGAGCTGCGTGATTAGGACGATCGGCACGTGGGCGGGATCGCCTGCGTGCGTGGGCCGCGACGATGGGGTCGCGGCGGGCGTGGGCGTGATCGAGGGGCGGGAGCCCAGGTTGAGGACGCATTGATGGCGAACTGGTTGTATCTGATCCCATTGCTACCGCTGGCGGCGTTTGTCATCAACGCCCTCTTCGGACGCGCGGCCATTCGCGAAAAGGCGTACCTGGTCTCCATTCCGGCAGTCGCCGCGTCGTGGGTGATGGCGTTGCTGGTGCTGCGCGAGGTTCATGCGCACGGTGAGCCGCTGCATCAGCGCCTCTTCACCTGGATTCCTTCCGGGGATTTCCACGTCGATGTCTCGCTCTACGCCGATCAGCTCACCGCGATCATGCTGGTGGTGGTGACGACGGTCGGCCTGTTGGTCCACATCTACTCGGTGGGCTACATGCACGGCGATAGAGGCTTCTACCGCTTCTTCGCCTACCTGCCGCTCTTCGTCTTCTCGATGCTGATGCTGGTGCTGGCCGACAACCTGCTCCTGCTCTTCGTCTTCTGGGAAGCGGTCGGTCTCTGCTCCTACCTCCTCATCGGCTACTACTTCCGGCGGCGTTCGGCGGGCAATGCGGCCAAGAAGGCCTTCATCGTCAACCGCGTGGGTGACCTCGGCTTCGGCCTTGGTGTCATCATGCTGTTCTGGACGGTCGGCACGGTCAACTTCTACGGTGAGGATGGCATCTTCGCGCGGGTTCACAATCACGCGGCGCTCGGCATCGCCGGGGGCACGCTGACCGCGATCGGCATCCTGCTCTTCATCGGCGCCTGCGGCAAGAGTGCGCAGTTCCCGCTGCATGTCTGGCTGCCGGACGCGATGGAAGGCCCGACCCCGGTCTCCGCCCTCATCCACGCCGCGACGATGGTGACGGCGGGCATCTACATGGTTGCCCGCACGCACGTCATCTACATGAGTTCCGAGACCGCGATGACCGTCGTCGCGATCATCGGTGGGTTCACCGCCTTCATGGCGGCCAGCATCGCCCTCACCCAGAACGACATCAAGCGCGTGGTCGCCTTCTCCACCCTCAGCCAGCTGGGCTACATGGCGCTTGCGCTCGGCACCGGCGCGTGGGTTCCTGCCATCTTCCACCTGATGACGCACGCCTTCTTCAAGGCCCTCCTCTTCCTGGGCTGCGGCTCCGTCATCCACGGCATGCATGAGGAGCAGGACATCCGCAAGATGGGCGGCCTGCGCAAGTACATGCCGATCACCTTCTGGACCTTCCTCATCGGTTCGCTGGCAAATGCGGGTCTCGTGCCGCTGGCCGGCTTCTGGTCGAAGGACGAGATCATCGTTGGCGCGTGGGCGAGTGGCTCGCTGCACGGGAAAATTCTCGCGATTGTCGCCCTTGCGGCCGCCTTCATGACCGCGCTCTACATGTTCCGCCTCGTCTTCATTGTCTTCTTCGGCAAGGAGCGGTTCGACACCGCCCATGTCCACCCGCACGAGTCTGGTGGATGGATGGCGCTGCCGCTGATCGTGCTGGCTGTTCCCTCGCTCCTCATCGGCTTCGTCGGGTTCCCGCCGGAGAAGGGGCCGTTCCAGAAATTCCTGGAGCCGGTCTTCTATGGAGAGAGCGCCGAGGAGCACGCCGCCGCTGGCCAGATTGCATCCACCCAGCCGCAGCTCTACGTGCTCGCTGAGGACCACGCAACCGCCGAAGCCTCCGGCGATCACGCCGCCGCAGCCGCCACCGAGGAGCATGCCTCCGAAGAAGGGCACGGCGAGGGCCACGCGGTCGACGCCCAGGGCTACCCGACTGCCCCGCACCATGTCACCGAGGGCCAGACCTGGGCCTTCGCGATCATCTCGACCATCGTTGCCATCTCCGGCATCGTGTTCGCCTGGCTGACCTACATCCGGGGCACGATCAGCGCGGCAGCCCTGAGCCAGCGGTTCCCGTGGCTCTACGACTTCCTGCTCAACAAGTGGTACTGGGACGAGATCTACCAGGCCTGCATCGTGCAGCCGCTCTACGCCTTCTCGCAGTTCCTGTGGCGGGTTGTGGATGTCAAGATCATCGATGGGACCGTCAACGGGGTTGCCACGGGCATCGGCGCGATCAGCCAGCGGCTGCGCCACGTCCAGACCGGCCTCGTCACGAACTACGCCTTCGCAATTGCCCTCGGGATGGTGCTGTTGATCGGCATCTACCTCGCTGGCTTCTCGAGCCTGTTCCGATAGGGGCAGGGATACCCTCGCGCATCACGGTGGCGCCGGCGACGATGCGGGCGCCAGCACTTGGACCGGGATCTGACCGATCCCCTGAATCGCTCCGGAGGAGCTCGTGGACAGCTTTCCGATTCTCAGCCTGATTGCCTACGTCCCGGCGATTGGCGCGCTCGCCATCTTGCTGGCGCCGAAAGCCTCGCAGGACGCCTCGCGCAAGATCGCCGTGGGGGCCTCGGTCGTCAGCTTCCTGCTGTCGCTCGTGATGCTCTTCAAGCTGAAGCACAACGCCGACTTCCAGTTCACCGAACATCATGTCTGGCTGAAGGATCTCGGCATCAGCTACTTCCTGGGTGTGGACGGCATTTCCGCGCTCCTGATCGTGCTGACCACGTTGCTGACGCTGATCGCGATCATCTGGTCCTACGACACGATCAATGTCCGGCGTCGCGAGTACTACATCGCGATGCTGTTGCTGGAAACCGGCATGCTCGGCGTCTTCATGGCGCTCGATCTCTTCATCTTCTACATCTTCTGGGAGCTGATGCTGATTCCGATGGCGCTGCTCATCGGTATCTGGGGATCGAACAATCGCGTCTACGCTGCGATCAAGTTCTTCATCTACACGCTCTTCGGCTCGCTGCTGATGCTCGTTGGCATCGTCGCGACCTACCAGAGCTACTTCCAGCAGACCGGCGTCCGCACGCTGAACATCCTTGAACTCCAGTCCGGTCACTACAGCACGAACTTCCAGTTCTGGGTCTTCGCCGCCTTCCTCGTCGCCTTCGCGGTGAAGGTGCCGATGTTCCCCTTCCACACCTGGCTCCCGGACGCGCACGTGCAGGCGCCGACGGCCGCCTCCGTCATCCTGGCCAGCGTGATGCTGAAGATGGGTGGCTACGGCATCCTGCGCTTCAACCTCCCGCTCTTCCCGGATGCCGCGAAGACCTGGACTCCGGTGATCGTTGGCCTCTCGGTCGTCGCCATCATCTATGGCGCGCTGGTCGCCCTCGTCCAGCCGGACATGAAGAAGCTGATCGCCTATTCGTCCGTCAGCCACATGGGGTTCGTAACGCTCGGCCTCTTCGTCGCCAACATGCAGGGCATGGATGGCGCGATGATGGTGATGCTCGCCCACGGCTTCAACACCGGCGGTCTCTTCCTCTGCGTCGGCGTCATCTACGAGCGCGCCCACACCCGCGAGATCTCGGCGTTCGGCGGCCTCGCGTCCCGCATGCCGAAGTGGGCGATCTACTTCTGCATCTTCATGTTCGCCAGCATCGGTCTTCCGGGCATGTCCGGCTTCATCGGTGAGTTCCTCGTCACGCTGGGCACCTGGCACTACAACAAGTGGGCTGCGGCGCTTACCTTCTCCGTCGTCATCTTTGCCGCGTGGTACATGATGTGGATGTTCCAGCGGGTCGTCTTCGGGCGTGCATCCGGCCAGGCTCCGGACCCGGCCGATGGCGCGCTGGAGCCCTACGAGCGTGAGCAGCTGGCCGCGATGGGTGGCGGGCATGGACACGGCGACCATCATCACGACGATCATGGACTTGCCCATGGCGGTCTCGCGCCGGTGAGCGGTGGCGCTCACGACGATCACGGCAGCGCACACGGGCATGGCGATGCCGATTCGGATTCGTATGCTACCCATCCGGGCCAACTCGACAGCTCGCATTGGCCGGACCTGACGCGCAAGGAAACCCTGACCCTGCTGCCGCTGGCGGCGCTGACCATCATCTTTGGGGTCTACCCGAAGCCGCTGTTGCAGATTGTGGAGCCGAGCTTCCAGGCAATCCTCGATCACGCAGTCCGCGTCATCGGGAACTAGGGATACGACCATTGACACAGCTACCGCGCGGAGCAGACGCGGAGCTACTCACGAACAGGGCGGGCCGACGCGATGTCGTATGATCTGATCGTTCCGAATTTCGGGCTGGTATGGCCCCAGTTCGTCGTCTTCATCACGGCGATCGTGCTTTCGCTGGCGGATGCCTTCCTTCCGAAGCGCATGCAGTTCTCATGGTTGACGGGCATCTCGCTGGTTGGCTATGGCCTTGCGATCGTCCTGCTCCTGGACCAGCGCGGCAAGAACGAAAGCACGTTCTACGGGCTCTTCCGCGCCGATGGGCTGACCGTCTTCCTGTCGCTCATCATCCTCGTCGCCGCGATCCTTACGGTGCTGATTTCGGCCAACTACATCGAGGATCTCGAAGGCAAGATGCCGCTGGGCGAGTACTACACGCTGCTTGGCTTCGCGGTGCTCGGCGCGCTGCTTACCTCCTCGGCTGGCGATCTCGTGATGATCTTCGTCGGCATCGAACTCTCCTCGCTCGCCGTCTACATCCTTACCGCCTTCGCCCGACGCCGTGAGACGTCGCTGGAGGGCGCGCTCAAGTACTTCCTGCTCGGTATCTTCGCCAGCGCCATCCTTCTCTACGGCATGGCCTGGATCTACGGCAGCACTGGCTCCACCGATCTCGACGAGATTTCCCGCAACCTGCAGGCGTTCATCTCCGGGCAGGACAGCATCGACGCCTCGCTGGCCCTGGGCATGCTCCTGCTGATCGTCGGCCTTGGGTTCAAGATGGCGGCGGTGCCGTTCCACTTCTGGACACCGGACGCCTACGATGGAGCCCCGACCCCGGTCTCCGCCTTCATGTCGGTGGTGCCGAAGGCGGCGGCGGTCGCCGCGGCGATCCGCCTCCTGGTGCAGGGGATGGCCCCGCTCCGGGACGACTGGATCACGCTGATCGCCATCCTGGCGGTGATCACGATGGTCTTCGGGAATATCGTGGCGATCTCCCAGCGCAACGTGAAGCGCATGCTTGCGTATTCGTCGATCGCCCACACGGGGTACATCCTCGCGGGCTTCGCGGCCTACCGGGTGAGCGATTCCTTCACGGGCAGCGAGACGGACAACCAGGCGATTTCCAGCGTCCTCTATTACCTGCTCGCCTACACGTTCATGAATATCGGTGCCTTCGCCGTGCTGGCGTGGATTCAGCACCGTGGGCGCGGCATGATGCTGGAGGACTTCAACGGGCTCGCGGCACGGCATCCGCTGCCGGCGGCGGCAATGGCGATCTTCCTCGTCTCCCTGATGGGCATCCCGCCGACGATCGGCTTCTACGCGAAGTACTACGTGATCGTGGCCCTGCTGAACAGCGACCTGTTGTGGCTGGCCCTCACGATCGTGGTGATGTCGGCGATCAGCGCCTTCTTCTACCTCCGGGTGGTCGCGGCGATGTACTTCAGCGAGTCCTCCGAGCCGGAAACGAACGAGGCTCGGACACGGCTGCTGGATGTCGGCATCCTGGCGATGGTGGTTGGCGTGATCGTGCTCGGCCTCTTCTCCGGCTCGATCATCAACCTGGCCGGCGAATGGTCCAGCGCCCTGACCCTGACCGCGCAACTGCATCCGTAGCAATCGCGGAAATACCCATATGAAACGCGCGAGAGACTCCCGGTGCAATGCCATGGGAGTCTCTCGCTTGTCTTGCGCGAACGCTACAATGCAGATTCAGGGGCAACATGGACAGGTGATTCATGGCGTTCCACCACAATGCCAGGAATCACCTGTCAGGATTCCTGGTCCGCGATGTCTTGGGGGGAGAGCTGGATTCATGGCACATCTGACGCCGGCCACGTTGCGATACTACGGAAACTCCGGAATCGATCTCCTCAGGGAAATCGAACCACGACCGACCGTGCTTCGGCTCTTCTCGCCCGGCTTGCCAATGCTTCGGGAGCCGGTTCGTATTCACCTCCGGACGTCCGGGGAGACGTTCGTCGTCCGCAGTGGGATGGACGTCTGGAGCGTGAAGGAGGCGTTCATCGACCGCTTCTATGAGCGGTATGGATATGAGATCCAGCCCGGATGGACGATCGTGGATATCGGGGCGGCGATCGGTGAGTTCACGGTGTTTGCCTCCACGGCTCCCGGCACGACCGTCATCGCCTGCGAGCCGTTCCCTGGATCCGTTGAGCTTCTGCGTGAGAACATCGCCCTCAATCTCCGGGAGAACGTAATGGTGATCCCCAAGGCCATTGCTGGTGCAAGGGGTACGATGCTGCTCGACCTGCGTGGTGAGGAGCCGCTGGAGTTCGTCAGTTCGCTGCATCAGGGTGCGGAGACGGAGGTGACTGTGCCGGATGGCCACATCGCCATTCCGGCGATCCCGCTTGGCGATCTTCTCGACGAAACCCCGCATGGCACGATCGATCTCCTGAAGCTCGATTGCGAGGGCGCGGAGTACGAGATCCTGATGCAGGCCCCACCGGATGTCCTCGGGGCGATCGATCGCATTGTGATGGAGTATCACGATCGGACCACGGCGCATACGCATCCCGAACTGGTGACGTTCCTCACCGAAGCGGGTTTCCAGGTGCAAAGCGTTCCGAACGTCGTACATCCCGATGAGATCGGCTACCTCTGGGCCAGTCGGCCGGAATGAGGGGCGATGACGGCGCCCGCGACGGTCAGCAAGGCGGCCTCGATACCGGCGTGAGGGTCGACCCCGCTGGTGAGGTCTCCTTGCGCATTCCCCCGAGGTTCGGGTTGGCTGAGAAGAGGACGTAGAGCAGCGTGCCGTTCGCTGCATATGCGTGGGCGATGGATGCGGTTGGATTCTGCGCGAGAATCGCGCAGGTCTCCCGCGCGCGGTTTGGATCGAGAATGAGCACCTGATTCTGCTGGATCACGGGTGCAGGGTTTGTGGTCGTATCGAAGGGGGTGTCGAAGGACTTCATGCGACCTCTGAGGCCCGGAGCGAGGAACTGCCAGGCTCCTGCGTTGGGATAGCTGATTTCCGGCCAGCCGGCCTCAAGGACGGTCACGGTCCCACGGTCGTCCTGCATTCGCCAGCCCAGATCGTATGATCGGCTGGCGTAGAGATCGAACGACATCGTGGGTTGCACCACGAATGTCTGGTGGATGGCGTCTCCGGCGAGGCCTATGAACATGAGCGTCGCCAGGACAACACTGAGCCACCGGTCGCGCGTGACGATGGCCTGGATGGCCTGGATTGCCACGACGACACCGGTGCCGGCAGCGAGCGCCCAGACCGGCATCACCGCGAAGAATCGCTGGCTCCCCATCGATTCGGTCTGCGAGATTGGGACAATCGTCAAGACCCATGTTGCCAGGAGAAGCGCCGGGCGATGAGGTGTGGCCCCACGCCGCCGCAGTTCGACCACCAGCCAGGCGATCCAGGTCACTGCGCCGATAGCGAGGAAGGGCGCGATCGACCAGCCGAGAAAGGGCGGGTCCTGTCGGTAGAATGATGCTGCGGCAACTCCCTGCTTGGCGTAGAAGGGAAAGACAATCGCACGGAAGACGAGTTCGGCGCGATCGAGGAGCGATGGCTGCACGGCACCTGTGACCTGATTGGCCCGGCTCAGAAACTGGTCCGGCTGCTCCGTCCAATAGGCGAAGGCTGGCGCTCCAGCCACCGCAAAGCCGAGGACAATCCAGGCGAAGAGTTGCCCCATCCGCCGGAGTTGCGTGCGCCAGCCAGGCGTGATGACCATCAACAGGATCAGGATCGCGAAGAAGAGGAGGAAGACCCGCGATCCCCAATACCCGTAGAGGCCGATCCCGAGAACCACCCCGCAGCCGATGGCATCACGTCGGTGGCCGCTCGTCATCGCGCGGTCGAGGAACCAGAGCGCCCAGACCATCATGAAGGCATCGAAGGCGTTATTCAGGGTGATGCGCGATCCCCAGATGTGGATCGACATGGCTGCCAGCGTCGCGGCGCCCGCGATGCCGATCCAGGTGCCGAGTGTCCTTCTGCCCAGCAGGAAGACGCCGAAGACGGTCGCAACCCCATACATCACGCTGAGGAGGCGGTATGACGCGACGTTGTCGGCAAAGGGGCGAGAGACCCAGCCCCGGACCGCCGCTACCAGGTCCATCGGCAGGATGAACAGGTGCGATCGGAAAGGGTTGGGGATCTGGCCGTTCCGAAAGGCGCGGGCCGCAATCGAATAGAACCAGTCGTCGCCGGTGGTCACCGCGGAGAACTCGGTCAGCCGCCACGCGCGCACGCCGATCGCCAGCGCCAGCACGGCGGTCATCGCCAGGATCGGCAGCCATGGCCATGCCGTTACCCGTGACCGCGTCACCAGGCCGTCAAGCGAGCGCCGCTTCATTCCCCGGGCCGCGCCGCGATCAGCGCCAGAAACATGAAGCCTGCGAACCAGGCCAGCGCCACATTCCACACCGAGTCGAAGAGTGTTTGCCCATACGCGAGGCGATAGGTGAGCAGTCCGCAGCCGATTGCGCCGGCGGTAAGGGCCGGCATTGTCATGCGGCTGCCCGTGAGGCGGGTGAGCGCCCGATCGATCGGAGCCGGGATGGGCCGTCCCGACACCGGAATCCAGGCGGCCAATACCACGGCGACCGCTCCGACCGCATACCACGGCAGGCCTCGCAGGCGTTGACCCGCGCTCATCAGGTGCTGGCCCATCAGGATGCCGAGGAGGCTCACCACGAGCGGCCGATCGCCAGCCCGCGGGCTGATGCACGGTGAGTATCGGTCTCCGGTGTCGCGTGCGGCGATTGTTCCTGGGATACCGGGATTTCGGGGGCATCGGACGACGCGTCGTCCGTGGCGGGAGGGAGCGCGGAATCACTCAGCGCAGGCGCGCTGCGATCGAACATGTGAACGATCCCCATCTGCTGACATCCGAATCCCATGCTGGGCGTTCGGACACACAATGACGCCACTTCGGCATGATGGTCCCGGATCGTTATACGAAACACGCGCGCTTGCGACAAGACTGCAGGTGATCAGCCCCGAATCCTTGGGGATGCCGGCCGTTCGAGCAGGATGGCGGCCTGCCATTCGGTGCGATGCGTGTCCAGGGCGAGGCGCATCTCTGCCGAGGTGCAGCCGATCAGCCACTTCACTCGGAATCTCTCTTGTACGTGTCCACCGTGATGACAGCACCCACGACGCGTGCGTCCGGCAGGCTCCCCCGCCAGCAGTCCACGCCACCACCATCGACAGCCCCGGTGCCGTCGAGGTAGCCATAGTCGAAGGGGTAGATGAGCTCGGAGTATCGGGGGTGCGCGCTGCCGCCCGGTCGGTCGATCACGATGGGATGCTCTGCCACGAGCACGTCGGCGCGCTCCCAGAAGCGATGGTCTTCGGTCATGAATCTCCCCTTATCAGCGGAGAGCCTGGCATCCTCGGCGATGGGCTCGAAACACACGACCTTGCGCTGCTTCCCAACCACCTTCGCCATTACGAGGCTATCGGTGCCGACGTGCGCGCCCACCTCGATCGCGATGACCCCGGTCCAGTGAATGCTCGCGCAGAACTTCTGCGGTGCGCGGTCTATCCGACCGGGGTCATCGTTGGCGTTGGTGTGGTGCCCGTCCTTGTCGCTGGTGGTGTGGTCGGCGTCGGCTCCGGGGTCTTGGTGGTTGCCGGTGTGCCCGGTGTCGCGGCAGGCGATCCCTCAACCGCGACCGGTGAACTGACTGGGCTCGCCACGACCTCAACCGCCGGGCTTGCCTCCGGCGAGGCCACAGGCGATGCCTCCGGACTTGCCGCTGGGGTGCCGGGAATGCCTTCAGGAACGGCATCGTCGTCGCTCGGCACTGGTACCGACCGATCGTAGACGTAGATCTGCACGCCGTCTCGATCGTAGACGGTCTTCAGCGCGCCATCCTCAACTCCCTCGTTGAACTTGGACAGTGCTGCCTCCGAGTACAGGGCGCGCTCCAACCCGCCGATGTAGATGATCTGGACGCCATAGCGATCCAGGAGCGGACGAACGCTCGCGAAGTCGCTGTAGCTGCCGTAGATCTCGTTCACATCGTCGATGCGGTTCTGGATCAGGGGCTCCAGTCCGGGCCGCTGCACACGTTCCTGCGCGCTCCATCCGATAACAGTCGGCAGTCCCGTCATGGCGCTGATGCGATTCCCGTAGGCGTATTCCCCATCATAGGCTTCCAGGATCGTGGGCAGTCCATTCGTGTGCTTGTTCAGCCACTCGATAGCCTCCCGATCCCCGACCAGGCTGAACGTCGTCGGCTGGCCACCGTCTGGCCCGTAGGTGACGCTCGTCACGTCCATGTAGGCCATACCATCGAGCGTCGGTGCAATCGGCGTGATCACGTCCCGTGCCCGCCCGACCGTTGCAATGGCAGGATAGGCCGCCGCCCCCGCGACGAGCAGCACCAGCAGGATCGTCCATGCGATCTGCGTCGTCCGGCCAGAAAGCTTCCATCCACGCTCTGTTGGCGTCTGCGCCAGGACGATGATGCGCGTCTTCTCCGCCCCGGTTTCAAGCGGAGCGACTGGAATCGGCGCGGGGGCCGGCGCATCGGCGAGCGAGCGGCGCTGGAAGGCATCGAACACAAGTCCAAGCCCGACCGAACCTGCGATGCCCAGTACAACCCAGGCGTGGAAATAGAACTTGAAGACGGTGTTCATGCGTCCGATGTCGTTCTGCAAACGCAGCACGTCCGGAAGCAGCAGAAGGGTAACTCCCAGCCCGATCATCGCCAGCAGGAGCAGGTGACCCCGCTCGAACTGACGCACCCACGCGATCAGCACGACCACGGCCAGCATCAACGCCAGCAGGAGCACGATCTTGCCGGACATGAATGCCAGGAGGAAGCAGACTGCGCCGATGCCGAGCCCGATGGTTGCTCCGGCGGCAGCCGCGCCTCCCCGATTCAGCTGTGGCCGGACGATGCGGACGATTTCCAGGGCCAGGTAGCTCGCGACCACGAAGAGCAGCACGCCGTTGATCGACAGGAAGTCGGGCATCGTGGTGGAGTCGGTCGTTGCCTCGAAACTGGATGGCAGCGATCCGTAGTGCTTGATGTACGGCAGCCAGAACACCTGCGACGACACCACCGCGATCGCGACGAACGCCCCGACATCGCGCAGCAACGTCCATCCCGACGTCCATCCGCTCGCCGTCCCGATCAGGATGAATCCCGCGGCGCACAGCAAGGCCATTGCCGGCGGGAAGTCCCAGGAGTTCGAGGCCATCAGCATGCCGCCGAGCAGACCTCCGATCAGCGCCATCGTCAGGGCAGGCTTCCATCCGCCGAGTGTCGTGAAGATCGATGCTGGCTTCCAGAGACCCGGTGCGACCTTTGGCTTGATGCTGAACACGAACGCGGCGATCACCCCGATCGTCGCCGTCAACAGCGGCAACGTCGTGAAGTGGGGATGCAGGTCGCCAAAGATGAAGCTGAAGTAAGGGAACTCGTTGATGGTTCCCGGGATCACCCGCGTCGGATCCCAATAGGACGACGTGACCGGCAGCGTCACCGTGCGGCTGACGATCTGCCACGCACCCCAGATCATGTCGGTGAGCGCGCCCCATTGAGGCCAACTCGCGGGGACGGGCTTCGTGCCCTCCCAGATGCCCAGGCCGATCAGGCGGATCAGTTGCAGGTTGCCGAGAATCCCCGTGATGATGGGGGCGATCAGCGCCAGCAGCATGATCCGGATGCGGCCGGTGAACCGCCGTGTGTGGGCGAATCCCGGTCGGGCCGGAACGAGGTGCTGGAGGAAGGTCGCGGCTACCGTCCATGTGTTGAGCAGGAAGAGCGCGAACACCCCCGGCACGGCGAGGTTGTATGCGGTTGTCGGGATGATCCCGGTCAGGCGCGTCAGCATCGCCCAGGGCACCAGTCCCCAATAGTAGTAGTGGATGGTGCCGTTGCGGAACCACGGATCGTAGGGTGGGAAGAACGGCGTGCGGATCGTGGCGTTGAAATACGCCAGGTCCATCGGCTTCTCGCCGCCGGTCCACGGGTTCCAGAGATTCGGGTTCTGCATCCTGATCCAGACCGCGATCGCGAATCCGGCCAGGAAGATGATCTCCGCTGCAACGAACCACGCCCGCCGCTCGCCCAGCGAGGTGCGGAATGCCGCACCCCTCCCGCGCAGGCACAGGAATGCAAGCACCCAAAGGGCGCCCCAGGCGATGAGGATGGGAATCGGACCCCATTGCACCAGCCGAACGCTGGCCATCAGCCATGCGAGGTATCCGGTGGCGATCAATCCGCCGGTCTTGGCCAGGGCATAGCCACGATCGGGCAGGCCTGGGAAGAGCCGCCAGAGGATCGGGATCATCGGCAGCGTCAGCAACTGGATCGCCAGATACCATGACAACGCCGGGAAGCGGTTCGTCCACGAGGAGACGTCGAACATCTCGCGCCAGGTGCCTTCGGCGTAGTAGGCGCGCTGGTCGGAGCGATCCATCAGCTGGAGGTCTGGCGAGTCTGCTCGCGAGGGAATCACCAGCCCGGTGTCATCGCCCAGGCCCGTCTGGAGCGTGGCGTAAAGGCGGTCATAGGCGGTCTTGGCATTCCAGGCGTCGGTCTTCTTGAAGATGTAGACCTGGGGGTGCTCGTAGACGGTCAGGCTCTCCTCTGCCGAACTGTCGTCGATGGCGATCGGTCCGATGCTAGGCGGGGAGGAGAACTGGGCGACGAGTTCGAACCCGAGGCTGCCATCGAACAGGTAGTCGTAGTAGGCGGTCGTCATCGGCCAGCGATACGGCATCTGGGCGATGGAGTCGATCAGGCGGCGGCTGGAGAGGATGACATAGTCGGTGCGGTCAAGGCCGCCGATCAGCGTCGTGAGCTTGTTGACGTCGTCCTCGGCGTAGGGGTAAAGCTCGATACCGGTGTATTGTTGGCAGTTCTCGTTCGGGATGCAGAGCGGCAGACCGTCGTCCCAGTATTCGCCGGTGACCGCGCTGCCAGCCGGAACGTTCTCGTAGATCCATTCCGACGCCTCGACGCGCGTCAGCGGCTTGATGAAGATATTGGTGAAGGCGACGCCATAGAAGATCGTGATGCCGATGGAGACGAACGGAATCAGGTAGCCGGGGTGGAGCACCTTCGGCCAGCGTTTCGATAGCGTGATCGAGAGCGTCGATCCCAGACGCAACGGGCGGCCGCTGCGTGCCCAGGCGATCAGCGAGGCGAGGAATGCGCCGCCAAGGATCGCCATCGCCGGATAGGCCGGAAGCATGTATCGCTGAGACGGGACATGGTTTGTTCCATAGTAGAGGATGTGGAACCAGCTCCAGCCTGCCAGCCCGAGTGTCCACCACGATGGCCAGTGCCAACTGAGCAGGCAGCGAACGACGGCGTAGCCGATGGCGAGCAGGGCGATGATGCCGAATCCCGGCGCCATGCCCCACAGGACCATGTTCTTGACCATGAACACGATCGGCGTTCGGTTTGCCCACTGGAAACCCGGCGGATAGTCGATGACACCGGCCTGGGCCTGCGACCAGTAGCTCAACGAATCGGTCCACCGCGGATCGAGCGAGAAATTCCAGAAATGTGGGCCGGTGAACGCATATGGTTGGAGCACGCGGAACGTGAGCAGCGCCAGGATGCCCGCAATGACTGCGCCCACCAGGAGGCCGAATCCCGGCAATGACCGTCGCCCATTCGTGACCGTGAACGCGTCGGACCGGCGGGAGAAGCGTGGCGCGATCGAGAGCCAGCCATTGAGCCGGATGTGTTCCAGCAACGGGATCGCGAGAAAGCCAACGGTCGCGGCTGCGTTCGGCTTGCTCGCCATCGCCACACCCAGGAAGATCCCGGCGGGGATGTACCAGGCGGCGTTGCGCGACTTGGAGACCATCACCGTGCAGGCGATCACGCCGGTCGTCGCGACGACGACCGCGGAATCTGTGGTGTAGTAGTGCGCGGTCTGGATCAACAGGGCGGTGAAGGCGAGGAATGTTGCCGTGAAGATCGACGCAAGCTTGCCGTACAGCTTGCGAGCCGCCCATGCTGCGAGGGCGACGGTGCCCATGTCGTAGAACGCGGAGAGCATGCGGCCAGGGATGTGCATGTTCCCGTAGACATTGTCTCCGGTGATTGTTCCCAGGAGCTTGGCCGCGAAGACCGGGAACGTACCGTAGAGGAATCCTCCGAAATTGTTGTTGTAGGGGTTCAGCGTAGAGACGGCGCTGTCGAAGTAGGTTCCCGCCGCCGGCCACTGGATGCCGGTCGTGACCATGACGACGAACCGTTCGTCCGGGTGCAAATAGTAGCTTCCACCCCAGTCGAGTCCGGCGAAGCGGGTGATCGCGGTGGCGATGAGGATGAGGATCAGCAGTGGTCCGTAGTGAATCGGGTATCGCCCGATCCGGAAGACGACCGAATCATCCGTGCCCTGACCGGGGCGCTCCTCCATCAGGTCGACCACGCGCTTGCTGCGCACCTCTTCGGAGCGTTGCAGGCTGCGCTGATTGACGGTTGGCTGAGGAAGTGGCCGACTCGACCGCTTGCCGGGTGATCCGGATGCGGTCGGCAGGGTGGGTTCGGGCGGTGTGATCGACGAGGGGGTCGTGCTCATGCTGGCTCGCTGGCGTCAGTCGGAAGACACAGGTCGGTCGAGAGCGTGCGTGCTGGGGGAGGGCCGGCAATTGGTGTCGCCGCCGTCCGATGGCTAGATGCTTGTCCGAGCATACCCGGCTCGCGTCGCTGTCGCATCCTCATCGCCACGATAGACGCGTTCGTAGGCGTCGATTGTGGCATCGAGACTGAATTGCTCGGCAATCATCCGGAATGGTTTCACATAATGATCGCGGTGCTGCACCACATCGATCACCGCCGCCGTGAGGCTCTCCGCATCGCCGACGGCGGCAACTCGTCCCATGCCCGTGCGCCGGATTGGCTCACGCACCCCCGGCAGATCCGTGCAGACACTTGGCGTGCCGGAGAGCATCGCTTCGACCTGTACCATGCCAAAGGTCTCCGTGTTGTCAACACTGGGCAGCACGAGGACATCCATCGTTGCGAAGAAATCGGCCAGTTCCTGATCGGAGAGCCGACCGAGGATGCGGATGGCTTCCCGGTTCCTCTCCATGTCACCGTCCCATGGGCCGCGATACGGTTCCCCCGTGCGGGCATCAAGGTTCGGACCGGCCAGCGCGAAGACGGCATTCGGCAGCGCCGCCCGGATGGCGGGCACGGCGCGCATGAAGACATCCAGCCCCTTCTCCACCGTGAAGCGCCCGACGAACCCGATCACTGGGCCATCCCCCAGATCGAACCGGGCACGCAGGGCGGCCGGTCCATCGGGCGACGCTACCGGCGTCGGCACCGGGGGCGGGATGATGTGGAGACCGTGCTTCACGCCTTTCACCGTCGGCGAGATGGACGCCTGATCCTGCGTCGAAGCGACGACATCCTGTGCGAGCCGCGCCGCGACGATTCCGCTGGTCCGCCCGACGCCGGTCGCGACCATTTCCATCAGCGTCGAGGAAAGGACGAGATCAGAATGGTGGGTCACCACAACGCGCTTGCGCATGGCCCGACCCAGCGCCGTCAGGGGGGCGGCTTCTGCCATCGGCAGGTGCAGATTCATCACGTCGTGGCTGCGCAGAAGTGATGCGGCGGTCGGGAGCAGGGTAGGCAGGATGACGGCGCGGCTCAGGTTCGCCGCGATCGGCACCCGCACGACCTGGACACCATCCTCCGTCACGTTCTCGCGCGGTAGCGACCGATCGTGCCACGACGTGAGGACGGTAACGTCGTGCCCACGCCGGACGAGCTCTCCGGAGAGCCGCTCGCAATAGATCGTGAGTCCACTCGTATAGGGGGCATAGAAGTAGAGCGTTTGCAGGATCTTCACACGGTGCTCCCGGTCGGTTGGCGGCCAGGCATCGCACCAGCCCGGCGCGATCGGAACCAACCGGCCGCGAGCGGACGTATGCCTGCATGTGTCCCGGGTCATGATACCAAGCCCCGGGCTTCCTGATGGGGTTGGGGTGGTCGAGGCCCTTCTATAATGGGTGTGGGTCTTGCGGTACGTCCCGATGGGGCACTGTCCGCCTCGCTATCCGCCGATGGGTCGTCATCGGCGATGCCGGGCAACGCGTGGGAGAAGCAGGCCATGTCGAGCGACCACGCACTGCCAGCCACACCGGGGGAGTCCGGGCCAGCTGCTGGCAATGTCACCATCCTGCCACAGGCGGATCGGGTACCGCCGATCCACGTCCCGCGGCCGCTTGCGCCGTTTGTGGGGCGGGCCGCCGAGATCGGGACGGTGCTTGCCCGCCTGGCCATGCCCGATGTTCGCCTGCTCACGCTGACCGGACCGGGCGGGATCGGCAAGACGCGCCTGGCCGTCGCGGTCGCGAACGATCCATCGCTGCTTGCGCAGTTTTCCCATGGCATCTGGTTCGTGCCGCTCGTCGCCATCCCCGATCCTGACGGCGTGCCGACCGCCATCCTGCGCGCGCTGGGAGCGCGAGAATCCGGCCGCCCTGTCGATCGCGATGTGATCGACCTCATCGGGCGGCAGCACCTGCTGCTGCTGCTGGACAATCTGGAGCACGTCATCGGCTGCGGCCCGTTCGTGGCACGCCTGCTGGAATCGTGCCCGCATCTCACCATTCTCGCGACCAGCCGTGCCCGCCTCCACCTGACCGGGGAACATGAGTATGTGGTGCCCTCGATGTCCCTCGCGGAGCGTCCTGAGGCGGTTGCGGCGGATGATGGCGGCGATGCGATTGCCTTCTTTCTCTCCTGTGCCCGCTCCGCCGACCCCTCCTTCACCCTGACCGAGGCGAACGCAGAGACGGTGGCCGACATTTGCCGGATGCTCGATGGCGTGCCGCTCGGGATCGAGCTTGCTGCCGCCCGCCTCCGTATGTTCTCGCCCGATCTCGTGCGCGATCGGCTTGCCAGCCAGCTCGACCTCCTCACGCGTGGATCGCTCGACCTCGCACCCCATCAGCGGGCCATGCGCGACACGATCGCCTGGAGCTACGCTTTGCTCAGTGAGGGCGAGCAGGAGGCGATGCGTCGACTCTCCGTCTTCGCAGGCGGGTTCTCCGTGGCGGCGGCGGAAGGGGTGCTCCGCGATGCCCTCCCAGCCGACGGCGGTGAGGACATCCTCGACGTGCTGGCCTCTCTGGTCGACAAGAGCCTCCTGCGCAAGGTCTCCGAGTCCGAACGCGATGCCAGGCTCTCCATGCTCGTCACCATCCGGGAGTTCGGCGGCGAACAGCTCCGGGCGCGGGGGCAGCTGGAGGCGGCGCGCGATGCGCACGCCCAATGGCACCTGGCCTTCGCGGAGGAGGCTTTCGGCGGCATCACCGGCCCTGCCGCCGATCGCTGGCTGGAGCGGCTTGATGCCGAGCGGGCGAACTTCCTGCTCGCCTTCGCGTGGTTCGAGGAGCGGCAGGATGGCGCGGGGCTGGTGCGATTGGCGTCGTCCCTGCGCGACTACTGGATTCTCCGCGCCCGCTATGCCGAGGGGCTGCCCTGGATGGAGCGAGCGCTCGACTGGCTGGCCCGCGACCCGGCTCCCGATCCCGTCATCGAGTTCGAATGCCTGCTTGGGGCTGGCTGGATGTCGTTGCGGCAAGGTGATAGCCCTCGCCTCTCGCGCTACTCGGCGGCGGCGCTCGATCGCGCGCGCCAGACCGGTGACCGCGCGCGTATCGTTCGCGGCCTGGACCTCGAATCGACCGTCGCGCGTCGTTGGAACGATCATGCGCGGGCCGTTGCGTTGCTAGAGGAATCGCTCGCCCTCTGCCGGGCGAGTGGAGACCGTGCCGGTGCCGCCACGGCGATGCGCGGCTCCGGATACGCGCTGATGAATCTTGGACGCATGGACGACGCGCTGGCCCGGTACCAGGATGCGATCGACGTCTACGACGAACTGGGCGATGTGCAGGGCGCGGCGCTCGCCCGCTCGACCATGAGCCTCGTCCCCTACCTGCAGGGCGATTTCGCGCGGGCGTTTGCGTGGGATGCCGATGCCGTTGCCGTGCTCCGGCGCTTCAGCAATCGCCGCGCCCTTGGCGTTGGGTTGACCCACCTGGGACTCTCCGTGAGTCATCAGGGCGACTTGCCGATGGCCTGGACCCTTCATCGGGAGGGCCTCATCTATCGGAAAGAGGTGGGCGACGCGCGTGGCCTCGCCGTCTGGACGGAGGCGGTCGCGCTGCTGCTGGCGTTCGGTGGTGATGCGGAGGGCGCGACCCTCCTGCTCGGCTCGGCGGATGCTATGCGCCTGCGGGCCGACACGCCGCTGGCCGAGACGGAGCGTCGCGACCGCATGCTCTGCGAGTCGCGTATTCGCGCGCAGCTTTCGCCCGCCGAAATCGAGGCGGCGACGGCGATCGGGCGAGGTCTGAGCGTGCAGGCCACGCTGGACCTCGCGATGGCTCGGGGCGATGCACTCTCGGATGCCCTGCGGCGGGATGCGGTGCCCGTTGGCATTCTCGAACACGGCCTGACTCCACGCGAAAGCGAGATCCTGCGCCTGATCGCCGGGCGCATGTCCGACCGCGAGATCGGTGAGGCGCTCTTCATCAGCCCGCGCACGGTCTCCCGCCATGTCGCCAGCATTCTCGCCAAACTCGGGGTTCACTCCCGCCGGGAGGCTGCGGCCATCGCGCAGCAGCATGGCTACCCCGCTGCCACGCCACCTACGTAATGGCACCCGCTGCGATTGCGTAGTCCGCCGCGCCACCCAAACGCGCAGAACCTACCGATCCCGCGATCCAACTCCTCGCGCACCATCGACACAACCGGATAGTACGTCTCACGTCCGCACCCCTCGGTGCGGCGACCAGTGTGACCGGGCGCTTCGAAGCGCCTGTCATCCGGCGTCCCGATCGTCCTGTTGTGCAGGAGAGGAGTACGCAATGCCCGGCCCAGGTTTTTTTCGTCGTATCGGCCCACGAGGTGGCCCGCATCACCGTCGACGTGGGTCTCCGTTCTTCACCGCCTTCGCGATGCTCATGCTGTTGGTGGGGACCGTGTCCCCAGCGTTCGATGGGGTTGCCTTCGCCCAGACCGTGACACCGGATGGCTCCGACAACGGTGATGCCCAGGCCACGGAAACACCTGCGGATCAGCCAACGGTCGATACCAGCGTGACGGAAACCCCGACCGAGACACCCACCCCAACCGTGATGAACGAGCTGCTGGGCGCGGTCAACATCTCGTATTGGGAGTGTCCCGCCGGGACCGATCCCAGCAGCGTGCAGACTTCGAGCCTTGAGAGCACCTGCGCCGACAAGCGGAACGGCGTTACCTTCGCGATCACCGATGGCCAGGGCCAAACCCAGACCCAGGACACCGGCTACTACGATGACAGCCAGATCGGGTTCACGGAAATTCCCATCGGCAACATCTCCTTTGGGCAGACGACCCCGCCGATGAGTGCTGTCGTGCTCTGCGATGGCATCGTCCAGCATGGCGGCCCGGAGACCGGCACCATGCAGCTTTCCGTTTCGAACGGGATGGTGGCGTGGAACCTGAAGGACGACGAGATCGTCTTCTGCAACTGGTACGTGGGTATCCCCGCGACCACGACGGCCACGGTCACACCGACGGCATCCCCCAGCGCCTCGATGGCGATGACGGAGACGCCGACCGAGATGGCCGGCGGCATGACGATGACGCCGACTGGCGCCTCCACCGGCATGACGCCGACGGAGATGGCCTCCGGCACGCCGGTCAACCAGCTTGTCGGCAGCATCAACATCACGTATCGGGAATGCCCGTCCGGCTTCGACCTGTCGAACCCGCCGAGTGATCCTGAGACCGCCTGCACGACGATGCGCAACGGCGTGCAGTTCGACCTCGTCGCCAGCACCAGCCAGACGTTCTCCCAGCTCACCGGCTACTACGATGACAGCGTGGCCAGCTTCACCGAGATCCCGACCGGCAGCACGACGGTGACGCAGAATCCCGCCGCTGGCCAGACGCTGGTGATCTGCGATGGCATCGTGCAGCATGGCGGCCCGGAGACGGGTGACATGACGATGCCGGTCACGAATGGCAGCATCACCTGGGACCTCAAGGACGACGAGATCGTCGGCTGCAACTGGTACACGAACGGCGTCGGCGGTGCCGGGGCCGAGCCAGCCAGCCTCGCGGTCACGCTCTACACCTGCCCGTCCGGCTTCGACCTCTCCACGGCGAACCAGCAGACCGCGCAGACGACCTGTACGACGCCAGGATTCGGGAACCGATTCGATCTCTCGGACGGGACCAACCCCGCGAAGACGCTGGTGACGGGTCTCGGCGGATCGGTCGATTTCGGGTCGGTGGTGCCGGGCCCCTATACGCTCCAGCGTTACCCCGTCCCCGCATCGGCAATCGTCTTCTGCCATTCGACGCTGGCGGGGGGCACCGGCCAAGACACGGGTGGCCCCGCATCCGCTGGCGCGTACACGCTCGCCCTTTCTGCGGGTGAGGCGATGACCTGCACCTGGTACGAACCCGCTGTCAGCGCTGGCACGGGGACTGTCTTCATCAACAAGCATGCCTGCCCGGCCAGCTACGTGCCGTCCAGCCCGCCGAACATCTACGACCTTGCGCTGAACTGCAACGACGATGCGGGCGCTGTCACGTTCAGCATGACCTCGGGCCAGACAACCTCCAATGCCACCACCGGCGGCGCTCCGAACGCGATCGAGTTCCAGAACGTCGCGGCGGGGCTCGTGATCGTGACCGAGCAACTGCCACAGGGCTACGGCGCTCCCATCGTTACCTGCAAGGGCATGTCCCTCACGAACGATCCTGCCGTGGAAGTCCCATCGACGCTGCTGACGGTGACGGCGAACACGATTACCTGGAATCTGGTCGATACCCAGACCATGTTCTGCGACTGGTACAACATGCCCACGGGGTATGGCTCCATCACCATCAACAAGCACTCCTGCCCGCAGGACTACATGGTCCCGAATCCGGTCGACCCGTACGATCTTGCCCTGAAGTGCCAGACCGATCCCGGCCCGGTGAACTTCACGATCGAGAACGGCGCCTACTCCACCACCGGCACCACCAGCGGCACGCCGGACCTGCTCAGCGTGAGCAATGTGCCCTCCGGCACCGTCTCGCTCACCGAGACCATCCCGACCGGCTACACGACGCCGATCGTCTACTGCCGTGGCTCCTCCGCCACGAACGATCCCAACCTGGAAGTGCCCTACACGCTCCAGCAGGTGAGCAACGGCACCATCTCGTGGCATCTCCTGCCCGATCAGATGCTCTATTGCGACTGGTGGAATCTCCACCAGCAGCCGACGTATAGCGTCACGATCTACAAGTTCACCTGCGGCAACGACCCCAGCTACTACATGACGAACGGCGTGCCGGATTACCAGAAGTTCCAGAACTGCACGAACCCGCTTCCGGGCGTCCCCTTCGCGGCCATCCAGAATGGCACCCCGGTCGCCACTGCGACCTCATCGAACAGCAATCCGTTCTCACTATCGAACCTTCCGGTGACGACCACCACGGTTCAGGAGACCATCCCGAGTGGCTACGGCGAGCCCTACGTCTTCTGCGGCGATGTCTACGCGCCGACGCTCCAACTGGTTACGAACGGGGCGATCACGCTGAATCCGAGCGGCAGCGGCAACATCGTCTGCAGCTGGTACAACATGCCGGATGGTCCCGGCTCGATCACGGTCTACAAGTGGCTCTGCCCGGCGGGATATGACTGGACCCTGCCTGGCGCTGATCCGAAGATGGATTGCGCCACCCCGCAGAACGGCGTCACCTTCGTGCTCCACGATACCGACCCGAACACGGTCGATCCGCAGTCCAACACCGGCGACTCCATCCCGTATGCCGTCTACTACGGTGGACTCCCCATCGGCGACTACACGCTGACGGAGACGGTCCCCAGCGGCATCGGCGGCATCTTCGTCCTCGATTGCACGGGGCTCTACACCGGCAGCATTCATCCGGTTCCGCTGTGGACGGGCAACGACTTCCCGTTCCACGTCGGCAGTCACGATCAGATCGTCTGCAACTGGTACAACGTGCCCTACGCGGAGCACGGTGGCATCGTCGTCCACAAGGAGATGTGCACCACCTACACATGGGTCTCCACGGTTGAGTGCGATACGTGGGAGTACGGCGCCGGCTTCACCATCTCCAGTGGTGGCGGCACGGTCGGTCAGGGCACGACCGACGCCTGGGGCAAGCTCGCGATCGGTGGGCTTGCGGCGGGAAGCTACACCGTCACCGAGACAGGTGGCTCACCGTGTCACGTCGAAGCGAGTGTCGGTGGAGGACCATCCGCCGTCGTGACCAACGGCGCGGTGACGGTGGAAGCTGGCAAGACGACCGATGTCTGGGTCTACAACTGCTCGACGCCGACCACGCCGGGCGTGACGCAGACGCCGGTTTCCGGCAAGCCGCCCATCAAGTACCCGAACACCGGCCGGCAGGATACGCAGGTGATCGAGCCGGAGACGGCGACCCCGCCCTCCGCGCCGAACGAGTTGGGCACCCCGCAGGCATGTACCTCGTTCGAAAACGGGACGCCGGTCTCGGCGACCCCGGAGGCGGGTGTCCGGTGTGGCGCGGTGCCGCTCTCCATCGCCTCCAGCGCGATCAACCTGAACGCGAAGGTGGAGATCCTCGAGACTGTCAATGGGGACATGCAGGACCCGACCACGCCCGATCAGGCCGCCTGGTACAAGGAGACCGCGAAGCTCGGCGCTGCCGGCAACACGGTCATGGCGGGGCACCTCAACTACTGGGGTGTGCCGGAAGGGGTCTTCTTCGCCATCGACCAGCTGAAGGCGGGTGACACCATCACCGTCACCGGCAACGATGGCACGGTCTACACCTATCTCGTCGACTGGGTGAAGCAGGTCGATGCGACGGTCGCGCCTGGCGCGGACATCGTCGGGGAGACGGCTCAACCGAGCCTCACCCTCATGACCTGCGGCGGCCCGTGGAACTCCGACGTCTCGGAGTACACCGAGCGGACGGTTGTCCGCGCGCACCTCGTCAGTACGGGTCCGGCCCCGGAGGCGACTCCGGAGAGCTGATCCTTCGGTGCGTCCCCCGGGACAGGGACGCCGCATGCGCGCAATGGGGATGGCGGTCGTTCGCCATCCCCATTGCCATGCGTATGGGTAGCCATCTACGTACCGCGAGCGCATCCGGAGGCCAGTTCCTGCCTCTGGATTCCGCATTGTTGCGGAGGAATGCGCATCCGCGTCACCCCAGAATCGGAGCATGGGAACGACACCGTCATCGCGCGTACTGGCTGTCGCAATCCGCCAACCGGCGGCTCTTCCCACGATTCCGAGTTCCGTGGAGGGTGATCTCATGTTCGCATTCTATCCGCGTCCCCGTCGCTCGAACCGCCGTTCGTTCATCCGCGCGTTCATCGCTCCTGTCGCCGTCGTGGCGATGGTTCTTGCCCTGCTCGGGTCGGACCTCGCCGGGAACGCGGCATTCGGCGCGACCACCGAACCGACGCCAACTGGTCAGTCCGTGATCGATGGGTCATTCCGCCCGATCGAGCTTCCGGTCAAGACCGTGGAGAGCCCGGAAGGTCCGGTGGGCGTTCCTCCGACCCGGGACGTGGTCGAGACGCTGCCGACTGACGATGCTGTCCCGACGGAGGAGGCCATTCCCGCCGAGACACCAACCGAAACCGAGCCGCTGGAGGTCATCCCGGTCGATGACACGGGTGATGGCTCGATTGCGGTGCGCAAGTATTACTGTCCCGAGGGGACGGAGTCCGGTCTGACGCTGGAGGCATACGTTTCCACATGCACCGAGCCGATGAAGGACACCACCTTCACGCTGGTCGATGGCACGGGCTTCCACGTGCAGGGGACGAATCCCGACATCGGCGGGATCTTCTGGCAGAACGTGGTGATCGGGCAGGAGGGAGAGCTCCAGATCCAGGAGGAGATCCCGGTCGAGTATGCCGACCCGGTCGTCTACTGCGGGATGGAGGGGGAGGCGCCGGTGTTGATGTCCTCCGCCAATGGCTTCGTGATTCCGCAGCCGTCTGCCGTGCCGTTCTACTACCTCTGCCACTGGTTCAACATTCCGGCGGAACGCCCGGATAGTAATGTGATTGAGCTCTGGAAGCACTACTGTCCGGTCGGGACCGGCGATGCCTTGACCCTCGCCGACTACACGGTGCTTTGCAGTGAGCCGATTCTGCCCACCACCTTCACCCTCACGGACCCCGATGGATCGTATCCCCACATGACGGATGCGACCGGGTACACGCGCTGGCTGAATGTCACGACGACGGGCGGGACGGTGGCCATTGCCGAGGATCTGCCCGTAGGCTACGGCACGCCGATGGTGTTCTGCACCTACGAGGGGCAGCAGCCGGAGCAGGTTCCTGCCACGGATGGCTACCTCCATCTCTCGCTGGTCAGCGCCGAGTTCCGGATGCTCTGCCAGGTCTTCAACATTCCGATGGCAGACGATCCCGGCTCGCTGACGATTCTGAAGTACACCTGCCCGGAGAACTACGATCTGCACGCGCCGGGCGCTGACCCCTATGTCGACTGCCCCACCCTCACGGATGGTGTGACCTTCATCCTCGATGACGGGCAGCAGGGGCTCGATCCTGGCGGCGTCACGGGCGACAACGGTCCTGGCACCACGACCTTCGTGAACGTGGAACCCGGCGATTACACCGTCGAGGAGGTGCTGGACCCCGGCATGGGCGATCCCTTCGTGCTCGAATGCGTCGGGAGCGTGCCGCAGCTCCAGCCGTATCCACTCTGGTCTGGCAACAACCTCCCGATCACGATCAATGCGGGTGAGGCCATCGCCTGCCATTGGTTCAACGTGCCGCTGGGCGATCCCGATCTCGGCACGCTGACCGTGACCAAGCACATCTGCACGACGGCGGCATTCGTCTCGGACATCGACTGCGGTATCTACGAGGGCGGCCAGACGTTCGACCTCCTCTCATGGGACAGCGTGCAGTGGAACGTGATCGCGACCGAAACGACCGATGTGACCGGCCGGATCGTCTGGACCGATCTGCCGATCGGCCACTACCGGGTGGCGGAGCATGGCGCGACCTGGTGTCACTTCGAATCCAGCGCGTTGCTCGCCAACGACTATTCGTTCAACATCAATCATCAGGGCGGGATGGATCAGACTGTCGATGTCTGGAATTGCGGTGCCGATCCCGGCACGAATGACGAAATCCCGACGACCTATCCGAATACCGGGGCCGGTGCGTCGGATTCGTCGATCCGCCTCGCATCCTCCGGCGGCCGCCGGACTTCCCCGGTGGAGGGCGACGCCGTCGCGACCCCGCCAGTCAGCCGATGCCTGCCGTCGGACGATACCGCTGCGACAACGGGCGATGCGCTATGCCCGCGCGGCGCAGTTCCCGTCGCCATCCGGATCGACGCCATCGGGGTCGATGCCCCGATCGAGGTCAAGGAGACGGTGGACGGCGTGATGCAGCAGCCATCCGGAGAGACCGCTGTCGCCTGGTACAAGGAGGGCGCTCGCCTCGGTGAGCCAGGAAACATGCTCCTTGCCGGGCATCTCAACTGGTGGGGCGTGCCGGAGGCCGTCTTCTTCTCGCTCGGGTCTGTCCGGGAGGGCGATGAAATCGTGCTGACGGATGCCTCCGGCATGGCGTGGACGTATCGGGTGGCCTGGGTTCGCCAGGAAAGCAGCCTGGCTCCAGCCTCCGCCGATGTCGTTGGCCCGACGGCAGAGCCCGCCATCACGCTCATGACCTGCGGCGGCGAGTGGAACGCGGAAGCGGGTATCTACGACGAACGAACGGTTGTCCGCGCGGTGCTTGTGGACGGGCCTGAATGAGAAGGGTGATTGCGGCAGGACGCTCCAAGCGGGGCATCCTGCCGCAATCGTCGCGGTCTTCCGGAATGCGCAAGAAATGTCAAACGATCCGCCCCTCCTGCCCCCTACCATGACGTCAGCACGAGGCCGGATGGACATCTTGTCGAAGGGAGACATGCAATGAATGCGAATGGGGACGTGATTCGGCTGGTCGAGGCGTTCACCGTGGTGGGGATCGAACTGCGCACGGATAATACCGAGGCGATGCGGACCATTCCGCCATTCTGGGGCCGATTCTTCGGAGAGGAAATCCTCGCGCGAATTCCCGACCGGGTGGATGGAGATGTCTATGCGGTCTATACGAACTTCGCGCATCCGGGTATCGACAACGAGGGCACCTATTCGCTCGTGATTGGCGCGCGGGTCGCCGAGGACACGACGGTGCCGGAGGGGATGATCGCGGTCGGGATACCGGCGTCGGCGCGCGTGCAGTTCGCGGTGGATGGCAACGATCCGGGCCGGGTCGGCGAGGCGTGGGCGACCTCGTGGGCGCGGACCGACCTGCGCAAGACGTATCTCGCCGACTACGAGCACTACGCGGCGGACGGCACGATCGCGATTCTGGTCGGGGTGGAGGGCGGTGCGAGGTGAACCGGATCGACTACGGGGAACGGCTCGGACGGGTGCGCGCCTATATCCATGCCCACCTGGACGACGATCTCGACCTGCGCGTGCTGGCCGAGATCGCCTGCCTCTCCCCGTATCACTGGCATCGCACCTACCATGCGATCTATGGCGAGACTGCGGCCGCGACCGTGAAGCGGCTGCGGCTGCACCGGGCGGCGGCATTGCTGGTCCAGACCGATCTCCCCGTCCACGACATCGCGTTCCGGTCGGGATACGGGAATCTCCAGTCGTTCACGCGCATCTTCCGGGACACTTACGGCATACCCCCGGCGACCTATCGGCGGTCGGGTCATCATGTCGCGTTCCAGACCCGGGCGCGGGATCTTCCGTCCGGTCACTATCCCGTGGGCATCGAGGCGTTCGCGCCGTTCACCATCATGGCGGCCCCGCACGAGGGCTCCTACATGACGATCGCCGAGGCCTTCGACCGGGTCGATGGCTGGCTGCTGGCGGAGCAGGCCGCGACTGCCGTACCCGAGCGCGTTGGGCTCTACTACGACGATCCGTTTGCCATCGTCGAGGCTGATCTTCGCTCGATGGCTGGCCGCATCCTTGATGGCGCCTGCCCGCCTCCAGGGGACGGGATCGAGCCGGTGGAGGTCCGGGGCGGACGATATGCAGTGCTGCGTTATCGGGGGCCTTATGCGGGCATGCACGCCGCCTATCGCTGGCTCTTTGGCGTCTGGGTGGTGGAGTCCGGGTTTGCGGTGGCCGACGCCCCGCTGGTCGAGGTGTACCGGAACGATCCGGCGACCACGGCCCCGGACGACCTGCTCACGGACATCCGGATGCCCCTGCGTGCGCCGGCCGATTGACGGCGCGTTAGCCAATCCCGAGCACGGTCACCAGCAGCAGCGACATTCCCACCAGCAACACCGTCAACGCCGAGACGGTGAGCGCCACCTTCGCGCCACCCTTGCGCACGCTCTTCACGTCCACGGTCAGGCCGAGCGCCGTCATCGCCACGGCTGTCAGGATCTTGCTCACGTTCTGGACACTGACCCCGGTGCTGTCCGGAATCACATTCACCGTGCGCAGGATCGCCAGCAGCACGAAGCCGATCACGAACCACGGCAGGTACGAGAAGAGCGAGGATAGGCGAGAGGATCGAGGTGCCGATGCGGCGGCACCGATACCGGCATCTCGTTCCTCACGTCTCTCGCCTCTCCCCTCGTTCCGGGCCGTCCACCACGCGAAGAAGGCGACCACCGGTCCCAGCAGCAATACCCGCGTCAGCTTCACCAGCGAGCCGATCTGCCCGCTCTCGGCGCTCACCGGGAAGGTCGCGGCCAGCACTTGCGGCACCGCGTAGACGGTCAGGCCGGCGATCACGCCGTATCGCTCGTTGGAGAGGTCGAAGACGGGAATCAGCAGCGGCAAGGTCAGGACCACGCCGACCCCGAACACTGCGGTCAGGGCGATGGCGCTGGCGACCTCCTCCTTCTTCGCGCGGATCGCCGGGGCGACTGCCGCGATGGCGGAGTTGCCGCAGATGGCATTGCCGACCGCGACGAGAATCGCGAGGCGCGTGCCCAGCCCGGCAGCCCGGCCGATGGTGATGCCGGTCACGAGCGTCACGCAGACACTGATCAGCACCGCCAGCAGGATCTTCGATCCGGCGTGGGCGAGTTGATGCAGATCCAGCGATGCGCCGAGCAGGACGATCGCGAACTCCAGGATCTGCTTGGCGGCGAAGGCGATGCCCGGCAGGAAGATCGCCGGCACACCCCAGATACTGCGAATCGCGATGCCGAGGATCAGACCCAGCACCAGCGGCTCCAGCACCTCGTAGCCGATGATCGCTTTCTCCAGCGTCGCCAGCAGGATCGCGATCACCGTGATCGCGGCGGCCAGCGCGATGCCCGGCCCGCACCGCCGTGCCCACGAATGGTCGTTGCGCGGATCGAGTGTGGCCTGTAGCCAGTTTGCCGTGTGTCCCGTCTCGCTCACCGGTTCGTACTCCGCTGTCCCCATCGAACGTTGTCCCGACACCATGTCAGTCGGGCAGATGATCGCACGGACGGAGGGGAGAAGGGAGAGACGTGAGCAGTGAGGAACGAGAGGTCAGTCTGTCCCAATGCTGTCCGTATGCCGCAGTACGGTGCCACCGCGAGGGGAAGACCCGCCAGCACCCTCTATCCTCGTTCCGCTCGGCTCGTTCTTCACCTCCCCTCACTTCTCTCCCCTTTCCCCTCCTGCTAGAGTGGGTCATCGACACGAACGTGGAACAAGCAGAAGCGAAAGGGGACATCGTGGCAAAGCGGCGGATTCTCGTGACCGGATCGGACGGCCTCATCGGCAAGCTGCTGATCGACGCCTGGCGCGATTCACCCACCTATGAGGCGGTCGGCCTTGCCCGGAAGCCCGGCCCGTATGCCGATGTGATCGGCGACATCGCCGACTTCGACGCGATTCGCCCGCATTTCAGTGGCGTCGACGCGGTGGTGCACATGGCCGCTTCCTCTGCCGTCGGCTCGACGTGGGAGCAGGTGCTGCCCAGCAACCTGATTGGCGCCTACAACGTCTTCGAGGCCGCGCGGCAGGCCGGGGTGGAGCAGGTCGTTTTCGCGTCGTCGAATCATGCGATCGGAACGAACGAGACCGAGAACCAGCCCGACCTGTGGGACATCGACGATCCCCGCGTCTGGGACGAAACGGCGGAGATTCGCCCCGATTCGCTCTATGGCGTCTCCAAGGCCTACGGCGAGGCGCTTGCCCGCTACTACGTCGATCACCACGACATGCGCGCCTTCTGCCTGCGCATTGGGGGCGTTCGCGATCCTCATGACCCGAGCCATCCGGCCAACCTGTGGAAACCGGAGTTCGATCACGACCCGCAGAAGCTCCTGCTGAGGAAGCGCACGCGGGCCGTCTGGCTGAGCGAGCGCGATTGCGTCCAGCTGGTCGAACGCTGTCTCGAATCACCGTTGCCATGGTTCCTCGGGTATGGCATCTCCGAGAATCCCCGTAGGTTCTGGGATATCGAGCACGCGAAGGACGCTCTCGGGTATGCGCCGCAGGATGCCGCTCCGCGTGAGATTGCGCCCGGCGTGGAGTAATCGCATCGGCGGTTGAAGCAATGGAGGAAGACTGTGACCGGCAATGCCCACGGCAAGATCTGCTATCTCGTCCTTCCCGCTGAATCAGCGGAGGAATCGGCCGCGTTCTATACCGCCATCTTCGAGTGGACCACCCGCCGTCACGGCGACGGCACCCTCGCCTTCGACGATCCGCTGGGGGGCGTTTCCGGCATGTGGGTGACGGGGAGGCCGCCAGCCAGCAACCCGGGCCTGGAGGTGCACATCATGGTCCGGAGCGCGGCGGGGACCGAGGCGGCCATTGTCGCGGCGGGCGGGACGATCGTTCAGCCAGCCGATCCCGGCCAGGGGGAGATCTGGGGACTCTTCCGCGATCCCTACGGCAACCAGCTCGGCTATTACGAGGATCGGTCGTTGGCCGGCAGGGAGTGAAGGCGATGACGGACGATGCCGTTTCGAGACCGCTGCGGGATTCGCTTCTCCATCCCGATGGTGCGGACCTCGCCATTGCCGAGTGGGAATCGCCGGCGGGTGAAACCCTCTGGATCGCACCGCTCCACGTCCATCACGACGCTGATGAGATCTGGTACGTGCTGGACGGTCGCATGATCCTCCACCTTGACGGGCAGGATCTCGCCCTTGGCCCCGGCGATTGCGGGATGGCGGTGCGCGGAGTGCTGCATGCCTATCGCAACGTCGGGCCTGGTCCGTTGCGCTATCTGCTCGTCATGACGCGCCAGGTCGCGGACCTCGTGGCGGCGTTGCATACCGGCCCGCGCGATCGGGAGGCGTTGGAGGTGCTCTTCCGGGAGTACGGAAGTACGTATCTCGGCTGGCTCCCCGCGCCGGACTAATTTGCGGGTCACTTCGGCATCGAGGCATCCCCGAAAGGGGAGATATGGTGTAGGGTGACATCCGACATCGGCGCATCGTTGCGCCCGCTTCGCCATGCCATCCGGCCAATCCTCGGGGACGCAGTTCACCATGCGCAATCTGCCATTTGACAAGCCCGGACGCTTCTACAAGGGCAACATCCACATGCACAGCACGAACTCGGACGGGTTGAAGACCCCCGCCGAGGCCGTCGCTGCCTACCGTGAACGCGGCTATGACTTCGTCGCGCTCACCGATCACTTCATGGAGCGCTTCCACTTCCCCGTCAGCGACACCACCGCCTTCCGCACCGATGATTTCACCACCATCTTCGGCGCGGAGCTCCACGGCGAGGGCATGCGCAACGGCGAGCTGTGGCACATCGTCGCGCTCGGCCTGCCGCTCGACTTTCCTGGCAGGGGGCCAAACGAGAACGGACCGGAAATCGCTGCCCGCGCCACGGCCGCCGGGGCATTCGTCGTCATTGCCCATCCCCACTGGAATGGCGTCACCCAGGCCGACGCCCTGAAGATCGCGGATTTCGACGCGATCGAGATCCACAACGAGGGGCACACGAACGACAGCGACCGCGGCAATGGCTGGATGCTGGCCGATATCCTGGCGACATCCGGCTATCGTTTCTCCGTCACTGCTGCCGACGACGCCCACTTCAAGGGCGATCGCCCGGATACGTTCGGCGGCTGGATTCACGTCAAGTCGGAATCGCTCGATCCGGACGCGTTGCTCGCCGCGCTGAAGTCCGGCCACTACTACGCGAGCACCGGCCCCCAGATCCACGATGTCTCCTTCACGGATACCGAGATCGTGGTGGCGTGCGATCCGGTGACAGCGGTCTTCGCGGACGGCCGTGGCTCCATCAAGCTCTTCGCGCGGGGCGATGGCATCACGGAGGCGCGGTTCCCGATCGGGCCGTACGCGAACGCCTTCTGTCGGATCGAGATCCTGCGCGCGGATGGCAAGAAGGCCTGGACCAGTCCGCTCTGGCTGGATGAGATCAATCTCGGCTAGCCAGACGCAATTGGGCGCGCTGCCGCTTGACCGGCGGGAGCGATCGGGCATCATACGCAGCAGGAACCGGCATCGCAGCGGGACTCCCCCGTGAGCGATGTCGCCGACGCATCAGCGCGAGCGGGTTGTCCGCTCTGAACAGGAAGAAGACGCACCGTGGCAGACCGCAAATCGGGTTCCTCATCCTCCCCGTTGATTCCGGTGTTCGACGGGCACAACGACACGGTGCTTGCGCTCCTCACCGGCGAGCGCGATTTCTACGAGCGCAGTGATGAAGGGCACATCGACCGTGTCCGCGCGACGGAAGGCGGCCTGGCGGGGGGATTCTTCGCGATCTGGGTGCCGAGCGTCGAGCGCATGGGCGAAGAGTTCGAGAAGATCAAGGCCACCCTGGGCAGCGGGCTGGATGGCGTGCCGCTGATGACGGAGGAGGGCTGGCTGTCGCTGCCCTACGCCCAGCAGTACACGAACGCGGCGTTCTCCCAGCTGCTGCGGCTGGAGGCGGGCGAAGGCGCGATCGCGATTGTGGACAAGGATCTCGGCTACGAGATTCCGGCCGATGTCCTGAACATTGTCCTCTCCGCCGCCGATCTCGAGGACAACATCGAGAACGGCGACTTCTCGGCGATCGTCCACTTCGAGGGCGCCGAGATGATCGACGAGAACTTCTACGCGCTGGAGACGTACTACAGTGCCGGCCTGCGCTCCCTGGGCCTCGTCTGGTCGCGTCCGAACCGCTTCGCGCATGGCGTGCCGTTCGCCTTCCCCTCCACAGGTGATACCGGGCCGGGCCTGACCGATGTCGGCAAGGAGCTGGTGACGGCCTGCAACGAGCTTGGCATCATGATCGACCTCTCCCACCTGAACGAGAAGGGCTTCTGGGACGTCGCCGCGATCAGCCAGGCGCCGTTGGTCGCGACCCATTCCAATGCCCACGCGATCAGCCCGTCGAGCCGCAACCTGACGGACAAGCAACTCGACGCGATCGCAGCGTCCGATGGCCTGGTGGGCATCAACTTCCACGTCGGATTCCTGCGGCCGGACGGGCAGTTCGATGCTGCGGACACGCCGCTGGATGTGATGGCCGACCATATCGACTACATCGCGAACCGGATCGGGATCGACCGCGTCGCGCTGGGGTCCGACTTCGATGGCGCGACGATGCCGCTGGAGTTGAAGGATGCCGCGGGCCTGCCGAAGCTGATGGACGTGCTGCGCGGTCGTGGCTACGACGACGACGCACTGTACAAGATCGGGTACGAGAACTGGCTCCGGGTGCTGGAAGTCACCTGGGGCATGTAGTTCCCGGTTGGCCTGATTCTGGTTGCCGATGCCCCATCACGAATCCTCGTGATGGGGCATCGTTGCGTGCGGTAGGGGGGAGGGGGCGAGCCACATTGCCATAGGGCAGGGCGACGTATTGTGCGGGGAGGTGGCGAGGCGCATTGCATGGGGGCGGCGGCGCGACACATTGCGCAGGGTGGCGAGACGCATTGCGTGGGGAGGCGGCGCGACACATTGGTCGCGCCGTACGCACGTCCGGTCGCCGGAGGAAATGTTCGTACGGCGGCACCGGCGTGTGCCGCCTTCATATGAGCATCCATGCGTGCCAGGCATCGCTGCATGAGCATTTCGGCGCGACCAACGTGTCGCGCCGTACGCACGTCTGGTCGCCGGACCAATCGCGCGTCAGCAATGTGTGCAGCCTTCATTCAGACATGTATTCGGCATATGATCTCCGCTGGAGACATGAAGTGTGGATCGGAGGTTCGTTCTCACAGAAGATTGAGGTTGGAATGGGATATCCGTTCAACGGCCGAAAGCACCCTCGTTTATCCGGATATGACTATCGTCTTGCGAACGCCTATTTTGTGACAATCATCACGCATGGTTCGGCATCACTATTCGGATGGATTGATGGCGATGGCCTCACTCCTACCGATGCAGGCACGATGATTGAGCGGTACATTCGAGCACTCCCGGAGAAGTTCCATCGTCTGGAGCTCTGCGAATGGGTCGTGATGCCCGATCACGTCCATATCCTCCTTACCATTCATCCGGATGAGCGTGACGCCACTGATTCTGCCTCGCTGTCTGAGATAGTCCAGTGGTTCAAAACCATGACAACGAATGCATACATTCGAGGAGTCAAGGAGCAGGGATGGGCACCGTTCGACCGAAAAGTCTGGCACACGAGTTTTCATGACAGAATCGTTCGTAGCGATGAGGAATTCGACGCCATTCGTCACTACATTCAGCGCAACCCCGAGCGGCGCTGGGCGCGGATACAGCGCGAACGATGCTGAGCATCCCTCGGGCTTGCTGGATGGGTCCTTCACAGAGAAGTGTTCGTCTTCGAGAGGTCAGCGCACGGTCGGTGTGCTGACGGCGCGACCAATGTGTCGCGCCGAAATGCTCATGCAGCAATGCCTGGCACGCATGGATGCTCATATGAAGGCGGCACACGCCGGTGCCGCCGTACGAACATTTCCTCCGGCGACCGGACGTGCGTACGGCGCGACCAATGTGTCGCGCCGCCTCCCCATGCAATGCGTCTCGCCGCTCCGCGCAATGAGGTTCGCCGCAACGGGCCCAGGCCGATTCGCCGCCGGCTGCGTGATCCTGCGGTCCGTGTCCGCGCGCGCCTACCCCGCGTGGATGCGTGCTTGCGGGAGGTCCGGCGTCGAACCGGCTGCGAATCGTGAGAACGTCAGCGCATCCAGCGGCATTGACGGCGTTCCATCCAGGATCAGTTCGCTCAGGAGCTGCCCTACGATTGGGCTCAGCGCGAATCCGTGCCCGGTGAAGCCGGTCGCCAGCGAGAGGTTTGCGATCCCCGGAACCGGCCCCAGGATCGGCACCTGGTCGACCGTCTCCCCTTCGATCCCGACCCAGACGCGCTCCAGCTTTGCCCCGGTCAGCGCCGGGAAGATCGCCGATGAGTGATCCATGCTTCCCAGGATGCTCGCCATGCGCGGCGTCCCCAGGTTCGTTTCCAGATCCGGATCGCCCGGCCAGCCACCGCCGATCACGTAGTTCCCGCTCGGGATCTGCTTCAGGCTCAGGTGACGGTTCAGGGCGCCAACCACCTGCGCCAACGCCGGCGGCATCGCGGTCGTCGCCATCATCTGCAGGCCCATCGGCGAGATCGGTAGGTCCAGGTCGAGCGACCGCGCGAGGCCCGTGCTCCACGCGCCGGCGGCGAGGATCAGCCAGTCACAGGCAAAGGGTCCATTGGTCGTTTCTGCTCCGGCGATCTGCTCGCCGACACGAGAGAAGCCGGTCACACGCGTGTCAAGGATGATCTTCGCGCCATGGCGGACAGCGGCGGACGCGAACGCGTGGGTCGTCAGGATCGGGTTGGCATGCCCATCGTTCGCGGTATACGTCCCGGCCAGCGCGTTCGGCGTGATGCCGGGCACCAGCGAGCGGAGGTCGTCGCCCTCCACCAGCCGGATATCCAGCCCCACCGCCTGCTGTCGCGCGACCGACTCGTGCATCCCGGGGAGGTCGTCCTCGCGCTCAGTCACCTGGATATGCCCGTCGCGGCGATAGTGGATGTCGGCACCGAGTTCGGATTCGAGATCCTTCCAGCGCGCGATGCTGGCAATGGCGAGAGGGAGCTCACGCAGGTCGCGGCCCTGCTGGCGCACGCCGCCCGCGCTCGACCCGGAGGCGGCGGAGGCGATGCCTCGCTGCTCCAGCAGGGTTACATCGGCGCCACGCCGGGCGAGGTGCCACGCGATGGATGTGCCAATGACGCCGCCACCGACGATCAGGACGCGGGATGAGGGACGAGCTGGCATGAACGCAGATACTCCTGATGCGAGGGCTGCTTACCTGGAGACGGAGGCGATGGCGTCGGGAAGGAAGGCGTGAAACGGGATCGGGCGGACCGGCGGCCGCACCCGCGCCCGCAGGCGCTCGTCGGCGATGGCGCTGTCTCGCCAGAGCAGCATGGTCGCCACGACCGGCAGGCTCTCCGCGCCCTGCGATTCCCCCATCCCGACGCGGGTGACGCGACGGATGTCGTTGATGTCATAGGCGCCGGTGTCGATCGCATCCTGGATCTCGCCGAGCGTCACGCCTTCTTCCCGGTCCACGATGATCGCGCGGTCGCGCGGGGGTGGGAAGAAGGGGCGACGTGGCTTCTCCGGGTCGATCCAGATGCCGGTTGGCGGCTCGTGGGCGGGCACACCACGGACGGCGGCGGCGCCAACGCGCTCCCCATGCTGATACGCCCACCGTGCGCCCTGCACGCCCGCTGCCTCGCCGGCGACGAACAGGCCGGGAATGGTCGTCGCGCCATCGGAGGTGAGGAATGGCACCGGGACCGCCTCCCCGACATGCAGCGTGTGGGCGGCACCAGCCTGCACCGCGAGCATGGGATCAATCCGCTGGCCGAACGCCATCACCACCATATCGACCTCGACCTGGCCGCTACGATCGGCAATGCGCTCGACACGACCGTCGCCCTCGATTCGCAGGTGGTTGATATCCACCGAGTGGAAGACGATCTGGCCGCCCGTGAGCGCGATGGCGGCCTTGACCTGTTCGGTCGCGGTGCCATCGCCAATGAGGGCGTAGCGCCTGCCAAAGGGAGGAAGGTCCTGATGGAGCTGCTTCAGGAGCTGCCGTTCGGTGACAAAACCATCCAGCTCCCATCCCAGGACCGGCCAGGCACGATCCCTCGTGCCGGTGGCGACGATCACCGCGCGCGCGGTGATCGCCACCCCGCGATCGTTGGCTGCGTCGTAGGTGCCGACGGTGAAGGTGCCCGGGGCAGCCGGAAAGATGCCCCAGACGGCAGTGTTCGGGCGGTAGTCGATAGCCTCCCCGATCAACTCGGCGGCGGCGGAGCGGGAGAGATCCGACCGCCAGAGTGGCATGGGGGCGATTGGCGGCTCCTCGATATCGGGAACCTCCCAGACGAGATGACCACCGGCCTCCGCTGCCTCATCGACGATTGTCACGCGCGCGCCAGCCTTGTGGGCGGCGAGTGCGGAGGCGATGCCTGCGGGGCCAGCCCCGATGACGAGGATCTCGGTCTCGACCGTCTGAACGGACGAGGGAATGCGCGAGTCGAGCGAGGACGACACCCGGCGTTCTCCGTGTGATGAGGCTAGTAGACGACGAGGCTATGAACGGCGACGCCCGGGGGAAGCGTGTCACGACCGTGCAGCGCGCTCAGTTCGGCGAGCACGGAGACGCCAATGATCTCTCCCTGTAGCCGCTCGACCAGTTTGACGGTGGCGTTCACCGTGCCGCCTGTGGCCAGCAGGTCGTCCACGATGAGGATGCGCTCGCCGGGGGCTATGGCATCCCGGTGAATCTCCAGCGAGTTCGAGCCGTATTCCAGCGTGTAGCTCTCGGAGAGGGTTTCGGCGGGCAGGCGTCCCGGCTTGCGGACCGGCACGACACCGGCACCGATGGCATAGGCGATTGGGGTGCCGAGAATGAAGCCACGGCTTTCGATCACCACGACCTTGTCGATCTCGCTGAAAGGCGCGGCCATGGCATCGACGGTCTGGCGGAAGAGCTCCGGGCTTGCGAGGAGCGTCGAAATATCGCGGAACATGATGCCCGGCTCCGGGAAGTCCGGGATGTCCCTGATGCTCTGTTTCAGGCGCTCGCCGAAGGTGGTGGTGGTATCCGTGGAGGTGTTGCTGCTTGGCAGGGTCATGGCACTTCCTGCGCCGGGTCGCTGCGCGAGGACCGGCCGACTAAGGATGCGAGGCATGGCAGGGGCGCGACGCGACGCTGCGTTGCACGCGCAGTGTACCCCGGTGCTGCCGGATGGGGATCGGTTCGAGGACAGGATACGCTATCGCCCGCCGCGACCGTCGGCGAGTTCCCGCGCCGTTGGGGTGAGCAGGTCCGGGGCGCGGTTGATGATCGAGGCGGCGGCGCCGAGCGTGACCGCCTCCACGATGGGGCATCCCGGGCGGATCGTGACCCCGGCGAAGGTGTGGGGTGCGGTAAGCCGGGACGCATGCATGCGGATGAGGTCGGAAAATCGCTCGCCCCAGCGTGCGACCGGGCCGCCGATGACCACATCGTCCGGATTGAAGATCGTGATCAGATTGGCGATGGCCAGCCCGAGCCAGCGTGCGGCGTGTTCCATGATCAGGATGGCGCCAGGATCGCCGTTGGCTTCGGCGAGTGCGACGACGGTCGCGAAATCCGCCTCCCGGACATCGGGGGGAATGGCGGTCACGATGCCGGTCTGGCGGGCGTCGTCGAGGATTGCGAGCAGGTAGTCGTGGCTCAGATACCCTTCGAGACAGCCGCGATGTCCGCACGGGAAGTCTGGGCCATTCGGATCGAGGAGCAGTTGCCCGAACTCTCCGGCAGCGTGATCCCGGCCTGGATGGAGTTCCCGATCCGCGATGATCGCGCCACCGACGCCATTTCCGGCGTACACGTAGACCAGGTGACTGCGGTGCTCCCGGCCCAGGAGCCAGAGCTCGCCGAGTCCGGCGGCGTGGGCATTGTCCATCACTTCGACCGGCACCCGCAGGCGACGGGAGAGTTGCTGGCGCAGGGGATAGGCCGTGAAGGCCCAGCCGATGCTGGAGAAGGTGTCGGTGGAGGCATGCATCTGGCCGGTGAAGGCCAGCCCGCAGCCGATGAGCGCATCCGGTTCCCGATCTGCCATGAGCGTGGTCACGGCACGGGCGGTGAGATCGATAGCCGCTTCCGGGGTACGCGGCCCGGCATGTTCGATGGCGATGCGATCGAGTTGCTGGCCGTCGAGATTGACGAGCGACACGTGGCAGGTGTCGCCTTCGAATGCCGCTCCGGCTACCAGGCGGGTCGCCCCGCCGAGCCGAAGCATGACGGCTCGGCGCCCTCCCGTGGATGCGGCGACACCGATCTCCTGGATCACGCCTTCCGCGACGAGCTCGTTCGCGGAGAGGGAGATCGCTGCCCGGCTGAGGCCGGTCAGGCGCGAGATCTCCATGCGCGACAGGGTCCGATGTTCGATCAGGAGACTGATGATGGCGCTGCGGCTGTTGCTGTAGGCGCGGCGTTTCGCCATCGGCAATGGTCCTTTCGATCGTCGGTGCTGTGGGCGGGATGCACCCTGTGGCATCCCATCGGCTATGCGGGGAACTGGACATCATCATGCAGGCGGCTGCGTTGAGCATACCTGACGGTGTCCACTTGCCCTTCCCGATCTTCGCGGGTAAATTTCTTGACAAAGCATGCCAAGCTGTTGCGTGGGGGTCCAGGGCCTTGCCGATTCGCCGTGTGAGGCCCCGTTGATTCATATCTCCCGGGAGGGCGGTCGTGACACAGGTAACGCGGGGACGGGTTGGGGACCTGGCAGTGCATGGAGGCGCCCCGGTGCGGGAGAAGGCGTTTCCCGCGTGGCCGCAGTTCGGTGAAGAGGAGCACGCGAACCTGCTTCAGGTGCTCGATAGTGGGGAATGGTCGGAGCCGGGAGGAGGGGCGTTCGTCCAGACGTTCGAGCGGGCCTTCGCGGACTTGCACGGGGTCGCGCACGGCGTTGCCGTGATGAACGGCAGCGTCAGCCTCACGCTCATCCTCCGGGCGATGGGCATCGGGTCCGGCGACGAGGTCATCGTGCCGGCCTACACCTTCCTCGCAACCGCCACTGCGGTACTGGAGGTGAATGCCCTGCCGATCTTCGTGGACATCGATCCCGGTACCTGGTGCATCTCCCCCGATGCGGTCGAGGCGGCGATCACCCCGCGTACGAGGGCGATCATCCCGGTGCACCTGGGGGGGCATCCCGCCGATATGGACCGGCTGTGCGAGATCGCGCGGCGGCACGGCGTCCGTCTGATCGAGGATGCGGCCCACGCGCACGGCGCCGTCTGGAATGGGCGTCCGGTGGGCAGCTGGGGCGAGGTCGGGAGCTTCTCGATGCAGGCGTCCAAGAACCTCACCGGCGGTGAGGGCGGCATCGTGGTCACGAACGATCCCGAGATGGCGGAGTTGATTACGTCATTCCGGAATTGCGGACGCCAGAAGGACGGCATCTGGTACGAGCATGTGCGGTTGGGCGGAAACTACCGGATGACCGAGTTTCAGGCGGCGATCCTCACCGCGCAGATGACCCGATTCGACGAGCAGCGCATGCGGCGCGATGCGAATGGGCGAATCCTGAATGCCGGGTTGGCCGAGATCGATGGGATCCGGCCCCAGCGGCGAGACCCCCGCACGAGTATTCATGGGAATCACCTCTACTGGTTCCGGTACGACCGGGCGGCCTTCGATGGCCTCTCGCGGGAGCTGTTCCTCGACGCGCTCAAGGCCGAGGGGGTTCCGTGCAGTCCCGGCTACCCCGTTCCGCTGAACCGGCAGCCACTCTTCGTCAATCGTGCCTTCGATACGCGGGCGACCAGTTACGACCCCGACTATGCCCCGACCCGCTTCGGGGCGCTGGACCTCCCCGTGACCGAGGCGATCTGCAACGAGGTCGTCATGCTGCCCCAATCGCTCCTGCTTGGGGACGCCGCCGACATGGACGACGTGATCGCGGCGGTGCGGAAGATTCAGCGGGCGGTCAACCGTCAAGGTGCGGCCTCGTTTGCGGCCTGAGTGGTCGTGGCATGTCACTGGCGTTCCTTCGCCCATCGACCGCCGAACGCACGATCCAAGGAGGACGCGAGCATGAGCGAGGACCGAACCGAGGCCAGGATCGTCCTGGACGAGATTGAGACATCGTGGCGCGATTTCTGGACGACGATCAACGCATTGTCCGATGAGGATCTCACCGGCCCGACAGATGCCGCTGGGTGGCGCGGACAGGATCACATCGCCCATCTCGGGGCATGGGAGCGCGGCGTCATCTTCATGCTCAATGGGTATCCGTTCCACGCCGGTCTCGGGGTGGACGAGGAACTGTGGGTGAATGGTGATATCGACACGCTCAACGCCGTCATCTACGACCTGAATCGCGACCGCGAGCTGGAAGACGTGCGCACTGGCGTGCGGGCAACCCATACCGAGTTGCTCACCACGATCGGTGGCCTCGAACCGGACCAGTTCAATGCACCGATTCCTGCCGGGGATGCAGCCGATCCGGCCAATCCTCCCCTGTTGCGCGAGAAGATCGCTGGCCGAGTGGATCGTCGCGCTGGTGGAGGCTGTGCCGGACTGAGTCGCTACGGGATGCGTTTCGCCCAGATCGACTCCGGGAAGCGCGGCAGCAGGTCGACGTCCCAGACGGCGTGCGCGGCGCGGGAACTCTTGCCCGCCTTGAAGTAGGCGGCGATCCCGCGCCAGTACGCGGCCTCAGCCGTCAGCGGCCCCTCCGGCGAGCGACGCTCCAGCCCTTCGAGCAGCGTGATCGCGTCGTTGTAACCCTGCCAGCGCATGGCGACCAGCGCCTCCCCGATGTCCAGCAGGTCGAGGAAGTCGTCCGGTGGCAGGAAGTTCGGCGAGGTGTAGCGGATCTTGCCGCTGCGATCGCCGAAGAGCACGGTCGGCGTCCAGAAGACCTGCCATTCGCGGGTAATCGCGCGGTCGTTCATGAGGTGGAGCTTGACCGGCACGAATCGGTTCACGATCGCCTCGGCGACACGTGGATCGGCGAAGGTGACATCCACCAGCTTGTCGCACCCGAAGCAGTTGTCCTGATAGACATCAACGAGGATCGGCCGCTTCGTGCGGCGCGATTCGGCGATGGCGTCGTCCCATGCGTGAAGCCAGGAGATCTCGATCGGGGACGAGGGGGAGGGGATGTTGGGCAGGGTGGTCATGGGGTGTCCTGACGATGCGTTGCGTGGGACGATGCTGATTCCATCGTAGCAGCGGTGAGGAGTGAGGACCGAGGAGCGCGCCGCACGGCGCTTCCTTGCCTGGAGGATTCTGGCTTGGGAGTCGCGCGCGTTGTGCGCTTTCCTCCCGCCTCCCTTCTCCTCCGCTCACGCCTCACGTCTTCCGCCTCTCCCCTTACAATGGGAGGAGATGGCCGTCGCGGTGACGGCCCACGTTGTTCCCACACGGCAGGACGGAGCCATGACCGAGACGCTGGACACCACCATCGCGACCGCAGATCGAGCCGGAACCACATCCGCCAGGCTGAGCGCACCCGAGATCGCGCGGCAGCAGGGGATGAACCCGGTCGATTATCTGCGCCAGCGCGGGTTCATCCACGACCTCTCCGACGAGGCCGGCCTGCGCAAGGCCTTCGACGAGGGCACGGTCACGTACTACATCGGCTTCGATCCCACCGGTCCCTCCCTCCACGCCGGGCACATGGTCAGCATCATGCTCCTCGCCAGCCTCCAGCGCATGGGCCACCGCCCGATCGCGCTCGGCGGCGGCGGCACGGCGATGGTCGGCGATCCCACCGGCAAGACGGTCTCCCGCGAGATCATCAAGCTGGAGGACCTGGAGGCGAACCTGCGCTCCATCACCGGGCAACTCGCCAAGTACCTCGACTTTGAGGGCGACCGGTTCGCGGGCGGCAATCCGGCGGCGACGCTGGTGAACAATGCCGACTGGCTGCTGCACCTCCAGTACATCCCCTTCCTGCGCGACATCGGCAAGCACTTTTCGGTGAACGAGATGCTGTCGCTGGAGACGTACAAGACGCGGATCGAGAGCGGCAACGGGTTGAACTTCGTGGAGTTCAACTACCGGCTGGTGCAGGCGTACGACTTCCTGCACCTCTTCCGGGAGGTCGGCTGCACGCTGCAGATGGGCGGATCCGACCAGTGGGCGAACATCACCGGTGGGGTCGATCTGATCCGTCGTGCCGATCAGGGCAAGGCGTTCGCACTGGTGAGTCCGCTGGTGACGACGGCGAGCGGCGAGAAGATGGGCAAGACCGGCTCCGGGGTGCGGGTCTGGCTCGATCCAGAGCAGTTCTCGCCGTACGACTACTACCAGTATTGGGTGAACACCGACGATGTGATGGTGGAGACGTATCTCAACCGGTTCACCTTCCTGCCGAACGACGAGATCGCCGCGTTGACGTCGGTCGCCGGGGAGGCGTTGCGGGAGGCGAAGCGGGTGCTGGCCTTCGAGGCGACGGCGCTGGCGCACGGGGTGGACGCCGCCGAGCAGGCAGAGCACGCCGCGAAGGCGCTCTTCTCCGGTGGTGGTGCGGGTGGTTCGATCACCGCCGCTGATGCCTCCCTGCCGACGACGGAGATCCCTTCGGCGGAGGTCGCGGACCTGACGCTGGCCGATGCCTTCGTGCTTGCCGACCTGGCGAAGGGGCGTGGCGAGGCACGCCGGTTGGCGACGCAGGGAGGCCTGTCGGTCGATGATGTGAAGGTCGAGGACGTCGATCTGCCGCTGGCGGATGTGCTTTCGGGCCGGGACGCGGTGATCCTCCGCGCCGGGAAGAAGCGCTTCAAGCGCGTTGCCATCGGGTAGGACCAAGAACACAGGACTGAGAACGAAGGCGACGGACGAATGGCGTGATGCCGTCGCCTCATTTCGGTGTCCTCCGTTCTTTGTCCTCCGTCCTCGTTACACCGGCGTCCCGACGGATGACGCCGAGCGGTACGCCGCGTCGAGAATGCGGTTCGCCGCCACGCCGTCCGCGACCGTCGCGCGGGGCGTACCGCCCGACTGCCAGCGGTCGATCAGATCCGCGATCTCGCGCTGGAATCGGTCGCCCTCCGGCACGTCGATCGTCGCCCACTCGCCACCGACAGCCACGGAGCAGATGCGCAACTCGTTCGTGCTGTAATCGACCACCGCCGTGCCGCTCGTGCCGTAGAGCGTGATCTTCCATTCTCCGACCGGCGTGCGCCAGCTCGCCTCGATCGAGCCAAGCGCACCGTCCGCCGTCTTCAGGATCAGGATCGCCGTGTCCTCCACCTGCAACGCTGGCCCGAGTGACGTCTCCGTGGTGCTCATCACGGCATCGACCGTCACCGGGTCGCCGACGAGGTAGCGGAAGAGGTCGATCGAATGCACGCTGGTGTCGATCAACGCGCCGCCGCCGCTGATCGCGGGGTTGGCGAACCACGTCGTCTCCGCGCTCGCCATGAGGCCGGCGAAGCGATTGCGGAAGGTTCGGATCTGGCCCAACTCGCCTGCCTCGATGCGGCGCTTCAACTCCTCGATGTGGGGCTGGAAGCGATGGCAGAAGCCCACCGTGATGAGCGTGCCCGTTTGCGTGGCGGCGTCCTGCACGCGCAGGGCGTCTGCGAGGTTCGCGGCAAGCGGCTTCTCGCAGATCGTCGCCACGCCGGCCTCCAGCGCCGCGATGGCGAGGTCCGCGTGGAAGGCTGGCGGCGTGCAGATGGAGACGATGTCCACGCTGCCGCTCTGGAGCAGGTCGATGGCGCTGGCGTACGGAGTGCCGCCGTGTGCCGCGATGGCGGCGTCCAGCAGCGCGGGGACGGTGTCGCTGAAGGCAACCGGCGTGATGCCGTTCGCTTGCCAGGCGGCGATATGTGTGCGGCCGATGCCGCCCAGGCCAATGATGCCGACGCGCGGCGTGGCGATGAGTGCGGTCATGTGCGGGATGCGCTCCTTTGCGAATGCTTCTGGGCGCATATTGTCGATTGATTTCGTGGGAAAGTCACGTGTCTGCGTGGAGGGCGACTGCGCCGGATCGGACTTGTCGCATCCGGTGCTAGCGGCGGGGGATCGTGTTTCCGGTACGGGCAAGGATCTCGTCGATCACTGCGTTCTTGGCATCGGCGTAGTTCTGGACATACGCCCACGTCTGCGCGGCCAGCTTCCGCTTCACGGCAGCGTAACGGTCGCGCTCCTCGTCGCTGGAGCGAAGGGCATCCGCGAACCGGCGCGTCCGTTTCGCCTGGAGGGAGCCGCGCGAGAAGACGTGGAGGTTCACGTCGGGATCTGCCCCCTTGAAGACGCGATGTTCCTCCCACTCCGGCTCCCGGATGCGCAGCGTGTACCCCGTGGCCGCCAGGGCCTCCGCGTAGGCCGCCTCGTCGCCGGAATCCTCCACCAGCAGCTGGATGTCGAGGATCGGTTTCGCGCAGAGTCCGGGCACGGAGGTCGAGCCGACATGCTCCAGCGAAACGATGTGATCGCCAAGCGCAGCCCGGATCTTCGCGGCCTCGCGCGCATACTGGGCGGGCCAGGTCGGGTCGTAGTCGAGAAGCACAATCGCGCCATCGACGCGGGTTGGCTCGCCGACCGTCGCGGCGCGGATCTCCGCCTCGGTCATCACCTCGGATGGACGGGCACGTTCGGGGAATGGGGATGGGTCGGGCATGATGCAGACCTCCGGTGCTGGATCGGACGGATGGCAGCCCTGCATCATACCCGGCGCGTCAAGAGACGCGTTCAGCTTTCGGCGAGCTTCGTCACCGCATCGGGACCGACGTAGGTGCCGACCGACTTGCCGTTCAGGATGTCGATCATTGCGTTCTTCTGCCCGGCATCGAAGACGTGAATCGGCAGCTTGTGCTCCCGCGCGAGGATGAAGGCGGAGGGGTCCATCACCGAGAGCCCCTTCGTCACCACATCGTCGAAGGAGACCGATTCGTAGCGCTTCGCGGTGGGATCCTTTTTCGGATCGGCGGTGAAGACGCCGTTCACGCCCTGCTTGGCGGCGAGGATCGCATCGGCGCGAATCTCGATCGCGCGTTGGGCGGCGGGGTAGTCGGTCGTGACAAACGGCTGGCCGATGCCAGCCGCGAAGACGACGATGTAGGCCTTCTCCAGGTGCCGGATGGCCCGGAGCCGGATGTACGGCTCAGCCACGGCGGCCATCGGAATGGCCGACATCACGCGGATCTCGTGCGAGCCGCGCGCGGTCAATGCCCCCCGCAGGATGAGGCTGTTCACGACGGTGGACATCATGCCGATGTTGTCGGCCTCCGCGCGCTCGATCCCCCAGTCGTCGGCGAGCCGACCGCGGAAGATGTTGCCGCCACCCACCATGATCGCGACTTCCACCCCCGCGCTGGAGAGCTGCAGGATCTCGTCGACCAACGCATCGACGGCGGCCCGGTCGATGCCGGTTTCCGCCGCTCCCGAGAATGCCCCACCGCTCAGCTTGATCAGCACCCGGTTGTATTTCACTCAGCCCGCCTTTCCGCGCACAGACCCGCCCTCGTCGCCGTTCGCGATCAGGACCTTCAAATCCTCGTCGGACTCTAAAGCAGGCGGCGGGCCATCGCAAGGTGAGGGGAGAGGTGAGAGAAGTGAGGAGTGAGGAGGAACGAGATGGGAGGAAAGAGGTTGCGCGACTGCGTTGGCCGACCGGAGGGGCCGTCCCGATCCTGCAACCATGCAAGTACACGCTGGGCTTCCCGCCTTTCTCACTTCTCTCACCTCTCCCCTCGCATCGTGCCGTAGAATGATGAGAGTCATTCGCGTGTAGCGACGCGCCCCCGGAAAGTCCGCTTCGGCGCGCCCCTGGGACCGCCCACAGCGGTCCGGAAAGGTCGATCCGTCTCATGTCCGATACCGCACATCCGGAAACGTCCGTCAGTGGCGGCGACCCGCTTGGTGCCCGTGCTCGCCTGACGACGTCGCAGGGGACCACCGTCACCTATTACCGCCTTCAGCGCCTGGTGGAGGAAGGGCTCGTCGATTCGCTCGACCGCCTGCCGTTCACCGTCCGCATTCTGCTCGAGAATGTTCTTCGGAACCTCGGCGGCGAGTTCACGGAGCGGGCACATCTGGAGGGACTTGCGGCCTGGCAGCCGGTCGCCGGATCGGCCAGCGCCGACTTCGAGTTCCCGTTCCTGCCCGCGCGCGTGGTGCTGCAGGACTTCACGGGTGTTCCCTGCGTGGTCGATCTTGCCGCCATGCGTTCCGCTGTCGCCCGTCTCGGTGGCGATGTCGCGAAGATCAACCCGCTCGTGCCGGTCGATCTGGTGATCGACCACTCGGTGCAGGTTGATCGCTTCGGCTCCAACCTCGCCTTCGCGCGGAATGTGGAGCTGGAGTACGAGCGCAACCAGGAACGCTACACCCTGCTTCGCTGGGGCCAGCGCGCGTTCCAGAACTTCCGCGCCGTACCGCCAGGCACCGGCATCGTTCACCAGGTCAACCTCGAATACCTCGCGCCGGTCGTCGCGACGAAGGAGGAGAACGGCGAGACGGTCGCCTTCCCCGATACCCTCGTCGGAACCGATAGCCACACGACGATGGTGAATGGTCTCGGCGTGCTCGGCTGGGGTGTCGGCGGCATCGAGGCCGAGGCCGTCATGCTCGGCCAGCCGCTTTACCAGCTCTCGCCGGAGGTCGTCGGCCTCAAGTTTCATGGTGAGATGCGCCCCGGCACCACGGCGACCGACCTCGTGCTGGCCGTCACCCAGCTCCTCCGCAAGCATGGGGTGGTGGGCCGCTTTGTCGAGTACTGCGGCACCGGCCTCAGCAACCTCAGCCTTGCTGATCGCGCGACGATCGCGAACATGGCGCCGGAGTACGGCGCGACCGCCGGTCTCTTCCCGATCGACGAGGAGACGCTGAACTACCTTCGCCTGACGGGTCGCCCGGACGATCAGGTGGAGCTGGTGGAGCGGTACGCGAAGGAACAGGGCCTCTTCCGCACCGACGAGACGCCGGACCCGCAGTTCAACGACCTGCTGGAACTCGACCTCGCGACCGTCGAGCCGAGCATGGCTGGTCCTCGCCGTCCGCAGGACCGGATCGCGCTGGGCGATGTCCAGAAGACGTTGCACGCCACCTACGATGCCTCCTTCAAGGGCGATTCCGATCCCGCCGCCGCGGCCTACGATGAGGAAGTGGCCGATTCGTTCCCGGCCAGCGATCCGCCATCGACGATGGCAGAGGGCGGCAACGCGAACGCCGATCCCGCACCAGCCGGCACGGTGGAGCTGAAGCCGAACCCGCACAAGGTCGCCCACTTCGGCGAAGTGACGGTCGATATCGAGGGGCTGGACGCCGAACTGCATCACGGCGCGCTCGCGATTGCGGCCATCACGTCCTGCACGAACACCTCCAACCCGAGCGTGATGCTCGGTGCGGGGCTGCTCGCGAAGAAGGCGGTCGAACGTGGGCTGAAGGTCGCGCCGTATGTGAAGACATCGCTCGCGCCGGGGTCCCAGGTCGTCACGCGCTACCTCGAACGCGCCGGAGTGACGCCGTATCTCGACGCCCTCGGGTTCCAGACGGTCGGATACGGCTGCACGACCTGCATCGGCAACTCCGGTCCGCTGCCGGAGCCGGTCGCGAAGGCGATCGACGACAACGAGCTGGTTGTCGCGTCAGTCATCTCCGGCAACCGGAACTTCGAGGGCCGCGTTCACCCGCAGGTGCGCGCGTCCTTCCTCGCGTCGCCGCCGCTGGTGGTCGCCTACGCGCTGGCGGGTACGGTGGACACGGACCTGACCTCGCAGCCGGTCGGGTATGACCCGAACGATGAGCCGGTCTACCTCCATGAGATCTGGCCGAGCGAGGCCGAGGTGCAGGAGGCGATCGCCTCATCCATCGATCCGAAGATGTTCCGCGAGGAGTACGACACGGTCTTCCAGGGCGACGAGCGCTGGCAGAACCTTCCGGTCCCAACCGGTGACCTCTACGACTGGGACCCAGGGTCCACCTACGTGCAGGAGCCGCCGTTCTTCACCGATCTTTCCCCGGAACCGAAGCCGGTGGAGGACATCGTGAATGCCCGCGTGCTGGCGCTGCTCGGTGATTCGGTGACGACCGACCACATCTCCCCGGCCGGCTCCATCGCGAAGACGAGCCCGGCCGCCGAGTATCTGGTGAACATGGATGTGGAGCAGAAGGACTTCAATTCCTACGGCTCCCGTCGCGGCAATCACGAGGTGATGATCCGCGGTACCTTCGCGAATATCCGCCTGCGCAACCAGATCGCCGAGGGCAAGGAAGGCAACTGGACCAAGTACTTCCCGACCGGCGAGATCACGTCGATCTGGGAGGCCTCCATGCGCTACCAGGAGGCGGGGACGCCGTTGGTGGTGATCGCGGGCAAGGAATACGGCACCGGCTCCTCCCGCGACTGGGCGGCCAAGGGCACGTTGTTGCTGGGTGTGAAGGCGGTCATCACCGAGAGCTTCGAGCGCATCCACCGCTCGAACCTCGTTGGCATGGGGGTGCTGCCGCTCCAGTTCAAGCCTGGCGAGAACGCACAGACCCTTGGCCTGACGGGAGAGGAGACGATCTCCATCCCCGACATCGACGGCACGCTGGCCCCGCGCGCAACATACACCGTGCATGTCACGCGCCCGGATGGCAGCGCCTTCACCTTCGAGACCACTGCCCGTATCGATAGCCAGGTCGATGTGCGCTACTACCGGAACGGCGGCATCCTGCCGACGGTCTTGCGCCGCCTGATCGAGGCGTAGGCTCGGCATCGAATCGGATACGGCAAATCCCACCACCCGGCAGGACACTCTGGCTGGGTGGTGGGCTGTTTTTGTAGAGGTGAGCCATCTGCGCAAGAATGGCCATTGGGCGTCCACCAACGAAACGATACAGGCTGGTACTATGGAGATGGAGAGGGCCGCGACCGTCCGGGCTGGCGGAAAACGCGACATGCTGGATATCCGGGGCGCATGATGACGGGCCGTAGAGGCAGTCTGCTGTGCTGTCCGGGATTCTTGGTGGGGAACGGAACACGTGTCTGAACGCCGGATCGAGATTGCGGCGATTGTCGGGAGCCTGCGTCGGCACTCCTACAATCGGCATCTGTTGCATGCGGCGATGCTGACTCAACCATCCGACATGCACATCTACGAAGTCCCGATTGCCGGACTTCCTTTCTTCGATGAGGACCTGGAAGAGAAGGGCGAGCTGCCGACCGTACGAGACCTGAAGCGGGCGATTTCTCGCGCCGATGGCGTGTTGATCGTGACGCCGGAGTATGGGTATTCCATTCCCGGGGTGCTGAAAAACGCGTTGGACTGGGCATCCCGACCGACCGGGCGCTCTGCCGTGCGCGGGAAACCCGTCGCGATCATGGGCGCGTCGTCCGGGCGATCCGGCACCATGCGCGCGCAACTTCACTTGCGACAGGTGCTGCAACACATGGGGGCGGTGACGATCCCGGAACCGGAGGTCTACGTCACGTTCGCACCGGACAAGTTCAACGGCCTCGGTGAGCTGACGGACAAGACCTCGCTCGATCAGGTTGGGCGCCTGATCCAGAACCTGCGGGAATGGGTGCTGCTCCTCGACGGTCCGCGTTGACGACGGGGACATGGCTTCGTCTGTCGTGGCCACAGGAACCGTAACGATTGTGCCGACGCGGATCGGCACTGTGGCTCCCACCTCTGGGACACCGATAGCGCTGCCGCGTTGACGGCGCTCGTCACCCTGTTTCTGGTCGCGGCGGGTGCGACGCTGCGGGGATGAGAGCGATACCGCGCGAATCGATTGCCTGGAGACGGAGGGGCCAAGTGGGTTCCTCTGTCTCCGTGTGCGGACGCATCAAGCGGTGCATCAGAAGCACTATGTGCATCTCGACACCATCCCGCCGAACGCGCATCATGGTATGGGGTCCTGGTTTGTTCGTTTGCACCGTCCCGGAAGGATTCGACTCATGGTCCGAATGTCTCGTCGGTCCGCGCTCCGCACCACGGCCGTGGGAACGGCGGTTCTTGGGTTCGGCCGGTTCACGCCGTCCGCGTTCGCTCAGGCCACGCCGTCCGCTTCGCCCATCACGACGGGATTCGCTCATGACGGCGTCCTGATCCCGCCCGCCGCCGTCCCGGCCGAAGGCGCACGCATCGGGGTAATGACGCCGACGGCGTTCAACGCGGGCCACATTCCGGGTTCGCGGTCGTTCACCGAGGAGCAGCTCGCCGTCGTCGACACGTCCGAGTCGGGGATGGCGGCCTGGCGAGCGACCATGCTGGAGACCATGGCCGGCGCGGGCGTGCGGCTTGGTTCCCCGACGCTCGCCTACGACGACGGCACCATGTTCGGGGCGCGCGCCTGGTGGGTGCTGACCTATCTCGGGTTTGACATACCCCTCGTGCTTGATGGTGGCCTTGCTGCGTGGCAGGATGCCGGAGGCGAGATCGAACGCGCCGTGAGTGCAGCCGCATCGCCGCAGGCGGTGGTTGTGGTTGCGGGGACACCAGAGACCGCTGCCGCTCCGACGCCACGCCCACAGGTGCTGGCGACAAGGGAGCAGGTGCTCGCATCCCTGAATGATCCCGATGTGGTGCTGATCGACACGCGCCCGGCCAGCGACTATGAAGCCGGACACATCCCCGGCGCGATCAATCTCGACTACACCGAGAATGGCACGGGCGGCACGCCGAATGTCTGGAAGTCGCCGGACGCGTTGAAGACGCTGTATGCGAGCATCGGTGCGACCGGGGACAAGCGGATCATCCCGTATTGCCATTCCGGAACGAAGTCTGCCGTTACCTTCTTCACGCTCTGGCTGCTGGGATACCCGGAAATCGCGCTCTACACCGGCTCGTGGGAGGAATGGAGTTCCGATCCGAGCGACCCGGTGACGAAGGGCAGCAATCCCTGAGCGATGGGCACGCGCTCTGCGTGGGGAAGGGGCGTCGGATCGTTTGCCGGCCTCAAGGGAGCATTGCCATGACCTTCATTCGCCTCATTGCCTCGATCCTGATCCCACCGCTTGGGGTTTTCCTGAAACGCGGGTTGGGCTGGTCGTTCGTCCTGAGCATCATCCTCACGCTGCTGGCCTACGTGCCTGGCCTTATCTACGCCATCTGGGTGGTGTTGTTCAGCGACTGAGTGGGCCTCATGTCATTTGAGTGGAGTAAGGCGGGGCCGTCGTGCCCCGCCTTACTGGTTTCCAGGGGTGCGGATATCCGATTCCGATGGTGACCCTCAGGGGCCTTTCAGGACGCGATTGTGCCCAGCCGCGAGCGCAGGAGCATCAGAACGGCGGCCTCCTCCGGCTGGAGGTGACCGAGCGATTCGGTGATTTCCTCGTCGGCCCGCTGCCGGATCGTTTCGACGGTCTCCCCGTCGAGGTATGCATCGAGCACGGCGGGATGGACGTAGCATTTCCGGCAGACCGCCCGTGTGTTGCCCAGCTTCGCCGCGACCGATTCGATTGCATCCACGACATTGCGCTTCGACCCGGCTTCGGAGTCGACTGCTTCGAACTCGGCCAGCGCCTGCGCCGCCAGTACCGTGCCCGCCCACGTCCGGAAATCCTTGGCCGTGAAGTCTTCACCCGCGATCTTGTGCAGGTAGGCGTTCACATCGTCGGAGTCGATCGTCTGCCGCGCCCCATCACGGTCGAGGTACTGGAACAGGTGCTGGCCGGGAAGGTCCTGCAGGCGTTTCACGATGCCTGCGACGCGGCGGTCCTTCAGCTCCACCTCGTGTTCGACTCCGGACTTGCCGGTGAACACGAAGTGGATCGTGCCCGATGTCACCTCTGCGTGCCGGTTCCGCATCGTCGTGAGGCCGATCGACTTGTTCTCCTGCGCGTAGCGTTCGTTGCCGACCCGGATCAGGGTTGTCTCCAGGAGACGGACGACGGTCGCCAGGACCTTCTCGCGAGGGAGACCGTGCTTGCGCATGTCCTCGTCGACGCGCTCACGGATGGTGGGCAGCACGTCGCCGAACGCGATCATCCGCTCGTATTTCGCCTCGTCGCGGGCCTGCCGCCAGCGCTCGTGATAGCGGTACTGCTTGCGACCTCGCGCGTCCAGCCCTGTGGCCTGGATGTGACCGGACGCTCGCGAGGCGATCCAGACGTCAGTCCAGGCGGGCGGAATGGCGAGTGCCTTCACGCGGGCGATGGTCGCTGCGTCCGTGATGCGGTCGCCGTGGGCATCGCGGTAGAAGACGCCCGTGCCGGCCTTGTGGCGCGTAATGCCGGGCCGATCGATGTGCGAGAAGGTGAGGCCGGCCTCCTTGGCGATGGCCTTCGAGTCGGTGGGGGACGGAATCGGGGTAGAAACGGCCATCGGCGTGCATCGGTCCTGGTAAAGGCGAGGGCAGCACCATCGCTGCCGCGTTGCCAGGATGCACGCGGGGTGCCAGGCGTCCTGGGTGATGAAGGGAGGCCGCGGTCCAACCTGGACCGCGGCCTCCTTGTGATGCGTCGAACGCGATGATGGTGCGGCCGAGCAGGTGTGGGCTAGAACTCGTTGATGAGGATCACGATCGCGCTCGGCAGCGTGAGCAGGATCGAGCCGATCAGCACCCACCAGAAATACTGCTTCTCCTTGCTCGGGCCGTTCTTGGAGAAGTTGATGGCGATGATACGCAGGCCGTTCAGCGTGTGGTAGATCACCGCGCCGACCAGCAGGATCTCCATCGGGATGATGAACCAGTGGCCGTAGAACTCGACCGAGTGGTTGTAGACATCGCGTCCGAGGCCGATCAGCATGATGTCGATGATGTGGATCAGCAGGAAACCGAGGATGCCGATGCCCGTCGCGCGGTGCAGCACCCAGGCGTACTGGCCGGTGTCGCCCGCGTAGACCGGCACACGGCCCTCGCGCAGGTTCTTCACGACCCAGACGATCACCGCCGCCGTGGCGATGTAGGTGCCGATGGCGAGGATGAAGAGCAGGCCGCCGAGCGTCTGCGCGATCCACATCTGGCCGGACAGCGGCCCAGTGTTGTCCCGCGACATTTGCTCGTTGAAGGTGACGATCGTGATCAGGCCGAGGACCGAGAAGATGACGCCGAAGACCCAGAGCAGACTGAACCCGATCTGGCGCTGGCCGGGGCTTCGCAGAAAGTCCTTGATGGAGAATCGGAGGCCGATCAGCCCGTGCCACAATGCCGCGAAGAGCAGCAGGGTGTCGAACGTGCGCCAGAGCGGATTCGCCCAGCGCGCGGACACGAAATCGAAGGTCGTGTCGGAGGGGACGTTCAGGTAGTGGGTGATGAAGAGATGGCCACCCGCGAGGAAGACCAGCGCAAGGCCGGATACGCGGAGGAAGTACCACATCAGTCGCTCTGAGTTCGCTCCAGCGACGCTTCCTGTCCCGGATCGGCCTCGTTCCGTCGATACGTACGCCATTGCTCCCGCGTCCTCCCCCTCAGGATCGTCGTGCCGCCGGTGGACGTTGCATCGTCCGATTCCAGTCGCGGGGATCGCTGCGTCGCGTCCTGCGATCGGGACACCGTCGGGCTGAACTCTGGCGGGTATTGTACGCCGATGTCGGGAGATCCGGTGCAGGAACGGAGAACGATTCTCGAATTCGTGATCGCCTGCCGGTCAGGACGACGATTCATCCCCGGTTGGGCCCGGTGTCCGAAGCGCCCCGAGGGTCACACCGCCCAGGCGCCCCAGCGCGGCGAGGTCCGGCGCTGTGCCTGGATGGGCGAATGGGAGGTCGACGGCGCAGATGCCCGTCTCCGGATCGCAGAGCGGATCGGTGATGGCGACAGACTCCGGCGGGATGGTGGCCTCGATCTGGTCACGCGTCCAGTCGCCGGATCGCCCGCCCTGCTTCTTCTCCACGCGGATGTCCTCGATCGTCATCTCGCGATCGACCGCCTTCACCATGTCGTAGATCGTCAGCGCGGCGGCGGAGACGGCGGTGAGCGCTTCCATCTCGACGCCGGTCTGCCCCTTCGTGTCGACACGGGCCTCGATCTCCACGCTGTCATCCGTGAGCTGGAAATCGACGTCGATCCGTGTGAGCAGCAGCGGATGGCACATCGGGATGATCTCGGGCGTCTTCTTCGCGGCCATGATCGCGGCGACCTGGGCCACGGCGAGGACATCCCCCTTCGCGGCGCGGCCTTCGCGGATGGCCGCCACGGTCTCCGGCTTCATGCGAATGCGGCCCCTGGCGACGGCGACGCGCTGGGTCTCCGCCTTGCCGCCGACATCGACCATGCGGGCGCGGCCGGAGGCGTCGAAATGGGTGAGACTGGAGGGAGAGTCGTGATCGGACATGGGGATCTGCTTCCTGTGGGCTGGGGCCGGATCGGCTACGATGCTTCCCACAGGATACGTCAGCATCGAAGGAGTTCCCGACCCGAATGGCCAGCCGTCCCGACTTCATCATCCTTCGGCACGCACGCCCAGACGTGCAGCCGGAGCGTCCTGCGTCTGAGTGGCCGTTGGCACCGGAGGGGTGGGATGCCGCGCAGCGGCTCGGTGAGCGGCTGCGTGGGTTCGGGCCGCTGCGCGTCGTGGCAAGCGCCGAGCGGAAGGCGATCCAGACCGGGGAGGCGATTGGCGGCGCGGTGAAGGTGGATGATCGGTTCGGCGAGCAGGGACGGGGCACGGTGCCCTTTTTGCCGGGCGATGCCTTTCATGATCGGGTGATCGCCCACTTCCGGCAGCCGGAAGATCGCATTCTGGGCGACGAAGCGTCGGCGGAGGCTGCGGCGCGCTTCGACGCGGCCCTGGGCGATTCTCTCGCCGGGGAAGATGACGCGCTGCCGGTGATCGTGTCGCATGGGCGGATCGTCAGTGCATGGATTGCCGCGCAGGCGACGATGCCCGGGGGGACTCAAGAGGCAGAAATGATCTGGCAGGGGTTGCGGATGCCGGATGCATGGCTGGTGTCGCGGACGGCGTCCGGGTGGATGGCTGTTCGGATCGATGCGCGCGAGGAGCGATAGGGTGGGGCCATTCGGACAGGCAGTCGTGAACGGTGTGGTGGTGGCGATGGTGGTGGCGTTGGCGTTCCTGATCGTCAGCTACCCGGATGGCACGAAGCTCGCAATCGCGCTCGGGCTGGGTACGCTCACGGCGGTCGTTACCTACCTTCGCGCCCGCAGGGCCTGATCGTCTCAGCGAGCGCCCGCCCGTCGTTCCGTCGCGGTCGCAACCGGCAAGTGGATGGCGTAATCCTCATCGGCCCGCAGGTCGATGGTGAACGCTTTTCGCGAACCATCGTCGTCGTAGAGAACGACATCACCGGCATCAAGGTCCCGCGCGGTCACGACGAACGGAACCGCCAAGGTGATGGCGAGACGTCGAAGGGCCGTGTCGAGATCCCGGATGGTTGCCGGGATCTCGAGGAGATAGTGTGCGGGGAAGTCTCCTGGTTGGTCGTCCGTCTCTCGCTGCCAGACGACGTTGGCGTCGTCGCCCCGCAGGGCACGAAGGGCGATGTCGCTGAGCATCCGGGTGACGACGATGGTCTCGCCGGGAACACCGAAGGCCGCTGAGCTTGCTCTGAGCAACGCATCAGGGGCCGGGTCGTTCTCGAAGTAAATGTCAGGTCCGGAGATTCTCATGCTCACCCACGCTCTTTCAACGCCCAGATCAGGCGGGCGTCGTGAACATGCTCGTTCGCGATGTTCTGCCGCCGGATCTCGTAGTCGGCGAGGTCATTGATCCCATTGTAGCGTGCATACGCGCGGAGACAGATCACCACCGGACGTGGTACTGGCCCGACAAAGCCGTCTCCCGAAACTGGAAAGAGACGACCGGTCGGTTTCATCTGATAGATGCGTCCTCGGATACGGAACAACGATCCATCCCGCTCGGCATGCCCGGAGGCAATGTCTCGAACATCACTGCCAACATCGACACCGGGCGTGATGAAGGTCGTCCATTCGTCCGCAAGCATCGACTTTCGGATCCGTGCGATGAAATGACGATCTGCCGGAGGGAGAACCGGGATCCGGGGGCGATTCCTTTCACGTTCCGAACGGTCATCTATCGTCATCGAAAGATTGCGCGATCTAGAGCAAAATCCAGAATGGTGGCCATCGTCAGCGATACCCGGCATGGCAGAAGGTGGCGCGGGCTTGCTCGGCGGTGACGGCGTTCAATGCCTCGCCAATCGCGGTTCGCAGGGGGTCGATCGTGCGCGCCCCCACCGATCGCAGATGGGCCTTGAGCCGACTGAAGACCTGCTCGATCGGGTTGAAGTCGGGGGAGTAGGCGGGCAAGAAGCGAAGCTGACAGTCGGCCGCCTCGATCGCCTGCCGAGCGGCGGCGACCTTGTGCACGCTGAGATTGTCAAGGATCACGATTTGCCCTGGTCGCAGGCTGGGCACGAGCGCCTCGGTGACCCACTGGGTGAAAATCGCCCCGTCCAATGCGCCTTCGAACACGATCGATGGCCCGATGCCCGTCGCGGTCAGGGCAGCAAGGCAGGTGAGATTCGGCCCGTGGTTGCGGGGCACGGCGGCCACCAGGCGTTCGCCTTTTGGGGCACGGCCATGCGTGCGCGTCAGATTCGTCTGGGTGCTGGTCTCGTCGAGGAAGACCAGATCGTCCGGGACGAACGTCGGTTGCGCGTCCTGCCAGGCGGCTCGTCGCGCGGCATCCTGTTCGATGGCGATCAGACTCTTTGTTTGCGCGTGAGTCCGAGCCGGGCGACGGCCCGCCAGACGGTGCCCCAGCCGACGACCAGACCGTGCTCCTCCCGCAGCCAGGTCTGGAGTTCGGCAATCGTGGCATCAGGCACGGCCGTGAGCTGGTCGCGCAGGAGCGCATGCTGGTCCGGAGAGAGGGCGGACGGGCGGCCCGCGTGCCCAGTCGTCGGGGCGAGCGCGTCGGTCTCGGCCAGACGGCGTCTCCAGTCGTAGATGGCATCAACACTGACGGAGAACTGCTGGGCGACCTCGATGATGGGACGACCGTCCGTCACGGCCGCCATCACCCGTTCACGGAGGTCCACCGAATAGGGGCGGGGCATGCCAAGAGCATGCCATACCGGTGTCATCTTGGCAAGAATTGCGGATTCTGCTCTAGTTCGTGAGGCGGACGACCGGGTTGCGAAGCGTGCCGATGCCGTCGATGGTGATGCTTGTCACATCGCCATCCTGCAACGTGAACTCGCTCGGTGGGATGATGCCCGTCCCCGTGAACAGGAACGCGCCGCTCAGGAAGGCGTTGTGCTTGTGCAGGTACGCCAGCAGGTCGTCGAAGGTGCGGTGCAGCTGGCTCGTGGAGGTCGTGCCGGTGAAGATCTGCTCGCCGCCGCGCTCGATCACCAGCGTGATGTCGAGGTCGTTCGCGTTCGGCAGCTCGTTCACCAGCACGATGGCCGGACCGAGTCCCGCACAGGCCGTGTAGACCTTCGCCTGCGGCAAGTAGAGCGGGTTCTCCCCCTCGATCGAGCGTGACGAGACGTCGTTGCCGATCGTGTAGCCGACGAGCTCCCGATGCGCGTTTACGACCAGCGCCAGTTCCGGCTCCGGCACATCCCACGTCGAATCGCCGCGGATGGCCACCGTCCCATCCGGTCCGGAGACGCGGCTGGCGGTCGCCTTGAAGAACAACTCCGGACGCTGCGCCTCGTAGACGAGGTCGTAGACATCCTTCTGCGTCGACTCCTCCATCCGAGCGTCGCGGCTGCGGGAGTAGGTGACGCCGCATGCCCAGACTTCCTGCGTGTCGATCGGCGCGAGCAGCTCGATTTCCTCCACACGGAGGGGGGTGCGTGTGTTGTCGAGCACGTCCTGCACGGCGGCCTGGAGTTCCGCCAGCGGCAGGCGGAGGGCGGCATCGACGGTGGAAGGCGAGGTGAATTCGTAGACGGCATCGCCATCCACTACGCCAAGACGTGCGGTGGCGGAGTCAGCGGTCCGGTAGCGGATGAGTGGCACGGAAATCGTCCTTCGCATGAATCGGGTTCGGTGCACGGCGCGCGCGAACCATCCGGGTATCGACATGGTGCATTCGCGACCATGCTACCCGAGAACGCACGATTCGTGCGGAGGACGATGGCATTTCGATCCTGGGCGGAGGCTATGCGCCGATTGCCGCGCGCAGGCCATCCACCAGCGGTGTCGTCGGGCGACCAAGCAGCGTGCTCAGCGTGGTCGTCGCATCGGCGAGGTCGCCATTCGCGATGTTCGTATCGAGTGCAGCGACGAACTCCGCGGTGCCCTTCGGCAGGCCAGCCTGCTCGGTCAGGATCGTCACCAGTTCGGCTGGCGAGACAGGCTGGTATGTCACCTGCTGACCGATGATCGCCGAGATGGCAGCGGCCAAGTCGGAGAAGTCCCACGCGACATCGCCGCTGAACTCGAGGATCGTGTTCTCGTATCCCTCGCCGGCGAGGACGGCGGCGGCCCCGGCAGCGTAGTCGGCGCGGCTGGCGCTGGCGACCTTGCCGGCCCCGGATGCGGCGAGCACGACGCCCGTTGTCTTCGCCTGCTGGAGATTCTGGACGTAGTTCTCGGTGTACCAGTTGTTGCGGAGGATCGCGTACGGGACGCCGGAGGCGATGATGACCTCCTCCGTGGCCTTGTGCTCGGGCGCGAGAATGAGCGTCGACGTGTCGGCGTGCGGGGCGCTGGTATAGGCGATGAGGCGCACCCCGGCGGCCCTGGCGGCATTGACGACATTGGTGTGCTGGTGGACGCGCTTGCCCATCTCGGTGCCGGAGACGAGCAGCAGGCGATCGACGCCCTGGAATGCAGCCTCCAGCGCGGCGGAGTCATCGTAGGTCGCCTCGCGGACCTGCACGCCCTTGGCGGCAAGCGCGGTCGCCTTGCTGGCATCGCGCACGATGGCGACGATGGTGGCGGGGGCCTGCGTCGTGAGCAGGCTATCGATGACGAGCGTGCCGAGATGGCCGGTGGCGCCAGTAACGGCAATGATGGGTGCGGTCATGAGTATGATCCTTTCGCAACGATACCGACGGGAAGTCCCCGCCCCTCATATGCTTACGAATCGTAACTCGTTCCGGATTGCCACATGCGGTGGCGCTTCGTATGGGTGGTCACAGGCGGAAGCCGGTGGGTGACGCGCCATGCATCAGCCCACCGGCCCCTTGCCCATGTCGTCGGATGTCGGGTTACGCGCCCTGCCGTTCCCGGACGCGCTCGGCGAGCAGTTCGGCAATATGCTTCACCTGCAACTTGCGGCCAGAGGCGTCGGCGCCACCCCGCAGGTGCATCAGGCAGCCCTGATTGTCCGTCGCCAGCAGCGGCGCACCGGTGGCGTCGGCGTTGCCCAGCTTGCGATTCATTAGGCGCTCGGAGATGACCGGGTATTCCAGGCTGAACGAACCGCCAAACCCGCAGCACAGCACCTCGCCAAGCTCCCGCAGTTCGTAGCCCATCACGTCCTGCAGCAGGTAGCGTGGCTCCGCTTTCAGCCCAAGCGCGTTCAGGCCCTGGCAGGAGTCGTGGTAGGTCAGGGCGTGGGTGCCGCCGTCGAGCGGTGTCAGGCTTCCCGCCGGAATCTGCGCAACATTCACGAGGAAGCTCGTGAAGTCGACGATCCGGTTCGCGAGACGTTCGGCGCGGGCGTGCCAGACGGGATCGTTGCGGAGGACATGCAGGTAGTCCTGCGAGACCATCGCCACGCAACTCGCGCTGCCGGAGATGATGTAGTCGGCAGGAATCGCCTCCAGCCGCTTGATCGTGCGTTCGATCATGGGGCGGGCGTGTTTCGCGTCGCCGGAGTTGTGTGGGATCAGGCCGCAGCAATGCAGGTTCTCCGGCGCGATCACCGACACCCCGAGCGCGCCCAGCACCGTCACGATCGCGTCCGCCTGCTCCGGGTAGAACATCGTTGTCATGCAGCCGGGGTAGAGGGCGACGGTCATTCCCGCGGCGTCCGCCGCGATCAACGGAGGGATGACCCCAGGAACGAGATCCGGTGTATCGCCACCACTCAGGTGGGGGCGTGGGATCTTCCTGGTGACGGTGGACGTGGCTGATCGGATGGTCTGCATAGGGTCGGATCCCTTGTAGGGGCGATCCTTGTGATCGCCCGGCGTGTTGCGGGGAAGCCTCGGGCGATCCGTGTGATCGCCCCTACGCGGTGGCGCGCTCTGTCCCGTGAATCACGGTTGCGATGGTCGTTTGCGGGCGGGGGCGATGGCCGGGAGGCTGCGCCAGCGCGTCTGCTTGCTCAGGATCGGGATGCGCTTGCCCCGCATGAACGGTCCACCGTGTGTCAACGGGCGCTGGCCGTGCCGTCCGATCTTCAGCAGCAGTTTCATCACCTCCGGATGGCTGTAGACGCTCATCGTGACCGCCTTCTCCGGCTTGAGTCCCTTCTTCTCGACCACCATCCGGCGCACGTCGAGGATCTGGCGCGGCAGCGGGATCTCCACCGGGCAGACGGTCTCGCACGCGTTGCAGGAGAGGCAGAGGCTCTGTGGTCCGGCGACGGCGTCAATCCCGTGCAGGAACGGCGTCACCACCAGGCCGATCGCGCCGGTGTAGATGTGCCCGAAGACATGTCCCCCCACCTCGCGATAGGGCGGGCAGACGTTTGCGCAGGCCGCACACCGGATGCAGTGCAGCGCCTCGCGGAACTCCTCCTGCTCGCGCATCTTCCTGCGCCCGTTGTCGACCAGCACGAGGTGTTGCTCGTGACCGGGTGAGGGACCGTGGATGAATGTCGTGTAGACAGTCAACCGCTGCGCCGTCGCCGAACGGGCGAGCAGGCGAACCTGGGTCATCGCGTCCTCGTAGGTCGGCACCAGCTTCTCGATGCCGGCGAGGATGACGTGAACCGGCGGGATGGACGACGTGAGGCGACCGTTGCCCTCGTTTGTCACCATCATCACGGTCCCGGCCTCGGCGATCAGCGCGTTCGCGCCGGTGATGCCCATGCCCGCCTTGAAGAAGACATCGCGCAGGGCGTCCTTCGCGGCATGAACCTGTTCGTCCACGCTCTCGCGGGAGATTTCGCGCCCGAGTGTCTGCGTGAAGATGTCCCCGACCTGCTGCCGCGCGAGGTGGATGGCCGGCATCACCATGTGGCTGGGCCGCTCGCCACGCAACTGGACGATCCACTCGCCGAGGTCCGTTTCCACGACCTCGACGCCGTCCTCCTCGAAGCGGTGGTTCAGCTCGATTTCCTCGGAGACCATCGACTTCGACTTCGCGACGAGCTTGACCTGCCGCTCCTCCGCAAGTCGCGTGATGATCGCGCAGGCGGCATCGGCATCCTCGGCGAAGTGGACCGTCGTGCCGGCCTTTTCCATCTGCCGCACGAACTGATCGAGGTAATACTCGATGTTGTCGATGGCGTCGGTCTTCGCGGCCTTCATCTGCTCGCGAAGCGTCTGGAACTCGACCTCGGCCATCACCGTATCGCGCGATGCCCGCCAGCCGGTCTGGAAGTTCGTCAGGTTGCGGGAGAGCTGGGCATCGGCGACGGCGGCATCGTAGCGGTCCTCGAACGTCATCTCCGGATGACCGTGGTCGCCGCCGGCGGACTCTGCTGCCGGATGGGCCGGGTCGTGGACGTCGGGTGGACGATGGCGGGGTTTGGAGGCCGGAAGTGCCATGCGGTGTTCCTCAGCGGATATCGGACGTGAAGAGAACGTGGAAGATGCCGGGGCCTTGTACCCCGACGGCCAGGGTGCGTTCGATGTCGGCGGTGCGGCTCGGCCCGGTCACGAACGTGGCGTAGGATGCACCGTTCGCGGAGACCTCGCGCAGGATCGGGGCCGCCTCCATCAGCGAGGGCACCAGCATCGCCGGATCGGCGAGCACGATCAGCGTGTCGGTCATCAAGGTGACGGAACGGCCTTCGACGGTCGGCTCCACAAGCAGCGACGACCCCGTCTCGGCGATGGTCGCGCGGGCGATGGTGAGTCCCAGCGGTTGGTCGCGGACCTCGGCGGGTCCGGAGGAGACACGCGGCTCCAGCCCGAGCGCAATCAGCGCCGCGAGAAGATCCGGAGCACGCTCGGTGGTCTCCTGTGCGATCCAGACGACGGTGTTCCCCGCCGGATTTCGTTCCGCGATGGCCGCCGCCAGTGCCTCGACGCCGCCCTCGATCGCGACTGCCTGACCGCCTGCTGTCGCGAGGCGCTGGGTGAAGAGGTCCAGCCGGGCGGGGCCGGAGAGGGTGGCGAAGGGGTCAGGGGAGACGGGAGAGGTCATCGGGTGGGGCGATCCTTGGGATGACAGGCTTCTTGCGACAGAGACTCGTTCGCGGTCGTCGCGTTGCCGGGCATCGTACCGCAGATGCCCGGCATTGTGGCGTCGTGCGGTATCCGGGAAGCCGTCCGAAAGCATGTCATCCCGAGCCCTTCGGCTGCGCTCTGGGTGAACTCCGCGCCTCATGCATGGTGATGGCATTCCCGATGCTGCGACGTCGAGGGATCACGCCGCATGCACGACGCTTCCCGCGCGATCTGATCCCTCGACGCGCTCCAGTGTCCATGCAGTCCACGCGAATGGACCGCTTGCTCGGGATGACATGGAGACAGGAGCACCCGGTCGTTCGTATGGCGGCACCGACGTGTGCCGCCTCAGCGCCGGAACCCGTCCTGCCCGATGGCGGTCGTCGCTACAACGTCGCGCCGATGATCCAGGGGTTGAACTCTTCCTCGCCGACGCCTGCTGCCTCGCTCTTGCTGGCCTTCCCGGAGGCCACGGCGATGATCTCCTCGAAGATCTCCAGACCCATTTCGTCCAGCGTCGTGCCTTCCAGCATCTTGCCGCAGTTGATGTCCATGTCCGGCTCCTGCCGGGCATAGAGTTCGCTGTTCGTCGCGAGCTTGATGCTCGGGGCCGGCTTGAAGCCGAACGCCGAGCCGCGCCCGGTCGTGAAGGCGATGATGTTGCAGCCGCCCGCGACCTGCCCCGTGGCGGAGACGGGGTCGTAGCCGGGCGTGTCCATGTGGAGCAGCCCCTTCTCCTCGATCCGGTCGGCATAGCCGAGCACATCGGCCAGTGGCACGGTGCCGGCCTTCGCGACCGCGCCGAGCGACTTCTCGTAGATCGTCGTCAGGCCGCCGAGCTTGTTGCCCGGCGAAGGGTTGTTGTCGATGCTCGCGCCGAACATCGAGGTGTAGTCCTCCCACCAGTGGATCTTGTCGACCATCTTCTGGCCGACCTCCGGCGTCACCGCGCGGCGCGTGAGCAGATGCTCGCCACCGTATGCCTCGCTTGTCTCGCCGAGGACCGCCGTGCCGCCGTGGCGGACGAGTTCGTCCACCGCGCGGCCCAGCGCCGGGTTCGCGGTCACGCCGGACCAACCGTCCGAGCCGCCGCACTGGAGCGCGAGCACGAGTTCGGAGACCGGAACCTCCTCGCGGGTGGCCTTGTTCGCCTCCGGCAGGAGCTGCTTCACGGCCTCGATCCCGCGCTCGACGGTGAGCAGGAAGCCGCCATCCTGCTGGATGGTCAGCACCAGCGGCTGCTCGCCGTCGTGATCGAGACCGGTGTTGTGGATCATGTCGTCCGGCTGGTTCGTCTCGCAGCCGAGCGACATGATGATGTAGGCGCCGACGTTCGGATGATCGACGATGCCGGACATCGTCTTCTGCAACAGGCCAAGGTATTCCGACCCGTAGTGCGCGCCGCAGCCACCCTTGGTCGCGAAGGCGATCACGCCGTCCACGTTCGGGTACTGCTCCATGATCGGGTTGTCCTTGAACCAGTCCGCGACGCGGCGGACGGCCGAGGAGGAGCAGTTCACGGATGCAAGGAGGGCGACATAATTGCGTGTCCCGACGCGACCGTCCTTGCGCCGATACCCCATGAAGGTACGGCGCTGGTCCTCTGGCACGTACTCGACCGGCTGGTAGTCCGCGCAGAAGGCATAGTCGAGCTTCAGTTCGCCCTGGTGGACCACCGTGTTGTGCGTGTGGATGTGCTGGCCGGGCGCGATTGGCTCGGAGGCGAAGCCGATGATCTGGCCGTAGCGGCGGATCGGCTCACCTTCCGGGATCTCCTGGATGGCAAGCTTGTGTCCCGGCGGGATCATCTGCTGGACCTTCACGTCGGTGCCATCCCCGAGGTCGATGGTCGTGCGCGGCATCAGCGGTTGCTTGGCGATGATGAGGTTGTCGGCGGCATTGAGCCGAATCGCGACATCGGAGAGCGAAACCTTGCCGCGGGTGGCGTGGCCGAGCATCGGTGCATTGGAAGTGGGCGTAGCCATGTCAGTTTCCTTCGTGAGGGGAGAGGCGAGCGAAGTGAGAAATGAGATGCGATGACAACCTGTTACTCACTTCTCACTCCTTTCGCCTCTCCCCTCGTCTATCGTGCGGTCCAGCCGCCATCGATCACCATCTGCGAGCCGGTGACGTAGGCGGCCTCATCGGAGGCGAGGTAGAGCGCGAGTGGCGCGATCTCCTCCGGGCGGCCCATGCGGCCGATCGGCTGGCGGGCATGGAGCTGCTTGCGCGTCTCGTCTTCCTCCCCGGCGTGGTAGCGGGCGAGGTAGGCATCGACGAACGGCGTCTCCACCGTGCCGGGACAGATGCAGTTGCAGCGCACGCCGCGATCCACATAGTCCATCGCGACCGACTGCGTCATGGAGATGACGGCGCCCTTGGTGGTGCCATAGGCGAAGCGGCGCGGCACGGCGACCTGGCCGGCCACGGACGCGAGATTGACGATGACGCCGCCCTGCGGGTCCTGCGCGATGAACTGCTTCACCGCCGCCTGCGAGCAATAGAAGACGCCGTTGACGTTGACGGCGATCAGCTTGTCGAAGCCGGCGGGGTCGGTCTCGGTCAGGGAGCCGACCATGCCGATGCCCGCGTTGTTCACGAGGATATCGAGCTTACCGGCCCGCTCCACGATGGAGGCGACGGCGGCGTTGACGGAATCGAGGCTCGTGACATCGAGGTGCAGCGCGAAGGCTTGCCCTCCGGCGGCGATGATCTCGTCGGCGACGGCCTGCCCGGCTTCGTCGTTGAGGTCGCCGATGGCGACGGTCGCGCCCTGCTTGCCGTAGAGCAGGGCGATCTGGCGGCCAATGCCGGAACCAGCGCCGGTGATGAGTGCGGTCTTTCCATCGAGTCTGAACACGTCCGGATCATCCCTTCGCAATGAATGCGCCCATGCGGACGCACGACCTGACACGGTCCGGTCTGGTCAAACGGGACTCGTCTGCGGGATCGGACACGGTTCACTGGTAAGGGTATTGTATACAATCCTCGGAAAATGGGAACAGGTTTCATCCGCAGGATGCAGGATGACGGAATGGGAGTCGCAGCATCGCGACTCCCATTCCATTGGGCGAACCGGGCGAGCGCGGAGGTGTCAGCGTTCCCCGAGCAGGCGGGAGATGGCGACGTGCAGGCCGTCGCCGGTCCAATCGCCGTCGAAGCGGGTGCCGTTGATGAAGAACGAGGGCGTGCCATTCACCCCGCTGCGGACGCCTCCCATGAAGTCGTTCCGCACGCGCTCCTCGAAGCGGCGCTGCACGAGGTCGTCTTCGAACTGCTCGATGTCGAGGCCGATCTGGTTGGCCAACCCGACGATGTGCTCCGGGCTGAGCGATCGCTGATGCTCGTAGAGCGCATCGTGCATCTCCCAGAACTTGCCCTGAGCCGCCGCGGATTCGGCTGCCTCCGCCGCGATCTCCGCGTGCGGGTGGGAGGTGCTGATCGGGAAGTTGCGGAAGACGAACTGCACCTGGTCCCCCACCTGGGTCAGCAAGTCGTTCACGATTGGATAGGCCTGCCCGCAATACGGGCACTCGTAGTCGCCGTATTCGACAAGAGTCGCGGCGGCATCTGCCGGACCCGTGCGGTGGTCGTCTGGGCCGACCGGAATCGTGAGGTGGGAGGTCATCAGGAGGCCGCCTTCCCGGTGAGCGCGTCGAGCGCGTTCAGGATGCCGTCCGCGCCGGGATTGACGCCGATCGGGGAGACGTAGCTCCAGACGATGGTGCCTTCGCCGTCGATCACGAAGAGGGCGCGGGCACATTCGCCCTGATCCTCCAGATACGCGCCGTAGGCCTTGGCGACCTCGCCCTTCGGGTGGAAGTCGGCCAACAGCGGGAAGTGGAGGCCGCGATCCTTCGCGAAGGCGAGGTGGCTCCAGATGCCATCGACGGAGATGCCGATCAGTTCGGCGCCGTAGCGGTGAAACTCTGGGAGGAGTTGCTGGAAGAGCGAGAGTTCGTCGCCGCAGATGGGGCTCCAGTCGGCAGGGTAGAAGGCGAGGATCACGGGTTGGCCGCGAAACTCTGAGAGGGATACCTGCTGGTCCGGGGTACTGGGCAGGGAGAAGTCCGGCGCAGGTGTGCCGGCCGGCAGTGGCGTGAGGTGCGTGGGTTGGCTCATCGTGGTCCTCGATGATGGAGTGCGAGACATCAGGCGGTGGCGTGCGAGTTCTCTGTCGCCCGGCTTGCCGCCGACATGTATTCGTGTCGCATGGATCTTGCCACGCTCACCGTTCAGGGGCGCAGGCGTCGCCCCTCTCCGCGTGGGGATGAGTCGGGAGTGCCGGGGCACGTGCCGGAGATTCCGTACAATCGACGAATCGTTCTGGATCGACACGCGTCGCCAGTGCAGGAAGGAGTTCCGGATGGTCGATGAGTCCATGGTGCGGGCAATCGCGATGGCGTTGCCGGGTACATCCGCCGATGATCTCACCTTTGCCGTCAACGGGCGGGGTTATGCCTGGCCGTGGCGCGAGCGGGTGCATCCGAAGAAGGCCAAGGTGCCGAGGCGAGACATCCTCGCGGTGTTGACCGCGAATCTGGATGACAAGGAAGCCCTGCTCGCGGGAGAGTCGGATATCTGCTTCACCGAGGACCACTACAACGGCTACCCTGCCGTCCTTGTGCGCCTGGAGGCAATTGACGCCGAACGGCTCGCGGAGTTGTTCGAGGATGCCCATGCAGCGGCCATCGCCAAGGGGCCACCCCGGTCCCGGCGGTAGAGGGCGGAAGGCCGGTGTCCTCCGTCACTCAGTGTCGTCGTTCGGAGATGCGGGCCGTGCTCAAGGCGCCCACAAGGGCCGCATCTCCGAGCATTGGTGACACCCAGAGCCGAGGGCCGGACCTAGCCAGAGATGATGATGATGTTCGCGTAGAGCACGGTATCGCCCGTGCGGATTGTGGCGCGGCCCTCGTGGCTGAGACGCTTCAGTTCGAGATGAGAGACCGTCTGCAACGGGATCCCGCCAAGCACGGAACGCAGGTCCGCGATCCATGCCGGGCTGACGGTCAGCGCTTCCTCCGCCACCAGCACGCGGTCGATCACGAACTCAGCATTCACGGCCTTCAGGACCTCCAGCACGGTGGGAACGCCATCCACCAGCGCGAGGTCGATGCGCTCCGGCTCCTGCGGCACCGGGAACCCCCGGTCGCAGACGGTGAAGTACGCCGTGTGGCCAGTGCTGGCCAGCAGGTGGCTGATGCCGGGATGCAGGATGCCGCCCTTCTTCATCGTCCCGTCTCCTGCACGCGCGTCCGTTGGTCGATGGTGATCTGCTCGGCCAGGGTGGGGGCCTGGCGCTTGAAGATCAGTATCCCCAGACGCATGTCAGCCGTGACCAGTTCCCAGCGGTCGTCGCCCAGGCTGTTCATGTGCTCCTCCGAAGGAATCTCCGACACCCGTTCGAGATGATATTCCCAGCGTCCTGTCGTGTTGGTGCTCATGCCCGTCCTCTCGGCTGCGGCGCTGTTCGCCTGCGATCAGCTTGATGATGGATGCGTAGCGGTATCTTCCTCGCCGAGCGAGAAGTCGGCAAGCACGCGCCGCTGGATGTTCAGGATGTGGGCCTCCAGCGCCTTGGCGGCGGCATCGGTATCGCCCGCGATCAGGTGGTTGATGATGGTGCGATGCTCGTCCAGCGCCTTGTCCACCCAGCCCGCGATCATGAGCCCGGCCTTCTGGAAGACGGCGATCTGCGCCCACAGGCCGTCCAGCGTGGAGACCAGCCGCCGGTTGTTCGAGTTCTCGAGCAGGAACGAATGGAACCCGCGATCCACCTCCAGAAAGGCATCGGATGCCGCCGTGCGGTCGCGGTCCGTCTCCGCTTCGTGCAGCAGGCGGTCGACCCGTTCCAGCTCGTCCAGTTGGTGCCGGAACTCGGCGGGGGAGACGGCGATGGCCGCGTGCCGGAGCGCGAATGCCTCCAGCGCGGCCCGCAGCTCGTAGATTTCCTCGATGTCGCGGCGATCGTAGGAGGCGACGAAGAAGCCGCGATTCGGCTCCGCGATCACCACGCCGTCCTTCTCCAGACGATGCAGCGCCTCGCGGACTGGCGTGCGACTCACCCCGAGTTCCTCACTCAGGCGGAGGTCGGAGAGCTTCTCGCCGGGATGCAGCTGACGGTCCAGGATGCGATCCCACAGCACCCGGTAGACATCGGAGCCGAGATTTCGGCGCTGGATCAGGTCGTTGCTGGTACTGATGGCCTGGCCGGCAGTTGACGGGCGCTGGCTCGCGCCCTGTCGGCTCCCATCTCCCCCTGCATCCGTGTTCTCATCCGTCATGGCAATGGCCCGACTTTCTTGGCTGATCGAGAGGGTTTTCCGGCAATGCCGGGGCGATCCCCGTCCCGGCGTTCCGCAGGGCGATGGCCAGGCGGGCGGCGGCAGGGATTTCACGCGCGTACAACCGATGATGATGGCACGATTGTATACAAGATCGGAACTGTATACAAAGAACGAGCCAATGTCTTCCGCATCCGGTTATACCATCAGTGCCCAGCCGATGCGGCCCCCTCGCACGGGATGCGCACGCCGGGTATGCTGTCGGCACATGAAGCGGAGCGCGTGGCGTCGCCGGGACGTTGATGCGTGCGGCAGTGCGGATGGTATTCGCGGCGTTCGGTCCGCGATGGGAGAGGATTGGCATGACGGTACGACTCGCTTCGCGGATGGGGCGTTTGGGAACGGAAACGGCCTTTGAGGTGCTGGTTCGAGCCCGTGCGCTGGAGGCGCAGGGGCGCGATGTGATCCACGTCGAGGTGGGTGAGCCCGACTTCGACACACCGGAGAACATCATCCGCGCCGGACAGGAGGCGCTTGCGTCCGGCTGGACCCACTATGGCCCGGCCAACGGCGACCCCCAACTGCGGGAGGCGATCACCGCCTACATCAATGGCCACCGGAAGACGGCGTTCACCCCGGATCAGGTGGTGGTGACGCCGGGTGGCAAGCCGATCATGTTCTTCCTGATGCTGGCGCTGCTGGAGGAAGGCGACGAGGCGATCTACCCCGACCCCGGCTTCCCGATCTATGAGTCGATGATCAACTTCTCCGGCGCGACGCCCGTGCCGATCAAACTGCGCGAGGAGAACCAGTTCCGGCTTGATGTCGAGGAGCTGAGGGGCCTCGTCACCGAGAAGACGAAGCTGCTCATCATCAACAGCCCGGCGAATCCGACCGGCGGCGTTCTGACGCGCGAGGATATCGAGGCGATCGCGCAGATCGCGATCGAGAACGACATCACCGTGATGTCCGATGAGATCTACGCCGAACTGCTGTACGACGGTGAGCACGTCTCCATTGCCTCGCTGCCGGGCATGGCGGAGCGCACGGTGATTCTCGACGGCTTCTCCAAGACCTACGCGATGACCGGCTGGCGGTTGGGCTACGGACTCTTCCCGAAGGACCTTGCGCCGCTGATCGCGAAGCTAGCGGTGAACAGTGTCTCCTGCACCTCCGTCGCGGTGCAGCGCGCCGGGCTTGAGGCGTTGACCGGGCCGCAGGACAAGGTCGCGGAGTTCCGCGAGGCATTCCGCAAGCGGCGCGATCTCGTCGTCGGCCGGCTGAACCAGATCGACGGCGTCTCCTGTGTGATGCCGGCTGGCGCGTTCTACGCCTTCCCGAACATCACCGGCACCGGCCTGACCAGCCGGGAGTTCGCGGATTCCTACCTTCAGGATTACGGCGTCGCGGCGATTGCCGGCACCTCGTTCGGTGCGGCCGGCGAGGGGTATGTCCGCCTCTCGACGGCGAATTCCGAGACGAACCTGAACAAGGCGCTCGACCGGATGGAAGCGCTGGTCGCCGACCTCAGGAAGTAGGATTCTGCGCGTCGTGCGACGCACACGATGAAGGGCCGATGCCTCCCGCACCGGCCCTTCATCGTGTGCGGGATTGCTCCCCTTCCTCCGACGCGGGATGATGACCGTGTACCGCAGGAGGGGGGATACGACAATGACAGCCGCGAACCAGACTACTGCCAAGCGGACAGTCACCATTGATGGCCGGCAGGTCACGCTGTCCAGCCCGGACAAGGTGATGTTCCCGGGGTCTGGTCTCACCAAGGCCGGTGTGATCGACTACGTCACCGCTATCGCGGCGGTCATCCTGCCCCAGCTTCGTAATCGCCCCGTCACACGCATCCGCTTCCCGGACGGCTTCGGCGGCGAACGGTTCTTCGAGAAGAACCTTCCCCGCTATGCACCAGATTGGCTGCGCGCGTTCACGATCGACGCCAGCCCCGGCGATCCCGCGTCGAAGGACGTGCGCTACCCCGTCATCGACGATCTCGCTGGGCTTGTCTGGATGGCGAACCAGGCCGCGCTGGAGTTGCACACGCCGCAATGGCGGATTGGGCCGCGCGGTGGTGTGCGCAGACCTGATCGCCTTGTGATCGACCTCGATCCCGGCGAGGGAACGACCCTGGACGATTGCGCGGAGGTTGCCCGTCTCGTGGCAGATCGCCTGCGGGCGGAGGGCCTCGTGCCGGTCAGTAGCGGGGGGAAGGGCATCCATGTCTACGCCGCGCTCGATGGGCAGCGGACGGCGCTCGCCGTCCACGATTGGGTGAAGGCGCTCGGGCGCGTACTGGAGACCGCGCATCCGGACCGGATCGTGACGAACGTCCGCAAGGAGCATCGAGGCGGCAGGATCTTCCTCGACTGGAGCCAGAATCACCCCTCGCGCTCGACTGCCACGCCGTATACCCTGCGCGCGAAAGGCCCGAATCCGACTGTTGCCGCGCCACGTTTCTGGGATGAGATCGCGCCTGGTATCGTCCAGCTCGGCCCGGACGAGGTGCGGCGACGTCTGGACGAGCACGGCGACATCTTCGCCCTGGTTGCGACCGGGGCGTCCCCAGCTGAACGAAGGAAAACCGATGGATACGAGGATGACTTCGGAGAGCGGTTCGATGCGCGGTGTGAGGCTTCCCGGCGGGAGGCAGGTCGAGTTCGTGGATGCTCCTGTGCCGACGCCCGGTCATGGCGAGGTGCTGGTGCGGATGAAGGCGTCCTCCATCTGCGGCAGTGATATCCGCGCCATCTATCGCGAACACCTCGGGCATGGGCCGGAGGCGTATCAGGGCGTGATCGCCGGGCACGAGCCGTCCGGGCAGATCGTCGCGGTCGGGGAGGGATGCCATCGCTTCGGCGTCGGCGATCGCGTCATCCTCTACCATATTGCGGGATGCGGTGTCTGTCCCGATTGCCGTGAGGGATACATGATCTCCTGCACATCGCCCCAGCGCGCCGCCTATGGGTGGCAGCGGGACGGCGGGCACGCGGAGTTCGTGCTCGCCTCCGAGGCGACGTGCGTGCCACTGCCGGAGCCGCTGACGTATGTCGATGGCGCGTTGATCGCGTGCGGTTTCGGCACTGCCTACGAGGCGCTGCGGAAGGCGAGCGTCTCCGGACGCGACCGGGTGCTTGTCACCGGGATGGGACCGGTCGGGATGGCGGTCGGGGTGCTGGCGAAGGCGATGGGCGCGTCGACCGTGATCGGCACCGATGTCGCGGCGGAGCGGCTTTCCTTCGCGCTGGAGGTTGGCGCGATCGACGAGGGGCTGATCTCGAACGACGACACTCACCGGCACATCCTGCAGCTGACCGATGGTTTCGGGTGTGAGGTTTCAGTCGATTGCTCCGGGAATCCGGCGGCGCGGGAGCTTGCATTGCGGTCCACGCGCCGGTTCGGGCGCTGCGTGATGGTGGGTGAAGGGAATCGACTCGATATCGATGTCAGCCAGATGCTGATCCATCCCCAGATCACGCTGATGGGCTCATGGGTGACGAGCGTCGGGCACATGGAGGAGTTGGCGGAACATCTGGTGCGTTGGGGTATTCATCCGGAGCGGATCGTCTCGCATCGCTTCGGGCTGGAGGATGCGGCCGAGGCCTACCGCGTTGCGGACGAGGGGAAGTCCGGCAAGGTCTGCATCGTGATGGAGTGATACCGAATCCTGGTAAAGGGTGGGTGTTTGGATGCCTGAATTGACGGGTGGGGAGGCCGGACGGACACGCGGTTCTTCGGCGTTGCTCAGAACTCCCTACGTACAGGGCATACTTTCGTAGGGACCGACCCCGTGTCGGTCCGATGCCACCATCCTTCAGAATCGCTCCCCATGCCCTGCCAGACCAGTCGGATTCGGTATGAATGTCTGGGCACGGTTCTCGCATACCCCTCGGCGATAGTCGAACGGCGCACCCAGGGAGGTGGATGATGGGAGAGGCGGATCACGGCGTTGGTGGGATCGAATGGCGGTCGGTGGTGCTGAATTCGCCGGACCCGCAGGCGCTGGCGCGGTTCTACGCGAAGCTCCTGGGCTGGCAGATCCGGTCCGACGAACCTGGCTGGGCGACCATTGTCGGTCCACTCGGGGAGCGTCACTATCTCGGGTTCCAGAAAGAAGACCTTTACGTGCGTCCCGTCTGGCCGGCGAAGCAGGGGGAGCCGCAGATGATGATGCATCTCGACATCCATGTGGAGGATCTGGACGCGGCCTGCACCTGGGCGAAGGCGTGCGGAGCGGTGCTGGCCGACTTCCAGCCGCAGGATGACGTGCGCGTCCACCTCGACCCGGACGGTCATCCCTTCTGCCTCTGGAGAGGGTGATCCCGGACCGAATCGCCACGGCAATCCGGACCAGCCTCTGGAATGCAACGACCTCGCGCGATGCGTCGCGCGAGGTCGTTCGTTGGTGTGGTCTGTCCCGACGCCGATCAGGCGGAGAATGCCAGCCGGACATGCAGCGCCAGATGCAGGCGCAGGCGGATGTCGGCGTCGTTCAGGTCCTGACCCGTGATCTCGGCGATCCGCTCCAGCCGGTAGAGCACCGTGTTCCGGTGAACGTGGAGCAGGGTCGCCGCCTCCTTCGGGCTGCAATTCGCCGCGAAGAACGCCTCCAGCGTCTTGATCAGTTCCGCCCCGTGCATCCGGTCGTAGTCGAGCAGCGAGCCGAGCGCCTCATCCTGGAAGGTCTTCAGTTCCGGCAGGTTCTCTGCCGCATAGATCAGCCGGTAGACGCCGAGCTGGTCGAACGAGGTGACGTGCCCCGGCCCGCGCAGGCGACGTCCCAGCGTCAGGGCCTGCCGCGCTTCCTGATGCGATTGCCGGATGCCCTCGATCCCTGACCGTGCCCGCCCGACGCCGAGCGATACCACCTCCGACGAGGCGTGGATCGCGACGGCGGCGTTCAGGTCGTTGCGCAGGGTGACGACGATCTCCTCGACCTCCCCTTCCGTCGCGATGGGCCAGATCACCTCCGCGCTGGTGTTGCGCACGCGCCACATGATGCGGGCATTGCGATCTCTCGCGGCCCGTTGCAGGCCGTCTTCGAGGATCGACCAGCGCCCGTCACGAGCGCGGGCCGGCGCGTTCGGGGCGGGCTCCACGCGGGCGATCAGCGCGACATACGATCCGTTCAGGTCGTGACCGAGGCGCTGCGATTGCTGGAGCAGCGAGACCTCGCTCCGGAGCGCGCCGTCCAGGATCTCGTCGAGCACGTTCAGCTCGATCTCCTGGCGGGCGCTGAGCGCGGCTTCCTCCCGCGAGAGCGCGACGGCCGCGGCTGCTGCCCCGCGTGACGCCAGCAGGCCATCCTCGATGACATCTTCACCGGTTGGGGTGAAGAGCGAGACATTGCCCAGCAAGCCGTCGCGTCCGATCACCGGCGCCACGATCCGGCTCCAGCCGGAATCGGTCTGATAGGTCGCGGTTGGCGGTTCGGCGGAGCTCGTCGCGGCGACGCTGCGCAGCCAGTTCTGGACCGTCGCGCGAGTGGGAAGCAGGATGGCGTCCGGGTCGGTGACGCCGTATTTCGACGCTGCGTTCGCACTCAAGGCGAGGATGCGGCCATCGCGTCCCTCGATTGCAACGGCGCGGCCGGCAAGGCGGGAGAGGTCCGTTGCCAGCGCCTCCAGCGACTCGCCGCCGATCGCCAGCTCCATCAGGCGGCGTCCTGCCTCCTGGCCGCGGCGCTGGATCTCGCGGCGGCGTTCGGTGATGTAGCGCGAGGTGTTTCGCTCCAGCGCGCTGTAGTCGATGCCCTCCGGCAGCATGAGCAGGGGAATGCCCGCTTCAATGGAAGAACGGAGGGCGGCTTCGTCAACGGCGTCCGACAGGGCGATGGCGGCGACGCCGAACCCCGAAAGCTGCCGGATCGCCTGGTCGAGCGTCAAGCGCTCGTCCAGCATCTCCAGCACATGGGGCGGGAGGAGCACGATTTCGCCGCCGCTCAGGTGCTCGAAGGCGGGGGGAGCCGGACGCAGGCGGGTCGCCCATGTGACTTCCCGGCCCAGCCCGGATTCGCCGGCGATAACGCGCGTGGGGTCGGGAAGGGCCTTCCGGAGGATGTCGTTGACGGAGATCATCGGTTGCGCTCCAGGGGCCGAAAGAACGGGGTGATCCAGGCTAGAGATCGCCATAGCGGAGATGTTCCCACGGGCTGACGTGACGGCGGTACTCGGCCCATTCCGCACGCTTCACGGTCAGCAACTGATCGAAGATGTAGGGGCCGATGGCGTTTCGCACGACGTCGTCGGCGGCCAGGGCATCCAGCGCCTCGCCGAGCGTGCTCGGGAGCCGGGGGACACCGAGCCGGTTCAACTCGTCGTCGTCGTAGGCAACGAGGTTCTCGTCCACGGGGATCGGTGGTTCCTCGCCGCTGCGGATGCCGGCCATCGCGGTTCCCAGCGTGGCGGCGATCAGGAGATAGGGGTTTGCCATCGCATCGGGGCTGCGAAGTTCGATATCGGCCATCTGGTCCGGGCTGGCTCCCGGCACCCGAATGAGGGATGCCTGGCTGACCCGCGCCCAGGTTGCATGCCGCGGTGCGCGGTGCCCGTCCGCCAGCCGCTTGTAAGAGTTGACCGTGGTACAGGCAATGGCGCTCATGCCCTGGGCGTTGGCGAGCTGGCCGCCGATGAAATGACGCGCGGTGGTGGTGAGGCCATCGGCCGACCCCGGATCGCGCAGGAGATCCTCGCCGTCCGGGTAGCGGAGCAGGCGTTGGAAGAGATGCATGCCGGAGCCAGGTGCCTCGGAAAATGGTTTCGCCATGAAGGTGGCACGCAGCCCCCGGCGCTGGGCGATCGAGCGGATCACCTGCCGCGTGGTAGTGATCTGGTCGGCGATGCGGATGCCGCCCGCGTGACTCAGGTCGAGCTCCTGCTGGCCGGGGCCGGTTTCGTGGTGGGCGCCGCCAACGCCAACGCCCATCTCCTGCAGGCTGGCCACGATCTCGTCGCGGGTCTCGGAGAGGACATCCTCGCCAATATCGAAGTATCCGGCGGCGTCGGTGGACGGGAGCAGCGTGTGATCCGTCTGCCGTCCCTTCAGGAGATAGAACTCCATCTCCGCCCCGACGCGGTAATCGAAGCCGAGCTCGGCGGCCTTGCGTAGCTGGGTCTCCAGGGTGGATCGGGGGTCGCCGGCGAAGGCCTGGCCGTCGCGCCGGAGAACCCAGCAGAAGAACTGGGCGCGGCGAATGGAGCCATCCCGCGTGGGGGCGATGAGGAGGGTGGCGGGATCGGGTGCGAGATAGAGATCCAGCTCCACCTGCCGCTGGCCTCCGGTGAGGGCCGCACCGTCGAAGCGATATCCATGGCGGAACGTGTATTCCAGCAGGTTGGCGGGAATGGTCAGGGCCTTCATGCCGCCGGAGATGTCGCTGAACTGGAGGTCGACGATGCGAATGTCGCCCTCGACGACGCGCGCAAGGGCATCCGCGATCAGATCCTCGCGGTGTTGGGGCTCCAGCGACCCAAACTCGAAACCGGACATCTTCAGGCTCCTCGTACCAAACGCCACCGGCAAGTCGGGCGGCGAAACGACATATGCTGAGCGGATTATGTGCTGATCATCCAAAGCCGCGCCACCGACGGCTGGGGAAGGGCGGGCGAACCGGATGGAACCTCGCGGATTTTGTCGATTCCGGTTCGGGAATCATGCATACAGCCTAGCTGGCGAGGGCGTTTTCTGCCCTGTGCATGCTGTCGGAGTCTTTGGGCATTGAGTCTAAAAAGCAAACACGGCGATCTTGGCGTTCCGTACCTGTTGCCTCGGCAAGGACGGAAATACACTGGAATCTCCCACAATGGCGTGGAACGGGTGCTTTGTGATGCCTGCGGGAACCGGATCGACGACGATCACCCTCGTTCAGGCCTGGGACAATGTGGACCCTTCTGGTTGTGTCTGATTTCACAATCACTCGTTCCATCGGTCCAACACCCTCGTGGTCGGTGCCCGAATACCGACACGTCGACCCCCTTGCGTAGAGCGTCGTGCGCCGTCCAGGACACTGGTCCGTTCACTTGGGAACGTGGCCGATCTGCCCCCACCGCGCACGCGAAGGAATACAGGAATGACCGAATCGCACCAGCCCCGCATGGATGCCCCGCTCCATTCGCCCGCCTACGAACACGATTCCTGCGGTGTCGGCCTCGTGGTCGATATTGCCGGGAAGCCGTCCCGTTCCATCGTGGAGCGAGCGCTGGCGGGGCTGGTGAACCTCACGCATCGTGGCGGTGTCGGGGCTGATCCCCGCACTGGTGACGGCGCGGGCATTCTCCTCCAGGTGCCGCACGCGCTGTTCGCGGAGCTCGCTGGAGCGGACAAGGGGCAGTACGGCGTGGCAATGGCCTTCCTGCCGCGCGACGAGGCGAAGCTGGCACAGGCGAAGGGGTTCTTCGCATCTGCCGCCGCCGATCGCGGGCTGGAGCTGGTCGGCTGGCGCGAGGTGCCGGTCAATCCTTCCGTGCTCAGCGAGACGGCGGAGAACACCCGCCCGACCATCAAGCAGGCGGTGATCGCGCGGCCGGCCGGGATCGAGACGGAGGCCTTCGAGCATGCGTTGGTGCTCTACCGACGCGCGGTCGAGCGGGCCGCGCAGGCGAAGGGGTTCACAGACGCCGATCTCTTCATTGCATCCTGCTCCTCCCGCACGCTGATCTACAAGGGCTTCTGCCTGCCGGAGGACCTCGCTTCCTTTTATCCGGACCTCCAGAACCTGGCGGTCGAGAGTGCCATTGCCCTCTTCCACCAGCGTTACAGCACCAATACCTTCCCGACCTGGGGGCTCGCACAGCCATTCCGCCTGATCGCGCACAACGGCGAGATCAACACCGTCCAGGGCAACCGGCTGTGGATGCAGGCGCGCACGCCATCGCTGGCGCTGCCGGGTGTCACCTCCGAGGAACTCTGCCCGGTCGTCTCGATGTCCGGGTCCGACTCCCTTTCGCTCGACAACACCATCGAGTTGCTGAATCTGAGTGATCGTTCCCTGCCGCGCGCGCTGATGATGTGCGTGCCGGAGCCGTGGGAGCAGTACCCGGACATGGACCCGGCCCGCCGTGCGTTCTACGACTTCAACGCCGGTCTGCTGGAGCAGTGGGATGGTCCTGCTGCGCTTGGGTTCACCGATGGCGTCCTTGCGGGAGCCACGCTGGACCGCAACGGCCTGCGCCCGTTCCGCTATGCGATCACGGCGGATGGGCTCTTCGTTGGTGGGTCGGAGGCCGGCACGGTCGAGATCGATCAGACCTCGGTGATCGAGAAGGGCCGGCTCGGACCGGGCCAGATGATCCTGATCGACACCGATCTCGGCATCATCGTTCGCAACGATGACCTGAAGAACGGAATCGCCCAGAACCAGCCCTACGCGCAGTGGCTGGAAGAGAATCGCGTCCGCCTCGACATCCAGCCGGAGTCGGACGAGGATTCCCCGGTGCCTGTGGATGCCGACGCCAAGACCCGCGCCGCGCTGACCAAGGCCGATCCGAAGGTCGTCGCCCGCCAGCGGGCGCTGGGCTACACCGCTGAGGACCTGCGCCTGATCGTGACGCCGATGGCGGGCGAGCGTAAGGAGCCGACGTGGTCGATGGGCGACGATGCGCCGTTGGCCGTCCTCTCCGATGTGCCGCGACCGCTCACCGCGTATTTCCGCCAGCGCTTCGCGCAGGTCACGAATCCCGCGATCGACTCGCTGCGCGAGCGGCGGGTGATGGCGCTGGATACGTTCGTCGGACCGCGCGGCAACCTGCTTGCCGAGACCGCCAAGCAGGCGAAGCTGATCCATCTCAAGAGTGTGGTGCTCTGGCCGAGCGAATTGCAGGGCATCCGCACGCAGACGGTGCTGAAGGTCGCCGAGATCGGTACCGTCTTCGCGCTCGCGGAGCCAGAAGGGGCTTTGCGGGCCAAGCAGGAGGCTGTCATCGCCGAGGCGGAGCAGGCGGTGCGTGACGGTGCCCAGGTCCTGGTCTTCTCCGACCGGGGTCTGGACGAGCAGCATGCCGTCGTGCCGATGCCGCTGGTGATCGGCGGCGTCCATCATCACCTGATCGCGGTGGGCCTCCGCGACCGTGCGGACCTCATCGCGGAGTCCGGTGAGGTCTTCGACGTGCATCAGCTGGCCGTGCTCATCGGCTACGGCGCATCGGCGGTGCATCCGTGGATGGCGCTGGAGGCGAGCACGCAGTTGGCCGGCCAGCGTGGCTATGAGGAGATCCGCCCGCTGGAACTGCGGCGCAACTACCTCTACTCGATGGAGTACGGCTTCCTGAAGGTCACCTCCAAGATGGGCATCTCGACGGCCAGCGGCTATCGCGGCGCCCAGATCTTCGAGATCCTCGGACTGGGGTCGGAGATTGTTTCGCGCTGCTTCCCCGGCACGCCGTCGCGGCTCGGTGGCATTGGCTTCGCCGAGGTTGAGGCGGACATTCGCACGCGGCATGAAGCGGCCTTCACCGAGATGACGCCGCGCCTGCCGGACTTCGGCGTGGTGAAGTTCAAGAAGGACGGGGAGGCCCACGCCTACGCGCCGGCCATCGTCAAGGCGATGCAGAAGGCGACGGCGGAGAACGACCGCGCAGCCTACGAGACCTATCGCGAGCTCGTCCGCGAGCAACCGAAGACGACCATCCGCGATCTGCTTGCCATCAAGCCAATGGGGCCGGCCATCTCCGTCGACGAGGTCGAATCCGCTCGCGACATCACGAAGCGCTTCATCGTCACCGCGATGTCGCTCGGGTCGCTCAGCCCGGAAGCACACCAGACACTCGCCATTGCCATGAATCGCATTGGTGGGCGCTCCAACTCCGGCGAGGGTGGTGAGGACCCGAACTGGTACGATGACAAGATCGGCGACATCCGGCACAACAAGGTGAAGCAGGTCGCGTCCGGGCGCTTCGGCGTCACCACGCGCTACCTGACGAATGCCGAGGAGCTGGAGATCAAGGTCGCCCAGGGCGCGAAGCCGGGCGAGGGCGGCCAGTTGCCGGGCTTCAAGGTCACGGCGTTCGTGGCTCGCATGCGACACGCGGTGGAAGGGCTTCCGCTCATCTCGCCGCCGCCGCACCACGATATCTATTCTATCGAGGATCTGGCCCAGCTTATCTACGACCTGCGCCAGGTGAACCCGAAGGCCAAGATTGGCGTCAAGCTGGTCGCGGAGGCCGGGGTGGGCACGGTCGCGGCGGGGGTGGCCAAGGCCCGCGCCGACTACATCCTGATCTCCGGGCACACTGGCGGCACCGGCGCGGCGCCGCTCGCCTCGATCAAGCACGCCGGCATTTCGTGGGAAATCGGCCTCGCCGAGACGCAGCAGACGTTGGTGATGAACCAGCTGCGCTCCCGCGTGCGCCTGCGCACCGATGGCGGCATCAAGACCCCGGAGGATGTGCTCTACGGAGCGATCTTCGGGGCGGACGAGTTCGGCTTCGGCACCTCGATCCTCGTCGCCATCGGCTGCGACATGGCGCGGCAGTGTCACCTGAACACCTGCCCGACCGGCATCGCGACCCAGCGCGAGGACCTGCGCGCGAAGTACATCGGCACGCCAGAGATGGTGATCGCCTACTTCGAGCAGCTGACCCAGGCGCTGCGCGAGTTGATGGCCTCGCTTGGCATCCGGTCGCTGGCGGACCTCATCGGACGCACCGACCTGCTGGAGCCGGTTGCGCTGGAGGGCCGGGCCGCGATGCTCGACCTGAGCGCCCTGCTGGCGGAGCCGGTTCCGGCGGAGCAGCGTCGCAAGCTGATCGAGGTCGATCACAACGCCGACGAGACGCTGGACGACCGTATTCTGCGCGAGATCGAGCCTCGGCTCGCTCGCGGTGAAGGCGTTGAGTTCAGCAGCGAGATCAAGACCGAGAACCGCACGGTGGGTGCGCGCATCGCGGGGGCGATGTCCCTTCTGCGCGAGCCGCGCGCCGACGGTGAGCCGATCCGGCTGGACCGCGTGAGCCTGCACTTCACGGGAAGCGCCGGGCAGAGCTTCGGGGCCTTCGGGGTGCCTGGACTCTCGCTGACGCTGGAGGGTGAGGCAAACGACTATGTCGGCAAGGGCATGAGCGGCGGCGAGATTGCCATCTACCCGATCCGCGACGCGGCGTTCGACACCCCGCAAGCCATCGCCGGCAACACGATCCTTTACGGGGCGACTGGTGGTACCGTCTTCCTCGCGGGGAAGGTCGGGGAGCGGTTCGCTGTCCGCAACAGCGGCGCGACCGCGGTCGTCGAGGGGGTGGGCGACCACGGACTGGAGTACATGACGGGTGGCACGACGGTCATCCTCGGTCCGACTGGGCGCAACTTCGGCGCGGGCATGACGAACGGCGTCGGCTATGTGCTGGACGTGGATGGCGGGTTCGAGAGCCGGATCAACGCGGAGTCGATCGCGTTGCAGGATGTTGCGGCGAACGAGGCGATCGAGTTGAAGAGCCTGATCGAGCGGCACGTCGCGGCCACGGGAAGCACCTACGCAGCCGGGTTGCTCGCGAATTGGGAGGAGACCTTGCCGCGCTTCTTCCGCGTTGTGCCAAAGGCGGTTCTGGAGTTGCTGACGCTGCAGGCGGAGGCCGAGAAGGAAGCGACTGCCGGGGCCGCTGACTAATCCGAGACCCGATTCGGCATGGATTCCATGCCCAGACAGGCATCCAGCCGTCTGGGCATGGGCGTATCTGAATGAAATCTCACCCCCGGTTTCGGTTGCCGGGCGGACAGCCAGTCTCTATAGTGGGAAAGGTTGCGCTTGTCCGCCGCAGCATTCAGGGGCGGGGTTGCGATCCAACCACCGCATCTGTTCAGCTATCCAGGGAGGGAGCACTCGTGTCAATCCGCAACTGGTCGGAAACGACCAAGCGCATGAGAACGTCCGCCGCCGCAATCGGCGTTGCTGGCGCCGTGGCGTTGGGGTCGCTCGCGGTGAGCGGCGTGTTCGCACAGCAGGCGAGCCAGGACGTGGTCGGGACCGGAACGATCGTGACTGCTGGGTCCGTCGGGGCGAACTGCCGTGCCGAACCGAGCATCGACGCGCGGTTCCTCACGCTCGTCCCGGATGGCCAGACCGTCCAGGTCACGGGCGAGGCCCAGAACGACTTCCTCCCGGTCATCTGCAATGGCGAGACGGGCTGGATCTACGCTCCCTTGGTGACGGACATCATCCCGGCAACGCCGGTGGCGACTCCCGGCACCCCGGCTGCGACGGCCGTCGCGGGTACTCCGGCTGCCGCCGCCGTCCCGGCGTGGATCGATGCCTACATGGTCGATCCGGGCACCGTGGTCGCGGGTGATTCCGTGACGGTTGGCGTGAAGGTCGGCGAGGCGCTGGAGATCAACGCACCTGCCTTCGAGGCTCGCCCGTATGTCACGCTCCAGACCACGAACACCACGGACAAGGGCGTGACGCTGGTGGTCTTCACCGCGCCGGAAGGCACGGATGCGACCGGCTTCACGATCCCGACCGAGGAATCCACCTTGCCGGAGGGTGTCACCCCCTACGCAGCCTATACGGTCGCTCCGGGTGAGGTCTTCGGCGCGGTGCTGCCGGATCTGCCGGCCGGCACCTACATTCTTGCGGATACGAATGGCCAGGCGCTCACCTTCACAGTGAAGCCGCAGGCCGAGATCGTCGTGCCGGACATCTTCGCGTCGCCGGTCGCGACCGAGACTGCGACGGAAGTTGCGACCGAGGCTCCGGCCACGCCGGTCGCCGCGACGCCTGAGGCCGCAGGTCCGGCCTGGATCGATGCCTACACCCTGCCGCTCGATGCCGAGGCGACCGGGGATTCCTCCACGGTTGGCGTCAAGCTGGGCGAGGCCCTCGAAATCAACGCCCCGGCCTTCGAGACGCGCCCGTTCGTCGTCCTCCAGACCACGAACACCACGGATGCGGATGCCGCGTTCGTGCTCTTCACCGCGCCGGAGGGCACAGACGCCACCGGGTTTACGATCCCGGCTGACGAGACTGCCTTGCCCGCGGACATCGTCCCGTACGCGAGCTACACGGTCGCGCCGGGCGAGACCTACAGCGCGGTGCTGCCGGAACTCCCGGCTGGCACCTATGTCCTCGCGACCACGTCCGGGCAGGCGCTCACCTTTACGGTGAAGCCGCAGGCCGAGATCGTCGTGCCAGACATCTTCGCCTCCCCGACCGTGGTCGAGACTCCGACCAGCGAGCCGACAGCGACAACGGAGCCGACGGCCACTGCGGCCCCGACCGAGACGCCAACGACGGAGCCGACCGTAACGGAAGTCCCGACCGAGACTCCGACCACGGAGCCGACGGCGACCGAGGTCCCGACGGAAACCCCGACGACGGAACCAACGGCCACCACGGAGCCGACCGCGACGGAAGTCCCGGCCACGCCGATTCCTGCGACGCCGATCGCGTCCCCGACCGCTGTGGTCCCGGCCTGGGTCGGTGACTACGCGCTGGACCCGAATGCGACCGCCGATGGCGATTCCACATCGGTCGGCGTCACCGTCGGCGATGCGCTGGAGATCAATGTCCCGGCCTTCGAGACGCGCCCGAACGTGATCCTCCAGACGACCAACGCCACCGAGAACGAGGCGACGCTCGTCCTCTTCACCGCGCCGGAAGGCACGGATGCCACCGGGTTCACGATCCCGGCTGAGGAATCCGAGCTGCCGGAAGGTATCACCCCGTACGCGAGCTACGATGTTGCTCCGGGTGCGGTGACGAGCGCGGTCCTGAAGGACCTCCCGGCGGGTACCTACATCCTGGCGGATTCCAACGGGCAGGCGCTCACCTTCACGGTGAAGCCGGCCGCCGAGATCGCCGTGCCGGACATCTTCGCCTCCCCGACCACGGAGGCGGCTGCGAGCCCGAGCGCGACGGAAGCTGCGACCACCACCGAGGCCGCTTCTCCTGCGGCATCCCCGGCGTCGGCGGTGCCGGCCTGGGTGGCGACCTACGCGATCGATCCGAAGGCGACCGCCGATGGCGACTCGACCTCGGTTGGTGTGAAGGTCGGCGATGCGCTGGAGATCAACGTCGCGGCCTTCGAGACGCGCCCGAACGTGATCCTCCAGACCACGAACACCACGGACAAGGACGTGACGCTGGTGCTCTTTGCCGCGCCGGAAGGCACGGATGCCACGGGCTTCACGATCCCGGCGACGGAGTCCGCCCTGAAGACCGGGGTGACTCCGGTGGCGAGCTACACGGTGAAGCCGGGTGAGACCTTCGGCGCGATCCTCAAGGATCTGCCGGTGGGAACCTACGTCCTGGCGGATTCCAATGGCCAGGCGATCACCTTCACGGTGAAGCCGGCCGCTGAGATCGACGTGCCGGACATCTTCGCATCGCCGGAGAGCACGCCGGGTAGCTAACCCCGGATCGGCCCCGACACGCGAATGGACGAGACCCTCGGATTACTCCGGGGGTCTCGTCAGGTTCTGGGGAAGGGTGATCCCAGGCGACCTACAGCTGAGTTCGAAAGGGTTGCCATCCTCCGTAGCGGGTCAGCTCGTCTGACCCATCCGGCGAAGCTGGATATCCCAGAACGGTTGCTGAACCCAGGATTGGCCTTCGGCCAATGGCGAGCCACCAGACCAGCTGCGCCGCTACGGTTTCGAACTAGGCTCTACGGTCGACGTGCCTCGCTTTCGCGCGACACGTCCCGCAGGAGGTCGCTATAGGAGCCGGGCACCGCCGGCCAGCGATCGAGGCCAAGCGTGTCGATGATCCGCTGATGCTCGGCTGCAGCGTCCGCGTCCGACTGCCCGGCGATCACGGTCTCCAGTTCGATGAACGCACCCAGCCCCTCCACGCGGTCAAGATGAATGCGCGTGTGACCCGCGATGGCGATGTCGCGCCGTTTCGTGACCGTCACCAGCGTCCCGATCGTCGCGGAGAGTGTCGTCCGGAGGCGGTCGCCTTCCGGTGCCGGGATGGGCACGACGTGGTAGCTGCTCCAGCGCGACCCCTCACGATCGATTCGCTCGTACCCGATGAGCTGTGCGTCCACGACGTCGCCTGCCTCGTCGTCTTCGCGGACGTGGGCGATGGTGCGGAGCTTCAGGCGACCCTGTGGCGCCCGGAAGTACGTGTCTACCTGCGCGAGACGTTCGCTCACGGAGGTGCCGAGCGTCGAAAGCCGCGCGATCGCATCGGCAAGGCCGTCATCGCCGCAGGCGACCTTGATTTCGAGATTGCGGGCGGGGGCGTGGGGTGTGATGGTCATGAAGGGCGTCTCCAGGGTGGGGAAGGGTCGTGGGCTTTGCATCCAGATGTCGGGCGGCAAGTATAGGCCGCATTGCCCGAGGCAATTCGGGGGCAGATGCCCGACCGTTCGCGGTACAATGCCCGCAACAAGGCGCTGCATCGCCGTGTCCGGTGGGAGGCAGCGCATCGTGTGGGGCACATCGCCGTGTCCACGATGAACGAGCTGGCGAGCTGGCGCCCTGCATGGAGGCAGCGGATCGGATGTCCATCTACCCTTGGGTTCGACGACGGAAGCGACTGGAAGAGAAGTATGCCGTGAAGCCGCGTCAGCGGATGTCTGGCTACCGGTTCACCATGAAGGGATCGCCCCGCCACTACGATGACGCGAAGGCGATCATCGAGCGTGACGGGACGGCTCAGGTCTACTTTGGTGAGGCGCTGGCCTACGAGCGTGGAGCGGGCATCGCCCTGTGGCGCATCCGGGCGTCGGATCTTGGGTGGCTGACCGCGCTCTACGACTGGTGGGTGGAGATGGAGCGGGTCGAACCGATCCAGTTCACCTTCTATCTCTACCTGCCGGACAACCTCAAGTATCCTGCGCTCGATCTGCGCGCTCATTCGCCGCAGGAGGTCGCCGCCTTCATCGAGGCGAACGCTCCGTGGGAGGAAGAGGCCGTTGTCGGGAAGCGGAACCAGCTTTCCAGAGGTCAGCCATCGCTCAGCTCACACTGACGAGCGAGCGCCGGGTAGGCGCCGTGGTGGCGAACCACTCGCGGCCACATGCATCCCGGCGGTGATTCACGATCTGGCCAGAACCACATCACCCCGGAGGGACAAACGTCCCTCCGGGGTGATGCTGTGTCGCACGCGAAACGGGTCAGTCGGCGGCTGTCGCCTCGTCCGTGACTGGCTCCACACCCAGAAGTTCTGCCAGGCGTTCCGGATGGACCTTCCAGCATTGTGCGATGACCGGCGTCCGCAGACAGAGGGAAACCTCTTCCTCATCGTGGATCGCCCACCCGAGATTGCAGCGCGGAGCGCGGAGACCGCCGGAGGACGGGAGCGCGACCTTGGTGCGCGTCAGCATCGGGCAACCAAGCTCGACCACATCCTCCGCGCCGAGTTCCGCGAGCGAGCGCATCGTCATCGGCACGACCGGCTCCGGGACGGCGAGGGCCGGTTTCAGGACCTCTGTTGGCATCACCTCTGGCGTGGAGGGAGTCGGACGCCGCCGCTGTCCCCGCCGGCGTTTGTTGCCACCCTGCCCTTGCTGGCCCTGATTGCCGCCAGCGTTCGCTCCCTGACGGGACGTTCGCTCGTTCGGCTGGGCGTTGCCGGTCTGGGACGCCGCTGCCGGGGCGGGACGCTCTCCGCGCTCCGGGGAGTCGGAGCGCGCATGCTCCCCACGACCTGCCTGTCCCTTGCCTTGCTGTCGCTCCTGCGTCGGCTGTGAGGCGTTCGCTGGTGCTGCGGGTTGCTGGCCCCCCGCGCTGGCGCCACCGCGCTTCCGTCCTCGACGGCGTCCGCTGCGCGCCGGAGCTTGCTGGCCGGATGCGTTGGCATTGCTGCCGCTGGCGGCGGGTTGTCGTTGTGCGGGTTTTTCCGGGCGAGGTTCGCGCGGCGCTGGTGCGGTTTCCGCGCGGGGCGCAGACTCCGCCGTTGGCGTGGCCGGGGCTGCCTGGGGAGCGGGTGAGGTTGCGGCAGCGTCGTCAGGGCGACGCCCGCGCCGGTTGCGCGATCGGTTTCTCGTCATGATGTGCGGGATCCTCGGTTGGCGATCGTGGTTCGTGCCTTGTTGGCGAGCCATCCAGCGCGCTGTGTCGCTTCGACCGCCACGCTGCTGCTTATGGAGATTGCTTTGCGAATGCCTACCCGGACCAGTTTCCGGATCACGGCCAGGTCGTGATCGATCTGATCGTGATGCAGGCCTTGCGCTGCCAGGTGGCGGCGAACGGCGTCGGGCGGGCTGGACCGCAGGGCGATCTGAACAGCGGTGAGCACCACGTACAGATCGTCGATCTGACCGGCTACCGGAATGATGCCCGGAATCAGGTCGATTGGCGACACCAGGTAGGCGCCACCTATCGCCAGCGAGGCCTTGGCCTGCATTGGTATCTCCGGATCACGGCTCATCGCGGCGATCAGGCGCGCGTAGGAAGGCGTTCGCTTGACGACGTCCCAGAATGCGCCCAACACGGGTTTCTCGCCGGAATCATGCAGGACCGGCGCTGGCGGGATGGATGTCGAACCATCCGGCACGATTATTGGCGACACCTCCTGCGGTGTCGCTGGCTCCGCTGCGGGAGTCGGGGTGGATGGTGACGGGTGAACCTCGGTCATGGTCGCGTCTCCTTCCGAGGCGGGTTCGGAGCGATCAACGTGATACGTGCATTGTGCCACTTGCCGACTCCCTGCGTGGGCCGCCATGCGCGTGGATACGAAGCAGGGGCCGTATCCGCGACATGCCCGCCGTGGAGCATATGGCAGGAGTCGAGTCCGACCATCATCCCGGAATGCAATCGCCCTGCAGCCTTGTCTCGTGGGGAGGCGACGAGTCGGCGGCAATCTGGTACGATGCATTGAACCATTCAGTCAAATCGTTATGGGTGTGGGCGGTGTGCGTCCCAACCCTCTCTTCCGGGACTCGTGGAGGCAGCGTCGCCATGACCACACACTCGCATCCTGTCGCGCAGGGGCCCGATCGGAGTACGAATCTCACTCGCCGTCAGCGTCAGGTCCTGCGCTTGCAGGCCTACGGACTGACGTATCAGGAAATCTCCGAAAAGCTCGGCCTGAGCATCTGGACCGTCAAGAACCACCACAAGCAGGCGATCCGGGCACTGCATGCGGCGTTGGGCGGCAATTCTCGCCAACCGATCCGTACATCGCTCGCCTGCTACATCCTGGGGCTGATCGACGGCGGGCTCAGTCCGTCCGAGATTGCCAAGCACCTCCGCCAGGTCCAGAAGCAGGCCCGCGACGAGGCGCTTGGCGAGGATATCGATGACCTCGCCGAGGCGTCGTCGCAGGTGCGTGTATCGTCGCTGGATGAAACCTACGCGGCCTGACCTGCGCGCCAGGGGTCAGGACAGTGTCGCGACCGTCGCCGCTAGTCGAAGAGCTGGCGGATGACGAAGAATGCGTTTGCCGGTCGTTCGGCGATCCGTCGCGTGAAGTAGGGATACCACTCGGTGCCATAGGGCACATAGACACGCATGCCATACCCCTCGTTGCGCAGGCGAATCTGCTCGTCCTGCCGCACGCCATAGAGCATCTGGAACTCGAAGCGATCCAGTGGAATCTGCCGGCCTTTCGCATAGCGCTGGGTGGCATCGATCAGCGCAGGATCGTGGGTGGCGATCGCCGGAAAGGTGCCGCCATCCAGCAGCAGCCGCATCAGGTGGATGTAATTGCTGTCGATCTCGGCGCGATCCGTGAACGCTACCGTCTCCGGCTCGGCGTAGGCACCCTTCACCAGGCGGACGCGGGCGCCGATCTCGATCATGCGCTTCACATCGTCCGTCGCGCGGCGCAGGTAGGTCTGGATCACGATCCCGACTTCGCTCGGGTACTGCGCATGCAGTTCCTCGAAGAGGCGCATGGTGACATCCGTGTAGGCCGAGCCTTCCATGTCGATCCGGACGAACCCGGAGACCTCTTTCGCGACCTCCAGCACGGCGGCGACGTTGTCCTTCGCCAGTTGCTCGCCGAGATCGAGTCCCAGCATGGTCAGCTTGATGGAGATGTTGGGCTCCAGCTGCGCGGCATGCATCCGGCGCAGGATCTCCTTGTAGGAAGCGACGGCGGCGGTTGCTTCTTCGGCGGTGGAGACGTTCTCGCCGAGCTGGTCCAGCGTAGTGACGATCCCCTTGGCCGCGAGATCGGACGCGGCCTTCAGGCCCTCGTCCAGTGATTCGCCGGAGACGAAGCGATCGACCAGGCTCTTCGCGAGCTTGCTGGAATGGAAGAATGAACTGACCTGCTTGTTGTCGGCGACGGCAAGCACGGTGCTCCGCATGATGCTCATCTGACGATACTCCGGAACGAAACGGGCACACGCGGACAGGGCGTCCGGGGACGCCGGGGTGCGCATGCTCCGGGCAAATGGGTGGTGCGAGGGCTTCAGGACGCCGGGGAGGCGTGGCCTCACGTTGATGCGTTCAGTATCCACCATTCGGAGCGCTTGCGTGGAAATCCTGGTCGTGCCGACGCGGGCCGGGATAGGCGTCGTATGCTGCATGCACAAGATGCGGGTCCATCCGCGTACCGGATGCCCGTTCGCTGCAACCTGGGAGCCTGTTCTCGTGCCCTCCGTCAATCCTTCGGCGTCGATTTCACCGGTCGTGCGCGACATCTTCGGCGATCCCGATACCGAGGTGCGCGACGCGCTCTACGATCTCGTGCCCCTCAACCGGCGGGAGACCGCCCTGATGAGCACGCCGGAGTTCCTGCGCCTCGATCGTATCCAGCAACTCGGCTTCGTTTCGCGGGTGTGGCCGGGCGCGAAACACACGCGCTACGAGCACTCGATCGGGGTGATGCACCTTACACGGCTGGCCATCGCCCATCTCGCGGAGCAGCCGGTCGGTGCATGGATCTCCGTGCGCGATGCGCGGACGGCCATCGCGGCGGCGTTGCTGCATGACATCGGCCACTACCCGTTCTCCCATGCGATCGAGGAACTGGGGCCGCCAGTCCGCACGCACGAGGAGGTGGGGAGGGGACTGATCGAGCGCGGCGAGATCGCGCTGGTGCTGGAGCGCGATTGGGACGTGGACCCGGCGCGGGTCGCGGCGCTGATTCACGCCGGGCGGGACGAGCTGCCGGAGGCCGATCGCGTCCTGCGGGGGCTGCTCTCCGGCACACTGGACATGGACAAGCTCGACTACCTGCCGCGTGATGCGCACGCCTGCAGCGTGCCGTACGGCGGTGTCGATGCCCGGCGGTTGCTTGGGGCGCTTACCTTCGCGGATGTGCCGGAGACGTTGCAGGCCTCGCTGCCGGTGCCTTCGCCAATGGGAACGCCCCCCGCCCGCCGGGGGCGCGGCAAGGGCGGTCCGACCTCGACGCGCACGCGGGTGGCGGTGACGGAGAAGGGAATCAGCCCGCTTCACTCGCTCATCAACGCGCGGCAGGAGATGTTCGACAACGTCTACTGGCACCACACCAATCGTGCCTGCATGATCATGCTCCTGCGAGCAGTCCAGGAAGCGCTGGTGGCTGGGGCGATCACGTCCACGAACCTCACCGCCCATGACGACGCGACGTTGATGGCCTTCATGCGGGCGCCGGAAATGCCGGACGCCACCCGTCGCCTGGCGGATGCGCTGGCGGACCGTCGCATGCACAAGCGGGCCGTGGAGGTGAGCGCCCGTGCCTTCGAGTTGTATGCGCGGCTTGGCAACCTCTGGTTCGATCCGGTCGCGCGGCGGTCGGTGGAACTCGATCTCTGTCGGGGACTCGCCACAATGCTGGGTGAGGCGGTGCCGGATACGGCGATCCTGATCGACATCCCCAAGCCGGAGAAGTGGAAGACCGATGTCTGGGTGCAGTTTCAGCGCCCGCCCGTCGGGTATCATCCGATGATGACCTGGCAAGAGGTGGTGGGGTTGGCCGATGATGATTTCAAGCGTTACGAGGAACATCGCCGCCTGATCCGGATCGTGACCGAGGAACGCTATCGCGAGGTGGTTGCCGACCGGTGGGAGCAATTGATCTACCCGCTCCTCGGCGGCGCGTTCTAGGGTGCGGTTGGAAGAGGGGTCGTCCGCAACGAGCGTTTGTCTTGTCGGGGCGATCTTCGTGATAGCCGCTGCGGGGATCGTCCCTACGCGTCCAGTCAGCGCTTCCGGACGGCACAGTCGACTCGTGGTGAAGAGGAGTTCGCGAACATGAGCAGCAATTCGTCCAACCGGACCGCCGCGCAACGTGAGCGCGATCGCCGAGCCGCCGCCAAGGCCAAACGCCAGGCGTCCGCTGCCTCGGCGGCCGAAGCCCCAGCCACCGCGCCGGTCGTCGAGAAGGTCGATCAGGCCGTCGTGGTGGAGCGCAAGGCAACGCCATCCCCCGCCCGCAAGGACGTGAAGGCTCCCATCGTGGCGGACGCGGATGCCGTCGCGATTCCCCTCGGGGATGAGCACGGTGAGGTCGCGACCTGGATGATGCTTGGCGTCGTCTTCCTGCTCGCCCTGTTGGTGGTGGCGATTGCGTCTGCTTCCTGATCGTTCTTGATCGGTGCGGATGCCGCTCTCTCCCCTCGTGACCGCATCCCACCTGCTGGCCGCATAGAGCCCAGTTCGAACCCGTAGCGGCGAACCACCAGCTGGTCTGGTGGTTCGCCATTGGCCGAAGGCCAATCCTGGGTTCAGCAACCGTTCCGGGATATCCGGCTTCGCCGGATGGGTCAGACGAGCTGACCCGCTACGGAGGACGGCAACTCTTTCGAACTCAGCTGTAGGGGAATCCTCCTGGCGTCGGATGCGGATGAGACAGAGAGAACCGGGGGATCACTCGATCCCCCGGTTCTCTCGCTGTGCGTTGCTCGCAGTGGACGCGTTCGGGATTACGCGACCGGAGTCGCCTCGCCGTCGCCGCAGGCGTCTTCGGCGGCGCACATGCCCTGGCCACCCGGAACGGAACCGCCGCCCATCTGGCTCTGGCAGCAGACGAGCCCTTCATCGCAGGCGCCCTCGACGCCGCCGTTACAGATGCAGCCAATGCCGGTGCAGGCAACCGGGGTGGCGGGCGTCGCGGTGGGAGTCGGGGTTGGCGCGGGGCCGCAGATCGTCTCGGTGTTCACTGCGAAGATCACCGCATTGCCCTGCGTGCTCTCCGTGGCTGCTGGCAGCAGGGAGGCGAGGTTCTGCGACACCCAGCCAGAGAGCGCCGATTCGGCGGCGGAGAAGTCCGCCTCGCTGTCGAAGACGGAGACCGAGGTCAGGGTGTTCGGGTCGGACGTGACGACGGTGTAGGCAAGGAAGCCAGCCTGCTGCTGCAACTGCGGCAGGTAGCCGGTGTTCAGCGCCTGTACGGCGGCATCGCTCGTCTCGGTAAGCACGTACTTGCGGATGGTGGAGTACGGGGTGCTGGTCTGGGCTGCCGCGACGACAGCGCTGGACGAGCCGAGACCGACGGACATGGCCATGGCTGCGGCAACGCCGACGCCCCCGGCCTTGACGGCGGAACGGCGGGAGAAGCGGGACGAGAAGGCGCGGGAGATGCTGTCGAAGCGATTCGGATCCACAGATATGACCTCTCTACGATGCCGGCCCGTCGGGACGGGCGAGCGATTGGCGACGATCGTGGTCCCTTGCCTACAAGACGATCGACCGTCTACAGGCACACCCTGTTTGTACGGGACGCGATGGATGCAGGTCAAGATAACACGCATCCAGAACGAAGAAGTCCCCCGACTCGTTTCGGTCGGGGGACTTCTCGCAGAGGTCGCGAGCGGATGTGGCTAGCGCGGACGTAATCCCTGCACGTCGAGCAGGTCGACGCGGGTGATCGCGCCTTCGTTCGCCTGGCTGACCGTCGCCGCGTACTTCGCGAGCACGCCGGAGGTGTAGTGCGGCATCGGCGGCGTCCAGTCGCGGAGGCGGGCGGCGATCTCGTCGTCGGGGAGCTCCACGTTCAGGCCGCGGTTATCGACATCCAGCACGATGATGTCGCCTTCCTTCAGGGCGGCGATCGGGCCACCAACCTGCGCTTCCGGGGCGACATGCCCGACCATGACGCCACGGGTCGCGCCGGAGAAGCGGCCATCCGTGATGAGGGCAACGGTCTGCCCGAGGCCCTGGCCCATCAGGGCCGCCGTGATGCCGAGCATCTCCTGCATGCCGGGGCCTCCCTTCGGCCCCTCGTAGCGGATCACCACCACGTCGTTATCGACGATTTGGCTGTGCAGCACGGCGTCCGCGGCGGCCTCGGCGGAATCGAAGACGCGGGCCGGACCGCGATGGTAGGTCCGCTCGTAGCCGAAGAGCTTCACCACCGCGCCATCCGGGGCGAGATTCCCCTTCAGGATGTGGATGCCGCCGCTCTTCTTGATCGGGTCGTCGAAGGTACGGACTACGTCCTGCCCCTCGGTTTCGACTGCCTTGGCGGCCTCCTCGCCGATGGTGGTGCCGGATGCCGTGATCAGCGAGCCGTTCAGGTATCCCGCCTCGATCAGGCGCTGGGCGACGAGTTGCGTGCCGCCCGCCTTGTCGAGGTCGGCGGCGGCGTACTTGCCGCTCGGCATCAGGTTCGTGATCAGCGGCGTGCGGCGGGAAACGGCATCGAACTCGTCGATCGTCAGCGGGACGCCGGCCTCCCGCGCGAGGGCGAGGAGGTGCAGTACGGCATTGGTGGAGCCGCCGCTGGCCGCGACCCCGGCGATGGCGTTGTCGAACGCCTCCCGCGTCAGGATGTCCAGCGGCCGGATGTTCTTGCGCAACAGATCCATGATCAACTCGCCGGCCTGCTCGCCGATCTGCTCCTTGCGGGCATCGACGGCGGGCGCGGAGGCCGATCCGAGCGGCGAGAGGCCGATGAATTCCATCGCCATTGCCATCGTGTTCGCCGTGAACTGGCCGCCGCAGGCACCCGCGCCGGGGCAGGCGACATCCTCCAGCGACTTCAGGTCCTCTTCCGTGATCTTGCCCGCCGCCAGGGCGCCGATCTGCTCGTAGACGGTCTGGACGGTCACTTCCTGTCCACGCCAGTAGCCTGGCATGATGGTGCCGCCGTAGATGATGAGGCTCGGCACGTTCAGGCGGGCCAGCGCCATCGAGAGGCCGGGGAGGGTCTTGTCGCAGGCACCGAGCGCGATGATGCCATCGAACATGTGGCCACGCCCGACCAGCTCCACCGAATCGGCGATCACCTCGCGGGAGACGAGCGAGGTCTTCATGCCCTCGGTGCCCATTGTCACCCCGTCGGAGATGGCGACGGTGTTGAACTCCATGGGGGTGCCACCGGCGGCGCGGACACCGGCCTTCACGGCCTTCGCCAGGCGGCGGAGGTTGAAGTTGCAGGGCATCGTCTCGATCCAGGTGTTCGCGATGCCGATGATGGGCTTCTTCAGATCCTCGTCGCTGAATCCGGTGCCCTTCATCATGGAGCGGGCTCCGGCGCGGCTGGGTCCGTCGTAGAGTGTCTTCGAGTTGAAGCGCATGTCGTGGGCGGGCTGGGCGTTGTCCTTGTCGGTGGGTGTGGTCATGGGGCCTCCCGGAAGGCGAGTGCGAGGTGCGGCGAGCGCTGCCATCGGCGGCGATGGGCCGCGGCTGGTGGCGCAGGCGTTAGGGCGCGTGTCGTGATGGGAGTTTCGGCTTCTTGAGAAGAATTGGCAAGAGGCGAGGGCCGACGCCTTCGGTATACTTTGATTATGGGAAGCGGTGAGCGACGTCCGCTCCACGACACCGGAACCGTTCCCGCGTAGGTCAGGTGGATGCGTTCGTGGATATCGTCAGTATTCTTCTCTGGATCCTGAACATCTTCAGCTTCCTGTTGCTGGGGCGCGCCCTCATTTCGTGGGTCGATCCCGGCTTCACCTGGAGCATCAGCCGGGCGCTCTATTCCGCGACCGAGCCGATCCTCCAGCCGATCCGACAGCTGATGCCCAATACGGGGATGTTCGACTTCTCGATCTTCATCGCCATCATCCTCATCCAGGTTCTGTCGCGACTGATCGTCAGTTCGTTCTGATTCACCGACAGGCGCATACGGGCACCCGTTCCCGTGTGCGCCTCTGGACGGGGTGGGCGGTATCCCGTACAGTCTCTGCATACTCCGGAGTGGATTTCGATGATGGCATGCTTCAGCATCGACCACACCACTCGGACCACGACCATGATTCGACACGATTGGGCGATCGGGAAGCGGTGGGGAGCCGCGTTGACGATCGACGCAGGATGGGGGCGTAGGGTGTTTCTTCGATTGTTCCTGATGCTGTCGCTGCTTGGCCACATTGGCGAGGATGCGCGTGACAATTCCGAGCTGGGTGGCAAGGGGTTCGCGAATATCCTCTTCTTCGTGGTGCTGCTTGGCGTGATCGCGGTGATTACGTTGCTGGCGATCTTCTTCATGGCGCTGGACGGCCAGTTCCTGAACGATCACCTGCGCCCGGTCACGTAGGATCCCCGCCGATACCTGTTCACGCAGTCCGTGGAGGCGGCCACAATGGCCCCATCTACGAGGTGTGAGGGCGTCGCCACGGCACATCGTATTTCGACAACGACGAGGCCGCCGGAATCGATTCCGGCGGCCTCGCGGCGTCTCCCAGCGCAAGCGGGGATCAGCCTTCGAGCAGGGTCTCGTCCAGCGCGATGCCGATACCCGGCGTATCGGTCGGGCGGATGAAGCCATCCTTCGGCAGCGGCGCGCCGATCATGTAGGGGAAGAGCGGGCGGATCGGGTCATCCTCACCCGCGTTCCCGACCACGACCCATTCGGCCTGCGGGCAGTTCACGGTCGAGTACATGAAGTGCAACGACCATGGATGCAGGCCACCCGCGTGCGGGATCACGTCAAGGCCCCAGGCGGACGCCATCGCTGCGATCTTCTTCGCCTCCGTGATGCCGCCGACCCACGCGAGGTCCGGTTGCAGGATGTGGCAGCAGCGGCGGGCGATCAGTTCCTTGAATCCCCAGCGCGTGTACTCGTGCTCGCCAGTCGCGACCGGAATCTGCGACTTCGCGGTGAGTTCGGCGTAGCCCTCGAAGTCGTCCGGCGGCAGGCATTCCTCGATCCAGCGAATGCGATATGGCTCCGCGAGGCGGCTCATGCGCAGGGTGTAGTCGACGTTCCACGCCATGTAGCAATCGAGCATGATCTCGCTGTCCGGTCCGACCAGCTCCCGCGCGTGCTCGATCAGCTCGACGTTCTTTTTCAGGCCGTCCCAGCCATCGGCGGGACCGTAGGGCATGGCGAGCTTGAAGCCGCGGAACCCGAGCTGGCGGTAGAACCCGACGTCGTTGCCGGTCGAATAGACGGGCAGCGCCTCCTTCGTCGCGCCACCGAGGAGCTTCCAGACCGGTTGTCCGAGCGCCTTGCCGACGATGTCCCACAGGGCGACATCCACCCCGCTGATCGCCATGATCGCCAGCCCCTTCCGTCCATACGGGAGGGAGGCCTTGAACATCTGGTCCCACAGCTTCTCGATATCGAATGCGGACTGGCCGATCAGCAGATGCCGGAAGTGATCCTCCACGATGGCGCGTGCGCCGCCAGGGATGGCGCAGCCGATGCCCTCGATGCCGTCCTCCGTCTGGATGCGCACCACGAGTTCCGGTCCGAACTGCGCGGTCCACGACGACCGGCGGGCCTTGTACTCGGGGTAGATGGACATGGGGTTGGCGACGACGGATTCGGAGAGCCAGGATTTCGGCTTCGCGGTCTCCTCCGGTTCGGGCTTGATGGCGGTGACGGTGACGTTGGTGATACGGAGTGATCCCGGCGCGGCGGGGGTGTCGAGAAGCGAGGTGTCCGATGCGCTCACGATGCGGTGATCCCTTCACTGGATGCGCTGCCGGCGACGATGCCGATCCCGGCGCCGATGGGGCTCCGGGAGGTGGATGGATACGGTGGCGGCATCGTACGGCGCGGGTGCGGTTCCGGCAACGGGCGAGGTGAGCCAGTCGCATCTGGATGGGCATGATCGGTGTCATCCCGAGCGGCACGGTGGCTTCGAGGACATCCCGTGAACTGACCAGTGCCGTCGAGGGACCGGTTGGCAGGGTTGACGCCGTGCAGGGGCGGAAGATCCCTCGGCCACGCTACATCGCCATTGCCATCATCATGTATGGACCGCGGAGTTTACCCTGAGCGCAGCCGAAGGGCTCGGGATGACATAGTGTGGACCTGCGCCACTCCCGGAACCAGCCGGGCTTTGTGTTCGGACAGGAAGGGCGCGTTACGCCTTCGGGAGGTCGAAGCCGAGGACCTCCATCAGCGCCAGCGCGTTCGATGATGTCGCCAGTCCTTGGCGCAGCGTGTAGTCGAAGGTCATGTCCGGCCCCTCCGGCGTCCGCCGGAAGGTCTCGGCGAAGTGGACCGGCACCGCCATCTCCTCCAGCGCATTCCCCTCCAGAAGCCCGAGGTCGTGACTGGAGACCGCACCGATTGCGTTGCAGGCGGCCAATTGCGCCAGCACCTGCCGCGAGGCGATCTGTCGTTCCGCCGTGTTGGTGCCTTGCAGGATCTCGTCGAGCAGGTAGAGGACGGGGCGGTCCGTCGCCGCGCGGGCCGCATCGACCACGGCCTTCAGCCGCTGCAATTCCGCCATGAAGAACGAGACGCCCCGCGCCAGCGAATCCTCCACGCGCATGCAGGTCGCGATCTCCACCACCGGCATCGTCAGCGTGGACGCCGCGACCGGCCCCCCTGCCTGCGCGAGGACTGCATTCGCGCCCACGGCTCGAAGCAGTGTGCTCTTGCCGGACATGTTCGAGCCGGTGACGAAGAGGAACGTCCCGCGCGGACCGACCTCCACATCGTTCGCGACCGCATCCGCCGCGTCGATCAGCGGATGAGCAAGCGCCGTCGCCGCGAATCGGTCTGCCGCCGGATCGACGTGCGGGAAGGTCCATGCCGGGTGATCGTGGGCGAGCACAGAGAGCGCCGCAAGGGCCTCCCATTCCGCCGCCGCGTCGATCCAGGCGCGGACATCCGGTCCCGCCGTCGCCTGCCAGCGTTCGAGCCGGTGCAGCACATGGATGTCCCACAGGAAGCCCATCTGGAACGGGAAATAGAGCATCGAGCCGCGTGGGATCGCCATCGAACTGGCCCGCGCCAGGCGGTCGCTCTGCGTCATCGCGCCATGCTCGCCGTCGCCGAGCGTCTGGGCGATGCGTTGCAGCAGCGGCGACTGGGCGGGCGTGCCGGAGATGGCAGCGAAGACATCGCGATACCCCGCGATCTCGGCGTGCAGAGGCGCAACCCGCGCGACGAGCGTCGAGGCCTTCACGCCGGCAAGCTGGAAGACGATCACGTTGATCGTGACCGGGATCAGCCAGAACGGCCACGGCGTCAGGTCCGTCACCTGGGCGACGAGCGCGACGATCAGGACGATGGGGGCGATCCAGGCCAGCCCGACGAGCCACGGACGATGCGTGAGATACCGCTCGCCCTCTGCCCAGGCGATCAGGTCCTCCGGATCGGTAATCGTGCCGTGTTCCCGGTGGGCAGCGGTTTCCACGGCCTGGCGCTGGTCGAGCTCGGCGGCGAGGTCCCGCACGGCGGGCTGCCGTTCCGCGATGGTGGCCGGATCGGCGGGGGCGAGGAGCCAGCGATGCAGCGTCTCCCAGCCGCGTTGCGTGGCGGGTGTGCCGATCCGCTGTTCCAGCGAGGCGCGACCGGTCACGTTCAGGTCGTGGCTGTAGGACGGCGTCGCGGAAGGCTCCCGGAGTGGGGAGGTCGCATCGGCGGGTGGTGTCGGAAGCTCGTCCCAGGCGAGCGCGAGGCGCTGCCCGGCCAGGGCGTTGACGGTCGCGAGGCGTTCGAAGCGGTCCCGTTCCCGGCGCAGGCGTCCGTGCAGGATCACGAGGCCGACGACGACGGCCAGGGCTGCGAGCGTGCCGATGGTGACCGGGAGACCGGTGCGGACGAAGAGGAACTGCCAGAGCGCGATGCCCAGCACGACGAAGGCGACGAGGCGCAGGTTCGCGATCAGGAGCCAGCGGCGGTGGATGCGCTCGCGTTCGGCGGCGAAAGCGACCTGACGACTGGCGTAGGTTTCTGCGGCAGGATTGGGCGTAGGGGACGAGGGAGCGATCGGAGGCCTCCAGCGGTGGATGGGTCGCGTACGGTGCAACGCGACCGGGTCGGGACGCGCTGGAGGCAAGCGTACCCGACCCGGCGTGCGTGTTGGCACCCCTAGTCGTGCAGGTCGGTTGCTACTCGTCGTCGCGGAACGAGAAGAAGAGGTTGTTCAGCCCTTCCGCCAGTGTCGGATGCGCCCAGATGCCATCACGCAGCGTGGTGTAGGGCACGTTTCCGAGCATCGCGATCTGGAGCATCGCCATGATCTCGCCACCGTCCAGCCCGAGGATCGCCGCGCCGAGGATCTGCTCGCTCTCCGGATCGACCAGTACCTTCATCGTGCCGCGCGGCTCGTTCGTCTCGTAGGCGCGGGCGACGCGCTCCATGGGCATCTGGGCGACGCGCAAGGCGATGCCTTGCGCCTTTGCCTGCGTCTCGCTGAGGCCGATCCGCCCGAGCTGGGGTTCGGTAAAGACGGTGTACGGCTCCTGCCGGCCTGCGATGGAGCGATGGCCCCCCTCGATCAGGTTCGTCTGGAGCACGCGGTAGTCATCGTAGGAGATATGCGTGAACTTGGGACCGGGGCGGACATCGCCGACCACGTAGATGCCGGGGACATTCGTCTCCAGCGTGTCGCTTGTGGGGATGTAACCCTTCGGGTCGAGGGTGATCCCGGCGGCGTCCAGCCCGAGGTCGTCGGTGTTCGGGACGCGCCCGGCGGCGGCCAGCAGGTGGCTGCCCGAAATCGTCATTGGGCCGTCCGGCGTCGAGAGGGTGGCTTCCACGCCGTCGGCGGTCGGGGCGACCCGCTCCGTCCCGGCGTTCAGGTGGATGGTGATGCCGTCCTCCTCGAGGATCGCTCGCATTGCCTCAGCGATATCCGGGTCTTCGCGCGGGAGGAGCTGCGAGCCGTGCTGCACGATCGTCACCTCCGACCCCAGGCGACGAAAGACCTGTCCGAATTCCAGCCCGACATATCCGCCGCCGACCACGATCAGGTGCCGGGGCAGTACATCGAGCTGGAGAATGCTGGTGGAAGTGAGGATCGGGGTCTGCGGCGCGACATCGCCCCGGAGCGGTCCTGGACGTTCGCCGACGTTGATGACGATCGTGTCGGCGGCGATGATGCGCTCCCCACCGCCATCGAGCGACACATGCAGCTGTTTCGGACCGAGGAACCGCGCCTGCCCCTTGATGAACGTCAGGCCCTCCGTTCCGAAGACGCCGCGTTCGCTGCCCTCGCGCCAGAGCTTCACGACCCCCGCTATCCGATCGCGGATGGCCGGCATGTCGGCGACGACCTGCCCGGTCCCGATGCCGAACTCATTGCCGCGTTTTGCCCGCCACGCCACCGCGCCGCTGGCGATCAGCGTTTTGGTTGGTGTGCAACCCTCGTTCACACAGGTGCCGCCGATGTGCTTGCGTTCGATCAGGACGGTCGATTTGCCGGCGTTGGCGAAGGCGGAGGCGAGCGGCCCTCCCGCCTGGCCGGCGCCGATGATGGCGACATCGAAGCGATCGCCGGAGGGGGATGTGGGGGTGGATGCAGCGTTCACGATGACTCCCTGCTGAATGGACGGATCGACTCCGGTCAGTAGTCGCATATCCATTGCCGCAGGACTTGCCCGTTCGTGTAGGATGGAGGCACGCGAGGCGATGCGATGTTGCCTGCGGCCGGATCGGAATGGGCGATGTACTGCCAGGCCTGTGGCAACCCAACCGAAGCGCGCGAGATCGACGGGGCGATACGTCCCGTTTGCGTGGCATGCGGTGCGGTGACGTGGCTCGATCCGAAGGTGGTCGTGGCGGTCGTCGTGGCGCGGGACGGCAAGATCCTGCTCGGGCAACGCGCCCGGAACGTGCGGAGGCCCGGCACCTGGAGCTTCCCAGCCGGCTTCGTCGATCGCGGCGAGGAGGTCGAGGCGGCAGCCCGGCGCGAGGTGCTGGAGGAAACCGGTCTGGCGGTGACGCTCGGTCCGGTGCTCGGAATCTTCTCCGAAGCGGGCGAGCCGGTGATCCTCATCACCTACCCCGCGCTCGAAGCCATCGGCGAACCGACCCCGAACGACGATCTTACGGAACTTCGCTGGTTCGATCCGGATACCTTCGCGACGATTGACCTCGCGTTTCCTCACGATAGCTCCATCCTCGACGCCTGGCAGGCGTGGCAGGTGGGTGCGGGAGACTGGCGCGCCGCGCGCGCCACGTCCTGATCCCCACCAGGGGCGTTCTGTCGCCCCATTTCATGCCATTCGCCCTGTCATGGCCGGCCCGTCCGGCATGAGGATTCCCCATGTCGTCCATACTCGAAACATCCGTAGCTCCATCTGATTCGCTGGGGAGCGACCCCACGATCCATCCTCGTCTGCTCACTGGCGACCGGCCGACCGGACCGCTCCATCTCGGCCACCTGGTCGGCACACTCCGGAACCGCGTGCGCTTGCAGGATGCCTACGATTGCACGTTCATCGTGGCGGACCTTCACATGCTGACCACGCGCAACGCCCCGGAGCAGATCGCGGAGATCGATGCCAATGCCCGCACCCTTGTGCTCGACGCGCTCAGTGCTGGCCTCGATCCGGCTCGTGTCACCTTCTACCTTCAGTCGCTGGTGCCAGAGGTGATGGAGCTGGCTGGCCTGTTCCAGAGTCTGGTCACCGTCAATCGGTTGGAACGCATCCCTTCACTGAAGGAGATGGCGCGCGATTCGGGGCAGGAGATGTCCTTCGCGTTGCTTGGCTACCCGGTATTGCAGGCGGCGGACATCCTGGCGGTGCGGGCGGAGGCGGTGCCGGTCGGGAAGGACAATTACGCCTACGTCGAGGTCACGCGGGAGATCGCACGCCGCTTCAACGCTCGCTACGGCGATGTCTTCCCGGAGCCGGAGACCGTCGCGGGGGATGTCCCGACCCTGATCGGCACCGATGGCCAGCGCAAGATGAGCAAGAGCCTGGGGAATGCCATCGCGCTGAGCGATCCGGCGCCGGTGGTGCGGAAGAAGGTGATGGGGATGTTCACCGATCCGAATCGCCTCACCGCCGATACGCCGGGTCGGGTGGAGGGCAACCCCGTCTTCGCGTATCTGGATGCTTTCGGAACGGATCGTGCCGCCATCGATGCGCTGAAGGAACGGTATCGCGCGGGGACGGTCGGGGATGTGGAGGTGAAGGGGTATCTGGTCGAGGTGCTGGAAGCTGTTTTGCAGCCGATGCGGGAGCGACGGGAGGCATTCGCCGTGCCCGGTGTCGTGGAGTCGTTGCTCGAGGAGGGATCGGAGCGCGTGCGGTTGGAGACCCAGGAGACGCTGCGCCTCGTCCGGGCCGCGATGGGATTCGCCGGGGTCCACAAGCGCCTGCATCGGAAGGCGCGTCGGGCCACTGCGGGGTTGTCGTAGGCATCACTTGCGTGGATGATTGGTTCACAGCGAGTGTCCAGCGAACTTCCCCGCGTTGTCCATCTCCGGGTCCGATACTCACTCCATTGACCGGTCGTGCCGCGATTGCCTGCGATGGCGGCAGGACGTTCTCGATCGTCGTCTTGAAAGGACGCCATACCCATGTCTTCCCGGACTCGTTCCCTCGCCCTCGCCGCGATGCTCCTGCTCGGCGTGGCCGTCGCAATTCCGCATACCAGTGCCACCACCCAGGCCCAGGATTCGGCCACCGCAGAGGCGACGGCCTCCCCCGATGCGTATGGAGGAACCGTGGAAAAGGATGTCCTGATCGAAGATAGCGACGAGACGAGCGCCCCCGGTGAGACGCTGTCGCTGACGCGCTATACGATCCCGGCGGGAGCCAAGCTGCCGGTGCATTACCACCCCGGCGTCCAGATGGCGTCGGTCGTGTCCGGTGAGCTCACCTACCACGTCATCGAAGGGAAGCTGTACGTGGTTCGCGCCGATGGCACGAAGGTCACGTACGAGTCCGGCGCGACGGTCGTCTTCACGGCGGGCGACTCGTGGGAGGAGCCGGAAGGCATGATCCACTATGCCGAGAACCTGGGCGACGAGCCGGTGATCCTGATCTCCACCGCGCTGCTGGAGACGGACAAGGACGCCACGATCCTCGTCGAGGGCACGCCAGCCCCGACTACGGCCACCCCGGTCGGGTAGGTTCCATTGACGATCGTCGGACAGCAGAACACCCTGGCCTCATGCAGGCTGGGGTGTCCTGCTGTTGGTGACTGGTGAGGTCGCGAATGCGGCGCTCATCTCGCTGCTCTATGCTGATTCGGCGGGCGTGGCCGGACCGGGGTAGCGGGTGTCGAAATCGACGACCTTGATCCAGGTTGGCCGGATGCGGACGAGCGCCATGTTGCGATTCTCCGCGCGGACAGCCGCTTCCCACTCCGGCATGCGCTCCTCGCCGACGATGCGGCGAGACGCCTCGATGTACGCATCCGGCAACCCTTGATCGAGTGTGACACGGGCAACGCCGCGCACGGAGAGGATGAGTGGGGGGAAATCGGTGGTGTCGACCGTGAAGGCCACGACCGGATTGGCGACGATGGAGCGGATCTTGTACCAGGTCGGCGGGGAGGCAAAAACGAAGTCCTCGCCGTCCCACAGGTAACTCACCGGGATCACGCGCGGGGCGCCATCGAGACCGGTATACGCGAGCCGGGCGGGAATTGGCGCGTCCAGCAGCGTGCGGACGTAGGGATCGGTGTTCAGGGTTTCGACAATTTCGTCGTAGGTCATGGTCATCCTCAGTGGGCGCGGACGGCGGTCACGTCATGGAGGATGATCTCATGGTCGCCGCCCTCCAGCCTTCTTCTGGGTTGCGCAATCGATGCCCGTCCATCCTTCGTTCGAGTGGAGGCGGGGAAACGCGAATCCCCCGGACAATACTGTCCGGGGGATTCGGGCAACGAATTGCGGGACCGGCTACTTCGGCCAGTTGTCCAGGATCTTCTTGGTCTCGTCACGGTGCGTGCTCTCGTCGCTCACCATGTCTTCGAGCCGGATCTTGAGGCCAATGTCACCGACGGCCTCCGCCTGCTCGATGCGCTTGCGATAGTTCTCGACCGTCTCGGCCTCCGCCTCGTAGATGAACTGCACCATCTCGCGGGTGTCGTCGGAGACGCGCACCGGACGCGGCTCCACCACCGGCTGCCCGCCAAGGGACGCGATCTTGTCGGCGAGGTACTGGGCGTGGCCCTGCTCGTCCGGGATCTCCGACTGGAAGAAGGCGACGATCTGCGGGCGGTACGGCCCCGTCACCTTCGCGGAGTACTGGATGTAGCTGATGATCGCGTTGTATTCCCCGGCGAGGTCCTGGTTCAGCCCCTCGATCAGGTCCTGCATTGTCACGGTGTCGCTCATCGTCCGACAACTCCTTCATTCGTGCGGATATCCGGGGCAGCGGATCACCCGGCAGGGTAATTCCGACTGCAATGGATGGAATTGTCGCAAAGTCGGTGCCAGAGATGCAAGGCGCAGCGAGATCGTGGCTCGAATAGCAGCGCGATACGCGCAATCCCTATAGCGCCGCGCCACTTGACCGTTTATGGAAATCCTGATACGGTAATTGGTAGATACGTAACAGGAGTGGATTCGGGGTCTGGAATCACGGAGATGCCGATCCTGGCAGTCTGGAAGGGAAGGGGTTGGATGGCGGGCAAGAAATCGAAGTCGGATATCGAGTCGATCCGAGGCGAACTCACAGAGCTGACGGAGGCGATTTATTCCCTGCGCGAACAGGTGCGCATGGAATCCGCCGCCGTCGCCGCAGCGACCGGGATCGATACTGCCAGCGCGCCTTCCCGGCCAGCCAGCATTCCCGCCGGAGAGCCGCTTGGCGAGGGGGAGATCGTTTCCCGAGGGTCGGTTCGCCTCACCGGTGCCGGAGCGGGACAGACGGATCTTGCCGTCGAATGGTCCTCCGCCGATCTGGATGTCGCACGGCTCGCGGGACAGGCGAGCGACGATCTCGCGAAGACCCTGGCCGCAATCGGGCATCGGCAGCGCCTGGCGATTCTGCTGGCGATCCTCTCTGGCCCGAAGTCCGCCGCCGACCTCGTTGGCACGCTCGGCCTGGGGACCACGGGCGCGGCGTACCATCATCTCAACGTGCTGCTCGGCGCGGGACTGGTGGTTCAGGCTGAGCGAGGCATCTACACCATCGCCCCGGATCGGGTCGCGATGGTCTTGACGGTCCTTGCCAGTCCGCTCGTCCATGCAACGGTGACCGGCGTCGCCACTCCGGAGGAGGCCCCCGCGAAACCTCGTCGTGCCCGCAAGGGTGCTGCGTAGTCCGTGACTCCAGAAGCGCAGAACCCGGACGCTCCATGCGTCCGGGTTCTGCGCTTCTCGGCGGATCGTTCTATCGCATAGGGGATGGACGCTGGCGTGTTCCTGCTGCATTGCCTACCGAGTCGGCGAGCGCATGGTCCCAGCGGTTCGCGTCTCCTGTGGGACCTCGTTTCGGCTCATGTGCGAGCGCAGCTTCATCGGGGCTGCCGCAGCGATTCGGTACGTGGCCTGACCCATCACTCGTCGTGGGAAGCGTCGGGTGTCGCGGCGTCATGGTCGCTTCCATGCGTCTTGTGGGTGATCCAGCTGAACCCGCTGAGCGCCGCAGCAACGAGGGCAATGGAAATGCCTTCGTAGAACAGGTCGATGCCGGACTCGTACTGCACCAGGTCTGCGAGGAATGAGACCGCCATCAGGACGACGATCACGCTGATGAGATGACTCTTCAGTTGCTGGAGATTCTCGACGCGCATCCATGAAGGCACGGCGATCCATCGGTCGATAAAGAGTTGGTACATGCCGAGCGCTACCACGTAGAGGACCATGCCAAGCAGGAAGATGTCGGTGAGCTCGATTAGGCTGACGGCGAGATTGTTTGCACCATGGACGTCGACTTCATGGTTCCAGAAGGCGTCGATCACGGTGTCGATCAGCACGAACAGGGCGTAGATCAGCATCACGACCGAACTGATCGAGACACCGAGGATCGCGATCAGGATCCAGATTCGTCCGGCGCCTACCAGGCGGGACATGTGACGGTAGGGGCGCTGATCGCGCGGATCGGGCATCAGCGACGGGTCTGCCGGCAGTCCCTCCAGCGCGGATGGCCGGGCGGGTGCCGGTGCTGACGACGAGTGCTCGGATGCGACGGACCGGTCTTCCACCAGAATCTCCCCATGAACGATTCCCACGGACGACGGAGCGTTCCGCCGTCCCTATTGTTGTCACGAATGGCGGGATCACGCTACCGCTTGCGGACACGAAACGCCCCCAGTTCGCCGGAATGGCGAGCCAGGGGCGTCCGAGACAAGACGCGATCTAGGCGAAGGCGGCTTGCTTCTCGCGCTTCGCGGCCTTGTTCCGCTCGTCCTGCGTCAGGAGGCGCTTGCGGAGGCGATATGCCTTCGGCGTCACCTCCAGCAGCTCGTCATCCTGCAGGAAGTCGAGCGACTGCTCGAGGCTGAAGACGGTCGGCGGGGTGAGGCGAATCGAGATGTCGGCGTTGCTGGATCGCATGTTCGTCAGCTTCTTCGCGCGGCAGACATTGACGGCGAGATCGGTCGGGCGTGGGTTCTGGCCCACGATCATGCCTTCGTAGACCTCGGTGCCCGGCTCGATGAAGGTGATGCCGCGCTCCTGGGCATTCGCGAGGCCGTGGGCCAGCGCGGTGCCCCCTTCGGACGCGACGAGCGCGCCGCTGCGGTGCTGCTGGATCGGCCCAAGCCACGCTTCGTAGTCCACGAGACGGGACGACATGACGCCGTTGCCCTTCGTCGCGGTCAGGATCGCGTTCCGGAGGCCGATCAGGCCGCGGGTCGGGATCGTGAATTCGAGGCGAACCATGCCGCGTCCGTCATTGACCATGTCGGTCATGCGGGCCCGCCGGCCGCCGGTCAGTTCCGTGACGGGGCCAACGAAGTCCTCCGGGACATTCACGACGAGGTGCTCCACCGGCTCGTAGACCTGCCCGGTGTCGTCCTTGCGGGTGATGACCTCGGGGCGGGAGACCTGGAACTCATAGCCCTCACGGCGCATTGTCTCGATCAGGACCGAGAGATGCAGCTCACCGCGCCCGGCGACGGAGAAGACGTCCGGCTGATCGGTTGGCTCGACGCGGAGCGAGAGGTTGGTCTCCAGCTCGCGGCGCAGGCGATCGCCCAACTGGCGGGAGGTGGAGTACTGGCCGTCGCGACCGGAGAAGGGCGAGGTAGAGACGCCGAAGGTGAGCTTCAGGGTCGGTTCCTCGATGGCGACGGATGGCAGGGCCTCCGGCGCTTCCGGATCGGCGAGGGTGGAGCCGATCCGGGCATCGGCGAAGCCGGTGAGGGCGATGATGTCGCCCGCTTCGGAGCGCTCGATCTCCTTGCGGCCGAGTCCCTCGAAGGTCATCAGCGAGGAGACGCGCAGGCGCGGCCCATTCTCGGTGTCGCCATCGACGAGGGTGATGAGATCGCCCATGTTCACGGCGCCGCGATGGATGCGTCCGATCGAGATCCGGCCCCGGTGGGAGTCGTAGTCGATGGAGGTGACGAGCATCTGGAACGGCCCGGCGATGTCGACTTCTGGCGCGGGCACGACGTCGATGATGGTGTCGAGCAGGGGGATGAGGTCCTCGGCGAGGGCGTCCGGCGTGGTGCCGGCGCGACCGGCGCGGCCGATGGCGTAGATGATCGGGAACTCGAGCTGCGCGTCATCGATGGCGAGTTCGAGGAAGAGGTCGTTGACGAGCTCGATCACCTCGTCGATGCGGGCATCGCCGCGATCGATCTTGTTGATGACGACGATCGGGCGGAGGCCGAGCTGAAGCGCCTGCGCGAGCACGGTGCGGGTCTGCGGCATCGGACCTTCGGCGGCGTCGACCAAGAGGAGGCAGCCGTCGGCCATGTTCAACACGCGCTCGACCTCGCCTCCGAAGTCGGCGTGACCCGGCGTGTCGAGGATGTTGATCTTGATGTCCTTGTAGAAGATGGCCGTGTTCTTGGCAAGGATGGTGATGCCGCGCTCGCGCTCCAGGTCGTTGGAGTCCATGATCAGCGTGCCGGCGGCGTCCGGGTCGCGGAAGATGTGCGACTGCTTCAGCAGGCCATCGACGAGGGTGGTCTTGCCGTGGTCGACGTGGGCGATGATGGCGATGTTGCGAAGATCGGCGCGGCGCGTGAGACGGGAACTGAGGGGCATGCGGCAGCTTCTCGATTCGTGATGGTGGCTGCGACGGCGTCGTGCTCGATGCCCGCTGGGCGGGTCGCTGGGGAACGACATGCCTTCGCAACGCTCGGGAGTGGGAATGGGGCGAGGGACGGAGGATCGCGAACGATTGATTGACCGCGATCCGGTGAACGCACAACAAGACCCGTGCCGTTGCGTCACGGGCCTGTCAGCGCTCGCCGCTGTTCCTGTCAAGAATAGCACATGCAGTTTCTCAACCATTGACGCGGGATCAACGGCGGAAATGCGCGGCACGTACGGCCTTCTGAAAGGCAGGATCATGAATCTGGCAGATTGACAGAATGATCCTGATTGGGTCGGTATGTCATGCAGTCGTCCGTGCCCGCACCGGGCACGGACGACTGCATCGGGGCGCTATCGATCCATCCCACGGGTGGGATTCGAGGAAATTCGCGGCACGAGCAGGCAGCTGACTACGGTTCCTGAGTTGGTCGTGCCGGGCATTCGGACTATACGCGGATGAGCAGGTACGATGTCGTCATCGCTGTGAGCACCACCACCGCCAGGAGTGGTGTCCCAAATCGGGCGAACACCAGGTTGGTATAGCCGCCTGGCTTCATCACCATCATGTTCGACTGGTGGCTGAATGGATTGATCAGGGTGAACGAAATGCAGGTCCCGATGGTTGCCAGGGCAATGACGGGATCAATACCCACCTGTTTTGAGAGTCCAATAGCAATGGGCGTCAGAATCGCTGCTGCGGCAGAGTTGGTAATCACGTTCGTCAGCACCGTTGTGGTCAGGACCAGCGCGATCACGACACCGAGCACGCTTCCGTTCGAGACACGTTCAATGGCGTCAGATAACTCCTGGGCGAGTCCACTGGTGACCACAATCGAGCCGAGCCCCACTGAGCCCGCAAGCACACCGAGCACATTCCAGTCGAGTGCGCGTGCTGCCGAAGAGGGGGTCAGCGTGTTCGTGAGCACCATCAGGCAGGCACCGCCTACGGCGGTTATCTCCACCGGTGCCAGCCCAAATGATGCGGCAACGATCACCGCGAGAAGTATCCCCAGGGCTACCCATGTCTTGCCCGGTTGCGGTGAGCGGCTTGCCGCGTCTCTCCAGAGCGCGACCGCTCGATTCTCCTGAAGGTCATCGCGGCTCTCGCCAGTCACAAACAACGTCTCCCCTGGGATCATGGGCGACTGATTGAGCCGATCGTGCGTGCGTGCGGCAACGACTCGGATGGTCTTGTTGCGCTCGAAGTCACGCAGGGTGCCATTGACATCCGATCCAAGCGAGATTGCATACAACCGTTGAGGCGCGAGACCGAAGAGGGGATTTTTCCACAAGCTGCCGATCCCATCTTCGGTGGCCACGAAAACCAGGATGTCTTCTGCTGCCACCGCGGATTCCGGTGAGATCACGTCGTTGCCACGATGGATTTCGACCAGCACGAACTCCTTGGTAGCAGCGAGTCCGAGGTCGGCGGCCATGTTGCCAACCATGAGTGCATGCGGGGCCGCCGAGAGCTCAACCCGCCAGGTCATGGTGGGCTCGGGTGCAGGCGCTGTGGATCCGCCCAGCATGCGTGGCGCGAGGAAGTAGATGACCAGTGTGCCGACGATCGCCACGGGGAGTGCTACCGGTGCAAATGACAGCATCGTCATGTTGGTGTGGTAGTCATCAGCTATACCCGCGATGATCAGGTTTGAGCTTGTCCCGATGAGCGTGATGGACCCGAAGAGGGTGGTGACATGCGCGATCGGGAGCAGCACCTTGCGGGCCGGTACGCCCCGCGTTTGCTCAAGCTCGTGGCTGGCTGGGATCAGCATCGCCACAATCGGGGTGGTGTTGATGAGCGATGAGATCAGGCCCACGGGGAGGCTCAATCGACCGAGGGCCTGTTGTGCGGTATCGACACCGGAAAGGAGTTTCCAGGTGGCCCTGGTGACCACGCCGGTCTGCACGACCCCTTTTGCGATGATGAGCATTGCTGCGACGGTAATGACTCCACCATTGCTCAGTCCTCGTGAGAGGTCCTGCGCGGTGGCGACGCCGGTCAGCCCGGCGATCGATAGTCCAGTTGCCAACGCCAACAGGGTGTGACGTAGATTTGGTGGGTGTAGGATCAGGGGGACGCTTCGTCGTTCCGAGAGGAGGTCCCCGCATGCCGACGCCGCTTGATCCGACTGTCCTGGCCGCCGACCTTGCCGCCTGGCGGGCCGCCCATCCCCGAGCCACCCTGACCGAGATTGAAGCCGAGGTGGACCGCGCGCTGGCCGCCTTCCGGACCCAGACTGTGGTCGACCTCGCCACCGACGAAGGCGACCCACCCCGCTGTCCGGGGTGCGACCGGCCGATGCACCGTCATGGCACGCGCTCCCGAACCCTGGCAACCCGGGACGAAGGGCTGCTCACCCTCTCCCTTCCCCGCTATCGGTGCCCAGCCTGTGGCACCGAGCTTTCCCCCCTGGGTGAGCGGTTGGGCTGGTTCCCGGCACCCTTGCCCCCTGGCTGGCCGAGTTGGCGGTCCAGTTCGGAACCGAGACCTCGTTCGCCCGGGCGGCCTCCCTGCTGAGCCAGGCCACGCGCACCCGGATCAGTCCCGACACCGTCCGCCGGCTGACCGAAACCGCCGGGGCGATCTGGTGCCAGCTGGACCTGGACCTGCTCACCGCGCTGGAGACCGCCGCCATGGCCCCCGGTGCCCCCGAGGTGGTCGTGCCCGATGCCGATCCGTTCGCCCCGACCGCCACGATCAGCCTCTGTCTGGATGGAGCGATGGTGCCCCTGGTCGGCGGCGACTGGCAGGAAGTCCGCACGCTGACGGTCGGCGAGGTGGTGACCACGGACGAGTCGGTCCGCACCACCCGCCTGAGCTATGTCAGCCAGCAGGCTCCCGCTGCCCGCTTCCAACGCACGATCGGGGTGGAACTGACCCGGCGTGGGGTCCTGACGCATCCGGGGACGATCGTGGCGATCAGCGATGGGGCCTCCTGGATTCAGGATGCGCTGGATCTGCAGGTGCCGCAGGCGGTGCGCATCCTGGATGTCATGCACGCGGTGGAGTACCTGGCCGATGCCGCAAAGGCCAGCTTCGGCCCCGGCACGGCGGAGACGAGCGCGTGGCTGGGGACCTGGCGTCAGGCGTTGCGCACCGGAAAGGCCGTGGCCGTGGGGAATGCCCTGGCAGCCCTGCCCCCCTCCCCGGAACGGGATGATGCGCTCCGCTACCTGGGCAATCGGCGGGCGATGCTCGCGTACGGCCGCTGCGATCTCGAAGGGTGGCCGGTGGGGAGTGGCGTGGTGGAAAGCGCCAACAAGATCGTGGTGGAGGCTCGCCTGAAGGGAGCTGGTCGGCACTGGAGTCCCGGGTCGGTGAATCCGATGGTGAGCCTTCGCGCCCTCGTCGCCAGTGAGCGATGGGAACGGGCCTGGCCCCGGATCACCGCCGCCTGGCCATCGCATCACCGGGACGCTCGCGCGGTCACCACTCCGCCTGCCTGATTCCACCAAATCTGCGTCACACCCACGCCAACACTGGTGGAATCTTGCCGGATGCCATCGCGATCAGGGTTCCCACGACGATAACTGCCGAGAGGTACATCATGTGTCCGACATCCTTGCTCCATGCAGGCTGCTAGAAGAGGTTTTTCGCGGCGTCGATGAGGTGAAAGACGCCCCAGCCGATCCCCGTGCAGACCGGGATCGTCACCACCCAGGCTGCCACGATCCGCCCCGCCACGCCCCAGCGCACCGCCGACGCCCGTCGCGTCGCCCCCACCCCCATGATCGCCGAGGAGATCACATGCGTCGTCGAGACCGGGATCCCCAGCCGGCTCGCCACCTCGATGATCGCCGCCGCCGCCGTCTCCGCCGCGAAGCCATCGATCGTGCGCAGCTCCACCACCTTCAACCCCATCGTCTTCACGATCCGCCAGCCGCCCATCGCCGTGCCCAGCCCCATCGCCCCGGCCGCCGCCAGCGTCACCCAGAGCGGCACATGCCACTCGCTGCCCGTCCAGCCGTGATAGCTCGCCAGCGCCAGCGTGATCACCCCCATCGTCTTCTGGGCATCGTTGCTGCCGTGGCTGAAGGCCATGAACCCGGCGGAGAAGATCTGCAACCGTCCGAAGACGCCATTCACCACGCGCGGCGACTTCCGCGCCACGATCCAGAGCAGCAGGACGAGGAAGAGGAACGCCCCCAGGAACCCCAGCAGCGGGGAATAGACCATGCCGCCGAGCACCTTCGTCACGCCACCGCGGATGATGGCGCCCGTCCCCGCCGCCGCGATGCCCGCCCCCACGATCGAGAAGATCAGCGCGTGGCTGGAACTGGAGGGGATGCCGTACCACCAGGTCACGAGGTTCCAGGCGATCGCCGCGATCAGCGCCGCGGCCACCAGTTCCTGCGAGACGAACGCCGGCGCGACGATGCCCTTGCCCACCGTCGCCGCGACGGCATGCCCGGTGAGCGCGCCAATGATGTTGAGGATCACCGACATCAGCACCGCCTGTCCCGGGCGCAGCACGCGAGTGGCGACGACGGTGGCGATGGCGTTGGCGGTGTCGTGGAAGCCGTTGATGAAGTCGAAGATGAGGCCGAGGAGGATGATCGCGATCAACGCGAGCAGCGCGGCATCAGGCATAGGTGATCAGGATCCCCTCGATGACGTCGGCCACATCCTCGCCGCTGTCGGTCACATTCTCCAGCAACTGATAGAGCTCCCCCCAGCGCAGGCAGGCGATCAGCTGCGGCACCGCGGTCACGCCGTCGTAGAGGCCGGCGAGCGCCTCGTTCAGCAGGTCATCGCCCTCGTTCTCCAGCCGGTGGATGGTGAGGACGGCCTCGCGAATCTCGCGCGGATGCGTCTTCGCCTGCTCCAGCAGGGGGACGACCGTCTGGATCGCCACGGCCTGCTCGCCGATGAGGCGGCAGAAGCGGCGGGCAAGGTCGGTGGATGGTCCCAGCTGATAGAGCTGGAAGCGGGTGCCGACCTCGTCGATGCGGTCGATGACATCGTCCAGCGCGGTGGTGAGGTGCTGGATATCGTCGCGGTCGAGGGGGGTGACGAAGGTGCTGTGCAGCGCCCGGAAGATGTCGTGGCTGATCTCGTCCCCACGATGCTCCAGGGTGCGCAGGTGGCCGACCTGCCGCCCAAGCTCATCGGGCGACAGCGAGGCGGGATCGAGGATGCGGGCGAGGATCGATGCGGCTTCCGCCGCATTCGTGGCCGCATCGGTGAACAACCCGAAGAACTCCTCGTCCTTCGGCAGGAATCGCGTCAATATCATGATGGGTGACTTTCTGAACGCGCACGAACCCTGCGGCGCCGACCGGCGCCGCATATCGACGAATTTCCATGTCGGGAGATGGATCAGCCGGTGCCTCCGATGTCCGCAGGCACCGGCTGGCCCAATGCGAGCGGAGGCACCGCTAGACTCCGCGCTCCGCTGGCAACCGACCGGATTTCACCGCTGCTTCCAGCGTCTCGAAATCCTTCTGCACCACGTCAGCGTAGGCCACCGCCCAATCGGCCACCGCCTCATCGAAACGCTCACTGTCGCCCAGGTAGCCTGCAATGACATTGGCAGCCGGACTCTGGCTGTGCGCCCGTGCCAGCAACGCGCCGCAGAGCGCGGCATACTGTGTGAACTGGCCTGCCTTGAACAGGGACAGATCGAACGACCCTTTCATGTCCCGGAATTGCCGGACATAGTAGTCCCGGCCATTTGCCTCGAAATGACCGAGGAAGGGGTCGGATGCCGCTTGCAGGATTCGCTGTCCGGAGATCACGCGAAACCCGTTCAGCCCCTTGCGGTCGCCCACCGCCTGGTCGTGGATGATGGATGGGCGTTTGCCATAGGTATCCAGGACCGAGGCTTGCGCTTCCTTGATCTGGAGGAAGAACGGCTCGTGGCGCGGACCCATCATCAACTGGATGTAGCAGTGTGTCCCCACGCTGCCAACTCCCACGACGCGCAGCACGGAATCAATTGACGTGAACTGGCTCAACAACACCGCGATATCGGCTCGCACCGTCTTGAGATACTCGCGAAGCAGCTCTGCGGTTGATTCCGGCGTGAGGGTCGGGTCGTGGCGCATGATCGGCGGCTCCTCCACGATGCAGAGGTGGCCATCCGAATACTCAAACTCGATCTTGTCCAGCATCCGGTCTGATGTATTGCGTTCGGCCTTACTTCTTGTTTGCCGAATCAGTTGCTGCGTCTTGCTATCGAGTGTCGCCTGCAACCATGATGTCTCGCCTCGATAGTAGTAGCGGTGGAGGGCCTGCATGTCCATCATCATCGTGATGGTCTTGCGATAGGATTTCACACTCGCGAGGGCAATGTCCTTTGCGGTGCGGGACCGAATTCCGGCATCGAGCGCACCGATGAAGGCGCTCGCCGCCAGGCGCTTGACATCCCATTCCCACGGAGCATTGCTCGCCTCATCGAAATCGTTGAGGTCGAAGATCAGCGTGCGCTCCGGTGTCGCAAAGAGGCCGAAGTTCGAGACATGCGCATCTCCGCAGGAGATGACCTCGACATCGGTGCATGGGGCGTCGGCGAGGTCGTAGGCCATCATGGCTGCGCTGCCACGGTAGAGGGAGAAGGGCGATTGCAGCATGCGCCCCACCCGCACGGGAACCAGATCCGGGATCCGGGTTGCATTCTGATCTTCCATGATCGCAATCACATCGCGGTCGGGAAGGGTCAGATCGGCATGGCGACGACGCGGCATCTTCTTGCGCAATGCCACACCTTGGGCACGCATTTCCTCGGCCAACACCACGGGACGGTTGGAATCCATAGCACACTCCTCGAACGCAGATTCAGCCTGCGACGAACCGCGTACACTGTTCCACCGTTAGTGCGCGCCAATTAGAGTCCCTGTCCAGCATGGCGGATAATACATGCTTCATTATTCGTATACAATGACAGATGCCGACCGGATTGCTGGCGGTGTTTACGCTTGACCGTCCCCAATCGATCTGCCTGGCGATATCCGCCATCAGGCAAGGGTAGCGGTCGGGGGACGGCCATTCGTCGGCCTCGGTGTTCTCGTAGGCAGGGGCATTTTGGTGCGATACCAGAGAGCCTCGGGGAGGACGGATCGCCAATCCCAGCGCCGGCATGTCCCATATCACCGATAGCGCAGATCTCGCATGCTGAACTTTCGCCGTCACGAGGGACCGCTGGCGAGGATTTGCTCGACAGCCACCTCCCGGCCAAGTTCTGCCGAGCGATAGCACGCATCGACGATTGCCTGCACCATCATCGCTTGCTCGAAGCGCACCGTCGGCGTCGAGCCCGTCCGGATTGCGTTCACGAGATCGGCGATTTCGGCCACCACGGAGGCGCCCCAGTCGTCCATGCCGGTCAGGCTTGTCGATACCGGAGGTAACTCCGGGGTGATGTCCACCGGGATGCCATCTCGCTCCTCGACGATTCGCAGCGGCGCGAACTCGATTGCCGCGCGATCCCCCACGAGCTCGAAGCTGTAGGAGTAGGCTGGCTGATCGTGCGACCAACCGCCGGTCAGGGAGAGGAACGTGCCATCCGCGAAGCGGATGTGCGCGTTGAAGGTGTCCTCCACGTCGAAGTCGGCGTGCGCTTGTGGCGACGGCGCGGTGATGGCCCGCTTGCGGGGATAGAGCGTCGCCATGGAGCAGGAGACCGTCGTCGGGGTCGGGTTGCCACGCGTCCACAGCGCGAGGTCGAGGATGTGGACCGCCGTGCTGGCGAGGACCCCGCCGCCGGAGATCGCCTTGACATAGTGCTTGCCCCACCATGGGATATCCGTCGCCATCGTCCAGGCATGCCCCCAGACCGGTGCGCCGATGCCTCCGTCATCCACGTACTGCTTCAGGTACTGGGCGGCGGCCAAGAATCGCATGTTGAACCCGACGGTCAGCAGCTTCCCGTTGCGGGTCGCCGCATCGTGCATCGCCTGGGCTTCGGCGAGGTTCAGCGCGGTTGGCTTCTCGCAGATCACGTTCGCACCGGCGTCGAGCGCGGCGACGGTCATCTCCCGGTGGGAGACGGGCATCGTGCAGATCGAGACGATATCGAGGTGGCCGGCGCGCGCCAGCAGATCGCGGAAGTCGGCGAAGCGGCCGGATTCCGGCACGCCGTAGTGCTCGCCGGTCGCGTTTCGGCGGGCCTCGTCGAGGTCGCAGATCGCCGCGATCTCGATCCCCGGCAGGGCGGCGTAGGCGTTGAGGTGGTTCCGACCCTGTGCGCCGCACCCAAGGACGGCGACGCGCAAGGGGGACTCGACGGGATGGTGCGAGGTTGGCATGAAGGGCGTCTCCGATGGGGTCGGTCAGGGGAGGGGAACGATCAGGTCGGGCAGCGTTTTCGGGAATGACGTGATGACCTCGCATCCATCGGCGGTGACGAGGATTTCGTCCTCGATCCGCACGCCGCCGACACCCTCCATGTATGCTCCCGGTTCGACGGTGATGCATTCACCGGCGCGGAGCGGACTGTGATTGCCCGGTGCGATCAGCGGCAGCGAGTCCCCGGCCAACCCGAGCGAGTGCCCGGTATTGTGGCGGAACCCGCCTTCCAACCCGGCGGCGCGGACCGGGATGCGAGCCGCCTCATCGACCTCATGGCCGGTGATGCCTTCCCGGACGGCGGCGATGCCGGCGGCCTGCGCTTCCAGCACGAGAGCAAGCAGGTTCCGCGCAGCGGCGGGGGGCTCTCCCACGGCGAAGGTGCGGGTGAGGTCGCCGAAGTAGCCGCAGAACGTCGGGCCGATGTCGATCAGCACGAGGTCGCCAGCCTCCAGCACGCGCGGACCGGCGTAGGTGCTCGGCATCGCGGAGCGGGGACCGCTCTCGACCTTCGTCTCGAAGATGCGGCCATCCTGGCCCGCGCGTCGCATTGCGAGTTCCGCCATCGCCGCGACCTCGATCTCCGTGACGCCCGGTCTCAGGGTGTCACGCGCGGCAGCCATCCCCGTCTCCACGATGCGGGCGGCCTGCCGGATCAGGGCCATCTCGCCCTGCTCCTTCACGCGCCGGAGGTGCGAGGCGATGCTCGGTTCCATCCGCACGTCGTGTCCCTGTGCCAGCAGCCACAGGTGTCGACCCGCCGATAGCGCCGGGGTCAGGATCGGTTCCGAGGTGGCGGCCAGCGCCGTCGCGAGCATCGCGTTCGCATCCTCGTTCGGGAAGGCGACGTGGATCTCCGTGGCGATCGCCTCCGTCATCGCCTGCGGGGCGTCATGCGCATTCGTCAGGAAGGTCGCGTTGCCGTCGGCGTCGATCAGAAGGGTGCCGCCGGCATCCATGCAACCGGTGTAGAAGCGGATGTCGGGCATCGCCTCACTCAGGAAGCGTCCGACGCCGCGTTCGCGCATCACCGCGCTGAGGGCAGCCCGCCGGGCCGCAACGATGGGCGGGGAGATGGAAGTGGTCATGCACACACTCCGTCAATGGTCCTACGCGGTGAGGGGGAGCTTCACCGGCAGGCCGGTGCGAGACGATTCGTAGATGGCGAGGATGATCTCCAGCGACTTCCGCGCCTCCTTGCCGGTGACAGCCGGGTCGCGGTCGTCGCGCACGGCCTCCAGGAAGTCGCCGATCTGGGCGATGTGGAACTGCGGGAATCCCATGATCCCGTCGTCTTCCTGGAACCACTGCTCGCGTAGCTCGCCCTCGCCGGGGATGCTCCAGAGGTCGTTGACGCCCAGCTCCCCTTCGTTGCGCTCCCACATGCTGACCGCTGCGCCCGAATCGCCATGCACGGCGACGCGGAAGCCGAACGCGGGCTGGAAGGTGGAGGTCGCCTGCAGGACGCCGAGCGCGCCGTTCTCGAAGAGGATCGTGGCGGCGGCGGTGTCCTCCACGTCGATGTAGGCGCCGTGACGGAGGGTCGCGTACTTGCCGTAGACCTCCACGGCGCGGCCCATGAACCATTGGAAGTGGTCGATCGAGTGGACGGCCTGGTTCATCAGGATACCGCCGCCCTCGGTCGCCCATTTGCCGCGCCACGGATCGAGCGCGAAGTAGTCCGGCCCACGCCAGAGGCGGACCGTGCATTCGCCAAGTGTGAGGTTGCCCAGCTTGCCGTCGTCGATCGCCTTGCGGATGCGCTGGGCAGCCGGCCAGAAGCGGCGCTGGAAGATGACGCCGAACTTGACGCCGGCTTCGTCCGTCGCGGCGATCATGCGGTCGGCTTCGCCGATGGTGGTCGCGATCGGTTTCTCGCAGAGGACGTGGACGCCCGCGTTCGCGGCCTTCACGACGACGAGTTCGTGGACCGGATGCGGGGTGCAGCAGAGGATGGCTTCCACCAATCCACTGGCGAGGAGTTCATCGAGGTCTGAGAAGACATTCGGGACCTCGTACTTCGCGGCCATCTCCTGCGCGCGCTCGCCATCGCGGTCGCAGCAGGCGACCCAGTCCGCGACATCGAGCGTGCTGAGGGCGAGGGCGTGCGTCTGGGCGATCTTGCCGCAGCCGACGAGGCCGACGCGGACCTTTCGCTTCTTCGCGGTTGGCTGTGCGGTTGGGAGGGGATCTGAGGCGGCGATTGAGTCGGTCATTGAGGACTTCTCCGTGGGGTGAGCGATGACTTCGTAGGGACCGACTCCATGTCGGTCCGGCCGGGGAAGCGGAGTGCGATCAGATCGGGGCGGGCGCAGATCCTTGGCCGGGAAGGAGGCAGCCGCGCAGGTAGTCGGCGGCCCATTTCACGCCAGGCGTGCCGGGACAGAGCGGGTCCTCGTTTTCGATGGCGATGGTGCCGTCGTAGCCGATGTCGCGGAGAGCGCTGAAGAGGTCCTTCCAGTCGACCGCGCCGAGACCAGGCAGCCGGTAGCGCCACCACGCGCCGGAGAGGATGCCCTCCCTCGCGAGGATCTCCGGCAGGATCTCGGTGTCCTTGCCATCGACGTGATAGATACGGTCGCCGAACTGGCGGACGATGCCGGGGATGTGCGGGATCTGGAGCCAGACAAGGTGCGACGGGTCGAAGCTGAGCCCGAGCGCGGGAGAGGGGACGGCCTCGAACATGGCGTCCCAGAGCGCGGGGCTGTGGGCGATGTTGCCCTCGCCGCCGCCGCGCCCCGCCGTCTCGAAGGCGATGCGCAGGCCCTTCTGCTCGGCTTCATCGGCCAGTGGTCCGTAGACCTCCCGGAAGATGCGGAGGTTATCGGCAACGTGGTTCGTGGGGTGGCCAGGGCCGACGCCGGGCAGGCCGTGGAAGTGCATGCCGTACGCCGAGCCGGTGAAGGTGACGATGGTATCCACGCCGAGAGCGACGGCGGCGTCCATCGCGAGGCGGAACTCGGTGATCCGGGCATCCCGTTTGGCGAGGTCGGCGGTGAGGAGGTTCACCATCGGGGCGAGGGCGGAGAGGCCGACGTTGTGCCGCGCGAGGAGGTCGGGAATCTCGCCGGGGCCGTTGCGGACAATGGAAGCGAGGTCGAGATGGCCGCCGTACGAGGCGCCGGCGATGGGGGCGTAGCCGGACCCGACGTTGACCTCGATGGTGTCGAGGCTGTTGGCGCCGGCCCAGGCGACGAGATCAGCGAACGGCATCGGCTCGACGCCGACGAGCGAGGCGAATCCTATTTTCATGGTACCCATCAGATCCATGGGCTCCTGCGGAGGAGCGGGCAGGTGGACACGAACGGTGTGGTCCCGATTGGCGGTTCTGATCACGAGGGATTATCGATTGTCGTTCTGGGGAGGCATTGTCCGGCAGGATCGAAAAAGCGCAACCCCTTTCGCCAGATTGACTTTCGGCGGGGGCAGGATGAAGCTTGAATCGTGATGCCGAGGCCGGAAGGAGGACTGCCGATGGTTGCAAAGAAGAATCAGGATCCACCGAAGGACGACGAACCGCTCCCTTCGTATGCGTTTCCCATGCGAGATGGGGAGCCGCTTGTGACCATGGAGTTGGTGAACCAGCTTCGTGATGAGGAGCCGATCCCAGGGCAGTGGTATAAGGGGGTCCTGCTTGCGCCGAAGCATGGTGAGCGACGTCCCGTGACATCAGAACTCGTTCGTGAACTCATGGACGAGTTCCCATAGGTGGGTTTCTGCTGATTCCTGTCAATCACGCCAACGCCCCGATCCGCTCCGAGAGGGGGGAGCGAGACCGGGGCATTGGCTGAGGGGGGATGGGGATCGTCGCGTCGGGTGCGGCCCGGATCAGGCCGGGGAAGCGGCGGCGGCTTCGAGGTCGGCGATAACGAGCTTGTGCATCTGGAGCATGGCCTGCATCACGCGGGATGCGGTCTCCGGGTCGGGGTGGGCCAGGAGTTCCATCAGGCGCGTCGGCACGACCTGCCAGGAAAGGCCGAACTTGTCCTTCAGCCAGCCACACTGGCTTTCCTCGCCGCCATCGGCGGTGAGGCGGTCCCAGAAATGATCGACCTCCGCCTGATCCTTGCAATCGATGATGAACGAGACGGCTTCGGTGAACGCGAACTCCGGGCCACCGTTGATGGCGTCGAAGATCTGGTCGCGCAACCGGAATTCTCCCGACAGGAACGATCCGGCGGGCGCCGGTCCGCCTTCTGGCATCCGTGCGGCGGCGAGGATCTCACCGTCGCCGAAGACTTCGATGTAGAACGCGATTGCTTCTTCGGCGTTGTTGTTGAACCAGAGACTGGGGCGGACGGAAGGCATGTGACGTGCTCCATGGGCGTTGCGTGACGGGACTCGGTGACCTGCTCCCACTATGCCAACGTCCCCGAGATTGCGCTTCTTCCCGATTGCGGTGTTCGTGGCATGGGAGAGGGTATTCCCACGGTTGATGCATGCCCCCGTGTCGGCCCCGACTGGTCAGGAGAACGTGGCGAAGAGTTCGGACCAGTTTCGGGTGATCTCCTGGGCGGTGTAGATCCCGCCGTAATTCACGTTGCCACGACTGGTGACGACATGCCCCGCCTGGACCGCAGGGAGGCCCGTCCACAACGGCTGCTCGGCGAGGGCGTTCAGGGCCGCATGGTCTTCTGTATCCTGCAGGAAGAATCCATCGGCGTCGGCGAAGGTGCCGATCCGCTCCATCGAGATCTCGGCCTCTGTGGTATAGGGCCGCAGTTCCCCGAAGAGGCTGCCCCCAAGATCCTGCAGCACCTGCGGTTGCAGCCGTCCCTCGGTGTTCACCGCGAAGGTCATCGTATCCGGGATGTACTGAAGGTAGGCGACTTTCTTGCTGGCGAGCGCATCGGCGTGGGCTGCCTTCGACTCCGCGATCGCCGCGTCGTACTCACCGAGTCCTTCATCCAGTTGCTCGGTGCGCCCCAGCCATGATGCGACCCGATCCAGGTCGTCCTTCCAGTACGTCTCGAAGCTGGTCGGGATGACCGGGGCAAACTGCTGGAGCTTCTCGGTGGGCCACCATTCGTCGTTCTCGTTCGCGCAGATGATGAGGTCTGGTTCGAGCGCCGCGACCTGCTCGAAGTCGATCGGGCCGTCGATGATGGTGATGTCCTGCGGCGCTGGCACCCATGGATTCGGCTGTCTCAGGCTGGTACCTATCACCGGCAAGCCCAGGACGAGCGCGGTCTCCAGGTCGGTGCGGGCATCGATCGCGATGACGCGCTTCGGATGCACCGGAATCTCGTAGGTGCCGAGATCTGTGGTGATCGTTCGCGAGCCGGAAATGGGCGACGCGGACGGCGTGCCTTGGGCGGCGATACGCCCGCCGGTCGTTGCGATCAGGGCTGCCCCAGCACCAGCGCCGATCACGCGGCGGCGGGAGGTGTTGCGAATCTCGACCACCCAGGGAGAAATGGTGCGGAAGGGGATCGTGGAGCCGGGACGAGTCTTCGTTGCGGTCATGCGCTCGTGCCTTCTGGTGGAATCGGTTGCCGTGATCACGCGACATGTGCAGGCGTATCCCTGTACATCGCGAGGCAACAGTACCCCATATCCTATGAAATTGGTATGGATTGTGGGGTGCCAGTGGGCTGAGGGGCCATGCCTGCTGGCAGCGATCAGACGCGCGTTGTTCTGACGCACGCGCCGGAATATGGAGGTCAGGGAGCCGGAGTTGCCTCCGGGTGGATAGCCCGATCCTCCTCGCGGACACGAGGTGCGATGACGACCGTTCCTTCGATGGGCAGATCCGCGAAGACGTCTGGCGACACTCCCAGGCTGGCTGTGAAGACCGCCGGTGGGAAGAACTCCGCCATCGTCGAGAGGTCGATCCTGTTCGGGGCGGTGGCATCGAAGAAGGCGACGATCTCCAGCGGATCGTCGCCGATGTTCGTGATGTAGTGGAACCAGTTGGTGGGAATGAACGCGACGTCGCCTTCGTTCACCGTGAAGGTCCATGCCTCGCCCGATGGGGCCACGATCCCGATTTGCGCCGTGCCGCGCGCAGTAGTTGAATTCGGCGGCGTTCCCGTGCCAATGCGGCTCCCGCACGGCACGCGCATCCACCACCAGCCGCAGCAGGGTCATGCCCGCCAGCTTCGGCACGACGTCGGGGTTCAGTGCCTGGACCGTGCCTCCCCCGAACTGCCGCGCGGTGAGGGCCGAGAGCGGCGTGCTGTAGGGCGTCTCCGTTGTTTCCAGCGGGATCGGGTCGGCGTCCGGCATCGGCACGATCGCGAGGTCGCCGCGCGGTGGGATGGGCGGGATCGTCCCGATGGGCACCCCGAGCGTCTGGTTCATGACATCAGTCGGCACCCACGGCATCGCTTGCGAGAGCGAGATGTGTACCGGGTCCTCGCTGGTGAAGCCGATCAGGAGCGTGAGCGTATCCAGGCCCGTGTTCTGGACGGAGTGGGCATCGCCTTGCGGCACGAACGTGCTCGTCCCCTCGGAGACCGGGAAGATCGCGTTGTCGCCGGATGTGGAGAGGATGCTGATGATGCCCTCGCCACGCAGCACGTAGCTGATCTCGGTGGCATTCGGATGCCAGTGGACCTCGCGGACGGCGCCGGGGGCGATCTCCACGAGGTGGATGCTCAGACCGGTGAGGCGTGGCATCTCCGTTACGGTGGCTGTCCGGAAGGTGCCGCCGGCGTAGGTCTCCGGGATGCTCTCGGCGAGGCGGAGGTTGAACGGGGTGGTGCCATCGGCGTTGAGCTGGGTGCTCGGTGGGGCTTCCTGCGCGCGGGCAGCAGGGTCGGGGCGCGCGATGAGGCCGGCTGCGATTCCGGCGGTAAGGCTGCCGGTGGCAATGGTGCCGACGGCGCGGCGGCGGGAGAGGCGTCCGAATGGCACGCCGAAGCTGGGACCGTCCGATGGGGTAGTCATGGCAGCATCCTTCAAGGATGGGGGTTCAGTTGTCGACGGGGACCCGGAATGCTGCCGTGATTGTCGCATGTCCGATGGACGACGCAGGGACGATCTGGAGCGAACGCGTCGCTCAGGCCGCATCCCGGACGACGCGGTAGCGTAGGTGAACCCCGCTCGCGAAGCCTGCGGATTCGATCCGCTCCAGCGCGATGGTCTCGCCCAGCCCGCCGAAGAGCGAGATGCCATTGCCGAGCAGGATGGGCACGATGTGCAGCTGGATTTCATCCACCAGGCCGAGGTGCAGGCACTGCCGGGCGATTGTGCCGCCCAGCAGCGCGACGCTCTTCTCCCCTGCGGCGTCTTTCGCCAGCGCAACGGCGTGCGCGATGTCCTCGACGACGAAGGTGTAGGTGGTGCCGTTCTTCCTTGCGTGGTGAGGAGCCGAAACGCGGCATCCCGGAGGGATGCCGCGTGTTCGTGAGGCAGGGGTTCAGACTGGTAGGTGGAGAACGCCTACTTGGGCTGGAGTGCCGCCAGTTGCTCGTCCACGATGCCGCGCACGCGCTCGATGACGGTGTCGCGGGCGACCATCTCCGACTCTGATCCCTCGCGAAGGCGGAGTTCGACCTCGCCCGCCTCCAGCGTGCGCTTGCTGATCGAGAGGCGGATCGGGTTGCCGATCAGCTCGGCGTCGTTGAACTTCACGCCCGGCCGCTCGGCCCGGTCGTCGTAGAGGACTTCGATCCCGGCGGCGGTGAGGGCAGCGTAGAGCGCATCGGTCGCGGCGATCACCGGCTCGTCGGTGCCGATCGAGAGCAGGGAGACGTGGAATGGCGCGATCGACATCGGCCAGAGAATGCCCTTGTCGTCGTAGCGTTGCTCCACAACGGTCGCCGCACCGCGTCCGACGCCGATGCCGTAGGAGCCCATCACGATCGGGTGCGATTCGCCCTCCGCATCGAGATAGGTCGCGCCCAACGCCTCGCTGTAGCGGGTGCCGAGCTTGAAGATGTTCCCGACCTCGATCGCGCGGCGGGCGACCATCGGTTCACCGCAGACCGGGCAGCGATGCCCTTCCGCCGCCGCCGCGATGTCCGCGACCTGATCGGCCTGGAAGTCGCGGCCGAGGTTGACGTTCTTCAGGTGCCAGCCGACCTTGTTCGCTCCGGCGACGAGGTTCGGCGACTCCGCGATGCTTTCGTCCACGATCACGTAGGCATCGTGGACGCCGACCGGCGATCCGTAGCCCGGCTCCGCGCTGATGGCCCGGATCTGCTCGACGGTGGCGGGGACGATCTCACCCTCCTTGATCGCGTTGCGCAGCTTCGTCTCGTTGATGTCGAGGTCACCTCGGATCACCGCGAAGATGAAGCGTCCCGAACCGGCGACGAAGAAGACGGCCTTCGCCGTCCGGCTTACCGGCACGTTCAGGAAATCTGCCAGCTTCTGGATCGTGGTCGCATTCGGCGTCTCGACCTCCTCCATCGGGAGGGCGTCCTCGGCCGGGACCGGATTGCGCTGGAAGGTCGCGACCTCGCGGTTCGCCGCGTAGTCGCCATGCGGGCAGATGAGCAGGATGTCCTCGCCGTTCGGGGAGAACGCCATGTACTCCTCGGACTTGGAGCCACCCATCATGCCGACATCGGCGCCGACCTTGATGAAGTCCAGCCCCAGCCGCGTGAAGATGCGGTCGTAGGCGACAGCGTGCTGCTCGTAGGAGACCTCCAGCCCGGCCTCGTCGGCGTCGAGGCTGTAGGAGTCCTTCATCGTGAACTCGCGCACGCGGATGAGGCCGCCACGGGCACGCGGCTCGTCGCGGAACTTCGTCTGGAGGTGATAGACGATCTGCGGCATCTGGCGGTAGGAGTTGATCTCCGTCGCGGCGATGTCAGCGACGACTTCCTCATGCGTCATGGCCAGCACCATGTCGCGGTCGCCGCGATCCTTCAGGCGCGCCATCTCCGGCCCGACCGACTCGAAGCGGCCGGTGCGCTTCCAGACATCCGCCGGATGCACGACCGGCATCAGCATTTCCTGCCCGCCGATGGCGTCCATTTCCTCACGGATGATCGCCTCCACCTTGCGGATCACGCGGTACCCGAGCGGGAGCAGGCTGTAGATGCCCGCGCCGAGGGGGCGAATCATGCCCGCGCGCACCATGAGCTGATGGCTGATCAGCTCCGCGTCTGCCGGCGCCTGCCGCAGGGTTCGTCCGAAAAGGTGCGCCATCCGCATGGGTGTGGTCCGTTCTCCGTGGTGGTGAGGCAAAGGGTCGAATGTCCCGAAAACATCGCGAAAAACCGGGGAAAGCCTACTCGCGATCCGGGTTCTTGGCTAGGGTCGCGCCGCCGGTGATCGCAATGTCCTCTGCACGGGCGAGCATGAAGAGCAGCGAGGAGAGCCGATTGAGGTAGCGCAGGATCTCCGGGTTCGGCATCTGATCGTGTTGGTTCAGGTGGACCGCTACCCGTTCCGCCCGCCGGGCGACGGTCCGCGCGACATCGAGTGCCGCGCCGGAAACGGTGTCACCGGGGACGACGAACTCGCGGGGGAGCGTGACCGTATCGGCGATGGCGTCCGTCTGTTCCTCCAGCCAGGCGACGCGCTCGACGGGGAGGCGGAAGGCGTCTGGGCGGGTGGCATCGGTGAAGGCGAGTTCTGCCATGATGCGGTAGAGGTCGCGCTGGACGGTCAGGAGCGCTTCCTTGGTGCGCGTCTCCTGCGCGTGAGCACGGCCGAGGCCGATGGCGGAGGTGGTCTCGTCCAGCTCGCCGAGAAGGTCGATGCGGGGATCGTCCTTGCCGACGCGCTCGCCGAGGAGGTCGGTCTGCCCCTTGTCGCCGCGTGTGGTGTACATCTTCATGGAGGAAGCATCCTTGCGTGTGAGTGGTTCGCCGTACGTATCTCGGCATTATGGGCGACGTGCGTTCCCGATGGCTGAGTATTGTTGAACGGGGAGGCAATGCCCAACCGAGTGGTTAGGCCGGTTCCCTCACGTCTCTCGCCTCGCCCCTCGCCGAGGCTGAAAGCCTGCTGTGGTAGGATGACCAGTCGAAGAATCGGGGTGTATTTCCCTGACCCGGCGTTGGCCGGCCGTCCCGGGAGCACCGTGCCGGATAGCCTGCACGCCCCGGCTGGACACCGACCAGTTCCCGCATCTGCCTCCCATCCTCGTCATCGACTCCGTGCTGCTCCGGGAGATTGCGTCCCTGATGGACCCATTGCCATACCGCCCCTTCGAACGCGACGCTCGCCCTTCGCGTGCCGTTACCCACAAGGGCCCCATCCGTGTCGCGGTGATTGGCACCGGGTTCGGTGCGGCGGTCCATATCCCGGCGCTGAAGTACGTCGAGGATACCGATGTCATCGCCGTCTGCTCCCGGAGGGTCGAGCGCGCGCGGGCTGTCGCCCAGCGCCACGCCATCGAGATCTTTTCGGACGACTGGCGCGATATCGTCAACCACCCCGATGTCGATGCCGTCGTGATCGCGACGCCACCGTATCTCCATCACCAGATGGCGATCGCCGCGCTGGAAGCTGGCAAGCACATCCTTTGCGAGAAGCCGTTGGCGCGCAGCCTGGCGGAGACGCGGGACCTCGTTCGGCTGGCGCAACTGGCGAATGTGGTGGCGATGGTGAACCACGAGTTCCGGTACCTGCCGGTGCGCCGTCGCGTGAAGGAACTGATCGAGGAAGGGTATGTCGGGGATGTGCATGCCGCCTCGGTCATCGTCTACCGGTCCAGCCTGGCCGATCCCAACGACCGCCCCTTCGGCTGGCTGATGGAGCAGGACAAGGCCGGAGGCATGCTTGGTGCCTCTGGATCGCATCACATCGACACATTGCGTTGGTGGCTGGGCGATATCCATGGCGTCACGGGCACGACGACGACCGCGGTCACACATCGTCGCCTGCCGGATTCGACGAACATGGCCCGCGTCGATGCCGATGACAACTTCGCCTTCATCCTGAAGTTCGCTTCTGGCGCGATCGGCACCGTGCACTATTCGGCGACCGCGCCGACCGATGCCGGGGAGGAGACGACGATCTCCGGGTCCGAGGGCATTCTCATCATCCAGGGCGACGGTCAGATCTACGGCGCGCGCAAGGGTGATGTCAGCTTGCGGGAGATTCAGATTCCGGAGCGCCTGAAGCTGAAGCTGCCGGAATTCGGCCACTACCTGACCCGCCCCACCATCATGCTGATGGAGGATTGGGCGCGGGCGATGCGGCAAGGCGATACGGTCGATGTCTCGCCGTCATTCAGCGATGGCGAGAAGGTGCAGGAGATTCTCGACGGCGTGATCAAGTCGGGCGCCCAAGGCCGGTGGATCGATACGAGTGGCACGCGATGGGCGACCACCACGACGTTCTAGAGCAGCATTCTGAATACGGTGCCGTAGCGGAAAGACGATCACCGCCCGCAGGTGCGAGGATCGCTCCTGAATGACCGGCCAACGCTCTCCGACGAGCGGCAGGCCGCATCCGGATCGGCACCAGCACAGCCTGGGAGGGATCATGGCGCACATCGTCATCGTGGAGGACGAACGCGAGCTCGCGCAGCTGATCGCACAGACGCTGCGAGAGGATGGCCATGTCACCGACATCATCCCGGATGGCCGGCAGGCGCTCGACCGCCTCACCGGCCCGGGAATCGTCGTCCCGGACCTCATCATCCTCGACCTGATGCTTCCCTACGTCGATGGCCTCACGATCTGCCGCAAGATCCGCCAGGAGCGGATCGTCCCGATCGTCATGCTCACCGCCAAAGGCACCGAGCTCGACAAGGTGCTCGGCCTGGAGCTCGGCGCCGACGATTACCTCACCAAGCCGGTCGCCCTCCGCGAATTGCAGGCAAGGGTTTCGGCCATCCTCCGCCGCGTCGAGATGATGCGCGTCGAGTCGCAGACGCAGGAACCGACGGATGAGCCGATCGAACACGATGGCCTGCGCATCGACCCGCTGGGGCGTGAGGTGATCGTGCATGGCGAGGACGTGATGCTCACCGCCAAGGAATTCGACCTGCTCTATCTGCTTGCCTCCCACCCTGGCCGCGTGTTCAGCCGCAACTATCTGCTCGATCGGCTGTGGGGGGGATTCGTTCTCCGGGTTTGAACGCACCGTCGATACCCACATCCAGCGCCTGCGCCGCAAGCTGGGGCGGTCCGGCGGAGCGGCGGACCGCATCGTGACCCTCTGGGGTGTCGGCTACAAGTACGAGCGGGAGATCGCCGCAACGGCGGACCCTGCATCACCGACCCGGTCCGAGCGCTGACCGTGGCGAGCGCGAACCTGCATGGAGAGGCGTCCCCGGAGGCCTCACCGGCGACGACACCGCGCTGGCGACGGTGGCTGCATGCGATCTGGTATGGCATCTGCACACCGGCCCGGCTCTTCCGGCAGCGCACCGCCATCCAGCTCGTCGTCAGCTACGTCGCGGCGGTGTTGCTGGCAGTCGTTCTGATCCAGGCCACGATCGTCGCCACCCTCTTCTGGGAACCCGTCGCCGAGATCTTCCAGTATCAGCAGGTGCTGCTGAATCCGTATCTGGGGGAATCCAGCCGTGCCTACGCGCTCTGGATTGGCTCGGATCGGCTTGTGTCTGCGATCGATGGGGATGCGGATGCGCTGGCGGCGGTCGATGCCAGGTTGATCCAGATTGTCTCCGGGCAGATTCCGGGATTCGAGGCAAACGACAGCCAGTTCCCTGGCCAGCCGGGGATCACCCACGCGATCGTGCTCAACGCAGCGGGAGAGGTGGTCGCTTCCTCCGATGATGGCTATGCCGGGATTGGGGAGTCGGTCGGCGCAATCGGGGACGGAGAGTTTTCCTGGGCCGTCTCGCGTCTTCTCGGGCTGAACGGGGAGAGCGATCCTGAGTCGGGGACGGTCTATCTCTCCTCGGCGGTTGGTGGGCGCAGTATCGCAGCCTATCCGATCGTCTCGGAGAACGGGCAGGTTCGTGGAGTGTTCCTGCTCGAAGGGCCGACCCTGCCGGCATTGCTGGGGCCGTCGCGCTGGTCGTTCGTGCGGGAGTTCGCCCTGGAGAACGCCAAGCAGATCTGGCTCTTCTCGATACCCGCCCTGCTGGTGGCGATCCCCTTCGGCGTCTGGCGGGCGCGCTCCATCTCGAAGCGGCTGGACCGTCTCGCGGGGGCGGCCGACGCCTTCGCGGAAGGCAACCTGGATACCCGCGTCACGGTGCAGCGCCGGGACGAGATCGGCAGGCTCGGCGAGCGCTTCAATGAGATGGGCCAACGCATCGCGGCGAACGACCGTTCGCGCCGCGCGTTCATCTCGAACGTCTCCCACGATCTGCGTACCCCCGTCTCGATCATCCAGGGCACTGCGGAGCGCATGGTGGAGGCGCGCGATCAGGGGCGACCGGTCGATTCCTTCTCGATCGACGTGATCCAGCACGAAACCCGGATGCTCGTCCACCTGATCGACGATCTCTTCACGCTGGCCAAGCTGGAGGAGCACAGCCTGCGCCTCGATCTCATTGCGATGTCGGTGCCCGATGTCGTCGGGGAGGCCGTGCTCGGGTTGCGTGCCCTCGCATGGTCCCAGCAGAAGGTGACGGTGGAATCGCTCGTCAATCCGGACATTCCGCCGGTGTATGCCGATCCAACGCGGGTGCGCCAGGTCATCAACAACCTGCTCTACAATGCGCTTCGACACACCCCGGAAGGTGGACTGATCGTGGTGCAGGCCGTGCAGCGCGGCAGCCTGGTGGAAGTGGCGATATCCGATACGGGCCGAGGCATTCCGCCGGATGTGCTGCCCAATGTCTTCACGCGCTACTACCAGGCGGAACGCTCGAAACGGAGGGCCGGGGGCAGCGGTCTCGGCCTTTCCATCGTCAAGCAGATTGTGGAAGAACACGGCGGCACCATCGTGGTGGAGAGCCAGGTCGGGCAGGGGACCACGTTCCGCTTCTCGCTCCCGGTCGCGCAGAGCTGAACGGCGTGTCCCGTTCGCGTGTATTCCAGGAGGGTCGTTCATGGCGATGAGGATCGTTCAGGCAGGTATCGGTGGGCACGGCAGGACGTGGTTGACCCTCTTGCAGCGCGAATCGGCGGATGGCGATGCCATCGACCTCGTCGCGGTGGCCGACCCGTCCACCTGGGCGCGGACGGTGGCGGAGGAGGACGGCATCCCGCCGACCCAGATCTTCGTGTCGATGGATGAGGCCCTACACTTCGTCGAGGCCGATGCAGTCCTGATCGTGACGCCGCCGGCGACGCACCGCGCCGTGGCGACCGCCGCGCTGGAGGCGGGCAAGCACGTCCTGATCGAGAAGCCGCTTGCCACGACGATCGAGGATGCAACGGCCATTGCTGAACTCGCGACGGAACGCGGCCTGACGCTGATGGTGAGCCAGAACTATCGGTATCACGCGCCGGTGCGGGCATTGCGGCGTTTGCTGGATAGCGGCGACTACGGCACGCCCGTGGCGATCGAGATCGTGTTCATGAAGGATTCGCGGGCGATGTGGCCCGCCGAGAACTTTCGTTATGCGATGGACAATCCCCTGCTGCTGGATATGTCCATTCACCATCTGGACATGCTTCGTGCCATCTCCGGGCGGAACGCCACCTCGATTGCCGTCGAGAGCTGGAAGGTCCCGGACAGCCCCTATCAGGGTGATGTCTCCCTGGCCGCGCTGATCCGGTTGGAGGGCGATCTGCCCGTCGTCTATCGGGGCAGTTGGGCGAGTGTCGGTCCGCAGACGACGTGGAATGGTGACTGGCGCATCCTGACCGATCGCGGGCGGTTGGCATGGGTTGGGTGGGCTGGCGCGGACCACGAGGATCAGATCACCTGGCAGGCGTTCGATTGCAACGCCGCGCCGGAGGTGTTGCGACAGGAGCCGTTGGCGCAATCCGGGTTTGCGGGGTCGTTGCACGCCTTCGTGGATGCCGTTGGCTCCGGCACCGAGCCGGAAACGAGCGCAACGGACAACCTGCATAGCCTGGCGATGCTCTTCGCGGGGGTGGAGTCGGCGGAACGGGGCGGCAGCGTCGCCATCGGGTAGGGGCACGTAACGAGTGGCGACCCCATGTGGGTCGCCCTCCATACGACTGGGCTGATACGGGGTTGCGTGGCCTGGGTTCGAGAACGCCAGCGCTGCGGACGTCATGTCGTCCTCTGGGGTGCGATCAAGGTCTTTCCGGATTCAGAGCGACCGGCAATAGGCGGTATCGCTCCTCGTAGATGCAGCCCTTGTGGCCGCCGTGTTGTCCGGCAACACAGGCGGCGACCGCCCGCTGCTGCGAGGGCCGCATCTACGGTGAAGCCGCCATCGTTCAGGGCGGGAGTCTCGCCCTATTGCCGGTCACCCTCAGTCTCACCTCTCTCACTTCTCCCCTCAGGCAGGGGGCGTCCGTCAGGCGATGCAGGCTCAGCGCGGGCGCCGTGGCCGGGACAGTCGGGCGGCGCTTCCAGATCCAGCTGCGCGAAGAGCGCGCCGACCACCAACCGCCACGGTGTGCACCATCGCCGGGCCGAAGTCGATGAAGCCGATGCTCGCGAGATTCCAGAGCAGCACGACCCCCAGTGCGACCTTCGCGAGGCGGTTCGGGAAGAGCATCACCAGCGCGGCGGCCAGTGTGGCCGTCCCCGCGGCCGACGACCCCGCGTCGAACTCACGGAACCCCTCGGCTGCACGTGTGACGTCGAGGTGGATCATCGCGCTGAGGAGTACCGACGTGACGATGGTGCAGGTCCAGTCGCAGAGGAAGAAGGTTGCCACGGTGCGCCGCGTGCCGATCTGGAGTTCGGCCAGTCCGAGGCCGCCGAGGAGCAGCGCCAGCATGCCCGGCCCGACTCCCCGGGGTCGACTGGATGAACGTGACGGTGAACATGTGCCAGGCATCGCGGGTCCAGACTTCCGCGTAGCTCATTCCGACGTCGGAGAGGAGCCGCTCGTACTGGTCGTGGGACATGCCGCGCGTGGCAAGGCTGGTGGTGGTGATGATCGTGGTGAGCGCGATCGTGGCCGGAAATGTCCGGAGCAGGCCCCGGAAGGAACGGTCCGGCACGCGCTCGGCGAGGAGCTGCCGGAGGTGGGTGAGGTCGCGCATGGTCGATCCTGCTGGTATCGAGAGAACCCCGCATCGAATGGTCGATGCACGTTTCATATACGACAGGTCTACACCGGCGGACGTATGGTTTGCATACGGTGGCAACGGCGATGGGGGAGCGAGTTCGTGCGAACTCGCTCCCCCATCGCTCCCGACGATTGGCTATCGGACCTTGCCGCGTGCCGCGACCGTCCAGGTATCGACGATCTTGCCGTCGCGGACGATGGTCAGCTCGTCCATCAGGTTGACGGTCGGGCAGACGTGGTTCGGGATGATTTCCACCCGGTCGCCGACCGCGAAGCCGGTCTCGCCCTCCGGCACCTCGCAGACACCATGCTCTTCGCTCAGCTTCGCGATCACTACATCGGGATGCCCCACGATGTAGCCATGTCCCTTGTGGGAGACGCTCGTATCCATACCGAGGCACTTCTGGCCGGTATCAAGCACGGCGTGGGTGGGGGACTGGCGGCTCACGACCGTCGCGACGAAACGGGCCGCGCATTGGTTCGGCCCGATCCGGCCGTGCCGGAACACCGAATTGTCATTGAAGACGTAGGTGCCGGGGCGCATTTCGGTGATGCCGGAAACCGTCGGCGTGTAGATCGCGGCCGGGGTGGACCCGACGCTTACCGTCGGCACTTCGATGCCATGGCTGCGGATGCGCTCCGCCGTCTCGACCATCGCGCGACCGGCAGCAAGGGCGGCCGGTTCGATCTCATCCGGCGGCAGGCTGTTCACCTGGCCCTCGTGCGTCATGATCCCGGCGATCCGGAGGTTCGGCAGGCGGGAGATGTCCTGGGCGAAGGCCACGGCATCGTTACCCGCGCGGACGCCGGAGCGATTCTGGCCGGTGTTGACCTCGATCGAGATTTCCAGCACGCGATCGTAGCGCGACATCGAGCGGGAGATCGCCTTCGCGGCATCGAGGGAATCCACCGCCACGATGATCCGAGCCTTCTCCAGCAATTCCACGATGCGGCGGAACTTGTGGTCGCCGATGGTGGGGTAGGCAAGCAGGACATCCTGCACGCCGGCCTGCTCGATCATCACCTCGGCCTCACCAACCTTGGCGCAGGTGATGCCGATGGCGCCGGCGGCAAGTTGGAGCCGGGCGATCTGCGGGGTCTTGTGTGTCTTGATGTGCGGGCGGAGCGAGACGCCGACGCTCTTGGCGAAAGCGGCCATCTCCGCGATGTTCCGGTGCATGATCGCCTCGTCGACGATCAGGGTCGGGGTGTCGATGTCGGTCGATGGATCGAGGATGAGCGCTGAGTCGAGTGTGGTGGCTGGGGCGACCATGTGCGGGATTCCTCCAGGGGGACGAGCGGGCGATGTTCCGTCGCTCATTCTTGCACCTGGCGGCCAATCCGGCAAAAGAGGTCGTGCCCAATCGGGGCAATGGAAAGGGACGGTCGCATTTGGCTGGAAGCGACCGTCCCTTGGGGGGAGAGGGGTGTCGATGACGGGCCATGCCGAGGGGGAAGTTCGGCGGGGGAGGTGCCGCGTCGTTGACATTCTTATCGTAGGCTGGGAGTGCTGTCGTTCTTCGGCGGAGATGTCACGAAACTGTGACATGCGGGGCAAGGCCGGTCGCGTAGGGGTGTCGTGTCGTTCACCAGGAAGGGCAATCGCATGCTCGGCGCGTCTGGCAGGCGATGAGTGCGAACGATGATCGCCCGCGTTATCCCGAGGATTTGCGGCGGGTGTGCCATACTTTACAGAGGATTGTGAATCCGTTGCGTGCCGTGCTGCGTTTACGAGATAGCAGATGCGTGCGAGGCCGGTCGGGACGATCCGTGAGGATCGGGACGGATGGCCGGTTGCCAGGATGGGGCAGCCGACGATGTGCCATCTCACAACGACAGGGAGCGCCTGGCTGGATTGCCGGTCCGCGCAATCTCGTAACGATATGACGTACTGGCCAACACGCAACGCGTGAGGGACATGGGTGACTGGTTGGCGTGGAGAAACGCCAGGCGGTTGCTGTTGGGGATTCGGGAGGATATGGCGCAGCAGACAACCGTTCCAGGTGCGGAGGTTGCCGAGCCGTCGACTGGAGCCGTGGGACGCGCCAGCGCGACCCTTGTTGCCAAGGTGTCCCGTGCGTTCGGGCACGGCAAGACATCGGAGTCGTCGCAGGATCAGTCGGCCGAAGTGCCGCAGGCGCCTCGGCCATCGGCGTTGCAGCAGGTCGGGATCGGCCTGACGCGCCTGGGAGTTGCTGCCACGGCGCTGCTCCTGATCGCGGCGATTGGCTTGTTTGCGTTCCGCGCCGTCTATAGCGATCGCATCTACCCTGCCGTCGTGGTGGGGGATGTTCAGGTCGGAGGGCTGACGCCGAGCCAGGCGAGCGAGAAGGTGGGCGCCCGCGCCGACGAGCTGGAGAACAGCCTCGTTACCTTCTCCTATGGCGGCAAGACGTGGACTCCGACGCTCTCCGAGCTTGGCGCGACGGTCGATGTCGATGCCGCAGTCGTCGAGGCGCACGATCTCGGGCGGACCGGGGACACCACCCAGAAGCTCGCGTTCACCAACGATCTGCTCCGTGGCGACCAGACCGTGCCACTGCGCACGAGTGTGGATTCCACCAGGCTGAACGCGTGGTTCGACGCGGTTGACGCCGATATTGACCAGCGGGCGGTGAACGCCTCGATTGTGATCGATGGCGCGGCCCCGAAGATCTCGCCGGATGCCGATGGCACTGTGATCGACCGCAACGCCGCGACCGCCAAGATCCTGGCGTCCCTGCAATCGCTGGAGTCGTTCTCCGGAGAGTTGCCGGTGATGGTGGAGTACCCGAAGGTCCGCGCTGCCGATCTGCAAGCGCACTACGACGAGATTGCCACGGCGCTCGCTTCGACCTTCTCCCTGACCTTCGAGGGCCAGAAGTTCTCGCTGGAGGCCAGGAATCTCGCACCATACGTGATCGTCGAAACGGGGAGCACGGGCGATGTGCAGGTCGCGCTGGACGTCGAAAGCCTGGCCAGCTACCTGAACGACACCTACGCCGGGCAGATCAACCGCAAGCCGACCGACGCGGCGATTGCCTGGGGCGGGGACGAGGTCGTTGCCACCGTCGCGAGTATCGATGGCGTGACACTCAAGCCGAAGGCGCTCGCCCAGGCCCTGAGTGATGGATTCCTGTCAGGGAAGTCGATCGCCGTGCCAGTTGCTGTCACCAAGCCGGAGATCGACTCGAACAATCTCGCCGCGCTCGGAATCACGGAACTGGTCAGCAAGGGCGATTCCAACTTCTCCGGCGGCGGCGGTCCGCGTGATACGAACATCTACGTCGGTGCTGATCTGGCGAACGGCACGCTGGTGCGACCGGGCGAGGACTATTCCTTCAACGGCGCCATCGGGGCAATCACCGAGGACAAGGGGTACGTCGTCTCCAATGTCATCTTTGGTGACACCGCCGGCGTGGACATCGGCGGCGGTATCTGCCAGATCTCGACGACGGTCTTCCGGGCGGCGCTGTATGGCGGGTTCCCGATCACCGAATGGCATCCCCATGCCTTCCAGATCGCCAACTACGAGTACGATGGTTGGGGTGCTGGTTTCGATGCATCCATCCTTCAGGTCGGCGATCCGTCTACCTGGGGCGACTTCAGGTTCACGAACGACACCGGCCACTGGCTGCTCGTCCACACCTGGACGTCCTACCCGTACGTGATCGTCGAGATCTATGGCACCAAGCCGGATCGGAGCGTCGAAATCCAGAACTACTGGACCGCAGTCCAGGACACTGGGGCCACTGCCGCCGGATTCACCCGTGTGGTGAAGGATGGGGATGGCAACGTTCTCTACGACCGTGACTTCAATACCTCCTTCCTCGTTCCGAAGTAGCGCTATCATGGGTGCAGTCGAGGGGTGACGCCGTTGCCCCTCGCGCCTCCTTCACGCTGAATCGTGTCCGTTCATTCTGGTCGCGTTGCAGCCGCATCACCTCTGCGGGGCACCTTGAGATAACGAGTTCCTATGGCCCAACGAAGCAATGCCACCCGAACCAATAGCCTGCCGGGATCTCCGACCCCGCGTTGGAGCAATCGGCCCGGCCCACGTCCATTGCCGCCGCCCGCCGTTCCGCCCAAGGAATCGAACCGCGTGGCCGCGTGGTTCCGGGGACCGCTCTCGCGCGATCAGCTCGCGCGGCGGCTGCGTCTGACCGCGCCTCGGCTCGGCCTGGCGATGGTCGGGGTGCTCCTGCTGCTCGCCATCGGCCTGCTCGGCTTCCGGGTTGCGTATGGCGATCGCATCTATCCCGCCGTCATCGTTGGCGATGTCTCGGTTGGCGGGATGACGCCATCGCAGGCGCAGTCGGCCATTCAGGCGCGGGCCGATGCCATCAATCAGGGGACATTCACCTTCTCCTACGAGGGGAAGACGTGGACCCCGACCCTGGCCGAACTCGGTGGCACCGTGGATGTCGATTCCGCCCTCTCCGAAGCGGAGCGCGTCGGCCGCTCGGGCGACGCGACCGATCGCCTGGCCGTCACCGGATCCCTGCTTCGCGATGACAAGATGATTCCGCTCAAGACGTCCATCGATCAGACCAAGCTTAACGCCTGGTTCGACAAGGTGGATTCCGACATCGGGCATCCAGCGGTGGATGCCGATCTCGTGGTGAATGGCGGCACGGTCACCATCACGAATGACGAAGTCGGGACGGTGGTCGATCGGGCGGCGGCCACGAAGCAGATCATGGCCGCGCTGCAGTCGCTGGGGCCGATCTCCGTGGCGATGCCCGTGGTGGCCGATCAGCCGAAGATCCGCGCCAGCGATCTTCAGGACAACTACGACATGCTCTCCGCTGCGGTGAAGGCGCCGATCACGGCGAACTTCAGCGGAACGGCGCTGACGATCGACCCGACCACGCTGACGCAGTACCTCACCGTCGAGACCACGCTGGTCGATGGCAGCCCCCACGTCGCGCTGGACATGGACCGCGACGCGCTGGCGACGGCCCTGAACGATCAGTACAGCGGCTCGGTGAACAGCAGCCCGGTCGATGCGACCGTCGCATGGAGCGACGGCGTGGGCCTGGTCGCCACGTCCGACAGCCAGAATGGGTACACGCTGGAGCCGGACAAGTTCGCCGATGCGGTGGTTTCGAGCTTCCTCGGGTCGAACAAGTCCTTCGACCTGCCGGTGGCGGTCACGAAGCCGGAGATCGATGCGAACAACCTCGGGGCGCTTGGTATCACCACGGCGCTGGCCACGGGCGATTCCGATTTCAGCAACGGGTCCGAGGCGCGTGACACCAACATTTACGTCGGAATCGGGTTGCTGAACGGGACGCTCGTGCGGCCGGGCGGCGAATTCTCCTTCAACGGCGCGATCGGGGCGATCACGGCGGACAAGGGCTATGTCGAGGCCGGGGTGATCGTGGCGGAACGCGTCGGTCGCGATATCGGCGGCGGCATCTGCCAGGTGTCCACCACCACCTTCCGGGCGGCACTGCTGGCTGGCATGCCGATCGGCGAGTGGAACCCGCACAGCTATCGCCTCAAGGGATACGAGGCGGATGGCTGGACGGAGGGCTTCGATGCCTCCATCCTTCAGGAAGGCGACGATCCGCAGTACTGGGGCGACTTCACCTTCACGAACAACACGCCGGGCTGGATTCTGGTCTCCGCGTGGACGAGCTACCCGAAGGCCTACGTCCGCATCTACGGCACCGACGACGGGCGCACGGTGAAGATCTCGGACTTCACCGAGAGCGAGCCGATCACGGACAATCAGGATGTCGAGGTCGTGGACGACACCCTCGCTGCCGGAACCATCGAGCAGTCCGAGTGGCCACAGGATGGCATCAACGTCGGCTTCATGCGCGATGTCTACGATGCCTCCGGAGAGCTCACCGAGGAGCGGTGGTTCCAGAGCGACTACGCGGGACGCGGCAACGTCTATCGCGTCAGCCCGGACATGGAGGGCAAGTCTCCCGCCGGGGATAACTCGGTGGACGGGACCGGCTGATCCGGGGCTCGCAACAGTCTGAACGTATCTGAACGAGAGCGCGCCGCAACACCTGCGGCGCGTTTTTTCTCGTGGGTGGACCAAGGGGGCGGGACCCCCGGATAGTGCCAACGGCGATCCGAGCATGCGAGAAATCGGCCTGCAGAGCGAAGGGGCTGGTGTATGCTGGTCCAAACATTGTGCATTGGCCGAGCGGCCCCGTAGCGTCCTGGACCAACGTGTGGGGTTGAGGTGGGGACGCCTGGCCGATGCGATGCACCTCGTCGCGCCTGCAGAAGGGCGCGGCATCGTCTGCACGTTCGGGGGAAAGCAGGGCTTCATGACTCAGGATCGACCCGTCGACGATCTCACGCCGTCCGCGCCACGAGGCCATCACCACGCGCATCATCACGACACCGAAACCCCGGATTGCGCGGCGCCCCATCAATCGGCGCATTATCGTGCAGGCGGCGGCTGGCCTCGCGGCGATCGGCATGGCCGGCGGTGTCGGGGGCAAGACCGCCCTCCGACCATCCACGGCCAGCGCGCAGGAAGTGGGCGGCACCCGCGCCGGTCGCTTCACGCCTGCCGAGTCAGGTGGCTTCACTGCCGCCGCGACCGGGGACTTCCAGACGTGGGAGGCCGACTATCCGTTCTACGCCCTCGGGGCGAACTGGAACGGCAGCGTCGGCTCGTGGCCGGTGATCGAGGTGCAGATCAGCGTCGATGGCGCGACCTGGAGCGACACCTATCGGATTGCCGCCAACACGGAGGATGGTGGACCTCCGACCCGAGAGAACCGTCTCTTCACCCCGCTGATCTTCACCAACGGCGAGGTCTACGTCCGCTATCGGACCGTCGATCAGGACGGGAATCCGGGGAGCGTCGATGGACTCTCGTTCACCTACATCGACGCCACCGACGGCCCGTGGGCGCAGGATGTCGATGCGGCGAACGAGCAGGACTTCACCGCCGCGACGACCGACGACCGTGTGCCGCCGACCATCGTGACCCGCCAGGGATGGGGCGCGAACGAGAATTATCGTTTCGACACCTATGGCGAGATCTGGCCGTCGGAGTATGAGACGGTGACGCACGCCATCGTGCACCACACCGACACCTCCACGGCGCAGGACCCGGTCGTGGCGATCCGCTCCATCTACTACTACCACGCTGTCGATCAGGGATGGGGCGATATCGGCTACAACTACCTGGTGGACAAGAACGGCCGCATCTACGAAGGGCGCTACGGCGGTCAGAACGTGATCGGTGGCCATTCCTACGAGTTCGCGATCGGCAGCTCCGGCATCTGCATCATCGGTGACTACCAGGTTTCGCCGCCATCGAACATTTCGGTTGCCGGCCTCGTCGCCATCCTCTCCTGGGTGGTGCGCGATCTCGATCCCCTGGGCAGCGGGCCGATTCAGGAGGCATCGAATCTCCCGACTATCGCCGGTCACCGCGATGTCAATGCGACGACCTGCCCCGGCAATATGCTCTACTACGACCTTCCGGATATTCGGAGCATGGTCGCGCAGACGCTCGCCAGTGGGGATCTGGAGACGGACAATCCCGGCGGCATCGCCATCCGGGACCGCGTGATCGTGCAGACGGACGACCAGCAACCCCTGAACGTGCGCAGCCAGGGCAGTCCGGCTGCCTCCGTGGTCGGCCAGATCAATCATGGCGACGTGGCGACCGTGATCGATGGCCCGGTCATCGGCAATACCGATAACTGGTACAAGATCGACTGGTCCGGCCCGGATGGATGGGTTTCCGCGCGCTACCTGATCGTCTCTCCGCCGGAGCCGCCTCCGCTGGAGGAGGGCGACTACGCCTATGGAGTCAACGTCCGGTATACCACTGACACCAATATTCGCACCCAGCCGAGCACCAGCGCCTCCATCATTGCGGCGGTACCGCGCAATTCCTGGGCGTTCGTCATGGCGGGTCCGCTCGAAGCCAATGGCTACGAGTGGTATCAGCTTCGCGTGCAGAACGTGGGCGATGGCTGGTCGGTGAAGACCAACTTCGCCGCTGCGCCAGTGGACGAGAATCCGACCGCCAAGTTCGCGGTTGGCGACACCGTGCAGGCGACGACGACGATCAACATCCGTCCGCGACCGGGCATTGCGCAGACGGTGGTCGCAAATGTCGGTGCCGGCATCCCGTTCGCGATCACGCAGCCGCCCATCAGCGTCACCGACTACATCTGGTACGGGGTGTTCGGCAGTTTCGGCGGCGGCTGGGTGATGGAGAACAACCTGGTCGCCTCCGGTGCCCCCGGCGGGTCCAACAAGTTCGTCCTCGGTGACACCATCCGCGTCACGGATGCCGTCAACTTCCGTTCGGCCCCGAGCACGTCCGCCTCGGTGATCGCCCTGTTGCAGGCTGGCACGACCGGTACCGTCGTCGGTGGCCCGCAGACCGCGAACGGGTACACCTGGTGGCAGTTCCGCACGAGTGGTGGCACCGTTGGCTGGTCGATTCAGGATTCGCTGGCCAAGTCGTCCGGAACGACCACGACCACGACCACGACCACGACGACCTCTGCGCCGGGCACCAACAAGTTCGTTGTCGGCGACACGTTGCGCGTGACCGAGGCGCTCAACTTCCGGTCCTCGCCGAGCACGTCCGCGTCGATCATCGCGCAGCTGCCTGCGGGAACCACGGGAACGGTGCTTGCTGGGCCAACCTCGGCGAACGGGTATCTCTGGTATCAGTTCCGCACCAGCGGCGGCACGACGGGCTGGGCGGTTCAGGACTGGCTCGCAAAGACTTCGGGAACGACCACGACGACCACCACCACAGCGGCTCCGAGTGCGAAGTTCGTGATCGGGGACTCCCTGCGCGTGACGGATGCGGTGAACTTCCGCTCTTCGGCGGGCACGTCGGGCAGCGTGATCGCGGTCCTCGCGGCGGGCACGACGGGCACGGTGACGGGCGGCCCGACCTCGGCGAATGGCTACGTCTGGTGGCAGTTCATCACCAGCGGCGGTACGACCGGCTGGGCAGTCCAGGACTGGCTGACGAAGACATCCTCCGGAACGACCACCACGACGACCACGACGGGTCCGACGACGACCACCACCACGACATCGGCACCGGGCACGTTCGCGGTCGGGGATGCGATTGTCGCGACGGAGTCGGTCAATATCCGGAGTGGCGCCGGGACGTCGAATCCCGTCGTAACGTTCGTGAATGGCGGGGCCACGGCGACCGTGCTTGGCGGCCCACAGACGGCGAACGGCCTGATCTGGTGGAACATCCAGACCTCCGGAGGCAAGACCGGTTGGTCGATCGAGGATGTATGGGTGAAGGCAAGCTCCACGACGACGCCTGCGCCGGGCAAGTTCGTGATGGGGGATGCCATCCGCGTGACGGATGCTGTGAACTTCCGCTCCTCGGCTGGCACTTCCGGGAGCGTGATTGCGGTCCTTGCGGCGGGCACGACCGGAACGATCACCGGTGGCCCGACCTCGGCGAATGGCTACGTCTGGTGGCAGTTCCGCACGAGTGGCGGCACGACCGGCTGGGCGGTTCAGGATTGGCTCGCCAAGCAGTAGGCCGATTCACGCGTTGGCGCGGATCGAGGGGACGGCGTCATGTCGTTCCACAGGAGAACGCCGGGAGGGGATCAACCACTCCCGGCGTCTTCATGTCGTCGCGATGGTCTCGGGAACCCATGCGCGCGCGTTGCCGTCAGTGGAACGTCAGGGCCAAGGCGCGCTTCTGCTCGCAACTGCGAGGGCCGCCTCCTACAAACCGGCTTCGAAATGGTTGCCATTGATGAGGCGTAGATGCGGCCCTTGTGGCCGCCATCCTCAAGGCGGCCACAAGGGCCGCATCTACGAGATTGCAGACGTGATGGGGCAACCGTTCTGATTTCTGCTCGAAACACGACCCGTCAGGAGGCGTCCGGGACGCGCAGGAGGACGAAGATCTCGGCAGGCAGCCCGCGCACCACGACGTGCAGGTTCTGCTCCCAGACCAGCCCCGGACGATCCTTCGCCAACGCCCGCAGCAAGCGCCCCTCGCTCGTCAGGAGCACCATTCGTCCGCCCGGCTTCAGGACACGCGTCCATTCATCCAGCAGCTTCGGGTAGAGCTTCTGGTTGCCCTCCCGGGTGCCGATCTGCTTCCCGAACGGCAGGTTGCAAGCGATCGCCGAGATCTCTCCATCCGCGAACGGGAGGGAGCGCGCATCCCACTCCTGCACCTCGATCGGCTTGTAGCGGGTGCCGATGTTCTCCAACGAAGCCTGCACGGCCGCATGCTCGATGTCGCCGCCTTCCAGCCGGGCGTAACGTCCGGCGTGGGCGCGTTCGATCAGGATCGTGCCGCCGCCGCACATCGGGTCCAGGAAGACATCGTCGTCCTTCGGCTTCGTCAGGACCGCCATCGCGCGGGCGACCGTGGGCTTCAGGGAGGCCGGGAGGTTCGCGAGCTTGTAGGTGCGCTGGCGCATCGACTCGTCGGAGAGGCGGACGCCGGAGACGAGACGATCGCCCACCAGCTGCGTCCATACCTCGATTCGCGCGGGATCGGTCAGCGCCCAATCCGGATGCCGCCCAGCGACGGCCTTCTCCACCGTGGCGCGAAGATCGGTGCGGCGGTAGGCGTGTTCGCCAGACATGCGGGCGATGGCGCGGTAGGTTGGCTTGCGGCGATTCCCCGGCAGGATCGGATTCGCGATGCGGAAGGCCTCGTCTAGCGCCGGGCTGGCGATCAGGCTCGCGACCGTCTTCAGGGCTGCCCGCTCGCCGCCGATGCCCGCGCGATCGACTACCAGGACGAAGACATCCTCGAAGAGCGTTAGTTCCAGCAGATCCGCCGTGTCGCCGCCGTAGCTGAAGAGCAGGAGGCTCGTACGCTCGTCGAACTGCTTCAGCGTCTCGATCATCTCCGCGCCGTCGAGTTCATCGGTCAGCTCGCGGGCAGCCAGACGTTCCAGGCCGGGCACGACGTGCCCCATGAATACGGTGCCCTGCGCGCGGGCGGCCTTCGTCAGCTGTGGCGTCGAGCGTGGGGCGTCCTTCGGGGCTGGTCGTTCGGCACGCGGACGTCCGGCGTCGCGGGGATGACTCGGGGCGGCGGGGCGGTCACCGACCTGCGAGGAGCCGGAGGACGTTCGCTTGGCTGGCGTGCGTGGAGTCTTGTTAGGGCGGCGGGAGGTGGGCACGGGAGGTCCTGCAATCACTGTGGGGACGGGTCGGCGCGGGCATCCAGGATGGTCGCCGAATGGTTGATTCGGCTCATTGTCGCCGATGCGCGGAATCGGTGCCGGGATCTGGGCGTTCGATACGGATGGCTCACCTGCACGGGCAGGCTGCGTACACGATACTGGGATCAGGATCATCGACCGGGCGCGGCATGCCCGGACGCCAGCCTTGGGGAGAAATGACATCGATGACGCCGGGACCTTTCGTACACCCTGACGAGGATTCAGTCCGCGAGAGCTCCTGGTTCGAGCGCCATAGTGTCGATATATTCGCCGTGTCCGTGCTGGCGCTGTTCACTTTCATCGTCTGCTGGCATCGTTTCACGTACGACAACTGGTTGAGCCGCCACGACCTGCTGGCCTTCTTCATCCCGTGGTATGGCTACCTTGGCGACCGGCTGTCGGCCTTCGAATTGCCGCTCTGGAATCCGCACCTCTTCAGCGGATCGCCGTTCGCGGGCGATCCGGAATCAGGCTGGATGTACTTGCCGGCGATGCTGGCGTTCTCCATCGCGTCCGTCACGACGGGGATGAAGCTCTATATCCTCATCCAGCTGGTCGTCGCGGGGCTCTCGACGTACATCCTTTCCCGCGTCCTCGGGCTGGGCGCGATGGCCGCGATGCTGGCCGCGACGCTCCTCGAGTTCGGTCCCTTCCTCTACACCCAGACCGATTGCTGCACCGTCGGCGCGCAGACGAACACCTGGATTCCGCTCGGCTGGCTGGGGGTGGAACTGGCCTTCCGGGCGCGGGACTGGCGCTACCGGTTGGCGTCGATCTTTCTCGCGGGGATCGCAGTCAGCCAGCTGTGCGCGGCGTGGCTGGGACAAGGGATGTACAACGCCCTGATGATCGTCGGGGCATGGGTCGTCTATCGCGGCCTCTTCGTCGGGCCGGGCGAAGACCTGCCGTGGCTGCGCCGGATCGTGGAAACCGGGATCGTCGGGCTGGGTGCGTTCGGAACCGGGTTCGCACTCGCGGCGGCGGGCCTGCTGCCGCGTCTTGCCTTCAACGCGGCGTCGATCAATCCCGGTGGCACCTACGAGGGGTTGACCGGCGCGGTCGATTCGCCGTTCGTGCCGTTTTCCTACATCGTGGAGATCCTCTTCAACGATTCCTACGCGCGGCAGGGCTCGAATATCGGTGGGGTGGCCGCGATCCTCGGTCTCTTCGCGGTGCTGCTCGTCGGACGTCGCTACGGCGCATCCTATTTTGCGGGCGTCACGGCGATCATCTTCCTGCTGGCGATGGGTGTACAGCCATTCCTGTGGCTCTTCGACCTCCTGCCGTTGTTCCATGGCATGCACATCCACAGTCCGGGCCGGATCACCTGGCTGATGGCTCCCGGCATCGCGATGCTTGCGGGCATCGGCTTTCAGGGCGTGCTCGATCGGCGCGGACGCTACCTCCTGATTCCGGTCGCGATCCTGCCGCTCGGGGTCGTGGGGGCGGCTGGGGCATGGATGTCCTCACGCGGGGTGTGGATTGGCTGGAGCCCCTACCTCGCGGCGGTGATCACGACGGCGGTCATCGTCGTGGCGATGGCCTTGCCGGTCCGTGGGGCGTGGGAGGGGATCACGTACACCCGCATCATGCAGATGCTCTCCTGCGTGGTCGTGGTGATGGCCTTCTGGTTCCCGGCTGGCCGGAACATCGTCGATGCGCAGTTCAATCTCCAGCCTGATCCCACCGCCCAACTGATGTGGTCGTCCAACCCGGTCACGCAGGACGCGATTGCGCGGAACCTCGCCCGCACGGAGCCGGGCACCGGCGCGGCATTCCTCCAGCAGCAACAGGCGACCCAGCCTCCCTTCCGCTACGTGGGCTACGGTGGGCGCTACTACGAGAATGAAGGGGATTTCACCTATCCGGATCGGCGCCTGTGGCCGCCGATCATGGCGATCATGACGAATGGACGTCCGTTCCGGCTGGGGCTGGAACAGACGCAGGGGTACAACCCGCTCCAGCTCAAGGCCTACGCCGATTACGTCCTGGCGATGAACGGCAAGGCCCAGAATTACCACTATCTCGACCTGCTCTGGAATGGCGCGCAGTCGCCGCTGCTGGACATGCTGAATGTCCGCTACATCGTTGTGGATGCCACGCTGCCCGCCGACCGCGCGGATGTGGTGGTGATGGCGAAGGACCGCAAGGAGGTCTACCGCGACGCGGAAGTCGTGATCTACGAGAACCCTCGTGCGTACAGTCGCGCGTGGATTGTGCATGACGTTCGCCCCAACGACGATGGTGTGGGGCTGGCCCAATTGGCCACCGGGGAAATCGATGGACATACGGTGGCGTTCGTCGATGGGACCGTACCCGCGGTGTCGCCCCTGCCAGCAGGGAGCGCCGCCGACTCTGCGACGGTGACATCCTTCGCACCGGAATCGATCACGGTCCAGGCCACGTTGAATGCGCCTGGTCTCCTCGTCCTGAGCGAGGTGTATGACAAGGGGTGGCACGCCTTCGTCGATGGTGCGCAGGTGGACGTGTTGCAGACGAACGGCGCCCTTCGTGGCGTCGCGCTGCCGGCAGGGGAGCACACGGTCGTCTTCCGGTATGAGCCGCGCGAGGTGACGATCGGGCTGCTGGTGACGGGGGTCGCGACGGCGGCGATGCTGGCGGCGTTCGCGCTGGCCGGCCTTCACGCGATCCGTCGCCGACGTGGCGATGTCGATGATGCAGCGTATCCCGCATTTCTGCGGCGCTGGACGGGGCGGCTGGAGCGGGGGTCGTAGCGGTGGTCCTGGGTTCCGGGTGGGTGTTTGGATGGCTGGCATGACGGGTGGGGAGGCCGGACCGACACGCGGTCCTTCGGCGTCGCTCAGGACTCCCTCCGTACAGGGCATACTTTCGTAGGGACCGACCGCGTGTCGGTCCGATGCCACCATCCTTCGGGATCGCTCCCCATGCACTGCCAGACCAGTCGGATTCGGTATGGGACGCACGAGAACCGGCCCGCGTGGTGGGCCGGTTCTGCCTGTTTGGGGATCGTCGCCGGACGCGAGCGGTCAGGATAGGGGAGAGAGGACGCCCGTCAGGGCCGTTCGGTGTGGGAGATTTCGGAATCGAACATCTCCACCTCGACATGGTCTTGGGTTCGGGCGATTGCCGCGAGAACGAACGTGAGGATGAGCACGATAATGGCGAAAATGATTCCCACGGCTAGCCCTCCGGGGTTGGGTGGTCGTCCGGTCGACGGTGACTGAAACGTCACCGTATCCCCTCTGGTTTCTGGCCGGTTTCACCGATCTGGCACCCCTGCCCGGTTCCACCGCCTGCGCCAGACACGCCGGGACAGCACGATCCCCCGGAATGTACTGTGCATTCCGGGGGATTCGTGGGACTGGTCAGGCTGGGTGGGCGATCCCTTACGGGTTCTGCATCACCGTCACGCCAGTCACGCCGATCGGCTGCGTCGGCGCGGACGCTTCGCCCGTCGGCGAGGTCGTGACCGGCGTGTTGCCGAGTGCCGTCACGACATCCATGCCGCCGATCACCTTGCCGAAGATGGTGTAGTTCTTCGGGAGCTGGCCGGAGAGATCCGCCAGGGTGATGAAGAACTGACTGCCGTTCGTGTTCGCGCCGGAGTTCGCCATCGCGAGCACGCCCGCCGAGTAATCCAGGCTGTCGCCCGGCAGTTCGTCGGCGAACTGGTAGCCAGGGCCACCCATGCCGGTGCCGGTCGGGTCTCCGCCCTGCACGACGAATCCGGCGATGACGCGGTGGAACTTCGTCTTGTCGTAGAAGCCATTGCCGGCGAGGCAGATGAAGTTGTTGACCGTCGTCGGCGCATCGCTGGCCAGCAACTGCACCGTGATGTCACCAGCGGTGGTGTGGATGACGGCGGTGTAGTGCCCAGCCGGGTCGATCACCATCTGGGGCGGGGTCGACCACTGCTCGAAGATCGTGTAGCCGTCGTGCATGCTCATCCACTGGCCGACGCTTGCATCTGGCCAGCATCCAGAGACATCCACCGGAGTGCCGGTGATGGCAACCGGCGACGCGGCGGGCGAGGCGACGGGGGACGACGCCGGGGAGGCATCTGGGGTGGAATCCTGGGCGGCCACGCTGGAGGCGATGCCGAAGAGCGACGATGTGAAGACGGCTGCTGCCGTGAGGGTAACGAGTCCGCGACGGGCAAGCGTCGAACGTCCGATGGACACGGAGAACTCCTGCGTGTGAATCGGGATCATTCCCGATGCGAGTGAACGACCTGTTGCCTGCTATGGTGCCACGTTTCGGCGGGCGCGTCCGGTTCGCGTTACGCGGACCGGTCTGCCGTGCCCCATCAGGATGAAGGATTGGCGCGTTCGAGCCATGCCGTGCGCATCCCGAGGGCACGCACGGGAGGATACCACCCGTAGTCCTGGAGGCGGGATGTCATGGCATCGTAGGTGTTGGGGAAGAAGAGGACGATGAATGGCACTTCCACCAGCAACACCTGCTGGAGCTGCTGGTAGGCCGCTGCCCGAGTCGCCTGGTCGGGGGTAGCGATCGCCCGGTCGATCAGGCGGTCCACCAGCGAGTTGCGGTACCCCATCAGGTTGTCTGGACCATCGGAGTGCAGGAGCGGGCGTACCAGCTCGTGTGGATCGAGCCAGGCCGGGGTGGAGGTGATGAAGAGGTCGTAGTCACGGTTTGCCAGCGCGCGGCGGAGTGCCTGTTCGTCCAGCAGGTCGAGCGTGATCGCGATGCCGACGTACGAAAGTTGCTCCTGGATCAGCACGGCGGCGTTGGCGGCGGACCCGTCCCGCTCGTCGGCGATCAGGCGCAACGGCAGCCCGACGGGGTAGCCGAGCGCGGTCAGGAGTTCGCGCGATGCCGTCCAGTCGGTCGGCTCCGGCGGTTGGTCGAGACCCGGCCAGCTCGCCTTGGGAAAGAGCGTCTGTTCGGCGGATGCCTCTTTCGCGGTCGCGACGCGGACGAGGGCTGACCGTTCGATCGCGCCGGCCAGCAATTGACGCAGCCGGCGGTCGCTGGTCGCCCCGCGCTGGTAGTTCGTCACCAGCACGCACTGCACGATTGCTGGGACCGCCGACGAGGGTGATGTTCGTGTCCTCGCGCAGGCTGGGAATGTCGAGCAGGGGAGCGTCCACGATCATGTCGACGCCGCCGGTGACGAGCGCGACCGTGCGCTGGGTGTCCTCCTCGATCCCCGTGACGGTGACGCCGTCGAGACGCGGCCGCCCGACCTGCCAGAAGAGGTCGTTCGCATCGAAGCCGAAGCGCTCGCCATTGGTCACCGTGCCCGGCGTGAACGGGCCGCTCCCGGCGGGAAGATCGGCGATCGTCCATGTGGCGCGATTGGACAGGGTCGAGGCGGGCAGAATCGGGATCGAGGGATCGGAGATGGTGGTCGTGAAGGCGGCGTCCGGTTGGGTGAGCGTGATGCGGACGCCGTCTGCTGTGGCCTCAATGCCATCCAGACGCTCGAAGCGCCACGCTGACCCGTTCTGGGATGCGATGCCGCGGGCATGCTCGATGCTGGCGACGACATCCTCCGGGGTGAGCAGGCTGCCATCCGGGAAGATGACGCCGGAGCGCACGGCGAACGTGAGTTCGGTGCGCTCCGGATTCCAGGCGGGGGCGATGGCGATGGCGCTGGCGAGCGGTGTCTCGCTCGTCTTTGCCTTGGCCGTGATGGCCGTTGGCACAAAGAGGGTGTCGTGGCAGAGGCTGCCAACCCAGCCTGCCTCCGGTCGCCGCGCGCCGGGGATGCTCGTTCCGACCGGCAGCCGGGCGAGCGCGACTTCCAGCCGTCCTCCGCGCCGGGGAGTCTGATCCTGGGCGGCGCGGAGGATGGTCGGGATGGAAAACGCCCCGCTCAGGGCGCCGCCGGTGGCGAGGCCGGCCCGGAGGAGGGTTCGGCGGTCGAACGTTATTGGCCGACCGCGACCGGAACCACCGCTAGGCATCCGCGTCGAGAACAGCGGCGAGCGTCGTCAGGAACTCGTCGACCTGCGCCTGCTCCCAGATCATCGGCGGCAGGAGGCGGATGACGAGCGTTCCTGCCGGCAATGCCAGCACGCCCTTCTCCTGAAGGCCCTTCAGGATCGGACCGGCCTTGCCCTTGAACTCGATGCCGATCATCAGGCCGCTGCCGCGCACGGCGCGGATCTTTGGGCTGCCCAGTGCCTCGATTCCGGCGATCAGTGATGCGCCGATGGACTTGGCGCGCTCGTAGAGGCCATCCTCGCGCAGGATGCGCAGCGTCTCGTAGCCGGCCCGCATGGCGAGCGGATTGCCGCCGAAGGTGGAGCCGTGGGCACCGCCCGGCAGCGCGGTGCTGATCGGGTCGGTGACGAGGGTGAGGCCGATCGGGAAGCCGTTGGCCAGCGCCTTCGCGGTGACGATGATATCCGGCGTCACACCCTGGGCCACGCTCACGAACGGATCGCCGGTGCGGAATCCGCTCTGGATCTCGTCGGCGATCAGGACCGCGCCGTTGTCGGTCGCGATCTGGCGGGCGGCCTTCAGGAACTCGATGTCCGCCGGGTGGATGCCACCCTCGCCCTGGATTGGCTCGACCACGATGGCGGCGGTCGTCTCATCGACAGCGGCGGCGAGCGCCTCGGCATCGTTGAACGCAACGTGGGTCGCCGGGATTGGCAGCGGCTCGAAGGCCTCGCGGTACTTCTTGTCAGCGGTGGCGGAGAGCGCGCCGAAGGTGCGGCCATGGTAGCCGCGCTTGAGGGCAACCAGGGTGTTGCGCCCCGTCGCGGCGCGGGCGAACTTCAGCGCGGCTTCGACAGCCTCGGTGCCGGAGTTCGAGACGAACGAGCGCGTGACACCCTCCGGCGTGATGGTGTCCAGCTCCTCCAGGAAGGCGGCGCGGATATCGTTGCCGAAGCTCTGGTGGCAGGTGGTGAGGGTGAGTAGCTGCTCGTTCAGGCCCTGGGCGAAACGCGGGTGGGCGTGGCCGAGCACGGCGACGCCGTAGTTGCTCATCGCATCGAGGTAGCGGTTGCCATCGCTGTCGTAGAGGTAGGCACCCTCGCCGCGGACCAGAGCGATGTCTCGCTTGGCGTAGAGGGGAATCTGATGTGTCTTTTCGATCTCGAGGATCGTGTCGACGGAGGTTGGGAAAGCGGTGGTGTCGGTCATGGCATGCGTTCCTGATCGGTGAGGGCGGATGATGGGTGGACGTGTCCGGTCGTGGGCGTCAGCATCGACGGAAGGCGAGGCCGCCATCACTGTACAGGTCGTCGCGGAGCGTCAGCGCGTCGGCGAGCTCCTCTACCCAGCGAGCGAGCGGGATCTGGCCATCGTAGCGCAGCGCGTCGGGCTCGGCGTCTGGCGGCTGGAAGGCGTTCGCGATCGTGCGGAACTCGTCTTCCGGAACGTCCGGGCGGGTCGGGTTCGCGTGGTTCCTCCGCAGCCGGTCGAGCGCGACCGATTCTGGCGTCGCGATCCAGAGGAAACGGATGCCAGCCCCCGCACGGTGAGCGATGCGGCGCAACCGGTCTCGCTGGTGGCGGCGATGATTGACGGCATCGAAGACGACGAACTCGCCACGCACCAGATCGTCCGCGAGGCGACGGTGCGCGATGTGGTAGCGGGCGATCCAGTCGATGTCCAGCTCGGTCGCTCCATCGCGGAGTGTCACGATGATGTCGTCGATGGCGACGAGATGGGCGTCCAACACCTCCGCCAGCGCGCGGGAGGCCGTCGACTTGCCGGAGAACGGCAGGCCGATGGTCGCCAGCAGGCGCGGCGGGTAGGCGAACAGGGCATCGGTCGTCGGCAGGTCAGGCACCGCCCGCCTCGATCCGGTCGATGATGCCCTCGATCTCCGAGAGCGACGCGATGGTGTCGGTGACGCGATGCGCCTGCGGCCACGATGAATGGATGTAGCCCCACGGACCGCGCTTGATGAAGACGGCGTGCATTCCCAGCGAGAGCGCCGGCAGGACGTCATTGTCGAGACGGTCGCCGACGTAGACGATCTCGTTTGGGGCGAGTTGCAGTTGCAGGGCGATCTGCTCGAAGAAGCGAGGATCGGGCTTGGATACGCCGAGCGTGCTCGACGAGGCGATCAGGTCCAGCGGCAGGCCGAGGCCGGCAAGCTGCTCCACGACGCCGGAGGGCTGGTTGCCGGCGATGCCGAGCAGCAGGCCGCGTTCCTGCAATGCGCTCAGGGCGGCGATGCCATCCGGGTAGAAGTCGCTGCGCTGGAGGACGTAGCCGTGCTGCAGCGGTTCGATCGGGGCGATCCCGAGTTCATCGAAGACCGCGCGATGCGGCATCCTGCGTTCGATCGCGCCGCCCAGCACCCCGGCCAGCGTGAAGAAGGGGACGCCTGCCACCGTGGCGACGATCTCCCACATTCGCGTCTCGTTGACCAATGTCTCGCCGAAGTCGAAGACGACCGCCTGCACCTTGCCCACGCCTATGCCTCGTTTCCATCGCTGGAGGTGGTGACGGCGATCGCTCCCGACGCCTTCACGACCGTGCCTTCGCCGGCCAGCGCCCGTGTGATGGGGCGTTCGACCCGCGCATCGGAGAAGATGACCTGTCCCACCCCACGCTCGATCGCCTTGATGGCGGATTCGACCTTCACGATCATCCGGCCCGCCGCCGCCGCCAGCGCTTCCTCGGGGTTCGAGGCATCGAGCGAGCGGATGAGGGTGGATTCGTCGTACCGGTCGGCGAGCAGGCCGGGGGTATCGGAGAAGAAGAGCAGGCCCCGTGCCCCCATCGCCTCGGCAAGGCCGAGCGCGAGCTTGTCGCCGTCGATGTTGATCGGCACGCCCTCGTCGGAGAGGGCCGGGGGCGTCACGAGGACAACATACCCGGCATCCATCAGGACCTGGATCAAGGTGGGATCAAAATCCTTCACCGAACCGGCGTGATCGTCGCGGAAGACGCGCGTCTTGCCGTCCTCCGTGCCACGGATCACCGGCTTCCGTTTGCCGACCGCGATGCCGCCATCGATCGCGCTGATGCCGACGGCGTTCACACCGGCGTGCTGGAAGGCGGCGACGAGGCGCTTGTTCACCTTGCCGGCGTAGGCCATCAGCATCGCGTCCATCGTTGCGGCATCCACATAGCGGGAGACGCGCCCGGACGCGGATTCCAGCATGCGTGGGGGCATGCCGAGCGCCTCGGAGAGTTGGGAGAACTCGGCGTTGCCGCCGTGGACGATGACGAGGGGTTCATCAATGGTGGCGACATCCGCCGCGAACCGGGCATAGGCATCCATGTCGATGGCCTTGCCCCCTCCGATCTTGACGACAAGCATGGTCCGTTCATTCCTCCTGGCGTGGAGTCACCGTCTACGGTTTCCACATTACGAATCTTCGCATTCCCGTAGATGCGGCCCTTGTGGCCGCTGTGGTTGGCATTCGCCATTTCGCCACGCTCGCGCTGAGACCGATCGCTCCTGGACAGCCCCGTTGGCGTGACTTCGCGCCTGCCGTCATCCCGAGCAAGCGATTCATTGGCTACCCGTGCATGAGTGGCGAAGCGCATCGAGGGATCGGGTCGCATGGACGACCTCATGCACGGGTAGCTGATCCCTCGACTCCGCTGCATTGCGAATGCCATCGCCACGTATGGGCCGCTTCGCTTGGGATGACATAATCACCCATTCCAATGCTGCCTTCGTCCACCGCATTATGGCCGCTCGGGATGACATGGCAGGCGAGCTTCGTTCCCGTTCGCCAAGTTCCTCACCGGATATCGGCCTTCGGCCGATGGCTCAGACAAGCTGAGCCGCTACGGGTTCTGGCAAGTCTGTTGCTTCCTACACCGGGTGCAGGCCGGGGAAGTCGATCGACGTTTCCTCCGGGAAGCCCATCCGGATGTTGAACGCCTGCACGGCCTGGCCCGCCGCGCCCTTCATCAGGTTGTCCGTCGCGGCGATCACCACCACGCGGTTCGAATGCGGGTCGATCTCCCACCCGACATCGCCGTAGTTGGAGCCGGAGAGGATCTTCGGTTCCGGATAGCGGTGGATGCCGCTGCTTTCCTTGACGATCCGCATGAACGGCTCGTCCTTGTAGGCCGCGCGGTAGATCTTCCAGAGATCCTTGTCGGCCAGCTTCTCCGTCGTGAAGACGTGCGAGGTCGCGACGATGCCACGCACCGCATCGGTGGAGGTCGCCGAGAAGGAAATGCGCGGCGTCACGCCGTTGAAGGTGCACTCCTGGACGATCTCGGCGGTGTGACGGTGCCCGGTCGGCTTGAACGAGCGGACCACGCCCGCGCGCTCCGGATGGTGCGAGGAGAGGCCCGGCGATCCGCCGGAGCCGGACGATCCCGTTTTCGCCTCGACCACGACCGGGATGGCCGGATCGACGACGCCCGCCTGGAAGAGTGGATAGAGGCCGATGATCGAGGTCGTGGACATGCAGCCCGGGCTGGCGATCCAGTCCGCCGTGCGGATCTCTTCGCGATGCAGTTCCGGCATGCCGTAGACGAACTTGCCGAGTGCATCGAGGTCGTTGTGCTCGTGGCTATACCACGTCGGGTAATCGCCCGGATCGTTCAGGCGGAAATCCGAACTGAGGTCGATGATGACCGGCGCGAGGTCGCGGACCTCGGGCAGCTTCTCCATCGAGACGCCGTGCGGCAGCGCCAGGAAGAGGACATCCACCGGCGTCAGGTCGGCGCTCTTCACGAACTTGAGCGTGGTGCGCTTGCGCAGGTTCGGGTGGACGGAGTGGACGAACTTGCCCGCGTTCCGCTCCGACGTGACCTGCGTGAGATTGACTTCCGGGTGCCCGAGCAGGAGGCGAACCAGCTCACCCCCGGCGTAGCCGGACCCTCCGATGATGGCGACATTCAGCATGTGATGCGTGTTCCTCCGGGTGATCGTCGTTCGTAGGGGCCGACCCCGTGTCGGCCCGGTCGATTTGGAATGCGGTGGTCCGCGTTCAGGCGATCGCTGTTTCAAGGCGACGGCTGCGGGCCGCCGCGCCGACTTCCAGGACGTAGTCGACGATCCGGGCCGGGATGTTCACCCCGGTTGTATCGATGCTGTTCCGGAATTCCATCGTGTAGTTGACTTCGTTGACCTGGAGCCCCTGCGCCGTCTCGAAAAGGTCGATGGCGACCACGCCGCCACCGACTGCCGCCGCCGCCGCGGTGGAGAGTTCGGCGAGCTCCGGCGTGATCGGGCAGTTGCTCGCCTTCGCGCCGCGTGCCGTGTTCGTGATCCAGTGCGGCGATTCGCGGTAGATGCCACAGATCGTTTCCCCACCAACCACGAAGGTCCGGATGTCTCGGCCCTGCTTCTCGACGTACTCCTGGATGTAGAACGCGCCGTGGTGGAACGATCCCAGCGTGACCTTGTGTTCCAGCAACGCTTCAGCCGCGTCGCGGTCGTTGACGCGGGCCAACAGGCGGCCCCATGAGCCGACTGCCGGCTTGAGGACGACCGGATACCCGAGTTCCTCGATCGCCTCGATTGCCGATTCCGGCGTATAGGCGATGCGCGTGCGTGGGGTCGGGATGCCGGCCCGCACGAGCGCGGTGGTGGTGAGCAGCTTGTCGCCGCAGATGTTCGCCACGTCGTAGGTGTTGACGGTGGCGATGCCCCAGTCGTTCAGCACGCGCAGGGTGTAGAGCGCGCGCAGGTGATTGATGCACCGCTCCAGGAAGACATCGCAGGCGAGCATCGCAGGCGAGGGGTGCTGGATGTCCAGCGTGAATTCGCGGTCGTCGAAGCGGACGACGTTGACGCCACGGGCTTCCAGTTCGGTGAGGAGCAGCTTCTCTTCGACTCGCACGCGAGAAAGGAGCACCCCGACGGTGAGGGGGGCATCCGAATCGATGCGGGTGGCGAAGGGATCGAGCGAAACGGACACGGAACGTTCCTTCCCGGCGAGGCGATCCCGCCGAAGTACCTGCATCCCGGATCGCGGGATGCAAAAAGGCGCGGAGTCCTTCGTCCAAAGGACGGCGGACTCCGCGCCGTGGTACCACCTTTGTTCGCTGTGCCATCGCTGGCAACCGCCTTTTCGGGTGCCGGTGGAGCATGCTCCCCGTGCGCACCCTTCGCCCGATATCGGGGGCGACCCGGCCGGTTCTACTGATCGATGGGGTGTTTCCATCGAGGTTCTTCCGGCAGCTCCGGGGTCTTCTCCGAATCGAACGCACCTGCGGACCTCACACCATTCGTCCGCTCGCTCGTGGGCGTCCTCGATCCGGCCCTGTCCCCTTCTGCGCTGCAACTCTTCCATTATGCCGAATTCACGCCGCCTTGTCAGGCCGTACAGGATGATCGTGTCTCGTAGATGCGGCCCTTGTGGCCGCCGTCACCAAGGCGGCCACAAGGGCCGCATCTACGGGTGCGAGAACCCTCTCTCTACACCGCCCGCATCAACGTCTGGGGCTGCATGTCCGGCAACCCCTCCTCCGCGACGCGCACCGCCTCGTCGACGATCTCGCCGGCGATGTCACGGTCGGTGGTGGTCATCAGGCCCTTGAACTCGCCGCCGGTGTTGATCTCGATCACCTTCAGGCCCTCGTCGGTCTCGATCAGGTCGACCCCGGCCAGCCGCGCCCCGACGACCTCACAGGCTCGCAGCGCCAGGTCTTCGATCTCCGGCGTCACCGGGCATGGCACGGAGACCGCCCCGCGTGCCGCGTTCGTGATCCAGTGTTCTGAGGTCCGGTACGAGGCGGCGACGATCTTGCCTCCGATCACGTAGGCGCGGATGTCGCGGCCCGGTTTCTCGATGAACTCCTGGATGTAGTAGATCTCGTGGTGAAACGATCCGTGCTCCGACTTCTGGGAGATGATCGCCTTGGCCTGCTCCGGGCCGTTCACCTTGGCGATCAGGCGCCCCCACGACCCCGTCACCGGTTTCAGCACCGCCGGGTAGCCGAGCGATTCGCAGGCGGCCAGCGCCGATTCGACGGAGTAGGCGACGAAGGTCTTCGGTGAGGGGATGCCCGCCGCCTCCAGCACCATGCTTGCCCGCGCCTTGTCGTCGCAGACGGAGACTGCCTCCGCCGAGTTCAGCGTGGGGATGCCCCAGCGCTGCATGGCGAAGAGGGTGTAGCCCGCGCGCGAGTGGACGACGCTGCGGTCCAGCAATACGTCGAAGTGGACGCCGCTTTCCTTCGCGGTCGGCGCGGAGAGGTTCAGCACCAGCTCACGGTCGAAGACGGACGTGACATCGATGCCGCGCGCGCGGGCGGCGTTCAGGATCAGTTTTTCTTCCTGCCGGAGGAAGGAGACGAGCACTCCGAGCTTGAGGCCGTGCCCGCGGCTGATGGTGACCATGACGAGAGACTCCTGCGGGGCGATGTGTTGGGTTCCGCCGTGCTTGACATTCGCGTTGCTGAGACCAGACCGACATGGAACTGGTCCCTACAACAGGGATCTGATCGGTAGGGACCGACCCCGTGTCGGTCCGGGTGTCTACACAAACGAAGCGAGCACCCGGCTGAGGACGCGGATCGCACGAAGGTACTCGTCCAATACGATCCGCTCCTCAGGCGTGTGGTCCAGCGATGAATCGCCGGGGCCGTATGCCGCAATCGGGCATTTCCAGACCGGACCGACCACATTCATGTCGGAGGTGCCGAGCTTCACCTTGAACTTCGGCGAGCCCTCCTCCTCGCGGATGGCGCGCAGGAAGGGGGGCACCAGTTTCGATTGCTTCGTGGTGCGATAGCCTTCCTGCAACCCCTCGACGGTGATGTGCGCCCCAGCGGCCGCTGCGAGACCCTCGATGGTCCCGAGGAGATCGGGCACATCGAGGTCTGCGGGCAGGCGGATGCCGATGGAGAGATCCGCCGACTCGGTCAGGCCGTCGCTGTGGGTGTTGAAGGCCCGGAGCGAAAGACCGATCTGGTCGAACGCGCCTTTCGCGCCCTCGTTCCGGGCGTTTGCCTCGGCCACGAGTGCGTTCCAGAATGCCACCGCCGTCTCCGCGATAGTCTCTCCCGGCCCTGCTGTGTGCCGCATCGATGCTTCTGCCCGGTAGAGCAGGGAGAGCGATCCCCGATAGCCGAGGCAGAGTGCATCCCAACTGCTGGGTTCGCCGATGATGCAGAAGTCCGGCGCGTCCCATGTCGCGACGTCGGTGGCGCCGAGGGAATGAATTGCCTCCTCGCCGACCGCGCCCACGACGGTGATCTTGGCCTTCAGCTCGCTGGCGGCGGCACTGGCCGCGGCGACGAAGGTGGCCAGCGGCCCCTTGGCATCGACCGCACCTCGTCCCCACAACTCTCCATTCTCGATCCGGACCGGAATCTCGCCGGGAACCGTGTCGATGTGGCCGAGGAGGACGATGTGCTTCTCACCGGAGCCGATGGTGCCGACGGCGTTTCCGGCCTTGCTCTCCAGGATCTGGAATCCGCGTGCCGCCATTGCGCCGCGCAGGTAGGTAACGGCATGGGACTCGTGCCGCGAGAGGCTGGGAATGGAAACAAGATCCTGCAGAAGCTGGATGTCCGCCTGTTCCTGCGTGGTGAAGCCGGACAACTCCGGCGAGGTGTCAAGCGCTGAGGACGACATCGTGACGAACCTCCCGTTCCATGTCCCAATGGGGGCGGGTGAGGTGATCGATGCGCGCGCCGGGTGTACTGGCCTCAAGCGCCGTTCTGGTGATGGCGTCGGCCACCGACTCGGAGCCGAGGAGCGTCGCCTGGCGGAATTCCGCCACCGGCTGCACATCCCAGACGACCTGCTCGCCATCAACGGTCGCGATCTCGATCCCGGCGAGGCGGGCACCAATCACGCGGGCCGCGTCCTCCGCGAGGGCAATCGCGACCGCATTCGGCGTCACGCCATCGAAGGCGATCGCCTTGCCACCGACGATGTGGAGCGTTGTCCGTTCGTCGGTGGCCGGGGCGCCGGCCTGAATCAGGACGATGGCCTCCGAGTCGCTGCCGAGGACCACCCGGTGCTCGATCACGGCGTCGGCGGTGTCCTCATCGTGCAGCGTGGTGCCGGAGACGCCCGGCGTCAGCGGCATCAAGGTCGCCGGGAAGCCGATCCGTCGCGCTGCTTCGACCCCGGATTCCTCCGAGAAGGCGATCAGCGTGTTCGGGCGGGCGATCCCGGCAGTCGCCAGCACGCGCGCCACATCGAGCCGGTTGCGGTCGGCGGCGAGCCCGGCATCGAGCACGGTGATTCCGCTGGCCCGGAGGATCGGCAGGCTGATTGCCGCGATCGTCCGGTTCTGGCAGCGATCGATCAACGCGGAAAGCGTCGAGTCGATCACGACATCCTCCGAGGAGGACGTCGACACCTGCGCGATGCCCAGCGTCGCCAGATCGAGCGACGCCGGGCCGGGAGGCAGGGGCGTGCTGGGCGGAGGCACGGGCATCCCGGCCGCGCCGGCAACGCCGACTGCCGCGATGATCTGCTTCTCTTCAACCCGCACCCGGGCGCACAGCACGCCTACTGCCTTCACGATGTCACTCCTTGTCCTTCGAACGGGCGAAGATTCCCTCCGCAACCGTTGGGGGCGGGCCGACACGCGGTCGGCCCTTACGAACGACCGATCGTTGCCAGACCGCCCGCTCGCGTGGCGAACCCGATCAGGTTCGCCGTGGAGGCTACTCGCCCCAGTCCTCGCCCTCTTCCGGCGCCAGCGCCAGCTCGAGCGGCTCGATGCTCACGACTTCGAGATCGGCGCCGCACTCCGGGCAAGGAACGATCTCGCCCTTCTCAACGCCTTCGAGTTCCAGTTCCGCGCCGCACTCCGGGCAGATGACCGTTGCCATGATGATGATCCTCCAGATGGTTGGTGTACTCGTCCCTGGGGCTCCGTGCCCATCAGGTTGTCCGAATCGTCGTCGCACCTGACTCGTTCAGGCAACCGATGCGGAAGGAGGTTCCTCCGCGTCGGCGTCCGCCTGACGCTCGTCATGCAGCACCTGCAACAACACCGCCTTGTGGACATGCAGCCGGTTCTCGGCCTGGTCGAAGATGATCGATTGCGGACCATCCGCAACCGCCGCCTCGACTTCCTGTCCGCGGTGCAATGGCAGGCAGTGCATGAAGACCGCCTCTGGCTTGGCCTCCGCCATCACCCGTGTCGTGACCCGGTATGGCGCGAGCGCCATCAGCTTGCCGGGAATCACCGTCTCGCCCATGCTCTCGTGCACGTCGGTGTAGACCGCGTCCGCTCCCTCCGCCGCCTCGAACGCATCCTCCGTGAAGACGATCGTGGCACCGGATGCCGCCGCCAGGGCTTCCGCCGTCGCGATCACCATCGGGTCGGGTCGGAAGGCCTCCGGGCCTGCGAAGGCGACGCTCACGCCCGTCGCCGCGCAGGCGAGCAGCAGCGAGTGGGAGATGTTGTTGCCATCGCCGAGGTACGCGAATTTCAGGCCCTTCAGCGTGCCGAAGCGCTCGCGGAGGGTCATCAGGTCGCTGAGCGCCTCGATCGGGTGATCGAAGCTCGTCAGGCCATTCAGGACGGGGACGTGCGCCCCGGCTGCGAACTCGTAGAGGTCCTGGTGATCGGCGACGCGCGCTGCCACCGCATTGACGTAGCGGGAGAACATCTCCGCCGTGTCGCGGATCGTCTCGCCTCGCTTGAGTTGAAGGTCCTGTGCGCCGAGGAAGATCGCCTGCCCGCCGAGCTGCTCCATGCCGGCCTGGAAAGCCGTCCGGGTGCGGGTGCTCGGGTGCTGGAAGATCATCCCCAGCGTCTTGCCGGCCAGCCATGGATAGGCGATGCCAGCACTGCGCAATTCCTTCAGCCGGGCGGCGGTGTCCAGCACGGTGAGGATCTCGGCCGGGGAGAGGTCGGTGTCGGAAAGGATGCTGCGACCGCGGAGGTTCGCATCGAAGGCGATCTCCGGCTCCACGAGGGCGGCGTCCGCACCTGCGTCGAGGTTCTGCAGCGATTGGGTTGAGTCCTGATGCGTTCCGACCACCGAGTGTTCTCCCTGGGCGAGATCGTTGCGTGCGTCGTCGATTGGTGGATTAGCAGAGTGTCGAGAGCAGAAGCGCCTTGTGCATGTGCAGCCGGTTCTCGGCCTGGTCGAAGATGATCGACTGCTTGCCGTCCGCCACGATCCCGGCGACTTCCTCGTCGCGGTGCATGGGCAGGCAGTGCATGAAGACGGCTTCCTTCTTCGCGGTCGCCATGATGTCCGCGGTGACCTTGAACGGGGCGAGGGCAACGGCGCGACCGGCGGCGTCCTCCTGGCCCATGCTGACGTGGACATCGGTGTAGATGGCGTCGGCGTCCTTGGCGGCGGCATAGGGATCGGTGGTGGCGACGATCTCGGCACCGGTGTGCTTGCCCACCCACTGCGCGTGACTGACCACAGACGGGTCCGGCTGGAGGTTCGCCGGGGCCGCGACAGTGACGGAGACGCCCATCGCCGCGCCGGAGAGCATCAGCGAGTGCGCCATGTTGTTGCCATCGCCGAGGTAGGCCAGCTTGAGGCCCTTCAGTTCTCCGAATGATTCCTTCAGCGTCAGCATGTCGGCGTAGGCCTGCAACGGATGGCAGCGGTCGGAGAGGCCGTTCATCACGGGGATGGAGGCCGACTCGGCGAGGGTGACGAGATCGCCATGATCGGCGACGCGCGCCACGAGCGCATCGACGTAGCGGCTGAGGATCTGGGCGGTATCGCCGATCGACTCGCCGCGCTTCATCTGGAGGTCGTTGACTCCGAGGAAGATCGCCTGCCCGCCGAGTTGCGCCATCCCGGCCTCCAGCGAGACCCGCGTTCGGGTGCTCGGGTGCTGGAAGATGAGGCCGAGGGTCTTGCCGGAGAGGTAGGCATGCTGCTGGCCGGACCGGAACGCCCGCTTGATTCGCGCGGCGGTATCGAGCAGTTCATCGAGCTCGTCCGGCGAGAGATCCGTATCGACCAGGACATGCCGGCCGCGCAGCCGCGTGCCGAGGCTGAACGCCGGCTGGTGCAGCGTGTGCGGGCCGCCGAGCACGACGGTTCGCTCCTGCGCGGAGGCGCCAGGAAGCTGCTGCACGCTGGGCACGGTGTGCAGGATCGTGGGCTGAGTCGTTTCGGTGGTGATCGGTTCGGTAACGGACGGCTGGTACACGCAGGTCTCCCTTCGATCGCGGCTCGCAACTGCTTGCGGACGCCGGTCCGGCATGGGGTGAAGCGAACTCCACCGGATGACTGGACCGAAGGGGCGAGAGGCGTCACATCTCGCGGTACCACCCTTCTTGCGCGGATGCGACGCCACGATGGCATTCATCCGCGAATCTCTCGGCTGTTGCCTGCATGGGAGCCACCCATCCGGACCTACTTGCGCGCGATGCGTGCTGCCTGCATCGTGGCTTTCTTCGGCCGACCGCTCAAGGGCGCGTTCGGAGGCCGTCCACCAGTCCCGGGCTTGCACCATCCCCGGGTCGCTTGGGTGGGGGAACCTCGTACTTATCCCTGTCCACGCGGGCTTTGAGGTGATCGGCGAGGATGCCGATCGTTCACCATAGTTGCTGGTTTGCGCTAACGGACGGCGACCGTCAGTGCGTCGTACGGAAGCGACGCGCCAAAGGCCGCCATCGGGGGTGGCGGGCGGCGCACCCCGGAACGCCTGTGGGTTGTCGATGCAGCTCGATCATGGCCGTCGTCGCTCCATTCGTACGGAATGGCCCGTTGGCCATCTCGCCGATCCGGAAATGATGAGCGGGCGTCTAGGAGACACCCCACCCCGCATTCGTGATCCTTGTCACGAGTACAAGCGGACGATACTCGAGTTTGGGCGCGCGTGTCAACCCCCAGCCGAGGGGAGAGGCGAGAGGAGTGAGAAGCGAGGCGGGAGACAAGCGAGGGGTCCGTAAGGCGCTACCTTCGGCGCATCCGGATGCCGAGGCCTAGCGTCAGTAGTCCCATCACCACGGTCGTCAGCAGTAGTGACCACATCGTGGCCCTGGTATCCCCGTCTCCAGCGCCGGTGTTCGGTAGGGTGCTGATGGCGCTGGTGAGGGTCGGCGTCGCGGTGGGGGTGAGTGTCGGCGGGACGGTTATGGTCGCGGTAGGCAACGGGATGACGATGAGCTCGACGGTGAGGCTGGTGGCTCCTTCCGGATGGACGACGGAGGCCGCGAGCGGCGCGTATCCGGGTGCGTTGATCGTGAGTGTATAGGTGCCGAGTGCGACCGGGTTCTCGATCGGAAGCAGGCTGCCGGAGGGGAGGGCGGTCGCGAGCGTGCCTCCCTGATCGGCGAAGACCTCGGCGGCGTGGAAGGACGTGGTGTCTGACGTGCCGACGGGGGCAATCTGGCTGAGGAGCCAGGTCGTGCCAGCGGGGATCTCCGCACCGTCGGACGTGATGACTGCGATTTCCAGCGAGTCCGCCGGAACCTCGGTGGGCGTCGCAGTGGCGTCAGCGGTTGCGGACGGCGTTGATGTTGCTATCGACTCGGGCGTATTGGTTGGCGTGGATGTCTCGGTCGGCGGGACGACGGTCGGGGTGTTGGTTGGCGTGGATGTCTCGGTCGGCGGGACGACGGTCGGAGTGTTGGTTGGCGTGGATGTCTCGGTCGGTGGAACATCGGTCGGAGTGCTAGAGGGCGTTGACGTCTCCGTGGCCGTATTCGTCGCGGTTGCGGTGCTGGTTGCGGTCGCTGTTGGGAGGGCGGCCCAGATGATCTCAATGCAGTTCGACCACGTCCCGTCGTGCGCCTGTGCCTGGACCCACCACGTTACCCCAACGTTGCCGGCGGTCTGAACTGGGTAGGTACCATCCTCAAAGGGATAGAGCGGGCCGTACGTCCAGATCGTCGAGGCGCTCTGTGGACATGCTTCGGGTGAGAAGACGTAGGTGAACGGATTGCTTGGGTCGAGGTTGGAGAATTCCAGATCGACCTGGGCGTTCGCAGCAACAGTGCGCGGCGATGTCGTGCTGCCATTGGCGGTCGTCAATGGCACCTGCGGGGTCGCCGTCGGCGCGTCGACAATGGTGATCGTGCGGCAGGACGTGAGGATGTCAGCGCTGGCGTTGTCAGTGGACCAACCCTGGATACTGAAGACCGGCCCCCCTGTCATTGCCACCCAATCCGATGCTGGGCCGCTGGTCGAACCCGTTCCCAAGGCAGGGGCGAGAAAGTCGTCCGGCGTGCCCGTGCAGCCGCCATGGGACCAGAACGGGACGTACATCACCGAAGTCCAGACGACCGCGACACTGTCGTTGTTCGGGACCGTGAGGTTCGGAGCCGTCGAGTCGTTGACGGTGAGGTTCGAATCTTGTGCATGGGTAGCTGTCGCGGTCGGCGGGATCTCGGTTGCCGTGGGCGGTACGGTGGGCGTCACGGTCGCGGTCGGGGCCTCGGCGATCGTGATGGTGCGGCATGTAGTGAGTGGCTGCCCGCCCGCGGTAGGATCGCCACTGTATCCGCGCATGCTGAAGACCTGCCCGCCGGCCCAGTACACCCAGTTCGCAGCGGACTGGGTGTACGAGCCGGATGGACCAACGTCAAAGCCGCTCGGGTTTCCCGGGCATTCTCCGAGTGGCCAGTAGGCGATCAGGGGGATCGCGCTCCAAGACATCGTGATATTGCCGTCGTACGGCATGGAAATGGCAGGATCGGTCACGCCGTTGATCAGCAGGACTGGCGCCGGGGGCGCGGTCGGTTCTTCCGGGTTGGTGGTCTGATCTCTCGGACCAGCCGCTTCAGCCGTTGCGTCGGGATCGACCGGTGCTTCCGTCTCGGTCACTTCCGTGCTGATGGGCTCGGTCACGACTTCAGGGCTGGCCTGATCGTTCGTATCCTGCGCGATCGTCGCCAGTGGCGCACTGAGCATGCCGACAAGAAGCATCAGGCACGATGCCCACGTCACCCACACGCGCATCCCGAACTCCCCCGCTGCACATCGATACGTTTCAGGGCCCCACGATGACGCAATCATGCACGAGGGCCAGGCGATTTGCGAGCAGTGGGCCGAGGCCACTGGCCTCCACGATGCGTGGCGGGATTCAGTTCAGCGCGGGAACTGGCATTCGCATGGATCGCTTGCCATAACTGTGCGCGACCAGCGCCAGCCCGCCGATGCAGACGGCGATGGCGATGGCGATCGGGGTGACGCCGAAGACATCCATCGCGATGCCGGCGATCAGGGTCGGCAGGAGCGAGCCGACATTGCCGATCAGCCCCTGGGTCGCGATCACGCGCCCGCGCAGTTGTCCTGGCGTGCGTTGGAGCAGGATCGACCGTGCCGCGACGTTCACGATGGCCGAGGCGAATCCGGCGGGAATCGAGATGATCATCGCCATCGCGACCAGCGGCGGGATGCGAATCAGGTTCGTGACATCGTCCAGCGGCAGGTTCAGCGTGTCGTTCAGGAAGAGGTAGGTTGCGTTGACGAAGCCCAACGCCGCCACGCAAAGCGCGAAGACGAAGAGGCCCATGGTGGCGGTCAGTTGTTCGCCTATCGAGCGCCCGAGCGCGGGAGCAAGCCGGAGGCCGATCACCAGGCCGAGCGCAGCGGGTGCGAACACGAAGACGGTGTTCTCCTTCGAGGTTCCCAGCACGCGCTCCAGGTAGAACGGCAGGATGACGATCAGGGCGCTCATGCCGACACCGACCAGCACATCGTCGACCACGGCCTCGAAGGTCGGACGGTCACGCTTGATGAAACGCCAGCCATCGCCCAGGGATTGCCGCAGCGATTCCGTCTGGCGAGCCGCGACCGCGCCTGCACGCTCCCGGCTGGCGGGGAGTGTGGCGATGAGCGCCCCGGCGACGAGGAAGAGCGCGCCGCTGAAGGCGAAGACGAGGCGCGGACCGTCGAGCTTGAGCAGGATCGGCGCGGCGATCACCAGGCCGATCGCCTGTGAGATGGTCAGGGCGAGATTGAACATCGCCTGGGCAGAGGTATAGCGCTCCGGCGGCACCAGTTCCCCCAGCATCGATGCCTCGGCGGGGGAATAGAACTGGTGGATGATCCAGATGCCCAGTGTGGCCGCGAAGACCCCGGCCAGCGAGGCCTGACTGCCGACCAGGAAGATCATGAACGCGAACCGGAACCCGTTCAGCGTGATCATCAGCGCCTTGCGCGAGATGGAATCGGCGACGACCCCGGCGGCGAGACCAAAGACGATGGATGGGATGTTCGAGGAAATCACGAACAGCGAGTTGTAGAGCGAGCGGTTCGAGAGGTCGACCACCATGATCAGCAGGGCGTACAACAACGCACCCTGCGCGGTCTGCACCATCAGGCGCGAGGTCCAGAGCGTGCGGAAATCGCGATCCGCCATCACGGGTGGCTGGTCGTTCGCCCGCGCGATGCGGGCCGGGCGTCGCACCAGGCGGCGGGGAGGAACGATCACGGTCTCCGGGATGTCGGCGGTGTCGCCCGTCGCGAAGAGGCCGCCGAGGTGCCGGGTATCGAGGTCATGAGGCAGGGGGGTGACGGTTGCCTGCACGGTCGGTCGGGCAACCGCGATACGTGTCGGCGGGCGCTTCGCGGGGTGGGTTGTCGGGCGGGCATTGCGGCGTACGGCGGAGGACGCGCTGGCAGTCTGGGGCCGCGCTGGTCGCTCATCCGTCATCGCTCACTCCTTCCCGTGTGGTCGCTGCCCGGTCGTCCCGCCGGACACTCGCTCCGGTGTATGACGATCCTACCGAACGTTCACCCCCGATTGTCAACACTTCTCGGGTACCGCATGGCGATGGCCACGACCCCGCCGGTGCGCGTTCAGCTGGTGAACGGCAGGATCGACTTCAGGCCATCCTCGATGCCGTCGCGGAGTTCCTTCCAGCTGGGCAGAATCTCGCGCAGGGCAACGAAGAGCAGGATATCCGCAATCAGGAGAATGGCGAAGATCGCGACTGGCCCGATCCAGCCGAGGGCATCCATGAATCGTCCGAGGCCGAGTACGTTCAGGCTGAACAGGAGGAACATGATCCAGCCGATCCCGAGCAGCCACGACCCGAAGACGAGTCCTTCCGGTTGGGAGGGGTTCTTCCAGATCAGCAGGGACACGATGCCGACGATCAGCAGCGCCCCGGTGAGGACGGCGACCGAGACGAGTCCCCACGTGCGTTGCGCCCAGCGTGCCCGAGGGACGAGCTTGGTGGCGCGACGCTGGTTCGGCCAGGCGCCTTCAACGGCGGTTTCCACGGCCTGGACGGTGAAGACGAGCGCGACGAGCAAGACGATCAGGAGCCACCACAGCCGGGTATCGAATGGTCCCAGGGGGATGCGGTCGAATCCGATGTCGGCGAGGGGCAGGGAAAGCCAGGACGGCATAGGCAGGCAGTTCGCTCCTGGTCCGGAGTCGGCTCCTGGAAGAGACGGCTGGACGGCAATGATGTGACGCAGCAGGGATAGCCCCGCGTCGGGTCAGGATGGACGAAGCCGGCGGTGGCCGGTGGGAGGCATGGGCTGGCCCGTGTCTCACCAGCGGCAAGCATACCAGTGAGGGGAGAAGCGAGAGAAGTGAGGAGCGAGACGGGAGGAAAGGAGGGAAGAGAAAAGAGAGATCGGGGAGCGCGCCACGGACGGGCATCCGCATGGACTCCATCCCGAACGATCGGCCGCTCGCGCTTTGGTGTATCCAGCGCCACGTCTCTTTTCTCTTTCCTCCCGCCCCTCCCGGACTAACCGTAAAGGGCCTCACGGACGGCATTGCCGAGCCGACGGACGCCTTCGGTGATGCGATCTGGCTGCACCGTCGAGAAGCTGAGGCGGATGCGGTTCTTCATCGCCTTGTCGTGATAGAACCAGTCGCCGGGAAAGACGACGGTGCCGTGGACTGCGGCATCGTGGGCGAAGGTTGTCACGTCGATCGACTCCGGCAGCGTGATCCAGAGGAAGAAGCCGCCCTCCGGCTGCGACCAGGTCACCTCTTCCGGCATGTACTCCGCCAGCGCGTTCAGCATCGCGTCGCGGCGAGGACGGTAGACCTCGCGGGCGCGGGCGATCCGGTCATCGAGTTCGCTCTGGGCCGCCGCCAGCACCGTGCGCTGGGTGATGCGGTCGTTGGAGATGTCCATCACTTCGCGGGCGGAGAGCATCATTGCCAGGATGTCGGACGGCGCGGCGACCCAGCCGGTGCGGATGCCCGGTGCGATCGTCTTGGAGAAGGTGCCGAGGTAGATCACCCGATTGTCGAACGCCTTCACGGCCGGAACCGGTTCGCCGTCGTAGCGCAGTTCCACATACGGATCGTCTTCGAGGATGGCCACGTTATGCTCGCGCGCCAACTCGATCAGGCGCTGGCGGCGTTCTACGGGCATGGTGATGCCGGTCGGGTTGTGGAAGGTCGGGATCGTGTAGATGAGCTTCGCGCGCGGTTCATGGGCAAGGACGTCGGCCAGCGCGTCCATGTCCATGCCATGCTCGTCGATGGGCACGCCGACGACGGTCGCTTCGTAGGTCGAGAAGGTCTCCAGCGCGCCGAGGAAGGTTGGCTCCTCCACGATCACGACGTCGCCCGGATCGAGGAAGACGCGGCAGGCGAGTTCGATACCCTGCGTGCTGCCGGCGGTGACGAGGACCTCGCTGGCATCGATTGATGTGCCGAGGGGGTCCATTCGGCGCGCAATCGTCTCGCGGAGGGCCGGGACACCCTGCTGGTCGCCATAGGCGAGAACATCGAGGGCGTTTGCCCAGGCCTCCTGGGCGGCTTCCTGCATCAGGTCGAGCGGAATCGCTTCCTTGGCTGGCGATCCATCCCCGAAATAGATCGGGTCCGGATGCTGCTTCAGCAGGTCCAGGATATCGGTCCAGATCGAGCTGCCGCCGTAGGCCTTCGTGCGGGAGGCGAACCGGGGTGTCCCTCGGTCCGCGCCGGTACGGCCTTCGACGGTGAGCGCGCCGAGATCGGCGGCGGAGGAGACTTCATCCTGGAGCGTGGTGGTGGCTGTCGTGGTGGTTGTGCTCGTCATGATCTTCCCTCTGATGGGTGCTGACACCGGATTGGGCCGGAGGTGCGGTCTGCCTGCGTTCACGCGCGCGGGCAAAGGACTGGTCGCCGCGCGGATCGGGAGTCGTGGCGGAGGGGATGCACAGCGCCGTGCGTCCGCCGGGTCCTGCATTCGGATGAAGCAAGGATCGGTGCGGAATGCCTGCATCAGGACGCCTGTATCGAGCCGGACGATCGCAACGATCGCGGGTCGATCAGGCGCGGGTAGGGGGATCGATCAGCTTGACCATCAGGGGGTGGCCATAGAGGAAATGGCGCACGGGGCGGACCGAGGGCGCGATGGGATCGACCGGCGCGAAGTCCGGTGATGCGGCGCGGCTGGAGTTGGCGATGCCGTCGGTCACGGTGACGTCCAATCTCACGCGGAACGGGAGTGGTTCCTGCTTCCTTGGTCCGGGATCGGCACGAATACGTGCGTCCTTCCTGCCATGATAGGCCGCGAATGGCGCTGGGCGCAACATCGTGCGGTGCTCGGCGGTTGTCCTGTCAGGTGGGGTCTTGTGCCGTCCATCCCTATCGCCCCTTGCCAGATTGGCACATGATGCCTATCATCTTCTGTGTACGTACACCCTGAATGCGCTGAAGCGATTCTTCGGGTGGAGCACGCGTCCGGGTTCTGGGGAGCTCGCGACGGGACTGATAGGGAACGTGGAGAGGGACGATGGGGACTCAGCACCGCGCACGCACCACGGCGTCGGTATTCACGCATCCGGACGATCGAGTGGATCTGTACGATCGTTGGGACAGCAAGGGGTGCGTGGTTCTTCACCATTACGAGCATCCGATCGACGTCAACGAGCGACCGGGGATCTGGAGCGAGGAACGTCGGGCCGGGCGACACGCCGAAGGGGGTGACGGCGTTATCGGTATGTACGCCGATCGCACCGCACGTCGCGGGGTTCGTTTTCTCGGGCACGATCGGTCGCAGGCGGAATCGGTGCGCCGGAGCCATAGCGTGGCGTTGGTCACCGCGCCGGTCCCGGTCGGTCGGGCGACCAGCGAGCACTATCGCGCCAAACGGCAACTGCGGTCGGATGTCCGGCGCATGCAACGGGAACAGGGGAGTGGGGTCACGATGGGGGGATCGCGGATGACAGCGGGATCGACACGCAGGGCATGGTGGATGCCGGTCGCGCCGCGCCAGGCGGTGGTTGCCGGGATGGCGGCAGTCCTGCTGCTGCTCGGTACCTTCGTCAGCAGTTTCGCGCAGCAGTATCGCTACGAAGTGCAGGAAGGCGATACCATCGAATCGATTGCCGAAACGTTCGGCGTCGATCCGATGGCGATCCGCCAGTCCAGCTACCTGCCGTATGGTGACGATCTCGTTGCCGGCCAGGCGATCGTGATTCCGGGTGTTGGCCAGTCGCCCGCCGATGCGGCGCAGGAAGCGGCGGCCAACGAGGGCACCAGCCCGTGGGCTGTCACGGCGCATTGGGTGCAGTATGGCGAGACGATCAACAGCATCGCCGCCGAGTACGGCCTCACTGCCGAGGCGCTGATCTCCTTCAATGGCATCACCGATGTCTACGATATCCAGCCGGGCACGCGGCTCGTGATTCCGCCCTCCCGCGAGACGTCGAGTGGTGCGCACACGTTCAACCCGGCGGTCGCCGTGGCGGGCGTGCCGACGTACAAGCAGTCGCGCAACCTCAGCTGCGAGTTCGCGGCGGTTCATATCGCGACAGCGGCCTTTGGCAACGCGATCCCGGAAGACGTCTATATTGCCAACACGCCAATCACGAAGAATCCGCACAATGGTTATCGTGGCAATATCGATGGTTGGTGGGGCAACACCAACGACTACGGCATCTACGCCGAGGCCCTGGTGCCGATCCTGAATCAGTGGGGCTTCGTGGGTGAGACCTTCTATTCTGAAGGGTCCACGGGTCAGCTCACCGCGCATCTGGACGCCGGGCATCCGGTGGTCGTCTGGCTCGGCTTCTGGGGTGATACGCGCGTGCGCCTCTCCGATGACGGCAATTACAGCGTGGCCTCCGGCATGCATGTGGTGACGGTCTGGGGCTACGACGAGAACGGTGTCTACGTCTCCGATCCGGCGAAGGCCGAGTACGAGTTCTTCGACTGGAATACCTTCATTGCCATGTGGCAGGTGCTGGACGGCCAGGCGCTCGCCATCTACCCGGCGCAGTAGCTTCCGGTCGCGACGGCAGAACGAACACGGTCCCCGATGGAATTGCTCCATCGGGGATCGTGTTCGTTCTGCCGGGTCAGGCGGCTTGTTCTGCTTCTCCGCCCGCGGGATCAATGGTTTCGATTGCCGGCGTCGGTGCTGGCCGGTCGAGTTCGCGCATGGCCGGGTTGATGGCATTGGCGACATAGACAAGCAGGATCGTGAGCCCCGTGAGCATGAATGTCGCTTCCGGGCCGAAGCGGGAAACGATGGCTCCTCCCAGCACCATGCCCAGCGGTGCCGCCAGCATCGAACCGGCGGTAATCGTCCCGAAGATCCTCCCCAACATCTCCGGCGGGGTCCGCGCCTGGATCACGGTGACGAGAAGCGGACTCGTCGTTCCCGTGGAGAGTCCGGCCACAAAGAGCAATCCCCAGATCGCGACAAGCGACGATGTCGCTGCGATTGCCGCAAGCGCTCCCCCCAAGCCGACGATCGTCGCCAGCACGAGCCTGCGTGGACCGATTCGGGTGCCCAACCAGCCAAAGGCGATCGAACCAACGAGCAGGCCAGCGCCAAACCCGCTCAGCATGATCCCGAGATCACTGGCGTCGCCGAACAGCTTCCTGGCAAGCACGGGTATCGCCACACCGAAGATCGGTGCGGTGAGCATGTTCAGGACCAGTGCGGTGAGAATCGTGGTGCGGAGCAGCCCATTGTCCCATGCATAGCGCAGCCCGATCCCGACGTCTGCCAGGAAATCCTCACCGGATGGTTCGGATCGTGGCAGGGGTGGTACCAGGAGCGCCATGCCGAGGATCGAGACTGCGAAGGCTCCCGTCGCGAACCAGAGCACATTCGCTGGCCCCAGCAAGGCGACCATGAGACCCGCAATTGGCGCGCCGGCCAGCATCGAGATCGACCGGTTGACCCCGAAGAGTGCGTTCACCCGTTCGAGACTCACGTCACCGCGTATTGCGAGATCGGGAACCATTGCCTGGCGGGCGGTGGCTCCGGGAGCGTCAAAGATGGCGCCCATGAACATGACGACGAGGAGTGCCGGAAACGAGAGCATGCCCATCAGGTGCAGGACCGGGATCGCGGTAAGGAAGACGGCGCTCATCCCATCCGCGAAGATCGAGAGGCCACGCCGGCTGGTGCGATCGGCGAGCGCACCTCCGAAGAGGCCCATTCCGGCCGTGGCCACCAGGGCCGCGGCGGCCGTGAGACCGGTGCGGCTGGCACTCCCGGTCGTTTCCAGGACGAACCAGGGAACGGCGAGCGACGTTATCGCATTGCCAAGACTGGAGATGAGGTTGGTGGCGAGCAGGGTGGCGATCGGCAGGCGACGCATGGGCATTTCCCGATCTCGTGACGCTGCGACGCCGATTCGCCTTCAGACGAGGTGCGAGTCCTGGCGCCCTGATCCGCACGGGTCATGTTGAACGCCATTCGCATCGAGTTCAGCGGCGTGCCGGCGGTCGTTCCATGACTGGAGACTAGCAAGGCGCACGTGGCAGGGCGTGAGTGGAAACACCCATTTCCTCCTATGCCCCTCCGGGCTCATCCCCGTCAGGCCAGGCAGCTGGTCATCCGGATTCGGGACGACGTATTCGAGCGGTCATCATTGCGCGGGTACGGAGAGTGCTTGCGGTCTTGCCGGTGGCCCCGAGGCCGGACGGGAAACGTCCTCCGGTTCACTGCAGCACACGGCGTGCGGCACCTCCGGGTCTGTATCCCGGGGGTGCCGCGCGTCGTGTGCGTGATTGGGTTCCGTGCGAGTTCCGGTATCGAGGGGAGAGGTGCTTTGATGCTCTATGCAGCTTGCTCTACGTCCGCTGATTCGATCACCTGCGCGATAGGCATCGCCGTTGGAGTTGGCCGGTCGAGTTCATGCAGTGGCCCGCTGAACGAGCAGGCTGCGAACACGGCCAGGATCGTGCCGCCACCGATCACGAACGTGGTTCCGAGCCCGAATGTCGAGATCGCCACGCCGCCGAGGAGCATCCCGAGCGGAGTTGCCATCATCGACCCGGCGCTCAGCGTCCCGAACACCCGTCCCAGCATCTCTGATGGCGTGCGAGCCTGCATGACGGTCGTGAAGAGCGGGTTCGTGACACCTGCACAGAGTCCCATGACGAGGAACAGCACCCAGATCACGGGCAGTGATGAGGTCAGTGCTACCGCCGCCAGGGCGGCACCCATGCCTCCGACGCAGGTCGAGGACGAGTCTGCGTGCGCCTATACGACCACCGAGCCATCCGAAGGCCAGCGATCCGACCAGGATGCCCGCGCCGAAGCCGCTCATCATCAGGCCGAGCGAGCTGGCATCCCCGAACCGATCCTTGGCCAGCACAGGCACCGCCACGCCGACGATCGGCGAGATGACCATGTTCATCACCAGGGAGGCCAGGATCGCGGTGCGCAGCAGGCTGTTGTTCCAGACGTAGCGGACACCGATCTTCACGTCTTCCAGAAAGTCCTCGCCGGATGGTTCCGCCCTTGGCAGGGCGGGAACCAGCAGTGCCATGCCGAGGATCGAAACCACGAAGGTTCCCGTCGCGAACCACAGCACATCCACCGCGCCGAGCCACGCGATCATGAGGCCCGCGATCGGCGCGCCGGCCAGCATGGAGACGGCCTGGTTGACGCCGAAGAGCGAGTTCACCCGCTCGAGACTGACGTCGCCCTGCGCCGCCAGATCCGGCACCATCGCCTGGCGGGCGGTCGCGCCTGGCGAATCGAAGATCGCGCCGAGGAACATCAGCGCCAGCAGGGTCGGGAACGAGAGCAGGTCCATCAGGTGCAGGAGCGGGATCGCGGCGAGGAAGACCGCGCTCATCACGTCCGCGAAGATCGAGAGGCCGCGCCGGCTGGTGCGATCGACCAACGCACCGCCGAAGAAGCTCATCACGACCATCGGAACCAAGGCCACCGCCGCCGTGAGTCCGGTGCGGCTGGCGCTTCCGGTAGTCTCCAGCACGAACCAGGGAACAGCGAGCGAGGTCATCGCATTGCCGAGCCCGGAGATGAGATTGGTGGCCAGGAGCGTGGCGATCGGCAGGCGGCGCATGGGATTTGGCCTCGGTGGGTGGCTGGGGCGGCGAGGACTGGCGGAGACTGGATCAGGCGACGCGGCGAATCCGGCCAGCGTTGGTGGATGGGCGTTCCGTAGCGATCTGGGCGAGCGCGTCCCGGTGAATGCCTCCGATGCGCTCGCCGAGGGAGATCAGGATGCGACCGGTCGTCTGCCGGAAGCGCGCTGGTTCACTCGGCATGATGGCATCGGCCGTCAGCCGCCGATATTCGGCGTTCTCGGCGATGGCTTGCTGGTTCTCTTCGACGAGAAGGTCGAGCAGCATGGGCGAGACGTTCATCGGGAACCTCCGTTCGGATCGGGTGGCGGCGCGAATGGGCAATGGGAACCCAGGCCGCGCAGCTGCGAGCGTCGCGGGCGTGTCCTGGGAATGAGGTGTGGGGAGAAGGGGAGGGAGTGCGACCCGGCCACCGGCGCGGGGCCGGGTCGCGTGTGTCAGGTCAGGGAGATCAGGCCTTCTCGCCTGCGTCCGTGTCCATGCGGGCGAGCGCCTCGTCGATGTCGATTTCGCCGCGCTCGACGGCCTCCAGGATGCGCAGGCGCTCGGCCTCTTCCTGGTCGGTGAGCTGGGTGGTATCGGCCGGCGCTGCCGTTGATGCCGACTCTGGTGCGGCGGCTTCCGGGGCTGAGGTCTCGGCGCTCTTCGGCACGAAGGTGATCGTTCGCTTCGGCGCTTCGGCATCCGGAGAGGCCGGGGCCGCAGGCGCCTGCGGGGCCGATGCGGCCTGCGAGGCGCCTGGTGCGTTCGAGGGGGTGTCCTCGAACGGCGTCACCGGCTGCTGGAAGGAGGCGACGACGTGGCGGGCGGTCTCCTCGACGGAGCGGGCGGTGGCCTTCACCCAATCCGGCCAGTCAGCCGGCGGCGTGAACATCGCGTCACTCGGTGGGGTGGGCGGTGTTGGCGGGGTCGGTGGCGTCGGCGGAACCGGGGCGATCGAGGCGGTGGGGAACGGCGCGGTCTCGTCGTGGTCATGATCCGTCATCACGAAGGCCGGCTGCGGGGGCGCATCGTGGCGTGTCGGGATGGTCGATTCCGGATGGGCGTCGAGCTTCAGGCTGCCGCTGACCGTCCTTACCTTCAGGGCTGGGCCCTGTGGGCCGGTTCCAACGCTCCAGGCGTTCTTGCCGTTCATCACGAAGCCGTTCGGCTTTCCGCTGCCGGACATCGACTTGAATTCGAGCGTCGTGGTGCTGTCCACCGGCACGACGACATCCATCTTCACGCTGCCACTCACCGACTCGAACTGGTATTCGGTCGTGTTGTTGATGATCGCCGCGCCCTGGATCGCGCCGCTGACGGTGGTGAGGCGGGCATTCTTCAGGGTGAAGCGGTCGATGGCAATCTTGCCACTCACCGACCGCAGCGTGGTCCATGCCTCGCCGCCCTGGAGGCTGATCGCGCCGCTGGCGGTGTTTGCCTCCAGCCGCCCGGTGATATTCGCGAGGTTGATCGCGCCGCTGGCGGTGTGCGCGGAGATCTGCCCGTCGAGCTCGGTGCCTTCGATGCGGCCGGATGCCGTGGCGATCGTCACGGAGTCGCGCAGGCCCTTGACCGTGGTGCGGCCGGAAGCGGTCTTCACGTTGAAGCGGGAGTCATCGACGAGCGTACGCGGCACCTCGACCCAGATGTTGTAGTCCAGGTCCGGCGTGAACTTCAGGTTGTCGAACTTCCAGTCGTTCGTGTTCAGGCCGTTCTGCAGCTGGTCCTTCAGCTTCCTGGCGAAGGCAGAGATGCCGCTCGCGGCCATCCAGGACGGGCGAACCGAGATCTGGTTGCCGTCCACCGAGATCACGATCTGCGGCTGCTCCTCGTGCTCGCCGTCCGTGCGATTGACGATGACGTGCACGGTCGTCGTTTCGGTGGCGATCACCTCGACGCGGCCACTGGCATTGGTGACGGAGAGCCCGAGCGGCTGGGAAGGGTCGATCTTGATGTGCTGCTCGAAGGCGTTGGAACCCTGGATGGGGATCATGGCGGTGGTCGTCTCGGACATGCGGTCCTCGCTGGTGGTTGTCGGGAGGCTGGATGGGATCGGCTGGGTTTCGTTCTCGCTCATCGGTGGATCGTCCTTTCAGAAGCTGTCGCGGACGGGTGGCCCTATTGCCGGGCCTCGATCAGGATTTCGACGTGCTGGCCGTCATCGTTGACGTCGAGCAGGGTGCCAACGAACCCTTCCTCGATGCTGGTGCGGATATCACGGGAGTCGAGCAGGCTCTCCGGCGCGAAGCGCTTGGCGAGCTTCAGGCCGGAATCGATCAGCCCGAAAGGGATGACGAGGTTGAGCTGGGTCTCGTCGTGCTCGGAGATCCGGATGCGGACATTCCGCGGTATGGGGCCGGAAGGCCGCGTCGGTGGGGGGGGTGGCGTTGGCGATGAGTAGAATGTGCGGAGGTTCGGGATTGGCTCCGTGTTGCCGAAGGCGAAGCCCATGGCGTCGGCGTTGATGCGATCGGCGCGGTCGAGGAGCTCGAGCATCCGGCTGGCTTCCTCCACTGGTAGAAGGCCGCTTTCGACGAGGCGGAGGATCTCCAGGCGATCCTCCGGCAGCCCCCCGGTCGAACCAGGGGTGGGTGTCGCATCGGTCATGCCGCCCCCTTCCGGTCCCCGAGTGCGGCCAGCCGGGAGGCAGCCTGCTCGGCGCTGATCTCCTTGTTGCGCAGCGCCTCCAGGATCTGGCGGCGTTCCTCACGGGCCTGGCTGGGTCGCATGCCCTCCTCGCCCTGCGCCGGGAACCCGAGGGCGCGGATGACATCGTCGAGGCGGGCACGAACCGTGGGATACGAAATCCCAAGCTCGGCTTCAACATCCTTGATGATCCCGCGATTCTTGACGAAGGTCTCAAGGAAGGCGAGATGATCCGGGCTGAGGCGCGAGAAGCGGTTGAGGCGGAAGTGCCCGTCGATGCCGGTGCCACAGGTGGCGCATTCGAGGCGCGTGACGTGCAGTTCCGATGCGCAGACCGGGCATTGGCCGGGAACGGTATGCAGCGGATGATGGTGATTCGGGCTGAAAGGCCGGGAAGCGTCGGACATCGGCGTCGAACTCCTGATGAGGGCGTGGGGGGAGTTCCTGTGGAACAAGCCCCGGATCGGCAGGTCGGTTGATAGTGGCTTCGCGCCTCGGGAGGTGCGGAGACGGTGGTCTTGAACCGATCGTGGGATCATTCTAAGGCGGACATTGATATTCGTCAACCGTGAATTGATTTTGTTTACATCAGGTTTCGGATTCCGCATCCGGCGAGGGGCGGGAGGGGTGCGGACCGTCAGGGGAGTGCATGCGGGAATCGCGGCGGGAGCGCGGGTGGGCCGGTATACTGTCCGCAACGGACGACATGCGAATCCTGGCGCCCGCCTGCATCGGGTGGCACGTCAGATGATTGCAAGGCTCAACAGGCGGGAGAAGCGGACGATGGCGCGATATGCAGTGGGCGAGACGGTGACGGTGAAGATGCCGCGGGGCGTCAACAAGCGGGGCGTGATGGGCATCAGCGTGATGTACACCACCTCGCAGGAAGCGAAGTTCGATGGTGCGAGCGGGACGGTGACGGACATCAACCCGCGCGGCCCGCACGGCATTCCGCTGTATCTGGTCGATTTCTCGACGCAGCAGAACCGTGTCGCGATTCCGTGGACGGCCCAGTGGATGCGTGAGGAGTGGATCGTCTCCGCCGCGAAGCCGGAGAAGAAGGTGCAGCCGGCGGATGCTACCGCTGCGGCTGGCTTCGCCCGCTCCCAGACCGGCGAGTCGTCCTGAGCGAACGGCTTTGCCACGTTCGTTGGGGTCGCCGGAAGCCTGTCGGGGGCACGGGAGCGGAATGCGAACGAGTCGCCGTCTGAAACGAGAGGGCGACTCGTAGGGGCGGCTGGTCCCTCCGTCCTACGGTGTCGCTTGGCCGGGGACCCTTTCATCCCTGGCTGTAGGGTGCCCGGCACGAGGACGATGTTTCTGCCATCTACGGGTCCGGTCCGGTCGTGCTTACCCCGTTGTCGCGCCCGTCTCGATGGCGCGAGCCTCCCGGACGAGCGATGGATCGGGTTCGCTCGGCAGGTCCTGGATGTCGCGCGTCGGGGAGAACCAGACGAACAGGAACGCCAGGAACATCCCGACGACCCCCACAATCAGCGCCGCCTGCACCGACCACACGCTTCCGATGATTCCGCCGAGCAGCGACCCGATCGGCTGCATGCCCATCGTCAGCACCTGACTCGTCGCCGCGACCCGCCCTTGCAGCCGGTCCGGCGTCAGCGCCTGACGGAGCGAGAGGCGGTTGGTGTTGAAGACCAGCAGCGCCAACCACTGCGCGAATTCCGCGAAGACCACCAGCGGCAGCGCGTGATCTGGCGCAAGGATCGCCAGCGGAACGGTTGTGCCTCCGACCCCGAACGCAACCGATGACCAGACGATCGTTCGCCCGGAGCCGAACCGCGCTGACAGCGGCGCGGCGATGACGGAACCGATGACCGCGCCGACGCCACCTGCCGCGAAGACCAGTCCGATGCCCCGGTCGGAGAGGTGCAGGTCGTCCTTCATGTACAGCACGTAGACGCCGAGGAAGATGTAGCCTGCGAGGTTGATCGCCGCCTGGCTCGCGGTGATCGAGCGCAGCACCGGCGAGGCAATCAGGGCGTGCAACCCCTCACGGATCTCCCGTCCAAGATGCATCTCGGATGGTCGTTCTCCAGGTGCCGGGGCAGCCTCGATATCCCGGTCGATCCGGCCGATGAACCAGCTCGACCAGAGGAATCCGCCGGCATTCACCAGCATCGTGACCGGCGCCGACACGAATCCGACCAGCGAGCCTCCCAGTGCTGGGCCGACCACCTGCGCGACAGACCCGATCCCCGCAAGGATGCCGTTGGCGTGGGTCAGTTGATCGCGGCGCACGAGGCGGATGACCAGGGCGCCGTATGAGGCGTTGAAGAACACCGAGAGTAGCCCGACCAGGAACGAGAAGACGAGCAGCAGGCCGATCGACAGCACATCGAATGCCGCTGCGATCGGAATCCCGAGGACAAGCACGCCACGGGTGACGTCGGCGACCATCATCACCGTGCGTTTTGGGAGACGATCGACCCACGCCCCGGCGATCAGGCCGAAGAGCAGGTAGGGAAGCGTGCCCGTCGCGCCGAGCAGGCCCATCTCGAAGGCGGAGGCGTGCAGCATCCCCACAGCGAGCAGTGGGATAGCCACCACGGCGAGCTGGCTGCCGATTGCTGCCATCGAATCGGCGTAGACGAGATCGAGGAAGTTGCGATTCGCCCACAGTGATGGACGCCCTTCGGCGTCGGTGCGCGAGGGCGTGAGGGAGGATTTCAGCCGGGCGGCAGGCCCGGTCGATGATGAATTGCGAACCACGAGAAAGCTCCCGTTCGGAACGGGAGGAGGCAGGGCGCCTGGTCTCCCGCTGTCTCTGTGCGCCGGTGGGCCAGGGAGGCCCGATCAGTGAGACAGCGGTCAGCCGAGGTAGGTGATGAAACTGGCGATGGAGGATCCATCGCGGAAGTAGGTGTTGCGTGCCATGTCATGATCCAGGATGAGGGATGGACGATGTCGGCCAAGGATACCGCGGGGAGGCGGTCGTATGCGACCGTCTCCCCGCCTCGGTCAACGCGTTCGTGAGCGTCGTGATCTCAGTGCGGATGCGGCTCCGACTGTCGCGGTGAGCACCAGCATCAGGCTGAGCTGCCAACCGCCGTCGTAGCCCGGATCGGCAGGACCGGCCCCGGTGTTCGGGAGGGCCGAAACCACACCTGCGACGGTCGGAGTCACGGCGGGGGATGGGACGAGCGTGACTGTGGCTGCTGTCGCTGGCGTGGAGGTAGGCGTCGGGGTCACGCGATAGGTCAGGGTAACCGCACCTGACTCTCCTGCTTCGAGAGCCACGCTGGCGCTATCGACAGTGAGGCTCTCCGCCGTGCGCAGGGTGACCGTGTAGGAACCCGGCGCGAGGTCGGAGAAGAAGATCTGGCTGCCGGACGGCGCGGCGAGGGCCATGACCACGGTGGACGCGGTTCCGCTATCGACGGGAAGGCATGTGTCATCGACACAGACCTGGAGACCATCGGGCAACGTGCTGCCGTCGCTGGATCGCACGGTGACGGTCAGGTTGGCGAGGGCTGGCGTTGCGGTCGCGATGGTCGTTGCCGTCTCGGTGGCTGTCGGCGTACTTGAAGACATTGCTGTCGCGGTTGCAGTTTCCGTGGGCGGCGTCGTTGTGGTTGGCGTCGCCGTTGCCGTTGCGGTCGGTGTCAGGGTAGGAGGGATGTCTGTCGCCGTTGCCGTTGCGGTCGGTGTCAGGGTAGGAGGGATGTCTGTCGCCGTTGCCGTTGCGGTCGGTGTCAGGGTAGGAGGGATGTCTGTCGCCGTTGCCGTTGCGGTCGGCGTTTCGGTGGGAGGCACATCGGTCGCCGTTGCCGTCGGTTCGAGGGTCGCTGTAGCGGTGGTCGTCGCGGTGGCCGTTGCCGTCAGGGTGGGAGGCACGTCCGTTGAAGTCGCTGTCGGTTCGAGCGTCGTGGTAGCCGTAGCGGTGGGAGTCTCAGTTGCCGTTGCCGTCGGCGTTTCGGTTGGCGTGCTGCTGGCCGTCGCGGAAGGCTCCTCCGTGGCGGTGGGCGTGGCAGTGGCTGTTGCGGTTGCCGTTTCGGTCGGAGTGGGGGGAACTTCGGTGGCGGTGGCCGTGGGTTCCAGGGTCGCGGTGGCGGTGGCGGTAGCAGTAACGGTTGGCGTCGCTGTGGTGCACGGCGGGACCGCCGCGCTGTCGACGTTCGAACTGGGGACGATGGTTCGGCACAGATCGAGCGTCGCGGTTGCCGTGGCGGTGTTTGTTGGCGACGCTACTGTTGGAGTTTGAGTCGAGGTGGTGGTGGCGGTGGGTGTTTGCGTCGGCGGCGCGCATTGCGTCACCAGGGCAAGTGCCTGCCCTCCCGTTGGCGGGATGTGGTTCGGCCCGAAATAGAACGATGGGACCGTGAGGAAGACCGGGGGCAGCTGGACCGAGAACTGGAGGGAGTACCAGCCGGCCTGTTTCGGATAGTTGAGTGTGCCGACCGATTCCGCGGCGATGGTGCTGTAGGCAGAGAGCGTCACCGTGCCAGCCGGATCGGTATCTTCGAAGTCGATGGAGCCGGAGAGCACGCCGTCGGCGGTGCAGCTCAGGTTGTATGGCGCCAGGAGCCGGCCCGAGGCGGACTCGAAGATTGGCTCCTCGGTGGGGGAGACCGATGGCGGGGCGGACTCGCCGGCCACCGGCGATGCTTGGGTGGTTTCCTCGTCGGCTGCCGCGGGAAGGGCCGCGATGAACGGCACAACAAGCGACACGAGAGCCATGAGGGCGAAGGCGATCCGGCGGAGGCCGGGACATCGCGGGCGACGGTTCCGAGCGGTCTCATGGAGGGACATGGGCGTGACCTCGAGCTGAACGGTGTTTCGCAATTGCGACGATGGATCAGTGGGTCCCGCGCGTGCCCGACGGTTTTTCGGAAGGACATGCGTCCAAAATGAGTGTAGTGACTCCGGGCCTCCCTGTGGGAGAGGGAAGGTTGGGTCCCGGGACAACCGCCGATGCCGGGACTTCCGGGCTACATGAGATCGCGTGCATCCGGAGGTTATCTCCCGGCGGGCAAGCGCCGGCGGCCGCTGCCGTAGTCCCGTATCCGTATACTGAAGGCCGGTTGCCTCCGGTGCGTCACGCGGTTCCTGCGATTGGCGCAAACGTCAACGGGATTCCACCATCGTGATCGACCTGACCTTCCTCGGCACCGGGACGTCCACCGGGATTCCCGTGATCGGCTGCGACTGCGTCGTCTGTACCTCTCCTGATCCGCGTGACCAACGCTTGCGGGCCTCCGTTTACCTGAACGTCGATGGCACATCGCTGCTCATCGATACCTCGCCGGACATGCGCGCCCAGATGCTGCGGGCGAATATCCGGCGGATTGATGGTGTCCTCTTCACGCACATGCACGCCGATCACACGGCTGGGCTGGACGAGCTTCGGCGCTACAACATCATGCAGCAGCAACGCATTCCCGTCTGGGCGAACGATGCCACCGCCGCCGAACTGACGGAGCGGTTTGCCTATGCTTTCAGCAGCCCGTTTTCGTATTTCGGGGGCAAGCCAGACCTCGACCTGACCGTATTCGACGCGCCGTTCGAGGCAGTTGGGGTTGCGGTAACGCCGGTGCCAGTGATGCACGGCACGCTTCCCATCGTCGGCTTCCGGATCGGCGATCTCGGGTACATCACCGACGCCAAGACGATTGCTCCGGCATCGCGCGCGCTCCTGCGCGGGCTGGATACGCTGGTGATCACGGCGTTGCGGAAGACCGGGCACCCAGCGCACATGGCGCTCGACGAAGCGCTGGCCGCGATCGAGGATCTCCAGCCAAAGCGCGCCTTCCTGAGTCATCTCGGTCACGAGATGGGGCGGCATGCGGAGGTCGAACCGACCCTTCCGGATCATGTCCGTATTGCCTTCGACGATCTGCGCGTGCGCATCCCCTGACAAAGCGATTTCTGCCGTCGATACTTCCGGAAGCATCCCAGCATCGCGACCTGCGTCGGATCGGGAGGACGTGATCCTGCGCGTGGATCGCCCGTCAATCGTGGCGGGCAGGAATGTGGTGCGCGCGGGGCGATTCGACCGCAACGGCGGATGGGGGAGCGGCGGAGATGGCAGTGGAGATCGCCGTCGTGGCGGACGAGGTGACGGACCTGGATGAGGGTGACCCCACCCGGAGCGAGGATCGGCGTCGACCCCGCTTTCCGGGCGCATACCTGCCGGAGGTCGCCGCCATCGCCCTCGTCCTGATCTGGGGGTCCACCTTCATCGTGACGAAGGCCGCCTACTCCCAGATCCTGCCTCTCGCCTACACCAGCCTGCGCTACTCGCTGGCGAGCATCATCAGCCTCGTCGTGCTGGCGATCCGGGGACGTCACAACCCCTCGCGCTACTGGCGAATCGAACCGGGCGATCGCGTCCGGTTCATCTGGTGCGGATTGCTGGGGACAGCATTCAACCAGGTCTTCTTCTCCATCGGCGTCGATCGCACGTCGGCCTTCGCGAGCTCGTTGCTCAGCAGCATCCTGCCGCTCTTCTCGCTGGCCATCGTCACGGTGCTCGGCCAGCGGCCGTCCCGCCAGGTCTGGATCGGCGTCTGGGTATCGATTGCTGGTGTCTGTCTCTTCCTGCTGAAGGGTGACAGCGAGAGCGGCATGGTCGGCAATATCCTCTGCCTCGCTTCCGCCGCGACCTTCGCGCTGTACAGTGAACTGGTGCAACCGCTCGTCCGGAAGTATCCGGCGGAGACGGTCGCGGCGTACACGATGACCTTCGGCGCAGTGCCGCTCCTTGGATTTGCGGTGCCGCAACTGATGGCGCAGGACTGGGGATCGCTCGACCCGAGCGTGTGGGTGGCCATCGTCTACACCGCGACCTTCCCGGTCTATCTCGCGCTGATCGTGTGGAACTGGATCATCTCCGAACGCGGCGTGGCGGCGACTGGCTGGAACCTGCTGGTGCCGATCGCCAGCGGGGTGATGGCGGTGATCGTGCTGGGGGATGCCATCGGGCCGATCCAGATTGGCGGCGCGGCGCTGGCGTTGCTCGGCCTGGTGCTGATGCAGCGGGAGAGTCTCGGTGGCCGGACCAGCCAGGCGGGGCGTCGGGATCACGGCGAGCACCCCGCCACCGGCACGATTGAGCCGTGAGCAGCCGGAATCGCGGATTGATCGGGCTATTCGGGCGATTTCATGGGCATGGCCGGGCGGGTTTGCTAGAATCCGTGCCGTGAAGATTGCACTTGTGACCCCTTACAGCATGCAAGGCGCCGGCGGCGTGGCTCAACACGTCGCGCATCTCCGCGACCAATTCGTGAGCATGGGACATAACGTCACCATTCTCGCGCCGCGCGGGAATGTGGGCGGGCTGGAGGTGCGACCGGGCTACTATGGCATCGGGCGCACCATCACCGTTCCCGGCAACGGCAGCAAGATGAAGCTGACGTTCGACGTCACGCTCTACCAGGACGTGAAGGAGATCCTGCGTCGCGAGCAGTTCGATGTGGTTCACCTCCACGAGCCGCTGATGCCGACGCTCTCCTACATGGTGTTGCTGAACTCTTCGGCGGTGAATGTCGCCACGTTCCACGCCTACAGTGGGTCGATGCCGTGGTATTCCGCGCTGAAGCCCTACATGTCCTTCGTGCTCGGGCGGCTGGACGCACGGATTGCCGTCTCGCAGCCGGCGCGGGACTTCGTGAACAGCTACTTTGAGGGCGACTACACGATCGTTCCGAATGGCATCAACACCGGTGACTATGGGCCGCAGGTGGAGCCGTTTCCGTGGGCGAACGATGGCACGCCACGCATCCTCTTCGTGGGGCGCTTCGACGAGCCGCGGAAGGGATTCAAGTACCTGCTGCGGGCGATGCCCCTGGTGCAGCAGCAATTCCCGAATGCTCGCCTGATCGTGGCCGGGAGCGGACGGCAGGAGAAGTTCGACAGCATTTTCGAGCGTTACGCCATTCAGGGCGTCGAGTTCAAGGGCTTCGTGCCGGATGGCGACCTCGCACGCTACTATGCAAGCTGTGATGTCTCCTGCGCGCCATCGACCGGGAACGAGAGCTTCGGCTACGTTGTGGTTGAGCCGATGGCGGCCGGTCGCCCGGTGGTTGCGAGCAACATCCCCGGCTACGCGAGCGTGATGACCAGCGGCGAGACAGGATTGCTTGTGGAGCCACGGAATCCGCAGGCACTGGCGCTCGGGCTGGTCCACATTCTCGCCGACCGGGAGCTGCGCGAGCGGCTCGCGGCCAACGCGCGAGTGGCTGCCCAGCAGTACGATTGGTCGACGGTGGCAGAGCGCGTGCTCGAGGTCTATCGACGGGCAGCGGAACGAGCCCCAGGCGCGGTGTGGCGACGGGAGTTCATGGGATAGGCTGCGACGTATCTGAACGAGGTCCCGGCAGGCGGGACGCGCGCATCGAGCCGGGCATCCGGTGTGGTGGTGGAGGAAGAACCCGGTGATCTCGGAGCGGGTAGGCACATGGGTCCGGAAATACATGCTCCACGTTGGGGCGTGGTTCGCCAAGGTTGGCATCACGCCGAACATGGCGACCGTCATCGGCCTGCTCCTGAACTGCGTGGTCGCTGCGATCATCGCCTTCGGCCATCCGGTCTGGGGCGGCATCCTGCTGCTCGTCGCCAGCGCCTTCGACATGGTGGATGGCGCGATCGCCCGGTCCACCGGCAAGGTCTCCAAGTTCGGTGGCTTCCTCGATTCCACGCTGGATCGCTACTCGGAGATCGTGGTCTACATCGGGCTCCTGATCTGGATGAACACGACGGCGAACGACCATCTCGCGTCGGTGCTGATCGTGGTGGCCAGTTCCGGCGCCCTGATGATCTCCTACGCCCGCGCCCGCGCCGAGGCGATCGGGTACAGCGCGTCGGTGGGCCTCGTGGCGCGACCGGAGCGCGTCGTGCTGCTGGCGATCTGTCTCATCATCCAGCAGCCGCTGTGGGCGCTCTGGATCCTCGCCATCGCCACGCACCTGACGGCGTTTGCCCGGATCTTCCACGTCTGGCGTCTCACGGAAGCCGACGCCAAGGCGGAGGCGACCGCGAAGCGCGATGGCTGATCCTACCCCGCCATCCGACGCTCCCGCCGAGGATCGTGCTGTCCGCCGCACAATCGTGGTCGGGCCACCCCGGCATGACGACGACGAGAGCGATGCCCTGCCACTAGTGAGTTCCCGCGATCTTGGATCGGCGTCGCGATCGTGCCTCGCGATCATCGTGGTGTTGCTCATCATCGCGTTGTTGCTGTGCGTCTTCCTGGCCGTGCAGACGTTCCGGTAGCGTTCCCCTTCTCAGTGGTTGGCGATAGGGAGAACTCCTTCCACGGAGATGCGGCCCTCGTGGCCACCGGTCATTCCGTAAAACCCAACGCCGCACCTGCGAGCGTGGGAAGCTGTATCGTGTCCGATCCGCACGATGCCATTCCCGTCCTTGGGCGATGGCTGGTCGCGATTCGCGCAGGTGGGTGATACGATCTCGTCATCGTCCCCTATGCCTTCCCGTCGCTCATGGAGGAGCGTTCTGCCATGCCATCCATCGCATCCCCATCGGACTTTGCCCGCACCATCGCGGTCGGCATGGTGCAACTCAACTCCCGCGATGATGTCGCCGCCAACCTTGAGGCCGCCTTTGCGGGCATCGACGAGGCCGCCGCGAATGGGGCTCGCCTTGTTGTGCTTCCGGAGGTCTGGACCTACCTGGGGCCGGATGCAGGACAGCAGGATGCCGCCGAGGCTGTGCCCGGCCCGCTCACCGAGCGCCTCGCGGCGAAGGCGCGTCAGCACGGCATCTACCTGCACGCGGGGAGCATTCTGGAAAGAGCCGAGGGAGAACCCCGCCTGTTCAACACGTCGCTGGTGTTCGACCCGGCAGGCGAAGTGATCGCGACCTATCGCAAGATCCATCTCTTCGACGTGGATCTCGACGCCGACACGTCGTATCGCGAGTCGGACACCATCGCACCGGGCGACGAGATCGTCACGTTCGATCTGGATGGCACCACGGTCGGGCTGGCGATCTGCTACGACCTGCGTTTTCCGGAACTTTTCCGCATCCTCGCGTTGCAGGGTGCCGAGGTGATCCTGCTGCCGGCTGCCTTCACGATGACCACCGGCAAGGATCATTGGGAGACCCTGATCCGCGCCCGCGCGATCGAGAACGGGGTGTACATGGTCGCGGTGGGACAGGTTGGGGTGCATCCGCCCGGACTCTGGTGCTATGGCCGCTCGCTGGTCGCCGATCCGTGGGGGCTGGTCGTGGCGCAGGCGCCGGACCGGGCCGGAGTGACTGTGGCGGAGCTCGATCTCGATGAGGTCACGCGGGTGCGTCGGCAGATTCCGTCGCTGGCGAACCGCCGGGCGGATCGGTACCGCTGGCCGGAGGGCGCAGGGGTGGCCCAACCCGCCGACTGATCCCGGCAATCGATGGAGCAACGCGACCAGGCACCGCGTGCGTGCGGTGCATGGTCGCGTCATGGGGTGGTTCAGGATCGGAGGCGGAAGGCCGTTCGGGTGGCCTCGGCCGTGTCGCGGAGATAGTCGGGGTCAACGAAGCTCATTGCGTCTTCGGTCGTCCCTTCCAGGGTGTTCCTGCGCACGATGAAACTCGCGAGGAAGAGTGGGCGCAGCGCCATGACGGCTTCGAGTCGGTCGAACTCGTCGTCGACAAGGTCGATGTGTTGGCGATAGCCCTTCACGGCGGCTTCGACCAAGGCTGGATCGCGCCAGGTTCCCCACATCAGCCACGCGAAGTCCGCGAGGCGGGGTCCGCGCCCGGCGGACATCCAGTTGATGCCAACCGCCCCACGATCGGTGAGCAGCGCGTGGTCCGGGTTGTGGAGGAGGTTGCCGTGGACGAGGGCCTCCGGCAGGCCGCTTCCGTCGTCCGCCGTGAGGACCATGTCCCGCAGGCGCTCGAAGGTCGCTCGCTCGCTGGCCGGGATCCTGGTGTCGATTGCATCGAGAAAGGCGAGGGCTGCCATCAGATCCTGACGCGGACCGCCCTCGTGCCTGGGGTCCTCGCCGCTGGCGCCACCGGGGCGGCTCACCGTCTCGTCGAGCGGCAGGGCGTGGAGCCTGCCGAGCAGATCGCCCATGGCGCCGAGCTTGTCGCTGACGGATGTGAACGGCCTGCTGGCGACGAACGCCGTGACGAGCACCGTGCTGCCATCGAGGTCCGACACGGCGTCGTCGGTGGCGAGGCGTTCGGCCGGGAAGCCGTGGCGCTCCAGGAAGCGGAGGATGGCGGCGTCCCCTTCGACGCCGGAGCGTGGGCGGGCTGGGGGGAACGCGCGAGCTATCCACGGCTCGCCATCGGCGCGGTCGATACGGAAGACATAGGACTTGTGCAGGCTGACCTTGGTCGCAGAGATTGCGTCGATCCCGTAGCGATCCCGGAGATGCGTGAGGATGCGTTCGGGGGAGGGGTGGTGGAGCATCCGGCTGTCCAGATCCTCGAGGTCTTTCAGGGCCTCGGTGTATCGCTGGCCGGTTGCGCTGGCGTGCCGACGAACGGCCTTCTTGAAACTGCCGTGCTTGGTCACGATCAAGCCTCCTGACACCACGTTTGCCCCCAGCGGCATCGTGGTTGAAGGTGGCCTGCATGGACGATGACCGGGAGGGCAGCGTCCCCTTCGCCGCTGGAGCCCCGGCTGGGGCAGGTGCTCCCTGGCTCGGCGACTGGTCGGCGCCGGTCGTTCGATCATCGTGCCGGAGCGTGTCTGTGTCAATCGTGGTGTCCTGCAGGCACCTGTTGACGCGGTTCCGGGGGCGTGATACCGTTAGGTCACGGTCGGGGGACGCCCCAACCGGTGCAGAATTCTCCTATCGAACCGTACAGGGTAAAGGAGGTGATGCCCATGAGTAGTCTGTCATCCGAGGGCATCGCAGCGGAGGTTGCGCGCTCGTAGCGCGGGACAGCTGTGATGTCCAGGACAGAAAGGTCGGCCTTCGGGCCGGCCTTTTTGCTGTCCGGAATCCTGAAGACACGATGCATGAATGCAGGAGTGATTGGTGAGCGAGACGGGAATGGAAGCTGCGCATCGTGCCACGGTGGCACCCCTGAGCCTTGGGTTGTTCGACATCATGCAGGTCGATCCGGGCCAGGAGAACGCCATTGCCGACCTCTACGTGCGGCGGCTCGATACGCTGGCGTATGCCGATACCCTTGGCTACACGGTGGCCTTCACGGCGGAACGGCATTTCCTGCCGAACTACGCCTGTCCCTCCGCCACTGCCTGGATCGCCGCCGCTTCGCAGCGAACCTCCCGCATGCGGCTTGGGGTGATGGGGTACACGCTGCCCATCCGGAACCCGATCGACCTCGCCGAGCAGGTTGCCGTGCTCGACCTCCTCAGCCGGGGGCGGCTGGAGGTCGGGATGGGGCTGGGGCACCGCGTCGAGGAACTGGTTGCGCTTGGGGTCGATCCCGCCGAGCGGATCACGCTCTTCCAGGAGCGGCTGGCCATCATGCAGGCACTGTGGAGCGGCGGCACCATCCAGTTCGAGCGTGGCGCTGTCGTCGCGCGGGATATCGCGATCGCCCCGTTGCCGGAGCAGGCGCCGCATCCGCCGCTCTGGTTCGCGGGGACCGAGCCGGCGGGCGCGCATTTCATGGGTGCCCGAGGATTGGGGCTCGCGGTCGGGTTCAAGCCGACCCAGGCGCTCATCCCGGCTGTCGCGGCGTTCATCGCCGGTCGTGCCGCGCGGACGCCGGAGGCGGTCGAGGCCGAACCGATCCGGCCAGCCGGGACGATCGCCCTCATGCGGCCGGTCTACCTCTCCGACTCCGACGAGCATGCGTTTGACGAGATCGCGGACGACCTCCTGCTGCTGGACGAGCAGCTCGGGAACGGGGGCGGAGAGGGCAGTCGTGCCGACCGCAAGGCCGACGCCCGAGCCCGAGCGGAGGGCCTGTTACGGGACGAGGTGATGTTCGCGGGTGGCGTCGAGCGTGTCGCGAGCGCAATCCTGCAGACGCGGAGCGCTCTGCGCTTCGATCTCCTGCTGGCGAATGTCCACGCGGCGGGCGTTTCCGATGAGCGGGTGGAGCGTTCGGTGCGCCTCCTCGCCGAAGAGGTGCGTCCTCGCCTCGTGGATGCCGAACTGGCCGCCGCGGAATAAGCTCCATTTGCCGCAAACCAAGGAACCCGCCGGTGCAGATATTGCACCGGCGGGTTCCTGTGTCTCCGTCGAGGGGCCATAACGCCTCGGCGGGTGGCCTGGAGAATCCTCGCGGCACCCCCTTCCCCTGCCGGGACTCGTGTTATAGAGTAACAATGTTACCGAATAACTCGATTCGGTGCGGCATGACGGTGGAGGAATGACGGTGGGTATGGTGCGACGAGTGGGTGTGGTCCTGCTTGGGGTCCTGATCGTGCTGGGGAGTTTGCTCCCGGGCCTGGCGGCGTCACAGGACGCGAGTCCGGTGGCGGAGGAGCCCAGTGCCACGGCTCCGGACGGGACCGTCGAATCCGTGGCATCGGAAGTGGTCGAGACGCCGGAGCAGACGGTTCCCGTCGACGCGCCATTCGAGGCGAGCGATGCCGAACCCTATCTGCTGATCAATGGATCGACCGATACGGCGCTCACGCTTCTCTCGACTGATGCCGTCACGTACGCGCGGGACACGAGTACGTTTGACCTGGGCGTGTTCAGCGGCTCCTCATGTACCACGTTGATCGCGGTATACAGTACCAACGCGGGCATGTATTCGGGATCGCTGGGGAACGCGGGGGGACTCGCCTCGGTCTATGGGAGCCCGTTCAGTCTCTCGCTGCGGACGAAGGCAGCGCCGCAGACAGTCGTGGGGACGTGCCGAACGATCACGGTTGTTGCTCCGTCGCCGACTCCCACCAACACGGCCACCATGACGGCCACGGTGGCCGAGGTCCCAACGAATACACCGACCGTGACGCTGACGGCCACGGCAACCAGTACGGCCACCCAGGTTCCCACCCATACGCCGACCGTGACAGACGTTCCGACGGAGACTCCCACGAACACCGCCACCGCGACGGCAACCAGCACAGAGACCGAAATTCCCACGAATACGCCGACGGAAGCGCTGGTCCCAACGGCAACCAGCACGCCAACGGATGAGCCGCCTACCGAGACTCCGACCGCGACGCCGGCGCCGAATCTGCTGATCGATGGCTCGGCGGATGCTGCGGTCTCCGTCGTTTCGACCGACAGGTTGTGGGCAACCTACGACACCGATGTCTTCGACCTCATGGTCTTCAGTGGTTCTACCTGCGAGGATGCCATAACCCGGTATACGACGAGTGCGGGGTATGGCACGCTCCCGATCGGCCTCGGAAGTGACCTCGCCGGTGCCTATGGGAATCCGTTCAGCCTGTCGCTCAGGACGCGATCGGCTCCCCAGACCGTTGTGGGGACGTGTCGCACGATCACTGTGGTCTTCCCGACGCCGACCGCGACCGATATCCCGCCTACGGAGACTCCGACCGCGACAAGCACGCCAACCGACGTGCCTGCAACCGAGACTCCGACCGCGACAGGCACGCCAACCGACGAGCCGACAAGCACGGCTACTGCAACCGCGACGGAGGTACCTCCGACTGAGACGCCGACTGCCACGGCAGTGGCTACGACTACGGCTGCTCCGGTGCTCGGGGTGGTGATCGCGCGGGTCGAGACGGTGGATGGGAGCGACTTGCCTGAGGGGCTTCGGGTCTGCCTTGATGACGACTGTCAGCCGGTCGGGGTGCTCGCGTCGCTCGACCGCGCGATGCTGCGGCTGCCGAGTGGCTCCGGGGTCATCTTTGCTGACGTCTCGTTGGGGCAGCATCGGGTGCGCGTGCTGGATGCCAGGGGCGCAGTCCTCGCCGAGCGCATGGTCACGGTCGACTTCGATGAGCCGATCACGTTGGACCTTGTTCTCGGTCGTCAGCCCGTGCCGAGCATGACGCCGACGGTCTCGCCCGCCGCCACCTCCGCGCCGGTCTCGAGCTTGCCGAACACCGGTGGGGACGCGAGCGGCGGATCGGGCATGGCGACCTGGCTGATGGTCACCGCGACGCTGCTGCTCATCGCGAGTCTTGGCCTGCAAGGCTGGCGGATTGCCCGGCGTCGGTAGCAGTCCAGCGGGCCCCTGAATGCAGGACACCGCCCCGGATGCTCATCGCGTCCGGGGCGGTGTTCGTGATCCTGGGAGAACGGGACCGGCGGAGGATTACTCCTCGGCAGCCGCTTCCTCGGTGGACTTGGCCTCAGCAGCCTCGCCCTCGGTCTCCTCACCTTCCTCGGCCGCTTCCGCGACGAGGCTGGCGACGACTTCCTCGCCGTCGGTCATGATCGTGACCTTGGCCGGGGCAGCCAGGTCGGCCACGCGCAGGGCGTCACCGACGTTGACCAAGCCGGAGAGATCGCCCTCCAGCTGATGCGGCAGGTCGGCCGGCAGGGCCTCGACCTCAACCTCGGTCAGGGCAACCTGCAGCACGCCGGCTGCGTCGGCAGCGTGGTTGTGCAGGACAACCGGCACCGCCTGGCGCAGCGCAACGCGCATGTTCGGCGCGAAGAAGTCGATGTGCAGCGGCGCGCGCGACACCGGATCGACCTGGACTTCGCGGATGATGACCGGCTGCTTGCCGCCGTCCCACGTGAGCGTGAAGACGGTGGAATGACCGTTGGTCATGAAGAACTTCTCGAATTCGCGTCGGTTGACCGAAACCGAGATGGTCTCCGAGATAACGGGTCCGTAGACGACACCTGGGACAAGACCCTCGCGTCGAAGGCGCGAGACCTTCTTGCCGTGGATTGTCCGCGGTTCGGCCCTCAGTGTCAGATCGTTCGCCATGGCGACGGTGACTCCTACTTCCTTGCGGATGAGAACGAATGCCGGGCTGTCTGCATCGGACACACCCCAACTGCCGCGCCAACATGGCACGCAAGGGCGAATACTACCACGCACCGCGAGGGGGAGAGGCGAGAACGGTGAGAATAGAGACGGGAGGACCGATGAGAGAGGCGGCGCGCCATCCAGTCGTTCGCAGGGATCGTCTTCATGACGACCCGACGTCTCCGGTCCAATGCGGGGAGGCACAGCGTCGTTGGTTGCAAGCGCGAATGGCCATGCAGGGTGCTCCGCTTGGCGAGGGGCGGTTCTACACAGTAGGTTAGAGGCCAGTTCGAAACCGTAGCGGCGCAGCTCGTCTGCGCCATTGGCCGAAGGCCAATCCTGGGTTCAGCAACCGTTCTGGGATATCCGGCTTTGCCGGATCGATGCGGCTGCTGGGTCAGACCGAGCTGACCCGCTACGGAGGACGGCAACTCTTTCGAACTCAGCTGTAGGATTCCGGCCCGCCGGCGAGCGCCCTCAGCATTGCGCCAACATCGCGGACGAGTACATCTCCTGCTCGCCGCGCGAAGGGGGAGGCCAGCGCCTCGTAGGTTCCCGCATCCCAGGCGGTGGCGTCGGCGAGATATCCCGCGTATCCGTTCGTGTAGCCGACGATCAGGGTCTTCGCGAACGGACTCTCTCGTTCGATTCGCCGGCCGAGCGATGTGAAGAGTTCCACCGGCAGCGTGACCACGACAGTTTCCGCGTCCAGCATCCAGGCCTCAGCGACGACCATCGGCGGTGCAATCTCCACGGATGCGGCCATCTGCGCCCGCAGGAACGCTCCCTGGTGCCGGGTGATGGCCTGCCGGAGTGCTGCGGGAGAGGGTTCCGTTGCCGTCGCGACGTCCAGCGCGAGACGGGCGGATTCCAACTCGGCCTGCGGGTCGGCGGCGAGATCCTCCCGGAACGAGGGGAGAGGCATCTCGATACGCGAATGTGTCAACGATGTGTTCGATGGCGTCACCTCCCGAAGCGATCCAAGGGCTGCCGGAACGTTCCGTGTCGCGATCCCTGCCAGGCGGTCGATCTCGGCGGGAGTGGCTGCCTGGCGGATGAAGCGCGTGCTGATATCGCCCGCCGCGCCCGTGAGCGAAAGGACGGTCGCGCGCGATGCGTCGGGGAGCGAGGCGATGGCTCGCCGGATGCCTCCGTTGAGGTCGGCGGAGACGACGGTGCTCTCCACCCCGAGGATCGTCGGGTGGCAGGCGCTGAGGGCGACGATCGTCTGGAGCGATCCGTCCTCCCGGCGGGTTGTCAGCAGGCGGAGACGGAGGTCGCAGGGGCCGTCGGGGGTATTGCGATTCGTCCAGGCCCCGGAGGCGTCGGCGTCGGCAATGCTGAGGGAGACCGGTTCCATCATCGCCCGCGCCTGGGTGATGGCCTCCGTGGCGCGGGTGACGACCGTGTCCCGGAGTGCGTTGTCACCGTGTTCCGGTTCGATCGGGTGCAGGCGACGGACGATCTCCTGCGGTCCGCTATGCGTGTGAGAGGCGCAGAGAAGCAGCGCCGATGATTCGATCCCGGCGGATGCTGCGATAGCGTGGCGCAGCTCGTCGTCCACAGCGATGGCGTCGATGGTGACGAGCGTCAAGGTTCGCGTAGCGGTCTCCAGCACGAGGACGCCGAGCTGCAGCGGATCGAGCGTGCCCGGTCGCGCCAGACGCTCGTGCCATGTAACCACCCAACGGCGTGCCCGGTGCGATCGGGAATGTCACGACTGCGCTGCCCGCTCGCCAGGTGACGCATGTCACGGCAGGGTCTCCGCGATCCGGGCGAGGCGGTCCGGGATGATCGCCTCGCCACTGGCCTTCCAGACCTGAAGTATCGCGCCGACCATCGGCGGGAACATCGGGTCGGAGACCGTCGCGTCGGGCCATTGGGACAGGATGCGTTTGGCGAAGGGATCGCGTACCAGATCGCGGGAGGCGAAGACGCCGCCGGTCGGATAGACGACGATCGGATCGCCCGGTGTATGCAGCTGTCGCGCGACGCCGAGGGCGGTGTCGCCCAGCCGCTCCGCCCCGGTGCGGACGATGTCAGCGGCGACGGGGTCGCCCTCCCCGGCGATGCGCACGACGTCCCGCGCGATGCCGGAGATCCGGTCGCGACTGAATCCGGCTGCGTAGATGATGCGGATGATGTCGCGGATCTGGTTGAGGCCGTAGTGGTCCAGCACGAAGGGCAGGAGCGCCGTCTGCGGTCCGCGAAGGTCGTAGGCGCGGGCCGCAGCCTGGATGGCATTCAGGCCGAGATACCAGCCGCTCCCCTCGTCGCCCATCAGGTAGCCGAGACCGCCCGCGATCGCCTCACGTCCCGTTTCGTCCACGCCGTAGCCGATCGAGCCGCCGCCTGCGATCACGACGATGCCCGGTTGACCGCCGGATGCCCCGGCGAGATTCGAGACGAAGTCGGCATCAACCCAGAAGGCGCCCGGATCGAGCGTGCAGAACTCGTCGACCATCTGCCGGAACGTCGCCTGCGCGTCCAGTTCGCGGGCGGCGCTGGTCAGGCCAAGCCCCACGGCGCGGATGTCGCTGGCTGGACGTCTTGCGATGGCGAGGGCGGCGGTGGCGGCGCTGTGGATGGCGTCCCGGTTCCTGGTATAGCCATTCGGCCCCTGGACGTGATCGCATGGGGTGCCGTTGCCGACGCCGACGACCGTGCCATCCGGCTCGACAAGGACCGCCTTGGTGGAGGTCTGGCCGCCATCGACGCCGAGGGTGAGGGTACGGCTGGTCATGGCTTCATCAGGGGGATGCGGGCGCGATAGCGGTCGAGCAGGGCGTTGTTGTGCTCGTCGCCACCGGGGACGTTCTGGCTGACGAAGGCCGGCACCGGATGTCCGGATGAGACGAGGCGTTCGGTGGTGGCGACCACGAGCGCGTTCATGATCGCCGCGCCGAGGATCGTGGAGGTCGCCCCGACCGTGACCCCGCCGATGGTCTCGATGGCATCGCCGACGGGAACGTGGGTATCGAGCACGAAGTCGGCGACATCCACCAGGCGCTTGCCGGTGGAGTGGCGGGAGGCGGCCTCGCGATACGCCTCGGCGGAGGTGACGGCCACGACGGTCGCGCCATTGGCTTTGGCGGTCTCCGCGACCTCGATCGGTACCGGGTTGATGCCGGAGGTACTGATGACGATCACGACCTCACCGGGCAGCACCTCGTAGTTGGTGAGGAGCGAGGGGCCGTAGCCCTCCAGCCGTTCCAGCAGCGTGGCGCGGCTGGAGCCGAAGATCGTGAGGTTGATGTCCAGCATGGCGTTGAAGGGCACGAGGCCACCGGCGCGGTAGAAGACCTCCTGCGCGAGGAGGTTGGAATGCCCGCTGCCGAAGACGTGCACGATGCCGCCATCCGCGATGCTTGCGGCGATGACACCGGCGACCTGCGTGATGCGGTCGTTCTCATCCCCGGCGAGGACGGCGATGTGCTCGCGGATGGACGAGAGATAGTGCTGGAAGTGAGGGCTGGCGTCGGGTGGAGTGGTGGTGCTCATGCCGGGTGCTCCCTGGGTTGTGCTCGGACCGAAATCGAGTCCGAAAGGGGTGCCATGGTCCGTCGCTAGTCAGACACGCTGGTGATTTGTCGCCATGGTATCGAACCTGATCCTAAATGCCGTTGGTGACGGACGCTGACGCGCTCGCGACGAAGCGCGCGGTGATGGCCATCGGGTTCGTGATCGCCGTCCCCACGACGACGAAGGCTGCGCCGACCTCCAGCGCGGCGCGTGCCTGGTCCGGAGTCCAGTACCGTCCCTCGGCGAAGACGGGGACGGGCGAATGCCGCACCAGCCAGCGCAGGAAATCGAGGTCGGGGCTGTCGTCGGTGGCCGGGCTTTCCAGCGTGTAGCCAGCGAGCGTGGTGCCTACGGCATCCACACCGGCGAGGACGGCGTGGCGAAGGTCGGATTCCGTGGCAAGGTCTGCCAGCGCGATGCTGCCGAGACGATGGATCTCCATCACGACCTGGGCGAGCGTCTCGCCGCCTGGACGGGGACGGGCCGTGCCATCGCATGCCACGTATTCCGCGCCGGCGGCGATGACCTCCCGCACGGATGCCACGGTTGGCGTGATCGAGACCGCGCTGTCGGCGTGATCCTGCTTCCAGATCCCGATGATGGGGAGGGAGGTCGCCTGGCGGACCGCGGCGATATCGTCCGGTCCATTCACGCGGAGTCCTGCCGCTCCGCCGAGTTCGGCAGCCTGCGCCACGATGGCCATGGTCTTCGGGCCATGCAGCGGGTTGCCGGGCCTGGCCTGGCAGGAAACCACGATGGTGCCCGCGAGTGCCCGCAGGCGATCCTGGCGTTGGCTGGCGGGGGATCGTTCCGGACGGGCTGAAGGCTGGGTCATACGTGCTCCATGCAATGCGGAGATGGGTGAACGGTGCGATTTCTGCCAGTCGCGCCCCGAAACGAATGCCACCATCATCGCACGAAGCGATGGCGGTCGGGCCGGGAATCCGATCATACGGAATCGCAAAGTCGCTCGTGGATTTCTGTGTACTCTGCACAAGAACTGTGGAGCCGTATACGAAGTCCAGTGCCCGGACCTGTGCCAGAGTGCCAGAATCCGAGGTCGAAGGTGCATGGAATGGTCGTTTGGCCAGAATGCATTCCTTGACGTTAGGCAGTTCGAAACGTAGCATTTCGACCAGTTTCCAGGGCAGTCGAGGCAATGTCGCCTTTTCCGACGGGTCCACCGCGACGGTGGAGTCCGGAGCATCCGGATTCCCGGTCGTGCACGGTGACGGCGAAAGCGTACGGCAAGGCAGACCGAGGGCAGTAAGGCGGGTGTCAGCTTTCGGGCCAGTCGTGCCCGGAGAAGCCCCCGGTGCCATCGAACCTTTCCACGGAAGGGGCAAATCGTGGGACGTTATCTCATTCGTCGGGTCCTCATCTCCATCGTGTCGTTGATTGCGATCAGCATGATCATCTACACGATCCTTTACCTGGCGCCGGGCGACCCGCTCGGGGCGTTGGCGACCAATCCGAACGTTCCGCCCGAAGTGCGGCAGCGCATTCGCGAGCAGTGGGGGCTGGACGACCCGCTCTACATTCAGTACTTCAAGTGGGCCCAGGCCTACTTCCTGCACTTCGACTGGGGGAATTCGCTGACATCGAAGGTGCCGGTTCGCTCCTATGTGCTCGATCGGCTTCCGGTCACCCTCAGCATCTTCGGTACTGCCTACCTGCTCGGCCTGCTGATCGCCATCCCGGTCGGCGTCATCTCCGCCATCCGCCAGTACTCCATCTTCGACCAGGTCGCCACCACGTTCTCGTTCATCGGGTTCAGCATCCCGACCTTCTTCTCCGGTCTGCTGCTGATCATCATCTTCTCCGTCAACCTGAACTGGCTCCCGTTCGTCTATGACTCCACGGCGTCCGGTTGGACGCTGGTGAAACAGTCGATCATGCCCATCGCCGTGATCGCCCTCTTCACCTCGGCGCAATTGACGCGCTTCGTACGGGCGTCGATGCTCGAGACCATCAATCAGGACTATGTCCGCACCGCCCGCGCAAAGGGCCTGAAGGAGTCGTCGGTCATCGTGCTCCATGCGATGCGGAACGCGATGATTCCGGTGGTGACGATCGTGGCGCTCCAACTCCCCGGCGTTGTTGGTGGTGCGGTCATTACCGAGCAGATCTTCCGCGTGCCGGGCATCGGCCGTGCTCTGATCGATGGCATCCTCTCGAAGGATGTTCCCGTGGTGATGGCCATCACGTTCGGCCTCGCCGTGCTGATCGTCTTCTTCAACATCGTTGCGGACCTGCTCTACGCATTGCTCGATCCCCGCATCAAGTACTCCTGATCCTGGCGTCGGCGGGGCTTCCGTGCTCCGCCGACATTCTCGCTTCGCTCGTCGACCTGACACTCGCATTGCTTTCCCTAGATGGCTCCGGAGGATCGGCTCATGGCACAGGACGCGCAGAAGACCGCCCTAGCGGCAGGAGCAGCGCCGGCGGACGCTGGCGGCAGCCCCCTCGCCAAGGAGGGCGATGCCCGACTCAAACTGGATCAGGCGCGGGTACGACCGCAGCGCTCGCTCTGGAACAACGCCTGGCGCCAGTTCCGGCGGCACAAGCTGGCGATGGCGGGTCTCGTCATCTTTGTCTCGTTCCTGGTGATCACCCTCTTTGGTCCATTCGTCTATGGGCGCCCGGTGAACTCTCCGTTCGAGTACGACACCAGCATGTCGCCGAGCCTCAGCAACCTGATGGGCACGGACTCGATGGGGCAGGATATCCTCGCCCGTGTCCTGTACGGAGGCCGCATCTCGCTTGCGGTCGGTCTGGTCGCGGCCTTCGTGGCGATCATGATCGGGACGCTCGTCGGCGCCCTGGCCGGATTCTTCGGCGGGTTTGCCGACGGGATCCTGATGCGCGTGACGGATCTCTTCCTGGCGCTGCCGAACCTGCCGTTGCTGCTGCTTATCACCTTCCTCTTCGGTCAGTCGTTCCGCAACTTCGGTGACGATGTCTTCGGATCGACCACGGTGGGTATTTTCCTCCTGATCGTGATCGTGATCGGTGGGCTCGCCTGGATGCAGACGGCTCGCCTCGTTCGCGCGAGCTTCCTGTCCGTGAAGGAGAAGGAGTTCGTGGAGGCGGCGCGCTCCATCGGCGCCAACCAGAGCTCGCTGATCTTCAGGCAGATCCTCCCGAACGTCCTCAGCCCGATCATCGTGGCGGCGACGCTCGAGGTCGGTGCTGCGATCATCACGGAATCGTCGCTCTCCTTCCTCGGCCTCGGCTTCCCCTCCGACGTTCCGACCTGGGGCCGGATGCTCTTCGAGGCAAAGGACTATATCCAGATGAGCCCGCACGAGGCGCTCATCCCCGGCGCGATGATCTTCCTGACGGTGCTCGCGATCAACTACATGGGCGATGGCCTCCGCGACGCGCTCGATCCGCGCAAGAGCCACTGATCCCACGCTTCGACCGACACACGAGAACGGCGGTGGACCAACCCGGTCCTCCGCCGTTTCGTTTTGCCCGATGACGGTGGGTAGACCTTCGGCTGTATGGGGGGTCGCGCCGCGGAGTTCCTGTCGTCCCACATGCGGCCACGAACCCCATCCCTGCGAGACGCTTGCGTCTCTACGACTTGGGTTCGGACCACGGAAACGGCGCTTCCCATGTGGGGAGCGCCGTCCTGCATGGCCTGCGGATTGTTCAGGATCGAGGGGACGGTCTACAGGGAGAGGACGCCCATCCGGGTCGCGACGGTAACGGCCTCTGTCCGGCTGGCGGCACCCAGCTTGGTGAGCAGCGAACTGACGTGGAACTTCACCGTGTGGTCGCTGATTCCGAGTTCGTGGGCGATGGCCTTGTTCGGCAGGCCCGCCGCAACCAGCCCGAGGACTTCGCGTTCGCGTGGGCTCAGGAATCCATCCACGCCCGGCAGGCTCGCCTGCGAGGACGAGGCGTCTGTTGCGTGTTCGATGTGCTGGGCAGGATCGTGGACCGAGAGTCCGGCGGCGGCGGCGCGGATGGCCGCGACCAGTGTCTCACCCTCGGCGTGGGGTGAGAGGATGCCCCCTGCGTGTCCGACAACCGAGCGGGCGAGTTCCCCGTTCGGTCGGCCCAGCCACACCAGTGGCACCGATTCCTCTTGTGCGATGGTGACGAGGTTCGCCAAGGCATCACGGTCGAGATCAGTCGGCTCGATGATGATCACATCGGCATCGGAGATGCTGCGCACCGAGGGCGTCCGGTTGAAGGAGCCGAGCGATTCCGGCGCGATGGCCGATGGCGTCAGCGCGATATCGGTCTGGAGCAGGGAAGCGAGTCCTGCCCGCAACGACGGATAGGCTGCGACGATGCCGACGACCAATCGGCTGGGGCCAGATCGCGCCCGGGGGGTCTGGCTGGGCGCGGCAATCTCAAGATGGGGATGGGAGCGTGTTTCGAGTCGAGAAATCATGAAATCCCCTCGTCGTGAGTGTTGGCGGCAGTGGTGGATACCCGGCCGGAGGGCGGGCATCGGATTCGGCGGATCGGGAGGGCGATCATCGGTGAACGCGCGCCCACGGTTCGGGAATGGCTAGCAGCGGAAGCGTTCGGGACGCTCGATCGGTGTGATCTCGGTTGTCTGGAGCGTCCCATTCCGGATGAACGTGATTGGGGTCGGGGTGCCGATCTGCCTGCTGGCGAGAAGCCGCTGCAGATCGCCGACGTCGGTGAGAGGATGGTGGCCATCTCCCATCATTACCAGCGTATCACCGATGGCAAGATGCTCCCGCGCGGGGCTATCCGGCTTCACTTCCGTCACCATCAGGCCGGACAGCTGGTCGTTGAGGTCGGGGCGGATCTCATCGGGCAGCGTCACGGGCTTGACGCCCACGCCGATCCAGCCGCACCGCACATGCCCGAATCGCACGATGTCGGCCACGACAGCGGAGACTTGCGCGGCCGGGATCGTCACGAAGCCTCGTCCGCTGCTGAGCAGGATGCCGCTTCGGACGAGTCCCGAGGTGTTGATCCCGTGGGCCGCGCCACTGGCTCCGATCAGGGGGCCGCCGGAGAAACCGGGAAGTGGGGTTACTTCCGCCGCGATGAGCAGTGGTGCTTCGACGGTGCTGACCGGAACCGGGGCAATCGCTGTGATGCTGCCGAACGTGGCCGAGATCGACCCGAAGGGGCGCCCGACCGCGTAGACCAGGTGCCCGACCCGGGTCGGGGCTGTCCGCTCGGCGATCGGTGGGGTGGCGAGGTCATCCACCTGGAGGATGGCGAGATCGGTGTTGTAGTCGCGCCCGAGGAGGGTTGCGGGGAGGGATTCTCCGCTTACGCCAATGGTGATCTCTTCCTCCTGCTCGACGCCGTGGCTGGCGGTCACGATATAGGTTGCGTCGCCGACGGCCCAGGCGGTTCCCGTGGAGGGGAGCCGCTTCCGGGCGCGGACGGAGACGACGCTGGCGGCGGCGATATCGATCGCATCGGCGAAGATATCGTCGAAGGCGGCGGCATGCGGGGTGTCGGAAGCGCTCATCAAGGATCCTTTCGGGCGGAGGCCGATCGTGTGGAGAGGGTGCTGGCGGAAGCGATCGGGACTCCGATGCACGGGAAGACGGCGGTCCGGCACCGCTTGTGGCGGTCCTCATGACAGTGGTCGTCGCATTGGGGGGATGGTACCGCCGGCGACCGGGTGGGGGAACCTTCTGCCGGGGAGGATGACCAGCTAGACATTCGGACAGGTCGCGAGGGAGAGGTGAGGGGGGAGAGACGTGAGAAGTGAGGACCGAGGAGTGAGGACCGAGGAGTGAAACCGAATCCGACTGGTCTGGCAGCGCCTGGGGAGCGATCCCGAAGGAAGGTGGCATCGGACCGACCCCGTGTCTGTCCCTACGAGAGAATGCCCTGTACGGAGGGAGTCCTGAGCGACGCCGAAGGACCCCGTGTCGGTCCGGCCTCCCTCACCCTTCACCCGGATGCGGTATGAGGAGGGAGGAAAGAGGCGCTACGCGACTCGGTCGTGTGTCGGGATCACCCTCGTGTCAGTCCGAAGGTGGTATCCACCAACTCCGCCGCTGGAATCCATATCCACACCGGTCGTCCCGAGCCGAGCAAACAGCACTCTTTCCTCTTTGCTCTTTTTCTTCCTCAATTCTCGCTGCTCTCGCCTCTCCCCTGCGGCTGGTAGACTCGTCTGAGTGACAAGGCCAAGCTCGATAGCACGTGCCCCTGGAGTTCGCAACGAAATGGTGAATGGACTATCGCCGACCGCAACATCACCTGCATCGCAGGCGTCACCACCACCGCCCGGCTCGGTGATCGAGGTCCGGGGGCTTCGTAAGACCTTCGGATCGTTTGTGGCGTTGGAGGGACTCGATCTCACGATTCCCCGGGCATCGGTCGGGCTGCTCGGGGCGAATGGCGCGGGCAAGACGACGCTCATCCGGACGCTGCTTGGGCTGATTGCGCCGGATCGCGGTACCGCGAAGGTCGTGGGCTACGACACGCAAACGCAGGGCGTACACGTTCGCGAGCGCGTCGGGTACATGCCGGAGGCCGATGCCTTGCCATCGTCCACCACGGCGGCGGACTTTGTCGGGCACATGGCGGAGATGAGTGGCCTTCCCGCGCGGGCTGCACGCCAGCGCGCGGCGGATGTGCTCTATCAGGTGGGACTGGAGGAGGAGCGATATCGCCTCATCAAGGGCTTCTCCACCGGCATGCGGCAGCGCGTGAAGCTCGCCCAGGCCATCGTTCACGATCCGGAGCTGGTCTTCCTCGATGAGCCGACCGCCGGCATGGACCCGAAGGGCCGCGAGGAGATGCTGGAGCTGGTGGAGCGCATCTACCGGACGATGGGCATCTCGGTGGTCTTCTCCTCCCACATCCTGGAGGATATCGAGCGCGTCTGCGACTACGTCGTCATCCTGGACAATGGCCGGTTGGTGAGCGCGCAACCGCTTGGGGGCATTGGCGAGATCGGTGGCGAGGTTGTGGTCGAGATCGATGGGGATCGCGAACGCTTCGCCCAGGCCATCGCGGAGCGCGGCGCGGCGGTGCGGGAAGCCGATTCCGAACTCGGCGTGCGGGAGATCGTGATCGATGTCCACGACGAGCGCGTGTACGACTTGATCCGTGATACGGCTGTCGAGCAGCAGGTGGCACTTCGCTCGCTGAAGCAGCGGTCGCGGTCGCTGGAGGACATCTACCTCGGCGATGTCGGGGCGCTGCGGGAGGAAACGCATGTCGGCTAACGCGGCATCGTCGTCGGGCGGCGGGACCCAGGGGCCTGGCGTCGGATACGGCGAGATCTTCGATCGTGGGTACCAGCACTATCGCGGCGAGCGACTGGGGCGGCGGCAGGCGTTCCGCTCGCTGGTTGGATACTCGATCAAGCGGGCGATGGGCATTCGCAAGTCGTGGACGGCCAAGGTCCTGCCCATTCTGCTCTACACCACGATCACCATTCCGCTGATCGTGATGATCGGCATCTCGGCCATCGCGCCGCAGGTCGAGTTCGCGTCGTACTCGAACTACTTCGGGGCGATCTTCGTCGCCCAGGGCATCTTCGTGGCGACGATCGCGCCGGAGATGGTATGTCCGGACCGGCGGGAGAAGACGCTGCCGCTCTACTTCGCGCGGGCGATTACCCGCAGCGACTATGTGTTCGCCAAGATCCTTGCGACGATCATCCTCACCATGACGATGTCGCTGGTGCCGGCGATGATCCTCTGGTTCGGGCGGCAACTGATTGCCGACAGCCCGTGGCGCGCGATGCAGGACCATATGGGCGACCTGGGGCGGGTCGTGCTGCTGGGGACGCTGATCGCGGTCTTCCTGGGGACGACGGGCCTCATGGTCTCGTCGTTGACCGACCGCAAGGGCGTCGCGGTGACGGTCATCATCATCGGGTTCCTGCTGCTGACCGGTGCGGCGCACTCGGCGTTTCAGGTGATCGATTCGGACTGGCGCCGGTACATGATCTTCTTCAGCATCAGCGACTGCTTCCAGGCGATATCCGGTCATCTCTTCGGCGACGTCGACAACGAGTTCATCGACACCGCGAACTTCCCGCTTTGGGCCTATCTCACGTACATCGCGGTGGTGGTTGGGAGCTGTATCCTCATCATCCGCTGGCGCTACCGTCCGCAGGACTAGGCAGGAGCGACTTCGGTGCAGCAACAGACACAATCTCCAATCGCTCCCACGACCGAGGCTGACGCTCCCACGCTGGCTGATGGCGTGCCCGCCTTCACGAATGGTGGCCCGGCGACGATCGAGCTGGACAAGGTCTCCAAGTGGTACGGCGATCTCGTTGCCGTCTCCGAGGTGAGCTTCGCCATCGGCACGGGCGTCACCGGCCTGCTTGGGCCAAATGGCGCGGGCAAGTCGACCACGCTGAAGATGATGGCCGGGCTCCTTGCGCCGTCGGCGGGGACCATCCAGATTGCGGGCGAGTCCGTGCGGGGCAAGCCCTCCGTCTACCGTCGTTTCGGGCTCGTGTCGGAGACGGAACTGATCTATCCCTTTCTTTCCGGGCGCGAATTCGTCACGCTGAATGCGCAGCTCCAGAAGGTACCGAACGTCAAGCAGGCGGTGGAACAGGCCATCGACCTGGTGGATATGCAATCCGCGGCGGATCGCAAGGTGGGCGGCTACTCGAAGGGCATGCGCCAGCGCATCAAGGTTGCCGGGGCGCTGGTCCACAACCCGGACATCATCCTGATGGACGAGCCGCTGAACGGCACCGATCCCGTCCAGCGCGCGCAGCTCATCCGGCTCATCCGGGAACTCGGGCAGTCCAAGACCGTGGTGGTCTCCTCCCACGTCCTGGTGGAGGTGGAGCGGTTCGCCCAGAACATTCTCGTGATCGTGAATGGCAAGCTCGCGGCGGCGGGCGACTTCCGCGCCATCCGCGAACGGATCGACCAGCACGATCACGAGATCCGCATTCGCGCCTCCGATCCCCGCCGGCTCGCGGCGACGCTGATCGGGCAGCCAGTGGTGCGCAGCATCTCGTTTGACGGTCACGATCGCATCCTGGCACAGACGAACGACGTACGCGCCTTCTACCGCTTCGTGCCTGCCGCCGCCCAACGCGCGGGGGTGCGGCTCTACGAGGTACAGGCGACCGATGAATCGCTGACCTCCGTCTTCTCCTACCTCGTGGAACGGTAAGGGAAGGGATTGCCATGACGACCAGGTTCGCTCGCCGGGCGGAATCCGCCTGCTCGGCCAACGACTGCAGGGGATTCCGAACGTGATGCCGTTTCTTGCGATTACCCGGCTGACGCTCCGTCAGTTCCTGCGTTCGAAATCATTGCTGGTGGTGGCCGTGATCGGGTTCTTTCCCGTGATCTTCGCCGTTCTGCCGCACCTTGCGGGCGAGGACCAATCCCTGCGCGACATGCGCCGCGTGTTGGGCAACGCGATCTACCTGGGGCTCTTTTCGGGAACGCTGCTGCCGCTGGCGACGCTCGTCCTCTCGACATCTGCCTTCGGGGACGAGATCGAGGACAAGACGCTGCAATATCTGACGCTGAAGCCGATTGCGCGTTTCCAGATCGTGCTCGCCAAGTTCATCGCGATCCTGATCGTGACGCTGCCGATCATCCTCGCCGGGCTGGCCGTGACGTGGCTGGTGGCGTCGTGGGGGCGGATGGACGGTATGCGCGACATGCTGGTGCCGATGATGGCCGGGGCGGTGGTGGGGGTGCTGGGATTCGGCGCGATCTTCATGCTGGTGAGCCTCTTCATCCAGCGCGCGCTGCTGGTGGGCATCTTCTACGTCTTCGTGTGGGAGACTGCCCTTTCGCGCTACCTGCCCGGCATCCGTTCGTTCAGCATCCGTCACTACACGCAGTCGACCTTCGTGCGTCTGCTCGATGACCGCGCGTTCCGGCTGGACGGCGTGGCCGCCTTGTCGACGATCTGGATCACCATTGCGGCGATCGTGTTCGTGAGCATCGTGCTTGCGACGCTGCGCCTGCGGTCGATGAACCTCGAATAGCGTTCATGCGGGGAAGCCGATTCCGGCGCGGTCCGTGCGATGATTGGCGGCAGCACATTCGATGCCATCTACGAGAGGACGCGCGACGATGACGAACGGGACCACGGGACACTGGCCAGCCAGCGACAAGGCGATCACCCTCGGATTGATGGTCCCGCTGACCGAGAAGGCGGCATTCGGCGAAACGCCGCGGTTCGAAGACATCGTGGCCGTCGGCCTCGCCGCGAAGGACGCCGGGTTCGACACGCTATGGTTCGCCGATCACTTCGAGATGGGGCACGGCACGGAGGATGATCCATTCCGTGGGGCCTGGGAGTGCTTCACGCTCATGGCAGCGGTGGCTGCTCGGGTGCCGGATCTCCAGATCGGATCGCTCGTTGCCTGCACGGGGTATCGGAATCCCGGCGTGATCGTCAAGATGACCGAGATGATCGACGAGATCAGCGGAGGACGTTTCATCCTTGGCCTCGGCGCGGGCTGGCACAAGCCGGAGTACGATCACTTCGGCTTTCCGTTCGACCATCGTGTCTCCCGGTTCGAGGATGCGATCAAGATCATCCATCCGTTGCTCCGCGATGGCACTGCCGACTATCAAGGCGAGTTCTATCAGGCGAACGCGGCGCTGAACATCCCGCGTGGGCCGCGCCCGACCGGTGCGCCCATCCTCGTCGGTTCGACGGGGCCGCGCATGCTGAGCCTGATCGCGCAATACGCCGATGCCTGGAACACCGTATGGCACAGCGACACGTCCCGGATCGCGGAGCATGTTGCTGTGCTCGATGCCGCATGCGAGGCGGTTGGGCGTGACCCGAAGACGCTGGTGAAGACGGCGGGCGGTAATCTCGCGCGGGATGGCTACCTCGGCGCTCGACCCAACCCGGTGCCCTACGACGATGCGGCGCAGGCGGCGCTCATCACCGAGTTCCGGGACCTCGGGTTCGCGCACTTCATCTGCGGGCTCGATCCGGCCACCCCGGAGAGTGTCGCGGCCTTCGCCCCGGTGATCGAGAAGGTCCACGCGGGCTGACATCGGCCTGTCGCGCGACCCGATCGCGCTTTCGTTTGCATGGGAGGACTACTGCGATGAACGACGATACGGTTTCTCACGGCGTGGATCAGGCCAGCGGCACTGGTGGGTCGGTGACCTTTGGCCTGATGATGCCTATCTTCGAGGACCCGGAATTGGGGCGTGCGCCGACCTTCGAGGAGATGGCCGCGCTCGGGCAGGATGCGCGGGGTATCGGGTTCGATGCGCTCTGGGTCGCCGATCACTTCGTGATGGGCAATGGCGGTGAGGAGCAGCTGTTCCTCGGCGTGTGGGAGTGCTTCACGCTGATGGCAGGGCTCGCGGCCCGCGTGCCCGGAGTGCGGATTGGCTCGATGGTGGTGTGTACTGGTTTTCGCAATCCTGGCGTGGTCGCCAAGATGGCGGAGATGATCGACGAGATCAGCGGTGGCAACTTCATCCTCGGGCTTGGGGCGGGCTGGCACAAGCCGGAATACGATCAGTTCGGGTTGCCGTTCGATCACCGGGCATCGCGGTTCGAAGATGCGATCCGGATCATCAAGCCCCTGCTGCAGGCCAGGAAGGCCGATTACCAGGGCGAGTTCTATCAGGCCAACGAGGCGCTGAACATCCCACGTGGGCCGCGCGAATCAGGCGTTCCGGTGCTGGTGGGCTCCAACGGCGCGCGCATGCTCGGGTTGATCGCGCAGTATGCCGACGGGTGGAATACCGCCTGGCACCGGGATACCTCCAAGGTCGAACCGCAACTGGCGGCGCTGGATGCCGCCTGCGAGGCCGTTGGACGCGACCCGAAGACGCTCGTGAAGACGGCAGGCCTCTATTTCGACGACAGCTTCGGACGCGATGAGGACGATGTCGCGAACGCGGTCGGCCTGATCGGGGAGTTCCGCCGCCTCGGGTTCGCGCACCTGATCCTCCAGTCCTTCCCCCTCTCGCCGGAGAAGCTGGCCACCTTTGGCAGGGTGATCGAGATGGTTGGGGCTGCCCAGGCGGAGTAGGATTTCTTCGGCAAGATGATCGCCGCATTCGGGCGGTGGCGACGAGGTGCGCACCACGAATGGTGCGAACAGGAGCGATGATGGCTGACGTGGCGATTGGAGTCGATTTTGGCGGGACCAAGGTGCTGGCCTGCGTCGTCGATGTCCACACGGGCAAGGTGCTGGGTGAAGGCAAGTCCGGTACGAGTTCTGCCGACGGTCCGAATGAGCTGATGAAGCGCATCTACAAGGTCTGCAAGGCGGCGGCGAAGGATGCCGGGATCGCCACGAGCGATGCGGTGGGGGTTGGCGTCGGCATTGCTGGCCAGGTCGATGCGAAGCGTGGCCTGCTTGTGGGGACGGCGAACCTGAGCCGTGCCGTGGTCGATCTGCCCATGGCTGATCTGCTGACGAAGGAGCTCGGTGTTCCTGCGGCGATCCGCAACGATGTCCAGATCGCAGCGATCGGCGAGGCGCGGTTCGGCGCGGGCAAGAAGATCGACAACTTCGTCTGCATCTTTGTCGGCACGGGCATCGGCGGCGCCATCGTCCAGAATGGCGAGTTGATTCCCGGCTTCTCCGGCAACGCTGGCGAGATCGGTCACACGATGGTGCAGGTCGGCGGGCGCATCTGTGGATGCGGGGGGCGTGGGCATCTGGAGGCCTACGCCTCGCGGACGGCGATCACGGCAGCCCTCCTCGGCGAGATGCGCCGTGGGCGAAAGACGATTCTCCGGGAGTTGCTGCCGGATGTCGATCCGGTGCATCCGGCTGGTTCGGGCGCGATTCGCTCCGGCATCCTGAAGAAGGCGGTCGCGGCCGGGGACGAGGTGACGATCGGCGTGATCGAGGAGGCCGGACGCTATCTCGGCTGCGGTCTGGGCTCGATCGTGAACTTCGTGAACCCGCAGCGGATCATCCTTGGCGGCGGCGTGATCGAATCGGTCGACCTGCTCTTCGAGGTCGCCGAGAAGACGACGCGGCTGGAGGCGCTGGCCCATGCCGGCGATGCGGTCGAGATTGTCCGCGCGAAGCTCGGGGATTACTCGGGTGCGGTCGGCGCGGCGGTGATTGCTGCCGAGCAACAGGGTATTGTCGCCTGAGGCCTCGGTCTGGGTGATGACCGATACGCGAGCGGCACTCAGGGAGCATTCCCGAGTGCCGCTCGCGGTTTTTGGCGCTACGACGGGCAAAACACCGCGATTGAACGCAGGAATGGTACACTGCTTCGTGTCAAGCTAGGTGTGGATGGCGACGTTTCGATATGCGAAGGGTGCGTCCGGCTTGCGCGGGCGATACAGATCGGGTCTGGTTGCGGTGGGGTGCCCATCTGGTGGAGATTTCGTGCGGTCGCGATTGGCAGGAACGTGTGTATGGAGCTGTGTGGATAAGCGTCCGGCAATGGACTCCATGCGTCGAGAGGGTCCCGGCATCCCGGGCGGGCTTGCGACGATAGAGGCTCCGGAATAGTTGGAGGAAACAGGAATGCCTGATCAGGGTTCGGATTCGCGCATGTATGGCAATGGGTCGCATTCATCGGAAGTGGCGGCATTTGTCGATTTTGAGAATATCCGGTATTCGACCATCAATTCGTTCGGGCGGGAGCCTGATCCCCTTGCGTGGCGGGACAAGGCGCTGAAGTATGGCCTGATGTCCGTGGCCAAGGCCTATGCCGATTTCGATCAGCACCCGGCGCAGGCACGTACCCGGCTGGATGTCGCAGGGTTCGAGTCCCAGCACTATCCGGCGAAGCGCACCACGGATTCGCATGGCCGGGAGAAGATCGCGTCGCGGTCCGATCTCAATCTCGTGGTGGACATCATCAACACGGCTCTGGTGCGGCCGGACATCAAGACCTTCCTGCTCTTTTCCGGCGACAAGGATTTCATCCGGCTGGTGACGACGCTGCGAAATCGTCTTGGCAAGCGCGTCATCATCTGCGGCGTACCCGGATCGGTGAGTCCTGATCTCGTGGCAGCGGCCGGCGAAGAAGACCCGATCGAGATGGCGCAATCGGCGGATGTCGATGTGGCCGTCATTCGGGCGATCGACGCCTATATCAAGCAGTTGCATGAGGGCTTTGTGCCCACACAGAGCCACATGAGCCGCACGCTCTGGCGGTTCCTCGATCGCGACCAGCTCCATTCCGAGCACATCGAGGCCAAGGTGATGGAGTTCCTGCGCAAGGGAGTGCTCACCAAGCGGCAGACGATCAACGGGCAGGGCCAGGAACTGGTCACGACCGAACTGAATGTCACGCATCCGCTCGTGCAGAAGGCGCTGCCGGATCTGGCGAATGGCTCCTACGAGGATGCCTGGAGCGATAGCGAGGCGGACGCTGGTGATTCCGCGAACGGGCATCACTCGGGTGATTCCGGAGCGAGCGGGGTGGGGAACTACACCCGGCGGTTCTCGAATGGCGCCGGGTCGTTGCGGGGGCGGGCGAACTACATCCCGCCCAGCCAGTCGTCTACGGCGGTCGCGGACGAGTAGGCACAGGACGAACGGAAACGACGAACGGCGGATGGATTGCTCCATCCGCCGTTTCGTGTTGCTCATGGGATGAGCGGATCAGCGCATGATGATCCAGGCGGAGAGTGCGCCGCCAACGACGATCACGAAGGCGAATGGGAAGAGCTGTCCGGCGACGGATGCCGGATTGAAGCCCAGCGAGTAGATGCCTGATTCGTTGCGAAACCGGTCGAGCAGCTTGTGCATTCCTGTCGGCTCCTTGAGATCGTCGCGTGGCACGCAGCCTTGCGCGCGTGATGTCCTGTGGTCGTTGACCCGTAGTGTACCCGAAGCGCGACCGGAATCAGGAGGCTGGGTTCGCCATCTCGATCTCGGCATCGTCGGTCGTGCCGGGCGCTCCGTCCGGGCGGCTCGGCAGGCGCCGCATCGCCGGGAAGAGGATCACGTCACGTACGGTCGACTGATCGGCGAGAAGCATGGTGAGGCGGTCGATGCCCATGCCGACGCCGCCGGTGGGGGGCATGCCGTACATGAGGGCATTGATGAAGTCCTCGTCGATCGGCATCGCTTCCTCGTCACCGGCATCGCGGTCCGCCTGCTGCTCCAGGAAGCGGGCGAGCTGGTCCATCGGGTCGTTCAGCTCGGTGAAGGCGTTGCCGATCTCGCCGCCGCCGATATAGGGCTGGAAGCGCTCGACGTGGGTGGGATCGTCCAGCTTGCGCTTGGCGAGCGGGGAGAGCTCCACCGGGTAGTCGGTGAGGAAGATCGGCTGGATCTGGTAGGGGCGGACGAACTGCTTCAACAGCTCGTCGACGACGCGCGGCCAGACCGTCCCCGTATCGATGTCGGCGCCCTTCTCCCGCGCGATGGCGGTCAGGCTCTCCTGATCCGGATACTGCGTGTAGTCGATCCCGCAGCCTTCGATGATCGCCTGGCGAAGTGTCTTGCGGGGCCAGGGCGGGGTGACATCGATCTCGTTCCTCTGGAATGTGAAGGTGCTGCCGCCGTGGACGGCCTTCACGACGTGGGCGACCATCTGCTCCACGAAGGTCATCATCTGCTCGTAGTCGGAATACGCCTCGTAGAACTCGAGCATGGTGAACTCCGGCGAGTGGTTCTTGTCGATCCCCTCGTTGCGGAAGTCCTTGGCGATCTCGTAGACGCGCTCGAAACCGCCCACCAGGAGGCGCTTCAGGTAGAGCTCGTCGGCGATGCGCAGGTAGAAGGTCTGGTCCAGCGCGTTGTGATGCGTGGTGAAGGGCCGTGCCGCCGCGCCACCGTAGAGCGGTTGCAGGGTGGGCGTCTCTACCTCGATGTAGCCATGGCTGTCCAGAAAGCCGCGCATCGCCGTGACGGTCTTCGAGCGGATCTCGAAGATTTGGCGGACCTCGGCGTTCGCGATCAGGTCGACATAGCGCTGGCGGAAGCGGAGCTCGACATCCTGCACGCCGTGCCACTTCTCCGGCGGGGCGTTCAGCGCCTTGGAGAGCATGGTGATGCTGGTGACGCGCAGCGAGACCTCGCCGGTGCGCGTGCGGAAGAGGTGGCCGCTGGCCTGCACAAAGTCGCCGAGATCGTAGAGCTTCAGGACATCGGCGTAGACATCATCGCCGACGAGATCCTTGCGGATGTAGAGCTGGAGCTGCCCGAATCCATCGCGGACGTGGGCGAAGACGGTCTTGCCCATGTGCCGGTAGCTGACGATCCGCCCGGCGAGCGTGATCGGCTCGGCCATCGCCTCCTCGACCAGCGAGCCGGCTGTTTCCGCCTCGTCGAAGCGGGCGAGGGCGTCCGTCGTCGTGTGGGTGCGGGCGGCGCGGGTGGGATAGGGCTCGATACCGCGTTCGCGGAAGGTCTCCACCTTCTGCCGGCGGATTTCCTGAAGGTCGCTCAAGTCCATGGTGACGGCTTCTCCGAGAGGTGATGGTGGCGGGAGGGAGGTCGCGATCGGGGCGGCGTCCGACATGCGAACGCGGCAGCTCGGTCGAACCGGGCTGCCGCGCCTCCGCTCGTCCGGAACTCGCGCGTGGCGGTCCGGACGTGTTCGATACGCCTAGTTTACCGCGAGCACCGAATAGGCGACGTCCCCGGACGGGGTGGTGACGGCGATGGAGTCGCCGGCTTTCGCGCCCATGAGTTTGCTTCCGACTGGCGAATCGGCCGAGATGCGTTCCTCCGAGACGAAGACCTCGATCGGGTTGACGACGATCCAGACGATCTCCTCGCCATCGGCGGCGCGGACGGTGACCGTCGAGCCGATACCGACCGTATCGCCGACCGGGCCATCCACCACGTCGTAGGTGTCGAGGACGATCTGGATCTCCTCGATCCGGCGCTCGGCGCGGGCGAGTTCGTCCTTGCTCTCCTCCCACTCACTGTTGTCGGTGAGGTCGCCGTCTTCGGCGGATGCCTGCACGATCTGCTGGAGCTCGGGCAATCGCTCGTCCGTGAGTTCACGGAGTTCGTCGCGCAAGAGGGCCGCGCCCTCGGCAGTGATTTTCATGCTGGAATTGGCGGACACAAGCTCCTCCTTGCCAAACGCGATCGGGTCCCACAGGGATGGACTGCGACGCACTCGCATGAGTTGTTCCAGTCGATCCCGACAGGTGAAGGCCATTGTAGCGGGCCACCTGCGTCCCTGTCCGAATTATATCTGGAGGGATGGAATGGTGCCGGATCGGTGACAGGCTGGAAGACCATTGCGCCAGCCAAGCGCCGCCATCTGCAGCACCTCGGGATACTATCGGTGCCCCGAGGCCTGAATCTGTGACTATTCGTCAATATCGGCTCATTGCCACGCATCATGAGGAATATGGTTCGCTTTACTTATCGTTGAACTGTACGTACACTGCGTCGCATGCCGTCTGGCTGACCGGCATTCCGCTCCCCCCGCCTTCGGAGCGTCCCCCGCGCATTTGCATCGTCCAGGACCCTGGGGGGTCCTTGAGGAGGGGACATGATCGATCGACCTGGTGGCGTTGCCGCCGAATCAACTGCTGAGACCACCAGCCGCCGCGCTGTGGCGACCGCGCTGGTGCGACTCCTGACGGCGTTCGCCATTGTCGCGATGCTCTGCTCGGGACTGGTCCATACCGTGAAGCCGGCCGCGGCCGGACAAGCCGGAACCATCGTCACGGATGGAGCGCCACTCTACGTGCATCTCTACGATCACTCGGTGATCGACTGGATCCCCTACGGTGCCCGTGTGGACATCATGTGGCAGCAGGACGGGATGACCGAAATCCGCTACAACGGCCAGGATGGCTGGGTCTGGGATGGTGATATCTCGGTTGATGGCGGCGGGGTCGGGGGCTACACCGGCGAGGTCACAACGGCATCATCGTCGGGCGGCGAGCACTGGATCGATGTGAACCGCAATAACGGGCTGGTGACGCTGTACATCGGAGACCAGATCTACGCGCAGTACTGGGGCTCGCTGAGCTACGACACGTCCGATGGCGGGTTCTACACGACGGCGTCCGGCACGTACTACGTCTACAGCATGTACGAGCCGCTCTCCTACACGCCGTTTGCCGACAACTACATCACGGACTGGGTCGGATTCGATCCGGACCGCCGGAATGGGTTCCATTCATGGACGCGTGACGCGACCGGGGCCGTGATTCCGAACGGATCGGGCGCGACGGCGGGGTGCGTGGGGCTGGAGCCCTCTGCCGCGCAGGCGGTCTACGACTTCTCCTACATCGGCATGATGGTGGTGGTTCACAACTAGGACGGGATCGTTCGGGGCGCTCGGGGACTGCTGGTCCCCGGGCGTCTCGTGGTCGGGGAAGGACGAAATGCGATGGACGAGACACAGCGACTGCCGGGAATCACGCCGCGGCGTGCCCGCGCCGGCGCGCGTCCGTCGTCTCGATCCCGGCGACAGGCGAAGCGACGCCCTGGCCTATCCCGGCGGGGCATGGCGATCGGCGCGGGCCTGGTCGCGATGGTCGCCGTGGCCGCGTTGCTGGCGTCCGGCAGGCTGGTCCTGCCTGCGGCGCTGGCCGGACTCGACATGCCACGCATCGGGCAGTCGGAGGACACGGCGGCGTCATGGTCGGCCGAAGTCGCGACAGATGTGCTCAACGTGCGGGATAGCGCCTCGCTGGAGGCATCGGTCCTGGCGACACTGGGGACCGGCGCGCGGGTGACGGTGACGGGCGGCGAGGTGGACGGCTTCGTTCCGGTTCGCACGACCATCGACGGCGCGCAGAGGCGGGGATGGGTTGCGGTTGCGTATCTCCAGCCGATCGATGGCGCTGGCTGGGCGACCGATCCGAACCATGGAGCCGCGCTCGATGACCTCGCCGTGGCCGATGACCCCGTAGCGGGAAGCTCAGGAAGCGATGACGATCCGGCGGTGGTCGCGCCCGAGCCGACCCAGGAGCCTACCGCCATCCCGACCGCTGCGCCCACGCAGGAGCCTGCCGTCGCGCCGACAGCCGTCCCGACCGGGGAGCGCTGGATCGATGTCGACCGGACAACGGCGACGGTCACGCTCTATATCGGGGAAACGCCGGTCGAGCAGTTCTCGGCGCTGATCGGGCGTGATCCGTCGCCGGATGGCTTCTATTCAACGGCAGTGGGGACGTTCCACGTCTACAGCATGGATGCGGCGCTCTCCGCCACCCCTTTCGTGGACGACGTCTACCTCACGGACTGGGTGGGCTTCGATCCGGAGCGGAAGAACGGCTTCCACTCGCCGGTGCGGAACGTCGATGGCAGTGTCCGCGTGACCGGTGGCACGGTGACGATGGGATGCGTCCGGTTGGGGGAGGACGATGCGAGGACGCTCTATGCGTTTGCCGAGATCGGGATGCGCGTGGAGATTCATGACTAGGACGCGTTCCCGCAACGACACCGTCGGGTTGTTCCGAGGGTGTCGTTGGGGTTGGGTGTGGTCATCGTTCGAGGCGAACCCTCAGTGGCAGGGTTCTTCGGCGCCAGTGTAGAAGGTGATGGTATTCGCCGCTGCCGATTGCGCCTTTGCTGCGTCCTCACCGTTGGCGATGTCGGCCTCGGCCCAAAGTTCGTTGCTGCGGGTCATGAAGGCAAGACCGTCCTCCGACATCATCCAGCCCATCGCATCCTCCGGCGCCAGGGTGCCTGCCTTGTCGAGGTGCAGGATCAGGCCGAGCAAACTCATGTCCCAGCCGATCCCGACCGCGCCCGGACCGTACCTGTCCCAATGCGGGCTTACCGGGGCGATGTGGTTCAGGGTGACCCTGGTCGCATCCGCACCTTCGGCGGCCAGGTCGACTTCGATCCAGGAAACCTGCCCGGCGAATTCCCAGGTTGCCGCAAAGGCGTGGGGGGCATCGCAGCGCTCGATCATGCCGCCGGCATTGCCCTCGATCTGGTACTGCCCGCCGAGGCGGAGATTGCCCGTGACCGGTTGGAACCAGCGGGGGATGCGGTCGGGGTTGGTCAGGGCATCCCAGGCGTCGTCGATGGATGTGGCGAAGGTGCGGGAAAGCGTGACTGTCTTGATCATCCCTTCGGGGCGGGTGCCGCTGCTGACCGTGCGTGTGGTGTTCTCGAGCAGCGATGTGAAGGCGGTGGTCGTCATCCGGCGTCCCTTTCCTGGGTCGACAGGTCGGCATCGAGGCGGCGCTGACGCTTGCCGCGCGCGATTTCGGTTGCAAGGGCATCGAGCGGGGAGTCCCAGGACGAGCGCAAGGCGGCCAGCCAGGCGTCGACCTCGGCGAGCGTTGCCCGCTCGAGGCGATACCTGCGGTGCCTCCCTTCCTGTGCCGCTGACACAAGGGTGCTTTCCCGGAGCACTTTCAGGTGCTGGGAAACCGCGGGTTGGGAAATCCCGAACTCTGCCTGCACGATGGCGCTGAGATCACCAGCGGTGCAGTCCCCTTGGGCGAGAATCTCGATAATGCGGCGGCGGACAGGTTCGCCAAGAACGTCGAGCGCATGCATGCCTGTATCGTATAAGATTTTACTTATATGTTCAAGTGCCTGATGCACCGGAAAGCTCGTCTTCGTACCGATGGGTCCCAAGTATGGCTGGCCGGCACGGTTTCGGCAGGCTCGTCAGGCGGACATGATCACCTCTCCGGCGTTGCTTGACGACTGTCCCCATGCTCGACCATGCGGATCGCAACGCCGTGTCAGAAGGCCGCATGGGTAGAAGTTCCCGTGCGAGTGCGTGATCTGAACCGATTGTTCGTGTGAGGCGATCCATCGCGGCAGCCCGGCCGGCTGCAGGGGCGATCAGTCCGCCGATGCGAGGAAGTCGGCATCGCGCTCGGGATGGTCCCGGTGCATGCGGTACGCGATGCGGCTGGTGATGATCCCGGTGCGCGGCGCGAAGAGGTAGGCGACGAAGAAGACCGCCGTCGCGACCAGCACCACACCCGACCCGGACGGAATGCCCTGGTAGTACGAGAGGTAGAGACCAATGATGCCGCTGGCCGCGCCGATGAATGCCGAGAGCCCCAGCATCGGGATCATGCGGTCGCTGAGCAGGCGGGCGGTCGCGGCGGGGGTGACCAGCATCGCCAGCACGAGGATGTTCCCGACCGTCTGGAGGGAAATCACGATGGTGAAGGCGAGCACGATCAGGAAGAGTTGGTCGTAGAACCAGAGGTTGAGCCCGCTGGCCTTTGCGAAGGTGCGATCGAAGGAGACCATCGTCAGTTCGCGCCGGAACCAGAAGATGATGCCAAGTACCACCGCTCCCACGAGGGCGATCAGCTGCAGGTCGCGAACGCTCACGCCGAGGATCGAGCCAAGCAGGAAGGCATTCAGGTCGCGGACGTAGGATTTCTGGAGCGAAAGCAGGGCGATGCCGAGGGCGAATGCGCCGACGAAGAAGACGCCGATGGCCGTGTCATTGTTGATGCGGCCATTCTGCGTCACCGCGCCGATGCCTAGCGAGACGATCAGCGCGGCGATCAACGCGCCGATCAGGAAGTTGCCGCCCGTGATGAAGGCGATCACGACGCCGGGGAAGATCGCGTGGGAGAGGGCATCGCCGAGGAAGGCCATGCCCCGCAGCGTCACGAAGACGCCGGTGATGCCGCAGATGACCCCGACCATCACAATGGCGATGAAGGCATGTTGCATGAACCCGTGCTGCCACGGGGTGAGAAGCAGATCGATCATCGCAGGGCGAGCTCCGGTTCGGATGAGGATGCCGGGGCGGCGAGCGGCAGCACCATCACCTCGCCGCCAAAGGTGCGGGCGAGGCTGGCCGGGGACATGGCCTCGGCGGGCGGACCGTCGGCGTTCACCGTCCGGTTCAGGAGCACCGCGCGGCTGGCCGCTTCCCGTGCTTGCAGGAGGTCGTGGGTGGCAAAGACGATGGTCGCACCACGAGCCGTCAACTGGTCGAAGACCTGGATGAAGGTCTCCTGCGTGGGGATGTCAACGCCGGCGAAGGGCTCGTCCAGGAGCAGAATGTCGCTGCACTGCACCAGCGCCCGCGCGAGGAAGACCCGTTGCTGCTGGCCGCCGGAGAGCGATCCGATCTGCACGCCCGCAAGGTGGTCCATGGCGACATCACGCAGGGCCTGGAGGGCGCGGGCGCGTTCCTTGCCACCAAAGCGACGCCAGCGAGGAGTCGTCCTGGCCATGCCGAGGAGCACGACGTCCAGGACCGAGATCGGGAAGGTCCAGTCGGCTCCCGCTCGTTGGGGGACGTAGGTGATGCGCGGATCGGTGCCGGAGAGTGGCTTGTCGTTCAGCAGGATCTGGCCATGGGATGGCGGGAGCATGCCGGCGATGGCCTTGAGCAGGGTGCTCTTGCCCGCGCCGTTTGGGCCGATGATGGCGACACGTTCGCGCGGGGCGAACGCGACCGAGACATTGTCGAGTGCCGCACGACGGTCGTAGTGGATCGTCAGGTGGTCGGTGCGGATCACGGCGCCGTCTGGCGGGCAGGCAGGGATGCTGGAGGGCTGGGGTGGGGAGGCGTTCACGAGGAGGACCTGCGACGAGGGCGCGCGCGACATGCCAGCGCCCGCCCGGAGGGGTAGATCGTACCGGGCAGGCTATCACTAATGAGACAGGGTGTCAACAGTCGCTAGAGGGTGGTGGGCGTGGTGGTCTGGCAGTTCGGGCAGAGGCCGAAGACCTCCAGCATGTGGTCCTGGATCACGAAGTCAGTCTCCCGCATCAGCGTGGAGACGATCTCGTTCACCGGGCAGGACGTAAACGAGACCGCCGTGCCGCAACCCGTGCAGACAAGGTGATGCCGATGACCCGGCGTGTCCCAAACGTAGACGGGATGGCCGTCGGCCTGGATGAGCCGGGTGAGAACATCCACCGAGGCGAGGATTTCCAGCGTGCGATACACCGTCGCCCGCCCGATCTGCCGGGTGTCGGTGTCGGCATCCGCCGGGCGAATCGCCGCGACGAGTTGCTCGGCGGTGAAGGGCCGTTCGTATTGCAGCATGGTCTCCACGATGACGGCGCGTGGGCCGGTGAGGCGGTAGCCGTGCTGGGAGAGAATGGCCTCCACCGCGCTGCGCGTGAGCGGGGTGGGAAGGGGATGATCGTGGGAGTGGGTGGTGTTGGCAACGGGAGTCATGGGTCTGTCACTTGCCTGAATGCGGTCGAGATACGGTCTCGATTGTACCACTGAGGAACAGGTGGTCCATCGGTGTCGTTGTCCTTCTGGAGCGGCTGGTTGTGTCATCGTGACGGTGGAACCGCATGCGATACTCATTGTTACGAGCGACGTCAACGGGCGTGGGCGCGGATGCCCACGATAGTCGAAGGGACGCGGGCGAATGACGAGGTCTCGATGGTCGATTCGGGGGCGCGGGTGGCGCATGGCGGCGATGTTGCTGCCTGTCCTCGCGCTGTTGGTGGCATTCGCGCCGATCCGCGATGCGGGCGCAGCATCGTCCGTGACGTGGGAACGGTATGACGTCGATCTGACGGTCGGCGCCGATGGCATGGTCCACGTCGTCGAACGACAGGTGGTTCGGTTCGACGGTCGGTTCACTCACGGGTTCGCGAATATCCCCCTCGCGAATGTTGGGGATATCGACAACGTGAAGGTCTCGATCGCCGAGAGCGCGGATGGCACCCCGCAGCCTGCCGAATATCTCCGCCCGTCTTCCTACGATCAGGATGCGGGGACCTATACCTCCAGCAAGACCGGCAGCACGATGGAGGTCGACTACGCGTTCGCGCCGACATCCTCCTCCAGTGACGAGATCCGTCTGATCGTCCTCGAATACGATGTCGTGGGGGGCCTGCGCGTCTATACCGATCTCGATCCGGCGAACCAGCAACTCTGGTGGACCGCGATCAGTTCCGATGTCACGAAAATCGCCCCTATCGAAGAGGCGACGGTGACGATCACCCTGCCGAAGAATGTCGGCGAGACCTTCGTTGCCAACCCGGCGCTTGCCAGCAACGATGGCAAGACGTTCACCTGGACGAAATCGAACATGACGGAGGGTGACGACTTCGAAGTGCGTCTCCAGTTCCCTCCGATCACCAGCGCGACTGTCCAGAATTGGCAGGTGCGCGACGATCAGGTGCGGAAGCAGCGGGAGGAGGCCCAGCAACGCAGTGACATCGCGGGCACGATCCTCTTCGCCGCGGGCGCGTTGATGGCGCTCGGTGGTGGCATCGGCCTCTACGGTATCTGGTACGCCAAGGGGCGCGATCCCCAGGTTGGGCCGGTCGCGGAGTATCTCGCCGAACCGCCTGATGACCTCCGACCGGGCGCCGTGGGCGTGCTGCTCGATGAGACGGTCGATCAGCGCGACGTCATTTCGTCCATCGTCGACCTCGGGAACCGGGGCGTGATCACGATCGAGGAGAAGAAGCCGGACAACGATCCGCTGGCCGCGACGACCATGCACTTCACGCTGCAGGCCTCGCCGGATACCGTCGGGGAATCGGAGAAGGTCCTCCTGCGCGCCATCTTCGGGGACACGGCCGATGTCGGCACCTCGGTGTCGATGACGCAGGTGCAGCAGACCTTCCGGCTCGACGAGCAGGAGATTCACGACGGCTACTATCAGGAGCTCGTCGATCATCAGTACTTCGACCAGTCGCCGGAGGTGACGCGGAAGCGCTGGAGCCTGCTTGCGAAGGTGATCCCGTTCGTGGCGATCGGGCTTTCGATCGCGGTGCTGGTGCTCAGCGATGCGTTCAGCGGCTGGGTGGTCTTCCCGATTGCGGTGGGCATCATCCTGACGATCGCGGCGTCCAGCCTGGCGAAGGCGATGCCTCGGAAGACGCTGGCGGGCGCCGAATCGGCGGCGAAGTGGCGGGCCTTCAAGAAGTACCTGTCCGACATCGAGAAGTACGAGAAGATCGAGGAATCGAAGGCGATCTTCCAGAAGTACCTGCCCTTCGCGATTGCATTCGGGCTCGAGCAATCATGGGTGAACAAGTTCGCGATCGTGAACACGCCGGTACCAGGATGGTATGAGGGCGGATTCCCGGCTGGCGGCAATCCGGGTGGATACGGGCGTCGCCGTGGTGGGAATGGCCCGGTCATCATCTGGGGCGGCCAGCCATGGGGCGGTCCTTCCGGCAACCAGGGCGGCGGCAATGCCGGCGGGAGCGGTGGCGGGGTCGATGTCCCCGGCTGGCAGGACGCAAGCGACTCGGCCGGGCGTTCCCTTCAAGGCGGGAGTGATAGCTTCCTCGGGATGCTGGAGAACGTCGCGAAGGCGCTCGGTGGCGATGGCAACAACCGCGGCGGCGGAGGCTGGGGCGGCGGAGGCGGCTGGAGCGGTGGCGGCGGCGGTGGCGGAGGATTCAGCGGCGGCGGCAGCTCCGGTGGGGGCGGCGGTGGCGGCAGCCGAGGCTTCGGATGATCGCGATCGTTGCGGGATTCCCCGGCTTCCCGGCCTGACGACGCTTCGCGCGACATGCACCCCACGGACCTGCGATGAGCGACGAAACACGACAACTGCTCCA
>JASGJI010000010.1:0-249077 GCA_049840815.1 Thermomicrobiales bacterium | reverse complement strand
GATCTCGGAGTATCGTCCCCAATCGATGGCGGTGGTGAGGATGGCTGACGCATCCTCGGGACTCATGCCGGCTTCGAGTTCGCGCAGGAAGCGATCTTCCGAGGCATGGTGATCTGGCTGCGTATGCAGGACCTGGCTGATGTGGCTGATCAAGGGGACGTGCCTGACTACCTGATCCGCAAAGAGCTGCTTGCGTTCCTGGATATCGGCAGCGGCGAAGGTCTTGCCTATCGGCAGGAGCTCGATGTCGCCATCCCGCACCTCCGCGAACCGCAACAATGCGGCCGCATCGACGACCGGGAAGAGATCGTCGACTTCCAGGTTCATGGCCCGAGCAAGCCGGGGAAGGTCCTCCCGCCCAGAATCGGTTCCCTTGGCCACATGTTCCAGCAAGCCGCCGATCTGCGCGACCGACGTAGCGAGCAACCGATGACCGATTCCCGCGTGACCGGTATCTGGCTGTATGGCGCCCTCTGGCGCCAATCGGGTGGTCATCACCTTATAGATATACTCGACCAGCTCCCGGAAGGCGGGATCGGATCGGTCGCGTGGTCGAGGCAGTGGCACCGCGACTTCGGCCCGGATGCGACCGGGATTCGAACCCAGCACAAGAATCCGATCGGCCATCAGGACGGCCTCTTCGATATTGTGGGTCACCAGCAGCATGGCCCTGGTGGTGATGCGTTGCGCATGCCACAGGTCCAGCAACTCCGCACGGAGGTTCTCTGCCGTCAGGATATCGAGGGCGCTGAACGGTTCGTCCATCAGGAGGATATCGGGATTGGTCACGAGCGCCCGAGCGAATCCGACGCGTTGACGCATCCCTCCGGAAAGTTCCTTGGGAAATGCGGATTCGAATCCATCCAGTCCAATCACATCGATCGCCTCCAGCGCCCGCTGGCGTCGCGCGCCGGCTGGAACGCCCTGGGCCTTGAGACCGAGTTCCACGTTCTGCTGAACCGTCATCCATGGAAAGAGCGCGAACGACTGGAACACCATGGCCATGCCGGGCATCGGGCCGGTCACTTCCTGATCCTGATAGATTACGGTTCCGCTCGTCGGGAGGATGAGGCCACTCAGGCAGCGCAGCAGCGTCGACTTGCCCGACCCTGATCGACCAAGGAGCGCGACGATCTCCCCTTCATGCAATTCCATCTCAATGCCATCAAGGACCCGCAGTTCTCCGCCCTCCGGCGTATGAAATGACTTCCGAAGATCGTGGATGGAGAGGACCGTGCGCTCCTCGGACGCATGGCCCATCTCCCCGTGGTGTGCATGGATCGGGAGCTCGTGGTGTTGGGCGTGGTGCTCTTGGTGAACATGGATGACCCCTGACGGAAATCCTCGGGACGCGGCATCCTGGTGACGGTCAATCGAGACGGAATCGGGTCTCGGCAAGATGGTAGAGCGGTCGCCACAGGAGACGATTGAAGGCGAGCACCAGCATCCCCATCGCGAACATGCCGAGCGCGACGTGTGGGTTGAAGGCGCCTGTACTCCACTGGGCGATGTAGGAACCCAGACCGAAGGCGACGAGGGTCGTCGATCCCCACGATGCCACTTCGGCCACAATCGACGCATTCCAGGAGCCCCCCGACGCCGTAATCCCTCCCGTCACGAACGCTGGAAAGATCGCGGGAATGATGAGCGTCCGCCAGGCGAGCCATCCCTTCAGGCCAAGGATCCGGGTCGCCTCCTTCAGGTCGTTTGGTATCCCCAGCGTGCCCGCGATCACATTGAACAGGATGTACCACTGCGTGCCAAGGATCATCAGCGGTGACAGAAAGATATTCGGCGAGAGGGCGAGGCGCGAAATGATGACGACGGCAACCGGAAACACCAAGTTGGCCGGGAATGCTGCCGCGAACTGCGCAAATGGCTGGGCGATCTGGGCTGCTCTCGGGCGCAAACCGATCCACACGCCGATCGGCGTCCAGACCAGTGTGGCGAGCACGATCAGGACGACCACCCTGAGCATCGTGGCTACGCCCCGGAGGGCCACCTCTCCGGCATCACTCCAGGACACCTTTCCGGCAGGAACCCGAGCAACGGAGCATGCCGTCACGAGGTCACCGGGCCTGTCGATCCCCGGCGTTTGCAAGGCATCGGTGAGCGCGGTCGAGCTCTCGCTCCCGTTTGCCGATGCTTCGCAGACATTGGAGAGATAGACGGTCTTGTCGGTGCCAACAACAACATCCGCCGCCCGGAACTGGGCCGCGACTTCCGGATCAAGCGCCTGATTGAGGTTCGGGTTCGCCGCCAGGATCTCCTCGCCCCTGATTCCGAATCCCGGCCCGAACATGTAGTTCGCGAGAATGCCGACGAGGATAGCGCCAGCGACCAGAATTGTGATCATCCAGATCGTGTCGAGCACCTGCACCCGACGTCGTCTTTCTGCCTGGCTCTCGATTGGCCGGCCGGTGCGGTTTCCGGATGCCGTTTTCTGCGACACCCACTCGACAAGGGGATTCGGGATCTCTGCCACCCACCCCGCCATTCGCGACCGGCGCAGCACCGTCAGCATCCAGGACGATGCCCTCTCCGAGGACTCGCTCTGCTCGACCTTGAACTTCTCGGACCAGGCGACGATTGGTCGAAAAATGAGCTGGTCGTAGAGCAAGATCAGGATCAGGAGCGTGGCAGCCGCCCAGATCATGGCGCCCTTGTTTGCTTCATCGATCGCTCGGGCGATATAGGAGCCGACTCCCGGGAGGGCCTGGCTGTCATTGCGGCCAACCACCGTGATGACTTCCGAGGCGACCACGAAGAACCAGCCGCCCGAGACCGACATCATGGTGTTCCAGACCAATCCCGGCATCGCGAAGGGAACTTCGAGGCTCCAGAACCGATGCCATCGCGACTGGCGGGCCATCGCCGATGCCTCGATAAGGTCTCGCGGCACCGTGATCAGCGAGTGATAGAAACTGAAGGTCATGTTCCAGACCTGGGATGTGAAAATCGCAAAGATGCTCGCGGCCTCCAACCCAAGCAGGCTGCCTCGAAACACCCCCAGAAAGATCGTGGTCGTCACCGTCAGGAACCCGAGAATTGGCAGGGACTGCAAGAAATCCAGCGCCGGAATGAGGATTTTCTCGGCGCGTCGCGACTTGGCCGCGAGCGTCGCGTAGACAAGGGTAAACAGCAGACTCGCAATGACCGCAACGAACATGCGGGCCATCGTTCGCAGACCGTAGTACGGCAGATTGCGTGGATCGAGGCTGACCGTGAGATTGGGGGATGTCGTGTCGAAGTGAGTCGATGCGCCCTCGAATGCCTTCGTGAAGAGGAGGATGGCGCAGAAGATCAGGGGGACAACGATCAGGTCCGCGAACGAGAACGGTCGACGCAGATTGCTGTCGAGGCGACCACGGCTTGGAAAGAGGGCCTTCATAAGGTCACCTCCTGGGTTCCAGCATCACCCTGGTAGACGACGATACCTGGACACAACGAGACGTCAAATGGCAGACGATGTGCCACGGCTCACCCTCGTGCCAGCCTCTTCAAGGCCAGCCCTCCAGAGGCATGCCCACAATTGCGGCGTGCCACGAACACGCCGTGCCGATCGGACACGACGCGCGATCGCAGGAAAGGGAGCTGGAAACAACATCCCCTTGTCACCAGCGCCTCCGCGCATCAGGACAAGGGGATGTGAGGGTCAGGATACGGAAACCCCTCGCCGGGCGACGATGGAGCTGGCAGCGGGGCGAAGGGCGAAACCAGGATCGAGAGCCCGGCTCGCATCGTGGTGGCCCCACGTCGCCTGCATGATAGGAACGAACTGGCGACGCGTCAATCTCATGTGCTGGCTGGACGGACGATCGCTGGAGGCCACAACAGGAAGCCCTTCACCACCTCGGCGAGGCGCGCCCGATCCCACCCAGCGGGACGTATAGTCCTGACCGCAAGAAGATTCTCTCGCAGATTGCCGCTGTCTGCGTCGTCCACCAGCACCCGCGATGCCCCAGCATTCTCAGCGCAATCCCGCTCATTCCAGCAGCCGGGACTGCCATCGCAAGTCGTTGGCGTGCCGTGTGATGCACCAGGTCTTGGCCGACACGACCGTCCCCTTTGCCGTGACGTATTCGGGGATAGTGACCTCAGCCCAGGTCATGCCAGATCGCAGCATCTCGCCAATCACCGTCGTCCCGTCGGCAAACTCAACCAGGCAGGTTGGCTCCGTGGGATCGTCCCCAATCACAGCGATGAGATGTCCACCGTTGAATGCGTGACTGTATGGGAACGTGAAACGAGACCTGGTCATGGTGAATCTCCACCGCCTTGGAAACACGCGGTCATCAATGGCAGGAAACGCTGCGAAGATCGCCGAGACTGGACGGATTGCTCGAACCTGCTTGGCGAGTTCTGCCAACTCGGCCAGACATTCCTATGCGGTGAGAATTGTTCGCGCGCCCGTCCGCCCTATGTTCCTGAAACACTCGCCACCTCAAGGCACGTGGTCACACCTCCATGGCTATGCTCCGCAGGTCGCTCATCATCCTCAGGCAGCGTCATCGATCCACGCAGCCGCGCGCTCGACCCGTGCGCGGTCGTCCGGCTCCCGGATGGTCTCCAGGCTTACCACCCGGAGCTTAGCCGCCTCACGAAGAATCGGCCCCCGCAGATCCGGGCTCACGAGGCGGGTTGTTCGCTCCAGCAAGTCGAGATTGTAGAGCATGAGATGAACGTCCTGGCCGATGGAGAAGCGCAGTTGCCCAAAGGCTGTGCTCACGCACCGGGCGAGTTGGTCTGCTTGCCAGACGATGCGGACCGTCCCGCGATCATCCACCTGATGCACCATGGCGTCATCCCCGGCCGCCAGCGGGACGATCAGGTCACACAGCCGATTCATGGGTCATTGATCGCCGGTGACAGCGCTTTCAGGAGGATGTCCGCCACCCGGCGAACGCCATACTCGATATCCTGGTCCGCTGTTCGTTCAGGTCCCAGGACAACGGTCCGGCGCAGCGTCGCCTGCACCGTCGGCGTACACGCCGCCGCTGGCCAGACCGAGATGACCGATTCTCCGCGCAGGATGTACGCCCCAAAGTGACCATCCATGCGCACGACAAGATCGTGCTGTCGCGCCAGGGCCAGCACCTGCTCCAGGCGCACCCGTTGCACGAATCCTGGCGTCTCGACCAACATCCGCCATGGTTCACCCTCCATGACCGGAACGGCCAACTCCGTGATCCCGGCAGGGTGGCGCGTCCGTTCGACGAGGCGATGTCCCAGAATCGTGATCGTCTCCCGAGCGGCCGAATCAATCAGGGAGCTCGGCTGCAACGATCGCATCGAGTATGACGTGTAGTAAAGCATCACCCCCACGGCGGCGACCGAGTAGAGCACACAGAACGTCACCGAGAGCACGGGGACGAACTCCGGCTCCTGGCCGCTTGCCGGCCGCAACACCACAAGCGAATAGATGAATGTCCCCACGAAGATGCCGAGGACGATCTGCAGATACCAGCGGCGCGAGAGCGGCTCGATGACGCGCGGAGTGCACTGGCTGGACGCCAGCTGCATCGTCACGATCGTCGCCGAGAAGACAACCCCGGCGACGGTGATGGCCGATGACGCAGCCGCCGACAACAGGCTGATCGCCGAATCCGCCGTCCCGCCGTACAACCATGGTTATGATGGCTTCGGCTCGATCTGCAACGCATGATCGAGCCGGAGCAGACCGAGGGCAACCAGGGCAGATCCGGCGACGATCATCGCCAGGATAAGCCAGGGCGAGGTCGACAGTATGTGCCTCAGGCGCCTCAAACCGACCGGAGTCATGCTGCGGAGTCTCCCTTGTTCGTGGGTGTTAGCCGGCCCAGGTTGTCGGGATATCAGCCCCACCCTCGGCGGAGTAGCGGCCACCGACCCGCATCATGCGTGGGGCGGGAACGATCTTGCCCGCGAAGAGCGCCTCCCCCTGCTGGAAGGTGGCGGCCTTGTCCAGCATACCCTTCGGAACGAAGGAGAAGACGGTCGCCAGATCGTCGAGATCAGCCTGCGAGTTCATGCGCATGAGCATCAGGTTGTCACATTGCGACAGGACGTTCGGATGAATCTTGTCGGGGCGCTGCGTCGAGATAAGGAGATACAGGCCGTACTTCCGCCCTTCTGCCGCGATGGTCACCAGCAGGTCGGTCGCGGCCTGCTGGACGGCATTTTCCGGAACCGCTGGGCAGATGTTGTGTGCCTCATCCACGACGATCAGCACAGGGTTGCGTGTCTCCCGCAGCCTCCAGAAATGGCGGACCATCGCCAGCGAGACGACAGAGCGTTCGATTGGGTTGGCAAACCGGCTGACATCGAGGTCTGCTGCGCGCCACCTGACGGTGAGCAGATCGGCTAGCGACGACTCCTCAGGAGCAGCCCAGACATCCCAGTCGTCGATACCGAGGTTGGCCAGTCGCAAGGTGACATCGTGCGAGGCATCGCTGAGTTCCTCGCTCAAGACGCGCCGGAGGTCGTCCACGCCATAGGTCTGCTCACCGAATGACCGCGCCGCCTTGCGGAAAGCGTGGTATTCCTCGCGGTTGGCGAGCGGATCGAGCTGGAGCACCATCGCCTGGTCGGTAGCGGAAAGATCGCTGAAGTGGATCCGAAGTGGTTGTTCGCCCCCCTCTGTCGCCCCGGACCGATAGACGTGGAGCGCGTTCGCCCGTTCGAGATAGCGCCGCTCGATATCACCAGCGTGTTCCGGGTCGCGGAGGACATTCAGGTGAACGAAATCCGCATTCGGATCAAGAATCGCGATACGCAGATCGGTATGAAGGAGCAACTGTTCCAGCACGACGCCAAGGGAATAGGTCTTCCCCGATCCAGACTGGCCACAAAGGAAGGTATGCCGGTTGAATCCACCCGGTTCGATGGTGCCGGGCATCACGCCATCGGGCAGCATGACGCTGCCGATGGTCACGGTCGGTCGAGCCTGGCTCCATGAACGAAAGAGGTCTTCGACCTCATGGGCGGTGGCCACCTGGATGGAGGCATCGTCGAATGGACCTGGCTGCCCCTTCGAATCGTTCCCGATCAGTCCAAGGATGATGCCCGATCCACGCAATCCGTTCCGGCGCAGACGCAGCCTGGCCTCACCCAAAGCCATCCCTGGCACCGCAATCCCCTGATCGCCCGCGTTGTCGATGCTGACTTCGGTACTCTCCAGGCGCTCCACCTCGGATTCGAGGACCTGGGCGATGAACGCCTGAGAGCCCCGCGGTTGCAGTCGCACATAGCGTCCCGGCCCAAGATCGAGTCCCAACGGGGCGTTGAAGGAAAACCGTCGGCCGTCCAGTGAATAAGCCGTAGGAATGACGGGGAACCGTTCCTGAAAAGCCCGCCAGGCCTCCAGCATGTCCTGATAAGGAGAGGTGTGTTCGGAGTCCACCATGGGACGATGCTCCTTGTCGTGATCGCTTGGGCAGTTCCCTGCCATGATTCCAGGGGGCCTATCCTATGGGGCGAGGCGCAATGTCCCCGTCCCCAGCCGCATTCCGGACGTCAGTCGATGTTCCTTGCTGGCGAAGCGGCGTGATCGGACGCCCCTGATGCTGGCGGTAGAGGATCGTGGTGCCCAGGATGGAGAACGGCAGGGCCACCGCATAGATCAGGCTGCTGACGACGTTGGTTGTCTGGACGCTGGCCGAACCGAAGATGAGCAGGATCAGGCCAACGAAGGCGCCCGGCGCCGCGCCGATGATCGCCAGCAGGATCAGTTTCAGGGCGGAAGAGAGCCAATGCCCATCGACTGCCTTGGCGCTCGTGGCCCGGGCAGCCCCGCCCTGCTGGTCATCGAGCATCACCGCTTGTGGGATGAAGTACCAGCGAACCAGCAGCCAGAGCGCGACGGGAATGCCGATCACGGTCAAGCTGAGGATGACCACGATGACAGAAGACTTCAGGACCGGACCGACTAGCTGCCGGAACTGCCGGATCACCCGCTGATAGGCATCGATGGCGGAGAGCTGTTCATTACGCTCCATCTCGTCGTACGTCTCGATGACGGCCGGACCGACCACTACCAGGCCGACGAGATGCTGGAGAATCCCGACCAGTAACGCGACCGCGAAATAGGATCCCGGACTCTTGTCCATCACCGATATGATGACGCTGCCCGGCGGATAGTGTCCCAGCAGATACTGGAACCCATTGAACAGAATGCCAATGGGAATCAGCAGGAGCCCAATAACGGCAAAGGTTCGCCAGCGCAGTCGGTAGACCCGCATAGCAAGCCGCACCAATCCCCAGCTATAGCGCAGCAGGACGGTGATGACGGCAAGGATACCGACCGCCGTGGCGACCAGCAGCATCGGGTTCTCCCCGATCCGGGTGAAGATCGCCGAGCCCTCCCCGGACAACGTGCAGAAAACCCCTGTCGGCGCCGGCCCGAAGGTCTTCGCGCCAGGCACTTCGATACTGGAGTCGCGCAATCCGGCCTGCCAGAGGAACGGGCTGGTCCACTGCTTCTTGGTGTTCGGCCCCGTCGGACCGTTGTATTCGCCGCTCTTGCGCTCACCCCAACGTCCGGTATAGGTGAGCCAGGCAAATGGGCTGGCAGGATCGGTGACCTTGTTCGGAAGCAGAACCGGCGTCAGCGGAACGAGATGCGACGGGGCGGTGGTGATGTCACACCCGAAGCCGGTTCCATTCTCCCCCCACCCAAGCCAGGTGGCATTGCCATACTGGCTGGCGTGCGAGCCGGCCGCGGCGTAGACAATGGGGTGTGTATCCTGCCGCTGGAGCTTGCTTGAGGTCCATGCGGCAGTCTCCCCTCCCCCATGCTGGGCGAAGGCTACCTGGACCGGATCGGTGGTGAGCGCTTCCTCAACCGTGCCGACCGGGAACAGGATCTGTATCATCTCCCAGTCGGATTCGTGCTTGTTATTGAAGTCGTTGAAGACGTAATAGAACCAGTACTGGAGCGCCAGCCTTCCGGACCCATCGCTGACGATATGCGCGTAGGTCGTCGGCGTGAGATGGTCCTTGCGTTCCGCGAACCATGTCGCGTAGTCGCATCCCGGTTTGCGGGGATTCCCGGGGAGATCGAGGTAATACCCGTCACCCTTGGCAAAGAGATCCTGGGCGGTAGGCGCGGTCTTCACAACCTGGTCCGACTCGGATGACGAGCCTGTCGCTCGCTTGAGCGCGACGGTAGGATCGCCAAGCACTGCCTCAACCGCAACCGGAAAATACGGCTCGCCGTCGGTATCGCAGACCGACGTCTGGTCCTTGAGCGCCATGATCGGGGCGTACTTCTCAATGAGCTGTTGCTCCGGTGAAGACGCGGTCGATGCTGCGCCGACTGGCGTGGCATCTGCAGGGGGTGCCGCCGCAGGGGTGCCGTCGCCCGGGATCGCCGTTCCCGGCGAAGCATCCGGCGTTTGGGCGAATGCCGAAGGCACCGTCAACAACGGCAGGACGAGCAGCACCAGGACGATGCTCACTAACCACCCAGCCGAACGTGCTCCCTTACTGGATGTCGGGCTAGCTTCCGGCCACCCGTTATTCATCGCGTCGCTCCACACCTTCGGCTGCCATCGCGCGAGCGCCTTGCGCGTCATTCCCATGGCCCTGCTCCTTGATACGATCGAGAATCGCATCGATCGACTCGTTCGGATGGACCGTCGCGAATACATCGCTGTAGCGTTGGAGCCGCTCGGCCACCGCAGCATAGACATACGCGAATTCGAGACGCACTCCCCGATGATGAAGATCCTCGCTGAGTTCAGCGAGCGTGTCCATCACACCGAGATCGACCATTGGCGCTGTTGCCATGTCGATTATCACCAATGATGGCGGTTCGGGCATAGCCTCCATCGCCTCGGTCAGGCGCACCTCCATCACCGGAGCGTTGGCATAGAACCACCCCGAATCCGCCCGGAAGATGAGCGTTCGGTCCAGCGGCTCCGCTTCAGGGTTGCGGGAGAGGGCGACGAAGTCCTCGGTTCCCGGCCGGCGCCCGAGCAGCGAGGTCTGCGGTGCAGAGATGCGCCGGAGCAGCAGCAGGAAGGTCATACCGACGCCGATGAGGATGCCTTCCAGCATACCGAACGCCAGCACCCCCATGAACGTCGCAAATGCAGCGATGAACTCCTGATGATCCAGCTCCCAGATTCGCCGGATTGACTTGGCATCGAACAGATGGCGAACCGCCATCAACACGATCGCCGCCAGGGTTGCTTCCGGCAGGTACTGGAACGGCCCGGTGAAGGCAAGCAGGATCACCCCCAGCAGCACCGCGGTAATCGCGCCACAGGCAGGAGTGACGGCCCCCGCAGACTCGTTGACGGCCGAGCGCGACATGCTGCCGCCAACGGAGTAGCCATGAAAGAGTCCGGTGGCAAGATTCGCGACGCCATTCGCCAGCAACTCCTGGTTCGGCTCGACTTTCTGCTTGTGTCGAGCAGCGAGGGTCTTGGCAACGCCAATCCCTTCCACGTACGACAGGAGGAAGACGCCGAACGCCAGCCCAAGCAACGAAGGAATATCCGCGCTATCGACACGGGGCACGCCAAACGTCGGCAATCCCTGTGCCAGTTTGCCGGCCGTTTCGACACCACGCTCCTCCAGATCGGACAGCCACATCACGAGGATCGAGAGAATCACCACGAACAGCGCACCTGGCAATCGGGGCACGCGCGTCTCCAGCAGCACCAGCAGCAGCAGCGATCCAGCCCCGACTCCAAGGGCCCAACCATTCGTTTCGCCAAGATGGCGAATCACGTTCCATATGCGCTCGAAGAAATTCCCCTGCACTCCGTGGATGCCGAAGAGCTTCGACACCTGGCTGGAGCCGATGAAGAGCGCCGCACCGGCGGAGAACCCGACGAGCACCGTCTCCGAGACGAAGTTGGCGATGATGCCAAGGCGGAATACCCAGGCCAGCAACGCCATCACCCCCGAGGCGATCGCGACAAATGCCGCGGCGCCGGCGTAGTGCGCGCTGTCCGTGAACGTCATCGCGCCCAGTGTGCCTGCCACCATGATCGACAGCGCGGAGGTAACGCCGTACGAGAGTTGGCGCGACGTGCCTAGCAGGCTGCTGAAAAAGGGGTGATTCGTGTCCGGAGCGGACGCGAATCACCCCTCAACCGTTCCGTTCGCACCAGCAGGCTGGAATCGACGGGCTCTCAGGAGCGGATCGATCCTGCGCTGGAGGGCGATTGGCCCGGGAGTGTGGGGCGTTCCGCGCCGGGAGATCAGGCTCCGACCGGAAGAAGCCGACTGATCCGGAGCAGGTTGTACGCGGTCGCCGTCAGATACGCGCTCATCTGCGTGCGAGCAATCCCCCGATACCGCGTGCGCCGGAGGCCCCCGATCGTCTTCATCCAGCCGAATCCCTCTTCGATCAGCTTCCGCTTGCGTTGACTGATGGCGTACTCAGGAGTGGCTGCCACGTCGTCGGAGACCGCGCTCGAGCGTCGTGCCTTGCCGGTGTCGTAGGCGTTCTGCGCAAGGTGCGGCTGGATGTCCCGGTCGGTCAGCGCCGCCACGAACCCCTGCGTGTCATAGCCCTTGTCCGCCCCGACGGAGACTGGCTGTCCGCCACGATCCCGCATCCGGTCGACCATCGCGAGCGCGGCGTCCCGCTCTGCCGTGCCAGTGGCGGCGGTGACCGTGATGTCGACGAGCAGTCCGTGCCGGTTCTCCATCAGGGTATGGCCGAGGAAGGCGAGGGTCGCCGCCTGACCTTTCCCCTTCCGGTACAGCCGCGCCTCCGGATCAGTCGTGCTGGCATGGGTCGCATTGGTGCGACGTTCGTTCCGGAACGAGACATCCGGGTTGCCCGGGTCGTCCGGTGGTGGCGTGGGATCGCCATCGCGCTTGCGGACGCTCTTCATGCTGGCGGCGGCCGCGATCATGGTGCCGTCAACACGGAAGCGGTCGCGGCTGATCAGGTGCTCCCGGTTGGCTTCCGCAACGACCGCATCGAAGACGATCCGGGCCACGTCATACGTCAGCAGCCGTTCCCGGTTCTTGCTGAAGGTGCTCGCATCGAAGCCCGGTTCGATCAGATCCAGGTCGAGGAGAGGACCCAGGCTGATCACGGTTACGGCCATGCTCGCAGGAAGTCCTGATTTGCCGCGAAGGGGTATGTTCGAACAGCGCGCAGTATTCTTGTGAGACAAGGGTGAGCCTGGAGACGCCACAAGGAGATCATCGCGGAAGGCATCGCCCGGTGTGTCCGAGCCACCTTCCCTTGATGATCTCCTCATCGCCCAGCGTCAGTGATGGAAGATGGATCCTATGCGACGTCGCTCGTCATCTGGTCGATACAGACCGTGATCGCGAGGACAAGGATATCGTTCTGGCCCGCTTCAACCTCGACCCCGTAGGAGTCCCGGATACGGAACCATTTGCGGGAGACCGTCGCCACATTTCCGATCCGGTATTCATGAGCCAGGATATTGCCTTGAATCTCCAGATCCGGGCCGTCCCCGATCTTGGCAACGAAGCGGTCGCGCAAAGGCGAGATCATCGCCTTGTGTACCATCGCGATCCGATGCCCGTTCGGGTCCTCGATTTCCATTGACTCCCGAACGCGAGCGACCCGACTCTGGATCTTGCACAGCTCATTACCCTGCGCGTCGCGGAAGATCAACGTATCGCGAAGCCGAAGCGCCTTGCCGTCGACCTTGAAGACCCGCTGACCCTGGCTATTTTCGATGAAGAAGTCGTCGCCGATGGCGGCGATCTTCTCGACCATGCGATATCGGTTCGCCGTCGGCTGATTGCCAAGGATGCCACCTTCGCGCCTGTTTCGTCGCAGCATGTCCGTCCCTCGCTCTGATATCGGCTGCCCGCCGCTCTCTTGTTGCACTGCGGCACTGACGTACCGTCGTCCCGCGCCCGCCACCGAATGACCGAATGAGGAAGCCTCATCTGGCCAGCCAGAGCCGGGTGATAGCCGGCGGCCTATCGGTACATCCTCAGGGTAGGTGCGCGTCCCGGCGCACACGTACCTCCTATGGGCGTAGATTTCGGCTGGTGGTGGAGCAGAGGCGGCACCATGCCGAACGATCGAGCAAGGGATGGTGTCGTGCGCCAGCACTCGCATTGCTTCCCCTGGATCTGGTCGGAATGCTGAGGAGAGGAAGCGTTTCTATGGTCGCTCGCGCCTGGTCGATTCACATAGGTATGGGGAATTCTCAGGAAACTGCGGACACTATCGGTCCAGGAGACTCACGTTCCTTCGCTCGATGCGTACGAAATATGCGTGTATGAGAACGGACGATCGTAGTCGTTCGGCTGGGCAGGATGGTGGTCTCATCCCCTCATTGAGTGGAGATTCTCACCGCATGAGGTCATCGAAAATGAAACGCTCGACGAAACAACTCGACCGGCTGGATGTGTCCGATATCGTGGTTGGTATGGTGCATGACAGGGAATACTATCTGATGGAAACGTGGACGAATGATCACCTCGCTGTCTGCTCGCGCTCCGGAGACAATACGCTCGCAGGATCATCACCGCGCAATCAGGGCGATTGATCTGTCATTGAACAGAATATGGCGAGGTCCACGTACATCCTTCTTCATGCATCGTCACTCTAGGCAATGAATGCACGACGTCCAGATACCATGCGCTGCACAATCACGAAACGCCCTGTATACTCATCCGCGATTGGTTCGCAGGTCGTCATGTGCAAGAAAGGACATCATTCCCATGCCGAATGTTGAGTACATTGCCGAGAAGGACGCTCCCGCTCCTCCCCGTGCGCTTTCCAAGGGAGCATCCGAGACGCTCCGCATTATCCAGGGAATCAAGGACGGTCAGGTTGCGAAGGTGACTCCCGATAGCTCGCAAACAATTCGTGGGCTGAAGGCCTCGTTCACCCGAGTTGCGCGTGGACAGGGCATCAAGATCCAGACATGGACCGTCGACGACGATGCCGCGCTATACGTGAAGAAAATCAAGTAGCGTGACGAATGAACAGGCGGACGAGTTGCCTCGTCCGCCTGTTGTTCTGTCCAGAAAATCCTCGTTCGTCACTGCAGGAGCAGATCATGCATGCTGATCCTCCCCGTCTGCTTTCGCGATTTGACCGGTACCCCTTGACCTTCGGGCCAACACCCATCGAGCGGCTCTCCCGACTCTCGGCGGATCTCGGAGATCGGGTCGAGATCTACGCCAAGCGGGAAGACTGTAATTCTGGGCTCGCCTTCGGCGGGAACAAGCTCCGAAAACTCGAATACATCATCCCGGATGCCCTCGCGTCCGGTGCCGATACCCTCGTCTCCATTGGCGGCGTCCAGTCGAACCACACGCGGATGGTTGCGGCAACGGCTGCGAAACTCGGCATGAAGTGCGTCCTGGTTCAGGAGAGCTGGGTGCCGCACGATGATGCCGTCTACGATCGCGTCGGGAACATCCTGCTCAGCCGGGTCCTCGGTGCAGACGTGCGCCTCGTGGACGAAGGCTTCGACATCGGTATCCGGGACAGTTGGAAACAGGCGCTCGCCGATGTGGAGGCGGCAGGCGGCAAGCCCTATCCGATCCCTGCCGGAGCATCCGTTCACCCGCTGGGTGGACTCGGCTACGTCGGATTCGCGGAGGAAGTCCGCGCCCATGAGCGCGAACTCGGGTTCACATTCGACTATGTCGTCGTCTGCACCGTTACCGGGTCGACGCATGCCGGCATGGTCGTCGGATTCGCCGCCGATGGCCGGCAACGGCAGGTGATCGGGATCGACGCCTCCGCGACGCCCGCGCAGACCAAGGCGCAGGTGCTCGACATCGCGCGCAACACGGCAGAGCTCATCGAACTCGGGCAGGACATCACCGAGGACGACGTCGTGCTGATCGAGGACTATGCCTACCCCGTCTACGGGGTTCCCTCCGAGGAAACGAAAGCCGCCATCCGCCGCTGCGCCCGGCTCGAAGGCATGATGACCGACCCCGTCTACGAGGGAAAGTCAATGCAGGGCATGATCGACCTCATCGAGAAGGGCTACTTCCCGGCGGGATCGCGCATTCTCTACGCACACCTCGGCGGCGTGCCCGCCATCAATGGGTACTCCTACACGTTCCGCAACGGCTGATTCTCCGCCAGGAATCGCTGCCGGAAGGCTGTCGATCGCTCCCTCGGGATGCCATCGACGGCCTTCCCCGTCCTCCCGTTTCCGCGCCAATTCCACGAAAACAGTCTATTCTCCACCCAATCTGTGACAATTTGGCACATACCCTCTTCCTCTTGTGCCAGTAGTCACCGCATGGTCTTCCACATTTTCGCGAACATACGGAGCATTCGATTTCTCGTACGTACAGCTTGTCACAGTTTGTCACAGACCGCCACAATGGCTCCGGTGCTTTTCGGTCACCGGCTCGACGGTTGGATGGACCCGTCGAACGGCTGGAAACCGGGATCGAACGTCGGGCACCGAATCTATTCGCTGCGCTCACAGGTTCGCGCGAGTGCAACACGGGCCATGGTTTTCCTGCATCGACCGATGCAGGCGGGATAGGCATTGCCTGTTCTGCTGGAACCGTGGGGAGGGAAGGCATGTCGACGACTATTCGCAAGCGTGGTGAGGCCTCGTACGAGGCGCCCGCGCATCACTCGCTCATTCGCCGACTCCGGCCGGTGATCCCCGCAATCGGGCTCCTGCTGCTTCCGGCAATGACTCCGCTTATCACCTACGCGGATACCAACCTCACCGTTGGCGGCAGCGCCGTCATCGCCTACACGAGCGGCGATCTGATCCGGCTCCGCGACGAGCCGTCCACCTCCGGCACGATCCTCGGAGAGTATTCCGAAGGAACGAGCGTCTCCGTTATCGACGGACCGATCACGGCGGCGGATGGGTCGCTCTGGTATCAGGTCTCGGTGGGCGGGAACACCGGATACATCGTGCAGGACTGGCTGGCCGCTGGCGGCTCGCAGTATCCGGATATCACGGGCACCGCCTGGACCAACGACTCGGTCGAGTTCCGCACCGGCCCGAGCACGTCGTCCTCCAGCATGGGAACGATCCCGGCTGGGGTTGAGGTATCGCTCACGGGCCAGACGATGGACGGGTTCATCTCCGCGATCTGGAACGGCCAGAGTGGCTGGATCTACGGACAGTATCTCGGCGGCCAGGGCGATAGCGCTCCCGTCACTGAAGCTCCCGCCGAAACCCCGGTCGAAGAGAGCGTCGACTGGAGCGGCGCAACTGGCGCCTGGCACACCAACGACTCCGTCAATCTCCGAACCGAGCCGAGCACCAGCGCAACGATCATCCTGGAGCTGCCAGCCTCGTCGAACGTCTCGCTGACGGGTGCGGTCGCCAATGGGTTCGCCCAGGCATCGACGGATTACGGAACAGGCTGGATCTCGCAGCAATATCTCAGCCAGGGCTCGACCTCCGGACCGGTCGAGCAGCCGAGCACAGAGTCGCCGGCAGTGCCGTCGTCTCCGTCTCCTACCGGGCAGGGAATGGCCGACTTCGCGATGCAGTACCTCGGGTACCCGTATGTGTGGGCGGGCAAGGAGCCGAGCACCGGTTTCGACTGCTCCGGTTTCACCCGCTGGGTTGTCCTCAACACCCTGGGGTATGACATTGGCGGCGGCGTGCCGGGTCAAACGGACTTCGGAACCTCGGTCGCATGGGGTGAATGGCAGCCCGGAGACCTGATCTTCTTTGCCGACACCTACGAACCAGGCCTCTCGCACGTTGGTCTCTACATCGGCAACGGCCAGATCATCCATGCCGAGAACCCTTCTACCGGCGTCGTCATCTCGGACATCACCTCCGGGTACTACCAGGAGCACTACGCAGGCGCCCGGCGTCTCACGTAACCTCCAGACACGACGGAAACGGCACCCGGGCTTTCCGGGTGCCGTTTCCACTTGTCCGGGATGGTGCGTTGCGTGGCATCCTCGCCTCCGGTAGGCTTCATCCAGCGGACCGGTCGGCGTTCCGGTCGCAGATGGAGAGGATCGAGACGTGGACGCAAACGAGCGGGCTGAGGCGATCGCACGATACCGGCATGGTCCGGCGGCCCTTCGTGCCGCCTACGCTGCGAGCCCAGCCGAAACCAGGCAGTGGCGTCCTGCCCCCGACGCGTGGTCGATTCATGAGATCATCGTGCACTGCGCAGACAGCGAGGCGAACGCCTACACCCGCATTCGGATGCTGATGGCCGAGGAAAACCCGACTATCGTTGGGTACGATCAGGATGCATGGGCCGGACGCTTCGACTACCACGCACGACCGGTGGAAACGGCCTTCAGCGTGATCGAGAGCGTTCATGCTCACACCGCAGAGCTGCTCCCCACGTTCTCCGAAGACGATTGGACGCGAACGGGGACCCATTCCGAACGCGGGTCGTACTCCGCCGAGGACTGGCTGCGCGACTACAGCGAGCATCTCTTCGTCCATGTCGATCAAATCGAGGCGAATGTCGCCTCCTGGGAAGCGCACCACGCCTCCACCTCCTGAACGGAGTCCAAGACACGCTCCGTCGATGCGGCGCAGGTGGCCTCCGTTTTCAGGGCGGGCAACGATACTCGATTCGGACTTCGCTCTACGCAAACAGTCAGGATTCAGGAAAGGAAACACCAACGCGTGCGCGCATTGCTCAGTGTGTATGACAAGACCGGCATCGCGGACTTCGCACGAGACCTGGTTGCCCTCGGGTACGAGCTGATCTCGACCGGCGGCACCTTCACCGCCATCGCCGAAGCCGGGCTTCCCGTGACGCAGGTTGCCGACGTCACCGGATCGCCGGAGATCCTTGACGGTCGGGTGAAGACGCTCCACCCGCGCATCCATGGCGGGCTGCTGGCCCGGCGCGATCTTGACGATCACATGGCGCAACTGGTGGAACACGAGATCGTGCCCATCGACATCGTCGCCAGCAATCTCTATCCCTTCGAGCGCGTCGTTTCCTCGCCGGGCGTTTCCGACGAGGACATCATCGAGAACATCGACATCGGTGGTCCGGCGATGGTTCGCGCCTCCGCCAAGAACTTCGCGTCGGTGCTGATCGTCACCAATCCGGGCGACTACGACGCGGTCGTGGCGGCATTGCGTGAAGGCACGACCGACACGGCTTTCCGGCGCAAGCTCGCCGCGAAGGCCTATGCGCACGTCTCCGCCTACGATGCGCTGATCTCCCAGTACCTCCGCGAGCAGGACGGTACGATGTTCCCGGATGAGCTCAGCATTCCGCTTCGCCTCGTGAGCACGCCGAAGTACGGTGAGAACCCGCAGCAAGAGGCGGCAGCCTACCGGCGCCTACGACCAGGCACACCAGAGCACGGATTGCTCGACGCGGAACTGCTGGTCGGGGACGCGCTCTCCTTCAATAACTACCTTGATACCGATGCGGCATGGCAGGCTGCGCAGTTGCTCGATGGTGCCGGCGTCGCGATCGTGAAGCACATGGTGCCCTGCGGTCTCGCCACGCGCGAATCCCTCGTCGAGGCGTATGTGGCGGCCTACGAAGGCGATACGGTCTCGGCCTACGGAGGGATCGTCGCGCTGAATCAGCCGGTCGATGGCGCGACTGCTGCCCAGATGCGGAAGATCAAGCTGGACATCATCATCGCCCCTGACTACGACGAGGACGCCATTGCCTCACTTGCGAAGAAGAAGGGCACGCGCATCCTTCGTCTCGCGAACCGCGATGCTGCAACGCCGCGTTCGACGACACTCGACGTGCGGCCGATCGGTGGAGGTCTTCTCGTACAGACTCCCGACAACGCCCAGGACGATCCGGCCGCCTGGACCATCGTGACGGAGCGCAAGCCGACAGCGGACGAACTGCGCGACATGGCGTTCGCCTGGCAGGCCGCGCGCCTCGTGAAGTCCAACGCGATCGTCTTCGCGAAGGACGACGCGGTGATCGGGCTGGGTGCCGGCCAGCCCAATCGATTGGAGAGTGTCGCCATTGCCGCCAGGAAGGCCGGAGAACGCGCGCAGGGGGCCGCGATGGCCAGTGATGCCTTCTTCCCCTTCGCGGACGGTATCGAGCAAGCCATCGCGGCAGGCATCACAGCCGTGGTGCAACCGGGCGGCTCCATCCGGGATGACGACGTGATTGCCGCGGCCAATGCGGCAGGGATTACCATGGCCTTCACGGGAATTCGCCACTTCCGTCACTGATCCTCCCGTCCAACCGGAGCAACGCGAAACCCCGAGTCCATGTAGGACTCGGGGTTTCGGGCAATGATTTGGTCCGCTCTCGGAGATGGTCAGCCAGCAACGGACGCCGGGTCATCGGCGAGTTGCGCGGGTGCCCAGGAATCGGAAAGCTCGATGCGAGCGATCCACGCATCCGGATCGCGAATCTCCTCCATGGACGGCAGATTGGCGGCTCGATCCCAGACACGATGGGCGAATGCGTGCCCCTTCTTCGCGACCACATCATCGATGAACTGCTCGCCCGCTCGATACTGCTCCATCTTCACATCCAGGCCGGTGAGCCGGGCAAAGATCTGATCAGCCTGCGATCGCTGCCCCTGACGCTCCTCGAAACGGCGAGAGATGAGGTCGTAGTTCTTCAGGAGATCTCGCCCCACGGCATTCATGACGTGATTCGAGTAGCCCTCGATCACGCACATCATGGCCTGCATTTCGTTGAAGAGGTTCCGCTGCTCGACATTCATGAACGCTTCGATCCAGCTCGACGATCCTTCACCATTGCCCGACCGGGCGCGGGCGACGATGGTCCGCAGGCCCTGCATACCCTGCTTGAGTTGGTCGGCATCCTGCTTCAGGAAGCCCATGTAGCGATCCAGCATCGCGTTGAAGTACTCACGGACCCAGGGATGCGCCTCGAACTCGAACGCATGCGTCGTCTCATGCAATGCGAGCCACATGCGGAAGTCTTCACGCGGGAGCTTCAGCTTCGCCTCGATCCCCCGGATGTTCGGTTCCACGTAGTACAGCTTGCCAGACGACAACGGCTCTCGTCCGAGCAACGCGAGGTCGTACTGTCCCAGCACGCGACGAGCCATGTATCCGAGCAGGAGCCCGATTTCATAGCTGAGGACGGATTGATTGACACCGTTCCAGGCGCGTGCCGCGATGTTCTTGCGACCCTTCGTCGGATTCAACTCCTCAATGGGGTCGAACATCCGCTCGAACGCGACGAGGTTGGCATTGATCCAGTCAACGCGATCGAACGCGAAGGTCGCCCGCTCGCTATCCGGCAAGGTGGTCCCTGTGTATTCGCTAACGATGGGCACACAAGCTTCGACCAGACCCCGGTAATAGGCATCGAGCTCGGTACGCTCGGTGGCAGTGAGGCTATCGCCTCGATTCATGTTGGTCGCGATCTGCCGCGACCGTTCCCAGTCGATCATGCTGTCTGGTCGGGGTTCATTGATGAAGGTCTGAACGCGCTTACCGGCCCAGATGCCAGCCGCAACGCCAGCACCAGCCAGCGTACCAGCCGTGAGGGCACGTCGCGCGGAAGATGGGGATGATTGAGACGAACGCTGCGACATGATGGCATTTCCTTCGACGTGACGCCCATCGAACGGGGCGCATCGGCAAAGCGTACACCATCATCGCGGCGGGTCGCTTCGCGGGGGAGTTCGCGGCATGCTTTCCGGCGATCACGCCGCACACGAGCCTGGAGGCGGCGCGGGAGGCCGAGGTCGTGGAGCAGCTGGGCCTCTTCTGAGGGGGGAGGCAGGAACGAGGGAAGCGCCGGACAGGGATGCTGTCCGGCGCTGGTGTGTGTGGTGTGGTGGTAGCGGGGGCAGGATTCGAACCTGCGACCTTTGGGTTATGAGCCCAACGAGCTGCCACTGCTCCACCCCGCGTCATCTGTGCGTCCGGCCCTGGCTCCCCTGCGGGGTGCCCGCGACGGCCTCGCCTCCCACGGAGTCGCCCCCGCAGTACTCTCCGGCGCTGCCGTGGGTCACGACCGGGTTCGGGATGGGTCCGGGTGGGTCCACGGCGCTCGCGGCCACGGACACCCCGCAAGGGTCCCACAGCTCGGTACGCACACATGCTGACGAACTCGATCTCCCCGGGGTCTGGATCAGCCCCCCGGCGTATCGACTCCGCCGCGCCCATCACGAAGCTCCCAACAGTCCCCTCATCCTGCTCAGACGAACGAAGATCCCCCCTCGCCCATCAGCACGGGTCCGCTCCAGTCGGTTGCCCGCTGTCCACGTCCCGCCTGTCAACCCGGTCGTCTTCCGGGGGGCTCTCAAGATCAAACTCAGGGGTGTCTCGTCTTGGGGCAGGATTCCCGCTTAGATGCCTTCAGCGGTTCGCCTTCCCGCACGTAGCTACCCAGCGGTGCCGGTTCCCCGACAACTGGCTCACCAGCGGTGCGTCCATCCCGGTCCTCTCGTACTAGGGACAGCTTCCCTCACACACCCATCGCTCACAGCGGATAGAGACCGAACTGTCTCACGACGTTCTGAACCCAGCTCGCGTACCGCTTTCATGGGCGAACAGCCCAACCCTTGGGACCTTCTCCGGCCCCAGGATGCGACGAGCCGACATCGAGGTGCCAAACCCTGCCGTCGATGTGGACTCTTGGGCAGGATCAGCCTGTTATCCCCGGCGTAGCTTTTATCCGTTAAGCCACGGCCCTGCCACCCGGTACCGTGGGATCACTAGGCCCGACTTTCGTCCCTGCTCGGCCTGTCCGCCTCGCAGTCAAGCTCCCTTGTTGCCCTTGCGCGCTCCGGCCGATTGCCATCCGGCCTGAGGGAACCATTGGGCGCCTCCGTTACGCTTTAGGAGGCGACCGCCCCAGTCAAACTCCCCGCCAGTCGCGGTCCCCTGCCTGTCACAGCCCGGGTGAGGACACAGGCACCGTCAGGGTGGTATCTCACCATCGGCTCCCCCGGAGCTGACGCCCCAGGCTCATCGCCTCCCACCTATCCTGCACAAACGGCACCCGCGCCCAACGACAAGGTGGAGTAAAGCTGCACGGGGTCTTTTTGTCCTGCTGCGAGTCACCGGTATCTTCACCGGTCGTGCAATTTCGCCGGGTCCCCTGTTGAGACAGCGCCCAGATCGTTCTACCTTTCGTGCGGGTCGGAACTTACCCGACAAGGAATTTCGCTACCTTAGGACCGTTATAGTTACGGCCGCCGTTTACTGGGGCTTCAGTTCAGAGCTCGCACCCCTCCCTTTAACCTTCCAGCACTGGGCAGGTCTCAGCCCCTATACGTCCACGCTCATTCGCGTTCGCAGGGACCGGTGTTTTTGGTAAACAGTCGCCTGGGCCTGGTCACTGCGGCCCCCTCATGCTCCGGTCGCCAGGACCTTCACACTGCCGGGGCGCTCCTTCTCCCGAAGTTACGGAGCTAATTTGCCGAGTTCCTTAACAGGGGTTCTCCCGCCCACCTCGGTATGCTCTACCAGCCCACCTGTGTCGGTTTGCGGTACGGTCGCACCCAGCCTCGCTAGACGCTTTTCTCGACAGTTCGGCGTCAATCCCTCCGGTTCGGCCCTCAAGCCTCCCCTTCCACTCACCTCTCGGTCATCGCCCGAACGGATTTGCCTATCCGGGCTCCCTACCGGCTTGGAGGGTCGTCTAGACCCCGGAACCTAGCCCCCTGCGTCACGCCCTCACTCAAACGGCTGGCTGCGGGACGGGAATGTGAACCCGTTGTCCATCACCTACGCCTTCCGGCCTCGGCTTAGGCCCGCCTCACCCGCAGCTGATCAGCATCGCTGCGGAACCCTCGGGCATCCGGTGGGGAGGATTCTCACCTCCCTCGCGCTACTCATGCCAACATTCGCACTCGTGGCCGCTCCAGGTTTGGTTCCCCGCCCCCTTCTCTGCTGACCACGACGCTCCCCTACCACGCACCTTCCGGCGCATCCGCAGCGTCGGTGACATGCTTGAGCCCCGGTGGATTGTCGGTGCCGCAGCGCCTCGACCAGTGAGCTATTACGCACTCTTTCAAGGATGGCTGCTTCTAAGCCAACCTCCTGGTTGTCTGCGCGCCGCGACTCCCTTGCCCACTTAGCATGCACTTCGGGACCTTAGCTGGCGGTCTGGGCTGTTTCCCTCTCGACCATGGAACTTAGCTCCCACAGTCTCACTCCCAGCACACCCTGGCGGCATTCGGCGTTTGAGACGGGTCAGTAAGCGGGAAGCCCCATCGCCGTTCCAGTGCGCTACCTCCACCATGGCCTCGTGCTGAGGCTGTACCTAAATACATTTCGGGGAGAACCAGCTATCTCCGGGTTCGCTTGGCATTTCACCCCTACCCTCAGGTCATCCCTGCCCTTTGTAACGGACACGGGTTCGGGCCTCCACGGGCGTGTTCCCCCCGCTTCACCCTGCCCAAGGGTAGATCACCCGGTTTCGGGTCACCTGAACGCGACTTCCGCCCTTTCGGACTCGCTTTCGCTCCGGCTCCGGCTGTACGCCGCCTTAACCTCGCCACGCCCAAGTACTCGTTGGCTCATTCTACAAAAGGCACGCCGTCACTCCGAAGAGCTCCGACCGGCCGGACGCATCGGGTTTCAGGATCTCTTTCACTCCCCTCGCCGGGGTGCTTTTCACCATTCCCTCACGGTACTGGTTCGCTATCGGTCGCCTGGAGTATTTAGCCTTGGGTCGTGGGCGACCCTGCTTCCCACCGGATTTCGCGTGTCCGGCGGTACTCACGCTCCGCATGCACCTCATCCCCTCAATCGTCGCTTACGGGGCTCTCACCCGCTCCGGCCGGCCCTTCCAGTACCGTTCGGCTGATTCAGGTTCTCAGGCGAGGCCCCTGCCGGGCCCTCCCATGCGCGCGTTCAACCCCCATGCGGCAGCGGCGGCAGCCTCGTACGCCGCATGGGTTTGGGCTCTTCCCGGTTCGTTCGCCACTACTACGGGAATCCTCTCTGTTCCTCGGGGTACGTGAGATGTTTCAGTTCCCCCGGTTCCCTCTGTCGTCGACAGTCACACCTTCCGGTGCGGGGTTGCCCCATTCGGACATCGCCGGATCACAGGGTGCCAGCCCCTCCCCAGCGCATTTCGTCGCGTGGCCACGTCCTTCATCGGCTCCAGGCGCCTAGGCATCCACCCGATGCGCTTCTGCGGGGTTCTCGCGCCCGCCCGCGCAGGACTCCTGGTCCTGTCAGGTTTGCTTCGTGATGCGCGCGGCGAACCCCATACTCCGGGTTCACCGCATCCAGACTCCCCGGGGAAGTCCGTCTCAATTCTCAAAGGTTCTCGCAGGATCCTCGGTGGAGCCGCGGGGACTCGAACCCCGGACCTCCGCCGTGCAAAGGCGGCGCTCTCCCAGCTAAGCTACGGCCCCCGATCCAGGCAAGGTCTTCCCCCCACCCGTCTCCGGGTGGGCGCGCCAGGACTCGAACCTGGGACCTCGGCCTTATCAGGGCCGCGCTCTAACCACCTGAGCTACGCGCCCGTCACCATCAGTCGGTCCGGGGCGCATTCCTGCTCCCCCGCCCGCCCGACGGATCCTGCTGCGCACCAGAATCGGGTCCCGACTCCGGTGTCGAAGACGAAGCAGGTCCCGAATCTACACCCCAAGCCCCCGTATCTGTGCCGCGCCGGCGCCGGCATCCGTTCTGCCGCCGGTCCTCTTCCGGCCCCCGGGCGCGCCTGCCGGATCGTCCACCAGGGGATCTCCCCCGGTCCCAATCCCGACGCTCGGTCCCCCGCGGTCCGGCCTCATCGGCCCGACGCCTGACCTGGGATGTTCTCTGGCGCGTCGTGCGCGCCTCGTCCCTAGAAAGGAGGTGATCCAGCCGCAGCTTCCGCTACGGCTACCTTGTTACGACTTCGTCCCAATCACCAGCCCCACCCTCGACGGCTGCGTCCTTGCGGTTCGCCCACCGGCTTCAGGTGTTGCCGGCTTTCATGACGTGACGGGCGGTGTGTACAAGGCCCGGGAACATATTCACCGCAGCAGTGCTGATCTGCGGTTACTAGCGACTCCACCTTCACGAGGGCGAGTTGCAGCCCTCGATCCGAACTGAGACCGGGTTTCTGGGATTGGCTCCGCGTTACCGCTTGGCGACCCTCTGTCCCGGCCATTGTAGCGTGCTTCTCGCCCAAGACGTACGGGCCATGCTGACTTGACGTCATCCCCACCTTCCTCCGGTTTGCTCCCGGCAGTCTGGCCAGAAAATCGCAACTGACCACAGGGGTTGCGCTCGTTGCGGGACTTAACCCAACATCTCACGACACGAGCTGACGACAGCCATGCAGCACCGGTGCACCACCCTCGAAGGCCAACCGGTTTCCCGGCTCTGCAGGTGCATGTCAAGCCTTGGTAAGGTTCTTCGCGTCGCGACGAATTAAAGAGCACGCTCCGCCGCTTGTGCGGGCCCCCGTCAATTCCTTTGAGTTTTAGCCTTGCGGCCGTACTCCCCAGGCGGCAGACTTCCCGCGTTAGCTCCGGCACGGAGGGGGTCAAGTCCCCCCACGCCTAGTCTGCATCGTTTACTGCGTGGACTACCGGGGTATCTAATCCCGTTCGCTCCCCACGCCTTCGTGCCTCAGCGTCAGGTGTATCCCAGCTGGCCGCCTTCGCCACGGGTGTTCTTCCCGATCTCTACGCATTTCACCACTACACCGGGAGTTCCACCAGCCCCTGATACCCTCAAGCTCACCCGTCCCCGACGACCCTCCCCGGTTGAGCCGGGGGCTTTCACGTCGGGCGCAATGAGCCGCCTGCGCACGCTTTACGCCCAGTAACTCCGGACAACGCTTGGCCCCTACGTATTACCGCGGCTGCTGGCACGTAGTTAGCCGGGCCTTCCTCCGGGGGTACCGTCAGTGCTTCGTCCCCCCGAACAGCGGTTTACACTCCGAAAAGCGTCATCCCGCACGCGGCGTTGCTCCGTCAGGGTTTCCCCCATTGCGGAAAATTCCTTGCTGCTGCCTCCCGTAGGAGTTGGGGCCGTGTCTCAGTCCCCATGTGGCTGATCATCCTCTCAGATCAGCGACCGATCATCGCCTTGGTAGGCCGTGACCCCACCAACCAGCTAATCGGACGCAGGCTCCTCATCCGGCGAGTCCAAAGACCCTTTCCTCACCAACCCCACTCGGTCAGCGAGCTCATGCGGAATTACCTCCCGTTTCCGGAAGCTATCCCCCACCCGATGGCAGATTGCCCACGTGGTCCTCACCCGTCCGCCACGTAAGCTGGCCGAAGCCAACCCCGTTCGACTTGCATGCATTAGGCACGCCGCCAGCGTTGATCCTGAGCCAGGATCAAACTCTCCACCATTGTCGCCAGGGCTTGCCCCTGGCTGCTCTGCGCTCGGCTCTCCACCACGGTGTCACCACCGTACGGACGATGCCCCAGCCCAGATCCGGTTCTGGCTTGGTTCTGTCTTCTTCGGTCCATCCTCCCTCGGGTCTCCCCAAGAGTCGATGGCCCTGCTTCGTCTTCCACACCCGAGTTCAGGGCATCCCCTCCCCCAGTGCATCCTTCTTCTACGTCCTCGCTGCCGTTCGGACATGCGAACGCCCCGCCTGTTCATGCGGGGCGCTGCTCCCTCGTTCCGGCGTTTCCACGCCCCGAGGCCTCTCCGCAGCTACACCTTCCCACACCCGGTCTTCCCGGTCCGTGGGCAACGAGAGCCGAGTCTAGCAGACCCGTTCCCGCCTGTCAAGCACAGGCCCAGCCCCGCTTCCGCCGCGTCCCCAGGCCTCCCGCTCCGATCCAGTCTCGCCAGATCGTCCGGTTACCCCAGCTCCGCCGCGCAAACCAGGCCCGCAGCCCTCGCTTCACGCTCCCCCGGAAGTCCTCCCCCCGACGGCTCACGCAGTATACCCACACGTTCTTTCCTCGCGCAAGGTAATTCCAGGAGGGGTTTTTATGATCCGTTTACCACCGCAATCCCAACTCCCTCCAAACGCCGATATACTCGCCCCAATGCATCGATCGGCCACCCTTCCCGTGTCAGGATTGTCCATGTCTCGAAAGCCCCTCATCGGCATCACCGCCACTCCGTCGGACGACACCTTCGACCACGGAACCTTCCGCCGCTACGCCCTCTCCAACACCTACACCAACGCCGTCCGCGCCGCTGGTGGAGTCCCCATCATCCTTCCCCCGGGGGAAACCGACCTTCAAGCGATCCTCGATTCCGTCGACGCCATCATCTTCAGCGGCGGCAGCGATCTCGATCCTGCTATCTACGGCGATACCGACGTCCACGAAACGACCTACGGCATTGACCCCGAGCGCGATACCTACGAACTTGCCCTCATGGAACTCGCCTACGCCCAGGACAAGCCGTTCCTCGGCATTTGTCGCGGCATCCAGACGATGAACGTCGCCCTCGGTGGCACGCTCCTCCAGGACGTCCCCTCGGCCATTGGCCCGGACATCGAGCACCGTCAGCAAGCGCTCGGCAAGTCGACCACGGATACGTCCCACACGGTGAACGTCACCGACGGCACCGTGCTTGCCGACATCCTTGGCAGCACTACCGTCGAGGCGAACTCCTATCACCACCAGGCCGTCGGAGTCCCCGCGCCAAACGTCGAGGTCATCGCCACCTCCGGCGACGGCGTCATCGAATCGATCGTCGCCCCCGATCGGCACTTCGCGCTCGGTGTCCAGTGGCACCCGGAGATGCTCGCCGCCGGCCATGAAGAACACCTCGCCCTCTTCCGCGCCCTCGTTGCAGCTTGCCAACCCGCCACCGTCCCCGCCGACTGACTCCGAACCCGGAAGAGACGCCAAGAACGCCGGCACCCACAAGGGATGCCGGCGTTCTTCATGTCATGGGGAATGGACAGGCTAGCTCGCCAGCGAGACCGGCTCCCGTATCGCCTCGGGCTTCTGCGCCGTGGCTGTCGACCGCTGACGCGCCTCGTGGAACACCTCCGGCATCGATGCCGCCAGCGCTTCGTCGATCGTGTTCGCGGTCACGAAGGTCATCTCATCTTTCAGCTCCTGCGGCAGATCGTCGAGGTCGACCTCGTTGCGCTTCGGCAGGATGAACGTCGTCACCCCTGCCCGCCGCGCGCCGAGCGCCTTCTCCTTGATCCCGCCAACCGGCAGCACCTGACCGCGCAAGGTCACCTCGCCCGTCATCGCCACATCCTCGCGGACGGGGATGCCAGACAGCAGCGAGATCAGCGCCGTCGTCATCGCGACACCAGCCGACGGTCCATCCTTCGGGATTGCTCCCGCCGGCGCATGAAGGTGGATATCGGAGTCCTTGTAGAAACTCTCATCCAGCCCGAGGTCCTTCGCCCGTGACCGCACGAAGGAGAACGCAGCCGAAGCCGACTCCTTCATCACGTCTCCGAGCTGCCCCGTGACGGTCAGGCCGCCCTTGCCCGGCATCTTCGTCGCCTCGATGAACATGATGTCGCCACCAGCTCCCGAGACCGCGACACCGATCACCACGCCCGGCTGGCTCGTGCGATCCGCCAGCTCCTCGTAGAAGAACCGCGGCCGCCCCAGATAATCCCGGATCTCGCCCGTGCCGACCTCGGCGGGAAGCTCACGCTCCTCCGCCAGCGCCGTCGCCAGCTTCCGGCATGCCGATCCGATCTCGCGCTCGAGATTGCGGACACCAGCCTCCCGCGTGTAGTGCTGGATGATCGCCATCAGCGCATCATCGGCCCACGTCACCTGATTCGGCTTGAGGCCATTCGCCTTCATCTGCTTCGGCACCAGGTAGCGCTTCGCGATGTTGAGCTTGTCCTCGTCCGTGTACCCGCTCAACTGCAGAATTTCCATGCGATCCCGCAGCGGTGCCGGAATCGTATCGAGCAGGTTCGCCGTCGCGATGAACATCACCTTCGACAGGTCGAACGCCACGTCGAGGTAGTGATCGCGGAACGTGCTGTTCTGCTCCGGGTCCAGCACCTCCAGCAACGCCGAAGACGGATCGCCCCGCCAGTCGCTGCCGAGCTTGTCGACCTCATCCAGCACGAACACCGGATCGTTCGATCCCGCCCGCCGGATCGCCTGGATGATGCGCCCCGGCATCGCGCCGACATACGTCCGCCGATGCCCACGGATTTCCGACTCGTCTCGCACGCCGCCGAGCGACATGCGGGTCATCTCCCGACCCATCGCCCGCGCGATCGACTGCGCCAGACTCGTCTTGCCGACGCCCGGAGGGCCGACAAGGCAGAGGATCGGCTCGCGGTTGAGCTGCTCTTCACCCTCGACCGCGTTCTCCTGCTTCAGCTTCCGCACCGCCAGGTACTCGAGAATCCGGTCCTTGATCTTGTCCAGCGCATAGTGATCCTCATCGAGAATCGCCCGCGCCTTCTGGATGTCGATCGCATCCTCGGTGCTCGTGGTCCACGGCAGGCTCGTCAGCCAATCGAGGTACGTCTTGATGACACCGTACTCGGCAGCGGCGGGCGGCAGCTTGCTCAGGCGATCGAGTTCACGATTCGCCTCCTTCGCCGCCTCTTCCGGCATCCCGGAGGTCTCGATCTTCTCGCGCAGCTCGGAGACCTCAGCCTCTGTCTCGCTGCTCTCGCCGAGCTCCTTCTGGATCGCCTTCATCTGCTCGCGCAGGAAGTATTCCCGCTGCGACTTGCTCAGCTCCTCCTGCACATCCGTCTGGATCTTGCGCCCGAGTTCGAGCACGTCCAGTTCCTTCGTCAGGAAGGCATTCAGCGTCTGCAGCTTCTCCTTCACGGAGTCGAGTTCAAGCAGCTCCTGCCGCTCGGTCGGCTCCATCCGGAGATTGGACGCGACCAGGTACACCAGGTGCCGCGCATCGTCATCGACGTTCAGCGCCGCCGTCACCAGTTCGTCCGGCAGATGGGGCACGAGTGACACCAGCCGCTGGAAAAGGTCGAGCGTGTTGCGCATCAGCGCCTGGACCTCAACCGTGGATTCCACCGTTTCGGGAAGCCGCTGGACGCGCGCCACCAGATACGGCTCTTCCTGCGTCACTTCGAGGATCTTCATCCGGTCGACGCCCTGAACCGCCAGCCGCACCGTGCCATCCGGCACGCGCATCATCTGGTGGATCGTGGCGATTGTCCCGACCTCGAGAATGTCATCCGGGCCGGCCCCCTCGGCGAGGTCCGGGTCCTTCTGCATCACCATCGCGACGGTGCGGTCACCCTGCATCACGTCGTCGATGAGCCTGAGCGAGCGCGCCTGCGCCGCCGCCAGCGGGACCAACGTCAGCGGGAGAACGACCGTGCCACGCAACGGCAGCAGCGGCAAGTCCTCGATCCCGTCGTCGGCTGCCGGGGCATCCGCCGGCTCGATATCCATCTCCGCGAGCGGCAGTTCGGCAACCCCTTCGGTTGCCACATCCGCCTCCGCAGTCACCGCATCAGCCGTGTCAGCCGTTGCCTCGTTCTCTGGGGCAGCGTCATTCACCGCCTCATCCCGAGGTTCCTGGTCGGTCACAGGGTCGTCATTGTGGTCATGGTCGTGGGTATCGGTGGTCATGCGTCTCCCTCCGCAGGGTGCGCGTCATCGCGATCGATCCGCCGCGCGACGATGGTTCTCCCCTGCGTTCGCGGAATGCGAACGTGCAGGAACCCGTTCTGGTACGTCGCCTCGGCGGCGTCGACATCAACTGCGAACGGAATCAGCGCGTCTGCAGAAAACGCACCGTAGGGGATTCGGGCTTCATGGTAAGAACGGTGCAGACAGGTGCTTGGATCGGGACGGACACCACGAATCGAGAGCACGTCACGCTCGACGATGATGTCGATGTCGTCCGGATTCATCCCCGCGAGTTCGGCCACCACCTCGAATGTGTCCGTGGTCTCAAACACTTCAAGGGCCGGTCGCCATCCCCCGCGCTGGGATCCCCTGATCTGCGCGCGAGACATGACCGGGCGGAGCAGGTCCTCCAGCTCCGTCGGTCGCCTGGTTTCGAGACCGGTGCGGCCTCGGCGTACGACGATCATCAGGACTCCTTTGCGATAGAACAAGGACTCGAGTCGCCGATGCGCATTGCGTGGATGCTGTGTGGACTCGAACCGGGATCATTATACACAATGATCCCGGTTCTTGCTACACCCCGTATCAACTTACTCCTGGGAAGCATCATCCCTACATCTGGTTCGCCAGAATCACCAGCACCGTCACCCCCCAGCCGAAGATCGCCAGGAAGAGCGGCTTATCCTTCAGGAGTACTGATTCCGGCGATCCCCCCAGATTCCGCCCGTAGACCAGGAACAGGTACCGCGCGACCGCAAACGCCACGAACGGGATCGTCAGCATCATGCTGTCATCCCGCGGCACGAATGCCGAGACAAATGTGTACATGGAGTACGCCATCAGCGTGGAAGCCGCCGTCAGCGCGATGAACTGATCCAGGACCGGGATGCTGTAGCCACGCAACGACGGACGATGCGCCTCCGCATCGCCCACCAACGTCGCAATCTCGTTGCGACGCTTGCAGAACCCCAGGAAGAGCGACAGGAAGAACGTGCATAGCAGCAACCACGACGACACGGCAACCCCCACCGCCGCCGCCCCCGCCACGGCGCGCAGGATGAACCCGGCCGCGATGATGAAGACGTCCAGGATCACCACATGCTTCCACGAAACCGAGTACATCACCATCATCGCGAGGTACCCGACGCAGACGGCCAGCAGTTCCCACGAGACAAACGCCGCGATCGCGCATCCGCCCGTCGCCAGCACCACCGCCAGGATCAATGCCGCCTTTGGCTGGATCGCGCCGGATGCCAAAGGACGCGCCCGCTTCGTCGGATGGTGTCGATCCCGCTCAATGTCTCGCCAGTCGTTGAAGATATAGATCGTGGAACTGATCGCGCAGAACGCGATGAACGCGAGGACCGCGTGGAGCAACGCTTCCCCATGCGTGAACTGGCGGGAAAACACGATCGCCGCGAACACGATCGCATTCTTCGACCACTGGATGGGCCGCACCAGGCGCACCCAGGCACTCAGTCCCGACCTCGATCGCGCATGAATCGCCGAAGGCCCACCTCGCCCGTCATGAGACGCTCGACCCTCCGATGGCACAGACACCCTCGACTCCTCGTCGCATCGCACTGACGCCGCCTTGGGGGAGGCGCGTTGTCGTGCGTACAATACCCATGGAAATGATCCCGCTTGTGGGGAGCATTCGTCGTGTTCCATCCGGCGGAACCCCGGCTCGTTGCCCGCATCCGTGGGAAGATTCGCTTCACCGAACGTCAGGCGCCAGTCCAAGTGTGACACACCCGCCGAAACGTCATCCCCCGATCGTCCCGCCGCATCGACGGCACCGTGCGACCCGTGTCCATGCCCAGAGGAGCATCCGTGAGAGTTTCGACGGCTGATGTGTTCGAGGCGACCCAAAGCGACCTCGATCTTGTCGAACAGCGACTGTTGCAGTCGGCCAGGATCGATTATCCGGTCGTATCGAGCCTCGTCACCGGCCTGGTGGCCACGGGCGGCAAGCGCCTGCGCCCCCTCCTGCTCCTGCTCGCCGCCAAGGCGTTCACCTACGACCGTGACCGTGCGATCACTGCGGCAGCAGGTGTCGAACTCCTGCACACCGCGTCGCTCGTGCATGACGACAACATCGACCGCGCCGCGCTCCGCCGTGGGCAGCCCACCCTGAACAGCCAACTGAGCTCCGGAGCGGTAATTCTCATCGGCGATTACCTCTTCGCCCAGAGCGCCATGCTCGCTGCCGCGACCGACAGCGTCCGCGTCGTCGCGATCTTCGCCTCGACCCTCGGCCTCATCTGCGACGGCCAGCTCCTCGAAACCCTTCAGGCCCACGACCTCGGGCAGGATCGCGAATCCTACGAGAAGCGGATCTATGGCAAGACAGCGTCCCTCTTCGCCGGTGCCGCCGAGATGGGCGCCGTGATTGGCGATGCGTCGGATGAAGGCATCGCGGAGATGCGCGGCTTCGGCGGCGACATCGGCATGGCCTTCCAGATCGTCGATGACATTCTCGATCTTCGCCAGGGCACACAGACGCTCGGCAAACCTGCTGGCAATGACCTTCGCCAGGGTGTCGTCACCCTGCCAACGATGATCTACGCCGCCGGTCTCGCGGAGGGCAGTCCGGAACGCGAGACGCTCGAAATGATCGTTGCCGGCGAGGAAGCCCGCGATGAGGTCATCGACGGCGTGATCGAGGCCATCCGCGCGTCCGGAGCCATCGAGGAAGCCGAGCGCATTGCCGGCGATTACTCCGCGAGCGCCCGCAACCGCCTCCGTGTCGTGCAGGACGCGACGGTTCGCGACCAGCTCGACCAGATCGTCGACCTCACCCTCATCCGCTCGTATTAGAGCCCAGGTCGAAACCGTAGCGGCGAACCACCAGCTTGTCTGGTGGTTCCGCCATTGGCCGAAGGCCAATCCTGGGTTCAGCAACCATTCCGGGATATCCGGCTTCGCCGGATCGATGCGGCTGCTGGGTCAGACGAGCCGTCGCTACCGGAGTTGCCCACCCCTTCAGACCTCGCGGCAGCACACCCACCGGCAGAGCAGAATCCCCTCGGCGAGACATTTCGCCGAGGGGATTTCTGTCAACCAACGCAACCGGATCAGGACACGACGTCTGCCAGTCGCCGACGCGCGACCTTCGCCTCCCACCCGGACACCGGCGGCGTCTCCACCGTCTGTGGAATCGTCGCCACGTTCACGAAGGCCGGACCGCCATGCGCCAACGCCGCCTGGATCGTCCCCTCAAGCGCATCCGCCGACGTCACATCCCACGCCTTCAGCCCGAATCCCCGCGCGATGGCCGCATAGTCCACCACCGAGAAATCGACGGAGAAGTAACGCTGGTCGTGGTCGAGATGCTGCAGCTCCTTGATCCACCCGAACGACGCGTTACTGCAATGCACGATCACGATCGGCAGGTTCAGGCGGCTGATCGTCTCCAGTTCGCCCACCGACATCCCGAAGCTGCCATCCGTCGTCACCGAGACAATCCGCTGCTCCGGCGCCGCGTAATACGCACCCACCACACCCGGAATCGAGTAGCCAAGGCCGCCATACGCGCGCGGGATCACCATCGAACGCCCAGGCCGGTTCAGCATGTATTGCGCGGAGAGATACGGCGTCGGCGTGCCGGGATCGGCCACGATGATCGTGTCGTCGTCCAGCGCCGCCCGCAATGCCGCGATCAGCCGTTGCGGCCGAATCGGGAACGCATCGCTCGCCGCCTCTTCAGCGATCCGCGCGAAATACTCCGCCTTCTGGACCGCCATCAACGCGATCCGATCGCGGTTCTTCGCCGCCACCGCCGGCGCGTCGATCGCCGCGAGGAGATCCTCCAGCGACACCTTGGCGTCACCAAGCAGGATCGCCGAGGCGGCGTAGGTGTTGCCGATCTCCCGGCTCGCGAGATCGAGATGGATCGTCTTTGGCGGCGTCTCCCGCTTCGGCAGCGTCCAATGGGAAGTCGTCGTCGACTCTGTCCGCGTGCCGATGAAGACAATCAGGTCGCTCTCGGCGATCCAGGCATTCGCATACGCACGCGCGCCATTTCCTCCAACGACACCCAGCGAGACGGGACTCGTCTCCGCGATCGCGCCCTTGCCATTGATGCTCGTGCCGACCGGGACGTTCGTTGCCTCCGCGAAGGCCGTCAACGCGTCCCACGCCCCGGAGATCATCACACCTCCGCCGGCCACGATCACCGGACGCTCCGCCTGCTCGATCAGCCGCGCGGCCCGTTCGATCTCGGAGGCATCGGCCCGAGGACGGCTGCTCGGAACGACATCGGACTCCCGACCGGAGGTATACCGGGCCGTTCCATCGCTCTCCTGGTCCAGCACATCGGCTGGCAGCGAGAGGTGCACCGCGCCCGGACGGTCGCTGGTCGCGAGGCGAACCGCGCGGTGAACGGCATCCTCCATCCCGCTTGCGCGATGGATGCGCTCGGTCCACTTGGTGATCGGCCGGAACAGTCCAACCTGATCCAGCTCGGTCAGGACGTTGCGATAGTCCTCGCTCACCGGCGTATCCGAGGTCATGCAGAGGACCGGGATCGCCGAACCCTGCGCCTCCGCGACACCGGGGATGATATACGTCGCGCCGCCGCCGCTCGGTCCCTCGCAGACACCCAGCCGCCGGGAGACCCGCGCGTAGACATCGGCCATGAACGAGGCCGACCGCTCGTCGCGCGTCATGATGTGGTTGATCGCCGGCTCGTGATACAGCGCGTCGTAGAACGCCATTCCGGTGTCGCCCGGCAATCCGAAGATCGTATCGACGCCATTCGCTCGCAGCGCCTGGACGAGGAGTTCTGCTCCGTTCATCACGTTCCTGCCTGATTCTGTGGAAATGAAAGGATCACCATCACGTCCGGCGGCGCATCCGCACACCGATATAGGCATCGTTCACGTTAGTGCCGGTGGGATCGCACCGGAAGAGGTCGCCAGTCGCGGCAAGAAACGTCCCGCTGTCATTCGCGGCAAGGGCAGCATCCGCGTCGAGGCCACGCTCGGAGCCACGCGCTGTCGTACGGGAATCGACGATGGCCCCTGCCGCGCCCCGGTTCGCCCCATCGTCGCCGTCGGAGGCCAGGCTGGCAATAACCCAATCCTGGAACGTGTCCTCGATCGCCATGGCCGCAGCGAGCGCGAACTCCGTGTTCCTCCCGCCGACGCCATCACCCCGCACCGTCACCGTGGTCTCCCCACCGCCGAGCACGACATCGACATCATCCGGCATTGCTGCGCAAAGCTCAACGAACTCGCGCCCGCGCTGCGCGGCCTCCCCTTCGACGTCTCGCCAGATAATGCGGGGCCGGTGTCCTCGTTCGCGAGCAGTCGTAGCCATCGCCTCCACGAACGATGCGTTGTCGGCCATCACCGCCCACACGTCGTCCCGATGCGACACAGTCGACGATGCTTGCGCGCTGCCACGCAGCCACGTCACAACTGCGGACGGCACCGAATCCAGCACGCCATAGCGTTGCAGCAGGTTCAAGGCTCGACCCGGATCGGGCGTTCGCTCGACGGTCGGCCCACTTGCAATCACGGAAGCGTCGTTGCCCAGCACGTCGGAGAGGATCAGGGAGACGCAGCGTGCGGGACCGATCGCCCGTCGCAATCCGCCACCCTTCACCTGGCTCAGCTCACTCCGGACGGCATTGAGATCCTGGATCGGCGCGCCAGCCCGCAACAGCGCTCCCGTGACTGCCTGAATGTCAGCCAGCGTCAGATCGCCAGCCGGCGCTTCCAGCAATGCCGATCCCCCACCGGAGATCAGCGCGATCACCGTATCCTCGGGTCCGAGGTTCGACACGAGATCAAGGATCTCCCGCGTGGCAGCCACACCGCGTTCATCCGGCACCGGATGCGAGGCCTCCCGCACCCCGAATTCCGGCAGGACCAGATCCGACGGCACATGATCGTGCTTCGTCAGCGCCAACCCTGCATCGATCCGGTCACCAAGAACGTCGCGAAGGCCGAGCGCCATGGGCACTGCCGCCTTCCCAACCGCCACCGCGACGATCCGTCCCTGCCCAAGCACGATCGCACGATCGCCGACGCGCAGGACGTCTCCATGGACCGAGAGGTGATCCCGCACCGCCGCACGCGGATCGGCAAACGCCACCCCCGCCGCGAACATCGCTGCGATCAGGTCCCGCGCGGTCGAGGTGTCGTCGATCATTCAGGCTCTTCCAATGGTGCCTGGGTCTCCTCGAGCCGCACCAGAGCGTTGCGCAGGTCATCCGGCAGCGGCGCCTTGAACAGCTTCCGTTCCCCGTTCGGCAACGTCAGCCCCAGCTCCGCCGCGTGCAGGAACTGCCGCTTGAGGCCGATTTCCTCGGCCACGCGCATCGCAAGCTCACCGCCATACACATCGTCACCGACGACGGCGTGCCGGATGAACTGGAGGTGGACGCGAATCTGGTGCGTGCGCCCCGTCTCGATCTCAGCGTCCAGCAGCGTCGAGTTCAGGAAGCGCTTCGCCACCTTGAAGTGGCTGACGGCATGACGACCACTCCGGATGACGGTCATCTGCTGCCGGTTGGACGGGTTCCGCCCGATCGGCGCATCGACCGTCGCCTCATCCTCCTCGAACGGACGAACCGCGAGCGTGATGTAGCGTTTCTCGACCGAGCGCTCCTGCCACTGCGCCATCAGCAGGTTCTGCGCGCGATCGGTCTTCGCCACCACGATCAGGCCAGACGTGTCCTTGTCCAGCCGGTGCACGATGCCCGGTCGCGTGCTGCCGACAATCGAGATGTCGCTGGCATGCCCGAGGATCGCGTTCACCAGCGTCCCGGTCGGATGCCCCGGAGCAGGATGAACGACCATCCCGGCCCGCTTGTTCACCACGATCACATCGCTGTCTTCATAAACGATGTCGAGCGGAATCTTCTCCGGGACGACGTCGATCTCCTCGGTCTCCGGGATCGTCACCGTGACGACCTCGCCCTGCGTCATCTTGAACGAACGCCGGCGAGCCTGCCCATCGACGAGGATGTTGCCGCTTTCGATCAGCGATTGCAGGTAGGTCCTGCTGAGATCGGGCAGTTGCTCCGCAATGAACCGGTCGAGCCGCACATCGCGGTCGTCGATGGTGGGATGCAGGGTGATGACGTCCAGTTCGGCATCGTCGTCGGTCTGGATGGGCAGGGAGTCGGTCATGCGTGAGAGCCGTTCTTCATGGGAGGAGTCGAAGGGTCGGAAGCGTCGCGCTCCGGGGAGTGGTCGACGGGATCGGCGTGTCCAGGAGCAGCATCCTCGCGGAGCGCCGTCCAGGCCAGCAGCACGAGCCCGACCGTGATCGCCGAGTCCGCGACGTTGAAACGCGGGAAGGTCCCCACCGCCACGAAATCGACCACGTAGCCGAGCCGGATACGGTCGAGCAAATTCCCGATCGCCCCGCCAAGCACCATCCCGACCGCGATTGGCACCAGCGGGTGCGTACGCAACGTCGAGCGCATCATGCCGATGAACAGCACTACCGCCAGCACCGCGAAGATCGCCAGCAACAAGGGCTGTCCGGCCAGGATGCCGAACGCCGCACCGGAGTTCTCGACGTACTCGAACGCGAGGAAATTCCCGATCAGGTCAACACGATGCTGCGCCGCGTCCGGACCGATCCATGCGGACATCACCCACTTCACCACCTGATCAGCCAATAGCACTCCGCCTGCGATCGCGGAGATCGCCGACCAGCGTGGGCCAGACCGGTGGGAGGCGGAGGATAGGCGCGGAACCAGGATCGGTCCTTTCAGCTCGGAGTCGGTGGGGCGCGTCGACGAAACCCGGACGCGTTCACCTCGATGGTAGCATGCCCCGCTTCCGGATCGGCTCTCACCCGACGCCGATCTATACTCAAGCCAGCATCACTGGGCGGGCATCCCGCCCATTCCGAGGACCTTCATACCGTCAGGGAGTCATCGTGAACACGAAGCAAGCGCCGTTCCGACTGCTCATCGCCGGGGGTGGCACGGGGGGCCATGTCTTCCCCGCCGTCGCCGTCGTCGAGGAAATCCGCGAGCGGCAGCCAGATACCGAGTTCTTCTGGATCGGCAGCCACAAGGGCGTCGAGGGCAAGATCGCGACTGAACACGACATCCCGTTTCGGGCCATCCAGATCAGCAAGCTCCGACGCTATTTCGACATGGAAAACGTCAAGGACGTCTTCCGCTTCCCGGTCGGCATCGTGCAGGCGTGGCCACTGATTGGATCGTTCCGGCCTGACGTGATCTTCAGCACCGGCGGCCATGCAAGCGTGCCCTCCGTGATCGCTGGTCGCGCCCGCCGCGTGCCGATCCTCACGCACGAGCAGACCGCGCAGATCGGCATGGCAAACCGCATATCCGCGAAGTTCGCCTCGTCGTTCGCGGTCAGCTTCGCCGAGAGCGTACCGCTGGCAGAGGGCATCCACAAGCACGTCGTGCTCACGGGCAACCCGGTCCGGAAGTCGCTGCTGACCGGCGATGCCGACCGTGGACGCCAGCGCTTTGGTTTCACGCCCGATCTCCCGGTGCTGTATGTCACCGGGGGTGCGCAGGGCGCGACCCGCCTCAACGCCGGAATCGAGCCGAACCTGCCCGCCTTCCTCGAACGCATGCAGATCGTCCATCAGGCCGGCCCTGCCGCCGAGGAGAACGACGATACCGCCCGCCTGACCGCCTTCCGCGAGACGTTGCCCGACCACCTGAAGCGCCGCTATGTCGTCACCGAGTTCGTGCGCGACGAACTGCCGGATGTCTTCGCGATGGCGGACCTCGTCGTCTCGCGATCGGGCGCAGGCACCGTCGCTGAACTGGAACTCGTCGGCAAACCGTCGATCCTCGTGCCGCTGCCGGGCACGGGCGGCGATGAGGCGACGAAGAACGCCCGCGTCCTGGAGAAGGCCGGCGCCGCCGTGATGGTCGCCCAGAAGGACGCCACCCCGGAGCGCCTCGCCGCCGAGATCGACGCCCTGCTTGGCGACCCTGAGCGTCTCGCCACAATGGCCGCCACGGCGAAATCGATGGGCCGCGAGGACGCTGCCGCTCGCCTCGTGGACGAGCTCTTCGCCCTCCGCCGCGCCTGATCTATGCCTGGTCGAGCGCCGTCGCGATTCCCTCGGCGGCGCTCCCGCATCGCACGACCTTGATATTGGACGGCAGCTCGTGCGTCAGATGCGCGTGCGACGGGATGACGATCCTCCGGAATCCCAGACGGGCAACCTCGTTGATCCGGCGGTCCAGCTGGTTCACGGATCGCAGCTCCCCAGACAAGCCTATCTCCCCGACCACCACCGTGGCCGGATCGACCGGCACGTCGCGCAGGCTCGAAGCAATCGCCGTCGCGATCGCCAGATCGACCGCCGGCTCCATCACCCGCAAGCCGCCGACGACATTCGCGTAGACATCCTGGTTGCCAAGCTCCAGGCCAACCCGCTTCTGCAACACAGCCACCAGCAGTTGCAGCCGGCTCGTGTCGAGACCGTTGGCACTGCGACGCGGCAATCCGAACGCCGTGGACGTCGAAAGCGCCTGAACCTCCACGAGGATCGGCCGCGTCCCCTCCATCGTCACCGCGACGGTTGAACCCGACGTCGCCGCCGATCGTTCTTCCAGGAATGCTTCGGACGGATTCCGGACCTCACGCAACCCGACATCGGCCATCTCGAAGACGCCGACCTCATCGGTCGATCCGAACCGATTCTTCACCGCCCGCAGGATACGGTACTGGTGGAATCGGTCGCCCTCCAGGTAGAGCACGGCATCGACCATGTGCTCCAGCACGCGCGGCCCGGCGATGGTCCCCTCCTTCGTCACATGCCCAATCACGAACACCGGCACGTTCCGCGGTTTCGCCCACTGCATCAGCCGCGCGGTGCATTCCCGCACCTGCGACACGCTCCCCGCCGCCGAGGTGATGTCGTTCAGCATGACCGTCTGGATCGAATCGATCACCACCAGCGCCGGTTCGACCGTATCCAGCGTCGTCAGGATCTCGTCGAGATCCGTCTCGGAAAGCAGCGACAGGTACGGGGAGGTCACACCGAGCCGATCCGCTCGTAGCTTCACCTGCTGCGTGGACTCCTCCGCCGAGACGTAGACGACCGGATGCCGATCCGATCCCAGTACGCCCGCCGCCTGCAGGATCAGCGTCGATTTCCCGATCCCCGGATCGCCACCGACAAGCACCAGCGAGCCCGGCACCAACCCGCCGCCCAACACGCGGTTCAACTCCACGATCGGGACATCGACACGCGCCTGTCCGACCCGCGTCACGCGGTCAAGCGGCTGCAACACCGCGCGAGGACGTCCGATCGCACGGACCGCCGCCGGTGTCGAGCGCTCCTCGATCGTCTCGACCATCGTGTGCCACTCGCCGCAGCCGGGACACTTCCCGAGATAGGCGGGACTCACCGCCCCGCACTGCTGGCAAACCCAGGATGTCCGTACCTTTGGCATCGTCACCTTCCGAAAACACCGAAGGGAGCCGGGCCAACGATCATGATGGCCCCGCTCCCTCCGCTTCGCTCGCACCGAATGGTCTCTAGGTTACTCCGGCAACCCCTTGCGGGCTGCCCTGCGCGACGGTTCGACCGCATCCCGAAAACCGCTTCGAACCACTGCGTCGTGCGAACCGTTGTGGTTCGCCGAAACGCTGCTACACCGCCGCAAGCTCCACCATGTCCTCGATCTTCAGCAGGTCATCCTCGACCGTCACGCGAACCGTGTGCCCCGGCAGGAATCGCCCATTGAGCAGGCCCTCCGCCAGCGGGTCCTCGATCAGGTTCTGGATGATCCGGCGCAGCGGACGCGCACCATACGTGTGGTCGTAGCCGCGCTCGCCCAGCAGGTCCTTCGCTTCGATCGTGATCTCCAGCGTGATGTCCTGCTCTCCGAGCTGCTGCCGCACCCGCGCCAGTTCGAGATCCACGATGTTGCGAATCTCCTCCTGCGTCAGCGAGTGGAAGACGATCGTCGCGTCGATCCGGTTCAGGAACTCCGGCCGGAACGTCTGCTTCAACCGCTCCATCACCTTGCTCGTCATCAAGCCATGATCGCGGTTGCGCGTCGACTCGTCGTCCTCGCGCTTCGTGAAGCCCATCGAGAGGTTGCGCCCGATCTCCTCGGCGCCAACATTCGAGGTCATGATGATGATCGTGTTCCGGAAATCGACCTTCCGCCCCTTGGCGTCGGCCAGGTTCCCGTCCTCCATGATCTGGAGCAGCATGTTGAAGGCTTCCGGATGCGCCTTCTCGATCTCGTCGAGCAGGATCACCGAGTACGACTTGCGCCGTACCGCCTCGGTCAGCTGACCACCTTCTTCGTACCCGACGTAGCCCGGAGGCGCTCCGACGAGGCGGGCAACCGCGTGGCGCTCCATGAACTCCGACATGTCGATCTTGATCAGATGATCCTGGGAGCCGAACATGAACTCGGCCAGCGCCTTGGCGAGATATGTCTTGCCGACGCCAGTCGGGCCGAGGAAGATGAACGAACCGATCGGCCGACGCGGGTCCTTGATGCCAGCGCGGGCACGACGGACGGCCTTGGAGATCGTGGTGATCGCCTCGTCCTGCCCGACGATCCGCTCGTGCAGCGCGTCTTCCATGTGCAGGAGCCGCGCTGACTCCTCGCCCGCGATCCGCACCAACGGAATCCCGGTCCACATGGAAACAACTTCGGCCACGTCCTCCTCGGTGACGTACGTCTCCTCGGATGCGGCCTGATCCTTCATCCCCTGTTCCTGCTGATCGATGCGGTCGCGCAGCTTCCGCTCCCGATCGCGCAGTTCGGCGGCGAGTTCGAATTCTCGGCCATTGACCGCCGATTCCAGCTCGCGTTGCAAGGACGAAAGTCCTGCCATCGCCTCACGCAGGCTTGGCGGCGAGATCGATCGCTGCATCCGCACGCGGGACGATGCCTCGTCGATCAGGTCGATTGCCTTGTCCGGCATGAACCGATCGGTGACGTACCGCGCGGCAAGATTTGCAGCCGCGTGCAGCGCCTCGTCGCTGATCTTGAGCTTGTGATGCTCCTCGTAGAGTTCCCGGACGCCTTCGAGGATCTGGATCGTCTCCTCTACCGACGGCTCCGAAACCTGCACCGGTTGGAACCGCCGTTCCAGCGCCGCATCCCGCTCGATGTACTTGCGGTACTCATCAAGCGTCGTCGCGCCGATGGTCTGCAACTCGCCGCGGGAGAGGGCCGGCTTCAGGATGTTCGCGGCATCGACCGCTCCCTCAGCTGCGCCCGCGCCGACGAGCGTGTGCAACTCGTCGATGAAGAGGATCGCCTTGGTCTCCTTGACCTCGTTGACGATCTTCTTCAACCGCTCCTCGAACTCACCTCGATACTTCGTGCCGGCGACCAGCGCCCCGATATCAAGCGCCACGAGGCGCTTCCCCTGAAGCTGCTCCGGCACGTCGCCCGAAACGATCCGCTGCGCCAACCCTTCGACGATGGCCGTCTTGCCGACGCCCGGTTCGCCGATCAACGCCGGATTGTTCTTCGTCCGCCGCGAGAGGATCTGCATCACGCGGTCGATCTCGGTGGATCGTCCGATGAGCGGACCGAGTTTGTCCGTACGGGCCGCCTCAGTAAGGTCGAACCCGAGTGCATCCATGTATGGGGTCTTCGTCTGCTGCTTCGACTGCGCCTGCTGCGTCGCCGACTGGCTGACAACCTGCATTACCTGAGCGCGCACCTTCTCGAGGTTGACGCCAAGGCTTTCCAGCACACCCGCCGCAATGCCTTCGCCCTCCCGGACGAGGCCAAGCAGGAGATGTTCCGTTCCGATGTAGTGATGATTCAACCGTCGCGCCTCATCGACCGACAGCTCAATGACTTTCTTCGCGCGCGGCGTCAGGCCGATCTCGCCCATGATCATGGAATCACCACGACCGATGATGAATTCGACCGCCGAACGAACCTTGGGCAACTGCACGCCCATGTTCGCCAGCACCTTCGCCGCAACGCCATCGCCTTCCCGCACGAGCCCAAGGAGGAGGTGTTCGGTCCCGATGTAGTTGTGGTTGAACCTCTGGGCTTCTTCCTGGGCGAGCGTGAGGACCTTGCGAGCTCGATCCGTGAACTTGTCGAACTTCTCCGCCATCCTGGAGCTCTCCCGATGTCTCTATCACGCCCGTGCATGCGGCCGTGATGGCAAGCTGGTCTACCCGACTATACGCAGGATGGGGACACGCGGACGTCCTACCCCATCATTGTGCCGCACGTACAAGCGATTGCCGTGTCGCGGGTGAGCGCCTCTCCCAGCTGGGACAAAGCAGATAGCCAACAACGGCGGAGAGCGGACTCCCTGCCGTTGTTGGCTTTTCTATCACATTTCCGGCGGCGTTGTCTGGCCGAATGACCAGTAGCCGCACGTGATGGGACCGAACCGGGCTGCCCGTTTTCGGGCGATTTGCCTAATTCGCTTCCTCCACGGCCTCGACAACGTCCTCCACAGCCTTCGCGGCAGCAGCGCCGGCGTCGCGGGCAGGAGCTCGGTAGCCAGCAGCCTCGGCGGCCTCGGCCGTCGCGTAATAGACCTCAGCGACGGTCCGGTCGTACCACGGGGACTCGGGGGTGTGGTAGATGGAGGAATCGGCATTGCCCTTGATCGGGAATCCTGCCGGAACCTCATTCTTGCCGTCACCAGCAACCCACGTCGTGCCCTCATCACCAGCCGGGCCGAGGACCTTCGCAGCGTCCTCAGCGGCGACCTCGTCGACCACCTCACCGGCAGCCTCCGCGAAGGTGCGATCGGCGGCAGCTTCCGCAGCCTCGGTCGCAGTCTCCGTCGTGGAGTCCGGGGTCGTGCCCTCGAACACCCCGGTGGCGGTCACGGCGGACTCCTCGGTCACAACCTCGCCCGCAGCCTCCGCGAAGGTGCGATCGGCAGCCTCCTCGGCAGCTTCGGTCGCGGTCTCGGCAGCCGGCTCCTCGTCATCGAGCGCACCGGCGAGCGCGAAGGCCAGCGCCATGGCCGACATGTCCTCGTCCTCGAATGCAGAGGACTGCTCGGACTGCGACTGCTGGCGAGCCCGGCCCTGATCGCGGTTGCGACGCTGGGCGGCCGATTCCTCGGCACGCTGGCGGCGCTCCTCGAACTGGGCGACCAGGTCGATCGCCGGCGCCTCAGCCTCGGCGGCGGGGGCAGCGCCCTCACCCTCGGCGGTCTCCGGCGTGGACTGCGACGTTCCGGTCAGGCCTTCGGCCTCCAGCGCGGCGCGGATCTTGGCAACGAGCGCATCGCGCTCCTCCAGGATGCCCTCGCCGAACACGGCCTCCAGCTCGGTATCCGGCGTATCCAGCGCGCGGCGCAGGCTCAGGCCCATGCGGCGGCGCTGCGGGTCGATGCGGATGATGCGCAGGATCAGATCCTGGCCCTCGCCGACGACCTGCTTCGGATGCTGGATGCGCTCGTCAGCCAGCTCGGAAACGTGGATCAAGCCCTCGATGCCATCCTCGATCCGCGCGAACGCGCCGAAGTTGGCGAGCTGGGTGACGGTGCCCTTGACCAGCTGCCCGACCTCGTACGAGGTCGCGACGCGGCTCCACGGCTCCGCCTGGGTGCGCTTGATGGAAAGCGCGATCTTCTTGGTGTCCGGGTAGACGCCCAGGATATAGACGTCGACCTCGTCACCCACCTTCAGGAGTTCACCTGGGTGGCGGACACGGCTCCAGCTCAGCTCGGAGAGGTGAACCAGTCCGTCGGCGCCCCCAATGTCCACGAAGGCACCGAAATCACAAATGGAGGAAACACGACCCTTGCGGATATCGCCTTCCTTGAGCTCCTCGATGAGGCGCTCCTTCATGATGTCGCGGCGCTCCTGGATCGCCTGGCGCTCCGAGAGGATGAGGCGATTGCGGTGGCGATTGATCTCGATCACCTTCAGCGGGAGCTTGGACCCGATCAGGCGGGCCATGTCGGCCTGCTTGCTCGAATCGTCGCCACCGCGGATCTCCGAGACCTGCGATGCCGGCACGAAGCCCCGAACACCGTCGAGATTCACGAGGAGACCACCCTTGTTGTAGTTGGTGACCTCGGCCTCGATGATCTCGTTGGCCTCGTGGAGTTCCTGCAGACGCCGCCAGCTCTTCTCCTGGCGCGCGCGGTCGATGCTGACGACCGGATGGCCCTCCGCATTCTCCGGCTGCACCACGAAGACCAGCAGGGTATCGCCAACGAGGAGTGCGTCCTTTTCCTCAGCAGAAAGGCTCGAATACTCCTTGGCCGGAACGATGCCCTCTGCCTTGGACCCGATGTCCACCAGCAGTTCGTCCCGGTCGATGTGCATGATGATCCCCTCGAGTACATCCCCATATTTCAGGGTCTTGTAATCGTGGGAGGGATCGCTGAGGAATTGCTCCATGAGCGAGGCACCGCCGAGTTCAGCCTCGAAGCTGAACGCGTCGGTCTCTGGCTCACGAATGTCCGTACCGTCCATAGACCTACCTTCAAAAGCGATAAGCACGCAACAACCCCACCCACGGCCCATGGTGATCCAATGCCACCTTCCGGGGGAGGTTTTGCCGGAGTATACCCCCAATTCGCATGCTAACGCAACAGGAGTCGTCATCCGAATCCGCGAGATGGCGCCAGTTCCACGGCCCGATCACGCTTCGGCGTTACCTTTTTCGCCGCCCACCGATCACCCTTGCAGGAGAGGCCAATGCATAGGGGGGACCCTCGGATGAACGCCACGCCACAACCAACTGACTAGCCACACACACGAAGGCGGGGCGACCGGACCACCCGGACGCCCCGCCTTCCCACGATTCCAGAGACCAGGCTCAGCCCTGCGCGGACCTCGCCAACGCCGAGATCGCGTCCAGCGTCGCGTCCAGCTCCGGCTGCTCCACATAGCCCATGTGCCCGACCCGCAACACCGTCTGCGCCATGTGCCCCTGCCCGACCGCGATCTCGATCCCGTACTCATCGCGCAGCCGGTCGTGGAAGACCTGTGCCGTCTCGAACCCCGCCGGCAGGTGGAACGCCGTCACCGACTGCGACGGATACGCCGGATCGCCCAGCACGCGAAGTCCCGCGGCGATCAGTCCGTCGCGCACATGCTGGCCCAACCGCGCGTGGCGGGCGTACATCGTCTCCAGGCCCTCATCCAGCATCGCGCTCACCGCGGCGTCCAGCCCGTACTGCAACGACAACGCCGGCGTCTGCGCGCTCGTGTGGTTCGCCGTCGCCTCGGCCACCGTCCGCACATCCCAGATGAAGCGTGGGAACGTGCTCTCCTCAGCCGCCGCCATCGCGCGTTCGCTCACTGCCGAGATCATCAGGCCCGGCGGGCACATCCACGCCTTCTGCGAGCCGGAGAGCACCCAGTCGAGGTCCCATTCATCGACGTTTACCGGCATCGCCGCCGCAGAACTCACCGCGTCGACGACCACCAACGCCCCGTGCGCCCGCGCCACCGCCGCCAGCTCCTTCAGCGGATTGGCGAGACCCGTGGAGGTTTCGCTGTGCGTGATGAACGCCGCGCGGAATGGCCCGTGCTGCTCAAACGCCTGCTCCAGGAGGTCCGGCGTCACCGCTGTTCCCCATTCGACGTCGATACGGTGGACATCCAGCCCCAGCCGTGTCGCCGTCTTGGCGTAGCGGTCCCCGAAGTCACCGCTCACCGTCACCACGATCCGGTCGCCAGGCGACGTCAGGTTCACGATCGAGGCTTCCCAGCCAGCGGACCCCGTCCCGGTCCACCAGAGCACGTTCTGCTCTGTCCCATGCACGAGCTTCAGGTTGTGCGAGAGACGATCGACCAGGTCCGCCGCCTCGGGACTGCGATGCGGCACCATCGGCCGATGGGCGGTCTCGATCACGGCCGGATGCAGCACGGTCGGTCCGGGAATCCGCAGCCACTTGCCGTTCGCCAGGCGCGGGTCGGTTGGCAGCGTGCGCGTGAATGATGTCGAGGGGGCAGTCGTGGCAACCATGAGATCTCCGATTCTCGGGGACGAGCAACAAATCAGTCGAACGCGATGTTCACGAGATTGGCGGGATGGTCGAAGAGGATCAGTTCGGGATCAATCCGCTCATCGTCGAAGCGGATGACCCCGACCCCGAAATGATCGAACCATCGGCGGTCGGTCGCCGAGCCCGGGTTGAAGAGGATGCTCTCCTTCGCCATCTCCATCAGCGGCTTGTGGCTGTGCCCGAAGAGCACCAGATCCGCCTTCCCGGCGAATTGCCGGACCGCCTCGTCGTGCGCGGAACGTCCGCCATGCCCATGCAGGGCACGCACGCGGAACCTGCCGACCGTCAGCCGAAGGGTCAGTGGCAGCATCGCCTGGAGTTCGGCATCGTCATTGTTGCCACGAACAGCGAGAAGCGGCGCAATCTCGGCCAACTCCTCAAGGATGGCGCGGGTATTCACGTCGCCGAGGTGGATCAGGAGATCGACCTTCGCACGGCGGAAGAGGTCCACCACGGCGGGATGCAGGTGGCGCACTGATCCGGGGAAGATGTGGGTGTCGGCGATGACGCCCATGGTCAGCGGCGCCTCGAACGTCCGCTCCCGTGTCAGCAATCCGTGGGCAAGTGATGCTGCCATGCGCTACTCGTCGATCACCGAGAAGATGATGCCCGATGCGAGGCTGGTCAGGACCGCTCCGATGAACGCGCCCCACCAGCTGACGGAGAGGTCCGGCACGATCGCCGCGCCCAGCTTGAAGAGGACCGCATTCACCACCAGCGCGAACATGCCAAAGGTAAGGCATGTCAACGGCAGGCTGATCGTCTGGACGATCGGCTTGAGGAACGCGTTGATGACTCCAATCACGATGCCGAAGAGGATCACCGCACCAGGCGACGAAAACTCGATCAGCCGCTGGGAGATCGTGCCGAGCGTCAGGGTCGCCACGATGGCGGCGATGGCGTAGGCGAAGATGCGAATCATGGCTTCCGGAATTCACGAACGACGGTCGACGTCGACAACCACAGCGTCGCGGGTGAACGCAGGAACGTCCGCTCCCACAGGATTCGCGAAGTATAGCGGGCGCGCGCTGCTGAATCCGGCATTCCGGCGCGATCGCCCCTGTCCATTCGCGTCCTGAACCATCCCGTCGTCTGTCAGCGCAGTTCTGGGCGCATCCGCGCATCATCGCCCGAGAATGGTGTCACCGCCAGGTTGGTGCTATCATTCGTGAAGTATTGGGGACCATCCAGAAGTGCGCATCCGCCTTGCTGGGGTACCCGCGTCCATTCCGGACGGGAGGGCAGGAGATCATGGCACGCGAGAGTGCGGCTGGCGACACCGGGAACGATGGGTGTCCCATCGCCAAGACCGCTGACATCATCGGGAACAAGTGGACTCCGCTTATCGTGCGCGACCTCGCCAAGGGGCAGAAGCGATTCAGCGAGCTCGAACGGTCCTTGCACGGCATCAGCCCCAAGACCCTTTCGGAGCGCCTGAAGCGCCTCGAGGAGGTTGCGGTGGTCGATCGCCACTGCTTCGCCGAGGTTCCGCCCCGCGTGGAATACACCCTCACCGAGAAGGGCAGCGCCCTCCTCCCGGTCATCGAGAGCATGCGCACCTTCGGCAACAGCTGGCTCGCTGACGAGGACTGCCCGGAAGACGATGCTGTTCCGGAGCCAACGGTCGCCGCCACGCGATCGTAGCGACGTCAGCAGGTCGGCACCAGATTACCGGCGACCGCTGCGCCAGACGCGGAACAGCACGTTCGCGATGATCGTCATCGCCACCACGAAGAGCACGAAGAGCGTCACGCCCTCGAAGCTGTCCCAGTTCGGGCGGAGCGCCAGCACGAGCACGGCCACACCGAGCGACAGGGCCGCCGCCACAATCGCCATCACGAGCCGGTTCACCATGCTGTTCATCTCGTACAGCATGTTCGCGATGTCATCGACCTCGATGTGCATCTTGAAGTCGTTGCGATCCAGCCGCGTGATGAACCGCTGGATCGTCGCTGGCATCGAGGACGCGAGCAGCGCCGTCTCCAGCGGTTTCCCCTTCAAGCGATCCCACCAGTATTCCGGCGAATAGAAGCGAATGCCTGCCCGCCGGATCGCGGGTTGCGCCACGGCGATCACGTCGATCTCTGGATCGAGCCGGCGGGAGACCGCCTCGGTGATCACCGCTGTCTTCGCCAGCATCGCGAGTTCGCCCGGCAAGCGGAGCTGGTATCGCCTGATGACCCGCATCACGTCGTCGGCGATGGTCATCACCGGGATCTCGTCGAGCCGCACGCCGATGTAGTGTGTCATCAGGTACGAGATCTCGCGTTCCAGCGCTTTCCGGTCGAGCGACGGAGGTGCCGCTCCCAGCGCAGCGATCTCGTCGACAACACGCTGGGGATTCCGCTCCATCACCGCCAGCACCAGGAAGAGCAGCCGCTCCCGCATCTGGTCGTCCACCACGCCAACCAGACCGAAGTCATACATGCCGATTGTCCCGTCGGCACAGACGACGATATTCCCCGGATGCGGGTCGGCATGGAAAACTCCGAGGTCGAGAATCTGGAATGCCAGGACCCTCACCAGGGAGGCCGCAACGTCCGACGGGTCAAGACCTGCTGCCCGGATCGCCTCGACATCGTCCACACGAATGCCATCAATGCGTTCCAGCGTGAGTACCCGGGAGGTCGAGCAGGTCCAGAACACCTGCGGGACGCGCACCGTGGCGTCCTTCGCGAGTCCATGGCCGATCCGTTCGCACATCCGTGCTTCCTGCAGAAAATCGAGTTCGGCCCGGATTGTCCATGTGAACTCGTTCGCAAGGTCGACCAGACCCTGCTCGCGCAGGAAACGCGAGCGCCGTTCGAACGAAGCCGCGAGCTGCTGGAGAATCGCGACATCCTCGTTGACCTGGGCCGCAACGTGCTTCCGTTGCACCTTCACTACCACACACTCGCCGGTGTGCATCGTGGCCGCATGGACCTGCCCCAGCGACGCCGTGGCAAGCGGCGTGAAGTCAAACGCGGCGAACGCGACGAGCGCCGGCATCCCGAGCTCCTGCTCCACCGTCGCGGCAACGACGTCCGGAGGATCGGGCGCGATCCGGTCCTGCAGGCGTTCGAGCTCCGCGATGTACACCGGCGGCAGCAGATCGACGCGCGTGGCGAGAATCTGTCCGAGCTTGATGAACGTCGGCCCCAGTTCCTCCAGCGCCAGCCGGAGATGGTGCGCCCGCACCTCGTCCGTCTGGTGCGCATCGCCCAGCATGTCGGCCGCAGTCCAGCGGCGGAACGGTCCCACCGGTGCGACAAGTCCGCCCAGACCGTGCGCGAGCATGATGCGCACGATCTCCCGATAGCGGGCAGCATAGCGACGATGGACCATGAATCCGGTAATCACGGGTGATCGATGCCCTTTCGCGCGATCCGGTGCGATCGGCAACCGGGAAACTGCCGGTATACTGTCCGCCAGTCAGATGCGGCGCGGGTCAACGCCCGCCATCCGCTCATCAGCGTAGCAAAGGACACGTCGAGACGATGGTCGTTCAGGAAACCGGCACTCAGCCCTCGCCCCGCGAAACCCGCAAGCCCCGCGTCTTCTCGGGGATCCAACCATCTGGCAACTTTCACCTCGGGAACTACCTCGGTGCGATCCGAAACTGGGTGAACCAGCAGGACGAGTCCGACAGCGTCTTCTGCGTCGTGGACCTGCACGCCCTTTCGCTCGCCACCACCCGCGAATCGATGACCGGGAACATCCGGAATCTCGCGAATGTGCTGCTCGCCTCCGGCATCGATCCGGAGAAGGTCGTCCTCTTCGTGCAGTCGGATGTCCGCGAGCATTCCGAGCTGTGCTGGCTCCTGAACTCGGTCACCCAGTTCGGCGAACTCCGCCGCATGACGCAGTTCAAGGACAAGTCCGGCACGCAGGAGGAATCGGTCAGCGCCGCCCTCTTCGACTACCCCGTGCTCCAGGCCGCCGACATCATCCTCTACGACACGGAGTACGTTCCGGTTGGCGAGGACCAGAAGCAGCACATCGAACTCACGCGCGATGTCGCCTACCGCTTCAACCAGCGCTACGGCGACACCTTCGTCCTTCCGAAGCCGGATATCAAGGCCGACGGCGCCCGCATCATGTCGCTCGACGATCCGTCCAGGAAGATGAGCAAGAGTAACCCGAATCAGGCCAGCTACATCGCCCTCAGCGACGATCCGGACACGATTCGCCGCAAGATCAAGCGCGCCGTCACCGATTCCGGCAGCGAGATCGTCAGCACGCCCGAGAAGCCCGCGCTGGTCAACCTGATCTCGATCTACTCGCTGCTCACGAACACCACCGTCGCCGAGGTGGAGGAGCATTTCACCGGCAAGGGCTACGGCGCGTTCAAGACGGAACTCGGCGATGTCGTCGTCGATGCCATTCGCCCGATCCAGGAGCGCCTTGCCGAGCTGGAGGCGCAGCCAGAGATCGCCGTCCGCGTCCTCACCGAGGGTGGGGAGAAGGCCCGCGCACGCGCGAGCGCCAAGATGGACCTTGTCCGCGACCGCATGGGTATCGGCACTCCGCGCTCATAACCTGCAATCGTTCCTGCGGGGGGCCAATGGAGCCAACCGCGAACAGGACAAAGGAACGGGCCGGCGGAGATGATTCCGCCGGCCCGTTCCGTCGATGGTCGAATGCCTGCCGCTTACTCGGCAGCGGCCTTCGCCTTCTTCTCCATGATCGTCGTCGAATGGCCGGCGTCCAGGCGCGCAGCCGGATCGACGTACTGCATCGCATGGTTGACGGCGCTCACGGCCTCGGCGGCGCCCGTCGCGATCAGCTTGAACTTGTCCGGGTAGGCCGCGATGTCGCCGGCAGCAAACACGCCCGGAACGCTCGTCTCCATCGTCTTCGCATCGACGAGGATCTGGTTCCTCTGCAATTCGAAGCCCCACGACCGCATCGGTCCCGGATCGGCCTTGAACCCGATCGCGCAGATCAACTCGTCCAGCTCCAGGTCGTGCGTCGTGCCGTCCTGGTGCTTGAACGTGATCTCGCCGATCCGGCCGTGATCAGCCTGCCGCACATGGGTGACCTCGTAGCCCGGATAGTGCAGCTGCACCGTCGAGGCCTCAAGCTCCGCCACCGTCGATTCGTGCGCGCGGAATTTGGAGCGATGGATCACCGTCACGCTGGCCGCGATCGGCTCCAGCGTCAGCGCCCAGTCGACCGCCGAGTCGCCGCCGCCGACCACCACCACGCGCTTGTCTCGGAAGTCCTCGATCCGCTTGGCGAAGTAGTGGACGCCCTTGCCCTCCAGATCGGTCACGCCTTCAGCGGTCAGGCGGGTCGGCTCGAATGCGCCCACGCCCGCCGCGATGATCACGGACTTGGCGTAGCGTTCACCCTTGGAGGTCTTGAGGACGAAGCTGCCATCCTCCCGCTTTTCCAGGGACTGCACCTGCTCCGAAAGACGGATCGTCGGATCGGACCGCAGCGCCTGCTCCAGGCACGCCGCCACGAAATCCTTGGCCAGCACCTTCGGGTACCCGATCACATCGTAGATGTACTTCTCGGGGTACATCGCCATGCACTGACCACCAACCTCCTCCAGGGAGTCGATGATCTGCACACTCGCGCCGCGCAGCCCGGCGTAGAACGCCGCGAACAACCCGGACGGCCCAGCCCCGATAATCGCCACATCCGTCTGGACGTTGGCAGCGTCACCGGCAGGGGTGACCACCTCGTTCTCAACACTCACGGACACGATTCTCCCAGCAGTCAACACGAACGCACGCTTTCATCATGGAGGATACACCGCCGCGTCCCGACTATCACCTATGCATATGGTCGGGATTCATCTCGACGGCAAGCTGGGCGGTCTGCACGCCCATCTCGCCGCGCACCGGCTTGTCACAAGCGCACAGACCGCATCCCGAAATGCACAACGCAGGGAGAGAGGCGAGAGAAGCGAGGGGTGAGGTTGGTCCTTACCCCTCACGTCCCTCGCCTCTCCCCTCCCGGTTTGACACAGCTTGTCGCCACTCCGTATCGTTCCCGTACGGACACGCGTCGCGATCCGTCTGCATCCCCGCATCGCACCCGAAAAGGTCCCGACCCCGTGCTGGATTCGACGAAACAATGGGCCCGCGCGCGTATGGCGCCCTCCACCTGGGAGCGCATAAGCCGCGTTGGGCAGCGTTCCAGCCGCATCGCCGCATCCATGGTCGAACGCTGGGACGAACGGTTCCCGCCCGCCACCCGCCGCCGCCTGGATGCCTGGCGCGTGCTCGCCGGACTTGCCTTCGTCGCGATCCCCGCCATGCTCCTCGCACTCGTCGAATTCCAGTCGCTCGCCATCCCGATGATCTTTCTCATCGTAGGAGTCGGCGTCTCATGTTATGTCTCGGACTGGGTAGGCGGACTTGCGTCGGTCATCGCCGTCATCATCCTTGTCCCCCTCCTTTACGTCGATGAACCGTGGCGCTTCCCTGAGCAGCTCGACGCCGATGTGGTTGCCACACTCGTTGCCTTCACCGTCGGGTCCGGATTGCTCCTCGTGATGGTGGAGCATCTCAAGCAGGAGCGCGCCACCGCGCGGGTCGAGTCGGCAGCGATGCGGGCGGCCAACACCGCCCTCAACACGGTCGAGATCGTCGCCGCTGGACGCCACGCTGGCGACGTTCCGGCCTATTTCAGTGTGCTGGAATCGCTGCTCGCCGCCATGGTGCGCGTCAACCGCGCCTCCGCCGGCGCGCTCTACCTCGTGGACGAGAAGGACGAGACCCTGATCCGCGCCGCAACCTACGGCGATCCGGACGAACAGCTCCCGAACGCGGGCGTCCCCAGTGTCTCCACGACGCTCCAGGTTGGCGAAGGATTTGTCGGCCGCATCGCCGTGGAACGCCGCCCGGTGGTCCTCATGGATCTCGCGCTCGAACCCGAAGCGTTCGATGTCATCGACACCAATCCCCACGTCCGCTCCGTCGCCGGGGTTCCCCTGCTCGGCCCGCGCGACCAACTCGTGGGGGTCGCCTGGATCGGCCTCTACCTCCCCTACCGCTTTTCTCAGACCGCGGTCGCCCGCCTCCAGGCGCTCGGCCTGCGCACCGTCGCCTTCATGGAATCCGCCCGCCTCGCGGACGCGCAGGAACTGAAGCTCGACCGCGCCGAAGACAGCGAGCGGCGCCTCCAGTCCGTCATCCAGACGATGCCGGAGGCCGTGATGGTCGTCCGCGCGTCCACCATGATGCTGGAGACATCCAACGCCGCCGCCCAGCGCATGTTCGGCCTGAGGTCAGAACGGCAGCAACGCAGCACGCGCGTCACGCAGCTACGCATCACCGGTATCGCCGAAGCCGACCTCCCGATGGCGAAGGCCATCGCCGAATCGCGCGTCGTGACCGGCGTCGAACTGACCGTCACCTTGCCCGATGGCAGCCGCATCCCGGTCGTCGCCAGCGCCGCCCCGCTCTACGACGACAATGGGGAGGTCGATGTCGTGGTGGGTGTCTTTCAGGATGTGCGCCCGTTGAAAGAGGCAGAACGCCTCCGCGACGAGTTCCTCTCCGTGGTCTCCCACGAACTCCGCTCGCCGCTGACCCCGATTCGCGGCTTCGCGCAGATCATCGGTCGCGACCTCGCCAATCAGGAGGGACACGAACATCACGTCGCCTGGCTTGCCACGATGCAGGCGCAAGCCGACCGCATGACTCGCCTCGTGGACGATCTCCTCGACGTCTCTCGCCTGCGTTCCGGGCGCCTGATGATCCGGCCCGATGCGGCGGATCTGGTCGCCATCTGCCGTTCCGTGGTCGAGTCGAGGCAGGCAAGCACCACGGATCACACGATCGTGCTGGATACCGAGCTGGAAGCGCTCCCCGCCTCGCTTGATGGCGATCGCATCTTCCAGGTCATCGATAACCTCGTCGGCAACGCAATCAAGTACACCAGCGGTGGAACCATCACCATCGCCCTCACGGAGCAGCCATTCATCCACCGCGCCCTCATCACCGTCAGCGATGAGGGGGACGGCATCCCCGAGGCCGAGCGCGACGATCTCTTCACACCCTTCTTCCGCGCTCGCAGTGCCGCCGAGAGCGCGGTCCCGGGTCTCGGCCTCGGCCTCTACATCTGCCGCGAACTGATCGAAGCGCACGGAGGGACCATCGCCGTCGATGCAACCGACTCGGGGGGATCGCGCTTCACCATCGCCCTTCCAATTCGCGCATAAGGTCTTGCGCAGTCAGCGAAGCGCGTCCAGTTCGTCGAGGGCACGATGGCCACGCTCGACGATCCCTGGAATGACGTCGTGGCGGCCCTGTCGGATGGGGAACTCGAGTTGCGTGAGAATCTGCGTCGCTGTGGGCACCGCCGCGCCCTCCCAGCCGACCAGATCGATCATTCTTGTCCAAAGCCGCCTTCGGGCACCGTCCAATGGATCCTCGAAGGTGTACCACTGGAGCGTGGCGAGATCAGTCGCCCGCGTGCCACTCCCGGCGTTCCCAATATCCACGATCGCCACCACCTCCCCGTCCCGGACCAGGATATTGCGAGGGTTGAACCATGTCCGGCGCCTCTCGTGGGGGCGCAGCGTCTGCACACGCGAGCCGCAGGCGCTCAACCAGGGCTGACACCTCCGAGGAATACCCCGAAAGCCCGGCGACCGCCCGCGACAGACTCGGAGCCAGGTCTGGACCGTATTCCCGACCGGTAGCGAGCCGCCAGGCGTACGACCAGTGGTCATAGGACTCAGTGGCCTGGCCTGCCTGGAGTTCGACGATCTCCATCAGTTGCTCAACGAGGGATGGGGTCAGCTCTGGCGCGGGAGTCGCGTCGACGAACTCCATCACACTCCATACATGCGTAGCGGTGGCTCCCACGCCGAGGCAGGCCGGGGTGGGATAGCCGCACCGACGCATGTGCTCGACCACTCGCTGTGTTCGCACCACCTCGTCCAGCTGGTCGGGGTGTGTCCGGGACCAGGCTTTGAGTACTGCATCTGCCCCTCCGGCCATCTGGATGCGTATGGCGCCCACATCAAAGCCTCCGGGGAGGCGATTGAGAAGTGTGACCTCTGTCCCGACCACCTCTGCCACGTCGTCAAGAACCTCGACTGGCAGCGCTTCGGAATGGATTCCCTGATTCATACTGTCCTCACACATCCCGCACCTCAACACATGAATGCCGATCCCACATCTGCAGCGACCCTCAGCGCATCGGCCTCGGCCATCTATTCCGTTCGGAAGCGATCTGAAAATGCTGGCCAGGGATCGGTCGGACGACCGGTCTTCAGGATCGACCGGGCGTAGCGGTATACGCTGGGTCTACTCCGCGCACCACCCAGTCAACCTCGCCAGCAGGAGCGCACTCGCGCGCGTCATGAGGGACAGAACAGAAAACGAGGACGAGCCTTGTCGGCCCGTCCTCGTCTCATCGCTGGTTCGCTGGCGCTACGGCTGATAAGGGCTGCCCGTCGGCACTTCGATGCTCGTGATACCGCCCGTTCCATCCCCACCAATAACCGGGCGGGCGGGACCATCCGTTCCGTCGGAGGCAACCGTCGCCGATGGCGTCCCCGCGAGACGCACGCCGGTACCATCGCCAGAGACAGGCTCCGTCGTCGCGACGGGAACGGCACCACCCGATCCATCGGAGGCAGCAGACTCCGTCGCCGGCACCTGCATCTCGACGACGACCGGCGCTTCGGTGGCTGGAGCCTGCGTTACCGGGGCAGCCGTCGACTGCGGGCTGACCGTGATCGCGGACGTGCTCAGCGTCTCCCCGGTGTAGGAGTCCGTGAGATAGAACGTGTATGTCGTCGCCGAGTCGACCCACGGCGCGCTCCAGGTGTAGCTCCCGCTGGTCACGCCGTAGATTCCGACATCATTGGTCTCGACAAATGTCCCGCCATCGACGGTGAGGCTGACGCTCGCCGCATCGCCGACCGATACCGTGACCGTATCGCCGGCATGGGCGCTGCCTGGCGCCGAAAGCCATGCGGCGGAGTTGTTCCCCGTCGGCTCGGTAGGAGTGTCGCCCCCCGACGTGCCCGGATCGAGCACCATCAGCGAGTTCGCCAAGCTGAGGCTGTCGGTGTCCGCGAGGTTCTTGCTATTCACGTTGTAGAGCACGCCATCCTGAATCCACCAGACCTGATCGTAGATCGGGGTCACGTCATGGATCGCGTCATAGCCGTTGACGCTGGCGTTGATGAAGAGCTGATTGTTGAGGTCGTAGGGCGATCCGCCCGGCAACGACCCACCCACCTGGCCTGTGATCTGGAGGAATGTGGGATCTCCCCCGCCATTCATCCAGTAGAGGCTGTAGTACCCGCCGGAGGTGCTGATCGACGGCGCGCCGCCGAAGGGCGATGGCACCCAGGAAGGAACCAGTATGGTGAAGCCCAGATTCAACGACGCGGCAGCATCGCTGCTCATCCAGTCCACATTCTGGGCCAATGTGCCGACGCGCTGCGTCGCGCTCGGCCCAGCGGTCACGGGAATAGCTGGCAACGCAAGCGTGCCACCGAGCAGAACGACCCCCGCCCCGACCGTCACCAGCCGCCTGCGAATCACGCGCATATCAATCATGGCGATACTCTCTTCCCCTGACCCCACAACTCCCGCCCATCGCGCCCGATGATCACGAATGCGATGCCTTCTCGGTACCCTCGCTCCAGGTTCCAGGGAACCTTCCATCCGGAAGTCGATAGGTCATCCTTCCTCTGTACTGTACATCATCTGGTGACAATCTGGAACGAAAATGGCGTCCGGATGAAGCGCGCCGATCCGTAGGTACGCCCCATCTCTGGCTCGTCTCCTGAAACGGTTTGACGGCCGGACACGTTTCGGCGGCGATCACCCCTGCATGTACACCGCGACCGGAGACGTTCTACAGAGCGATGCCGGCCGAAATCACCGCAAATGAGCCACAACTGAAGCCGGTTACGCCTGCCAATGTGAGGAAGAACGGGTATAATGCACAGCTGTGGCATCGAATCATGCTCCCGGACTCGCATCCTGGGGCATTCTTGTGTGTCCGGTGCCGCGAGGAGAGCCCAAGCATGTCCGCTTCAATGACCAGGACCGCCAAACCCATCATTCCGCTCACACCGCTGCAGGAACCCGACCTGCCAGTGCTCCGTCGCCTGCCACCGAATGGCAAGACGTTCTTCACCTGGACCATTGGCTGCCAGATGAATGAAGCGGACACCGCAAAGATCGCGTCCATGCTGCAGGAGGCTGGCTACGAGCGCACCGACTCCGACGAGCGTGCCGATATCGTCGTGCTCAATTCGTGCGTCGTTCGCCAGGCGGCCGAGGACAAGGTCGCAGGCAAGCTGAACTCGCTCGTTCGCCAGAAGCGCGCGAACCCGGACATGTCCGTGGTGCTCACCGGGTGCATGGTCACCAAGCAGCAGGAGAAGCTGCGCGAGCAGTTCCCGCATGTCGATCTCTTCTTCGATCCCTCCGACTTCGAAGCGCTCCGCGCGTTCGTGCCGGAAATGACGCAGCTCGACGACGACATCACCCAGTTGCCGCACTACTACCAGCCGGAGACGGATGCAGGCCGGGCCGGCATCACGGCCTATGTGCCGATCATTTACGGCTGCAATTTCCTCTGCTCCTACTGCATCGTGCCCTATCGGCGCGGCAAGGAAACGAGCCGCCCCTTCAACGACATCGTCGCTGAGGTGGAGCAGCTGGTCGCCAACGGCGTCCGCGAGGTCACCCTGCTCGGGCAGACCGTGAACGCCTACGGTCACGACCTGCCCAGTACGCCGTCGCTCGCCGATCTCCTTCGGGCAATCGACGCGATTCCGGGCCTGGAGCGCCTGCGCTTCCTGACGTCCCATCCGAAGTACATGGGCAACGACATCATCGACGCGATGGCCGAGCTCCGGACCGCCTGCGAGCACATGAACCTGCCCGTCCAGGCCGGTGACAACGAGGTGCTTCGCCGCATGCGTCGCACCTACACGCGCGACCTCTGGCTGGAGCGCATCGCCTACACCCGCCAGCAGATGCCGGGAGTCACGGTCGCGACGGACATCATCGTTGGCTTCCCAGGTGAGACGGACGAACAGTTCCAGCAGACCTACGACATGCTTGCCGAGGCCCGCTGCGACAAGGTCCACCTTGCCATGTACTCTCCCCGACCCGGAACACTCTCCGCGCGGTGGGAAGACGATATTCCGCACGAGGAGAAGTTCCGCCGCCACCAGGCGCTGGAGGAGCTGCAGAAGGTCATCTGCACCGAAACCAACAGCAAGCGTCTCGGCGACACCTACGAGGTTCTCGTCGAAGGCAGGTCGCGCGGACGCTGGTCCGGGCGTACGCGAGGCAATACCCTCGTCCACTTCGACGATGATCGCGATCTCTTCGGCAAACTCGTCGATGTTCGCATCACTTACACGAGCCCGTGGTACCTGATGGGCGAACCCGTCGGCGTGCCTCGCTAAGCTCCCAGCACACCGAATCACCACACACACCGACGACCGAACGGACGCCAGACCTGAAAGGACATTCCAGATTGGCCAGGATCGAGAAGCCCAAGACGAAGCGCCAACTGACCGCCGAAGCCCAGGACGCCGCCCTCGCCGGGAACTGGGAACTCGCGCTCACGCTCAACGACCAGATGCTGGAGCGCTTTCCGCGTGACGCGGAAGCCCTCAATCGCAAGGGGCGAGCACTCATCGAGCTCCGCCAGCTCACCGCCGCCCGCGATGCCTACTCCGAGGCCCTGAAGGCCGATGCAGCGAACATGATCTCCCGGCGCAATCTCCAGCGCCTCGAGATGCTCTACAACCGCGTCGATGGGTCGCTGGAGGGTCAGGAGACCACCGTCTCCACCATTCCGAACAGCGCGGTCTTCATCGAGGAAGTCGGCCGCACCTGGGTCGACGAACTCGCGAATCCGTCCGAACTCGGCATCCTCGCCGAAGTCTCCCCGGGCGAGAAACTCGAGCTCGCCATCCGCGATGGTCGCCTCATCGTCCTCAGCGAAGATGGTCGTCATCTCGGCGAAGTGGAATCCCGCACGGGCAGCCGCGTCATTGACCTCATCGAAGGCGGCAACCGGTTCGAAGCGTACGCCCTGGGCATTTCGGGCCAGAGCCTCCGCTTCATCCTTCGCGAAACCTTCCGCGATCCTGCGCAGGCCGACAAGATCGCCTTCCCGCGCCAGGTCCGCGCGACGCAGGATCTCATGCGCGAACGGGAACTCCTCTTCCAGCGCGACGAGAGCGACTTCCTGTTCGGCGATGACGACGAACTGCTGGAAGAGGCGGAGGACGACACGTCCGACGCCGACGAGAGCGACGACGATCATAGTGAGGAGAGCCCGGACGCGTCGATCTACATCGACGACTCGCTCACCGAGCGAGCCGAAGACGCGATGTAGCCCCACCGGGTCAAGATCGCAGACAAACAGAAACGGGCGACCGGGGCAATCCCGGTCGCCCGTTGGCTTTTCGTGCGGAATCCTCCAACTGAGTTGATAGGGTTGCCGTTCTCCGTAGCGGGTCAGCAAGCCTGCCCTGAGCCCTTCGGCGTTGCTCATCCTGAGCAACGCCGAAGGATCTGACTCAGACGAACTGGTGGTTCGCCGCTACGGTATCGAACCAGACTCTACCCTTCGACCACGAAGAGCAGCGCCAGCATCAGCACCAGCACCGTTCCCGCCGTAATCAGCAGCCGGCGAAGATCGGCGCGAATGAACTGATACTCCTGTTCCCGCGTGATCGTGGGCGCGACCGGCCCGGCGACGGGCTTCCGCGTCGCGTTCCGCCGACCGTCGCGCCGGGACTTCTGTGACGCAGGAACCCGAACGGTCTCGGTCGTCGCCATCACCTCGGGAACCTCCGGGTTCTCCTCGAAGGTGACGATCTCCTCGGTCGTGACGTCCTCGTCAGACGACAGCAGCTCCGGAGACGGGGTCGCCGCCATCTGCTCCGCGCGCACCTGGGCTTCGCGTTGCTGGGCCTTGTTCGGTCGCGACTGCCGCTGGTTCTGTGGGCGGCGTTTCTGGTGCGGTTGTGGCATGCGTCTTCTCTCGGTCGGGTGCATCGGCGCGAAGGGCGCGAATCGTCATGGCAGCGCCCGGAGCGAGCGATCCGGGCGGGACACTACAAGATACCGCAGGACGGATTCGCCGTGCATCCTTTCACCACGTCCTACGCTCCGAGACGGTCCCCATACGGTCACCCATGCGACGCCATCCAGCTTCTCCCGGCGAGAGGACACGACCGATGGCATGGCCCGAACGACCTTTCATGGTTCGATAGCATTTGCCCAGCACCATTGCTATACTCGCACGCAAGAGGATCCGGAACGCATCGACGGTAGGCGCCGTGATGCACGTGCAGGAGATGACTGCGATGGATCACATGCGAACAGTTCGACGAGGAGCTTCCTGAAGCGCCGCCAGGCCCAGCCTGCCGGTGCTTTTTTGTACCCTCGTCATCTGGTCCATCGCTCGCCCGGCTCCTGTCCCGCCCGGTTCGCTCGTTATCCATGCGGCGGTGCCCGCAGAAGTGGAGTGCAGGATCGATGAATTCCAGCATGATCAGCAAGCTCGAGAAGGCACACCGGTACGCACAGGAACCCGAGCGCATCTCACTCTCCGGTGTGAAGGCACACTTCCACGGAGGCCACGACGACTATGAGGTCGCCCTCGAGAATGAGGACTGGACCTGCTCCTGCCATTCGTTCGAGAGCCTGGGGACGTGCAGTCACATCATGGCCATGCAGGAGATCCTGGGCAGCATGCTCCCGGCAGACAGCCGCTATGGTCACCTCGAGCTGGCCCCCGCCGACTAGCTCCATTGCCCGGCGACGCGCTCAGTTCGGGGCGTCGCCGGGCATTCCCACCGCCGGTGATTCCCTTGCCGTCAGGTCGAGCGGCTCCGTGAGGACCAGTCGATCCAATCGTTCGCGTGGATCGAATCCGTCCATCGTGTCGTTGGCCACGCGCACGATCGGATACGGCTCCCGGAGCCGCCGGCCCGTTTCATCCGCCGACCAGAGTTGACCGATCGCGATCGCCGCTCCGACCTGCAGCGCATGCCAGGCATCGCGTCCCCGTGTCGCCATACCGGCGAGGCGGCTGGACGAATGAGCGGGGCCGATCACTCCGGACTCGCCATGATGCGCTCGAACCGGCGAACTGACGTGATGAAAACCACCGCCCCACCCACCGTCACCTCGTGAACGCCCGCCGCGAACCAATCAGCCAGGTCTGGCGACTCCGGGTCGATCTTCACTTCCACTCGCGACCGGCATGCCCGCTGGATGAGCTGAAGACACTCATTCACACGGTGGTTGTCTACTCCCATCAACACCGTGGTGTTTCCCGCCCGCAGGAACCCGCCTGTACTTGCGATTCGGGTGGCCCGCAACCCCGCCTCAGTCACGGCTCGCAGGAGCTTGTCGCAGTCATAGTCCTGAACGATGGCAATGATGAACTTCATATCGTGGATGATCCAATGCATGCATCGCGAAACGTCTTCCTCCGCTTATAGCATAGACGGGCATGCCCAGGGGAGTCTTCCTGGCCTACGTTCGTAGCTCGAATCGCGCACGCTCGTCCCTCCCCGTGCGCCAACCGCCGGGCACACGAGCGTATCGCGAGGCAACCTGCAGCCCGCACATCCTCATCTCGCGTCCAACGAAATATCGAAACAACGGAATCCCGTAACGAGAAGCGAGCCTCGGCGTGGGCCGAGGCTCGCTTCTCGTTACGGGATTCCGTTTGTACGGACTATCCCGCCGTGGCGGTCAGGCCTGCCGCAGCGGCCAGCACCTCGGCCTTGTCCGTCTGCTCCCAGGGCAGGTCGAGGTCGTGGCGGCCGAAGTGTCCGTAGGCCGCCGTCTGCCGGTAGATCGGACGGCGAAGGTCCAGGTGCTCGATCACCGCCGCGGGGCGGAGGTCGAAGTGCTCGCTCACCAGCTTGGCAATCTCGTCGTCGGGGATGCGTCCCGTGCCAAAGGTCTCGCACATGATCGAGACCGGGTGCGACTTGCCGATCGCGTAGGAGATCTGGATCTCGAAGCGATCCGCCAGCCCCGCCGCGACAACGTTCTTGGCGACGTATCGCGCGGCGTACGCGCCGGAGCGATCCACCTTCGTGGCGTCCTTGCCGGAGAACGCGCCGCCACCGTGCCGGGCCATACCGCCGTAGGTGTCGACGATGATCTTGCGACCGGTGAGGCCAGCGTCCGCCGCCGGACCACCGAGGACGAACCGTCCACTCGGGTTGATCCAGAAGTTCGTGTCGGCGTCGATCAACTCAGCCGGCACCACCTGGCGCACGACGAGTTCCTCGACGTCCTTCTGGATCTGGGCGTTGGTCGCCTCGTCCAGGTGCTGGGTGGAGACAACGATGGTATCGACGCGCACCGGCTTGCCGTTCGAGTACTCGACCGTCACCTGGCTCTTGCCGTCCGGCAGCAGGTACGGGATCTCGCCCGACTTCCGCGCCTCAGTCAGTCGGCGTGCGATCTTGTGCGCCAGCGAGATCGGCAACGGCAGCAGTTCATCGGTCTCGTTCGCGGCATAACCGATCACCATGCCCTGGTCGCCCGCGCCGGTGAGGTCGTACTTGTCGGCCGAATCGGCCTCCTCGCGCACCTCCAGCGCAGTCGTGACGCCGTCGGAGATCTCCTTGCTCTGCTCCTTGATCGCCACGATGACGCCGGCCGTGTTGGCGTCGAAGCCGTGGGTGGTGTGTGTGTACCCGATGTCGGCCACCACCTCACGCACCAGCGACTGGATGTCGACGTAGGCATCGGTCGTGATCTCACCGAAGACGAGGACGAGACCAGTCGTCGTGCTCGTCTCGCAAGCCACACGACCCATCGGGTCCGCGGCCAGCACGGCATCGAGTACGGCATCGGAGATCTGGTCGCAGATCTTGTCCGGGTGCCCTTCTGTCACCGACTCGGAGGTGAAGAGCAGTTTCTTGGCAGAACTGAAGGTCGTGGCCATGCGAAGTGTCCTTTGCACCGGGAAACGTCAGCCAGAACGGGATCGCCCCTGCGGCGCGGGACTCGCGAACCGCCGAGGCTGAGAGGACCTAGGTACCCGCCTCCCAGGAGGTGAGGTAGTGCTGCTGCTCGGGAGTGAGCTCGTCGATCGCGATGCCCATCGCCTTCAGCTTCAGGGCCGCGATCGCGCGGTCGATCTCCTCCGGCACCTTGTAGACGCGCGGCTCGAGGTTCTTGCCTTCCTTCGCGATGTACTCGGCGGAAAGCGCCTGGTTCGCGAAGCTCATGTCCATCACGCTCGCCGGGTGGCCCTCGGCGGCGGCGAGGTTGATAAGACGCCCCTCGCCCAGAACGATCACGCTCTTGTCGCCGAAGGTGAACTCCTCGACGAACGGGCGCAGCGTGCGGCGGCCCTCGCCGGACATCTCGATCAGCGCCTTCAGGTTGATCTCCGAGTTGAAGTGGCCGGAATTGGCGAAGATCACGCCGTTCTTGGCCTTCTCGAAGTGCGCCTTGTCGACCACGTTGATGTCACCAGTGACGGTGATCACGAGGTCGGCCGTCTCGATGGCGTCCTCCATCTTCGTGACGATGAAGCCGTCCATCGCGGCCTCCAGCGCGCGGATCGGATCGACTTCGGTGACGGTGACGACAGCGCCGTGACCGCGCACGCGCATGGCGACGCCCTTGCCGCACCAGCCATACCCCGCGACCACAACATGCTTGCCAGCAAGCAGGATGTTCGTGGCGCGGAGGATGCCATCGATCGTGCTCTGGCCCGTGCCGTAGCGATTGTCGAAGAAGTGCTTGGTGTCGGCGTCGTTCACCGCGACGATCGGGAACTTGAGGTAACCCGCGGCAGCCATCGCCTGCTCGCGGATGACGCCCGTGGTCGTCTCCTCGGTCCCACCGATGATGTCGCCGATCAGCTCCGGATACTGCTGATGGAACATCGTCACCACGTCCGCCCCGTCATCGATCAGGATGTGCGGATTGTGCTTGATCGCGCTGTGGATGTGGCTGTGATAGGTCTCGTCGTCCTCGCCCTTGATCGCGAAGACGGGAATGCCCTCATCAACCAGCGCCGCCGCGACGTCATCCTGCGTGGAGAGCGGGTTGGAGGCGCAGAGCACCGCGTCGGCGCCACCCGCCTTCAGCGTCAGAGCGAGGTTCGCGGTCTCCGTGGTGATGTGCGCGCAGGCCACGACGCGCAGGCCGGCCAGCGGCTTCTCGACCGCGAAGCGCTCGCGGATCTGGGCCAGCACCGGCATCTCGCGGGCTGCCCACTCGATGCGGCGATGACCGGCGGGGGCCAGCGACGGGTCCTTGATGTCGAAATTCTTGGTATCGGTCGTGGATGCCGACATGAAATACTCCTGCATGGGCGAGTGTCTCGCCCGCGAACCAAACGAAAGCGACTGCGATCAGGATGCGCCGAGCGACGCGATCTGCTCGACCGTCACCGCACCGGCGTATTCCGGGAAGGTCTGGTCGAAACGCGCGAGGAAGCTCGACGGCGTGTAGTGGTGCTCCTGCGGACCGTGCTGCTCGATGACGTAGGTTGCGGAGAGCGCGGCGAGACGTCCCGTCACCGCCAGATCGGCCTCCAGCAGCAACCCAAGCAGCAACCCGGCGCGGTAGGCATCGCCGCCTCCGGTCGGATCGGCCACGCGCTCCGGCGTCGCCACCGGAATCGTTACCGACTCGCCATTGAACCGGATTTCCGACCCGCGATCGCCGTAGGTCACGACCGTCATCGGCACCTTCGCGGAGATGTCATCGACCGTGAGGCCGGTCTTCCGCTCGATCATGCCGAACTCGTAGTCGTTACCGATGGCGATGGAGGCGAGATCGAGCCCCCGGCTGAGGTCCTCGCCGGAGAGGATGACGATCTGCTGTGCCGGATCGAAGATCAGCTTCGCCCCGGATTCCGCGATCTGCGCCGCATGGTCCATCATCGCGACGGGATCGCCCGCGCTGATGATGCCGTACTTCGCACCGGAGGAGATATCCCGGATGTCGATGTCCTTGCTGAATCCGCCAGCACCCGGGTAGAACGCCGCGATCTGGTTTCCCGCGAGGTCAGCATTCACGTAGGCCGTCGACGTCAGCTCGCCCTCAATCACGGGGACGTGCGAGAGGTCGATGCCGAGCCCTTCGAGCACCGCGCGATACGGCCCGAAGTCCGGGCCGACCGCGCCGACCAGGGCAACGGGCACGCCAAGGAGGCCCATGCTGTAGGCCATGTTTCCGGCGACACCGCCACGGAGATGCTTGAGGGAATCGACGAGGAAGCTGACGGAGAGGACATGCGCCTTGTCAGCGAGGATGTGATCCGCGAAGGACCCATTGAACGACATCACATGGTCGTAGACGATCGACGCACTGACGATCACCTGGGGAGAGGATGTCACGCCTTGTGAACTCCTGTTTCCAGGAAGGACGTTGCTTCATCGACACCCTCGAAAAGGGTGATGGAAAGCCGATAGTCCGTCCGGGTTGCGACTGCACGACGGTTAAGACAGCTTTGCCACACCACAGGGTTGTCTCCCCCTGCATGTGCCACACATGAGCATAGCACAGCCCCCAAATGCCCGAGTAATCACGATGCGGCAGAGGTGCAATTCGCGTTTTGCAATGGCAAGGTTTGGAGAGCAGCTCAGATCTTTTTTTTCGTCCGTAGACGCGGCCCTCCCAGCTGCGAGCGGTGGCCGCTTGCCGTCCCATGGCATCGCCTCCGACTGCCAGAACGTTCCCATGCCACCCAAGGCGGCCACAAGGGCCGCGTCTACGAGGATGCTAAGATCGTTCTCGAGTTAACTCGTACCTCCGAAGCGATCCTAATCACGAAATGTGAACTGCACCTATGCGACAGGCCGCCCCTCCTGCGCCCATGAGGGGTGGGTCGAGTTCGTCATCCCGAGCGGAGCGACCCATGCGCGGCGGTCGCATGCATGGCGTAGCGGAGTCGAGGAATCAGCCGCCCATGCACGGCGCCTTCACTGCAACCCGATCCCAACCCATCCCATGGACTCGCGATACATCATTTTGCGGGCCGGGCGATCCCGCTCGCCTACTCTTCGGGCGCGACCACCGACGCCAATGCCGCATCGATCGCCGACTCCGGCACGTCCCGCACGATCTCCACCTGATTCGCCCCGTTCAGGAGCACCCACAGCTGCTTGCCGCCGGACTTCTTCTTGTCCTGCGCCATCAGCGTCTTCACCCGCTCCGGATCGACTCGGGCGGAGACCGGAAGTCCATATCGCCCGATCAGGGCATCGATGCGCGCGACCGCCGCCGGATCAGCTCCCTGCGCCGCCTGCGACAGACGAAGCGCGGCCACCATGCCCACCGAGATCGCCTCACCGTGCAGCATCCGGTAGCCTGCCGCCTCGATTCCGTGGCCGATCGTGTGCCCGAAGTTCAGGATCGCGCGGAGATTCGCCTCCCGCTCGTCCGCCTCGACCACCGCCGCCTTGATCGCGATGTTCCGGCGCACCACCCACGGCAGCACCGGGGTCCGCCTGGCCAGCAACGCATCGGCATTCCGCTCCAGGATACCGAGCAACTCGCCAGCCCCCCCGCCCGGCGTCGATCCCTCGATCACCCCGTGCTTGATGATCTCGCCGAACCCGGACCGATACTCGCGATCCGGCAAGGTCGCCAGCAGATCGGTGTCCACGATCACCCGGCGGGGCTGATAGAACGCTCCGATCAGGTTCTTGCCAGTCGGATGATTGATTCCGGTCTTCCCGCCTACGCTGCTGTCCACCATCGAAAGCAACGTCGTCGGAATCTGCACCAACCCGATCCCCCGGAGCACCGTCGCCGCCGCGAACCCGGCCAGATCGCCGACCACGCCGCCGCCGACCGCGATCAGCACATCGGACCGTTCTGCTCCCCCCTCCAGCAGCGCATCCCACAGCAAGGAGAGTCCGGCGACGCTCTTGCTGGACTCCCCCGATGGCACCGTCACGATCCGCGCGTCGTACCCCGCCAGCCCGAGTTCGTCGAGCAAGGCTTCCCCGTAAACCGCATCGACGCGTTCGTCCACACACAGCCAGAGTCGTCGCGTCTTCGGCCACTGCGCCGCCACGATCGCCCCCGTCTGACGCCGGATACCTGGCCCGACCGCGATCGTGGATGGCGCGCTGGTCGACGTCAGCTCCAGATGGGACGGCGTTCCCGCACCAAGACGGGCGAGTTCCGCGATGTCCGCCGCAACCCCGGAGAGCGTTCGGCCGTTTACGTCAAGCCCCACAACTGCCCGCTCGTAGAAGCGCCGTCTCCCCTCCCGATGCGCCGAGAGCGTGCCAACCGCATCGCCCCGCAACAGGGGTCGCTCCGCCTTCGCCCCATCCAGCGCCGCCTGCCGTCGCAGTCGCTCCACCAGCACCTCTGCCGGGGCATCAAGATGAACCGTCAGCGTATCCGGGTGCCCGAGGAGATCGCCGGCCCAGATCTCCTCATTGGCGGGCGCCCCCCCTCCGGTCGCGATCACGACGGAATCGTGGCGCAGAGATTGCGCAAGGAGTTGGTGTTCGATGGCGCGAAACGCCGGCTCGCCATCCGCCGCGAAGATCTCCGGGATGGTCCGCCCGTCGTGCGCCTCGATCTGGTCATCCGTATCGTGGATGTCCCACCCGAGGGTTTCGGCCACCATCCGGGCGGTGGAACTCTTGCCGGTTCCGCTCGGACCGACGAGCACAATTCTGCGGGTCATGCCATCAACTCCACTCATCCAGCAATCCGCCCAATCGCGCTCCCGACACGCCATCTCGCGCGCCGCCAAGGGGAATTCGTTCCCAATCGCCTATACTTTTGGATACCGAACACCTGTCAACGCAGGAAAAGCCCGCGACAAGCCGGAGGAATCGATACCTGCAATGCACCATGTTCTGATCGCCGACGACGACGAATCGATCCGCGCCGTACTGCGGGAACTGCTCGATGACGAAGGATACGATGTCGCCGAAGCCGCTTCCGGTCAAGAGGTGATCGCCGCGCTCTCCGCTCCGAAGGATCAGCGCCCCGATCTCGTGATGATGGATGTTCGCATGCCCGACAAGACGGGCATGGAAGTTCTCGCCCACCTGCGCGACGCGGCCAAGGGGGCCACCGATCTCCCGATCGTCGTGATGACGGCCTACGGCACCAGCAACATCGCCATCGACGCGATGCGGTTGGGCGCATACGACTACCTCACCAAGCCATTCGACCTCGACGATGTCCTGCTCACGGTCCAGCGCTTCTTCGAGAAGCAGCGGCTCAGCGAGCGTGTCCTGGAACTCTCCTCCCGTCTCGGTGAACCCGATCCCAGCGAACTGATGATCGGCAACAGCCCGGCGATGCAGGAGGTCTACAAGACCATCGGCCGGATTGCCCACTCCGATGCTACCGTGCTCGTCACCGGCGAGACCGGTACTGGCAAGGAGCTCATCGCCAGCATCCTTCACCAGACATCGAGCTACGCGCGTGGGCCGCTGGTGAAGGTCAACTGCGCGGCGCTCCCCGAAACGCTGCTGGAAAGCGAACTCTTCGGCCACGAGAAGGGGGCGTTCACGGGCGCGGTGAACCAGCGCAAGGGTCGCTTCGAGATGGCGAACAAGGGCACCATCTTCCTCGACGAGATCGGCGAGATGACGCTCTCCACCCAGAAGAAGCTTCTCCGCGTCCTCCAGGAACGCGAGTTCGAGCGCGTCGGCGGCAGCGTCTCGGTGAAGATCGACACGCGCGTGATCGCAGCCACGAACAAGATCCTGCCGCAGGAGATCGAGGCAGGCCACTTCCGGGAAGATCTCTTCTATCGCCTCAATGTGATCGCCATCTATCTCCCGCCCCTGCGCGACCGGCGGGACGATATCCCGCTCCTGGTGGAGCACTTCGTCCACAAGCACCGCTATGCCCCGGGCGCGGGTCCCGCTCGCCTCAGCCAGCAGGCGATGGCCATGCTCATGGACCACGAGTGGCCCGGCAATGTACGCGAACTGGAGAACCTGATCGAGCGCGCGACTGTGCTTGCGCGCGGCGGCGTCATCACGGAGGAGCACATCGACTTCTTCGGCACCGACAGCCGTCGCCTGATGGACATCGCCGAACGCGTCCGCCGGGGAGACTCGCTGAAGGAGATCCTCGCCGATGTCGAGCGCATCGCCCTGCGCGAATCGCTGACCCAGACCGAGGGCGATCGCCCCAGCGCCGCCTCACTCCTGGACATGACCGTCCCCGAGTTCAATGAGCGTGCCCGCCCCTACGACCTGTAGGCGCATCCAGACAGATCCACCAAGCACAGGAATGGCCGGGGATGCGTCCCCGGCCATTCCTGTGCTTCCTTGCGACTGGTGACGGCTAACGGACCGCCTCCGTCTTCTCGGCCTCGTCGGTGGACGCGGCGTTCGGCGTCACATCGATCGGCTCCGTCGCGTCTGCGTCCTTCACCTGCTTCGGCGCCTCGTCGCGACCCGGAAGGGGTATCGACTGCGCAAGCTCCGTCGCCCGCTTGGTGAACTCGGCCAACTGGGCCTTGGTCGGCTTCTTGCCGAACCGGTAATAGAAGTCCGCCGCCCAACCCATCGCCATCGTGCCGGCGTAGGCAATGGCGACCTTCGGGATCGTCCCGGCGGCCAGCGGCAGGAAGGAGGTTGCCTCCCGCGCAGCCGTCCGCCAGAGGAAGCCAGCCCCGACGACCGGGACCAGCTCGGCGATCACCTTGGTCTGGTCGTGCAGGTCCTGCCCATGAAGCGCGGCGAGTTTGTAGCACATCATGATCTGGTTCTTCGTCAGCACCACGAGATCCGCGCCCGCGGCGATGAACCCACCCAGAATCGGCACAATCGCCGGCACGTTGGAGACCAGCGCGAACTGCGCGTTGGCCCGGCTCGTCTCATCGACGATCGCCTTGGTCGCTGCTGGCCTGAAGACCGGGAAGAACCGACCAAGCGCTGGAGCGAGATCCGGTTGCTCGGTCACCATCTCCAGCCGCACCTGCTCCGCTGGCGTGCGCGGCCCCGGCAGCGTCGCCGCCAGGAAATAGAGCTTGCCATCGAAGCCGCTGGCCGTCGCCTGCTTCACACGGTCCAGAAGGCTGGTGCGATCCGGGTCGTAGACGATCACGACCTCGTAGCGGTACGCATCGAGTCGCACCGTCTGCCCCTCTGCAAATCCCTTCACCTCGATGTAGCGCTCGGGGCGCTCACCGAAGATGTCGACTGCGGCCTTGAAGGCGTGGTCCGCATCACTGGACACGACGATGGTCGACGGTACCCGCTCAGCGCGAGTCCGCACCTCCTCGAAATCCACTTCTTTGACGACGTTCACGAAATTCTTGAGTGAGCCGACGGCCCCGAAGACGCCGCCGCTCGGTGTGATGGATGGCATGGTCGGTCCTTTGCATGAGATGACGGTGATGTCGTCCGAATGCTCCACTGGCCGGGAGATCGTCGAAGGATATGTCGCCAGCGGCTTGCCACGGCTGAAACGCAGCCGGACACAGGCTCAGTATACCGGCGATATCAACTTCTGTGAATCGATCTTCAAGATAATCGAAGTATTCGGCCAGAAAATGCACGCAGGGTTACGACGCTGCCCGATGTCATCGGTCGTCCGGGGCCATCCGGAAACTCGTGCCTCCATGGCATTGACGCGGCCAGATGAATCGGCCTATACTCCCTGCGCTGCGGCAAACGACGCACCTGCCCAGGTGGCGGAACGGCAGACGCGCTAGCTTGAGGGGCTAGTGCCCTTATTGGGCGTGGAGGTTCAAATCCTCTCCTGGGCACCCGGTATCATCATCCGGCCTTCGTGGGCGATTAGCTCAGTTGGTAGAGCGCCACGTTTACACCGTGGATGTCAGGGGTTCGAGTCCCTTATCGCCCACCGGTTGATGGCCGCTCCGGATCCTCCCGGAATCCCACTCAATCCGCCAAGGTAGCTCAGTTGGTAGAGCTCACGACTGAAAATCGTGCGGTCGTCGGTTCGAGTCCGACCCTTGGCACCACCACCAGAACTCCGGTCTCCGATTCGCTCGGGGCCGGTTTTTTCTTTGTCCACACACCCACGAACGAAGGGCCGCCATCCTGACTGGATGGCGGCCCTTTGCCAGCGTCGTGTCCCTACGCCTTCTCGGGGTTCTCGTTGAAGAGATCGCGATTCCCCTCGACCGGAAGCTCCGGCCGTTCGCCCCATTCGTTCCAGGAGCCGTCGTAGTTCGCCCACGTCGTCGCGCCCGCCCGATGCAGGCCGAACAGCAACTGCGTGGCGGTCACCCCTCCGTTGCAGTACGCCACGATCGGCCGGGCGAGATCGACTCCGGCAGCCTCCGCCGCCGCGGCGATCTCGTCGCCGCGCTTCCATCGGCCATCGGCATCCGCCAGCACCGAGGTCGGCATGTTGATCGCGCCGGGGATATGGCCGCCGCGCGATCCGCGCTGCACCGCGCCGGAATATTGACCCTCCGCACGCGCATCGACGATCTGCTCCTCACCCGCCGCGATCTGGGCCAGCACCTGATCGCGATCCCGCACCAGTTCCGGATGCGTGCGCGGGGTAAACGACGCCGCAGGAACCGGCGAGACCTCCGTCGTCACCGGCTGCTCGTCGGCCGTCCATGCGGCAAACCCACCATCGAGAATCGCGACCGCCTCGTGTCCGTAGTAGCGCAAGGCCCACCAGAGCCGCGTGGCGAGGTGTCCGCCCGTCTGGTCGACCACCACGACATCCGAATCGTCCCCAACGCCTATCGCCTCCATCGCGGCCTTGAATCGCGCTGGTGGGGCAATCTGGGCCTTCACATCACCATCAGGATCGACGATGTCCGTGGTCCAGTTCACGAACACCGCCCCGGGGATGTGCCCGGCGGCAAATGCTTCCGGCGACCCGGCATACGTCGCCGCCTGTCGCCCGCCGCCAAGGTCCGTCGCGCTGACGGCCCCTCGAATATCCACCACGCGCACCTGCGGGTCCGCCAGGTGTTCCGCCAGCCAGGCAACGGAAACGAGATCGTCAGGAAGGATCGACGTCATACGAATGTCCTTTCTTCGCGCCGCGCTACGACTTGACGGCGCCTTGGGCCGCTGCCCGTCGCGCGTCCCATCGTCCACGAATCCATGCCATCAGCCGACGCCAGATGTCCGCGAGCGCCGCACCAAGTCCACGCCCGATCACCTGGAAAGCCCGGTCGATCTCCCGAGCAACACGAACCACCACCCGCGCGAACCTGTCATACGCCCTGGTCTCGATGACCCGGTCCAGGATGCGGCTTGCCCACAGGTAGCGCAACGCCACCATGAAGATCGCCACTTCGGCCACGATCAGCGGATAGAGCCACCACACCAGCACATTCAGCCCAAAGAACTCGCGGAGTCCGGGGAAGACCAGAATGATCACGTACAGCGGCACCATCAGCGCCGCCACGATCGTCGGCCGCCAGTCGTGGGAGTTCTCCTCAGCGACGGCAAGCCACTCAGTCGGAGGCGAAACGAAGACAACCAGTCCCAGACCGAAGAGGACGAGCACCAGCGTCAAGGTATCGCGTCCCAGGACCTCATCGTTGTTGAACAGGAACGCGCTCACGAGCTCCGCGGGATTCGTCAACGCCGAGAGCGTGAGGTCGTGCTGCACGTAGACGAAGGCGTACATCAGGAACGCCGCCACTGACCCGAACAACACAGCAGGCACGACGAACTTCACCAACCATTTGGCCGGACTCCCCGACGCCCCATGCGACGGCGCAAAGAGCGCGATCGCCATCGTCGGGATGCCGACGGTCAACGCCGTCAGCACCGACATGTGCCCCGGCAGGAACGGGAACGCGAACCGGAAGTACGCCGTCAGGCCGATGATGATCGCCACGGTGAAGACGCGCGACAGAAAGATCGCCAGCGTTCCCTTGAGGCCCTGACGGATGCGCTGCCCCTCCTGGAAGGCCACCGGCAACGCGCTGAACGAGTCGTGCAGCAGCACGATATCCGCGACGCCACGCGTCGCCTCGCTGCCGCTCTCCATCGCGATCCCGAGCTGCGCCTTCTTCAACGACAGCACATCGTTGACGCCATCGCCAGTCATCGCGACATAGTGCCCGTTCGCCTGCAATGAATCGACGATCCGCTCCTTCAGGTGCGGACCGATCCGCCCGAACACCGTTGTGGACTCCACCTTGTCGTCGAACGCGGCGCCCTGCAGCGGATCGAGGTCGTCGCCGGCGATGTGCGTGGACTCGGCCGGAAAACCGGCCTGCACGGCCAAGGCGCGGACCGTCTCCGGGTTGTCCCCGGAGATGATCTTCAACGTCACCCCGACATCCTCGAAGGCGGTCAGTGTCTCGCGGAGGTGCGGGCGCAGCTCATCACGCAGCACGATCCAGCAGACAGGTTGGAGGCCATCCGGCAACGCTGCCGCGCCGTCGGCATCCGTCAGCGCGGGCGAATCCGGCGACCACGCGAAGAGCAGCACGCGAAGCCCATGCTCCTTCCAGCTCGCATCCTGGTCCCTGGGCGGCGTCGCCAGGTTGGGAGCAAGCATCTCCGGGGCACCGAGGACGAAGGTGCCCTTCGTGGCTCCCGCATCGGCGACCATGCCACTCCAGCGCCTGGCCGATGCGAACGGCACGATCGCCGCAGGCGTGATCGCCTGCTGTGGGTAGGCATTGGCCAGGGCATCGGACGTCTTCGTGCCACCATCGACCGACACCGCAAACGTGCCGAGCCATGCTTGCACATCCGTTGCCGGCCGATCGCCCATGACGTCGATCGTCTCCAACTGGAGGTTGTTCGTCGTCAGCGTCCCCGTCTTGTCCATGCAGAAGACATCGACATTGCTCAGCGACTCGATGGCATTCGTCTGCTGCACGAGCGCGTCGCGACCCGCCAGCCGCACCGCCGCCAAGGTGTAGGTGATCGTGATCATGAAGAAGAGGCCCGGCGGTACGATCCCGAGAATCACCGCAGCGGCCGTCACCGAATCGCGGAACGACGCGTGCCAGAAGACGACCGCCTGCACCATGAGCGCAATCAGGAGCGACGCCGCCACGAAGATCAGGACCTTGACGATGGCATTCACCTGCTGCTGCAGGGGGGTGAGCGTCGCCTTCCGCGATCGTGCCCCAGCGGTGATTGACGAGGCGAGCGAGTCGGCCCCGACCTGCTCCACGGCGTAGCGCCCGGAACCCGCCACGCAGTAGCTCCCCGAGTACAGCGGCTCGCCACGCTTCTTCTCGACGTGATCCGCCTCGCCGGTAAGCAGCGACTCGTCCATCGACAGGGCATCGGCGACGAGCACCTGGCCATCGAGCGGCACCTGGCTCCCCGGCTTGAGCAGGATGACATCGCCCAGCACCAGCTGCTCGGGATCGATCCGTTGCTCCTGTCCGTCGCGAATGACCGTGGTCTTCGTACGGTTGAGCAGGGCAATCTTGTCCAGCCGTCGCTTTGCCTGCACCTCCTGGATCACGCCGACAATCGCTGTCAGCACCGCCAGGCCAGATGCGAGAATCGCGTTCTGCACCTCTCCCAATGCCACCAGCACGAAGCCGATCCCGACCAGCGTGACATTGATGAACGTCAGGAGATTCCGCTTCAGGATCTCCTTGTAGGTGGTGCCCGTCGCCACCACGACGTCATTCCCCTGCCCGGCCTCGCGTCGCCGGGTCGCCTCCGCCGCGCTGAGGCCGGTATCCGGCGAGGTCAGCGCAACAGGCGCGTCGGCGGTCCCAGGCACCGGTGGGGAAGAGTCGGCCAATTGGTTCAAGTCGGGCGCCGCGGCGGTCATGGCGTACGTGTCCTCGTGTGGCATGTGGATAACGTCCGGTCCCTGTCTACTCGACTCACAGGATACCCCGCCACCCATGGGAATTGTGTGTCCAGAATGTGGCCATCGGCGCCCCAGGACTCCGGACCACCGGGCTCCGCGCGCGCTGACGTCGAAGCAATCCTGAAATCTTCCTTGACACGACCTGATGGAGACGGCTAGAATCCCTCCTGCTGGCGGCGAGACCGACAGCGTGGAAACGCGGAAGTGGCTCAGTGGTAGAGCATCTCCTTGCCAAGGAGAAGGTCGCGGGTTCGAATCCCGTCTTCCGCTCCCAGGACAGAAAGCCCGAGGCATATGCCTCGGGTTTTCTGCGTTCTCTCCACGCGTGACGACCTCCGTGACCGGCATATCGATTCATGCCGATGACAACAGAATCGCGCGCTATCCGGACACCTGGGATAACCGGGCTACCGGCTACCTCCGAAATGAGGAGGAGCGCCCGGTCCACTTTGCCGTATGATTCCCTCCGGCAACCAGATGCGGGCGTGGCGAAAAGGCAGACGCAGCGGTCTTAAACATCGCGGAGGCAACTCGTGCGGGTTCGAATCCCGCCGCCCGCACCCTCCCCCAGGATCACCCTCCATGACGACGACCCGGCGGACAGTCGCCTTTCTCCATACCTCGCCAATCCACATCCCCACCTTCGATGACCTGATGGCGGAACGCCTTTCCGGCGTCGAGACCACCCACCTCGTCGATGAGTCCCTGCTCGCCGACGCGCGGCAACACGGCCTCACCGACGACCTCGGGCAGCGCGTCACCGCCCGCCTGGCCGAACTCGCCAGCGAGTCTCCGGCAGTGATCGCCTGCACCTGCTCCACCATCGGCGCGCTGGCCGAAGCAGCAGCAGTTGGGCAATCCGTCCTACGCATCGATCGCGCGATGGCATCACGGGCCATCGCGCTTGCAACGGACGCTGACGGAAGCATCGGCGTCGCGGCCGCCCTCGCCTCCACACTGGACCCAACGCTCGGCCTGCTCGCCAGCGCTGCCCACGATGCGGGAGTATGCTGCCCCTCCTTCGTCGCCATCCCCTGCCTCGAGGCATGGGCCGACTTCGAGCGCAGCGACCTCGATGCCTACGGACGCGCCATCGCCGCAACCATCCGGCCGGTTGCCGATCACCACGCCGTGATCGTGCTGGCGCAGGCAAGCATGGCTGTCGCCCGGCCCTTCCTCACGGACATCGCCACCCCGATCCTCACCAGTCCGGACCAGCTGGTGGACGTCATCGCCGCCACCTTCGCCTGACAAACGGCATCATCGCGCGTTTGCGGCGAGAGCATCGGCGTTCAGCGCCCACGGCACCGGTTCTCCCGCCTTCACCCGCCGCAGCGCGTCGATCACCTGCATGGCGGCGTGGACGAAGAACCGATCTGTCACCCCACCAATGTGCGGAGAAACGAGCGTCTTCGGATGCATGATCAATGGCGACGCCGGATCGAGCGGTTCGTGTTCGAAGACATCGAGCGCGGCGCCGGAGATCACCCCGGCATCCAGTGCTGCCAGCAGGGCGTTGCTGTCCACCAGCCCCCCGCGCCCGGCATTGATGAGATAGGCACGCGGTCGCATCGCAGCCAGGGCAGCCCGGTCGATCAGGTGCCGCGTTTCCGATGTCAACGGCAGCGTCAGGAACAGGTAATCGACCTCGCCGAGGACGTTCGATAGCGCATCGTCGCTCTCGATCGAGGTCAGGCCAGGGAGCACATCCCGGTGCTTCTCCGGCGAGCGCGTCACCACCCGCACCTGCATGTCGAACGCCAGCAGGCGCTTCGCCAGCAACTGCCCGATGCCACCGAATCCGACGATCCCCGCTTTCCGCCCCACCATCGCCCGTCCGACGGGATAGCCCCAGCCCCTCCCCGTGGCCATCTCGTCCTTGAACCCGAGCAATCCACGGCTCAACGCCAACGCGGCCATGACGCACCATTCGGACACCGATGCGGCATTGCCGGAATCGCCCGTCTCGATGTTTGCAACGGCGATCCCGCGTACCGTCGCCGCCGCGATGTCCACCCCTTCGATCCCGGCGCCCCACTGATGGATCAGTTTCAGCCCCTCGACCCGATCCATCACTGCCCCATCGATCCTCGACATCAACGGCACCAGCAGCGGCGCGCCGGGAAGGTCGGCACTCAGGTCGGCTGGATCAGCAACAGCACTCGTCGCATCGGGCAGTGCCTCGTGGAGGTAGCGCGATGCTTCTGGGAAGAAGCTGCCGGCAAACAGGACATCGACACTCATAGCGTTCCTCATCATGCAAACGGATCGCGGTATGCTTGGCCCGATCATAGAGGAAACTCTCGCAAACACATCATGCCATGCAGGAGGATGCGTCGATGGACGCAGCAACGACCCGCCGGGATCGTATCGCCGGCACCTTCCTCGGCCTCGCCGCTGGTGACGCGCTGGGCGCCGGCTACGAATTCGGACCGCCGCTTCCGGACGACATGCCCATCGCCCTGAACGGCGGAGGTGGATTTGCCTGGGAACCCGGCGAGTGGACCGACGATACCGGCATGGCGGTCGCCATCGCGCTCGCCATGCGCGACACCCGCGCCAGCGGGGCAACTACATCCGACCAACGCCTCCTCGATGACGTCGTCGCGCACTGGGGCGCGTGGACGCGCGTGACGAAGGACATCGGCAACCAGACCGCCGCTGTCTTCAGCGCGGCGGGCGTGGGTGGCATGCGCGGAACCACCGCCGCGCGTGTCCGCGCTGAAGCTCAGGCCTTCCACGACCGGTCCGGTCGCTCGGCGGGCAACGGCTCGTTGATGCGGACGGCACCGATTCCCCTCTTCACCCTGAATGCCCCGCCGGAAGAGGCCGCCGACCTCGCAGCGGCAATCGGCGAACTGACCCACACCGAAAACACCGCCAGCGAAGCCTGCGTCCTCTGGAGCCTCGCCATCCGGCACGCCATCGAGACCGGCACGCTGGATATTCGCGTCGGCATTCCACTGCTCGACACCCCACGTCAGGAAGATTGGCGCGGCCTGATCGCAGTCGCCGAGGCGAAGACACCCCGAGACTTCCGGAACAATGGCTGGGTCGTCGAGGCCTTCCAGGCAGCCTGGTCCGCCATCGTCACCACCCGAGCGGAGGGGCAGTCTCCCGGCGATCACCTCGTCCGGGCACTCGAAGCAGCGGTGCGGGGAGGCCGGGACACGGACACCGTCGCCGCCATCGCCGGAAGCCTGCTCGGCGCGGCGTACGGCGCATCGGCGGTCCCTGCTGCGTGGACCGCGATCATCCACGGCTGGCCAGGCATGGACGCGACGGACCTCGTCGCGCTCGCCAACGCGATAACACCATCCTGAACGACATCCAAAGGGCGCTCCCTCATCCTCAACCCAACAAACCCGGTCGCCTGAATCAGGCGACCGGGTTCCCCTTCCGGACAGAGACCTTACGCCAGCTTCAGCGCCCGATCCGTGTAGGTATCGATCTCGCGGAGCAGCGTCGGATCGTCGTTCAGCTTGCGCCCGATGGATGGCACAAGTTGGCTCAGCTTCGGTTCCCACTCCGCGTACTCGTTCGGGAAGCACCGCTGGATCACGTTCAGCATGATCGACGGTGCGGTAGACGCCCCCGGCGACGCTCCAAGCAACCCGGCGATGGTGCCGTCTTTCGCGGAGACGACCTCGGTCCCGAACTCCAGCGAGCCGCCCCAGCGCGAGGTCCGCTTCATCGTCTGCACGCGCATCCCCGCATGGATCAGCTTCCAGTCGCCCTTGGTCGCCGTGGGGATGAAGTCACGCAGCGTATCGAGCCGATCCTCCGACGACTGCCGCACCTCATTGATCAGGTACAGCGTCAGCGGCATCTCCTTGCGCGCCACGGTCAGCATCGTCAACAGGTTGTCGAGGTGGACCGAGGAGAAGAGGTCGAGCCAGGAACCCCGTTTCAGGAACTTCGGCGAAAAGCCCGCATACGGGCCGAACAACAACGCCCGCTCGCCATTCACCTGGCGCGTATCGAGATGCGGCATCGCCATTGGCGGCGCGTTCACCTGCGATTTGCCATACACCTTCGCGTCATGACGGGCGATGATCTCCGAATTCGTGCAGACCAGGAACTGCCCGCTCACCGGGAAGCCGCCGTATCCCTTCGCCTCCTCGATGCCGGATTCATGCAGCAACTCCACCGCACGGCCACCGGCACCGACGAAGACGAAGCGCGCCGTCACCTCAAACGAGCCGCCGGTTCCGCGATCCTTCACCGTCACCCGCCACCGGCCATCCGGCAGCTTCCGCAAGCCCGTCACATCGTGTTCGGTAGCGACATCCCCGCCGTGTTTCACAATCGACGCCAGCAGGTTCCGCGTCACGGAACCGAAATCGACATCGGTTCCGCTGTCATGCCGCGTCATCCCGATGGTGCCGGAGGCCGGCCGGCCGTCGAACATCAGGGGTGCCCACCCGCCGATCGTTGCCAGGTCCTCGGAGTACTGCATCTCGGCGAAAAGCGGCTGCTCCTTCAACAGGCGGTACCGCTCCCGCAGAAATGCGAGGTCGGTATCGCCTTTCACGTAGCTCATGTGCGGCACGCCATGCACGAAGGTGCCCGGATCGGGCATGTCTCCGCGCTCGATCAGCGACGACCAGAATTGCCGCGTGACGTGAAACTGCTCGTTGATCGTCAACGCCTTGGCGATGTCGACCGTCCCGTTCGCACGTTGGGGGGTGTAGTTCATTTCGCAGTACGCGGCGTGACCAGTCCCCGCGTTGTTCCACGATCCCGAACTCTCCGACCCGACATCCAGCAACCGCTCGTAGACCTGCACCGACCAGTCGGGACGCACCTGCTGCAGCATCACGCCCAGCGTGGCGCTCATGATCCCGCCACCAATGAGGACCACATCGAGTTCATCAACTCTTCCGGACGCCACTGTCACCCTGTCATCCTCTCTCACAGCATGATGGAAGCTTCGATGCGAGGTTCACCCTTCGATCCCGTGACGGAGTTGCGTTGCCTCGCCTATGCTGGTTCCAGTATCTCAGCTTTCGCCGATCGTGGGAGTCCAGTCGGGCAGGCGCGCCACGCGAGGAACGAACCGTGTCGTCAAAAACACCAGTCACATCAGGATCATCGGACCAGGCATCCCCGGCGGCGGGCTACTCAGGCACGCCGCAGCGGAAGAAGCTCGGCATCCGGGCCGGATCGACGCTCCTGCTCTGGCACCAACCCGACGGCTGGGCCTTCGCCGATCCGATCGATGACGCAACCCTCCTGCCGCCCGAAGCGGACGATCCATCCATCGACACGATCCTCGCCTTCGTCCGCACGCCGGAGGACCTCGCGGCGGTCGCTGCAACCCTTCCCCAACGGATCTTCCCGGAGGGGATCCTCTGGATCGGCTGGCCACGCAAGGCTGCCGGGCATGTCAGCGACGTCACCGAGCAGATGCTGCGCGACGTCCTGCTCCCGATCGGAATCGTCGACACGAAAGTGGCCGCCATCGACCACGACTGGTCGGGACTGAAGTTTGTCTGGCGCAAGGACCTGCGCCAAACTCCGATCCCCGTCCCGGCGCCGGATGCCGGGGATGAGCGCAGATGAGGACGCACACACACGCATGTTGAAGGGGTATCGGACCATCGCCCACGGCGGCGAATACGAGATCGAGATCAAGCGCTCCCGCTTCATCGGTGCGCTCGCCCGCGTGACGAGCGAGGAAGAAGCGCGCGCCTTCATTGGGGCCAAGAAGAAGGAGAATTGGGAGGCCAACCACAACTGCTCCGCCTATATCGTCGGCGATCGCGGCCAGTTCCAGCGCAGCAGCGACGATGGCGAGCCATCCGGCACGGCTGGTGTCCCCATGCTCTCCGTCCTCCAGCGCAACGGCCTGACCGATGTCGTCGCGGTGGTGACACGGTACTTCGGCGGCACGCTCCTGGGCGCGGGCGGCCTCATCCGCGCCTACGGGCAATCCGTCTCAGAAACGCTGGCTATCGTCGGCATCGTCGAAGCGCAACCACGACTGATCGTCGCGATCGAGGCGACCTATGATGACGCTGGGCGCCTGGAGAATGCCCTCCGCGCGACCGACTTCCTGCTTCAGGACGTCGAGTATGGCGCAACGGTGGTCTTCACCCTGCAGACGAGGGCAGAGGAGCTTCCCGCGCTCCAGGCGTGGGTTGCGGAAGCGACGAACGGATCGTGCGAGGTGATCGAGGTCGGCGAAGAATACGTCGAAGTCCCCATCGACCCCAAGGAGGAAACACCGTGAGCGATCAAGGCGAGATTCTCTACCAGACCGAGAGCGTGACCGTCCGGCTGCTGCCGAACCGGTGCGTGGCGAACGCAGCCTGCGCGGCTGCCGCGCCGGGCTACTACGTGCTGGATCAGGAAACGGGCTACCTGACGCTGGAGAACGGCGATATCGTGACGATCCCCCAGCTCTTCGCGGGCGCCCGTGCCTGCCCCACCCAGGCGATCGTGATCGAGCAATACGGTCGCCGCGTTTTCCCGCAGATCCTCACACCGATGTGGGGCGAGGGACGGGGAGAGCGGTCGGAGGAGTAGGCCAGTGCCTTCCGTCCTTGCTCTCTGAGCGACCGGCAATAGGCGATCCCCCAGCCCGTAGATGCGGCCCACCTCCATCATTCCGGGCCGGAACGCGCCCCATTGCCGGCCACTCTCAGAACAACGACTGCTGCTCCGGTTCCGGCACGCGATCCGGGTCGAACCGGGCGCGCTTCAGGTCGATCCTGTATGACTCGCCAGCCCCGACGAGTGGCGTCCCCTCCGACTCGTAGTGCGGAATGGCCTTCAGTTCGTACCCCTTCGGCGGCTGGCCGGTGCTCCGGATCACCTTCCACCACGCGCTCGCGTGCCCGTGGCGCGACATCACCTGTCCCACCAGTCGCGCCCCATATGCGCCGGTCGCACCCTCCAGATCCGGCGTGTCTGCCAGGCGATCGGCGATATCCCCGTAGGTCATCACCTTGGCCGAAGGGATCTCGCGCACGATCGCCAGCACGGCATCCACAAACTCCGGCGTCGGGTCCTCGATAGGATCGGTCGGGCCACGCATGTGGGCAACACTCCTTGCAGCGATGTTCGTGACGGGATCAGGATCGCCCGCCTGAGGGGACGACCTCGATCCCGATATGCTTCATCACCGGCTGGCGACTCTTCGCGCTGTACTCCCCCACCGGCAGCAGGACGTTCAATTCCGGCATGTACCCCATCGCCGACCCCGCCGGAATGTCGTAGCGCACCGCCTGATACCCGTAGACACTCCGCCGCGAGCCATCGGACGCCACGCTCGTGATGTCGATCCGGTCGAACTCCTTCAACCCGCGCGCCTGCATGTCTGCCGCGTTCATCAGCAACAGCGTCCGCAGGTTCTTCACGCCGCGATAGCGATCGTCGTTCGTGTAGATCGTCGTGTTGAACTGGTCGTGCGAGCGCATCGTGCTCAGCATCAGTTGCCCATCCGGCGGCAGGGCATCGACCAACGTCTCGGACGCAAACTCCGCCCTCCCGGACGGCGTCAGGAAGATGCGTTCCCGCGCCGCCTGCCGGATGCGAAACCCGTTCGGCTGCCGGACACGTCGGTTGAAGTCGTCGAATCCCTCCAACCCGATCGCCATGCGGTCGCGGATGAGGTCGTAGTTGCCGACCAGCGCATCCCACGGCGTGCGTGATGCCGGCAGCGTCGCCTTCGCCATTCCAGCGATGATCGCGGGCTCGGAGCGGAGGTGCTCCGATGCCGGGGTCTTCCGCCCGGATGTCAGGTGCACCATGCTCATCGAGTCCTCGACCGTCAGCGATTGCCGCCCACTCGCCTGGATGTCCTTCTCGGACCGTCCAAGGCACGGCAGGATCAACGCCCGCCTGCCATGTACGAGATGGCTGCGATTGAGCTTCGTGGAGACCTGCACCGTCAGCTCGCACCGCCGCAACGCCTCGAAGGCGTATGGAGTATCCGGCGTCGCCAGCGCGAAGTTGCCGCCCATCCCCACGAAGCCCTTCACCTCACCGGCATGCATCCCCTGCATGGTCGCGACGACATCCAGACCCGGCTTCCGGGGCGGCTCGATCGCACAGGCCTTCGCGATGCCATCCAGAAACGCATCGGATGGATGGTGATTGACGCCACAGGTACGGTTGCCCTGCACGTTGCTATGCCCCCGGATCGGGCAGGGGCCAGCTCCCGATCGCCCGATGTTCCCGCGCAGGAGCAGCAGGTTCACGATCTCGCGAATCGTGTCCACGCCATGTCCTTGCTGCGAGATTCCAAGGCACCACGCGATGATGGTCGCCCGGGCATTCCGGTAGACCGTCGCCATCTCACGCATGGTCGCCTCGGAGACACCCGACTGATGCACCAGATCCGCCCACATCGCCTCCGCGCAGAGCGTGCGATAAGCATCCACGCCATGCGTGAAACGATCGATGAAGGCGTGGTCGAGGGCGCCCGGATCGGTCTCGGCAAGCTCGAAGAGCGCCTTCGCGATGCCGCGCACCAGTGCCGCGTCGCCGCCGATGCGCGGCTGGACATTCATGGTGGTCGTCGGGGTCGAGCGGAAGAGCGCCATATCCACGATCTCGTGCGGCACGATCGTCTTCGTGGCCGCCGCCTCGACCAGCGGATTGACGTGGACGATCGCCGCGCCACGCCGATGCGCGTCGGCGAGATACGTGAGGCTGCGCGGCGAGTTGGACGCCGCGTTCACTCCGAACAGGAAGATGGCATCCGCCTTCTCCCAGTCCTCCAGATCGACCGTGCCCTTGTTCGTCCCAACGGCGGCCCGCAGCGCCACACCACTGGCCTCGTGACACATGTTGGAGCAATCGGGGAAGTTGTTCGTTCCGAACTCCCGCCCGAACCACTGATAGAGGAACGTCGCCTCGTTGCTTAGCCGCCCGGAGGTGTAGAACGCAGCCTGATCCGGCGAGTCCAGCCCGCGCAGCGTCTCCCCGATCGTCGAAAGTGCCTCGTCCCAGGAGATCGGGACGTAGCGATCGGATACCGCGTCGTAGGACATCGGCTCGGTCAGCCGTCCTTCGTCCTCGAGTGCGAAGTCGCTCCACGTCATCAGCTCGGACACCGTGTGCTCCGCAAAGAAGGCCGGTCCGGTCCGCTTCGCCGTCATCTCCCACGTCGAGTGCTTGACGCCGTTTTCGCAGATGTCGAGCTTGACCGTTGGATCGTCCGGCCACGCGCATCCAGGGCAGTCGAAGCCGTTCCCTTCCTGATTCATGGTCAGCATGATGCGCGGCGACTGGGTCAGTTCGCGTTCACGAAGCAGCACCTTGCCGACGCTGATCGCCGCGCCCCACCCGGCAGCAGGCGCATGATGATCGTGCCGGCTCGGCTTCGCGTCCGTCTCGGGACCGCACCCGGTCGCGGGGGCATCCGGCGAGCCCTGCCCCTGCAACACCTCCGGCCGCGTCAGCATCGCCTTCACAGACTGATCTGCCTCGCTCATGACGCCTCCCGCATCGTTGCGCTCGGGCCTGATGCAACCCGATTCGTATCCGGCTGTCCATCTCCTGACCGTAGTGATAGCACAACCCCGGCCCCGACCGCCGTCATCCATGGCACACTTGGGCATCGACGATCCCCGACGCGAAAGGAGCGTGGCATGATCACCCGACCCGGCACGAAGACCTCCACGCGGGTCTGGACGATCGAGGGTGGCAATGGCCGAATGCGGTCGGATGACCTCGCAACCGAGGAACCGCTGGAGATTCGCCTCATCGCCGGAGACGAACGCCATACGGTCGCCGTCACCATGCGCACGCCTGGCAACGATTTCGAACTCGCCACCGGGTTCCTGCACGGTGAAGGTATCGTCGCCAACCGCGACGACATCGCCCGCATCTCCTACTGCGTCGATCCCGAGATCGACGCCGAGCAGCAATACAACATCGTGAACGTGACGCTCCGCGCGACCTCGACGCCCGACCTGGCGCCGCTGGAACGCCACTTCTTCACCACGAGTGCCTGCGGTGTCTGCGGAAAAGCCAGCCTCGACGCGCTCGACCTGCGCGGCTGCCCGACACTCCCGACCGGCCCGACCATATCCGCAGAGACGCTCTACGGCCTGCCGGACGCGCTCGGCCAGGCGCAGCGCGTCTTCGGCAAGACCGGAGGCCTCCACGCTGCCGCCCTCTTCACCCCGGACGGCAGCCTGATCGCCCTACGCGAAGATGTCGGACGCCACAACGCACTGGACAAACTGATCGGCTGGGCGCTGCTGGAGGGGCGCTTTCCCCTGCACGATTGCCTGCTGCTGCTCAGCGGGCGCAGCAGCTTCGAGTTGCTTCAGAAGAGCGCCGTTGCCGGCATCCCCATCGTCGCGGCCGTCTCCGCCCCCAGCAGCCTCGCCGTGGAGACCGCCCGCCGCTTCGGGATCACCCTGATCGGCTTCCTGCGCGGCGAACGCTGCAACGTCTATGCGTGTCGCGAACGCATCGCCCTGCCAGGCGGAGCGTCCTGATGGCGATGACAACCCGCAGGACCCCTCCCACCCAGGACAATCTGCTCGCCGAAAGCGCGGCGCTTCACGACCATCTCTGCCCACGCCAGGTCCTCGGCGTGCGTATGGGTATGGAAGCTACTCGCATCCTGGACCTCGACCTGCCGCAAGGCCGCCATGACAAGCGGCTGCTGACCATCGTCGAGACGGACGGTTGCTTCGCGGATGGCATATCGGTCGCCACCGGATGCTGGCTCGGACACCGCACCTTGCGATGCAATGACCTCGGCAAGGTCGCTGCGACCTTCGTGGATACGGAGACGGCAGAGGCCATCCGCATTCGCCCGGCCCTCGCCGCCCGCACGGCCGCCGCCGCGTACGCGCCAGATGCCACCGGTCGATGGCAGGAATACCTGCTTGGCTATCAGCGGATGCCGGCGTCGGAACTCCTGGAGGTACAGCGCGTCCTCCTGATCGAGCCGGTCGCAGCGCTGGTCTCCAGCCCGGATCGTCGCGCCACCTGCACGTCCTGCGGTGAAGAGGTCTTCAACGGACGGGAGGTCATCATCGAAGGCAGCGTGTGCTGCCCAGCCTGTGCGGGCCGTCCCTACCTTCTGGCACGGGACAACTCGTGACGGCACCACTGAGCGCCGCCATCCTCGTCGGTGGCCGCTCGACGCGCATGGGCCAGAACAAGGCCCTGTTACGGCTCACGCCGAACGGCCCCTCCGTGATCCAGACGATCGTCGGCACTCTGACGGACCTCGCTGACGAGGTCTTCCTTGCCGGCACCGACGTCACCGCAGCGGACTACGCCGCGCTCGGCCTCCGCCACGTCCCGGACGTCGTGCCCAACGCAGGAGCATTGGGAGGCATTCACGCCGCGCTGGGCGCCGCCTCCCACACCCACATCCTCGTCGTGGCGTGCGATATGCCCTTCCTGAACGCTGGTCTGCTGGCGCACATGGCTGGCCTTCCCCGCGACTACGACGCGCTCGTGCCCCTGATCGGCCGACCGCATCCACTCCACGCCATCTACGCACGTGCGGCCCTGCCGGTGATCGAGACACGTCTCGTTGCACGTCGCTTCCGGGTGACCGGCTGGTTCGCCAGCGCCAAGGTCCAGATCATTCCACGTGCGACGTTTGCGATGTTCGATCCCGATCTGCGTTCCTGCTTCAACATGAATGGCCCGGACGACTTCGCGCGGGCTCAGCAGATCGTGCGACAGGCGGAATCTCGGAGAATGCATCATTCACGAGAGTCCATGCGGAGCGAGTGACGGGTAGATCAACAGACTGGAACGCAGAACGACCCGGACGCGATTGCTCGCGTCCGGGTCGTTCGCTGCCGGATAGGTTCCGGCGGGAGGTGGACTAGTAGTCCATGCCACCCATGCCGCCCGGCGGCATGCCCATGGGGGCAGCCGGCTCCGGCTTGTCAGAGATCAGGGCCTCCGTGGTAAGGATCATGCCCGCGATCGACGCCGCGTTGGCGACGGCGGAGCGCGTGACCTTCACCGGGTCGGTGATGCCGGCCTCGATCATGTTCACATACTGATCGGTGATGACGTTGTAGCCGATCTTCTGGTCGCCCTTCTCGGCCTGGAGCTGGCGAACCCGCTCGATCACGACCGAGCCATCGCGGCCCGCGTTCGAGGCGATCGCACGCAGCGGCTCCTCGAGGGCGCGGCGCAGGATGTTGACGCCGGTCTTGACGTCACCCTCGGCGTCGATGCCATCCAGCGAGGCAATCGCGTGGATCAGCGTCACGCCGCCGCCCGGGACGATGCCCTCTTCGACCGCGGCGCGGGTCGCGCTCAGCGCGTCTTCGACCCGGTGCTTCTTCTCCTTGAGCTCGGTCTCCGTCGCGGCGCCGACCTTGATGACTGCCACGCCACCGGCCAGCTTGGCCAGGCGCTCCTGCAGCTTCTCGCGGTCGAAGTCGGAGGACGTCGTCTCGATCGCCTGGCGGATCTGCGCCACGCGGCCCTCGACGGCCTGCTTGGAGCCCTGGCCATCCACGAACGTGGTTTCGTCCTTGGTGGCGACCACGCGGCGGGCGGAACCGAGGTCCTCGATCGTCACGCTGTCGAGCTTGCGGCCGACTTCCTCGGAGACCACGGTCGCGCCGGTGAGGGCGGCGATGTCACGCAGCATCTCCTTGCGGCGGTCGCCGAAGCCCGGAGCCTTGACGGCCAGGGACTGGAAGCGGCCCTGGAGCTTGTTGACGACCAGGGTCGCCAGCGCCTCGCCATCGACATCCTCGGCGAGGATGACCAGCGCCTTGCCGGTGCGGGCGACGGCCTCGATGGCCGGCAGGATGTCCGCGATGGCGGAGATCTTCTTGTCGGTGATGAGGATGAACGGATCCTCGAACTCGGCCGTCATGCTCTCCGTGTTGGTCACGAAGTAGGCGGAGTTGTACCCGCGATCGATCTGCATGCCCTCGGTGTACTCGGTCTCGAACTCGAAGCCCTTGGACTCCTCGATCGTGATCACACCGTCCTTGCCGACCTTCTCCATGACCTCGGCGATGAGCTCGCCGATTTCGTCATCAGCCGCGGAGATGGACGCAACCTGGGCGATCTCCGTGCGATCCTCGACTGGGGTCGCGAGGGAGAGGACGTGGGCCACGACCGCGTCGGTGCCCTTGTCGATGCCCTGCTTCAGCAGCATGGCGTTCGCGCCAGCGGCGATGTTGCGGAGGCCCTCGTGAACGATGGCCTGCGCGAGCACGGTCGCGGTGGTGGTGCCGTCACCGGCGGCGTCGTTCGTCTTGGTGGCAGCTTCCTTGAGGAGCTGCGCGCCCATGTTGGCGAACGGATCTTCGAGCTCGATTTCCTTCGCCACGGTCACACCGTCGTGGGTGACGGTCGGGGCGCCGAACTTCTTGTCGAGCGCGACGTTGCGGCCCTTCGGCCCCATGGTCGTCTTGACCGCATTGGCGAGGGTATCCACGCCCTCCTTGAGGGACTTGCGGGCAGCCTCGTTGAACTCCAGAATCTTGGCCACGAGTGAAACTCCTTGTCGCGTAATGAGACCGTTGGCGGCGAATCGGGATTAGCCGACGATCGCCAGCACGTCCTTCTCGGAGAGGATCAGCAGATCCTGGTCGTCCAGCTTGAACTCGGTGCCGGCGTACTTGGCGAACAGCACCTCATCGCCGACCTTCACGTCCAGCGCGATGCGCGCGCCGCTCTCGTCGCGGCGGCCTTCGCCGGCGGCGACGATCGTGCCGCGCTGCGGCTTCTCCTTCGCGGTGTCCGGCAGCACGATGCCGCTCTTCGTGGTCTCCTCACGCGTCGCAGGCTTGATCACGAGACGATCACCAAGGGGCTTGAGAGCGATTGCCGAATCTGCCATGGTGCAGCATTCCTCCTGTGATACCCGAATCGTTCAATCCGCCAGAGGCGGCACGTTCAGCGCGTTGACAGTCACGAGTCCGGACTGCCAGAATTCGCACGCCCAATCTAGCACAGCGCTTAGCACTCCGCAAGGCAAGAGTGCCAGGAAATCTGGCACTCACATGACGACATGTGCCAACACGCCCTTCACAATCACCCGAACGCGAAGACCTCCCGCTCGCTGAGCGGGAGGTCTTCGCGTGTCGTCGAATCCGGAGGCGCTACTGATCGGCGAGCGCATCCTCGATGTCGCGTGCGTCGAACAGGGTCAGGATCGGCTGGCCATCGACCGTGATGCCATCCTCCACATCGGCATAGGCGTCCGCTATGGACGCATCCGTGGAATAGAACTCGATCATCACCGCGGTCTTGCCCCGGTCGAGGAAGAAGACGGAGAGGTACTGAACCAGCGTATCGCCGTTGTCCAGTTCGGAGATCAGGACGACACTGCCCTCGGTCTTCGTGGCATCCTGCAACAGCACCGTCGAGCCATCGCCCGCCCCGCCATTCAGATAGTCCTTCGACGTCCAGTACTCGACCACGCTCTCAGGCGTATCACTGGAGCCCGCCTCGAAGAAGCGGACGGAGAGCGCCCCGTACGTCTCCGCGCCGTCGGACTCCGCGCGGATCAACCCGATCTGGTCCGTGCCGGAACCCGTGTCAGAGATGACCGGCTCGTCGAGCGACTCGTCCACCAGCCAGGCGTCGGTCCATTCGACTGGAATACCGTATTGTGGGCTTTCGTACTCGCCCTCACCAACCACGCCAAGGTCCTCGAAGTCACTCGCGCCGGTGGTGGACTTCTTCGAGCCGGTGGAACCGCTCCCCTTCGCTTCCGGGGTCTCGGTGGCATCGTCGTCCTGCCCACCACGTGTGCTCGTCTTCCCACTGCCCTCGGCTTCCGGAGTCTCGGTGGCATCGTCGTCCTGCCCACCACGTGTGCTCGTCTTCCCACTGCCCTCGGCTTCCGGAGTCTCGGTGGCTTCGTCGTCGCGGCCACTGCGGGACTCACGCGTCGTCTCGGCCTCCGGGGTCTCAGTCTCATCCGTCCGGGCTTCCGGCGTCTTGTTGCCCGTACTCGTGCGCGAGCCGGACGTTCCATCGAGCAGCGGCGGCGCGCCGTCAAGCGCGGCCTTCAGGCCCGACGGCTTGATGCCCTGGAAGATTCCTGCCCCGCCGATCTCGATGTTGTCCTGGGCACTCTCCATGCCGTCCTCAAAGAGCCTCGGCGTGGAGTAGAAGACCGTGATGAAGGTATCGTCGGAGCGCTCCATGAGCAATGTGAACATCGCAAGCTCGACATCGCCCACCAACACCTTGTCCAGCGAGTAGGAGACCTCGCCGGACGAACCCGGATAGTCCCCGCGGTCTATCTGGAGCGTGTCGTCCGCGCCATCCGTCAGCAGATCGAAGAGGTCATCGCGGGTCGACGCCAAATCGAGTCCCGGCGGGAAGTAGATGACGTCCAGCAAGCCGGCGTCACCCGTCAGCGCGAGGCGCTCCACGTCGCCCTCGACAAACGAGGACTCCTCGTCGTAGGTCCAGTCGCCACCCCAGGTGATTTCCTCACCCGTTGTATCGGAAACGTACGTTTCGTCATCGACCAATCCGGACTTCTGCGAAGCCAGCGTCGTCGATGCCGTCAGCGGACCGATCATCGAGCCGAGTCCGACCAGTCCCAGCAAGAGTGCCATCGCCGTCCGCAATGTCGCTCGTCCCACACCGAGTGATGCTTTCATCGTGGGTTCCTCCAGCTATACGACGGATGCCATCGCCGTCCGTCGCCCGAATCCGCGCGTTGCAATCGACCTGCACGCCGATTGTACCGTCTCCATCACAACGCCCCTCAGCCCCATAGGGTTCCCACCGGTCCCCTTCCGCACAGGGCAGTCATTCGGTACGCTACGCACGTCCCGGACCGACGCCGCGGCCGATTCCGGCCCGCCCGTCGCTCGCCAACCGAGAAAGGCTCTGCACCACATGCCCACCCAAGACGACTTCGCGCGGTTCGCCGCCGACCGCGTACGCAACGCCAGCCCCTCCCCCACCGTCGCCGTCTCTGATCGCGCGCGGAAGCTCCGCGCCGAGGGGATCGATGTGATCGACCTCGGTGGCGGCGATCCCGACTTCATCACCCCGGCGCACATCCGCCAGGCGGCGATCGACGCCATGAACGCGGGCGACACACATTACGTCGCGAGCAACGGCATTCCGGCACTGAGGAACGCCATCGCCCGCAAGCTGGTCGCGGAGAACGGCATCCCGACCGAACCGAACAACGTCCTTGTCACGCCCAGCGGCAAACTCGCGCTTTTCGCGGCCGCGATGGCATTCGTCCAGCCCGGTGTCGATGTCCTCGTGCTCGATTCGTCGTGGGTCTCCTACGTCCCCCAGATCGAACTGGCGGGTGGTCGCGCCGTGCGCGTCGAACTCGATCCGGACGACGGCTTCACGGTGCGCAAGGAGACCCTGGAGGCCGCGATTACGCCAGCAACGCGCGTCATCCTCGTCAACTCCCCGAACAACCCGACCGGGCGCGTCTTGCGCGCGGAGGAGCTGGAGGCCATCCGCAGCCTCGCCATCGAGCACGACCTCCTCGTCTGGTCGGACGAGATCTACGAGAAGATCCTGTACGGAGACGCCAGACACATCAGCATCGCATCCCTGCCCGGCATGGCGGAACGCACGCTGACCTTCAACGGGTTCTCGAAGGCCTATGCGATGACCGGCTGGCGACTCGGATACGTGGCAGGTCCCGTTCCGCTCATCAACCAGATCGCGAAGGTCCAGAGTCATTCCATCACCTGCGCCACGTCGTTCGTGCAGGCAGGTGGCGTCGCGGCGCTGGAGGGAGATCAGGCGGCCGTGGGCGAGATGGTCGCGGCCTGGGATCGCCGCCGCCGGCTGGTGACGGATGGCCTGAACGCCGTGAACGGCCTTCGCGTGCCGCCGATCGAAGGCGCGTTCTACGCCTTCGTCGATGGGCGGGAGACCGGCCTGGACGACGTCACCCTCGCTGCCCGGCTTCTCGATGAAGCGCACGTCGCGGTCGTACCCGGCTCGGCGTTCGGGGCGGCAGGCGCGGGGCACATCCGCATCTCGTTCGCCACCAGCGACGAGGCGCTGTCCACCGCGATCGATCGCATCACGTCCCTGCTCGGCTCCCGGCCCTGACTGGGCCACCTCGCTCCACGCGGCACCCAACAAGCTCGGCACAATCGACCCCTGAGTTCCAACCAGTCACGAAAGGACCATTTCACCATGGCAGGCACCATCGAACAGCGACTCATCGACCTCGGCATCGAGCTCCCTACGCCCGTGAGTCCGGCAGCGAACTACGTGCGCTGGCAGATCACCGGCAATCTCCTCTTCATCGCCGGCACCGGCCCCGCCAACGACATCAAGAAGGGCAAGGTCGATAGCGAGGTCAGCGTCGAGGAGGCCTACCAGGCCGCCCGCAGCGTCGGCCTCCAGATCCTCGCCACGGCGCAGGCTGCACTCGGCTCGCTCGACCGCATCACCAATACGGTGAAGGTGCTCGGCATGGTCAATGCCGACCCCGATTTCGAGCAGCATCCGCAGGTCATCAATGGTTGCTCGGATGTGCTGGTGGAGGTGTTGGGCGAGGCCGGACGCCACACCCGATCGGCCGTTGGCTTCGGATCGCTGCCCAATCGCATCGCGGTCGAGATTGAAGCAACGTTCGAAGTGGGGTAAGGTCTACACATTCATCGTCGTATCCTGAATCACGGCGATAGCGCACGCGTCTCCTCACAGAGGCGCGTGCGTTTGCTACATGGCAGCCTTGGAGAGTGATATGGAAACCCGGAAAGTCGAAGTCACCCGCGAGGGCTACGATCGTCTCTCGGCCGAGCTCGACGATCTGATCAAGGTCAAGCGCCCCGACATCATTGCCGCCGTCGCCGAAGCCCGCTCCCATGGCGACCTTCGCGAGAACGCCGCCTACGATGCCGCTCGCCAGGATCAGGCGATGATCGAGAAGCGCATTGGCGAGCTGGAAAGCATGCTGCGCAACGTCAAGATCCTCGAGGCGTCGGACAGCGTGTCCAATGGCATCATCAAGGTCGGCAGCGTCGTGGTCGTCGATTTCGATGGCGAGGACGAGGAGTACACCATTGTTGGCGCCATCGAGGCCAAGCCCAGCCAGGGCATGATCTCGAACGAATCGCCCATCGGCCGCGCCCTCATCAGCAAGAAGGCCGGCGACAAGGCCACCGTCCAGACGCCGGGCGGTCAGACCTCGCTCGTCATCAAGGCTGTCCGCTAGGATGTCCGCCTTCAGCGCACGCGTCCGTCCCTTCCTCGATCCTGGGGTTTGGCGACGGCGTGTGCGCCATCCGCTGTCGTGGATGCCCGATGTCCCGGTGGAGCAATCCCGGGCGCTGGAGCAGACGTGGGAGGCATTCCTGCGCGACACGACGGTGGTCGATGGCCGCCACGATAGCGATCGCTGGCAGCAGCGCCATTCGGCATTCGCGCTATGCTGCGTCCGGGTGCCCGCCGAGACGCTTCAACCCGCGCTCGATGAGCTACGGGCGGCGCTCGAGGATGTCCCGTTTCTGCGCCTTCACCCGGACAGCTTCCTGCATATCCCCATCCAGGAACTTGGCTTCCTGAAGCGATTCCCGAAGCAACGCGACGAGATCAACGACTCCAGGCTTGAGGAGTTCGCCAGCGTCGCCCGCATCCCCGTTGGCGAATACACCCCGTTCGAGGTCACGCTCGGCCCCATCAACTCGTTCCGCGACGCGCCGTTCCTCGATGTGCGCGACAACGCCTTCCTCGCGCGCCTGCACCGCCGCCTGCTGGATGTTGCGGTGGTGCCGCCGAGCACGCGCTACGCCTACCTGCCGCACGTCACCATCGGCCACTACACGCGCGAAGCTCCGATCGGCGACCTGCACGAGCGGCTCCTGCCCTTCCGGGAAACGACGTTCGGCTCCTTCACGGTGACGGAACTGGATATCATCACCCTTTCCACGGACGAAGCCTACCCGGAACCGACGCTGATCGCCCGCCTCCCGCTCGCGACCGCTTCCACCACGACGCCGTTCACCAGCGCGCCGAACGCCAAGCTGCCGGAACTCCCGGACGTCATCGCCCCACTGGATGCACCCGAACCGGAAGCCCTCCCCGAACGTCTCGACAATCCAACGCCGTAGCAATGGCGCCGGTCGTCCCCACCGCAGCCCCTACGCCGCGCTGACCCCAAGTCCCGGAATCCAGTAAACGCCCGGAACGTGAAGACGGCGCGAAGGCATCCCTGCCTTCGCGCCGTCTTCACGTTCCGAACAGGTCCGGATCAGGCGAGACGCGCCACCACCGCATCGCCGAACGCAGTCGTCGTGGACGAGCCGCCGAGGTCGCCGGTCCGCACGCCCTCGTCGATCGCCTTCCCGACCGCGCTCTCGATCGCGCTCGCCTCCTCCACGAGGCCGAGCGAGGTTCGCAGCAGCATCGCCGCCGACAAGATCATTCCGGCCGGATTCGCCTTGTGCTGGCCGGCAATGTCCGGAGCGCTCCCGTGGATCGGCTCGTAGAGCGCCAGCACCTTGCCGTCCGCATCCGGCGATCCGACGCTGGCGGAGGGCAGCATGCCGAGCGAACCGCCCAGCACCGACGCCTCATCGGTGAGGATGTCGCCAAACATGTTCTCCGTCACGATCACATCGTACGCCGATGGCGACTGGATCAGCTTCATCGTCATCGCATCGACCAGCACATGCTCGATGGCGATCTCCGGATACTCCAGCGCGATCTCAGTCACGATCGCCCGCCACAACCGCGACGAGGAAAGGACGTTCGCCTTGTCGACACTCGTCACCTTCTGCTTGCGATCCTTCGCCAGCTCGAACGCCAGCCGCACGACCCGTGCGATCTCGTGTTCACGGTATATCAGGGTATCAACGGCCACGCGCTCGCCGTTTTCCTCCCACTGCTTCGAGGGCTCCCCGAAGTAGAGGCCGCCAGTCAGCTCGCGCACCACGATCAGGTCGGTACCCAACAGGCGATCGGCCTTGATCGGCGACGCATCGGCCAACGAGGCGTGGACCGTCACCGGGCGGAGGTTCGCGTAGAGCCCGAGCGACTTCCGGACCTTCAGCAACCCTTGCTCCGGTCGCACCGCCGCCGTCGGATCGTCCCACTTCGGCCCACCGACCGCGCCAAGGAGGATCGCGTCGCACCCACGCGCGACCTCGACATCCTCATCGCGCAACGCGGTCCCGTAGGTATCGATCGCGATGCCTCCGATGAGCAGATCGACGAACTCGAACGTCGCGCCGCTCCAAGGGGCGACCGCCTCCATCGCCCGCTTCGCCTCGGCCATCACTTCCGGCCCAACACCGTCGCCCCCGAACACCGCAATCCGATACGCCTTGCTCATCCGTGCAATCCTCCATGGAAAAGGCCCGAACCGGGATGCCATCATCCCGGCGCGAGCCTCGATTCGTTACGTCAATGCAGCGCGACGAATGCGGATCACTCCGCTTCCGCCCCGATCGGCACGATCTTCGGCAGCCACGGCTGCCGCTTCGCCTCGTACTCGGCGATCGCGTCGGTGTGCTGGAGCGTCAGGCCAATGTCGTCCAGCCCGTTCAGGAGCCGATGCTGGGTGAAGTCGTCCAGCGGGAAGCTCGCGACCATCCCGAGGCTCGGCGCGGAAACCGTCCGATTCGCAATGTCCACCACAACCTCGAGGTACGGCTGTTCCGCCGCGGCTTCCAGCAGCTCCGCCCCGAACTCGGGGTCGACCTGCACCGGCACCAGGCCCGCCTTGGTCGCGTTGTTCTTGAAGATATCCCCGAACTTCGGCGAGATCACGGCCTCGAAGCCATAGTCCATCAGCGCCCACACGGCGTGCTCGCGCGACGACCCCGTGCCGAAGTTCGGACCGGCGATCAGCACACGCGCGCCCTCGAATTCCGGACGGTTCAGCACGAACCCCGGCTCCGACTCACGCCACGCCGCGAAGAGCCCTTCGCCGAACCCGGTGCGCTCCACCCGCTTCAGGTAGACCGCCGGAATGATCTGGTCGGTATCGACATCACTGCGATCGAGCGGCGCGATTCGGCCCTCGATCTTGTTCACTGGCTTCATGTGCGTCCCCCCTGCAACCCGATTACAGGTCGCCCGGCGTGGCGAAATGGCCCACAATCGCCGTCGCCGCCGCGATCTGCGGGGAAACGAGATGCGTGCGGCCACCTTTGCCCTGCCGGCCCTCGAAGTTGCGGTTGCTGGTCGAGGCGCAGCGCTCACCCGGCTTCAGCTGATCCGGGTTCATGCCAAGGCACATCGAGCATCCCGCGCTCCGCCATTCGAAGCCGGCCTGCTCGAAGATCCGGTCCAGCCCCTCGCGCTCGGCCTGCGCCTTCACACGCATCGATCCCGGCACGACCATCCCGCGCACCGACGACGAGATGTGCCGCCCCTCGATGATGCTCGCAGCCTCACGCAGATCCTCGATCCGGCTGTTCGTGCAGGATCCGATGAAGACCGTGTCCACCCGGATATCGCGCATCGGCGTCCCCGGATCGAGGTTCATGTACTTCAGCGCCCGATGGGCGGCATCGCGGTCCAGCTGGGACTGGAACTGCGACGGGTCCGGCACGACCGAGTCGATCGATGTCACCTGACCCGGGTTCGTCCCCCAGGAGACGTGCGGCCGGATCGCGTTGCCATCGATGATGACCTCGGACCCGAACTCCGCCCCCCCGTCGGTCGGCAGCGAGCGCCAATAGTCGAGCGCCTGCTCCCAGAGCTTGCCCTTCGGCGCGAATGGCCGACCCTCGATGTAAGCGAAGGTCGTGTCGTCCGGCGCGATCATCCCGGCCTTCGCGCCACCCTCGATGGACATGTTGCAGACCGTCATCCGGCCTTCCATCGACAGATTGCGGAACACCTCGCCCGCGATACTCGACGATGTTGCCCGCACCGCCGCCGGTGCCGATCCGCCCGATGATCGCGAGGATGACGTCCTTCGCGGTCACGCCCGGCTGGAGCGTGCCATCGACCGTGATCGCCATCGTGTTCGGGCGGTTCTGCGGCAACGTCTGCGTGGCGAGGACATGCTCGACCTCCGACGTGCCGATGCCGAACGCCAGCGCCCCGAACGCCCCATGCGTGGACGTGTGGCTGTCCCCGCAGACGATCGTCATTCCCGGCTGCGTGACGCCCATCTCCGGCCCGATGACATGAACGATGCCCTGGCCAGGATCGCCCATCGGATGCAGGCGGACGCCATACTCGGCGCAGTTCTCGGAGAGCTTGCGCACCTGCGTCGCCGAGATCGGGTCGGCGATCGGCAGGCCGATCCCGATGGTCGGCACATTGTGATCGGCGGTGGCGACGGTAAGATCCGTCCGCCGCACGCCACGGTTGTTCAGTCGCAGACCGTCGAACGCCTGCGGGGATGTCACCTCGTGCACGAGGTGCAGATCGATATAGAGCAGATCGGGTTCACCGGCGGCGGAACGCACGATGTGCTGATTCCAAACCTTCTCCGCCAACGTCTGCGGGTGCGACACGGTCCTGCCTCCACGAAACGAAACACGCCCAGTATTGACGACGTACAATGCGCCGCCCGAAGCACCATTGCCTGTGGGGATGGCCATCCCTTCGCACTTCGCGCGAAGAGATGGTGAAACTCCTGCCCTGAACAATGGAGGCTATCCCTGTCGATGCCGTATATCCAGAGCTACTCCGGTCGCCGTCCGGTCAAGACGGAAAGCTCGAAGAGCTTGAACACACAATCGACATCGGCAAACCCGTCCGACCGCAACCACTCCAGCTGCATCTCGACCGGCGCCAGGATGTTCACATCCTTGTCCTGCCGCGCCTTGTAGGAGGTCACAATCTCCTCGCGCGTCTCTTCCGTCGCCCCCTGCCGCACGATGCCCTCGATCATGAGGCGATCGAACGCTTCCTGCAAGGTGGCCGAGCCGGACTTCACATGCTCGATGTTGACGAACACGCCACCCGGACGCAAGAACTGGAAGACCTGCGCGTAGAGCTTCTGCTTGAGCTCATCCGCGATGTGATGGATCGCGAACCGCGAGATCACGAGGTCGAACGGCCCGCTGCGCTGGACACCCGGCCACCACGCGTCATCACGGAGGTCACCCTCCACGTACTCGACCGGGAATGGCGCGTCCTTGAAATGACCCTTCGCCTCCTCCAGCATCGGCTGCGAGAAATCGACGAGCACCAGATGCTTCAGCGGATAGCGCTCCATCACGCTCGCCGCCGCGAAGCCATCGCCCGCGCCGAGGTCGAGTACACGCTCCACCGTGAGGTCGTGGATGGCGATGACACGATGAACGACATCGATCATCTGCGGCGCGAGGGGAATCGCCTGTCGCGAACCGTGATTGAAGCTGCGGACGACGCTTTCCCGTTTCCAGACTTCCAGCTGCTCCTCGCTCACCGCAGGGGTGGGGAATGGAGTGACATTGGACGGAGATGACATGATGAACCTAGCTCCAGCGAGAGGTCGACGACCCCATCAGAACGGTATCCGGCTTCGCTGCGACCACCTGGCTGAGCGCGGCGAGGTACGCCCGTCCGCTCGCCTCGACAATGTCGGTCGCTAATCCATGGCCGCTGAACAGGTCGCCATTGACCCGGATGCGCACATGAACCTGGCCTTGCGCATCCTCACCTGGCGTGACCGCACCGATGTTGAAGTAGACGAGTTCGTTCTCGATCCCAACGGCGGCATCAATGGCGCCCATCAGCGCATCCACCGGACCGTTTCCGGAGCCGTCGCCGGAGTTCTCGACGCCGTCGCGCTCGATAACGACGCTTGCCGTGGCGTCGCCACCGCTGCCAAGGCTCGCGTTCCAGCGCGCAAGGTGGAACGGCACGCCCTCGGCCTGCACCTCGTCGGCGACCAGTGCCGCGATATCGGCACCCGTGATGTGCTTCTTGCGGTCCGCCAGCTCCAGGAAGCGCTTGTAGACGTCCTCGACCTGCTCGTCGTCCAGCTTCAGGCCCAGTTCGGCCAGGGTGCTGCGGAAACCCGCGCGACCGGAATGCTTGCCGATCACCAGCTTCGCGCCCTCCCAGCCCACATCGGCCGGGTCCATGATCTCGTAGGTCGAGCGCTCCTTCAGCACGCCATCCTGGTGGATGCCGGCCTCATGCGCGAAGGCATTCGCGCCCACGATCGCCTTGTTCGCCTGCACCGCCAGCCCCGTCAGCGAACTGACCAGGCGGCTCGTCGGCACCAGGCGCTGGGTCTCGATCCGCGTGGAGACATTGCCGAACTGGCCGCCGCGTGTCTGAAGGGCCATCACGACCTCCTCCAGCGCGGTGTTCCCGGCCCGCTCTCCGAGGCCATTGATGGTCACTTCCACCTGCCGCGCCCCGGCCCCGACCGCCGCCAACGTATTGGCCGTCGCCATGCCGAGATCATCGTGGCAGTGAACGGAGATGATCGCCTTGTCGATATCCTGCACGTGCTCGCGCAGGTAGGAGATCAGCTTCACGTACTCGCCCGGTGTCGTGTACCCGACCGTGTCCGGGACATTGATGGTGGTCGCGCCCGCCGCGATGGCGACCTGGAAGACCTGCACAAGGAAGTCGGGATCGGAGCGCGTCGCGTCCTCGCAGGAGAACTCGACATCGCTCAGGAAGCTCTTGGCGTAGCGGACGCTCTCATCGACCTTCGCCAGCACCTGCTCGCGGGTCATCCGCAGCTTGTGCTTCAGGTGAATATCGGAGGTCGCGATGAAGGTATGGATGCGCGGACTCTCGGCCCCGCGCACGGCCTGCGCGACCCGCTCGATGTCACCCGGCACTGCCCGCGCCAGCCCGGCGATGGTGACGCCCTTCGCGCGGCCAGCGATCGCCTTCACGGCCTCGAAGTCACCGGGAGACGCCGCCGGGAATCCCGCCTCGATCACATCCACGTTGAGCGCCACAAGGGCATCGGCCACCTCGAGCTTCTCGTCAGCCGTAAGCGTCGCGCCCGGCGACTGCTCGCCGTCGCGAAGCGTGGTGTCGAAAACGATGACGCGGTCGGATACGTGGGGTTCCCGGGAAGTCATGGTGCTCTTCTTTCGTGCTTGGGTCGGTCCGCACCCCGCCGATACGGCGGGGTGCGGAGCCGGCTGTCACCTACTGCGCGCTGGACGCAGCCTTCGCCGCCTCGCGGGCAGCCTTGCCGGACTTCAGGAACGGCATCATCCCGCGCAGCTGCGCGCCGACGCGCTCGATCTCGTGATCGTTGGCCGACTGGCGCATGTTGAGGAAGTTCGGGCGACCGTTCTCGTTCTCGGCGATCCACTCGCGGGCGAAATCGCCGTCCTGGATGCGCTTGAGGATCTGCTTCATCGCCAGCTTGGTCTCGGCGGTGATCACCTGCGGCCCGGCGTAATAGTCGCCGTACTCGGCGGTGTCGGAGATGACCTCGCGCATCATCGTCAGGCCGCCTTCATAGATGAGGTCGACGATCAGCTTCATCTCGTGGAGGCACTCGAAGTAGGCGCTCTCCGGCTCGTACCCCGCCTCGACCAGCGTCTCGAAACCAGCCGTGATCAGCGCGGCCACACCGCCGCAGAGGACGGCCTGCTCGCCGAAGAGGTCGGTTTCGGTCTCCTCGCGGAAGGTGGTCTCCAGCACGCCGGCGGAGAGGGAGCCGATGCCCCGCGCATAGGAAAGAGCCTTCTCCTTCGCATTGCCGGTCGCGTTCTGGTGGACCGCGATCAGGGCCGGCACACCGATGCCTTCCTCGTAAAGCTCACGCACGCGGGAACCAGGGGACTTCGGCGCGATCATGGTGACATCGACATCCGCCGGCGGCACGATGGCGCCGAAATGGATGGCGAAGCCATGCGCGAACATCAGCATCTTGCCCGCCGTCAGGTGCGGCGCGATCGACTCGGTGTAGATCGCCTTCTGCAGGTGATCCGGCACGAGAACCATGATGACGTCGGCCTGGGCGGAGGCCTCATCGACAGTCGCGACCTTGAGGCCGGCGGCGGCCGCCTTCTCGCGGCTCTTGCTGCCCTCGTGCAGGCCAACAACCACGTTCAGGCCGGAATCGCGAAGGTTGAGCGCATGCGCGTGGCCCTGCGCGCCGTAACCGATGATGGCGATCGTCTTGTCCTGAAGCGGGGCAAGGGTCGCGTCGTTCTCATAGTAGATAACCGCCGGCATTGAAACGTCCTCCTGCGGCGACCTCGGTCGCCAATCCTGCTCATCCATGAACATCATGGACGGATTCGCCCGTCTCCGGGCCGGATGTGTACGAAACGAAGAGGGAGCACATGCTCCCTCTGAATCGTCAGATGTTGGTCAGTCAGCCACCGCGAAACGATCGTCGCCGATCCGCTCGATGCGTCCCTGCGGCTTCGGTGCCGAGGCCCGCGCCATCGCAATCTTGCCGGCGCGCACCATCTCCCGAATCCCGAAAATGCGCATCATGGCCAGGAAGGATTCGATCTGGTCTTCGGAGCCCGTGGCTTCGATCATCAGCGAACTTGGCGTCGCATCCAGAATGCGAGCGCCATAGACCTCGGCGATCTGCATGATCTCGCTTCGCTGGCCGTTCTTCGCAGCCACCTTCACGAGCACCATCTCGCGCGTGATCGCCTGGTCGTGCGCCAGGTCGGTCACCTTGATGACCTCCAGCAGCTTGTACAACTGCTTGACGGCCTGCTCGACCTCATTGTCCTCGCCGGTGACCATCAGCGTCATCCGGGAGAACCCCGGTTGCTCGCTGTGGCCAACCGCGATCGAATCGATGTTGAAGTTACGGCGCCGGATCAGGGACACGACGCGGTTCAGGACACCCGGCTGATCCTCGACCAGCACCACGAGGGTATGAGTTCGTCGCATGGCTAGTTCTCCTCGCCGGCGTTGTTCGGGTGGTGAATCATCTCGGAGTTGCTCGCGCCCGGCGCGACCATCGGGTAGACGTTCGCTTCCGGCTCCACGATGAACTCGATCAGCACCGGCCCCTTGATGGAGCGGGCCTTCGCAATCGCGGGTTCGATCTCGTGGTCCTCTGTCACGCGGATGCCGGTCACACCGTACGACTCCGCGAGCTTCACGAAGTCCGGCGAGCTGATCCGCGTCTCGGAATAGTTGTGATTGTGGAAGAGATCCTGCCACTGGCGGACCATGCCGAGGTAGCCGTTGTTGATGATGGCGATGTTGATGTCCAGGTTCTCCTGCACCGCTGTCGCCAGCTCGTTCAGCGACATCTGGAAGCCACCGTCGCCGATGATCGTCCAGACTTCCAGCTCGGGGCGCCCCATCTTCGCGCCAATCGCGGACGGCAGGCCGAAGCCCATCGTGCCGAGGCCGCCGGAGGTCACCCAGCGCGTGCCGTGACGGACGCCGATGTGCTGGGCCGCCCACATCTGGTGCTGCCCAACATCGGTGGTCACGATCGCCTCGTGGTCGGTTGCCTGCGCGATTGCCTTGATGATCGTGTAGGGCTCCGGCCACTCCGGACGATCCTCCAGCGCGGCGGCGAGCACCCGGTCCTTCTGGCTATCGATCCAGCGTCGCCACTCGGGATACTTCCGCACCTCGACGGCGTCGATCAGGAGCTTGAGCGCCTCCCGCGCATCGCCCACGACCGGGACATGCGTGGTGACGTTCTTGCCGATCTCGGCGGGATCGACATCGACGTGGATGACGCGGGCATTCGGTGCGAACCCGTCCAGCCGCCCGGTCGCCCGGTCGTCGAAGCGCGCGCCGATGTTCACCAGCAGGTCGCACTCCTCGAGGGCGCGGTTCACGTGCTTGTGACCGTGCATGCCCATCATGCCGAGCGAGAGCGGATGCGCCTCGTCCATCGCGCCCAGCCCGAGCAGCGTGTAGATCACCGGGATACCGGTCTTCTCGGCGAACGCCTGGAACTCGGCCTCACCCTTGGCGAGGATGATGCCGTGCCCGGCCATGATCAGCGGCTTGCGGGCCTTCGCGATCTCGTCCGCCGCCAGCCGCACCTGCCGCATGTTCGGCACGAAGCTCGGCTGGTAGCTGCGACGGCCAGTGGTCTCCGGCCAGACGAAAGGCGCCTTCGCATTGAAGACATCCTTCGGGATGTCGACCAGCACCGGACCCGGACGCCCCGTCCGCGCGAGGTAGAACGCTTCCTTGATGGTCGGGGCGATGTCCTCGATCCGTCGCACGAGGTAGTTGTGCTTCGTCACCGGAAGCGTGATGCCGGTGATATCGACTTCCTGGAAGCCATCGCGCCCGATCAGCGGCTGGATCACCTGGCCGGTGATGGCAACCATCGGGATCGAATCGAGGAAGGCATCGGCGAGCGCGGTCACGATGTTCGTCGCGCCAGGACCGGAGGTCGCAATGCAGACGCCGACTTCGCCGGTGACGCGGGCATACGCCTGCGCCTCATGCCCCGCCCACTGCTCGAATCGAGACAGCACATGATGGAAGCTCGCGTTCGCAATCGCATCGTAGAGCGGGATCACCGCGCCGCCAGGGTATCCGAAGACCGTCGTTACGCCCTCCGCCTCCAGGCTGCGGCATGTAATCTCCGCGCCGGAGAGGATCTCCGGCTGCGCGGAAATCTGGCCAACCTCGACAGCCAGAAGCTGAGGATCTTCGGCGATGTCGGTCCTGGTTCGCGACTGTGCAACGACCATATCGTGCTCCGTTTCCATCCTGTCTCGCGTGTCCGAGATCGATGTCGTCCCTGGTGTTGGCGGCGAGCGATGGCGTGCCATCGTTTGAACCGCGTGTCCGGCAACCGGTGCCGGGATTCCCTGCGACGGTGAAGGGATGGAACTGAGTCCTTCAGGTCCGGGCGACGCGTCGGTGAGTCGCCAGGTGATGGGGTGATACGCAACAAAAAAGCCTCCCATGTGGGGAGGCCAGCATCAGATTCGTCACTTGCTCTGGTTCACTACCAGCTTTGCTGCCCGCCCACGCACCATCGGCTCCCTACCGGGAGCTCAATAAGTACGAGGCTGATAATGGCAATGCTGTTGTGCGGCAGCGACATCGTGAATCCTCGGAACATAGGCCGAACGACTATCCGTCAGCCTCGATCATGGTACGACCGTCGATCTCCCCCTGTCAACCTCAATCAGGACAGGAACTCGTCCGGATCGAGCGAGAGCGGAAGGTGGCCGTTCTGCTCCGGGCAGACATGATGCGATTTCGGATCGTACAACTCCCCGCACATCGGGCAACGCGGACGCCCCGCCGAGACCACCAACGCGGCATCGGTGCTCAACTCCAACGCCTGCGATCGTGAGATCCGCACGGAAAGCGACGGCAGCGCCGCCTCCTCCTGGAGGTCGTGCGCGGAGATCACGATCCGGTCGCGAATCGGGTCGAACCCCAGCTCCATGCGGCCAGCGCGGAACTGGCTTCGCGTCGCGTCGTCAAAATCGAGCGGCAGCGATTCATGCGCCATGATTCCCGATCCCTCCGGCAGCTGATCGAGCATCTGCTCCACCGCGAGACCAAGCGCCTGCAATTGCTGCTTCTCCATCCAGACGATGAAGGTCTCGCCCTCGATCACGGCGCTGAATCGGAACCGGCGATTCCCCGGCTCCCCCAGCGCGTCGACCCGGACGCGCTGCGCGTCTCCGCCGGGGATGGATTGGCGAAATTCATCGGTCATCGGAAGCGATCCATTAGGCGTAAGCAAACCATCGGGCGCAGCAATCGGGAGCGCACGAGTCCGAAAGACTCCCTGTCTGGTGGGAAATCATAGCACGCACGGAAACGGCCCCCTGACATGCCAGGGGGCCGTTCGTCCGGTCACGAACCCGCCCAATCAGGCAGGATTCGAACGCCTATTCCTCGCCGGGAGTGCCTGCCGGGACCGGTGCCGCAGCGTCGGTGACCGGCTCCGCCTCCACCACAGGGGCTGGCGGAGTCTTGGGCTCCGGGGATCGTGCCGGAACGACATCCCGTGTGGTCGATCGCGTGGAGGTGCCGTTCGGCGCAGCACCATCCTTCGATGCATTCCCCGCCGGAACGTGATCCAGCAGGTCCTGGATGCGGATGCCCGTCAGCGACTCCACCAGCGCCGGCACCTGCGCCACCAGCGTGGAGACATCGCTCGTCACGCGGTTCACGCCCGTCCCGCCACCATCGCCACCCGTGGAGACGACCGTGATCTTGTCCACCCTGTTCAGCGGCTCCGCCGCGGCGCGAACCACCGCAGGCAGTTCCGTCAGCAGGCGATCAAGGACCGCCGCCTGGTTGTACGCCTGATACGCTCCGGCCTTGATCTGCATCGCGTTGGCCTCGGCCTGACCCTTCGCCTCGATGATCTCGGCTTCGGCAAGACCGCGGATGCGGACGATTTCGGCCTGGGCCTCACCTTCGGCCCGCGTCGCTTCGGCCTGCGCCTGCGCGTGGAGAATGGCCCGCTGCTTGTCGGCGGCGGCCAGCGTCTCGATGCGCTGCCGCTCGACGTCGGCGGCCTTGAGGACGGTCGCGATCAGTTCCTTCTCGCGACGGAGGATCTCGGCCTCCTGGACCGCGATCTCCCCTTCCTTCCGGACTCGCTCGACGCGAACCTGCTCTTCGACAATCCGCTGCTGCTGCACGTTCGCCTGGATCTCGTAGGCCTTATCCGCCTGCGCTCGCTGTTCCTGCACCGACCGCTCGTATTCGGCCCGCTTGAGTTCAAGGTCGCGAACGGCTTCCGCCTGGCGCGTCTGACTGATCGACTGGGCGCTCACCTGCTCCTGCTCGGCCGCCGCCTCGGCGATCCGGGCTTCGCGCATCGCCTGCGCGCGCCGGATGGCGGTGTCGCGCTCGGCCTCGGCCATCGCGATATCCGCCTGGCGGCGGACGAGGGCGATGTCCGGCTTACCCATGTTGAGGATGTACTCGTTGTTATCCCGAACTTCGCGGATGGTGAAGGAAACGACCTCCAGCCCCATCTTCGAGACGTCATCGGCGACGTTCGCGCGCATGCGGTCCGCCACCATCTCCGGTTCCTTCACGATCTGCTCGACCGTCAACTGACCGACGATACCGCGAAGGTGGCCTTCCATCACCAGCCGGATCAGGTTCTCCCGATTCTGCTGGTCCTTGGAGAGGAACTGCTCCGACGCCGTGAGGATGCTCACCGGATCGGACTTCACCTTGATCTGCGCGACCGCCTCGACGTTCACCGCAACACCTTGGCTGGTGTAGAGATCCTGCTGCGGCGCCACATCGAAGCTCATGAGTTCCAGCGAAAGCTCGCGGCTCTGCTGGACCATCGGCCACACGACGCGCCCACTGCCCTTCACCACCTTGGTGCCGCCGAATCCGTAGACGATCATCGCCTGGTTCGGGCCGACCTTGCGGTAGAGCCTCGCGGAGAGGACGAAGATCAGTAGCACCGCCAGGACCAGCGCCACCACGATCACGATCAACGACGTGAGCTCCATACCAAGACCCCTTCATGAAAGCGACTCGCGTCCGACCCCGTTGTCGAGACGCACACGCACGAATCCTTCTTCAGATAAGACGTTGTTGCAGACGAAATGGTTCCCGACTGAATCAGTCAGGCTTCAGGGTAGCGATCGTCCAGCAAGTTTGCCATCGTGTCGACCTCCGCGACGCCGCGCGTCACACGCATCACCGCCACCTCGACGCCGCGCGGAATCGCCACCCCGGACACCGACCTCGCCGCGCTGACCTGTCGCGTGCCGCCGAGCTCGTAGACGATCTCACCCGTGCCCCCCTCCCGAATCGAGGAGGTCACCCGGCCGATCGCCCCAATCGTCTGGTAGTCCTTCGGATCGAGTTCGGTACTCGCCGGTCGCAGGACCTTGACCAGGAACCAGCTCACGACGAGGGCCGCGATGCCCCCACCAATCACCGCGACGACGATCGCGACCGGCGCCACCCATCCGAAACCGTTCCGGACCAGGTAGCCGATGCCGCCGAACCACGTCACGAATGCGAGAATGCCGGAAACGCTGAGCGCACCGCCCAGCAGCTCTCCCAGTCCGCTGTCGCCATGAACATCGATCCCGTGGTCGCCGTGGCCAGCGCCATCACCGTGGCCAGCGCCATCACCGTGGCCGCCGATATCGACGAACCCCAGGATCAACGACAGGACCGTGAAGATCAGGCCGAAGAAGAACATCCCCAGGAGAATGGCATCGAGCGCATCATTCAGTGGGAACATGGTATTGCCTCCTTCCTCGGCCGGTCTCGGACACCTCTCCTATTTGAACATCCGACGCCGATGGGTCACTCCCAGTTTATCCTGTTTTCGGGGTTCTGGCCGCAATGAGCCCAACATTTCCGCACCCGCCGCCATCGCATCCGGAGATCAGGGTCCATGACCGATTCCACCGACACTGCCGCCGAGCCACGATACGGAGCCACCGGCATCACCCCAGACACCCCGGAATCCCTGCCGGAGCACCAGGACGACCACACAAGCATCCTCCCGGCAATCGTCCGCGACGATCCGGAGGCCCGCGCCCTCATCTCGGCCGCGAACCGCAACCTCGGCGTCCTCGGCTTCACCGAGCATGGGTTCCGTCATGTGGGACTGGTCTCCCACATCGCGCGCAACATCCTTCAGCGCCTCGGACACGACCGTCGCCACCAGGACCTGGCCGAGATTGCCGGCTACCTCCACGACATCGGCAACGTCGTCTCCCGCCACGGCCACGCAACCACCGGCGCCCTGCTCGCACACACGATCCTCACCCGCCTCGGCCTCGCCCCGCAGGAGACGGCCATCGTGATGGGTGCCATTGGCTCCCACAGTGACGATCATGGCAAGCTCGGAGAGCCAGTGGATGCCATCTCCGCCGCGCTGATCCTGGCCGACAAGTCGGACGTGCATCGCTCCCGGGTCCGCGTCACCGATCCTGCTGAGTTCGACGATCACGACCGCGTGAACTACGCGACAACATCATCCTTTGTCCGTGTTGACCGCGAAGCCAGGACCATCACGCTGGAACTCGAAACCGACACGGACATCGCCACCCCGATGCACTATTTCGAACTCTTCCTGCCGCGCATGGTGATGTGCAAACGCGCCGCTGAGGTCCTCGAATGCACCTTCCGCATCACCATGAACCAGGTCACGATGCTGTAGCCCACCGTGGCCGGGCGGTGGCAGTACCACCCGGCCACGAAGCTTCCCATGTGGCATCATGGCGCTGACGCGATCCCGCGTCCCCTTCGTCTCCCCCGCGGCCATCCAGCGATGGCCTGCGACCACTCCTCCCCAAGGGTTCGCTCATGATCCTCGCCCGTCACCAACGGATGACCGTGCACGCGCCCAGCGCCACACGGGACCGATGGCGCGACTTCGACCTCGTGATGTTCGTGACGATGATGGTCCTCATCGGCTTCGGCGTCGTCGCGATCTGGAGCGCCGTCGGCCTGCCGCCACTGGCCTCCGACAACCCCGGCACCCGCCAGGCCGCCTTCAGCGTCATGGGCCTGGTCCTGATGGTGACCGCGGCCTCGATCGACTATCGCTACCTGGAATCCGCCGCGTGGATTCTGTATGCGGGCGGTATCGGCCTGCTGCTCGTGGTGCTCAGCCCGCTCGGCTACGCGGTGGACAACACCGGTGCCCAGAACTGGCTGAATCTTGGCTTCACCACCATCCAGCCATCGGAGTTCACCAAGATCACGACCATCATCGCGCTGGCGGCCTTCATCTCGTCGCGCGGCGAGGAGATGCGGTACTTCTCCAACTTCGTCATCGCCGGGATGATCGTGGCCCTTCCCACCGCCCTGATCCTGCTCGGCCCGGACCTCGGCCAGGCGATGGTCTACATCGTCCTGTGGGCCTCCAGCCTCTGGGTGGTGCGCACGCGCAAGCGCTACATGATCGCGATTGTGGTCGCGCTGCCGGCCCTCATCCTCTTCGCGTGGGAGTTCGTTCTTGAGGACTACCAGCGCAGCCGCATCCTGCTCTCGTACAGCCCGGAGGACGCCCCGACCACCGGCGGGTATCAGATCATCCAGGCGCGGATCAGCATCGGCGCTGGGGGCATCTTCGGTGCGGGCCTGCGGGGAGGAACCCAGAGCACGCTGAACCTGCTCGGCGTCCGCGAATCGGACTTCATCTTCGCCCACGCCAGCGGCATGTTCGGATTCGTCGGGATGATCGCGCTCTTCGTATGCATCGTGATCTTCATCTGGCGCTGCCTGAAGGTCGCGGAGATCGCCCGCGACACCTTTGGCCAGACGATCGCGGTTTGCACCGCTGGCGTCTTCTTCTTCCAGGCGTTCCTGAATATCGGCATGAACGTCGGGATCATGCCGGTGGCCGGCATCACCCTCCCGTTCGTGAGCGCGGGCGTCTCCTCCCTCTGGACCTTCATGATCCTCGTGGGCATCCTCCAGAGCATCCGCATGCACCACCGCAAACTCGTCTTCGAACGACGCTGACCCACCCAAGCCCCAGAGCACATGCGCCTCCGGAAAGGCCGACATGACGGCATTTCCTTCGATGCGAGATCGTGAGGGGACGGCTAGTCTGCGCTCGCGTGCCCCTTGGGGTAGACCCGCTTCTTCCAACCGACGATGAAGCCCTTCGTTCGAGCAGTGACGACATCCGGCTCTCGAGGATCCGGCGTGTCCTTGAGCATCACGTCCCACATGGGTTCGAGTCCAGGACGACGCAGTTCAGGGAAGACGGTCTCGTCAGCGATGATGTCTTCGATGAACAGATCGTAGGCGTCGAACCGATCAGAGAGGGAGCGTGTGGTCATCGGATCCTTCCTTTCTGCGCGTACCACCGATCAACATGCGTCTGATACTCTGCTCGAAAACGTTGAACCAACTGATCATGGATCACATTGTATGGCGCAGTGGCGTTCAGCCATTCCTTTCGGTAGTTTTCTCCCTGCGGGTCGAGATAGTCAAGATGCGCTTCATTATGGGCGGTGTCGCAGCGCAAAACTGGATGCCAAGATCCCTCGTCGTAGACTTCTAGCTGGATGGTGAACCAGATCATGTTGCCTCGGTCGAGCGCGAAGGTGTTCTGGAGATAAACGATTTGGGTGATCGCAATACCGGCATCAATCTCATGCATAGAGCCTCCCGGCAATCCATCCTGACGCGACGGTGACCCACCATCGATTGTCGGCCCTCACCAGAAGACAGCCGAGAGCATCCGCTTATACCCGCTGCTCTGACCCGATTCGCCGCACCAGATTGTAGGCATCCGATCCGGACAGACCCGTGATCGCGGCGACCTCCCGCGCCGCCTTGCTCGGCTTCATCCCCTGCGCCAGCAACGCCCGCACCACCCGCTCCGGGTCCATGCCGGCATCCGAACCGCGCACATCCCCGCCGATGACGATCACGATCTCGCCCCGCACGCCATCGGAAAATCGCTCCGCCAGCGCGGTCAACGTGCCGCCCACGATCTCCTCGTGCAGCTTCGTCAGTTCCCGCGCCACCACGGCCTCCCGCTCGCCGAAGACCTCCCGCAGGTCGGCCAGCGTCTCCCCCAGCCGCACCGGCGACTCGAACAGCACGACCGGATAGCCACTCGCAGCCGCCTTCCCGAGCTGCACGCGGCGCTCGTCACCCTGCCGCTCCACGAACCCAAGGAAAAGGTACGGACCCGGCACCAACCCGGACGCACATACCGCCGCCGCGACCGCCGAAGGACCCGCCACCGGCACGACACGGTGTCCCGCCGCCCGGACCGCCGCCACCAGCGCGTTCCCAGGGTCGGCGATCGCGGGAGTGCCAGCATCACTGACCAGCGCGACATCGCCCGCCTCCAACGCCGCCAGGACTTGCGCCTCACGGGCACGTTCGTTGTGCTGGTGATAGCTCATGGTCGGCGTGGGAATGTCGAAGGCCCGCAGGAGGGTCGCGGTGTGGCGGGTATCCTCGGCTGCGATCAGGTCGACACCTCGCAGCGTCTCGATCGCGCGCGGCGACAGGTCCTGCAGGTTCCCGATCGGGGTGGCGACAACGTAGAGGGTGCCCATCGGGCCGTCTGCTCCTGCCCAATGGGCGATTGAGGAACGAATGTTCGGGCCGGTATACTCTCACCAGATTGCGTGGATGGGAGAGACGACCCGCGTCTCGCATGGCCGGAACGACCGCGCCATGGCATCATCGATCCAGCCCGAACCCCGTACCGATCCCTGGCGTCCTGAAACGAATGGCACACGTGTTATGAGCGATGGCTCGTTGTTCAGCCTGAGTGGTCCCGGTCTCGACATCGTCGCCGAGTCCGCTCCCATCCCATCGACCAGCGGCATCGCGGCGGCTGACCCGACCGTCCACTCGCAGTCGCTCTACCGCAAGTATCGCCCACAGTCCTTCGACGAGGACGATCTCTTCGGGCAAGAGCACGTCGTCAATACACTCCGCAACGCCATCGCGCTGGGTCGCCTCGCCCACGCCTACCTCTTCTGCGGTCCGCGCGGCACCGGCAAGACGACCACCGCCCGCCTCCTCGCGAAGGCCGTCAACTGCCTCGACCCCGATCCGTACAAGCGCCCATGCAACGTCTGCGCGGCCTGTGTCGCCATCAACAAGGGCGCGACGACGGACGTGATCGAGATCGACGCCGCCAGCAACCGCGGCATCGACGACATCCGCGATCTCCGCGAGCGCGTGAAATACGCCCCGACCCAGTTGCGCACGAAGTTCTACATCATCGACGAGGCGCACCAGATCACCGGCGCAGCGGCCAACGCCTTCCTGAAGACGCTGGAGGAACCTCCCGCCCACACGAAGTTCGTCCTGGCCACGACAGACCCGGAAGAACTGCTCCAGACGATCGTCTCCCGCTGCCAGCGCTTCGACTTCCGCCGTATCAACCTCGACGCGATGCAGGCCTGCATCCGGAAGGTCGCGCGGGAGGAACATATCGAGATCCAGGACGATGCCGTGCTCGCCATCGCCCGCCACGCAACGGGCAGCCTTCGCGATGCGCTCGGCCTCCTCGATCAGGTCGCGGTCTATCGCGACGACGCCGAGTCGGACACCACCACCGTCACCATCGACCTCGTGCGGACCGTCCTTGGCGTCAGCCGGAACGACCGAGTCGAAGCCATCGTCGCCGCGCTCGCCGACCACGATCCCGCCGCCGGGCTGACCGCCATCTCCGCCGCCGTAGAGGCCGGGGAGGACATGCGACAGCTCGGCCGCCAGCTCCTCACCTACCTCCGCATGCTCCTGATCCAACGCGCAGGCGGGGTCAGCGACGCTGACGATGCTGCGAGGGCGCTCGCCGATCGGTTCCAGCTCCAGGAATTGGCCGACCTCGTACGAGGGTTCGCCGAAATCGATACCAAGGTCAAGCACGCGACGCTCGCGCAACTGCCGCTGGAACTCGCCATCGTCGACGGCGCCCTCCGCGACCAGCGCCCGGCATCCAGCGCCCCGCAGACCGCCTCCGCGTCGATGGACGAACCCCGGCAAATGCCACGCCGGGAGACGCCTCGCGATGCCGCGCCGCGCTATCAGGAACCGGAACGCAATCCCTTCGATGACGACCTCGGCGCCCCCCCGCCACCACCGCCTCCATACGAGGGTGAGTTCCTGGCCGAGCGCCCGAACCGACCGTCCCTCCGTGACCGAGTGCGCGGCACGGCCTCAGCACCCGCCACGCCGCCACAGGGGACGAGTGCCCCGCGCGAGGAATCACGCCCGGCACGGCCACGTCCCGAAATGCGCCAGCCCAACCCTGGCATTAACGAGACGCCCGCCCGCTACGGCACAGCACCACGCAACGACGCGCCCACGCAGGCGTCGCCGAGTCGCCCAGGCGCACCCGCCGCGCCCACGCCAATCGCCGCATCACCATCGGCATCCTCTGGTGCAAGCATCAGCATCGACACGATTGTCGAGCAATGGGTGCAGATCCGGAACGACGTGAAGGCGGTCAACCGCCGAACGGAAGCCCTGCTCCAGCAAGTTGATCCCGCCGGGGTCGCTGGCGACACACTGGTGCTTGTTTCGCCCTACGAGTTCCATCGGAACAAGGTGAATTCGGATGAGGCACGTGGCATCGTCGAGGATGTCATCCAGCGGCGTCTGAACCGCCGGATGACCGTGACCTGCGTCACGCGCGAGGAAGCGCAGGCGATGATCGCCAAGCGTGGTCCGGCACCCGCTGGCTCAGCATCAGTCGCTGAGCCAGTTCGAGCAGTGATCGAGGATCAGCCAGCGACACCCGAGGTCCGAACGACGCCGCCACCGGCCATCACGCCTCCGCCGACCACTGCCACCGCACCGGTTCGGTCAGTGCCAAGCCAACCGGAGCAGCCGGTCGTGAACCCCGCGGAAACAGCCTCCGCCTTCGAGCCGCATCTCGACGAGCAGCGGATCAAGGCGGTCCAGAACATCTTCGACGCCGAGGATGTGGACGAGGACACCGAGTTCGTGTAACGGGCCGCGCTACGACGCCGGGGTGCTCTCCGGCGTCGCCGTGCTGGGCTTTGGCGACGCGGCGGGCGATGCCACGCCGCCGGTTGCCGGGGAGGTAACGGCCTGCCATCGCGTGCCATCCCAGCTCGCGATGGTCGTGGTGAGACCATCGGTCCGGGCAAGCATGAGTTCCGCCCGCGATCCATCGGCCTCCGCCTGCCGCCAGAGCAGCCCACTGCTGGTCCATGTCACCTGGCTGACCGTGGCGCCGTTTGCCGACGAAACCTCCTGCGATGAACCGGTCTTGATCGAACGCACCCACAGGCTGTGGAAACTCCAGCCATCGCCGTCAGGCGTCTCCAGGGTGTAGGCGATCGACTTCCCGTCCGAAGACACGGCGAACGTCCCGACCCGCGCCGATGGCCCCGCCCGTCCGGCGGTCGCGAGCACCCGTGGCTCCAGGTTCGTCAACGAAATCTCGAAGAGATTCCCGGAGCCAACTGCGCTCCCCCGCTCGATCGTGAAGACGATCCCTGTGCCCGCAGGCATCCACGCCGCGTCTCGAACCGACTTGGTCTTCCGCTCATCGGTGCCCGGCCAGATCACATGGGGACGTCGATCGGCCCCACGGAGGGAAATCGTCGCGATCGCACGGTTGCCACTCGGGTCCTTGAGCAGCAGCAGCAGGCTGTCACCCCGAGGAGACATCCAGGCCTCGGAAACGGTTCCCGCGGCATCCGGAACCGCGATAGCCTCGCGGGGTGAGAGCGTCGAGCCGTCGATCCCGACAACCACGATCGACGTCCCGGCCACGCCAACGACGAGGGCGTCCCCCGCTGGCGACCATGACATCGTTGAAGCAACCGGGGTTGCCGTAGGCGTCGCCTGCGCCGTTGCGTCAGCTCGTGGCGATACCGCAGGGGTGGCATTCGACGCGGTCACGTTCACCGCTCCGGTGATCGGCAGTCCATCGCTGTCGTAGACCGCCACCCGGAGGGAGGCGGCCGACCCCGCCGCATCACCCGCCAGGACCGCGATCCGATCACCGGTCGGGGAGGCCGCGATGGCGTGAATCACCGCCCCCACCTCCAGCGGCGGCCGCAGTTGAAGCATCGTCGGGGCTGCCCCGGACACACCGATGACCGTCAGCACATCGCCATCCCAGATCCAGGCATGCTGCGGCGCCCCACGGGTGCTGAACGGGTTGGTTGCCACGTTCTCCGATACGCTCCCCGAGGACGCTGTCGGCGTCACATCGGCGACCGTCGACGTCGGCTCCTCAACTGCCGCCGTCTTCGCCCCGTTCGCGAACTGACGATCCTCTTTCACGCCCGAACCGGACGAGCCACACCCGGCCAGCAGAGCCAGCGTCAACCCGCCCGGCACGATGAACCGGCCCAGACGTGCGACAATCCCGGTTCGATCGCGTCCGGAAGTTCGGGATGCGACGGGGGAAATGCTGACTTGTTGAGGGGTCCGCTGGGACACGAGGAGCACGATTCCTTGCCGGCACGCGGCTTCTCCGGATGCCGGGCGATACGCATCGGGGCGGTGTTCGGGATACGGTGACAGGATGATGGTGGACGAACCCGAGGCGTTACCAGACCGCGACTATACCACGCAGCAGACGGCCGACCTGTGCCAGATCTCCATCAACACGCTCCTCTCATGGGAGCGTCGATACGGGGTGCCCAGTCCCCGGCGCAACGAGCGTGGCGAGCGTGTCTACGGCTTGAACGATCTCAACCAGATCCGCTTCCTTCAGGCCGAGACGGCGCGCGGCACCACCATCAGAGAGGCTGCCCGCATCGTCCTGGGCGGCTCATCATCCCCCCGCGACGGTGTCCAGCCGGAGGACGTCGTTGTTGCCGTCAACCACAACGACACGACCGCGCAGGTCACCCCACCTCGGCAAACACCGTCGCGTCATGAACACCTCCAGCGCGACCTCGCCACCGCCATCGAACGCTACGACCGCGCCGGCATCTCGACGCTGCTCACCCAGCTGGCGCTCGAATCCGATCCCGCAGCGGTCGCCAATGCAATCATCCTGCCCGTCGTATCGGCAATCGCGGCCACGGTCGGACCGGGAAGGGGCGACTTGACGCCGCTCCAGGTCGCCACTCCCTGGCTCTCCGCCCGTCTCTCGTCGTGGCTGGACGCGATCAACCCATCCCGAAAGGATGCCAACGCCACCGTTGTGCTGGTTCCGGACACTTCCCCTGTGGGCGGCATCGCCCTGTTGTCCCACGCCCTCCTCCTCGCCCGCCAGGGCGCGCACGTCATTGACCTCCCGCCGGATACGCCACTGGAGGGCATCGTTGCCGTCGTCCGCGCCGTCAGGCCCGATCGCATCGAGCTACCCCATCCGCAACACGCCGCCCACGGGAAGGAACCTGAACGAGCGGCGCTCCTGCGAGCCCTCCTGCCAGGCATCGCGATCGTCGCAGGCCGCTCGGAGGGACGACGCCCTCAGCCAAACGAAGCCCTCCTCGACGCAGCCCGCGCCGAGATGGCAACAGACCAGCCCTGATCCTGCCCGCACCTCCCGATCGGGCTGCCCCCTGCTGCCGGATCGCGGCAAGTGGCGGATACTTGCGCCAGACGATTCGCGGGGTCCAGATGCGACCCCTATCGAGTGAGGTGCGTGTGACTCCCGATGCCCCGCCGACCGCGCCCGACCTGGCAACGCTCGGCTCCCTCTCCACCGAACAGCGCAATCCCGCCACGGCGACTATCGACGCTGTGGACACGGTGACAATGCTGGAAACGATCAACGATCAGGACGCGCTGGTCGCTGGCGCCGTCCGCGAGACGATTCCGTACATCGCCGCCGCCATCGACGCCATCGCCGACCGCATGCGGCAGGGCGGACGCCTGATCTCCATCGGTGCTGGCACGTCCGGCAGGCTCGGCGTGCTCGACGCGTCGGAGTGTCCACCGACGTTCAACACGCCACCTGAGCTCGTCGTCGGCCTGATCGCCGGCGGAGACCGCGCCCTCCGTCACCCGATCGAATCCGTGGAGGACCGCCCGGACGAAGGCGCGGCAGCCCTCGATGGCATCCACCTCGGTCCGCTCGACAGCGTGATAGGCATCGCCGCGAGCGGACGCACGCCCTACGTCCTCGGCGCGATGGCCCGCGCCCGCGAGTGCGGAGCGCTCACCGTCGGCCTCAGCACGACCACGAATTCCCTGCTCAGCCAGGCGGTGGACGTCGCGATCACGCCGGTCGTCGGCCCCGAGGTCCTCACCGGATCGACGCGCCTCAAGTCCGGCACTGCCCAGAAGCTCGTGCTGAACATGATCAGCACCGGCGTCATGATCCGCCTGGGAAAGACCTACGGAAACCTGATGGTGGATGTCCAGCCGACCAACGCCAAGCTCCGCCGTCGGGCCGTCGCGATCGTCCGCGACGCCACCGGGCTTGACGAGACGACGGCGGAAGCGACTCTCGTCAAGGCCGAGAACGATGTGAAGGCCGCCATTGTCATGGCCCGCCTCGGTGTGGATCGGCAGGCGGCGGTCACGCGGCTGCACGACGCGACCGGCGTCCTCCGCATCGCCTTGGGAGAGGGGTCGTGAGCGCACACGGCGCCTCGGCGCGGTTCATCGGCATCGACGGCGGCGGCACGAAGACGACCACCGTCGCCATCGACGGCCTCGGCAACGAACTCGCGCGCCACACCGGCCCGACCTCCAACCCGGCGGTGATCGGCTTCGACCAGACCGTCCGCGTCCTCCGCGACGGGCTGAACGGCGTCCGCACCGCGCTCGGGTTCGAGGGTGTCTTCGCGGGGGGCTGGATCGGCATGGCCGGTGTCGACCGACCGGGAGACCGCGAACGCATCCTGCCTGCCCTCGCGGATGACATCGTCGCGCCACGCATCACGAACGACGGTGAACTCGTCCTTTCGGGTCTCGGCGGGCAGCCGGGTGTCGGCCTCATCGCGGGAACCGGATCCATCGCGATGGGTCGCAACGCCGCCGGGGAACGCATCCGCGCCGGGGGCTGGGGCCATATCATCGGTGATGAGGGCTCCGCATGGGCGTTCGGCGTCGCCGCGCTGAAGGCCATCGCTGCCGAAGTCGATGGCAGCGGCGATCCTGCCCCATTCACCGCCGACCTGCTCGCCTTCTGGGAACTGGACGACCCGCGCCAGATCATCACTCGCACCTATGCGCCGGAAACGGGCAAGCGCGACATCGCCGCACTCGCCCGCTTCACGGTGCAAGCGGCGCTCGATGGCTGGGAACCCTCCGTCAAGACCCTCCAGCAAGGCGCGACAGACCTCGCGACGCAGGTGATCGCCGTCGCGAACCGGGTGCAACCATCCACGGCGGTCAACGTCGCGCTGGCCGGGGGCCTCCTGCTCAACATCCCGTTCTATCGCGACCTCGTCCTGACGGCGATTGCCGACCAGCGTCCACTCGGGACCGTCGCCGATGTCCACGATCCGGCGCTCTCCGCCGCGCGAGAGATCGCGACCCTTCACGAAAGCCTGGTGCATCCATGACCACCCAGATCCATGAATCCTTCGCTGTGCGCGGCAAACTCCTCGCCGGCACCTTCCTCGATCGCAGCACCGTTGTCGTCGAGAACGGCCAGATCGCTGCGATCCATCGGACAACGCTCAGCGATGGCAACCTGCCGCCAACCGTGATCGACGCCGACATCGTGTCGCCCGGCATGATCGACCTCCAGGTGAACGGCGCGATCGGCCGCGAGGTCGGCCCGAACGCCGCTGACCTCGAAGCGATCTCCCGCTGGATGCCCACCAGCGGCGTCACCGCCTGGCTTCCGACCGTCGTCACGGCGGACGCCTCGTTCTATCCGCAGGTCTTCGCCTCCTGGGAGGCCATCGACCGCAGCGTGGGCGCGGTGCCGCTCGGCTATCACCTCGAAGGACCGTTCCTCTCACCAGAGCGCAAGGGAGCGCATCAGCTTCGCTACATCGAGGCCGCAAGCGATGCGCTCTTCGATTCGTGGCTGGATGAGCCATCCATCGCGCTTGTCACCCTCGCCCCGGAGCGCGATGGCAGTCTCGACCGCATCCGGGCGCTGGTCGAACGCGGCATCCTGACCAGCGTCGGCCACACGAACGCCACCTACGAGCAGCTCATCGCGGGACTCGATGCCGGCGCGACCAAGGCCACGCACCTCTTCAACACGATGTCGCCGATGCACCATCGCGAACCCGGCGCGATGATCGCGGTGATGACCGACGAGCGTGTCACCGCCGGACTGATCCCCGACGGCGTCCATTCCCACCCTGCGACGATTCGCCTCGCGCTCGCGGCGAAGGGCGTCGATCGCATCGCGGTCGTTTCCGACATGATGCAGGCGTGCGGGTACGGTCCCGGCACCTACGGCATCGGCGGGCAGGAAGTGACGGTCGATGAGACCTCGGCGCGCCTCAAGGACGGCACGCTGGCAGGGTCGATCCTGACGATGGACCAGGCTATGCGCAATCTCGTCGCGTGGACGGATGTCACCATCCCGCAGGCGCTGCACATGGCGACCGCCGTGCCCGCGCGTCTCCTCGGCGACACCGCGCGCGGCAATCTCGTCGTCGGAGCACGGGCCGATCTCACCCTCTGGACCGGCGATCTCGACGTGGCGGCCACCTACGTCGGCGGCGTCCTGATGGCCGACAACGAGGCCGGCGAAGACGCCTGACCACGCCAACTCGGGCACCGGCGGCGCGATCTGATAGACTCGCCACCGTTAGGCGCGTCATCGCGTCGCCGGGTCCGCGCGACCTGGCACCTCACCCTCCGGAATTCGCCCCTGATCGTCACGGGAGAGACCATGAGTCTTTCGAAACAGGATGTCGACCACGTCGCATCCCTCGCCCGGCTGGGCCTGAGTGACGAGGAGAAGGAGACGCTGCGCGATCAGCTCTCCTCCATCCTCGATCACATCACCGTTCTCAACCAGCTCGACACCGAAGCCATTTCGCCGACCGCCCAGGTCATCGAGCTCTTCAACGTCCTGCGCACGGACGAGGTCCTGCCGTCGCTGACGCAGGAGCAGGTCCTGGCCAATGCTCCCGCCTCGCGCGATGGCTTCTTCGAGGTCCGCGCCGTGATGGGCGGCGACGAGGGAGGCAGCGCATGACCGCGTCCAGTCACGACCTGACGGCGCTCACCGCCGCCGAATCCCGCCGCGCCCTCGATGCCGGCGACATTACGTCCACCGCGCTGACCGAGGCGTATCTCGCCCGGATCGATGCTGTGGAACCGGCCATCCACGCCTACCTCCACCGGATGAGCGACGTCGCCCTGGCCCAGGCTGCCGACGCGGACCGCCGCATTGCAGCCGGGGAGAACGTCTCTGGCCTCACGGGCGTGCCGATCGCCCTGAAGGACATCCTCGTCACCACCGATGCCCCCACCACGGCGGCCTCGAAGATCCTTGAGGGATATGTATCCCCGTACGATGCCACCGTCGTCCGCCGGTTGCGCGAACAGGGCGCCGTCTTCCTCGGCAAGACGAACACCGACGAGTTCGCGATGGGGTCTTCCACCGAGAATTCCGCGTTCGGTCCGACGCACAATCCGTGGGATGTCAGCCGCGTGCCGGGCGGTTCCTCTGGTGGCTCGGCAGCCTCCGTCGCCGCCCGCGAGGCGACGCTTTCCCTCGGTTCCGATACCGGTGGCTCGATCCGCCAACCTGCCGGATTCTGCGGCGTCGTCGGCCTCAAGCCGACCTACGGGCGTGTCTCCCGCTTCGGCCTGATCGCCTTCGCGAGCAGCCTCGACCAGATCGGCCCCTTCACCCGGACGGTGGAGGATGCTGCCATCGCGCTGGAGGCCATCGCCGGGCAGGACCCGTTCGACTCGACATCGGTCCCGACGCCGGTCCCGGACTACCGGGCGTCGTTGCGCACCGACCTCAAGGGGGTCCGTGTCGGCGTGGCCCGCGAGTACGCGGTGGACGGCATGGAACCGGGCGTCGATGCCGCCGTGAAGGCGTCCATCGAGCAGTTGAAGGACCTTGGGGCGGACATCGTCGAGATCTCGCTGCCGCACACCGAATACGCGCTCGCGACGTACTACATCACCGCCCCTGCGGAGGCCAGCGCCAACCTCTCCCGCTTCGATGGCGTGAAGTACGGCCTACGCCTCGACGAGGGCACGCTGCAGGAGACGTACGAGAAGACTCGTGGCGCGGGATTCGGGCCGGAAGTGAAGCGCCGCATCATGCTCGGCACCTATGCGCTCTCCAGCGGCTACTACGACGCCTACTACGTGAAGGCCCAGAAGGTCCGCACGCTGATCAAGCAGGACTTCGACAAGGCCTTCGAGCAGGTGGACGTGATCGCCGCCCCGACGTCGCCGACCGTCGCCTTCCCGCTGAACTCGCGCACCAACGACCCGTACCAGATGTACCTGGCGGACGTCTTCACGATCCCGTGCAACATGGCGGGCATTCCCGGCATCTCGCTCCCCTGCGGCTTCAGCGAGAGCCTGCCGGTCAGCCTCCAGCTGCTTGGCAAGGCCTTCGACGAGGCGACCTTGCTGGGTGTTGCCCACGCCTATGAGCAGGCTGCTGGTTGGCACACGCGATTGCCGGAGATTGCCTCGGCGGCCTCCTGACGCCAGCTCGGAAGCCGGGCCGGACGAATCCGGCCCGGCTTCCGAAACCCGATCGATTCGGGTTGACGCGTTGAAACCAGTCTGGTAGATTTACCCCCGGTCCGGAGAAACGGATCGAACCCCGGAAACGGGCCGCTAGCTCAACGGCAGAGCAACTGACTCTTAATCAGCAGGTTCAAGGTTCGAATCCTTGGCGGCTCACCCACGGAAAACCCCGCAACGACGGGGTTTTTTGTTGCCCTCAACATCTTCCCTACTCCTTCGCAATCGACCTCTGTAGCCTAACGTGTAGCCTAAGCCCTCAACTTGACCGATTATTGGATCCGAAGAGGTCGGCAAGGCGGTCCGTCGCGTCCTTCATCGTCTCCGTTGCGATGTGTGTGTACACGTTCGCCGTCGTGGACGCCTGCGTATGCCCGAGAATCTCCATCACGGTCCGTTGTGGCACGCCACGGGCTGCCAGGAGCGACGCTGCCGTATGTCGTAAGTCGTGAAACCGGATTTCCGGGAGCTTGGCTGCTTCCAGTTGGGCCGCGAAGTGCTTCCGCACATTCGATCCATCGAGCGGCGTGCCGATCGGCGTCGTGAAGACGAGGTCGTAATCCTTCCATCGTTCCCCCGTCTTCTCCCGCTCGGCCTGCTGAGCCTGCCGGTGCGCCTTCAACGCCTCGATCAGGGGATCCGGCATCGTCACGGTCCGCCGGCTGCGTTTCGACTTCGGTTCCACCCAAGTCGGCGTGCCACCGACCATCCGCAACTGGTGGCGCACCGTGAGCGTTCCGGCCTTGAAGTCGATGTTCTCCCACCGTAAGCCGAATGCCTCAGCCTGACGAAGCCCAAGCACCAGCGTTGTCGTGTACATCGGCCCGAGTCGATCGTCTTTCACCTGGGCCAGGAAGCGTTCTGCCTCTTTGGCGGTGAACGCCTGTCCCTCGAAGAGGTCGAACTTCGGCGGCCGCACCAGCGCCGCGACGTTGCGATGCACGAGATCCTGCCGCATCGCCTCGTGAAGCGCCACCCGGAGCACTACACGGAGATACGCCACGGTGCGTTCTGAAAGCCCCTCCTCGCGCTTAGCGCTCATCATCTTGAGGATATGCTGTTGCGTGAGCTTCGTGAGCATGATGGAGCCAAGCGCAGGCTTCAGGTGCTTCTCGACCGTCGAAAGATAGCTGTCGTACGTCCTGGGCCGGACCGTTGGCGCCACGGATTCCTTCAGCCACGCATCGAGGAAATCACCGAGGCGGGTTTCCCTGGTCTGGATGGGAAGCCCCTGCTGATAATCGTGAAGCAGCTTCGTCACCTTCCGGGAGACCTCAGCACGATCCTTCCCGTAGACGATCTTCCGCTTGCGCTTCCCGCCTTCCCAGCCGAGATCGACCGCACCAACCCACCGACCATCGCTCCTACGCTGATAGATCCCTCCGTCTCCATGACCACGTCGGGTCTTCTTCGGTTGTACGTCCGGTGTTCCGCTCATAGATCCTCTATAGGGATATGTATGTTTGTAATCGGGAAATCGGGATAATAGGGACCATCACCCCAAACACCCCAGAACGACGGGCTTTCTGACGATCCCGATTCTGTCAGGACCATCGAAGGAATCGGGATAATCGGCCCGATTCTGCCTAGGTCACCTGTGCAACGATCGCCGCGAGGAGTGGAAGGAATCGAACAAGGCCGTCCCCGATCGTCGCAGCATCGCTCAGGAGGCCTAAGGCAGAGCGAGCAGCAGCAATCCGACTCTCCTTCGGCGCCGTGCTTCCGATCTCATTCACTAGCTGCCGTAAGGTGACAGCGTCCTCGGCGTCGAGCCCCAGGGTGTCGATACTTGCCAGCGCGATCGAAACAGGTCCCTGGATGGACACGCGAGCTGCACGCTGCTCGGCCTCGTTGATTCCATCAGGGGTCAGTGTCGCGGTGAATCGACTGGGATCACCGAAAGTCCCTCGTGGAGTGATCCAGCCACGATGCTCGCAGCGGGTTCGAATCACGGTCACTTCTTCAGCCGAGAAGCCAAGAGCCTCCGACACTTCCTCCGCAGTCATGAAGTCGTGACGAGAACTTGCCCAGGAGCCTGTCTGGGCCGCGCTGGCTTCGTTTCGGCCGAGGATGTACCGGAGGAACCGCAGCTCGTGGTCGAATCGATCTTCCACAACTCACCCCTTCCCGGCCCTCACCCGGCACCGCTCGATCCGCTTGTCCCAGTCGCCGTTCCAGCCCTGCCGCTTCGCTTCCTCGCAGACCCCGATCGCGCGACCGTAGTCCTTCGCCTTCTCGGCGTTGATGGCGAGGCGCTGGAAGCCGGGATGGTTCGGGAGCTTGAATGGTTCCATCGGAGGCTTTTTCCCGGAGCCGTACCACTTCGACCGGGCGTGCTGATCCTTGCGGTGCTCGTAGTCCGCACGGAACCCTCGGATCGCCTGTGGTGCCATCTGCACCATCGCCTGAGCCGTCGCCTCCTGCTTGCTCGCCGGCGCAGCCCTGAGCCGTTCCACGAGCTCGAAATGCTTCTTGAGGTCCGGTTGCATGCCCGCGCCCCAGGGCGGCAGATAGCTCCGATCATCGAACCCGGATGTCTCGATGGTGACCCGGACCGTGTCCTGCTTCGTCCCGAACGGCCAGAGCTTCGGCATGGCGTCCCTCCTCAGCGAGGAATCGTGCTCGTCATTCGCGCGTGGAATTGCCGTGGTGTGTGGACTGGTAGAATTGATGCGCCCTCCCTGCTACCAACAGGGTCAGGCGTGCGCTCGCGGCGTGGCTACTTCACGCCGCGAGTTTTCCCTCCAGAAGTTCCTCCCCGTTCGCAAGCCAATAAACATCGACGCCGAGAGCGTCCGCGAGTGCCTTCAAGGTAGCTCGGGTCGGCCGCCGCGCGCCTCTGCCGTTCTCGATCCTGCTGATCGTCACCGTAGTGACGCCAGACAGGTCTGAGAGCTCCTGCTGTGTGAGCAGGAGCCGGTCGCGTTCCTGTCGAACTCGTTCACCCAATGTGCCCATGGCACCCCCATTCCTGACACCGACTCTTTACGAATCCATTATACACGCTTTACAACTCTTTAAGTTCGTGCTATCTTTGTTTTGTCAGCAACGCACGCCTGACACCTTCACTCACCCGGTCGGGAGTTGGTAGCCCCGACCACCGCACAGCCCAGGGAGGGCAAGCAGATGTCCCACTCCACCCTTCTCCCCACCGAATCCGCCGAGCTTCGCGCTCATGCGGACCGCGCCGCCAAGGCTCGCGCTGAGGGCATGCAGCTGCTGCGTGCCCAGACCGGCGAGTACTACGCCACCAGCAAGAGCAAGCCGGGCACCCTGCACCGCGTGACGCTCGCCTCCTGCGGCTGCCTCGGCTTCGTCCGGCACCAGCACTGTCGCCATCACAGCGCCCTCGTGATGGCGCATCTCCACCAGGAGCTCAGCGAGGCACCGGCCCTGGCCCCAGCCTGCGCGTGCGAACGCTGCCAGGACGTCGGCACCGTTGAGGTCCATCACTCTCGCTGGATCGGCGGCGCCACCCTCGGCTATCGCGATCAGTGGACGATGCAGGAGCCCTGCCCGGTCTGCCGCGCCGACGAATACGCCTACATCGCGTAGTCGCGCTGAGGAGTTCTCACGGAATCCGTGAGAACTCCTCCGGAGGCCCGCCATGGACGCCTATGAGGCCGACCTGTTCGATGAGTGGGTTGAAGAGCAGATGCACGCCCACCACGCCATCACGCCGCACTGGAGCGAGCAGGAAGCCGCGCACGCCGACGACGAAGATCCCTTCGCCTGGCAGTACGACCACATCTACCGCGACGAACCGTTCGATCCCTGGGCCGACTTCGCCGGCGTTGCCGCTGCGGACTCGGTGATCGATCGCTGGTTCGACCGTATCCGCTACTGAGGAGCCCACCACATGGCCATCACCATCGCCGAGCTGCATGCCGGCCCGATCAGTTCGTCTCCGAAGCCACGCCGCCGTCCGAAGCCCCTCAGCAAGGCCGCTGAGCGGCTCAAGGCAGAGCGCAAGGACCGCCAACGTCTCCTGCTTCGTCTCGCCGAGGAACGCGGCCTCACCGCCGAAGCGGAAGCCCCAGGGCAATATCTCATCCGTGACCCCGGCGTGAATGGCGTCGTGCAGATCACGACGGCGTTCTCCTGCACGTGTTCGTCGTGGGGCATCTGGAGACGCTGTGAGCATCAGGCCCTCGTGAAGTCCCTCGAAACCAATCCAACGCCGGAGGTGCAATCGTGAGCCCCACCAGACGCCAGGTCCTCGCCGCGATCACAGGAGCGGCTGCTGCAAGCACCCTCGGGCCAGTGGCCGTGATCCCGGCCGCAACGGAACCTCCTCAGCCGGAGACAATCGAAGGAATGATCATCTTCCGCAGCATGGAATCGCACTCCGAGTTCGGGGCAAAGGTCTGGATCGAGATCGACCCCGAGGATGGGAGTGTCACGGTCTCGCTGGAGAACATCTGCGACCCCGACCTCTCCACCGCGTGTGTCTATGACGCCGGTGCCGCCGAGGCGCTCATGACGTTGCTGGCGGACGGGGCAGAGCTGAGCCGACAGTATCGCGCGAGACCTGACGTGATCGAGCGGGCGAAGAGGTACGCCGCCAAGGAACGGGCGTATCGCGATGAGAGGAGCGCAGCATGACCGACCTCGAATCTGGCCCGGCTCCTTGCCTCGGGTGACGTTGCCTTCCAACGCCGCATCGAGACCATGCCCGAGCCCCCAGCGAAGACGTGCAGGGCCTGTGGCACCACCTTCACCCGAAAGCCGACCGAAACACGGGACCACTACCGGCATCGATCGACGTGCAGCCAGGAGTGCCTTCGGGCACTCCCCAGGCAGCAGGCAGTTCCGAAGGCAGCACCGCTCCGCGAGACGATCGATCAGCGGACGTGTCCCGTCTGCGGCCGCACCTTCCACCGGCGCCCTGATGAGAGCCAGGTGAAGTTCGCGCAGAAGCTCGCCTGCAGCCGCTCCTGTGGCGCCCGCATACGGTGGGAAGGGGAACGCGCCGGTGCCTACGTCCGCGAGCCCTCAGACGAGGAGATCGACCGCCGGGCACAGATCATCCTGGCGAGGATGGCGATGAAGTAGGGAGTAGCGAGAAGGCTCAGCGATAAACGCTGAGCCTTCTCGCTACTCCCTGGAGGAATGCTATGCGCTAAGCGTGGCAAGCCTGTTTCGCATCACTGAACAGCCCACGAAGGTCGTGCTCCTGAGCCTTTTCCGGAAACCATGCTCGAATCGAAGCCTTGAGTCGATCCAAGACACTTGACTTGCGCTTCGAATCGAGCGCTGGAGGAATGATCCGTCCCGACTCTAGCCGTGTAGCCGACAGGAGGAGGCGTTCGAAGTGGGGCTTCGACTCTGATAGACGTGATGTATAGCGGGATAGCACCATCCCAACTACGTCTTTCGATACGGGATCAAGGAGCAAGGCAAAGTCCTCGGTCGCATCATATCTTGTCGAACGACGCTTCCGACCAAAAAGCATTATGCTCATTTCGTCAAGGTCTGCGTCGTAGACGAGCTCGGTCTCCTCAAAGCTGAGGGACGAGATCACAGGGAACACTGGTTGCTTCTTCACTTGCTCTGGCTTCGGTTCGGATGTCCGTTGGGGGCGTATCAACGTGACCATCGCAGTGTTTCTCCCGGTTTGTGGGTTTCTGCTAGGAACGTCGTCTTCAGTTCGCCTTGACCATCGGTGTATTCAACAACCACCTTGATCATGGCGTCTGGATAATCGGGGACGATTCCCCGTCGAGAGTAAAAGCAAGTCCGGTGGGTGTAGTCGGCGTCCTCGAACTCAGCATCTGGTGATGTGATCGTCTGGATGACTTCTGCTTTATAGTCATCCATGTCAGGATGGCGATAGAGAACGTGGACCTCCCACGTATCGGATGAGCACGTTACCCAAACCCCATTGCGGTCGCGACAACTACTGATTGTCATGCGTGACTCCACGGGGCGTGGATAGATTTCGGACGTGAGATTCCTTCAAGAGCACTCCCAGCAACTCTTGCTATTGCCGAACGAAGCTCGCTCGGCGCTTCTCAAGTCCCCTATGCACGGAATCTTGCGCACGGCGCATACCGCTGTCAAGTGTTTTCGCCCAATATGTGGCATTCTGTGACACACTGTGATACGGGCTAGTTAGACGCTACTACACACGCTCGTGGTGGAGACAGGCCTTCCACGCCTTGTCAGGAGACCCCGGTCAGGCCGGCCGGGCGAGCACAGCGGAGGCCCCAGCGTGGATGCTGGGGCCTCCGCTGTGGCTATACGACGAAAATATCGCCAAATCGCCCCATCCTCGATTTGTGGGACATTTTGGGACATCAGAGGGATGGCATCTTCAGAGCCGAATGGTAGTCTAGCCAGGTGGCCGCTTGACGTAGAGAATCTCCCGCTGCTGCCGAACGCCTCAGGGCGCGTGTAATGAGGGGAACTGGGAGTCCCTCCAAGCGACCACTGCCGGCTCGTGGTGGTGTTGGGTTGCAATAGGTTGTTGCGGAATGCAGCGATGCGATCCATGGGTGGGATGCCTCCAATGCCGGTGTGGGGTCGAGTCGTGTTGTACGTCTCGACCCAGCCAGGCAAGGCCTTGGCTCGATCATCCGAGGTGTCGTAGGCCGTGGCATACGCCCACTCCCGCAACGCCGTCTGAATGAATCGCTCCGCCTTGCCGTTCGTGCGGGGCGTGTAGGGCCGCGTCCGTCGATGCTGGACGCCCAGTGCTGCACAGGCCGCCCGGAAGGCGTGAGAACGATAGCAGGAGCCGTTGTCGGTCATGATCGCAGTGACGGCGATTCCCTGCTCGCGATACCAGTCCACGGTCTCCCGCAGCATCTGCACCGCCGAATCGCTGCGCTCATCGGCCAGGACCTGGACCTGCGCGACCCGGGAGTGATCGTCAATCGCCACATGCACCGCCTCCCAGCCAATGCCACGGCTCTGCCGGGTCCGATCCTCGGTGATGCGGTGTCCCGACTGCTCGAAGCGGCCCAGCTTCTTGGTATCGAAATGGATCAACGCCCCGGGTTCCGACAGCTCGTAGCGATTGGGTGGCAGGACTGGTTCCAGATCCTTGGCGCGGGACAAGCCCGCCCGCCGGAGATAGCGACTCACCGTGGATCGGGAACAGCCATGCCCCACCGCCAGCTGTTTCCCGCTCTGGTGGTCTCGTCGTCCGGCCTCGATCGCCGCGACCGTCTCGGTGTCCGTTGGCTTCCGCACCTGGTGGGGGCGAGACGAACGATCAGCGAAGGGATCAATACCGGGCAGGACCGGTGCATCGGCGCGATGCAGCCATTTCCGGACCGTCGTTTCGGAGATCCCGAAGTCCGCCGCGACCTGCGTCACCGACTGTCCCTCCCCCCTCACCCGCTGCACCATGAGCGCTCGACTCCACGGGGTTGTTCTGGCACCCTTATGGACGTTCATCCGGTTCCTCCTGGCTCGCTGAAGACGTCAGACATCCCAAGCCTCCATGATCCGAACCGGATGAACAATCCCCTTCCTCACAACAACCTATTGAAATCCCACAGCTAGCCCACGCCTGTTCAGGAGACCTCCGATGGCTGCCTGCGGAGCGAGCACGATGAAGCCGACGCCAGATTCGTTCTGAGCGTCGGCTTCCTGCATCGTGTCGGCTATCCCGCGCCTCCCGTCACGGCGCGCAGGGCGTCCGCGTTCGTCAGGACCTTCATCGAATCGACCGTGTTGAAGATGTCCTCGACATCTTCGCGATTGATCACCATGTAGTGGAAGTGGTTGACCGTGCCACCGCCGCTTATCGGCATCGGCATGAAGCCGGAGCCGCCACCCACGCTGCCGCCGCCGGCGTAGCCCTGGACCGGGGACAGGCTCCCGACCATGCGCTCCGTCTCCGCGTTCGTGTAGACGTAGGAGCCCATCGGGACCGAGAAGAGCCCCTTCGCCTGGGCCATGAACCATTCACCGCTCGGGAAGCGCACGAGCTCGCGCCCGACCTCGGCGAGCCACGTGATCGGGGTATCGACGTACCCGCCTGACGCATTCTTTCCGACCGCGTTCTGGAGCGCCCCGATGTTGCGTTGAATCACGTCGATGTAGACGGTCTTGTTCTGGATCATGGCGATCGCCGCCGCTGCCGCCCGCGCGGCAGACTCGACCGCACCGGCCCCGGCCTGCGTGATGACGGAATGGCGGCTGGTCAGAATGCCGCGAATCGCGCCGGCGGCGTTGTCGGCGACCGAGCGCACGACCTCACCACCCGACTGCGTCAGCCGGGAGAGCCATGACGTGGGGATCGCCGAGACGGCCGTGCGGACTCCGCCGGCAACGCTCGTGACCGCCTCGCCGCCGGCCTGCTTCAGGACAGATGTCCACTGCGTCGGGATCTTCTCGACAGCGCCCTTGGCAACCGCCGCGACGGCGGACACCGCTTCGCCGCCGATTTGCTTGAGCTGCGACAACTTCTCCTGCGGGATTGCCATCAGGCGAGCCTTCATCGCCTCGATGATGCCCGACGCGTTGTCCACGGCGGTGAGCCGGATGATGGCCGTGCGGCTGGCGAATCCTGCGGGCTCCTTGTGTGGCGTCGCTTCAACTCCGCCGGTGTCGTCGTTGGTATTCGCGCCGGGCATGTCGCTGCCGGTCTGCGTCTTGTTGGTTCCGTCGCCCTCGCCACCCCCCGTGAACGGCAACGAGATCAACCCCAGGATCGCGTCAAGAATCTCTTGCTTGGACGGCATCTCGAGCTTGACTTCGGAAATGCCGAGTTTCGAAATGATGCCCGCCACGATTCCGCTGGTCAGATCGCCGATCTTTGCTGCGATGCCTGTGGCGACATCCCACGTCCCCGAAAGGATTGAGGACCAGGGGATGTTGGTGATTCCGCTCTTGATCAAGTCTCCGAGCTGCGTGGCGACGTTCCACGCCCCCGAAAGGAGGCTTGACCATGGGATGTTCGTAATGCCGGTCTTGATCAAGATGCCGAGATTGGTCGCAACATCCCAAACCCCAGACAAAATGCTGGACCATGGGATGTTCGTGATCCCCGTCTTGATCAGAGACCCTAGACTGGCCGCAACGTCCCAGCTGCCTGAGAGGATCGTTCCCCAAGGCATGCTGGTGATCCCCGTCTTGATCAGGTCTCCCAGGCTGGATGCTGCATCCCATGCCCCAGAGAGGATCGTGGACCATGGAATGCTTGTAATGCCGGTCTTGACTAGATCGCCGAGCTTAGAAGCCGCATCCCATGCGCCGGATAGGATCGTGCTCCACGGGATGTTCGTCATCCCGGTCTTGATCAGGTCTCCGAGCTTCGTCGCGGCATCCCATGTTCCCGAAAGGAGCGAGGACCATGGGATGTTCGTGATCCCACTCTTGATCAAATCGCCGAGCTTGGTGGCGGCATCCCACGCCCCGGTGATGATGTCGCTCCAAGGGAGGTCCTTGATCTTCGATCCAAGCCAGGTAGCGATATTGACAACGCCCTGGATGAATTGGCTCCACGATAGGTCCGGGATGAACCGGCCCCAGTCGATGTCGCTGATCTTGTCCCACGCGAGCTGGAGCCCCTCCATAGCCGCGTGGCTAATGTTGTCGAACGCCTTCGCCAGGGAATCGGAAAGCCAATTCCAGATTCCCGAGCCGTTGATGGCACTGAGGCCGGATTTGATCTTCTCGCCGATCGTGGAAGCAACCTTGCCCCAATCGACCGAAGACACGGAGTCGACGAGCCAGTTCCACGCCGTCGCCCCAAGCGAGGCAAGGCCGGCTAGTGCCATGCGCGCGCCTGCCATCAGGGCGCTACCGACTGCACCCCAATTGATGGCATTGAAGGTGTCGCGGATCAGGTTGCCGACGGTCCTCATCACTTGCTGGACGTATTCACCCAGCCCCTGGAGTGCCCGCTTGAGTGACTCGAACGCGCCGGCGTAGTCACCGGACATGAGCTTGCTGAGCGCTTGGCCGAGGCTGTAGAAGATCGGGATCAGCAGCTGAACAGAGCGTGCGAGCGATTCGAGGGTGGCCTTGAATGGCGCGAATCGCTTGCCGAGACCTGCAATATCGTTGGCGATCTTATTGAGCCCGCTCATCCAGCCCCCGCTGAACGCGGACGTGAGATAGCCCACGATGGCGGAAATTGCCGCACCGACGATGGCCGCCGCCGCGTTCACGGCATCGGCAAAGCCCATGAAGTTCGTCTGATACGCCATCGCCAACGCGGCAGCCGCAGCGGCCACCAGAAGAATCGGCGACGTGAGCGCAGCGACCGCAGCGCCAACCACAGCGAGAACGCCCGCGATGGAAGCCATGCCCGCGAATGCCGCAATGACGCCCGCAACGCCAGCCGCGATGGTCGAGAAGTGATCGCCGATGAATCCGAAGATCGACCCCAGCGCGGACTGGATCGGGCCGATCGCGCCCTGGATCCCGCTGATGACCATCTGCACGAGATCGAGGAAGCCGTCCACGAATGGCATCGCGGCGTTCATGAAGTCGAGGCCGAACAGATCGGTCAGAAATCCACGCATCGCCAGGCTGATGGCCGTGAACGGATCGTTCCCGCCGGCGATCAGGGACTGGATCGTTGTGATGAACGTCGTGAACCCGTCGACCACGCCCGCTGTGCCGTCGATGAGGTTGCGGAACATCGGGAGAATCGCCATCGTCCCGATGATGGCGAGCGTCTCGAGTGACCCCTTCAGCCCCTCGATCGATCCGCGCGTGGAGTTCATGCGAGCCGCGGCCTGCTCGGCCGCCACGCCGTTCTGCGTGACGGCGCGGTACATGTCCTCCCAACTCTTGCCGGCCTTCTTCGCCTCCTCGGTCTGCGACGCGAGGAGCGCATTCATCGCGCGACCGCCCTCGACCCCGAACAGGGTCTCCAACGTTGCCGCACGCTGCTCGTCGGTCAAGCCGGCGGTGGCTGCTGCCACTTCGGAAAGAACTTGCGGCAGCGGCTTCATCGCGCCGTTCGCATCCGCGAAGGAGATGCCAAGTTCGTTCATCTTCTGGCGAGCATCTGCGGTCGGGTTCGCCATGCTGAGGAGCATGTTGTTGAGGCTGGTCCCGGCCATCGATCCGACGATGCCCTGATTCGCCATCAGGCCCAGCGCCGTGGTGATGTCCTCGATGCCGTAGCCCATGCTGTGGGCCTGGGTACCGACATACTTGAGCGATTCGCCAAGCTCGGTGACACCAGTCGCGGAAGCCGCCGAAGCACCAGCCATGAGGTCCGCGACATGCATGGCCTTGTCACCGGAGAGGCCGAACTGATTCAGGGCGTTCGACATCACCGACGCAGCTTCGGGGAGCGCCACACCGCCGGCGGCCGCCAGCGCCACCGCCCCGTCGGCGGCACCGTTCAGGATGTCACCGGTGCTGACGCCGGCCTTGGCGAGCTCCTCGATCGCGAGGGTGGCGTCGTTCGCGCCGAAGCTCGTGTCCTTGCCGATCTTCAGGGCGAGGTCGGAGAGTTGCTTCAACTCCGTTCCGGTGGCTCCTGTGACAGACGCCACATTCGCCATCCCTTGTTCGAAGTCGAGCCCGGACGTCAGCGCAGAAGCGCCGATGCTCTTGACACCATCGACGAGGTTCGTCAGGAGTCCCGCGCCGAGGAATCCCGCCGCCGCCGACATCGCGCTCTTCCAGAATCCCTGCGATTTCTGGTCAGCACCGGCCACGGCTCCGCCGAGCTTATTCAGGTCGCCTGCGACCTTATCGGCGCCGGAGCTTGTGAACTTGACGTTGATGTTGGCGACGTCTGGCATGCGCGCTCGCGATCGTGTGCATCACACGCGCGTTTCGCGCTTCCCGGACGGGGTGATTCGGTTCTTCTGGATGGCCGTCGAGAACAACGACGAAGCGCGTAGGCTACGGGTTCATTCCCCGCGCGTACGCGCTGTTCGAGGGCTCATCTGCTGGCATCAGTTTACGATAACTACGCGACTCTTTGGTGATTCTCGGCGTCTGAATCGTGAAGATGAACGACGCCGCGGCGCTCTCTGAGTTCGACGGGGCTGACACGATGGAACACCGGTTTCCCCGTTGCCCGGCTGCAATCGCGGCACTTCACCACGATCAGTCCGGCATCGTCTACCTCGAGCACCACCCGATGCTGACAACGCACGGTGAGGCGAATTTTCTCCTGACTCATCGATCCGCTCCCCGGTGCTTGAAATCGAACGCGATCGGTACCCAGTGCGGCCGCGCAAAGTCCTTCGCCGGAACCTGATACGCAATTGGCAGAGGCACGCGAATCTCCTTCAGTGGATAGAGATTCGGCTTGCAGTGCCACACCTTCACCGCTGGATCGGCAATCAGCATGGTGAACATCGTCACGACCTCAAGCGACACGTCCCACGCGATGATGGCATTGTCACGACCCCTGATCGAGAGTTGGCCATTCCCACTGTCCGCCCTTCCGAGCCCCTTCAGTGCACCGCGGAGCTGATACATCGTGTAGGGACCCGCCAGCGGCTTCAATCGGGCGGTCATCTCCGCATAAAGCGCCTCGTCCCGGACCATGCCGGGCCAGTTGGTCGACGTCAAGACGAGTGGTTTGGACACCTTGTGCACCTCATTGTGATTGCGAGCCCTGCCAGCCGCCGTCGAAACGAGAGGCCGTCCACCAGCAGTGCCCCTCCCGACGACGTGCGGCGAGGCTCGCAGCTCACGAACTCCGCCGCCCATCAATGTGGACGATGCCGGCCTGCTCTTCGATCGCCCGGAGTCGATCATCCATGTCCGCGGTCTTGCGAATGTCCGCGATCGCCCGCGCCACACTCGCCATCGCCGTGGCGACGCCTGGTTCCGCCTCACCGGCCTCGAGCTTCTTCAGAACACGGCTCAGGCTGCCCATGAGCTCCCCAGGCGTGAGCACGTCGTCCCCGAGCCCCTTCTTCGCACGGGCTCGGTTGGAGCGTCCCTGGCCGCCCTTTACGGCCCACGCACGGCGCTGCTCAGCCAGGGCAGGATCATGCCATCGGCAGTACTCGCTTCCTGCCTGGGCCTCCGCCCTGCATGGTTGCCCCTGTTTGTTCAGCGCCACGCACCGTATAGCCATCGCCTACGCACCCCAGATTACAGTTGCTCGAGGGACACGCCGCCCCCGATTTCAACGGAGAACGGCGCACGGTCCGGCTTCCCGCAGACCGGGCAGACCATCGGTCGGCTCTGATGTCCGAGCTCGTCCACGATCACCGGCGTCACCGCCCACCACCAGCATTCCGGACACTGTGGCGGGCCATAGACGATTTCCAGCTTCGCGATTCGGCGTTCGATGTTGCTCACCGCAAGGATTCCTTCCTCGGCTAGAAGCCGTGCTTGGCACGGAACTGAGCCTTCTGCCGCTCCCAGTCGCCTGCTGCGTTCAGGACGGCTTGCGTGCGCTTCGCTTCGAGCAGCGACGGCAACGCCCGCTGGAAGCCCTCCTCCGTCGCTCCCGGCTGGTGCAGGTAGGTCTTCCGGAGTCCAGAAACCTCCTCATCGTACGCGCGCTGATTCGATGCTTCGATCTGATTCTTGGTCTTGAGCTGCTCCTCGTACAACCGGTTCATCGTTGCGAGGGAGTCGGTGACCTCCGCTTCTCTCTTCTGGCGGAACTCGTCCCGAAGGCCGGCAACCTGGGTCGCGGAATACATGTCCGGCCGTGCCGCGATCTGCTTCCCGATGATCGTGTCCTCGAACTTCTTGGGGCGGCCGGACTGGCCGCGCATGAAATCCACTCGGTTGGCCGCCTCATCGCGAGTTGGCTTCTTCAGGTTCGCGAGCGATTCAGGCATGGGAAGATGGTGGGTCACGGTGTGGTCCTTTAGCTGAGATGCGGTATCGAACGACGGGATGGCTACCGGGGCGATGCTCGCGCCGGATCGGCGGATGTCACCAACAGCACCAGCCCGAGAATCACGAGGAATGCGGTTCCGAGCGATCCCCCGGCGAATGTCGCGAGGATGGTTGCGGTGATGACCATGACGCTGCCACAGATGGCGTAGACGCTTCGTTTCACGCGGCTTCCTCCAGCTTCCGGGGACGTCCTCCCCGGCTCTTCGGCGGCTCCGCGAGGATTGCGAGGACTTCGCTCAGCTTCTCGCCGAGATCCGCGATGGCATCGATCAGCCGGGGATGCTTCGCTTGTGCCTTGAGCGGCTTCGCGTCGACGGTTCGGCTCGCTGTCACCATCCAACCCGTCGGTGTGTGCGCCATCGTCGTATGCCAGCCCCAGCAGCACAGTGTGGTGAGGGCAGCGACGGCGTCGGCGTACAGGTCGCTCGATCGTTCCGCAGGCGTTGCGTGCCGCCACGTCTGTGCCGACGCGAACGCTTCATCGATCTCCGCTCTCGCGAGCTGTGGAGGCGTAAGGAGGGGTGACGTCCCGCTCCAGATGCCGCGAGTGCTCGTCATCTAGACCTCCGATCCTGAACGTCCGGCATATCCTTTGTGAGCTCCCGGTAGTCCATTGCATCCATGACCACCAACACCCCGCTACGGGTAACGACCTCCAACGCAGGGATTGCGTCGGGGTGCCGCCTCGCGACACGTTGCATGGTGAACATCCCTGCCCAGATCTCCGGAGGGAGCAGCGAGCCTTCAAGAGTGGTCTTCCACGTCAGAATGGGCTTCTGTGACCCGTTGATTGCGCTCATGCGGATTCCTTCCGGCGATCAAACGCGATGACGGACTGCGTTTCATCTGATGGCGGGGCAATGTCGATGATGGCTGCGGTCGGAAGATGCCAAACGCGCTGGAACGAACCGGCAACCCGGACCTTCTGCGTGTTGCGGCCGGCTTCGGTACTGAGCAGGTGGCCGGCCTCAGCGAGCCGCTTCCCGAGTGTCTTCGAAGCCCAAGGGATCGAAATGCCCTGGCTCCTACCGAGCTGCTGGACAGCATTCAGAGCGGCGTCTGGCAGGAGAAATACGCCACGATCGTCAATCCACCCAATGCGTGGGCCGCGCGTCCGAAAGTCTGGCTCCAACCCATCGCGCGTTCGGAGCATCTGCATGGTCCACCCCAGCACCGTGGCGTTCGTAGGCGGCCCGTTATCGTCGGGTGCGGACAGGTGCGCATCGCCGGCGCCGATCGCCGACCCTACGAGACGAAGGAACTGCTGGCATGGATCGACCGCTCGCACCGCTTCCGATTGGGCAAGGCCGGCGATCTCGATTCCACGCGCGACACGCGCCCAGGCAGCGTCAGCCTCAGCCTTGGTGATCGCCTCGAGTTCGACCATCCCATCCAGCCAGATACCAGACGCGGCGAGGAGCATGGCCATCGCATTGGCATGCCGTGCATGAGCAAGCGGGAGCACCCGAAGGCGTTTCGCATGAACGTCGACCTGTTCGAGATACGTTTCTCGCACTGCGTCCCAGTTGCGGATGATCCAGCTGATGATCGATGCGTTGAGTCTCGCAAAGGCACGCCGGCGTCGCGCCTCCTGGAGCTCGGTCATCACCTGCCAGTCGATCGAACCCGGACCCACTTCGATGCCAAACAGGCGGCCGTTGATCGAGTGCCCGCGCGGAAGATCCTCTCCGGTGAGGAGGAGCACGCCCCGCGAGTAGAACTCCTGCTGCAAGGTGCCATCGCGCCGCATCCGTGACTTGCCGGACACGTTCCCTCCCTGGCGGATCACGGCCTGAATCGTCCCCTGGCTCCGATCCTGCTGGGCCGCGTTGCCGTCAGGTGCGAAGTCATCGATCACGAGCAGCGCGTTCTTCGCCCGAAAGCTCAGAAGGCCGATGGCGCTGTAAGTGCTGTTGGCACTCACCGCGTTATGCCGATCGAAGTCGCCGCCGTGAGACGCAGCGATCATGGCGACCTCGCTCTTCCCGGTGCCGGTCGGACCATGCAGGATGAGCACAACATCGACCGGCTCGAACTCGCTACAGAGTGCCAACGCCTGAACGGCGAAGAGCGGTCCGCTCACCTCGTCCGGGGCCAGGTCCAAGATGCGCAACTCAGCGAGCGCATCTTCGCGAAGCGTCTGCCCGCTGACCGGTTCCGGAAGGTTGTAGGCCTTCAGGACTCCGTCCAGGTCGGTCTCGACATCGGTCCGGATGCCATCCCCAGTGATACCGCCGTCTCTTGTTATGTAACACCGGACTCCATCGATCATCGTGTAACCCGTGTGCTGCAAGACGGTGACGCGCTCAATCCCCAGAAGATCGGAGAAGTGTTGGATGCATTGCCGCACCTTGTCTCGCGTCGGGCCGCCAGCGTAGATCACGTACTCGGGTCCGAAGGCGGGGATGATCCATTGCATGTTCAAGTACTCGGACGCTGGGATCGTTGCCCTTCTCGTCTCGACCTGACCCCTCGCCCAGCGCTTCCCCTCAACTTCGAAGAACTGAACGGCATTTGCTCCGTCGTCCCTGATGACTAGGCGAAGGATGCGAGCGGAGAAGTTCGTGAGTGGCTTCGGAGTGAGAACTCCCCTTCCCGCTCCTTGATCTCGAGAAACTTCAACCCACTCCGCGAGACGTGGAGATCTCCTGATAGGCGCATGGCGTCGGGTTCGTCTTGGGGCTGTTCATCTCCCGGTGGCCCTGCTACACTGCTACTCAAGCAAACACCTCCTGGAAGCCCGTTCGGATGTCGCCCCGAGCGGGCTTCGCTTATGCCGCGTCAACGTTCGAGACTGAATTGCGCTGAATCCAGTCCTCGACATCCTGCGGCTCAATCAGCCAGATTCGGTTCTGAAACCGGCGAGCACGAAGTTCACCCTTGTAGATCGCCGTGTAGATCGGCGTCAGCGAGATGCCGTAGCGATCCCGGATGTCCTTGGGCCGAAGTCGAAGGCGTCCCTCAAACAAGGCGACCTCTGCGATGCCAACACTGGCCATGGCCTCTCCTCTCGGAAGTGAAGAAAGAGAACAAAGCGAACTCCGCTCCTGAAGCTAGATTAGGGAACGCTGGAGAATTTGCTCACTAGGGGATCTGTCCTGTTTGCTCGGGTTGCTGAATCGCCACGGTTTCCGGCCTTGGTCTTTGGTGCGAAGTAGCTAGGCTGGCGAGCGGAACCGACGAACCATGTCAACGGTGATTCCGAGAAGGTTGGCTACAGCCTCCTGAGACAATCCCTCAGCCCTTAGCGTTTTTACTCGCCTCGCGAGTTGGTCCCCTCCGGGCAAAGACTTCGAGAGATCGACGACTGTTGATTGGATGTCACGAAGATCCCCTGAAGCCATTCCGGGGACGACGGGCACATACCAGAACCATGAATCGCTGTCTGCCGAGGGAACAGGCCCCTCCGGGAAACGCTGGTGTGCGAGCTGGTCGCCGTACTCTAGCGCTCGAAGGCTGTATTCATTGAACGTCTCTGGCCCCACCAGACTTCGGAGCTGGTCGCGCAAATAGAAGAGCTGCCCGAGGAGCCGCGCGTTGGTAACTGGCTCGGGATAGCGCTCTGGTGAGTAGGGGAGAGATTGAAGCTCAAGCGTAAACGCCGGGAAGAAACGCTCTACATCTCCAATCCTTGCATCAAACATCATGCAGGCGGAGACGAAGGTTAGTGCGGGATGATGACCGGCACCGAATGGCTGCGCATAGTCCCGAGGTGGCCAGAAACGTTGGGCCAGATCCTTCACGGCACTGTCCCAGGCTAAAATCGCTTCCCCTGGTAGGAAGAACTCCCTGAGTTCAACATCCGAATAGGGCGGTTCGCCTGAAGGGCTCTTTCCCATTCGATCGAAGTCCGAGTCAAGCGTTCCTGGATGGTAGAGTCGATACCACGAGCGCTCTGGCCATTGCCTACAAGGTGGTGGAGCATCGTCCAGAAGTCCTCCCCGAATGATGCTGTACTTCGGATACTGAAGCCCCCACGCCTCACGAAACTCCTCTAAAGCATGAAGGAACTCCGGATTCTTCCTACTCGACACAAGGTGCTCAGCCCGCCGGACGTACCGCCGACGCAGATACCCAAGCCCCTGTGCGTTGTGCTCTCCCTCGCCTACACTCATGTCGTGGTCACTCCTTCTCAGTGGTCGCCTTCGCCCCGGCTGGTTCACTCCCAGCGCGGGGCGATCATTCGTTCTATTCAGTCCAAGGTATCACGAGGAAGCCGTTCCCGATTATCGAGGCGTGCCCGATTCTTAAGCCGGGGCATCCAGGGGAATCGGGACGCCATTTTCCGCGCCGTTACAGGCTTTTTACCCTCCGAATCCCGATTTCCCGATTGTCCCGATGAAAAAGCATGGACGTATACAACACACGGGGTCACGATGAGCCGTAGGCGGACGGAGGGCCAGCCTCCCGCCCTCGGACCGTGTAGCCAAGTTGTGTAGCCTAACAGGCGAAACGCAAGAGAATATAGCGAAGATGGCGAAGCGTTATTCCAGTGATGGCGCGGATTCTCGGGGTTCCTGCTCGAACTCTTAATCAGCAGGTTCAAGGTTCGAATCCTTGGCGGCTCACCACACTGAAATCCTCGCTACGGCGGGGATTTTTCGTATCCCGAATCACAAGAGAACCGGCCACCCAGAATGAACGGGTGGCCGGTTCTCTTGTCGGCATCATCGCGCGTCGCGCCTACACACCCTCATCCGCGAGCGAGGCGTCCAGCTCGTCCACGAGGGCGAGGGACGTCTGATACGCCCCACCAGCCAGATTGACCTGTTCCTGCTGCTGCTCGTCGTCGAGGTCGCCCGAGGCAATCGCCAGCAACGACGTCCCAAGCGCGTTCAGGTTCTTCACCAGCGCCCGATGTTCGTCGTCGATCACCGCAAAACCGGCGGGCGCCGGGATCGCCTTCAGGTCAGTCCACTCGCCCAGAATCTGCTCCAGCTCCCGATTCTCCGCCTGAGAGATGGTCCCGCCCCCGAACAGGATGCTCTGCAGCCGATCCAACTGCTCCTTGCGCAGATCAGTGTCCTCGCGGATCGCGTCGAGATACTCGGCGTCCGTCATCGTTCCCGTCACAGCAGTGGCCGTTGCGGCGGGGGTCTTCACTTCTCCCCCGCTGCCCTGGTCCAGGAGATCCAGCAGGTCGTCGACGGAGGTCGGCGCAAAGGGATCGAACCCCTCGACCGTCAGATCCTTCTCCAGCGCCACCAGCGACGCCTCGTAGGCCGCCGGGTCGAAGAGGTCGATCGCCAGCGCAATCGTGGGCTCGCTGGGGTCCGACGGCACCATCACCGCGAAATAGAGGGCGTGATCGCTATTCGATCCCGTATCGCGCACGAGCAGGCCAACGGTATCGCCCCGCGTTTCCAGCGACAGCACCTCGGCATCCGGCGCCATGAAGAGATTCCCCTCCAGGAAGGCATCGGTCTCCATCCGGGAGGTCAGGTCCTTCAGAGAAATCCCCGTCGCGGCAAAACTGAGTGTGATCACCGCGGTGCCAGTCTTGACATCGCTCAGGAACAGCACATCCCCCGTCCTGGAATCGGAAACCACCGGCTCCGTCGCGTAACCTCCGATCGCGTGGGCGACATTCGGATCGTCAACATCACCAAGTTCCCACGCATTCGTCCACGAGACCGCCGTCCCGAACTGCGGACTCTCGTACTCGCCCTCGCCGATCATCCCCGGCAGATCGGTCGTCGCCTGCGCCGATACCGGCATCGCCCCGATCAGCCGTGCGGCCAGCATCAGCAGGATCAATCCCACCGCCGCGACATTCATCCTGCCCTGTCTCGACCTCATGCCCATGCCACTCCATTCCCGCGCTCATGACTGGCTCCGGGCGCGTTCCTCGCGCTTTGCCATCACATGGTACCCAACGCTTCCGAAATGATGCGGGTTCCTGGGAAATCCACCCAGGGCATCGCAAGCCCGGCGTGTTCACCTCACGGAGGCGATCGCCGGCTCAGTCGGCGCGACCACTGTGCCGCCTCGGAGCGTGTCGCAGGAGATGAGTCCGGAAAGAATCCCGGCTTGGGATCGCGCCGCATGTCTCCCCAAGACCCCCTAAACTGGTCTCCACGCATGACAATGGCAGGTGGATTCATGTCCATCACACAAGATGGATCGGATTTCGTGGCGAGTTCGGGGCCGGGCATTATGGACAGTGGTGCCGAGCAATGGTAGGCTAATTAGCGTATCCTCGGTGATCAGGTACAAGGCCGGGGATGTGGTATCGGCGCGCGTCGCGTCGAACAGGTTTAACGAGGAAACGCAATGCCCACCGGAACAGTCAAGTGGTACAACCCTGAAAAGGGATTCGGTTTCATCGAGCGCGACAGCGGCGGTGATGATCTGTTCGTGCATCGCTCTGCGATCGGTTACCAGTCCCTTGGCGAGGGTGATCGCGTCGAGTTCCGCGAGGGCCAGGGCGCGAAGGGCCCGTCCGCGGAGGACGTGGTCGTGATCGAGGCGAACCCGACCCCCCGCCCGCGCCGCGCTGGCGCCCCGACGGTCGATCCGATGTCCCTGCCGGTTGCCTCCGGTGTCGTCGACCGCTTCGACGACCTCAAGGGCTTCGGCTTCATCAAGCCGGACAACGGCGGAAGCGATGTCTTCTTCCACCAGTCCGCGCTCGGCGGTGCTCGCGTCTACCAGGGCGATCACGTCGAGTTCCGCCTCGGCGAAGGCCCGAAGGGTCCGCGCGCCGAGCTGGTGCAGATCAAGTAAGCTCCCGGCGTCAGCCGATGCTTCACGAGGCGGTCCCGGTATTCGGGGCCGCCTCGTTGCGATTTCACCCCGTCCCCCACACTCCTCGCTGAATGCAGGAGTTCTCCCGACAGTTGACGGTCCGCCGACATGCTATGGTCGAAGAAGCTGTCATCATGTCGCGGCAGCCTCGCCTCAAACCCACCCGGAGTAATGCTTCGTGTCTGCACTCAAGGCCTTCGCCTGGATCGCCATCATCGAGGGGATTTCCTGGATCGTCCTCATCATCGCCATGATCTTCAAGTACGGCACCGATGTCTCCTGGGGCACCGGATTCGTGCGGACGATGGGCCAGATCCACGGCTTCCTCTTCCTCCTCTTCGTCGCGCTGCTCGCCCTGAACCACGTCCAGCGCAAGTGGCCGATCCAGAAGACGCTGATCGACTTCTTCGGCTCCCTCATTCCCGGCTTCGGATTCTGGATCGGCAAGCAGGCCCTCGCCGAAGATGCCGCCACCTCGTCCGCCAAGGCCTGATCCGGCCCACCCGCAGGAACCGCCATGACAACGCCGTCATCGCCCTCGCCACGCAAGAAATCCACCTCGTCTCCGGATCGGACCAGCCGTCGCCAGGCTCGCGCCGAAGAAGCCGCCAGGAAGCAACGCCAGAAGCGTCTGATGACGCTCCTGGCTGTCGTGCTTGTGGTCGCGATAGCGGGGACAGCGGTCTTCGCTGTCATCACGTCACAGGGGAACGACACAACGGCCAAGCCGCTCGCGTCGCCAATGTCCCTGGATGCCATTCCGCAATCGGGCATGACCCTTGGCGTTGCCGATGCGCCGGTGACGGTGATCGAATACGCGGACTTCCAGTGTCCCTACTGCGCGAACTTCGCCCTCCAGCAGAAGCCGGAGATCGTCCAGAAGTACATTGCCACCGGACAGGTGAAGTTCCAGTTCCAGCCGATGCCGATCCTCAGCAGCCTCGCCCTCGATGACCCGAACAACGAGTCGGTGCGAGCGGCCGAAGGCGGCTACTGCGCCGCCGATCAGGGCAAGTTCTGGGACTTCTACGCGCTCCTCTATTCCAAGCAGACGGGCGAGAACGTCGGGAACTTCACGACCGAAAAGCTGATTTCATACGCGCAGGAAGGGGGCCTGGACGTCACGACGTTCACGACCTGCCTGAACAACCGCACACACCTGCAGGACGTGCTCGACTCGCGGCAGCAAGGCACCGACGCGGGCGTGACGGGGACGCCAACCTTCTTCGTGAACGGCACAAAGATCCTTGGATCCGGCAAGCTCGAAGAGACGATCGAGAGCGCCCTCCATGCCGCAAGCTGACGCCACGTCCGCTCCAGGGCTACGTCGCTTCCCGCCGCTTGACCTCGCCCGTTGGGCGTTCGTCGCGGCGGGAATGGCCATTGCCATCTATCTCGTCTACGTCCACTACCAGGAAACCGCGCTTGTCTGCGGAATCGGCGATTGCGAAACCGTCCAGACGAGCAAGTACGCCGAGTTCGCGGGCATTCCCATCGCCTGGTTCGGCCTCGCGCTCTATCTCGCAATGGCCGGTCTCCTGATCGCCCGCACCCGCCGCCTCATCGAGACGGACGTTGCGGACGTCCTCCTCGTCGGCGCCGCCTTCGCCGGCACGCTCGGCGTCGCGTATCTCACCTACCTCGAAATCTGGGTGATCCACGCGATTTGCCAATGGTGCGTCGCATTCGCGATCATGACGGTGATCCTGCTCGTGCTCTCGGCGATCCAACTCCGCGCGACCTTCGCGGACGACGGCGAGCGCTAACCCCAGCCATCGGAGATCCGCCCGTGATCACGCGTCCCCTCTCCTTCCTCGACCTCCTCAACATCGAGGAAGGGTCGTCCTCCGGCGAAACCCTTCGCCACGCGACCGATCTCGCGATCCGGGCCGAGCAGCTCGGCTACCGCCGCTACTGGTTCGCGGAGCACCACAACACTCCCGGCCTCGCATCGGGAAGCCCGGAACTCATGATCGCGCACGTCGCCGGCAAGACCTCGACCATCCACGTCGGCGCGGGCGGCGTCATGCTGCCGAACCACGCACCGTTGCGCATCGTGGAGGCCTTTCACCTGCTGGAATCGCTCCATCCGGGGCGCATTGACCTCGGCCTTGGACGCGCCCCGGGCACCGATCCGGTGACGACCTACGCCCTCCGCCGGTCCCAGGAAGCGATGAGCGGCGATGACTACCCGCAGCTCCTTGCCGAGATGCTTGCGTACGAGGACGGCGACTTTCCCGACGATCACCCCTTCCGCCGGATCACCGTCGTGCCAGCCGATGTCGCCTTGCCGCCGATCTGGCTGCTCGGATCGTCGGCATTCAGCGGCGACCTTGCCGCGCGGATCGGCCTGCGCTTCGCCTTCGCCGCCCATATCAATCCTTCGGCAGCAGCTGACGTGATGCGAAGCTACCGCCGCGGGTTCACGCCGTCCCCCTATCTCGACAATCCCTCGTCCATCGTGACGGTCAGCGTCGTCGTCGGGGAAACCGAGGAGCATGCGAGCGACCTGCACAAGGTCGTGCAGGTCGGTATGGCGCACCTGCTCACAGGCAAGCCCGGTCGGATGCCGACGGTCGACCAGGCCCGCGACTACCAGTTCAGCCAGCAGGAAATGCAGCGACTGGCGACGATGGCCCCGAACGCATTCGTCGGTACGCCGGAGGCGGTTGCCGAGCACGTCAATCGCTTCGCTGACGCCTGCGAGGCCGACGAAGTGATGATCACCACCATGCTCGCCAACCCCGCCGACCGACTCCGCACGCTCGAAGCGCTCGCCCCTCGCTAGCCGACCGGAAACGTGCCGTCAGCGTCATTCCACCCGGCGAAGGCCTCGATTGCCGCCCCGACGCCTGCGCCAGCCTGAATCGGATACCCGAGGTCCAGCAACGCTCGTTCCAGCACACCGATCTGCGCGATCGCCGTCGTCGGATGGGCGGATGGCCCCATGTGCCCGAGCCGGAAGAGCTTGCCCGCAATCGAGCCATAGCCACCGGAAATCATGACGCCGTAGCGGCTCCGCATGACGTCACGCAATGCGGCATCCGCGATGCCATCCGGCACCGTCACCGCCGTGCAGCACGGGGATGCAATCTCATCCCGCGCGGCCCACAGGTCAAGGCCGAGCGCCCGAACCGCCGCCCGCGTCGCCCAAGCCGTCGCCTGGTGCCGCGCCACGACGTTCGCCACGCCCTCCGCCTGCACCTGCTGCAAGGCGGTCTGGAGCGCGTAGATCTCGTAGACCGATGGCGTGTAGGGGAAGCGTCGCTGCTCGATCCACGTCGCCTTCCAGTCCAGCAGCGACAGGAACGTCCCACGCAGCGGCGACTCGCGCGCCTCCATCGCCGCCCACGCCGCCGGGCTGACCGTCATCAGCGAGAGTCCCGCCGTGCTCCCGAGGCACTTCTGCGGCCCCGCCACGGCGATGTCGATCCCCCAGTCCTCCGGGCTGAAATCCTCGCTCAGCCACCCGGAGACGGTATCGACGATGGTCAGCACGCCGAACTCGTGGGCGATGGCGCCGATCTCCTTCACCGGATTCACCGTGCCGGAAGGCGTCTCCGAGTGCACCACTGACAGGTATTTGATGTCCGGCCGCGCCTGAAGCACCCGCCGCACATCCTCCGGGTCGATCGCCTCGTTGTACGGCACCGCGAGTTCGACCACCTCACCACCGTAGGCGCGAATCCAGTCCTCGAATCCCTTCCCGAAGACACCGGAGACGAGGTTCAGCACCGTGTCGCCCGGTGCGATGAGCGACGCCGCAGCGGCCTCCAGCCCCAGGATGGCCTCCGCCTGCATGATGACCGTGTCGAATCCGGTCCGAAACGCATCGGCCAGCAGGGCGTTCGTATCCGCAAAGATCTCGATGAACAGGGGATCGTAGTGGTAGAGCGAGGGCCGCTGCATGCCGCGCAACGTCTCGATCGGCACGTCCACCGGTCCGGATGCAAGCGTCAATCGGGGCCAGGCTGGAGTCTGGGTCATCGGGGTCTGTCCTTTCATGAGGGGGATGCCGGGTCAATGACGCCGGGTGCGGACTGCCCGCATTATGCCCGCATCCGGCGCGACGCGGGCATGATCTGGGAGAATCGGCGCAGCAGATGTCGCATGTCCCGCACGCAAGGAGTTCACGGTGCCCCGATTCGCCCCCAACCTTTCGATGCTCTTCACTGAGGTCCCGTTTCTGGATCGCTTCGCCCTCGCCGCCCAGGCCGGCTTCACCGCTGTCGAGTTCCAGTTCCCCTACACCGAGTCGCCCGAGGCCATCCGCGAAGAACTGGACCGCAACCACCTCGAGCTCGTCCTGTTCAATCTCCCCGGCGGCGACCACACGGCGGGTGAACGCGGACTCGCCGCCCTGCCGAACCGGCGGGAGGAATTCGGCCAATCCGTCCGCGAAGGCATCGCCTACGCTCGTGTCCTCAACCCGCACCTGGTGAACTGCCTCGCCGGACGTGTCTCCGAGGAGGACGAGAACGATGGCATCCTCATCGCCAACATCCACTTCACCGCCGAGGCGTTGAAGGCCGTTGACGTTGGCATGGTGATCGAGGCGCTGAACGATCGCGACACACCGGACTATGCGCTGCCAACCAGCCGGTCGGTGCTCGAATTGATGGCCGAGGTCGAGAGCGACAACGTCCGCCTCCAGTTCGACGTCTACCACGCCGTCCGCATGGGCGAGGACCCGTTCGCGATCATCCGCCAGTTCGCGCACGCCATCGGCCACATCCAGATCGCCGACGCACCCGGCCGGCACGAACCCGGCACGGGTGCCATCGACTTCCCCGCCCTCTTCGACCTGATCGACCGCAGCGGCTACGACGGCTGGGTTGGACTGGAATACAATCCAGCTGGCAACACGATCGACAGTTTCGGCGTCCTCCGCTCGCTCGGTGTGCTGAATGCACACTGATCGCACTCTTCAGTCACCGGGAGACCACGCATGACGGACATCGATACCGCGCGGCAAGGCACGCTCCACGTCAGCGGACACCCGCTGATCCGCCACAAGAAGACGCTGCTCTCCGACGAGCGCACCGATGGCAAGACCTTCCGCGAGCTGGTACGCGAACTTACCCGCATGCTGATCTACGAGGCGACCGCCGACATCCCCACGCAGGAGATCGTCTACCGCACGCCGCTGGAGGAAACGCGCGGCGATCGCATTGGCGTGCAGATCGGCCTGGTGCCCATCCTCCGCGCTGGACTCGGCATGGTGGATGCTGCCATCGACGCACTCCCCGGCACCGAGGTCTGGCACCTTGGCATGTACCGGGACGAAGAGACCCACCAGCCGGTTGCCTACTACAACAAGCTCCCCAGCCGCTGCCCCGATGACCTCGTGATCGTCCTCGACCCGATGCTGGCAACGGGTGGATCGGCATCGGATGCCATCGACGTCCTCAAGAAGTGGGGCGCGCGCTGGATCAAGTTCGTGGGCATCATCGCCGCACCGGAGGGTGTCGCACGCTTGCAGGCCTCCCATCCGGACGTGGACATCTATATCGCCTCGCTGGATCGCGAGCTCGATGCCAACTGCTTCATCCGGCCCGGCCTCGGCGATGCGGGTGATCGTCTCTTCGGCACGGGCGAACACTGACCTCTGGCAAGGAGCCGTTTCCGTGATCCACCATGTCCAGCTTGCGTGTCCCACCGATTCTGAGGCCGTCCTGACCGCGTTCTTCGTGGATGTGGTTGGCTTTACGGTCATGGAGAAGCCGCCCGTCCTCGCCGCACGGGGCGGTGTCTGGTTCGGTGGTCATGGCATGCAGCTGCACTATGGGGTCGATCCAGCGTTTCGCCCAGCAAAGAAGGCCCATCCGGGACTGTTGGTCGAAAACCTCGATGGATGGGCAGCGGCCATCGCGAAAGCCGGGCAGGGAGTCGTTTTCGACTCCGATCTGCCCGGCTTCCGCCGCTTCTATGCGTCCGATCCGGTTGGAAACCGGCTTGAGTTCCTGGAATCAGAGGCGCCAGCGAACTAGCTCTCCGCGTCCTGTTCGGTTGTGCCACGCAACTGACTGGCGAGCGCCGTCAGATCCTCGGCGTCCATCACCGAGAGCATGCTCCGCAGGTCCGAGAGGGACTGCTCCTTCAGGAAGACATCGACCCCGGCATCGCGCAGCGCCGTGCGGAACTGCATGACCAGCGCCATCTCCGGCTCATTGAGGTCATACCCCGCGTCGGCGAGCGCCCGCCCGAGATCCTCGGCGGCGGCGGCCCGGAAGGCAGCATCGGACATCACCTGCTCGGCCAGCTGCATCAATACCGGGGTGCGAATCTGTGTTTCATCCATAGCGCACGTCTTCCGTTACCTTCCTCCCGGCAGGGGACTCACACGCGAGCGCTCAGCCTCCCGCTCGCGCATCCTGCACCGCCGCGACAAATGCCCGCGCCCGTTCGGTCAACGTGGCCCAGTCCTTCGCGCGCACGGTCTTCGCATCCACGAGATTGCTCCCGACCGCTACCGCCGACGCCCCGGCCCGGATGAAGTCCCCCGCATTCTGGAGATTCACCCCGCCCGTCGGGATCAGCTTCACCTGCGGCAGCGGCCCCCGCACGTCCTTCAGATACCCAGGCCCGACCGCGCTCGCCGGGAAGACCTTCACGAAGGTCGCACCGGCCTGCCACGCCGTCAGGATCTCGGTCGGCGTGAACGCCCCGATCACCGCCGGAATGCTGTAGCGCCGCGCCAGCTCGATCGTCGGCACATGCACGATCGGCGTCACCAGGAAATCCGCCCCCTGGAGGATCGCCGCCCGCGCCGTCTCCGGGTCGAGCACCGTCCCGGCACCAACCAGCACCTCGCTTCCGCACGCCTGCTTCACCGCCGCGATCGCCTGGCCCGCTGCCGGGTTCGTGTAGGTGAACTCGGTCGCGACGATCCCGCCTTCGGCGAGAGCCTTCACCATGTCCACCGCCGACGAGTAGTCATCCAGCCTGACGATTGCCACGACATCCGTCTGTTCCAGTACCTGACTCACACCACGCTCCAGCCTGTCGAAAGACGCTTGTTTCGCATACATCGCATTCTATCAGGGAACGCCGGGCGGTTGGCACCTGCGATGCAGGCATGGTTTGTGCGACCATGTGCGAATGCAGGGCATCCACGAGCGTTTCTATGCTCGCAATCCGCACCAACCGATCAGTCCACCCAACCATTTTGGGTCCGCGCCGAGATGGGCATGAACGTAGAACGTCGCAGTCTGGCGCCAGCAGATATCCTGATGCTTCGGGATCGCGCAATCAGCGCGACCCAGATAAGCGTCGTCATCGTGGACGCGTCCGCGCCAGACCTTCCCATCATCGATGCGAACCCCGCGTTCGAGCAACTCACGGGCTACCGCCGTGAAGATGTGATCGGGCAGAACTGCCGCATGCTCCAGGGACCGGATACCGATCCAGCGACCGTCGCGATCCTGCGCGAGGGCATCCGCTCCCAGACCGAGGTCTCCGTCACCATCCTGAACTATCGCAAGGATGGATCGGTCTTCTGGAACGACGTCCACATCTCCCCCGCCTACGACGAGCATCACGTCCTCACGCATTTCGTCGGCGTTCAGGCGAATGTGACCGAGCGTGTCCACGCCGAGCGCAACCGCGATCTTCTCCTTGGCGCGACCAGCGTCCTCACGGGAATCACCAACCAGGAAGAGACGCTCCAACACATCGCGCGGTCCATCGTGCCATCCATCGCCGATGCGTGCCTCGGCTATCTCTGGGCCGACCCCATCGACGAAGTCCAGGCAGTCCGCGTTGTGGCCCGGGAGATCAGCCCCGAACTCGACGGCGGCCGTAGCCCCGACCTCGCATCGATCCCACCGGTCGCGCTCGACGAGGACATGCATGGACTGGACTGGGTTCTCGAAAGCGGCGAGACGACCTGGATCCCCTCCATCCGCCTGGATCAGGTGGATGACATCACGCGATGGACCACGGGTACGCACATTCGCCGGGACCTGATCGGCGCATCCCTCGTGATCACGCCCATCGCCTCGCCCTCGCGGATCTATGGCTGCCTCGTGATCCTCTCGATGTCGCCCGAGCGCATCCTCCGCAAGCCCGACATCGACCTCCTCCGCGATGTCGGGCGACGCATCGGCGCCGCCTACGACTCCCTCCGCCTCTTCCAGCAGGCACAGGATGCCATTCGCGCCCGCGATGCGTTTCTCTCGACAGCGGCGCATGAATTCCGCACGCCGGTGGTGAGCATCAAGGGCTACGCGCAATTCCTGATGCGGAGCGTCCAGCGAGACACGCTGACCGCGGAGCGCCTCCAGATTGCCCTTGCCACCATCGACTCCGCCGTGAATCGCCTGACGACGCTCACCGAGGACTTGCTCAGTGTCTCGCATCGCAGCCTCGACTACCTGCCGCTGCATCGCGAGCCGATCAATCTCCGGCTGTATCTCGACCGCTTCTTCCAGCCGACCGGACCCGCCGCCCAGAAGGGGTATTCCTGCACCGTCTCCCTGACGGAAGCGGATGTCTGGGTGAGTGCCGACGCCGAGCGCCTCCACCAGATCCTGACGGTGCTGCTGAGCAATGCGGTGAAGTTCTCCCCGAACGAGTCCCCCACCTTCGTGCACTGCGAATCGGACGCCGATGGCGTCACGGTCACGATCTCGGACCTTGGGGTCGGGTTGCTCCCTGGCGAGGAGCGGTCGATCTTCGAGCCATTCGCGCGCACGGAGGAAGGTGTGCGCGATCATCTCTCCGGCCTCGGCATCGGTCTCTTCATCGCCCGCACGATCGTCGAGCGTCATGGCGGACGCATCTGGGCAAGCAGCGCCGGTCGCAACCTCGGGACCAGTATCAGCTTCTGGCTCCCCGCCATTCCTGCGCCGCCCGCCGGCACCGCCCGGGTCACCCCTCTTCCGGTCGCCTGATACCGAATCCCGGCAGGTAGTGATCACGTTTCAGGCCGATACCTACGCTCATTCAACCCATCTTCCATACACCTATGGATCACCGGATTCGGCGTGATCCGCAGCACAGACTATCCGTAATTCCATACAGCACGATGGCGGAGCTCATGCGCTCCGCCATCGTGCTGTATACCGATTTCCGTAGAACAAACCGTCACGGCATACGCGATATCACCTATTCGCCAGCGTCCTCGGCGGAGAGCCGCGCCACGGCGGCTTCCAGCACGCCCTCGTCCGCAAGGCGCTCAAGCTCCGTCACCGTCGCATCGAACTCCTGCAGGCCGATCCGCACCGGTTCTGGCGTCGTCAGGTCGACTCCACCCCGCTTCAGGATGTCCAGCGGGTAGTCATTGCCGCCCAAGGAAAGCATGGCCAGATAGCGTTCCCGTGCCGGCTCGCCCTCATCCCGCACCGCCCGCGCGATGTTGATCGCCGCCGAAAGGCCTGTGGCGTACTTGAAGACATAGAACGCGCGATAGAAGTGGGGAATCCGCCCCCACCCGATGGCCACACGCTCATCCGCATTCACGCCCGGCGTGTAGATGCGCTGAAGCTCGCCGAAGGTCTCGGTCAGGAAATCGCGCGTCAGCGGCGCACCGGCCTCGACCGCCGCATGCGTCACCGCCTCGAACTCCGCAAACATCGTCTGCGTGACGACCGTCGAGAAGTACGTGTCGGCAAACTGATTCAGCAAGGAGAAGCGGACGACTGGATCGCGCGCTTCCTCCCGGCCCAGCAGATGCCACGTCAGGAGCACCTCGTTCACGGTCGACGCGATCTCCGCCAGGAAGATCGGATACGACGCCAGGTGAATCGGCTGCGCGGCGTTCGCGTAAAACGTGTGCATCGCGTGACCGGCTTCATGGGCCAGCGTGAACACGTCGGAGAGCGTGCCGTTCCAGTTCATCAGGATCACCGGCGGCGCGCCGTACGTTCCCCACGAGTATGCGCCGGACCGCTTGCCCTTCGTCTCGTGAACGTCCACCCAGCGCGAATCGAAGCCGCCGCGCAGGTCGGAGACATAGCGCTCACCCAGGGCAGACACCCCGCCGAGCACGACATCCACACCCTCGCGATACGAGTAACGCAGCGGCGGCTCCGGCGCGAGCGGCACGCGCAGGTCGTAGCGTTCGAGCTGTTCCACGCCCAGCGCCCGACGGCGCAGATCGAGGTAGCGCTGCAGGATATCCGTCCCGCCGCGCACCGTCTCGATCAGGCCGTCGTAAACGGAATCCGGCAGATTGTCATCGAAGAGCGCCGCCTGTCGCGCGGATTCATACCCGCGAATCCGCGCGCCAACCACGTCCTTCCGCACCGACGAGCCATAGAGGCTCGCCAGCGTGTAGCCGTGATCGAGATACGCCTGCGTGTAGGCGAGATGCGCGTTCTTCCGCACCTCGCGGTCCCGGCTCTCCTGCAGCGCCGCGAACCGTCCCTTGGTCAGCTCGATCTCCTTGCCATCCTCATCCTTCACCTTGCCATAGGAGAGATCGGCGTTGTCGAGCGCATTGAAGGCATCGGACGGCGCGCGGGTGACATCGGAGAACTGCGCGAGGACTTCCTCGACCTCTTCGGATCGGACGTGCGACCGCTGCCGTTCGAGGTCCTCCAGCAGGTGCTTGTACGTCGCGAGCTGGGGATCGGCGGCCAGGGTTGGCAACGTCCCTTCCGGCAGGGAGATCAGTTCCGGCTGCAGGAAGGCGAGGACGCTGCCCGCCTGGATGGCCACCGCGACCGCACGTTCGTAGCGCTCGTTCCGCGCAACATCCGTGGTGTCCTCGTCGCGACGCAGGCTGGCGAAGGTCATCACCCGACCGAGCACATCCTCAGCGTGATAGAGCGCATCGAACGCATCCTTCACCACCCCGGCACCTTCACCAAGCCGACCGCGATACGAGGCCACCGCCTCGATCAGCACGGGCGACGCCTCCAGCGCCTCCTCCCATGCTTCGTTCGATGGGAAGATGCCGTCCAGATCCCATGTGTCCTCAGCTGCAACCTGATCACGGGTCAATAAGCCCGAATCCACCGTCGTATCTGTCATCGTGATGCTCCAAGTGGCCATTGCGCCCGCCAGAATCGGCTAGGCATAGCGACCACATTCGTGTAGAATGCCTCCCCTTGTCGTTTCCAGCCGCTGCGCGTGCGCAGCCCTGCGAATCGACGGGGCGTCTCGAGACGGACAACGGCATCGTTCGACTGACGGGCACCATACCACCCGGTATCGTGATTCGTCAGCTTTTTGGCGTGCGCGGAAACACGACGAACAGTCGCTCATGACATGGTCCGAGCCTACTCTCCGGCTCGAGGAAGGATTCCGCATGCGCATCTACCTGGAACTCGCCGTCCGCTCGTTCCGGCAAGTGCTCACGTATCGGGGCGCGACACTTGCCGGTCTCTTCACGAACGCGATCTTCGGCGTCATCATCGCGTCCACCTTTATCGGCTTCTACGGGGCCGTCGATGGCGGATCGGTTCGCGGTTGGTCGGAACAACAGACGCTTACCCTGATGTGGATCAGCCAGTCGATCCTCATGGTGATGTTCGTCTGGGGATGGTGGAAAATATCCCGCACGATCCAGACAGGCGCCATCGCGATGGACATGCTGAAGCCGGTGAACTTCATCGGCTACTGGCTCGCACGCGATCTTGGACGCGCGGCGGCCCAGATGATCGTGCGCTTTGTTCCTACCTTCATCATCGGCAACCTTCTCTACAACCTGCTGGCCCCTCCTTCGCTGGCGAATGGGTTGGCGTTCGGCATGTCGCTGGCGCTCGGAGTCGTCGTCAGTTTCGGGTGGCGATTTTTGCTCAACACCACCAGCTTCTGGCTCGTCGATCACCGGGGGATCAATTACCTCGCGCTCGCAGCCATGAATATCCTCTCGGGGCTGCTCATTCCGCTCGCATTCCTCCCAGATCCGATCCTGACCGTCGTCAATCTGCTGCCATTGCGTGCAATCGTGATGATTCCGGGGCAGATCTACCTCGGCCAGATCCCCATCGCGGAGGGCCTAGCCATCCAGCTTTTCTGGGCGGTCGTCCTGCTCCTGCTCGGTAGCTGGGTGCTCTCGCGCGGCGAAAAGAAGGTGGTGGTGCAAGGTGGATAGTCTCCGCACGTTTGGCGAAGAACTCGCCATCTGCCGCCACATCGCCCGGCTTCGCCTGAGAGGACAGATGGAATATCGAGCGTCGTTCGTGATGCAGATCTTCGGCAACCTGCTTGCCAATGTCGTCGAGCTTGCCGCGATCCTCGTGCTTTTCCAGCGTTTCGGGAATCTTGGAGGGTGGAGCGTGAACGACGTGATCTTCCTCACCGCCCTCTCACAGATCCTCTTCAGCATCGCGGACACGATCACCAATGGGGTACAGACCATTCCAGCAACCATCCGTGAAGGTGACTTCGACCGCCTGATGATCCGTCCGGTCTCGACCTGGCTCCAGGCAGCTGTGAACGATGTCTCGCTGCGCCAGGTCGGCCGGCTGCTGCAAGGATTGCTGCTGATGGCCTGGGCCCTCTGGAAGGTACCGATCGCCTGGGATGCGGGAAAGATTGCTCTGCTCCTGATCGCCCTCGTTTCCGGCGTCGTCCTGTTCAGCGCACTCTTCACGGTGGAGGCCATTATCTCCTTCTGGACCGTGAACTCGATCGAGGCCGTCAACGCCTTCACCTACGGCGGGTCGGAACTCTCCGAGAAGCCATTGCACATCTTCGGGCGCGGTATCCGTTTCATCTACCTCTGGATCGTGCCGATCGGCTTCGTCGTCTACTATCCGTCGCTCACGATTCTCGATAAACCCGATCCACTTGGCTTGCCGGGATTCGCCGCGCTCATGGCCCCCTTGATGGCCGGGCTCTTCTGCGTGGTCGTTGGCTTCTTCTGGAATCTCGGCGTCCGCCGCTATCGTTCGACTGGAAGCTAGGGCGGTCATCCGTCCCGTAGCTGGGCAGACAAGCTGACCCGCTACGGACCTTGCGCATTACCGGCACGCACTACCTCGCGCGAATCAGGAGGGCAACACCGTCGTGGCCGTGAACGCACCCATCATCGAAGCGAATCACCTCTCGAAACAGTTCTGGGTCGCCGACCGCAAGGAAGGCCGCTTCGCCAGCCTCCGCACCGTCACCAGCCGCGCGGGCCACTGGCGCGGCGGCGTCTCGGATGTCTCCTTCTCGATCCAGCCCGGCGAAGTCGTCGGCTACATCGGCCCGAATGGCGCGGGCAAGTCCACGACGATCAAGATGCTGACCGGCATCCTCGTCCCCACCTCCGGCCAGGCGACCGTCGCCGGCATCACGCCGTGGGAACGCCGGAAGGACCTCGCACGGCGAATCGGCGTGGTCTTCGGACAACGCACCCAGCTCTGGTGGGACCTCCCCCTCGCCGATTCACTGGAACTTCTCCAGCACATGTACCGCGTCCCCGCCGACCGCTTCGCCACGAATCTCGCGAAGGCTCGCGAACTTCTCGACCTCGACCCGTTCATGCAGACGCCGGTTCGCCAGCTCTCGCTCGGGCAGCGGATGCGCGGAGACCTCGCCGCCGCACTGCTCCACAACCCGCCAATCCTCTACCTCGACGAACCGACCATCGGCCTCGACCTCGTCGCCAAGACGCGCATTCGGGAGTTCCTGGCCGACCTGAACCGACAGGAAGGCGTCACCATCCTGCTGACGACGCACGATCTCGCCGACATCGAACACCTCTGCTCGCGGATCATCGTGATCGACGACGGCAGTATCCTCTACGATGGCCCACTGACAACGTTGAAAGAACGCTTCGGCACCGAACGCCAGCTGATCGTGGACTATGAGGACGAGCCCGCGAACACCATCCTGCCGGATGCCGCGCCGTCCATCCGGGTCGTCTCGCAGGAGGGGCCGCGCGTCCGCTTCGCCTTCGACCGGCACGCGCTCAGCGCCACGCAGGTCCTCGCCCGCGCCGACACGCTCGGCACAGTCCGGGACATGGCGATCGAGGAACCCGCCATCGAGGACGTGATCCGCCAGCTTTACGGGAGGTAAGAGGGGAGAGAAGTGAGGAGCGAGGGCGGACACCCTTCTCACTTCTCACTCCTCTTACCTCTCACCTTGGTTCTCCCCTCTCACCTCGTGTGCTAGGCTTCTTCCCAGCTTTCCCGGCACATCCGGGCCTTTGGCACTGCATTCACCCAGGTTCCTATCGATGTCCGATCTCAGCACCTTCGCCGTCCCCCTCGACCGCGCTTGCATTGCCTGCGGCAAGGATTTCGTCGTCACTGCGGCGGAAGTCGCGTTCCGGACCGAGAATCGGCTGGCCCTCCCGGACCTCTGCCCTGCCTGCCGCGCTCGCCAGCGCTCCGACCGCAACGCCGACATCGTCGCGGCGTACGCCAAGGCCGGAAACACGGTCTTCGCCGATGTCGTCACCCCCAACGCACCGAGCCGCAAAGGCAACGTCCGGGGCCAGATGTACGCCACCGTCTGCGACTCCTGCGGTGCGGAGACGAAGGTGCCATTCGTCCCGCGCGGCGACCGCCCCGTCTACTGCCGCGACTGCTACAACGCCCGTCGGGGACGATAGCGAGCGCAAGGGGAGAGGCGAGAGACGTACGAAAGCCCTGCCAAGAGCGATCCTGGCAGGGCTTTCGTCTGCATGAACGGGAGGCGAAGGAGTCAGCAGGAGCAGAACAGGAGTGGTACGAACCGCTTCTCTCTCCTCACTTCTCTCCCCTCTACTCGGTGATCTCGCTCGCGAACTCGGTCTCACAGATCGTGAGGCACTCGTCAGCGATCGCCACCATGCGATCCAGTTCCTCGGTCGTCACCGTCAGCGGCGGCGCGAAGTGCATCACGTCCCACGTCCGGGTGATCAGGCCGCGCTCCATCATCAGGGCGCCGAGCTTCTTGCAGAATTCGGATTCCTTGCCGAAGCGCGTCTTGTTCTTCTTGCTCTTGACGATCTCGATCGCCTGCAGCAAGCCGACACCGCGCACGTCACCGATGGTCGGGTGGCTGCGCAGCTGCTCCAGAAGCCCCTTCAGGTAGACGCCCTGCTCCGCGCCCCGCGCGACCAGGTTCTCTTCCTCGTATATCTCGAGGTTCGCCAATGCCGCCGCGCAGGAGACCGGGTGACCGCCAAAGGTCAGGAGATGGCCCAGCGCAACCGTATCCTGCTCCTTGAACGTATCGAAGAGCGCCGGACGCACGATGGCAGCAGCCAGCGGCGAGTAGCCGGAGGTGAGCGCCTTCGCCACGGTCATGATGTCCGGGACGATGTCGTACTGCTCGATCGCGAACATGGTCCCGGTGCGCCCGAAGCCGTTGATGACCTCGTCGGCAATCAGCAGCACGCCGTGGCGATCGCAGATCTCACGCAGCATCTTCCAGTACGTCTTGGACGGCACATGCACGCCCGCCGCGCTGGAGATCGGCTCGCCGATCACGGCTGCGACCGTCTCCGGCCCCTGGTTGATGATCTCCTGCTCGACGTACTTGGCAGCCATGATGTCGGCAGCCTCGCCCTCCAGCTCGAAGTCGGAACGGTACTGGTCCGGATGCGGGACGTGATAGACGCCATACATGAACGGGCCGAAGTACTTCTCCTCGCGCGTCGCGGTCAGGCTCATCGCGCCGTGCGTCATGCCGTGATAGGACTTGCGGCGGGCGATGATCTTGTAGCGGCGCGGGAAGCCTCGCATCGCCTGCACCTGCTTGGCGATCTTCATCGCCGTCTCGACCGCTTCCGACCCACCGGACGCGAAGTACGAGCGGGAGAGGTCGCCCGGCGTCAGCTCCGCTAGCAACGCGCCCAGCTTCGCCGTCGGCTCCGTGGTGTAGACCGCCGAGGATACGTAGGCCAGCGTCTTCGCCTGCTCGGCCATCGCCTCCGCGATCTTCGCGCGACCGTGACCGGCGTTCACCACCCAGAGCCCGGAGATGCCGTCCAGGTATTCCTTGCCGTAGATATCCCACAGCTTCGTGCCCTCACCCTTGGTGAAGACGCGGGACCCGCCCTTCTCGGCCTGATCCACCCACGACGCCGAATGAATCCAGACGTGATCCCGCGCGGCCTTTGCCAACTTGTCGGGCTCGACTGCCGGACGATCGGTGACGGTGCTTGCCATGTGATCCGTTCTCCTGATGCGTGGTGGAGCCCACATTTCACGGCCATTCTTCCTGGCGCGATCGGCTCGCACGTATGGCGGCAGTATACCGAGAAGTGAGGACCGAGGAGTGTGGAACGATAGGAAGGAGAAAAGTGGAAAGAGTCCGATGCCACGCTCATGGGGCCGGCCCTGCTCCAGCGAGCCACCGCGCGTCGGTCCGGTATCGGTCACAACCCTCTTTCCTCGTTCCTCACTTCTCACTCCTCTCCCCTCTCCCCTCGTCTCGCTCACCTCCGTCGTACACTTGCAGCGACACCGCCCGGGCCGTGTGTGCCCGTGCCGGACCATGACTCCCATCCGCCTTGCTGGAAAGGACGGTTCCGTGACCATTGCATCCCGCCTCGTCATCGACTATCGCAACGCCACCGATGTAGCCGTCGGCGAGCATGGCGTCTCCGCCGCCGACCTCGATAGCGTCAAGGACCTCGTCGCCGCCGAGCACGAGCGCATCGTCCGCGAGCACGCCGAGGGCATCCAGCGCTGGCAGAACCTGCCGGACAACACCGAGCTCGCCGACGAGATCGCCGCGTTCGCCGCCGAAGCCCGCGAGAAGTACACCGACTTCATCCTCATCGGCATCGGCGGGTCCTCCCTCGGCGCCATCGCCACCATGATGGCCCTTACCCATCCCTACCGGAACTGGCTGCCGGCCGAGCGCCGCAACGGTCCGCGCATCTTCATCCTCGACAACCCGGACCCGGAGAAGGTCGCCGCGACACTCGACACGGTGAACCTGGAAACCACGCTGGTGAATGTCATCAGCAAGTCCGGACAGACCGCCGAGACCGCCGCCAACTTCCTCGTCGTCCGCGACGCGCTCATCAAGGCCGTCGGCGAGGAGCAGGCCCGCACCCAGATCATCGCCACCACCGATCCGGAGAGCGGCCTGCTGCGCCAGCTCTCCAATGAAGAGGGGTATCGCACCTTCCCGGTGCCGCCGGGCGTCGATGGCCGCCAGACCGTCCTCAGCGCCGTCGGCCTCATCCCCGCCGCCCTCGCCGGCATCGACATTCACCTGATGCTCGCCGGTGCCGCCGCCATGCGCGAGCGCGCGACCTCCGCCGATGTCCGCGAGAATCCGGCCTACCTGCTGGCCGCGCTCTCGGTCCTCGCCGACACGAAGCATGACAAGTCGATGCTCGTCACCATGCCGTACGCCGATGGCCTCTTCGGCATCGCCGACTGGTTCCGCCAGCTGTGGGCGGAAAGCCTCGGCAAGAAGCTGAGCGTGGACAACGAAGTCGTCTTCTCCGGCCAGACGCCGATCAAGGCGCTCGGCGCCATCGACCAGCACTCGCAGATCCAGCTCTACACCGAAGGCCCGAACGACAAGCTGATCCAGCTGATCGCCGTCGAGTCCTACCGCGACGCCGTCGCCATCCCGACGCCGCCAGCATCCGTGCCGGAACTCTCCTACTTCGACGGCGGCGAGCTCGGCCAGCTGCTGGACCGCGAGCGCCTCGCCACCGCTTGGGCGCTGACGAAGGCGGAGCGCCCGAACCTGACGATCACCGTGCCGACCATCGACGCGGCCATCGTCGGCGAATTCTTCTACATGATGCAGCTCCAGACCGTGATGGCTGGCGCGCTCTACCACGTCAACCCGTTCGGCCAGCCGGGCGTCGAGGCCGGCAAGAACGCCACCTACGCCCTGATGGGCCGTGCCGGCTACGAGGAGCTGAAGGACGAGCTGCTCTCCACGCCGGAGAACGCGGACGCCTACCTCAACCGCCCGTAAGGGCAACGCTCCCTGCTTCCGGGAGCGGGCAGCAAACGTGCGATGATGCGCTGGACACCGGACCTCCGGTTCCAGCGCATTCGTGCCCATGTCGGCAAGATCGGCCCAGCCATCATGAATGATCCCGGTCCATCGCCCGCGTCCCTCTCCACCAGCCCCTGGTCGCCCTTCCGCGTGATGGTCGCCACAATGGTGGTGCTGGGTGTGCTGCTCGGAGCGTGGATCATCACCCAACTCAGCACGATCATCCTCATCGTCATCCTGGGGCTCGTCTTCGCCGCCGCCATCGAACCCCTGGTCTATCGCATCCGCCGGGGCGGCCTGCCCCGCGCCCAGGCGATCGGCCTCGCCTACCTGCTCGTCTTCGGGATTGTCGGCGGCATCCTCTATTTCATCGTGCCCCAATTCGTCCATCAATTCTCGGAGCTCAACACCGCCATTCCCGGCATCTTCCAGACGCTGCGCGAACAGACCTCATCCAGCAGCAGCGATTTCATCCGCACCACCGGCTACCAGACGGTGACCCGCATCGAGTCGACGTACAACAGTTTCCGGAACAGCCCGTCCATCGCCCAGGACCAGGCGTTCGGCCTCGCGTCGTCCATCGCCGGCGGCCTCTTCATCGTCGCCTCGATGCTGATCGTCGCCTTCTACTGGCTGACCGAGAAGGCAACCGCCAAGCGCCTCATCCTCGATCTCTTCCCCCTCACGCGCCGCGCCCGCGCCCATGCCGTCTGGGACGAGATCGAGTTCCGCCTCGGCGGCTGGACGCGCGGCCAGCTGACGCTGATGGCGATCATCGGCACCATGTCCGGCATCGGCTTCTTCATCATCGGGGTGCCCTACTGGCTCGCCCTGGCCTTCCTCGCCGGCCTGACCGAAGCGATCCCCTACATCGGGCCTGTGATTGGCGGCGCGACGGCCTTTCTGGTCGCCCTCTCCGACTCCACGCACAAGGCGTTGGCGGTTGCGGTCTTCGTCTTCGCCGTGCAGCAGATCGAAGGCAACTTCCTCGTGCCGCGCATCATGCGCAACGCCGTCGGCATGAGCCCGCTGACCGTCACCATCGCCGTGATGATCGGCGGCGTCCTCTACGGTCCGGTCGGAACCCTGCTCTCGATTCCGCTCGGCGCGGCGGCACAGGTCCTCATCATGAACCTCACCCGCCTGAACGACGACCGCATCAGCAACGAGCTCCGCTATATGGAACTGAGCCCGTTCCCCGTACTCATCGCACCAGATGCGGCACACGATCCACCCGACGCCGGGCCGCCATCACCTGAGCGCGAGACGACCCGATGAGCACATGGTGGGGAACGATCGACCGCCTGCCGAAGCCCCAGCAGGACACCGTGCTCCGCACGATTGCCGCGCTCTACGACGACACCATCGACACCGAGCACACGCTCAACGACCTTCGCAAGTCCGACGTCGCGCCGGAGCAGATCTCCGTGATCCTCCGCGAGCACGTCCTGGAGGGCGATCACATCGTCTCGTCGGAAACCCAGCTCTCCCGGGTCGTCGCGGCCACGGCTATCGACTCGGTAAGCACCTGGCTACGTGGACTCGCCACGCTCGTCATGTCCGACCGCGCCGCCTACCTCGTGGCCGGGCCGATCGGCTACATCCTCGCGACGGTCAGTTCCGCCCGCACCACGCGCGATCGTGTGGGCAGCGAGACAGCGGCCGAAACCGACCTCGTGAACCAGCAGCTTCTGCGGGCCGTCCGTCGCTTCGGGTTCAGCGCCGACGAATCGGGGTACATCGAGGCCCGCATCGCGGCGGGATCACCCTTCATCGCCATCACGGCAGCCGACGTTGAGTCGCTCCGCACCGCGCATCGCATCTTCTCGAAGCGGGCGGCGGTCTATCTCGGCCTGGCGCGCACCGACCCCCAGATCGAGTCGATCGCGCAACACCTCGCCGAGATGGGGCCGCTGCCACGCAGCGAATCCGTCTTCGTCGCGGACACTGCTTCCAATCTCGTCCGCGCGGATGACCTTCCCACCGTCCCGGACGAACTCCGGGACCTCCGGAACCGCCCGGTCCTGACGATGGATGAAGCCATCCTCGGAACCGTCCGCGACGCCCTCTACCGCCGTCCCCGCAACGGGGACGCGCCGCAGCTTCGATACCTGATCGTGCAGCGCAGGCGTTTTCGCGGCCTGCGAGCCTGGCTGGTGGCGATTCCCATCTCGGCAGTGGAGGTCGGAGAGCAGGATATTCGTCTCGCCCTGAGCACCGATCGCCTCCGCCATGTGCCGCACTACGTGATGTCCCGCCCAATGAGCCGGCAGGAAGAACGTGAACTCGACATCGCGTTCGACCTTCCGCCACGTCCCCATCGTCAGCATTCGGGCCACGACGACGGCAGCGACGACTGACCCAGGAACGAGCATGACCCCGGTTCCGTGCGCGGAACCGGGGTCATGGCGTCTTGGCTGGTTCTTGACGGGACCTACGGGACGGAGAGCATCCGATCGAGCGCCACGCGGGCCTGCTCGGCGATCTCCGGCTCCACCGTCACCTCGTTGACGACCTCACCACGCGCGAGATGCTCCAGCGACCAGAGCATGTACGCCGGGTGGATCCGGTACATGGTGGAGCAGGGGCAGATCACCGGATCGAGACAGAAGATCGTCTTGTCCGGCATCTGGTTCTGCAACCGCTTCACGAGGTTGATCTCGGTCCCCACCGCCCATGTCGTCCCGGATGGCGCGGCGCGGATGACATCGATGATGTACTCCGTCGAGCCATTGAAGTCAGCGGCCTGCACGACCTCCAGCCGGCACTCCGGGTGGACGATCACGTTCACATCCGGATACTCGCGCCGCGCCTGCTCGATCTGCTCGACCGAGAAGCGCGCATGCACGGAGCAGTAGCCCTTCCAGAGGTAGACGCGCGCGTTCCGCAGTTGCTCCTCCGTATTCCCGCCCAGCGGCTGGAACGGGTCCCAGATCACCATCTGGTCCAGCGGAATGTCCTTGCGGACGGCGGTGTTGCGACCCAGGTGCTCGTCCGGGAAGAAGAAGACGCGATCGCCGCGCTCGAACGCCCAGTCGTAAACGCGTGAGGCATTGGACGACGTGCAGACGATACCGCCGTTGCGACCGCAGAACGCCTTCAGCGATGCAGCGGAGTTCATGTAGGTGATGGGCACGATGCCCTCGATCCCGAGGCCGGTCAGTGTCTCCCACGCGGCCTCGACATCCTCCGGCTTGGCCATGTCCGCCATGGAACAGCCCGCCTCGAGGTTCGGCAGGATCACGCGCTTGGCGGGATCGCCGAGCACATCGGCACTCTCCGCCATGAAGTGGACACCACAGAAAAGCGTGAATTCGGCATCCTGCTGCGTCGCTGCCTGCAACGAGAGCTTGTAGGAGTCACCCTGGAAGTCGGCGAACTTGATGACTTCCTCACGCTGATAGTGATGCCCCAGGATGGTGAGGCGGCTGCCAAGCTGCTCCTTGAGCGCCCAGATCTTCGCGTCGCGCTCCTCCGCCGGCATCTTGAAGTACTCGCGCGGGATGCGCTTCTGCCGCAGCGGTCCGACCCCGTATGCGGTGAGCTGGTCGTACGCGCCGGTGCCTTCCTCCGGCACACAGGAAGCGGCTGGCATCTGCAAATCGCCCAGCCATAGCGTCGCCGCGGGCGTCACTGGACGCTCGGCGACAGCGGTTGCCGACGATGTCTGCGAAAGGACGGTCCCCGCAGGCTCGGACTCGTTGGTGTGAAGCGGGAACGTGGGATCGACCACCATGCGTTGCGGTCTCCTGTGCGGGCAGGGCCATCGCCCTACCGTTCGGCAGCGAAAACTGCCCTCGTGAACGTCCACCGCATGGTATGGCCCGCCAGAGTAATTGTCAATATGACACTAAGTCGATTCCAAAAAGAAAGCATCGACCCTCAGGCTGCCTTCGCGATGGGCAGCCTGAACGAGATCGATGTCCCCTCACCCACCTGGGACTCCACGGCGACACTGCCGTTCTGGCCCTCGACCAGTTGCTTCACAATGCTGAGACCCAGCCCTGTCCCGCCGGCAGATCGCGTCGAATCGCCGCGGTAGAAGCGATCGAAGATCCGCGGCAGGTCTTCCGGTGCGATGCCGACCCCGGTATCGCGCACCGCGACTTCCACCACGTTCGAGGTCGGCAACGATTCCGCCGCCACGATCACCAGCCCGCCCGCTGGCGTATGCCGAATCGCGTTATGCACGAGGTTGTTGACAACCTGCGTGATGCGCGTCTTGTCACCCATCACCGTCGGCAGGTCGACCGGCACCAGCGCGTTCACGCTCACCCGCGCCTGCTGGAGCGCGTAGGGGCGAATGCCACGCACGGCACTCTCGATCAACTCAACCAGGTCAACGGACGTCAACTCGATCGGCAGCGCGGCTTCCTCCAACCGGGACAGGGTAAAGAGATCGTCGATCAGGCTTGTGAGCGTGGCCACCTCGTGGTCGATCGCCCGGAATGCCTCGCTCGGGTCGACGAGCGCCTCAGGCACGCCATCACCGGCTTCCGGACGCATCTGCGCATCGAGATGCCCGCGGATGATCGCGATCGGCGTACGCAGATCGTGGGAGATGTTCGCCACGAACGACCGCCGCTGCACATCGAGGTCTTCGAGCCGGGCTGCCAGCAGGTTGAACCGTTCGGCGAGCCCGCCCATCTCGTCGGAGGACATCACCTCGGCCCGCCGGTGCATGTTCCCCTGGGCAAACTCATCGGTCGCGTGAACCAGCTCATCGATCTGCCGGGTCAACCGCCGCGCCATATAGCGGCTGATGATCGTGGCCGAAAGGAACCCGCACAGCGTGATGACGAAAATGTTGAAGAGCACGAACAGCGTGAGCGCGATGAAGACCGGCGATTCGCGCAAGAGGTCGCGGAAGCTATAGCCGCCGGAAATCAGGATCGCGAGCAGCAGGATAAAGCCGCCGGTGGCATAGATGAGGAGGCTCAGCGTCTGTACCAGCAGATGCGAGATGGTCAACTTGCTCCGCAGCGAGGTCCGGACGCGATGCACGTAGCCGCGAAGGAGCCCACGACGTGGCTCTGCATCCCACCCCTCGATCACGCCCGCGCCCTGGGACCGAAGCGATAGCCCACACCCCAGACCGTCTCGATATAGTCTCCCGGCGAGCCTGCCCCTCCCAGCTTCTTCCGAAGTCGCTGGATATGGGAATCGACCGTCCGGTCAAAGATGGCCACATCGCCGCCCCAGACCTCTTCAAGAAGAAACTCGCGGCTGAAGACCCGATTCGGATTGGATGCCAGCAGTTTCAGGAGATTGAACTCGGTGGCGGTGAGCGAGACCTGTTCGCCCTGGCTGATTACGTCGTGAGCGTCCGGGTCGATGATCAGATCGGGGAATTCCAGGCGGGTTTCGGATTGCTCCGCAACGGAACGGGACCGGATGAGTTCCACCCGGCGCAGGACAGCATGAACCCGCGCCAGCAGTTCCCGCATGGAGAACGGCTTGGTCAGGTAATCATCCGCGCCGAGTTCCAGCCCCAGCACCTTGTCCAGTTCGGTCGAACGTGCGGTCAGCATCAGGATCGGCGTCGCGTGTTGGGCGCGAACCCGCCGCGTCACCTCCAGCCCGTCGAAGCCGGGCAGCATGACATCAAGCAGGATGAGGTCCGGACTCCAGGCATCGACCGCGCTTACGGCGCCTGGCCCATCGCCCTCGACCCGAACCTCATGTCCCGCGAACGCCAACTCCCGCCGGATCAGGTCCGCCAGTTCCCGCTCGTCTTCCACCACCAGTACGCGCGCCACGAATCCTCCATCCCCCTCGAACGGCATGTCAACGGCGTCGCCCAAGTGACAACCGCTCCGGACGCTGCCCTAGGCGGCAACCGGATCACGGTCCTCGGCCACCAAACGGCGGGCGGGCATCGGGACCGGCTTCACCGCATGTCGCCGACGCTCCTCCACGCGTTCAGTCTCCTCAATCGCGAGCGGAGCCAGCGCCATCGCGGCGAAGAGACCGACAAAGACAATCAACAGCATAGCGGCAATCATGCGGGGCATCCTTCCAGGATTCGTCGGGAACCGGCGCTGGCTCCCTTCAGTATCCTCATGATGCCCGCTCGATATTGCGCAGTTCGGGACAATCTGCGGAGAATTCGTCGCCAGATGTTGCAGCTTTATGACGACCATCACGGCACGGGCAGGCGAATGGCGAACGGCCACAACCACGCCGCGGCATCCCGAACCTGTGCCCCCGCCCCATTCACGGAGTCCCGGATCGCCTGACCGCGCTCTACGATCCCCTGCATCCAGCCAAGCCGGCCCGTCCACACGTTCGGCGCCAAGCCACCATCCCACACCCAGCCGGACAACTCCTGGCCATCGACCACGACCTCGACCGGCCAGAACGTATATCCACCGACGGTTTCCGAGAGCCCGGTCACCCGAACGGATTGCCCCTGGACCAATACCGCCATCACGGAAGTGCTCACGGATGGCATGGGGCGGAGATTCAGCTCGTCCACCGTCACCTGGGTCGTGGTATTCGGGGCCACCGAAAGGAATCGCTCTACCAGGGCGCTCGGCCCTCCCCGCACGAGGATCACCGTTCCCAGCAGCAGGTTCCCGATGAGCAGGATGAGCGTCATCCGCCACAGCAGATACCGGAACCTGCCGCTTCGCTTGGCGGCCCGGCCCCCTGCCGCGTAGATGCGATCCCAGGTGGTCGCCTCATGGACGGGGGTAGGTTCGGCCGGCGCTTCGAACTCGGCAGCCCCTGCAGGTGGTTGAGTCCGGTTCGCGATCGGCGCGGTCATGGACGCGGTCGGATTCACGCGCGCGTATTCACCCTCAAGGCCGGACCGAAAAAGTCGGGAGAAGGTCAGGACATCCGGAAAGCGATCCTGAGGGTCCTTTGCCAGCGCCCATCCGACCACGTCGTCCACCCACGTCGGAATCGTGAGGTCGGGCCTCGCCTCGGAAGGGGCGATCGGTGCATCGGTGCGATGCGCGCGGATGATCTCACTCTTCGAGGGCGCGACGAATGGAGGCCCTCCGGTCAGCAGCTCATAGATGACACACCCCAGAGAGTAGACATCACTCGCGGGCTGGACTGCCTCGCCACCTGCCTGCTCCGGGGAAATGTAGGACGCGGTCCCGAGCGCGGTTCCCCCCACCAGTTGCTGACTTGGCCCCGCTGGCTGCACCAATCCGAAGTCGATCAGCTTGATATGGCCATCCGATGTCAGCATGATGTTCTGCGGCTTGATGTCGAGGTGAACCAGTTCGCGCTTGTGGAAGGCATCCAGCGCGGATGCCAGTTCCTCCAACAGCGGCATCACCTCGGTGGGCGTCATCGCGCCGCGCCGCTCGATCGCGCGTTTCAGGTTCTCGCCGGATACCAGTTCCATGATGACCCAGGAACCGGTCTCATCCTCGTGGAGGTCGTAGATCGGCACCACGCGCGGATGGGACACGAAGGCCATCATCCGCGCTTCCTGCCGGAATCGCTTGCGGAAGTCCGGATCGGCCTTGTACTGGGGAAGCAGGGTCTTGATGGCGACCGGTCGATTGGCGCGCAAATCCCGGCCCCGATACACCACAGCAATGCCACCCTTATCCAGCGGATGGTCGAGGTCGACTTCGTATCGGTTGCCGACGATCATGCGCGCCCCCGAAGACGGGGCACGATCGCGTATGGCCATCACAGGTGCGCTTTCGACTCAGGCGGGGATCAGGACTCACCAAGGAAACGCGGAGCACACGTCCGTAGTTTCCCCTCGGCAATGCCGTATCCATGATACCCCGCGCTCTGCACGCCACGATCCGCCCCAAGCCCTGTTCAAGGCAATCGCATGCTCAGCGTGTGCATCGCGCGGAAACGATTGCCCGCTCAATCGGGGAGGTGATGGGGGCGTCGACACCGGACATCACGTCTACATCGCGCAGCAGTGAGGCGCCGTTTCGGGGCGAACCAGGAGCCGGCGTTGGTGAATCGCGAGGATATCGTGATGCGCGCGACCATGCGTGGAAGGATCCAATCTGCGGCGGAGGCATGGTCAGAAGGAGTGGCGACGCGACCACAACCGCCATCATCGCTCCGGCAGCCGAATGGCGAACGGCCACAACCACGCCGCCGCATCCTGCACCTGCTCACCCGCCGAGCTCACGGAGTCCTGGATCGACTGGACGTCCTCGCCCACGTCCTGCATCCAGTCGGTCCACCCGTTCGGGGCCAATCCGCCGCCATACGCCCAGCCGGTGAGCTTCTCACCTTCGAGCTCCACCTCCACCGGCCAGAACATCAGGCCATCCGCCATCTGGTAGTACCCGGTGATTCGGACGGACTGGCCGACCCCCAGCACGGCGATGATCGACGAGTCATCGAGGGGCGAGTTCAGGGACGATCGCAGGTTCAGCGCCGCCCCCACGACATGGGTCGTCGTGTTCGGCGCAACCGTGAGGAGCGGTTCCGCGAGTGCGCCTGGCACCCCAGGCACGAAGACAACCACGCCCAGCAGCAGGACCCCGAGGAACAGGATGAAGGTCATCCACCGCAGCCCACTCCGCAGCGGGCCACGCCGCCTGGCGACCCGTCCATCGGCGGTATCGGCAGGATCCCGGACCGTCGGCTCCGGGTCCCCATGTGCGTCGGGCCGGGCGGATGTTCCCGCCGCAGGGGGCTTCCCGTCCACGATCGGTTCCGTTTCGAACTCGTTCGCGTTGGTGCCGACATCCTGGTTCTCGAGGCCTGCCCTGAACGTCTCCGCGAATACTCGCGCTTCCGGGAACCGATTTCCAGGGTTCTTCGCGAGCGCCCAGAGCACCGTGTCGTCCACCCAGGCCGGAAGGTTCAGATCGGGCCGAACCTCGGACGGTGCGACAGGCTTTTCCGTGAGGTGCGCTTGCACCATGGCGTTGTCGAGCGGCGCGATGAAGGGCGTCCGTCCCGTCAAGAGTTCATAGATCACACATCCCAACGAATAGATATCGCTGGGCGATCCCACAACCTCGCCGCTGAGCTGCTCCGGTGAGGAGTACGACTTGGTCCCCCACGCGGAGCCGGCCATCAGAATCTGGATCTGGCATGCCCGTTGCGCCAGTCCGAAATCGATCAGCTTGACGCGCCCCTTTGGCGTCACCATGATGTTCTCGGGCTTGATGTCGAGATGGACCAACCCGCGCGAATGGAACACATCCAGCGCAGACGCCACTCCCTCCAGAAGCGGCATCACCTCGGTGGGAGTCAGGACTGTGCTCCGCTTGATCGGCTCCCGCAGCGTCTCGCCCGGCACAAGCTCCATGACGATCCAGACGCGGTCATGCTCCTCATGCAGTCCATAGATTTCCACGATGTTCGGATGGGCGCCGAGGTCCTTCGTCTGCTGCTCCGACAGCAGGAAGCGGGTCCGCATCTCTGAAACATTCAGGTATTGGGGCCTCAGCGTCTTGACGGCTACATCGCGCTTCCGCCTCAGGTCACGTCCCCGATAGACAACCGACGTCCCGCCCCCGCCGATTGGATGGCCGAGGTCGACTTCATATCGTTTGCCGACGATCTTGCGCGGCCCCGATGACGAGGCACGATCGTGAGTGGCCATCGCTGGTGCGCTTTCGACTCACAACGGAGAGCGACTCCACCCGTGGGACCGCGACGCATGCGGTCCCGGATTCCCCTGTGCATGCTCCACCCATGATACCTGCTCCCCTCACGGGGTTCGCCTGCGCCGACGCTGTCCATGCGCGGACGCAGAAACGTCATATGTCGTTGCCGCCCCCACGGCTCCCGGATATGATGGAGCGACCGATACCACCCGCCCTTCCGGACATCGCTGACCGGAAGCACGAGTCACACGGAGGTGTATCCATGAAAATCGGCGTCTTCTCGGTCCTCTTCGCGCAGCGCCCGTTCGACGAGGCGCTTGACTACATCAAGGCAACCGGCTGCGACGCTGTTGAGATCGGCACCGGCGGATATCCCGGCAACGCGCATTGCGACCTTGATGCGCTGGTCGACAACGAGGCCGCGCAGAAGGCGTGGCTCGACAAGGTGACGAGCCGGGGCCTCGAGATCAGCGCCCTCTCCTGCCACGGCAACCCGCTCCACCCAAACCGGGAGCAGGCCGTCCGCGACGACGAGACCTTCCGCAAGACGGTCCGCCTCGCCAGCCAGATCGGCGTGCCGAACGTCATCACATTTTCCGGCTGCCCCGGCGATTCGCCAGCGGCGAGCAAGCCGAACTGGGTGACCTGCCCGTGGCCACCGGACTTCCTCGAAATCCTGGAATGGCAGTGGAATGAGGTGGCCACGCCGTACTGGAGCGAGGCTGGCAAGTTCGCGGCTGATAACAATGTGCGCGTGGCCATCGAGCTCCATCCGGGCTTCCTCGGCTATCACACGGAGTCGTTCTGGCGGCTGCGCGAAATCGGCGGCGACGCAATCGGCGTCAATTTCGATCCCTCCCACCTGTTCTGGCAGGGCATGGACCCGCTGGTCTGCGTGCGCGAACTGAAGGACACCATCTTCCACGTCCACATGAAGGACACGTGGCTGGACAAGCCGAACATCGCCCGCAATGGCGTGCTCGACACCAAACCATATACGGACGAAGTCAACCGCTCGTGGATCTTCCGCACCGTCGGCTACGGCCACGGGCAGGAATTCTGGCGCAGCCTCGTTTCCGAACTGCGCCTCACTGGCTATGACGGCGTCCTCTCCATCGAGCACGAGGACTCCATCATGAGCGTCAACGAGGGCTTCACCAAGGCCGTCGACTTCCTGAAGGAAACTGTCATTCGCGAGACCCCCGGCGAAGCCTGGTGGGTCTAGAACAAGGGGAGAGGCGAGAGGGAAAAGAAGTGAGGAGTGAGGAGCGAACCGCCTTGGGCGGCAAGGCCCCGTCCACATACCTCACGTCTCACTCCTCTCGCCTCTCACCTCAACGAAGGAGCATCAATCATGAGTGAGATCGGAGTCGGTCTCGTCGGATACAAGTTCATGGGCCGCGCCCATTCCAACGCCTATCGCCAGGCGGCGGCGTTCTTCGACGTCGATCCCAAGCCCGTGATGCGGGCCATCTGCGGGCGCGACGAGGCGGCAACCAAGGCCGCCGCCGAGAAGCTCGGCTGGCAGACCTGGGAAACGGACTATCACACGCTCGTTGCGCGCGATGATATCGGGCTGGTGGATGTCTCCACCCCCGGCTACACGCACCACGATGTCGTGATCGCGGCGCTGGAGGCGGGCAAGCACGTCCTCTGCGAGAAGCCGCTCGCGAACACCCTTGATGAGGCCCGCGAGATGGTGGTGGCGGCGAAGAAGGCCGGCACCATCAACATGGTGAACTTCAACTACCGGCGCGTTCCGGCCGTCCAGTTCGCCAAGCAGCTAATCGACGAGGGCAAGATCGGCACGATCACCCATTGGCGCGCCGTCTATCTTCAGGACTGGCTGGTCAACCCGCAAGCACCGCTGACCTGGCGCATGAAGAAGGAAACCGCCGGCTCTGGCGCCCTCGGCGACATCGGCGCCCACATCGTGGACCTCTCCGCGCTGCTGATCGGACCGATCGCCAAGGTCACCGGCACACTGGACACCTTCGTGAAGCAGCGCCCGGTTGAAGTCACCTCTGATGGCGGCGCGGGCCTCAGCGCGAAGGCCGGTGAAGAGCTGGGCGACGTGACCGTGGACGACTCCACGACCTTCCTTGCCCGCTTCGAGAACGGTGCCACCGGCACCTTCGAGGCCAGCCGCATGGCGACCGGCCGCAAGAACTTCAACTCGTTCGAGATCAACGGCACGAAGGGGAGCATCGTCTTCAACCTGGAGCGCCTGAACGAGCTGGAGGTCTATTTCTACGACGATCCGACCGGCCTCCAGGGCTTCCGCACGATCAACGTCACCGACGGCTCCCACCCGTGGGTGAACCACTGGTGGCCAAGCGGACACATCATCGGCTGGGAGCATAGCCACACCCACAACGTCGTCGCGATGCTGGAAGGCATCCGCACTGGGGTGAACCCCTACCCCTCCTTCGCGGACGGGTTCCAGTGCCAGGCCGTGCTCGATGCCGTCGAGCGCAGCAATGCCTCCGGCACCTGGGAGACTCCCGCGACGCTGTAACGCCTCCATATCATGGCAGATGAAACGGGCGGGGATTCGCGATGAATCCCCGCCCGTTGGCGTTTCTGTAAGGTCGCGCCCGCCCGGATGGCGAGTTGCCGAACCTTACGTCAAGCCACCATGATTTCTGCGAACCGTTCTCAGGAACCTCCGGGTTCCGACGAGGAGCAGACACCATGACCGCCACCGGCATCGACGTCGTCAACAACCCGGACCGCGATCGCTACGAAGCCCGCATCGAGGGCAAGCTCGTCGGGTTTGCGGACTATCAGCTCACCCCGAAACTCGTCGTGTTCACCCACACCGAGGTCATCCCGGAATGCGAAGGCCAAGGCGTCGGCTCGGCGCTCGCGCAGTTCGCGATGGATGACATCCGCGCCGATGGGCAGCGCGAAATCGTCCCCCTTTGCCCGTTCATCAAGGGATGGATCGGCCGCCATCGCGAGTACATCCCGCTCGTCTTCGGTGTTCGCACCTCCACGGTGAAGGATTGACCATGACCCGCAAGCTCTAGACCGGCCCGATCGTGAATGTCTCGTTCGATGGTGCGGTCTGCGAGCACGCCGCCGAGTGCGTGCGCGGCATGCCGGAGGTCTTCGACACGGCAAAGCGCCCATGGATCAACCCTGAAGTCGCGAACACGCCGGAACGGGCGGACCACCTGCGCGACGTCATCCGGCGTTGCCCATCCGGCGCGCTCCGCATCGAGGAACACGACGCGACCGAGGCCTGAATCCGGCTCCCTATGCGGGCGTCGCCGATCGGAAGCGTGCTTCCACGCCCTTCCGGTCGATCCGGCGTTGAGACTGGATCGCCTGCGCGATGCGCGACCGTTCCCCATCATCCAGCAGATCCAGCGCTCCATAGGGGTCGGGCACCGCCACGAGCACGATCCCCGCATCGTCGCCCTTCTCCAGCGCCGCTCTCACCCGTCGCAGATGGGCGTGTTGCACGAGGATGCGTTCCAGCTCGTCCAGCGCATATCGACCTCGCAAGCGAGGATCACGATCGTACCCCATCGTGCGCGCCGCCGGGACAAGATGCGCGAGCTTGCCGACTTCCATCGGATCGGCGTCGACCGCCGCTACCAGGTCTTCCACCATCGATGTCCGCTCAACGATCTGCTGGATCGCCACCCAGGTCTCGCGGTCGGTGATCCGGGCACCAACCCGTTCGACATGATTGAGCGCCCGCACGATCGCATCGTCATCGAGACCATCGACCGCCCGGTGTAGTTCGGCCAAGGCGTGCCGCTGCTCGATCAGACGCCGACAACGCCGCCGTTCGGACGTGCTGAGTCGGTCGATCGCGGCGGCGGGGGGACGCAGGAACAACGATTCCAATGCCGCAGCGTCACGGTTCCGCAACGCCTGCCGCACCTGCCCGCGCCAATCGATGCGCGCCAACGCCTGACCGATGCGAGTCCGTGCCTCCGGTGAGAGCGCACGTCCCTCATCCCACAGATCCGGATCGAACGCATCGACGATGATCCGGTCATCGTCGGTCGCCAGAGCGTCGGCCAAGGCCGGCCACTTCACGGCACGCAGCACCCGCTGGATCGTCTGCCGATCGGTATCGTCGAGTTCCAGCAGCTCGCCACTGACCGCAAGCTCGGCGAGTTGATCGAGATCATTCGCGTTCAGCGAGGCCTCCAGCCGTTCGCGCGTCAACACACGATGCTGGGTGGCACGCAGACGCCTCCGCACCTCCGGTTCAATCGGGATGCCGGAAGTCGATGCGGATTCGGCGATAATCGCGGCGCTCTCGTGCCGCCCCATCCGCTGCTCGCTCCGGATGCGCTCACGCAGTCCTCGCCCAACCAGATCCTGCACGGCCAGCGTCGCCGTCCGCCCGACCGGATCGGTAGCCATCTGCGGCCACAATGCGCGCACGGCCGCTTCATCCCGCGCGGAGAGTGCCGCGAAGAACTCCTTCCGCGCACGCTGCCGGCCAGCCTCGTCCTGCACGCGACGCTCGGATTCCGCCACGTCCACAGGCGACGACACCACGGGACGCGCGTCCGGCCGGGAGACCAGACGCTCCCGTGGTGACTGCCTCCGTGGAGCGCGCTCCAGCGGGGCCGGTGGCGCGGCCCGGCGCTGGGCAGGCTCCTCTGGCCACGCTGAAGCCCCCTGTGTCACCGGCTGGGCGGTGGTTCCAGACACCCCGCGAGGTTCAGGGCGCCACGATTGCCACCGCTCAGGTTCCGGTTCGGGAACGCCGGGCCAGGGCGCATCCGGACTGGTCTCCGGCTCCCACGAGGCCGCCGGAGTACCCCACCCCTGTGCCGATGGAGACGCAGCCGGCGTTCCCGTCCTGCTTTCCCCGTCGGGACGGGATCGCAGGTAGGACGGTAGATCGATCCGCCGGAATCCTGGAATCACCGCCGCCCAGCGCTCGATCTCGTCCGCCGGCGCACTCGCCGCCGCTCGCAATGCATCGACCACCTCCCGCGTCTCGGGGGACGTCACCGCCAGCACGCGCGCAAACACAGGTGACGCATCGGGATCAGCCAGATCGCGATGGCTGAACACGAGCGGCCGCGAGTCCGCCGTCACCCCCCGGTCGGAGGAAAGGAGCGACGGATCGTCTGCCAGCACCAGCAAGGACGCATAGATCACCAGCCCCGCGAAAGCATCCTCCGCGAAGGGATCGCCATCACCATCCGGGTGTCGGTAGGCATGTACCGTCTGCGACGCCGAGGGGCCGGGACCGCCGTCCCACGTCGCCCGCGAAAGGCCGACAAAGACGAGCGTTCCGCCTTCTCCGACAATCGCATTCCCCGGATTGAACGTGTCGTGCGCGAACGATCCGCCCCGGAAATCGTTGATGGCCTTCGCCACCGAGCCCGCCAGGGCACGCAGCACCGAGGGTTTGGCTTCGGACGCGAGCCGCGTCGCGGCATCGAGCAGCGACGGTCCATTCACCCATGCCGCGACCGTGACATCAATCATCCGGCCATCGAGCTCGATGCCGTTCGGAACCGATTCGAAGTCGCCTGGAATGTGTGCGGAGAGCCGGGTCAACGCCAATCGCCGGAGACCGGGAGCGCGGTCGGCGTAGGAGTCGTCGCGCGATGGATCGCACGCGATCAGCATCGCAAACGTCCGCCCTTCGCGGGACTGGGTCTTCGCTGCGAGCATCCGGTCGCCTTCGATCACGAATGGCTTTCCGTCGCGATCGAGCAGCGGACGAGCCTGGATGCGGGCAAGGACCGAAACGGGACCGCGCATCAGGGCGTTCTGGAACTGTTGCTGATGGTGTACGATCATGGCAAGCACCCTCCTCGGGGTCTGGTTCTGCGGCCGGTCAGGTAGGAAGCAAGCATGCGGGCCGCCTGGATCGTGCTAGAGTGAAGCCAGACGTGGGGATTGTAGTGGATCGGGGAGGGTCAGCGACATTCACGCCGAATGCGGAAAGGCTCCTACCGTTGCAGCTTCGATCTCAGCCGACCAGACTTCGGTCGCCACAGTCTTCTGCTGACGCCACCTCGGGGAGCGCCGAACACGACGCCGGGCGAACCACGTCGTTCGCATCCAGCGAATGGAACGTGGGCGCGTCCATGCGCCAGTCCGAGATCTCGGACGAGGTCCTCTCGATGGCGTCGGCCATCCGACCCGTCGATGCCCGCTCAGCCGACCGGCTGACCAGTCTGGGCAACGCGATGTCCTCACCGGCCGGCGTCCAGCACTGGTCGGACGTCGATCTCCGTCGCGTCTTCAACGTCGAGCGGCTCTCCTATCTCTACGCCCTCGACCGGCAGGGCGGCTACCGCTCGGCGGTGGTCGACGCGGTCGACCGCGTGCGTAACGTCCTTGTGCTCGTCCCGATCCTGCTCACCTGGGCCGCGCTCGCCGAGGCCGCCAACGCCTACAAGCGCTACATCCAGAACCACCCGGATCAGGCCAACCAGCCGTTCCTCCTCCTCTGGCAACAGGGTTTCGGCGGGGAAACGAGCTGGTTCTCGCCCAACTTCTCGACCGTCGCGATCATCGACGCCGTCATCATCGCGGTCATCATCCTGCTCACCTTCTACGCCCACGGTCGCAGGGAGGCGCACGAGGACCGCGTGGCGGATGCCGCATCCCAGTTCCAGGCGCAACTCGAGAACGTCCTCGCCGAATCGTCCGTCTTCCTTGCCACCGACCGCGCTTCCCGCCCGCAGCAGCTCGCCGCCAGCGTGGAGAACCTGGCCGAGCGTTTCGAGCGCAGCACCCAGGAACTCCTCACCCAGCTTCAGGTCGAGCACGATCGGCTCGAAAGCCTGGCGGGGCGCCGCGAGAAGGAGTTCGCCGATTTCGGGGTCTTCGCCAGCGGCCTTCGCGCCGGTGCAGACGAGATGCACCGCCTGCTCGTCGATCTGCGACAGGTATCCAGTGCGCTGGAGCACTCGCTCGATGACCTCAGCGGCGAAGTGAGTGTCGCCAGCGACCATCAGCGTAGCCTCCTGACTGCCGTCGGCAACCTGGAGCGCATCACGTCGTCCGGCATCCAGAGCGATCAGGCGATGATGCGCCAGCTCTCGGTTGCCGCACAGACTCTCGCGGAGACGGCCGACAAGACGATCTCCGGAGCCGAGGCTGCCGGACAGGCCAGCCGCGCCGCCAGCGAGGCCGTCCGCGGCATCTCCCAGCTCGCGAACCAGATCGCCGAGAGCCAGGGGCGTGTCGAACGTGCCCTGGTCGGCGAAGGCGAGAGCAATCGCCGACTCGCCGAGGCGCTTCACGCAACCACATCCAGCAGCCAGGCGACCGCCGCCACGATGAGCGACATCACGGCGAATCTCGCTCGCCTGCGGGAGGAGTTCGAGCGCATCGGCGGCCAGTCCGGCCAGTACGCCGGGATGTTCAACACGATGCTTGGCAAGCAGGCCGACCTCTCGCAGGGGATCGCCGACGCCGCACGCGAACTTGGCACGCAGGGGATCACCACCGCGCAACGCCAGCGCGAGGTGAACGACGCCATGCAGCATCTCCTGCAGCGGCTCGACGGACTCGCAAACACGCTGAACCGGATGGTCCAGTCCTCGCCGAACAGCGAGAGTCTTGAGCGGACCGTGACCTCCGCCGTCCGCTCGGAACTGAGCCGAGGGTCCGGCGGCGGCTGGAACCCATCGAATCGCGGCTAGCTCGCCCCGTCCACCGACATCCTCGATCCCCGCCGCGCCTCCAGTTCCCCACCTCCTGCGCGGCGGGCCTCTCTCCCCAATCCGGAGTGACTCATGGCCCCATACAAGCGAAAACCGCGTAGCGGCAGCAGCATGGTCGTCCTTGGAGGGTGGCTCTTCGCCGACCTCCTGCTGGGACTGGCCATGCTCTTCGCCGTCGCCACCACCGTTGGCGCGCCACCGCCGACCCCAACTCCGACTCCCGCCCCCAACTACCTCGCAACCTCGGAGGCAAATCGCGCAGCCGACCAGGCAGCGGCGCAGCAGACACAGGAAGCGCTTCAGAACGACATCGCGAACCTCGATGCTTCCTCCCAGCAGACACAGGAAGCCCTGATCACCCAGAACCAGGCCGCGAACGCGCGTGCCACCGAAGCCGCCAAAGCACAGGCAACGCGAGAGGCGATGTCCGCCAGCGAACGCGCGACCGCCGACGCCCAGGCCACGCAGGACGCCGTGGTGGCGCAAGCAACGATCGAGGCGCTTGCCACCCAGCAGGCCGAGGCGAACGCCAACTCTGGCGACCTCCAGAACCAGCTTGCCACCACCGAAGCCCTCGCGACGCAGAACGCGAGCGCAAACCAGGACACCCAAGGCACGATCACGGCACTGCAGGACCAGATCGCCCAGAGCCAATCTGCCGTTTCGACCAGCGAAGCGCTCTCCACGCAGGCTGCCGCCACGGTCAGCGCCGTGCAGCAGCAACGCGCCGATGCCGATGCCACCTCCGAGGCCCTCGCCGCTCAGGTCGCGGCACAGTCGCTGAACCCGAATTCCGTGCAGGAAACGATCACGGTCGACCTGAACGGCGTGGTCTCCGGAAACCAGCAAGCGGTCTCCAGCGCCCGCCAGCAACTGGACCAGGTCTTCCAGAAATACACCAATGGCTCGACCTGCCAGATCGGCTTCGCGTTGATATCCTCGCGGGCAAGCGACATCGGCAGCGGCATCCAGCTCTCGGACGCCATCGCTGCCCTGATCAGCGACGAATTCCCGCAGTTGCTTCCCGTGAATGCGGATGGAAGTCAGGGCCGATTGATCAGCGAGTCCATCGCGCTGCCCGGAACCACCCCTGTCGGTGAAGTGCAACTCCAGCTCTTCTTCAACTCCGGTTGCTCCCCCGCCGGCTGACTGGTTGGACTCCGGACACCGCCCATGCAGCGATGACGACCAACCATTGGTCCTCCCACCTGTGGCGATCATCCTGTCGCCCAGCACACCCTTCCGTCGATTTTTGATCAAAGATGGCACCGATCAGCACGAGCGCCTTAAGGGAGCGGTCGTGCTGATCGTTTAGCACAGGCCTCGTGTGTAAAATGCGCACATTCGCAACATAGTCACAGATGCTAGGATTCGGTAGCCGCGATCACTGCGCGTGCACGAGTCTCGTCGAACAACGATTCAGAGGTACGAGGAATGTCTGACGCTTCCGCGGGCGACGCGGGCTTGCCACTTCACCAGTGCCCGGCCTGCGGCGCACTGTCACTGAATCCCGCAGAGCGGTTCTGCGAGCTCTGTGGCACGCCACTGTCCAATGCCACTGCGCCACGCGAGCAGGTGCCCGTCACCCGTCATCGCCTCGGGGGCCGCACAGAAACGGTCATGGCCACACGTCCGGCCGTATCGACCAGCGGCGGAAGCCTGCCCTTCTCAGGCGTGCCCCCCTCTGTCGTGAATCCGCCTACGAATGCCACCTCGTCCCGGACGCGGAAGCGCAAGAAGACGAAGCGCCCAATCTACAAGCGTCCCGTCCTGATGTCATTCCTGACGCTCCTGATTCTGGTCATGGCCGTTGGCGGCTATGGACTGATCCGGCTGGAATCAACGGTCAACGCGCTCCACCAGGTGAGTACCATCCCGCCGGAAGTCTCCGACAACACGTACGTCGATGGGGACGATGCCACACCGACAGACCTCGTCACGGCCAAGGTCGACACCGATCCGGCCAAGACTGCCGTCGCCAACTCCGATATCAGTAATCGCTTCCAGACGTCGTCGGGCGTGACGGGACGCATCTCTGATGCGGCGTCAAACACCGGGGCCATCGCAGCCGGGGCGTTGCAGGCATCAGGCCTCACCTCCGCCAAAGGTGAGCCGATGACGATCCTGCTGATGGGCGTCGACGCCCGTCCGGGATCGGCGATCGATTTCGGCGTCCGGCCCGACTCACTCATCGTGCTCCGCCTCGATCCGGTCGAGAACAGCTGCCGCCTGCTTTCCATACCGCGCGATACCCGCGTCAATCTGCCAGGCTACGGCGACTCGAAGATCAACCACGCCCTGATGGTAGGCGGCATCCCGTATCAACTCCTGGTCACGCAGGACTATCTCGGTATCCCGATCGACCACTACTTCCTCATCGACTTCACGGCGTTTCAGACAGTCGTCGATGCGGTTGGCGGCATCTCGGTCCAGGTGCCAACGGATCTCTCCAAGAACGACGAGGTCGTCTACACCAAAGGCACGCATGATTTCGACGGTGAGGAAGCCCTGAAGTTCGCTCGCTTCCGTTCGACATCGTCCGACGGCGACGCAACGCGGGTGGAACGGCACTGGGCCATCCTGAGCGCCCTCGCCACCTCGACGAAGAACACATCGCTTGCCAAGGAAGTCAACGCCATCCTCCCCCAGATCGACGACCACATTCGCACGGACATGTCGGTCTCGCAGATGCTCGAACTCGCGGACAGCTACGGAGGAAGCTGCCGCAACATCGACCGCAGCGAGATCGCCAAGCTGAGCGGCACCCGTGTGAAGCTGTCGGATCCGATCCTCGGACACACCGACTACTTCAACGTCGTCAGCGAGCCAACCCGGCAGGCGCGCGTGGCAGAACTGATGGGCGAAACTCCCGCCACCACGGCCACACCGGGCACGTCTCCGGCAGCGTCACCCGAGGCCTCCCCGGTGGCATCACCCGCAAGCAGCCCCATTCCGCAGGCAAGTCCCTCATACACACCCGCTGGCGACGGCTCTCCCGAGGCATCACCGGGGCGGGCTTCTCCGACGCCAACTCCTTCGCCATCGGTCACCGCGACACAATCGACTACTCCACGGCCCACCCCAACCTCCGTCGTCGATGCGTTCTAGCCAGCCCGAGCAACAACCAGGAGCGATCGTGGTGGGGCAGGACACACCCAACGAGCTGCCATAGGTCATGGGAGAAATTGTTCTGAAATCAAGGTTTTCTTTTCGATTCCATCATGGTAGTTTCATCTACAGGGCGCGTCTGGGATCCTGAATCCCCGCAACGACGCAACGATCGCGACCCGAAGTCATTCGACCGTCGCACCGGTTGATCGCAAGTGGGGGAGTCTTTCATGTCGAAGCACGATATCATCCAAGCCTACATTCACGGTGAACTCGACCGCCGTGGATTCGTCACGAAGCTGGCCACCCTGGGGGTCAGCGCGGGTGCGGCCGCTGCCTATGCGACGCAGTTCGCACCCAGCGTCTCCGCTGCAGCACCAGGTGGATTCGTCACCCGTGCTGCCCAGACCACCGATGCCGATTACGGCACCTCCGTCGAGTTCGGGTCGGACGCCGAGGCAGTTGCGCTGGTTGCACAAGCGCTCGGCGCGATCAGCGCACTCTTCGCGTCGCTCGCCAACTTCAGCGCTGCGGACTTCCCGGAAGGCGTCCATGCGCAGGTCCTCGACTTCGCCAGCGAGGTCGAAGAGCATGCCAACGCCCTAGCCGCTCTCGCCACCGTGCCAACCCGGCGGTCCAGCATCCAGGGCCTTCGCCAGGCCAGCGCAGCCAGCGCAGATGATTTCCTGAAGGATCTCAGCGAGGGGTACGACACGGCAGTCAAGAACTTCGTTGCTGCTGTTCCTGCCGTCGACTCCGATGAAACCCGGCAGACCCTTGCCAACATCTCGCATGCCGTTGCACGCCAGGCAGGCTTGGTCTCCTTCTTCGTCAAGGGCGACGCCACGCCGAACGGCGCGTTCGAGGAAGCCAGCAAGTAGTCTCGTCCTTCGGGCAGATCACCATGCACCAACAGGACGGCCGGTCGCATGACCGGCCGTCCTGTTGTCCTCTCAGCGTTTTCCAGACCGGCGGTGCACCCGCATCACCGAGACGGCCTGCCACCACGGCATCGTTGTCCGGACGCGATTCGTGACAAGATCGCGAATCGCGTCACTGGAGTCGTGCAGCGGACTTCTGCCGACCGTTGCCCGGTCGCCCCCTACAGAAGCGATCATCAGCTCCAGCGTTGGGATGGCCAGCGATTCCCGCGCACGATCCCGCCACGCAAGCAGCGCGTTCCGACCGGACGCCGAACCCAGCGAATTGTGATGTTCGTCGATCTCCAGCATCGCTGGAGCAGATATCGCCATCGCCACGGCCTCGCCTCGTGTCACGCTCACACACGCAAGCTCGGAACGCGGATGCTCGCCGGTCTCTACGGACAGGAGAACCTTGTCCGGGGAATCGAAGAGCATGGCCAGCTTGCCCGGAGCGGGACGTAGCAGCTCGTACCACATCCCCAACGCTCCGGACACCGCCCCGAGGGTCACGAGCGGCTTCACCTGCTCGTAGTGCACCGCAAACGATGCGTCTGCATGCGCCACCTGTCGCCCGATCCGGCGCAACCGATTCGGGAGCATCCGGGCTAGGCGCCTCACGGCATCGCCATCGACAAGGACCGGTTGCTCTCGATACCGATCGCGCAGGATCAACGTGCCCCACCCTCGCCCGCGCGTGAATTGATGGCGAACGAAGTGCATGCCCGTCCGGCTCGGGCTGCGGTGAACCAGCTGGATCGACGCCTCCCGCCACGCGACGTACCCACGTCCGCGCAATGCCCGGTTCACGGATGTGTCCTCGCCATTGCGCAGGTCCTCCGGGAAGCCGCCCACCTCGATCAGCGGAAGACGGGCATAGGAACAGTGAATCGGCGCATCCGCGAGTTCGGTCGACGGCAAGCCGGGCATGCTCTCGTGCTGATCGAGGAAATACGACGCCCATCCCCACGAGCTCTCGTTGCCGTTCAACGTCGTCCCCGTCACCATCGCATAGCCCTGCCGATGGGCGCGCAAGCGGGCTTCCAGGCTGCCCGGCGGGAGTTCCACATGCGAGCCGGGGAAACTGACGAAAAGTCCCCGGGCGACGGCCAGACCGGCATTCCGCGCGGCACCAGGCAGAACCGGACGCGGCAGCTCGACCACCCGCACGCTGGGAAACGCCTCGCGAACGATGGTGGCAGTGCGATCGGAACCACTGGTGACGAGGATGACCTCGAACGGCTCGGTGGTCTGCTGCTCGACCACCGAGCGCATCGTCTGCGCGATCGTGGTTTCGTTGTTCTGGGCGATCACGATGGCCGAGAGCACCGGTGTATCGTCCTCGCCGGAGGGCAGCACCAGCCGATCTGTGGCCTCCGACCGCAGCACCGGCATCCCCAGCGGTCGGCTGAGCCAGACCCGCCGCTCCTCCGGACCCGGAATGCGCAGGATATGGCTATAGTCCGCTTCGTAGCGCCGTTCCGGATCGGCCTCCAGGTACTTCAGGAATCGTCGCAATCGCCGCTCAGGGCTGGCCTCGCCGAGGTGCTGCAACCGCAGCGTCGTCTCCACCCAGAATGTCCGGGGAATCGTCGTCGGCACCGGCGCGAAATGCAGGCGATTCGCTGAGAATCGCTGACCGGGCTCATAGCTGAAGATCCGGTAGATCCAGTCATAGCTCGGCTCGAATGTGCGCCCGTCGTCCCACATCGGCACATGCCGCATGCCATAGGCGCAACCCGGCAAGGCATCCGTCCGCAGGAAGCGGCGGAGGTCAGTGGCGTCTCGCTCGTCGAACCGTTCGTCCGCGTCGATGGAGACGATCCATTCCGGACTCAGCGCACCAGCGGCCAGCAACAACCGGTTGCGATTCGCCGAATCGTCCCACGCGCGGTATCCATCCCGTTGTGGGTTCCGAAGCAGCACCTTCACCAGGGGATGCGATTCCAGCAACTCGACCGTGCGATCGGTACTCCCATCATCGAGGGCGACCACGGCATCGCAGACGCGCTCGATGGAGGCGAAATACCCCGGCAAATCGTGCTCCGCGTTCCGGACAGGCAACAGCGCGACGATCGGGTAGGTCAAGGTCGCCTCATTCCCGGTCGACATGGCCCCCTCCTTCCTGCAAGAATGCGTCAAGCTCGTTCGATTTCCCTCTTGCGCCCATGGTATCATTAGGGAAGTAACAAACGAATCCGTCCTTTATGGAGGTACTCATGAGCAAGCCCGTTACCGTCACCGACAGCACCTACCAGCAGGAAGTCATCGACTCCGACAAGCCGGTCCTGGTGGACTTCTGGGCCCCGTGGTGCGGCCCGTGCCGCATGGTCGGCCCGATCCTCGAAGAGATCGCCGCCGAGGACTCCGAGCGCATCAAGATCGCGAAGGTCAACGTCGACGAGAACCAGCAGTACGCCGGCCAGCTCGGTGTCTTCAACATCCCGACGATGGTCCTCTACAAGAACGGCCAGCCGGTCGAGAAGGTCATCGGCGCCATGCCGAAGCAGGCCATCAAGGCCAAGCTGGAGCCCTACCTGGGATAACCTGGACTCATCCAGCACACGCACGAGAGGCCGGAGCGAATGCTCCGGCCTCTCGTCATGTCCTCGATCCCCCACCGCCAGAGGCATGCGCCGCCGACTCCAGCACTGCCGCCGGAGCAAGCCCCTCAAGCTCACGCCGCAAGTCCTCCAGGTCGGCGAACTCCCGGTACACCGATGCGAACCGGATGTACGCGACGCCATCGACTTCCTTGAGACCGCGAAGCGCCAGTTCCCCGATGGTCTCCGACGAGACCTCGCGCGTACCCTGGGCCATCAGCTTCGCCTCGATCGACGTGACGAGCGTATCGAGGGTCTCCTCGCTGACTGGACGCTTCGTGAGGGCCACGCGGAGCTTCGCGCGAAGCTTGTCCGGGTTGAATTCCTCGCGACGACCATCCTTCTTCACCACCGCCAGTGCGACCGTTTCGATCCGTTCGTAGGTCGTGAATCGCTGATGGCACTTGATGCACTCACGACGTCGCCGGATTGCCGCCCCGTCGCTCAGTTCCCGGCTGTCGATCACCCTGGAGTCGCGTGCTCCGCAGAACGGACATTGCATCTGGTCCGACTCCCTCCTGTGAACGGGAATCGGGCCGCGAACGCGCGACCCGATCTCCCTCAGACATGCCGCCCGATTTCAGCTCTACCGCTCGCGCAGGAACCGGATGATGGACGATTCGTTTTCCCAGTCATCATCGGGGTACGCAGGAGGTGGAGCGGATTGCTGCCGCGATGGTGCCTGCTGCTGCCGTGGCGGCAGATCCCGCTCCCGCTCACGCGGAGAACCACCGATGTTGCGCACCGAGAACGGATCGATCGCCCCGCGCTCGTCGAAGCCGGTGGCGATCAGCGTGATCATCACGCCCTCGCCCAGCGACTCGTCGATGGAGGTTCCGTAGATGATCTCGGCGTCCTCGTCGGCGGCGGCACGGATGACCTCTGCGGCCTCACTCGTTTCGAAGAGCGTCAGGTTGTTGCCGCCCGAGATGTTGTAGAGCACGCCACGCGCGCCCTGGATGTTCATCTCCAGCAACGGACTCTCGATCGCCTCACGCGCCGCATTCACGCAACGATCCTGCCCCTCGCCATACCCGATGGCCATGAGGGCCGACCCGGCGTCCTTCATGATCGTCTTCACGTCGGCGAAGTCGAGATTGATCACGCCCGGCTTGGTGATGAGATCCGAGATGCCAGCAATACCCTGGCGCAGCACGTCGTCCGCGATCTGGAACGCCTCTGTCACCGTGGTCTTTGGCTCGACCATGTGCAGCAGCCGCTCGTTCGGGATCGTGATGAGGGCATCGACCGTCTCGCGGAGCAGGGCGATACCTTCTTCCGCCGACTTGCGACGACGTCCCCCCTCGAACTCAAAGGGTTTCGTCACCACGGCGACCGTCAACGCGCCAGCGGCCTTGGCCAGCCGCGCGATGGTCGGCGACGCACCGGTGCCGGTGCCGCCGCCCATGCCAGCCGCGATGAAGATCATGTCGCAATCGCGCATGACCTCGGCGAGGCTCTCAGCGCTCTCTTCGGCGGCCCGCTCACCGATTTCGGGACGTCCGCCAGCGCCGAGCCCCTTGGTCAGCTTGTCGCCGATGCGGATCGCGATCGACGCCTCGCTGGTCATGAGCGCCTGGGCGTCGGTATTGACGGCCACAAACTCGATGCCATCGACACCGGAGCGCACCATGCGGTTGATCGCGTTGCCGCCAGCGCCGCCGACGCCGATCACCTTGATGCGGGCGAAGGCCGAGGCAAAACTATCGCCGCCACTCCATCGCGAAGCCGGGATGGGGGCGGAACCCGGGGCGTCCGTCATGGCATCGAGTCCTTCTGACGTCGATCGCTGGGAAGCTCCCGTTTGCTGCGCGCCAGGTACGCGCTGCTGCGGGTTCCTGGGCGGATTCTGTCCGCGGGATTGCATCGTCCGTCCACCATCCACCTTGTGCGTATCCCGGAGGTGCGGTTTTCCGGGAGACCGTGATCCATGAGCGTCACGCCCATGCTATCCGAAGGGACAGACGTCCCGAAGTTGCGAGAAAACGATGGCATCCAGTTCCTAGGAAAGGTCCGTTGCGACCGAACGTACACAGGTGCATAACACACATCCTGCGACATCGAGCCGCCTTCTCCCCCAGAAGCAGACTCATCAATCTGACGGAGTATATCACGGAGGTCCGCCATCTCGATTGTCCACCCGGGGGGGGGGGGGGGGGGGGTCGGGGTGGGGGGGTTTGGGGGGGGGTCGGCGGGTGCGGGGGGGGTGGCCGGGTGGGTGGGGGGGGGGGGGGGGGGCCCGACCCATGCAGGACGGCAGGCGATGACCGCCCGCCGTCCTGCATTATGTCACACGATCGCACGGTTCGACCGGCTACCGGTGGCCATCCCGGCTACGTTCGATGCCGAGTTGGACCAGACGATCCACAAGTTCGGCCAGCGGCACTCCGCTCGCCTCCCACAACATCGGATACATGCTGATCGAGGTGAAGCCAGGGATGGTGTTCACTTCGTTGATGAACACACGGTCGGTGTCCTTCTCGAGGAAGAAGTCGACTCGCGCCAATCCGGCCAGGTCGAGCGCCTGGAACGCGGCGATCGCGAGCTCCTGCATGTAGGCCAGAACATCGCGGTCGATCTTCGCCGGAATGATCAACTGCGCGTCGTCGTCGATGTACTTCGCGTTGTAGTCGTAGAACTCACCCGCTGGCACGACCTCGCCCGCCACGGAGACGATCGGATCGTCGTTCCCCAGCACGGCCAACTCGATCTCCCGCGCATTCACACCCTGCTCGATCACGATCTTGCGGTCGAATCGTGCCGCCTCGCGCAGTGCATCATGAAGTTCCGCCGGGTTGCGGGCCTTGCCGACCCCCACGCTGGATCCCATGTTCGCGGGCTTCACGAAGCAGGGATAGCCCAGCCGCTCGCCGACCAACTGCTCGATCGCCTCCGGATCGCGCTCCCAGTCGCGACGCAACACCTGCACCCATGGCACCTGCGGCAAGCCCGCCTGTGTCAGCAGGTTCTTGGTCACGGCCTTGTCCATCGCCACCGCCGAGCCGAGTACGCCGGATCCGATGTAGGGCACCCCAGCCAGCTCCAGCATCCCCTGAACCGTGCCGTCCTCGCCCTTCGGCCCATGCAGCGCCGGGAAGACGATATCCACCGTCTCCGTCAGCCCAGCGGGAAGGCCACTGCCGCCGACCTCGACGGCCACCACGTCCGTGGAGGCGGTTGCATCGCCGAATACCGCATCGCCTGCGCTGATGGCATACATCGGAGAGATCGATTGCAGGGCCTTCAGCGGATCGCCATTGGCCACCCACTGCCCTTCCCGCGTGATCCCCACCGGCACGATCTCGTACCGCTCGGAATCGAGCGCATCCATGATCGTCTGCGCCGACCGCAGCGAAACATCGTGCTCGTCGGACTGACCACCGAAGAGGACGGCGACGCGGACCTTGCGCATGGGGGTGTTGGTTGTTCCGTCAGACATGAGACGCTCTTCCTTCGCGTGGGAACAGATGGGAGGATGAGAAGGGTTCGGGACTATACACCGTCAGTGTGCTCACCGACGCGCTCGATTTCCGGGTGCAGTTCGACGCCGAACCGGTCGAGCACGGTCGTGCGGGCATGCTGGATCAGCGCCCAGGCCTCGGAGGCGCTGCCGCCGCCGGTGTTGACGACCCAATTGGCGTGCTTCGGCGAAAGCTGCATCGCGCCCAGCATGAAGCCCTTCAGGCCTGCCGCCTCGATCAGGCGTCCGGCATAGTCCCCAGGCGGATTCGCGAACGTCGAGCCGGAGCAGGCCCCGGTCGGCTGCGTGCGCTTCCGGAAATCAGCGTGCTCGTCAGCCAGCTGCACGAGCTTGGCGGGATCGTCCTTCGGCAACAGGAAGGTCGAACGCAGGATCGTCCAAGGACGCGGCCGGGCTGCGACCTTGATCCGCGTCCTGCGGTACCCGGCCTCCAGCCACGATGCCGGGACGCGCTCCGTAGTGCCATTGGCATGCAGGAGTTCGATCTCCACCAGGTGATCCTTCAATTCGGTGCCGTGGGCTCCGGCGTTGTTCACAGTCGCGCCGCCGATCTGGCCCGGCAGGCCGACCCCCCAGTCCATGCCGGCCCAACCCTGCTCCGCGCAATGGCGCCCGACCCAGGACAGCGGCGCTTGCGCCCCGACCGTCACCCGGACGCGGTCGTCCTCGTCCTCCCATGTCAGGAGGTTCGCCGCCCGCTCGCCCGGCGTCCGCGCCACGATCACGAGGCCCCGAATCCCACCGTCGCCAACCAGCAAGTTGCTCCCGCCGCCAATCACCGTGACCGGCAGCCCTTCGGACACTGCCCACTGTGTCGCATGAGCGACATCGTCCGGCTCCTGCGCGCGCACCAGAAAGTCCGCCGGACCACCGATCCGCATCGTGGTGTAGAGCGACATCGCGGCGTCGCGCTGGACCTTCAGGTGCTCGTGACCAGGAATCGGCGTCGACGCCGCCTTCGACGCCGCGGGGCGAGGGCGGCGTGGAGCGGGACGCGTCTCGCCATCCCCCCTGGATCCAGCGTCAGCGGCGGACGTGCGCTGCTTCAGGAGCGCCAACACCTCCGCGCCAACCGAGGTGATGTCGCCCGCGCCCAGCGTCAGCACGACATCTCCTGCCTTCGCGACCTCGGCCAGCTTCCGCGCCGCGTCTCCGGGCCGCGCCACCTGATGCGCGGGCGTCGTCAGCCGCGCAAAGACATCCGCCGAAGAGACGCCGAAGACATCCGGCTCCCCGGACGGATAGACCTCCAGCAACACGACCTCATCCGCGAGGCTCAGTGAGGTTGCAAACTCGTCCAGCAGGAGCTTGGTCCTGCTATACGTATGCGGCTGGAACGCCACGACGATCTTGCGGCCCTGGAAGCGCTCACGCGCGGCCTGCAACGTCGCGCTGATCTCGTCCGGGTGATGCGCGTAGTCATCGACGATGTCGATCCCACCGAACGTGCCCTTGTGCTCGAAGCGCCGCCCGACCCCGGTAAAGCCACCGAGCGCCACCAGCGCCGCGTCCGGCTCGAATCCGAGCGCCTCCAGCGCGATCGCCCCCGCGACGGTATTGCGCACGTTGTGCTGTCCCGCCACGCTCGGCTCCACCGGCAGCGCCCGCCCGTTCGGCAGCGTCACCGCGCCACCCCGCTCGCCGTATGCGATCCGCCAATCGGCGTCCTCACCACTGCCAAAGGTCACGATGGAGAACGGCAACGCACCACGCGCACGCACGGCGTCGATCACCCGCCGGGAACCGGGGTCGTCGGCCGAGATCACCAGTCGCCCCCCGGGAAGGATGCCCTTCGTGAACTCGACGAACGCCGCGTCGTACTCCTCCTGAGTCGGATAGATATCAGGATGGTCGTAGCTGACGGAGGTGATGATCCCGACCTCCGGACGCAGCCACAGGAAGGCCCGCGCGAACTCGTCGGCCTCCACCGGCATGTACGGCCCGTTCCCTGGCGCAGCATTCAACCCGGTCTCGCCGAGTACCGCGCCAATCGCATAGCTCGGATCGCCCCCCAGCGCCCGCAGCGCGGACGTGATCATACCGGTGGTCGTCGACTTGCCGTGACTGCCGGCCACGGCAATCGACCGCCGCGCGTTGGCGAGCATCGCCAGCATCAGGCCGCGCTGAATGTGCATCACGCCCGCTGCATGGGCAGCCTCGATCTCGATCCGCGCGTTCTCCTCGGCCCGTGGCGTCGTCACCAGGATGTCCGCCAGCGAGGCGAACGTGGGATCGTCATGACCGATCACGATGTCCGCCCCAAGTTCCTGCAACGCCACCGTGACCTCGCTCGCCGCCGCATCGGAGCCGGTGATCCGATAACCCCACGCAAGAAGAATCCGGGCCAGCCCGCTCATGCCGATCCCGCCGATCCCGATGAAATGGACCGTCGCCGGAGGGGGTGGCAGGTGGTGCGTCTGGAGGTTTCGCGTCGTGTCGGTGCTGGCGGCCATGGTGCTTTCTCGCGTTCTCTGTAGCCACGTCCGCTGCCGAGGGGTCATGCCGGCATTCGGATCGCGCCGTGTGTCCTGTGTCGGTCGATGGTCAGCGTCCGGTGGCCGTCGCGGCGGAGATGGAGCGCCCTGCTCCCCATTCCCCGACGGCGGCAGTGAACTGGCCTCCCCGGTCGAACTCGTTGCGGAACATCCCGAAGCTGGCGCACCCCGGCGAAAGCGCGACGATATCGCCCTCCTTCGCCTCGGAGACGGCAGCTCGAACGACATCCGGCATCGAGGTGAAGACGCCATCGATGGTGCCGCCAGCCTCCTGGATCAGCCTCCGCAGTTCCGGCGTTGCCGATCCATCGAGCAGCAGCACCCGCGCGCCGGACGCCGCAATGGCGGTCGCCAGTTCGTGCAGGTCCGCGCCTTTGTCGTGTCCCCCCGCGATCAGGTGCAGCATCTTTGCGCGCGGCACGAGCACGTCCAGCGCGGCAAGCGTCGCCGCCGGAGCAGTGGCGGAGGTGTCATTCACGAAGAGCACACCATCAATGGTTGCGATCTCCTCCATCCGGTTCTCGACCCCGGCGAAGGAGGCAAGACCCCGCGCGACCGCATCATAAGGCGCCCCGTAGGAACGCGCCGCCGCGACCGCAGCAAGCACATTCCGCGCGCCATGATCGCCCTGCAACGCCAGGTGCGCCGGACGCGGCCAGCGATCTTCCTGGCCGCCGTCTCGCCATACGATCTCATCGCCGGAGAGCCACGCTCCATCCGACCCATCGTCCGTGATGCCGAAGCGCACGACCTTGGCCGGTGTCACCTCGGCGACGCGGGCGGCCTGTGGATCGTCGCGGTCGAACACCATCACGTCGTCCGGATGCAAATGCCGCCCGATCGAAAGCTTGGTCTGGATGTAGTGCTCGTAGTCGTCGTAGCGGTCAAGATGGTCCTCGGAGATGTTTGTGATGACGGCGACGTGCGGTCCGAGACGATTCTCGTCCAGCGCTTCCAGCTGGAAGCTGGAAAGCTCGATCACGACCGGCGTTTCCGGCGTCAGGCTGTCGACCTGCGCGAGCGCCGAGATCCCCATGTTCCCGGCCAGCAGCGTCTCCGGTATCCACGACTTCAGGATGTGCCCACACAGCGTGGAGACACTCGTCTTGCCCTTGGTGCCCGTGACGCCGAGGATCGGGGCCGGACAGGCACGGAAGAAGAGCGACATCTCCATCTCGACGCCGACACCGTCGTTCCGCGCGGCGACCAGGTACGCGGAATCCGGTCGCACGCCCGGATTCCGCACCACGATGTCCGCCCCGGCCCGCGTGAAGTCGGCGATGTCGTGCCCACCGAGATGGTAGGTCACGGGCAGGCCATGAAGTTGGTGAATCGACTCGGACAGCGACGCCTCGTCACGCATGTCGGTGACGGTGACGTGAGCGCCATGCGTCGCGAGATAGTGGGCGACACCAACCCCACCGCCGAGGATGCCCAATCCCATCACCGTCACCCGTTTCCCGGCGACGTAGGAGGCGATGTCCCGACCATTCATCTGGTCCGCGCGTTCGTGCTCCACCCTCGACCTTGCCTCGCTACAAGAGGGCCAGGGCGACGCCGAGCAACCCGGACATCATCCCGACCAGCCAGAACCGAATCGTGATCTGCGTATCCGACCACCCCAGCATCTCGAAATGGTGGTGGATCGGCGTCTTCCGGAAGAACCGTTTTCCTTTTGTCGCCTTGAAGTAGAGCACCTGGATGATGACCGAGACCATCTCCGCAACGAAGACGAAGCCAACCACCGGAAGCAGCAACCACTGCCCCGTCATGAAGGCGGCTGTCGCCAATGCCGCCCCGATCGCGAGCGATCCGGCATCCCCCATGATGACCTGCGCGGGAGGCGCATTGAACCAGAGGAACCCGGCCAGCGCGCCGACCATGATGAAGCAGAAGGTGACAACCCCGGTCTGCCCCTGCCGGTACGCGATGATCCCATAGGCGCAGAAGGCGATGGCCCCGGTGCCGCCCGCGAGGCTATCGAGACCATCGGTGAAGTTGACCGCGTTGGCCGCGCCCACGATGGCGAAGACCGCCACCGGCACGTAGAGCCAGCCGATATCGTACCGATCCAGGAAGGGGATGTACATGTGGCGCAACCCGAGTCCATATGGATCGGGCAGATGCAGGACCAGCGCAGCGACCAGCGCCAGCAGGATCAGCCAGAGCATCTTGAAGCGGCCGGACATACCGTTGCCCTTGCCGCCAACGAGATTCATCATGTCGTCGATCCCGCCAAGGATCGCCGTGCCGATCAGCACGCCGATTGGCAGCAGGATCGAGAGCCGTCCCGGCGTGTTGAAGACGAGGTTGATGACCACCGCCGACGCGACGAACATCACGCCGCCCATCGTCGGCGTTCCGGCCTTGCCGAAGTGCTCCGGGAGTTCGATCCGGATCTTCTTGCCGACTTTCTTGGCCCGCAGGAAGGTGATGGTCGGGCGACCGATGATGATGGTGATCGCGAATGCGAGCGAGGCCAGCGCCAGCGACACCGCCATGTTCTCGTTCGGATCGACCGGCATCACCGATGCCTGCGCGGGCGCGAGCGCCATGAAGAGGCCCAAAGGCAACGACATCATGCCTCCGCGCTCCCACCGTTCGGGCGCTCAGCCGCCTCTCCGTCCTTCGCGTCCACCCGCAACGCCGTCACGATCCGCTCCATCTCCAACCCGCGCGATCCCTTCAGCAGGACCACATCCCCCTCCTGCAGCTCGCCAGCAAGATACGCCACCAGCGCATCGCGCTGGTCCTCGTCGAAGGAGATGATCGGCAGGACCTTGCCGGCGGCCACCGCCGTTTCCGCGGCCTCGTCCGCCAGCACCCGCGCATACGCCCCATAAGTAACGAGCAGATCGACGACATCCGCCGCCCGCTGCCCCACCAGCCGATGCTCCTCCTCGGCGAGGTTGCCGAGCTCCCGCATCTCGCCGAGCACCCCAATCCGGCGCGTCGCCGGCACCTCACGCAGCACTCCCAGCGCGGAGAGCACGGAAGGCGAACTGGCGTTGTAGGTATCGTCGATCAGTTGCGCGCCCCGCGGCCCTGGCACGAAGAGCAGGCGCACCTGAATCGACGGGTCCTGCAGGCCCTGCACCATTTCGGAGAGGTGCATGTCGAAGCTGTAGCCGACCGCCAGCGCCACAAGCGCGATGTACACTCCGTGCGACCCGATGAACGGTACCTTCACGTAGTTCCGCTCGCCCTCGATCGTGACCGCGAAGGAGGTTCCCTTCCAGCCATCGGTCGTGACGGCTTCCGCGCGGATATCGGCGTGTTCGTCGAGTCCATACGTGATGAGCCGGGCATCCGTGCGATCCGCCATCGCCCGCACGCGGAAATCATCCTCGTTCAGCACCACGACGCCCGTCGGAGGAATCGAGTCCACCAGCTCGGCCTTCGTCTCCGCAATCGCTTCCAGCGTGCCCATCCGCTCCAGGTGGACCGGGTAGACGTTCGTGACGACGCCGATATGCGGCTTGGCGATCTTCGCGAGAAGGGCGAGTTCGCCGAAGGCGTAGGCCCCACCCATCTCAAGGACCATGATCTGCACGTCGTCCGGCGCTTCGAGAATCGCCAGCGGCAAGCCAAGCTCGCTGTTGAAATTGCCGGGACTCTTGTAGACAGAAAAGCGCTGGCTCAGCACCGCGCTGATCGATTCCTTCGCGCTCGTCTTGCCGATGCTGCCCGTGATCCCGATCACCAACGGGCCGCTCTGGTCGCGTTTCCATTCCGCCCAGCGCTGCAACGCGGTCGTCGTGTCATCGACCACGATGGCGGGAGCGGCGTCCGGGTGAGCGTCCGCCCACGCCTGGGAGACGATCGCGGCGCTCGCACCCGAGGCAAATGCGTCGGGCACGAAGTCGTGTCCGTCGAACTTCTCGCCCTTGATCGCAATGAAGAGATCGCGCCGCCCGACATTGCGGGAGTTGCGTTCCAGCGCCGAAAAGATCGTATCGGGCGGCAAATCGCCGCGCAGGGTACCGCCGGTGCCAGTCAGGACATCAGCAAGTCGAAAGGTGCTCATGCAGCGTCTCCCACGGTATCGGTGGTGTGCAGGGAATGGGTTGGTCGGATGCGGGATGCAGCGTCCGCGTCCGGCAGGCGCTCGGCCACGCGCATGATCGCGCTGCGGCTGCGGGCGTTCGTGTCGAGTTCCTGGCTGGATGGCTTCACCGGCTTGCCGACCTTTCGCAGGCGTGGCGTATGACCGCAGGTGCAGACCGGTTGCTCCGGCGGGCAAACGCATCCGGTCGCTTCCAGATCCACGAACTGCTTGACGATGCGGTCTTCCAACGAGTGGAAGGCGATCACCACCAGACGGCCACCCGAAGCGAGCAGGTCGAGCGCCGCCGCCAAGACGCGCGGCAGGACTTCGAGTTCTTCGTTGACAGCGATTCGCAGCGCCTGGAAGGTCTTGGTAGCAGGATGCGTCGCCTTCCCGCGCCGCCCGCCGAGCGCATCGCTGACGATCGCCGCGAGTTGCCCGGTGGATACGATCGGCGTGTCGGCACGCGCCGCGAGGATCGCCCGCGCGATGGTGCGCGATTGCCGCTCCTCGCCATACCGCCAGATCACGTTGGCGATGTCATCCGCATCCCAGCCATTCACGATCTCGGAGGCCGAAATGCCGGTCGTCGGGTCGAATCGCATGTCAAGCGGGGCATCGAAGCGGAACGAGAACCCCCGCTCCCCCTCGTCCAGCTGGAACGACGAGACACCGAGATCGAGCAGGATGCCATCCAGCAGCGGGATGGCGTTCGCCGTCGCCAGATGGGCGAGATCGCCGAAGTTGCCATGCACGGGCCGGAGCCGCCCATGCGCGACCGGCTCGGTAGCGAGCGTCGTCGCGCGTGCGATCGCGCCAGGATCGGCATCGACCGCCCAGAGCTGACCGATCGGCGGTTGCACCTCAAGCAATGCCCGGCTATGTCCACCGCCGCCGAAGGTGCCATCGAGATAGATCCCGCCCGCCTTCGGTGCCAGCGCGGCAACAGCCTCGTCCAGCAGAACGGAAAAATGGCCACCGTCCGCGAGGTGACGGGGCCGATCCCACGCATGGTCGGACGTGATTCGTCTGGAGGAAGCAGGCTTGGCGGTCATCGGTCTCGCTTGGGGGCATGTCAGACTGGCTGGCCCGACCAAGGGCGGTCGAGCACGCAGCGCCGCTATTCTACCCGAACTCACGCCGTCCCAGACGGGCCGAATCGGGCATCGTGCATCCGGGCCTTGGCCGACGTTCGGGCCGGAACTCTCAATTATGTCATTCATTGAGGCGCAGGCACATGCGATCCGCACCCCCTCAACAACGCGAACGTACGCAGAGAGTGATTGCGGCCAACCGCTGGTATGAGAACAGATGTTCGTATAGAATAGGCTCAGCAGTGACACATGGGCACGTTGCCGCTCGCACCACCGCCGATTGGAGCACCACCATGTATCTCGTCTGGTTCGATCCCGACAAGCGCCGATCCATCCGCACCAAGCTCGACGATGCCATGGCCGTCTACCAGGAGAAGTTCGGGGAGAGTCCCGATATCTGCCTCGTGAACGAAGCCGACCGCGAGGCATTGCTCGCGGTCACCCCCACCCTGCCAATTCCGTTGCGCAGCGAGCGATTCGTCTCCCGCAACACCTTCTACGTCGGCCACGACGAGCACCCAACCGAGGACGCTGCGTCGGAAGCGGCAGCGTAAGAGCTGCGGCGGAACACGGTGGTCCGCCCTACGAACGAGACGCCGTTCACAACCCGATCGCACGGAGGGCAAGCCCACCGTGGATTACCGCCCCGGTGGCAGGCGCCACCTCAGCCACATCGAGCTCCGCGTCAGGCCTCCGGCTCCAGCCTCGCGATCGCGCCGCCGAGCGCGACCGATGCCCCCGCCGTCACCTCGACCGCTGCAACGACGCCCGCCCGGGGAGCCGTGACTTCGTTCTCCATCTTCATCGCCTCGACGACGGCGACGACCTGGCCCGCCGCCACCGCATCGCCGGGCGCGACGTTCACGCGGATCACCGTGCCCTGCACGCCACTCGCGACCGTGTTCGCATCCCCCATGCTACGCGCCCCTGCGCTGCCGGATCGTCGCTTCGGCGCCCGCGAATCCCGCTTCGCACTGTTGGCGGATACCGCGCCGATTCCAGCGCCCGCCGGGGCAAGCACATCGACCGCGAACCGGCGACCACCCACCTCGACGAGCAGGCTCGACCGATCCAGCATGGCGTCATCGCCATCCAGCGACGCCGCGACCCCGGGGCCGGCTGCCTTCGCCGCATCCAGCACCTCCGGATGATCGGTCAGGAAGGTTGTGAAAACGTCGCCCGATGCGAAGGCCGGATGCGCGATGGCGGCGAGGTGGAACGGGATCGTCGTCGGCACGCCGCTTACCTGGAAGTCGCGCAATGCCCGGCTGAGCCGACGCAACGCCTCCTCCCGGTCGCGTCCCCAGGCCACCAGCTTGGCAATCATCGAGTCGTAGGAAGCCGGAATGGTGTCTCCCTGGACAAACGCCGCATCGACCCGCACCCCGAATCCTGCCGGCTCGCGATAGACGGCGAGTGTTCCCGGCGCAGGAGCAAATCCCCGCGCGGCGTCCTCCGCGTTGATTCGCGCCTCGAACGCCCAACCGTTCGGTTCCACACCCGCGCCGAACGAAAGCGGATGCCCCTCCGTGACGCGAATCTGCTCGGCCACAAGGTCGATGCCCGTCACCATCTCGGTCACGGTGTGCTCGACCTGGATGCGCGTGTTCATTTCGAGGAAATAGAACGAGCCGTCGACGTCCAGCAGATACTCGACCGTGCCCGCGCCGACGTAGCCCACGCGCTGGCCGAGCGCGACGGTCGCCTCTTGCAACCGCGAGCGAAGCTCGGGCGACACCGCCACCGATGGCGACTCCTCGATCAGCTTCTGATGCCGGCGCTGGACCGAGCAGTCGCGCTCCGGCAGGGCCACGACCGTTCCGTGGGTATCCCCGAAGACCTGCACCTCGATATGGCGGGGACGCTCCAGATAGCGCTCCAGGTAGACCACCGGGTTCGAGAAGTAACGTTCTGCCTCACCCCTACTCCCAGCGAACGCATCCGGCAACTCCTCCGGCGTCCGCGCGACCCGGAAGCCGCGTCCACCGCCGCCCCCCGCTGCCTTCACCGCCACCGGATAGCCATGCTCCCCGGCCCATGCGAGCGCATCCTCAACGGTCGCCACCGGCTCCTGCGTGCCCGGCACCACGGGAACTCCGGCCGCGATCGCCACGCCGCGAGCCTCGACCTTGTCTCCCATCGTGGCGATCACCTCGGGCGAGGGACCAATGAAGCGCAACCCCGCCTCCGCGACGGCGGCAGCGAATCCGGCGTTCTCGGCGAGAAATCCATAGCCAGGATGCACGGCATCGACACCCGCCCGCTGGCCAATGGCAACCAGGCCCGCCACGTTCAGGTATGGAATCCCGGTCGTCTCTGGCAAGCGATATGCGTCGTCGGCGGCAAGGACGTGCTGCGCGTTCTCCTCGCCAGGCCCATAGACCGCCACCGCCTCGACGCCGAGTTCGTGGCAGGCACGGATGATGCGCAGGGCGATCTCGCCCCGGTTCGCCACCAGCACGCGTTCGATCGGCGCAATGTGGTCCGTCTGACCGAATTCGTTGCTCACGGGTATCCTCATCCTGTGCAAAGAAGCGCGAATAGGCCGCTTCCGACGTAGATCATGACAATGCCGCCAATGGTGACGGAGGCATCGGAACGACGCAAGGTCTCCCCGAGGTGTGCTACCTTCTCCGCGGCTTGGAGACAGCCGGACATCGATGTCCGTACCAGCTTGTGGGACAGCACAGCCCGGAGGCGACCGACGTGGGAATCGGTTCGCGAGACCATCCGGAATTTCATCGGTTCATGAGGGCCAGCGGTGTGCTGATCCCCGAGCAAGCTGAGGATCGAGAGCGGGTTGATGAGCGATCGGGCCCTTCGTTTCAGCGCTGTATCCTCCACCGGCCCCCAGGCCGGAGACACGGAAGCGCCGCCAGCAATGCAAGCCGATGAGGCGACTGCGGCACCAGAGCCGCTTTCGGCATTCCTCCGCCGACACGCCGCCATTCTCACCGTCCTCGTGGCGTTCCTCGGCAGTTGGCTGGTCGTCCCGACGATGGTCAATGCCCCGGTTTCCGACGATTGGGTCTACTCCCGGTCCGTCGAGATTCTCCTTCAGCACCAACACCTGAAGATTCTCGACCTCTCGGTGGTGACACTCGTCTCCCAGGTGATCTGGGGGACGCTCTTCTCGACGATCTTCGGGACGACGTTCGGGGCGATGCGCCTCTCCACACTCGTGCTCTTCTTCCTCAGCGGGATCGCCCTCTACGGCATCTGCCGCGAACTGCGCGTCGATCGCACGCGATCCGCGCTCGGCGTCGCCGCCTATCTCTTCAACCCGCTCACCTTCGCGCTCGCCTTCTCCTTCATGACGGACCCCCAATTCCTGTCATGGCTCACCATTGCCACCTACTTCTACATGCGCGGCCTCAACCCCGATGCTCCCGACACCCGCGCCATCATCCTGGGGTCCGCCTTTGCCGCCACGGCGTTCCTGACCCGGCAGCAGGGCATCCTGATTCCGCTCGCGGTCGGCGTCTATCTCCTCGCAGCGCGTCGATGGCGACTCGACCTCGACGGCCTGAAGACGGCGTTGAAGGTGGCGGGCATCCCGGCCCTGACGATGGTCGTCTACTACATCTGGATTCTCGGGCAGGGTGCGCCGGAACAACAAAGCGCCTTCCTCAGCCAGATGGTGAACGCCGGCCTGCGCGACACCCGCATCCTCGCCAGCCGCATGACATACATCGAAATGATGTATATCGGCCTCTTCGTCCTGCCGATCGTGCTGGCTGCCGTACCTTTCATGGCCGGGTATCGATTCCCCCGAAAACCGCTCGGAATCGCCTTCGTCGTCGTGTGGGCAACGGTCCTCGTGGCCGGCATCCTCATCTTTGCGGGCCGGAATCACTTCTTCCCGTACATCCCGCAGTTCCTCGGCGTGCAGGGCACCGGGCCGACCGATCTCATCGGCGGACGGCGGCCATTGATCGACCAGTCGTATCCATTCCAACCACTCAACCGTGCGGTCACCGGCATCGTCGCCCTCTCATCGATGGGATTCGCGCTTCTTGTCGGCAGAAAGATCGGATCGGCATTCACCGGAGACCGCGCCGGAGCATCGCTGCTCGCCTGCATCGGCCTCTGGCAGGTTCTCGGCATCCTGCCGCCTTCCTACCACTTCCGAAACTGGATCATCTCCGTCGATCGCTACCTCATCCCGATGATCCCGTTCGCCATCGGGCTCCTGCTCTGGTCGCTGCGCGGAACCAGGATCTGGCTTCCGCTCGGATGGGTGGCCATCGCTGCCTTCGCGATCTTCGCGACGGCCAGCACGCGCGATTTCCTCGTCTTTCAGCAGGCGACCTGGGAGTTCGCCCAGGAAACCATCGACAACGGAGTGCCCATGACCCAGCTGGACGCCGGATCATCGTGGGATGGTTACCATCTCTACGAATATGGCGAGTCGCGCGGGATCCACCAACAAACCAAGGGAGGCCCATGGTGGACCAACCTCTTCGCGCCGGCGACGAACTCAACCTACATCATCGCGACCAACGTCCCGGAGGGCTATCACGCCATCGGGCAGCGGGAATACTCGGCCTGGCTGCATGGAGACCCGCAATACCTCTATCTTTCGAAGAAGGACGCAGAGTAGGGCCAATGAACGCCCACGCTTGCCCCACGCTCGGCTGGAACCCCGCACCGTTCGCTTGTGGAGTTGACTCATGTGGAATGGCAAGACCGTCTCGGTGATCCTCGGCACCTACGCCGAACGCGATTCGATATACGGCGACATCCAGGGCTTCTTCGAGACCGGCGTCGTCGATGAAGTGCTGGTCGTCAACAACAATGCTGAGCCCGGCACCAAGGAAGAGGTCGAGCGCACCAACGCCCGCCAGGTCTTCGAGACGCGGCAAGGATACGGCTGGTCCTACCGCCGGGGATTGCAGGAAGCGACAGGCGATCTGCTCGTCCTCTGCGAGCCGGACGGCACCTTCCTGCCCCGCGACATCCTGAAGCTCCTCACCTACTCCGACGACTGCGACGCCGTCTTCGGCACGCGCACCACCCGCGAGATGATCTGGCGCGGGGCGAACATGGGCTTCTTCCTGAAGTGGGGCAACTGGGCAGTTGCCAAACTGGTGGAGGCCCTCTTCAATACGAGCCACCTGAGCGATGTCGGATGCACCTACCGCCTCCTCACGCGGGAGACGCTGGAGAAGATCCAGGGCAAGTTCAGTGTCGGCGGCAGCCATTTCGGCCCGGAACTGATGTTGCTGGTCATCACGTCGGGGGCACGGGTTGTCGAGGTTCCCGTAAACTACCTTCCGCGCGTGGGAGAGTCTTCGGTGACCGGAGACCTGAAGAAGGCCATCAAGCTCGGCCTCCAGATGATCGTCTTCATCACACGATTCCGACTTACCCATCCCGTGCGGCGAACGACCGCCAGCACCCATCACCGCACGCTCGACACCGATCGCACCGGGGCAACAACGACCTCTTCCATCTCCTGATCCCGAACCGTGATCCGCAGCAGAAGGAACTCTCATGTCCGCTTCGCCTTCGACACCCGCCCGCGCGAACACCACTGGAGACCATGGGCAGACCGACTTCGATGCCATCGCCGCCGAGTACGACGACAGCCTGCCCCATCACGTCATGGATCACTATCTCGACAAGCGGGCCGACTTCATCCGCCGCTACGTCGCGCCGGGCAGCACGGTCCTCGATGTGGGATGCGGCACGGGCGTGCTCGCCAAGCGGCTCGCCGCCAAGGGCTACGATGTCACGGGCATGGACCCCTTCGACGGCATGCTGACCTACCTTCGCCAGCGTGCTCCGGAGATCACCGCCGTCCAGGGCCGAGGTGAGGATATTCCGTTCGACGACAACACCTTCGACCTCGCCTACTGCGTCGCGGTCATGCACCATGTCGCCGATCCGAAGGACGTCCACGAGACCCTGAAGGAGATGGTCCGCGTCACCAAGCCAGGCGGCCACATCCTCGTCTGGGACCACAACCCGCGCAATCCATACTGGCCGCTGCTGATGAAGCGTGTTCCCCAGGACACCGGCGCCGAACGCCTGATCCCTGAGCAGGAGATTCTGGACGGCCTGACAGCGGGAGGTGCCTGGCCAATGCACGTCGAGGCGCTCGGGCTGATGCCAGACTTCACCCCGAAACCGCTTGTGCCGGTGATGGCGAAGGTCGAAACAGTGGTCGAGCACACACCGTTCGTCAACCGGCTCTGCGCGCATAACGTCATTCTCGCAGTCAAGGGCAGCTAGGACGGCATGTCGGACGCATCCACCCTTTCACCACCAACCATCGCTCCCGTCGATCCCTCCCTCCTCGAAACCTCCACGATCCGTGGTCGCTGGTGGCAAGACCGGCGTCTCTGGCACGGCGTCATCGCGGTGCTGCTCTTCTCGTTCGCCTTCGGCGTGTACATCAATGGCAACGAGACGACACCGTTCCACCAGGACGAGAGTCGCTGGCTGAATCGTGCCCACTATTTCGCCGATCTGCTCGACCCCTTCGGCCCGACCTGGGAAGACCAGTACCTGACACGCGGCCAGCCTCCGGTCGGGTCGTATGTCATGGGCATCGGCCTGATGCTCCAGGGCCTTGGACCGGATACGAACCTCGCCTGGGACTTCCGTCGGGGCGGAGACTTCAACCGCGACAATGGCATGTTCCCGACCGATGCCGACATGCAAGCGGGGCGACGCACCAACAACGTGCTCGGGGCGCTGGCCGTTGTCACCGTCTTCCTCGTCGTGACGAACCTGACGAACGCCGTCGGCGGCGTTGCTGCCGCACTCCTGCTGGTCGCGAACCCGCTCCAGTCGTGGCACAATCGCCTCGCGCTGGCCGACACCACCATGACGCTGACGCTCGCGCTGCTCCTGCTGACGCTGGTGCATCTGATGCGTCGCCCTCGCTGGGGCCTCGCCTTACTGGCCGGAGTCCTGGTCGGACTCGGTGGTGCCAACAAGTTCACGCCACTCGCGCTGGCCGTCCCGCTCGCCGGGCTGGGATTCCTCATGCTCGCGCAGAGCTGGTGGGCCGGCCGGGCACTCAAGGATGCCTCCATCCGTGGCTGGAAGGGGCTGCCGCCCCTCCGCGATGTGAGCTGGATGCTGCTCTCGACCCCGCTCGTCGCCGGATTCACCTTCGTGGCGGTTTATCCGTACCTCTGGCCCGATCCCATCGGCCGCGCGCTCGTCCTGCTCCGGTTCCGGCAGCAGGAGATGGCCAGCCAGTCGCGCATCTACCCGGAGCGCAACATCGCGGACCCGATCGAGTCGTTTCGGCGCACCTGGGACTACCTGACCGGGCAATGGAGTGGCACCCAACGCTTCCTCGACCAACTGGACCTTACCAGTCTCGGCGACACCCTCGCCGGGCTGGATGTCTGGCTGGCGCTGGGCGGTCTCGCCGTACTGGCGATCCTGTCGGCGCAGAAGGGGCTTCGCAGCCCACACCTGATGGTGCTCGCCATCGTCGTCGTGGAGTCGCTGACGGTCATCGTCTCGATGAAGACGGACTTCGAGCGCTACTACCTCCCGATCGTGCTGGGGAACGTCGTCACTGCGGGCATCCTGATCGGCGTCGTGGCGTCGCTCGTCTGGCGAATCATCCCGAAACGACACCCGCGCCCGGCGCCATCGGCGTGGACACCCGGCGTGCCGGTCTTGAAGGAGCAGGGTGGTGACTAGCGGTTCCCGATTCTCGACCGGCCAGAAGGCCAGCTTCGTCGCGGCCCTCCTCATTCCGCTGCTGGTTCTCGGATTCTTCGTGGTGACGTGGCTTGTGCCGCACGAGGGCGAGGACACGCTCTCCGGCGTCAAGCTCGCGCAGCCGGGGATTGCGACCTCTCCGAACGGGCTGATCTCGGCGGCGGATGCGAATTCGCTCGCCAGCATGACGAACGACGGCAGCCTCTTCGGGATGCCGATGGCGGTCCGCATCGTCCGCGTCGCCGAGCCGATGACGCAACCGGAGACGATCGAAGCGGCGGAGAACTATTACAAGACCACACCGATCGAGACCGAATCCGGCGCGCAGAATGGCCTGCTTTTCTACATCGCGGTGCCGCAGAACAATCCGAAGGCCGCGACCGCGGCGTTCGTACCCGGAACAAACTTCTTCCCCCAGAACGGCCTGACGCAGCAACGGCTGGATCGCACGTTGAGCGACATCGTCCAACCCCGCCTCGCGGAGGGCAACTACGCCGACGCGGCCAAGCAAGGCGCCGCCTGGGTGGTCTACGATCAACTCTTCGGCACCTACCCTCGTGTTCCGCTGTCCCACGGCCAGCAGGTGCTGAATCACCTGACCAACCGGGCGCTCGCCCCCCTCGTCGGGCTGCTCGCAGCCGGGTACATCGGACTCGCCGTCTGGACGCGGCGAACGGCACGAGCCAATCGCGACCTCCCGGCGACAGCGGTTTCCTCACCCTACGTTGCCGGTGCGATCGCGCGTGGACGAGCGGATGATGCGCTCCCCACGGCGGCGATGCTGACGCTTTTCGCGCAGGGGAATCTCCGAATCGCGACGAACCGGCGCGCGATTGAGATCGGGCCGGAACCGGAGACCGACGATCCCTTCGCCTGTGCAATATGGGAACGCGCGTCCGAACTCGCGGAGCATGCCGGAGGCACGATCCCGCTCAGCGCCATCTCCCGTCTCGACGATGCCTTTGCGCCGCAACTCGCCTACGTCCGCACGCGCCTCGTCCGCGACGGGCAATTCTCGGGCCGGATTCCGGGACTGAATCGCCTGATGTGGGGAATCGGGGCAGCAATCCTGTTGCTCATCGGCTACCTGCTGATCCCCTCGTTGGTAAGCCGTGCCGCCGCTGGATTCCTCACCGCAATCGGGGCAACTGCCGTCCTCCTCGGCGTAACGTGGTGGACTTTCCACCGACGCCGTTCGACGAGTGCAGGCATCCTCGAAGCGAATGCGTGGCTTGCGAGCCAGCGCACCGCCGCCCAGGCCGGAGACACGGAGGCGATCGCCAACCTGCGCACCTACCGCCTCATCGTGCGGCAGGAAGACCTGATCGCCGACCGCACCATCGTCGCGGAGGATTACGGGAACCAGGCGCCCCGATTCATTGCCCTCGTGCGTGGCATGAGCATCGCCTGAGCACCTGTCACCATCACGGGCAGAAACGAATCCTCCGGAAGCGGTCTGCTTCCGGAGGATTCGTTTCTGCCCGTGTGAATCGCGCGGGGATACTACAGCTGAGTTCGAAATGGTCGCCATCCTCCGTAGCGGGTCAGCTCGTCTGACCCTCCGGCGAAGCCGGATATCCCGGAATGGACCCTGAACCCAGGATCTGGCCCTTCGGCCAATGGCGCAGACCAGCTGCGCCGCTACGGTTTCGAACTAGGCTCTAGCCGCGGGTGGCGTACCAGGCGCGGACGGCATCGTAGGAGAAGGGCGAACCATCGGCGAAGGTCATCCCCGCCTCGGTGAAGGGGGTGCGGCCCTCGTCGGTCGGGTCGTAGATGCGGTTCGGGAAGTTCAGCAAGGTCGCCGGGCCATCGCTGGTGACCACGAACCCGTGCAGCGTGCGCGGCGGGATCGTCACCAGCAGCGGGGCCGGGCCATCAGCCGGGGCGGCCAGTTCGACCAGCATCACCGTGCCCTGGCTTGGGGAGTCCGGTCGCGGATCGGCGATCGCCACCACGATCCGGCCGGCCACGCAGTAGAAGCGGTCCGTCTGGTGCTGGTGAACGTGCCATTTGTCGATGTCGCGGGCGATCCCCGGCGCCGTCATCGAGGTGTAGACCTGCTGGAACGGCATCTCGGGTCCGAAGACATCCGGCCAGTCCGCCCGCAGCAGTTCGGTGAGCGTGCCACGCGGATCGCGGTGCGTGGTCAGGCCATGCACGATCACATCGGGGATGGCGCTCGGCGACCCGGTGGTCGCGGACGTGACGAGCGCCGCCCCGACCGCGTCGAGGGTGGCGTCACGGAAGGTCGCGAGGTCAAGCGGGGGCGCAACGGTGTCGATCACTGGGAGACTCCTGCGGCGAGGGGCGCGGCGGAGGCCTCCGCCAGCCGCCAGCCATACTGCTGCTGATAGTAGTCCTGGAACGCCGGCGAGGCGTCGCGGATCGCCTGCCACCACTCCGGATGGCCGACGTACCAGTCGATGGTGTCGTTGAGCGTCTGCGTGAAGTCACGCGCCGGCGTCCAGCCGAGCTCAGAGCGGATGCGGTCCGAGGAGAGGGCGTACCGCCGATCGTGCCCCGGACGATCCGGGACGTAGCGGATCAGCGACTCCGGCTTCCCGAGGCGGGCCAGGATGCCCCGCACGACATCGAGATTCGGCCGTTCGTTGCCCGCCCCGATGTTGTAGATCTCCCCGCTCCTGCCCTGCCGCAACGCGAGGTCGATGCCGGCGGCGTGGTCTTCGGCATGCAGCCAGTCCCGCACCTGCTGGCCATCCCCGTAGACCGGCAGCGGCTCGTCACGCAGGGCATTCGTCACGAAGAGCGGAATCAGCTTCTCCGGGTACTGCCGGGGTCCGATCGTGTTGCACCCCCGGGTCACCACGACATCTGTCCCGTAGGAGACCGCGAAGGAGTGGCAGAAGAGCTCGCCGCCCGCCTTCGCCGCCGAATAGGGGGAGCGCGGGTTCACGGGGTCCGTCTCCCGCGAGTAGTGCCCCTCCGGGATATCGCCGTAGACCTCGTCCGTGCTGACCTGGAGCAGGCGGATACCGTGCCGCCTCGCCGCATCGAGCAGGACGTAGACGCCATGCACGTTCGTCGCGAGGAAGGCCTCCGGGTCGAGCAGCGAGCGGTCGACGTGCGTCTCCGCCGCGACGTTGACGATGGCATCGACCCCATCGCGCACCAGCTCATCCACCAGCGCGGCATCGGCGATCGAGCCGTGGACGAAGCGGTGGCGAGGATCGGCCTCCAGCCCGGCGAGGTTGACCATGCTCCCGGCGTAGGTCAGCGCATCGAGGGAGACGATCGTATCCTCCGGGTGCCGCTCCAGCACCTGCCGAACGAAGGTCGAGCCGATGAACCCGGCAGCGCCGGTGACGAGCAACTTCATGCGTCAGACTCCTTGGATGAGGCAAACCCGGTCTCGGCGGCGAGGATCGGCGCGTAGCGGCGCACGGCATCCTCCCACGGCGGGAGGGTCACGCCGATCGCGGCGGCGCGGGTGTTGGCGAGCGTGCTGTTCGCCGGTCTCGTCGCGGGCAGTGGGTACTTCGCGAGGAACGCGGAGGTGGTCGTCGGCTGGATCACCGCCGGATCACCGCCCGCCGCCGCGACAACGGCCTGGGCCAGCCCGAAGCGGCTGACCGATCCCGCATTGGTGAGGTGAAGCAGGCCGGACGGGCGATGGGGCAGCACGCGGACCAGGGCATCGGCGAGATCCGGCGCATAGGTCGGGCCGCCGACCTCGTCCTCCACCACCTCCATGCCGCCCCGCTGGGCGACGACGTTCAGGACCGTGCGCGGGAAATGCTTGCCGGCCCCGCCGAACACCCAGGCGGTGCGGGCCACGGCGAACATCGCGTCGGCGGCGAGCACGGCCTGCTCTCCGGCCAGCTTGGACGCCCCGTAGACCGAGAGCGGTCGCGTCGGCGCGTCCTCGGCGTAGGGGGCACCGCCATCGCCGGGGAAGACGAAATCGGTGCCGACGGCCAGCATCCAGATCCCGGCGTCGCTGGCCAGCTCGGCCAGATCGGCGGATGCGCGGTGATTGACGGCATCCGCCCGCGCGGGGTCGCGTTCGCAGCCGTCGACATCGGTGTACGCCGCGGCATGGATCACGGCCAGCGGCGCGATCTCCCCGACGGCGTGCGCCACGGCAGCGCGATCCTGGAGGTCGACCACGAGATCGACCCCCGGTCGCGGGGTGCTGCCGATCCCGACCACGCCATAGCCGGCGGCGGTCAGCACGCGGCGGAGTTCCGTCCCCAGCTGCCCGCCCGCCCCGGTCACCAGCACCCGTTCGCGCAGCCAGTGGGTGTGGCTCACAGGATGCCCACCTGGGCATGATCGCCGAGCAGGAGGCGGATGCCATGCGGCTTGCGCAGCGTCCGCTCCACCACGACCTCCTTGCCGATCAGGGATTCACTGATGCGTTCGGCGATGTCGAGGATCTTGCTGTCGCGCAGGACGATCGAATGCTCGATCTCGCAGCCGACCAGTTCGCAGCGGTCGCCGATCGCGGTGAACGGGCCGATGAAGGTGCCTTCGATCCGCGCGTCCTTGCCGATGATGGCCGGTCCCCGGATCGTGGAGCCGATCACCCGCGCCCCGGCCTCGACGATCACCTCACCGACCAGGCGGGAATCGGCATCGACCTCGCCATCGACCCGGCGCGTGATGGTGGTGAGCACCACGCGGTTGGCCTCCAGCATGTCGTCCTTCTTACCGGTGTCGATCCATTCGTCGTCGATGAGGCCGGCATCGACCTGATACCCGGCGTCGATCAGGCCCTGGATGGCATCGGTAATCTCCAGTTCCCCACGCGCCGATGGCGTCAACGCCGGGGTGATCGTGTGGATCTCCGGGCCAAAGAAGTAGACGCCGACCACCGCGTACGGGGAGACCGGCGTCTGCGGCTTCTCGACGAGGCGGACGACGTGGCCCTGTTCATCGAGGACGGCGACGCCAAGCGCCGAGGTGTCCGGGACCTCCTTCAGCAGGATCTGCGCGGCGACTGTTCCCTGCTGGAACCGCCGCGCCAGCTCGCCGATACCGCCCTTGAGGAAGTTGTCGCCCAGGTACATGCAGAAGGCGGATTCCCCGAGGAAGTCCTTCCCCGTCGCCACGGCATGGGCGAGGCCGCGCGGAGCATCCTGCTGGATGTAGGTGATGCGTGCCCCGAAGCGGGAGCCATCCCCGACCGCCTCCCGCACCTGGGCGGCGGTGTCTCCGGTGATGATGCCGATCTCCTCGATCCCGGCGGCGACCATCTGTTCCAGCGCATAGAAGAGCACCGGTTTGTTCGCCACCGGTACCAGTTGCTTCGCGCCGGTGGCCGTCAGGGGTCGCAAGCGCGAGCCCTTGCCCCCCGCCAGCACCAGGCCCTTCAACGGGCGCAGCGGACGCCGGCCATCCGCCGCCCGCATCACCTCATCCGCCACCAATGAACTCTCGGCCAGATCCCGTTCCATACGCACCTCCATCCGGTGCACACACGACCGTGCGCCACAGCGACCTATCACGATCCGTACCGTCAGGCACGATCGCAGGAATGTACGACGCTCCGCTCCCCGGAGGATTCTCTCACGAATGAAGAGACCGGGGAGCGGTGGAAGGGATTCTGACATCGGACGATCAGCAGTCGACGCCTGCGGCCTTGCTATACAGCTGCTCCACGTAGTCGATCAGCATGCGGCGGGCGCTGAACTGCGGCGCGACCGTGCGAACCGCGCCCTTCGCGACACGAATCCAGGCGTGCGGCAGGCCATCGCCCTCGCGCTCGTAATAGAGCGGCACGATCTTCTGTTCGAGCGTCTCGTAGATGGCGTTCGCCTCTTCGACATCCCGCTCGTGCCCTTCCTTGCCGGACGGCTCGATGCCCCAGCCGTTGCGGTCGCCGGGTTCCCACCCTTCGATCCACCAGCCGTCGAGGATGCTGCAATTCGGCACGCCGTTCGCCGAAGCCTTCATGCCGCTGGTGCCGGAAGCCTCCAGCGGATAGATGGGATTGTTCATCCAGACATCGACACCGGCCACCAGCAGGTTCGCCAGGCCCATCTCGTAATCCTCGACGAATGCCACACGGCCACCGAGACGAGGATCACGCGAGCGGGTATAGATCTCCTGGATCAGGCGCTTGCCCCCCTCATCGGCCGGGTGCGCCTTGCCTGCGAAGACGAGCTGCACCGGATAGTCCGGGTTGTTCAGGATCTTCGCGAGGCGGTCGATGTCCTGCAACAGCAGCGTCGCGCGCTTGTAGGTCGCGAACCGACGCGCAAACCCCAGCGTCAGCACGTTCGCATTCTGGAACGGGCCGGACGAGAGAACCTGCCAGGCATCGAACTGCCCTTCGGCGTATCGGCGGCGTGACCGCTCATCCATCTCGTCGATCAGGAGCTGCTTCGCCGTCTGGTGCGCATCCCAGAACTCATTGTCCGGGATGTTGTCGATCAGCTCCCAGACGAACTCGCTCTCCTGGTGGTCGCGCCAGCGTCGCGGCAGGTAGCGCTCGTAAACCATCCGCATCTCGGGGGAGATCCACGTCCGGAGGTGAACGCCGTTCGTGACATGCCCGATGGGCGTGTTCTCGACGGTCTTGTCCGGCCAGAGGTCGTTCCACATTTCGCGGGAAACCTCGCCGTGCTTGTCGCTCACGCCATTGACGTTCGCGGCAAGACGCAGGGAGAGCGCCGTGAAGTTGAAGCCCGACTCTTCGCCATGGCGTCCCAAGGCCAGGAATTCGTCGCGATCGATCCCCATCTCCGGCCAGTAGGAGCCAAAGTAGCGGTCCATCATCGCGTCCGGGTAGATGTCGTGCCCGGCAGGGACCGGCGTGTGGGTCGTGAAGACGGTCGCCTTGCGCACCAGCTCCTGCGCCTCAGCGAAGGAATTGCCCGCCAGCACGTACTCACGCACGCGTTCCACCATGTGCAGCGCCGCATGGCCCTCGTTCGCGTGCCAGTAGACCGGGTCGATCTCCAGCTGCCGCAGCAGACGCACGCCACCGATGCCCAGGATCATCTCCTGACGCAGGCGATGCTCGCTGTCTCCCCCGTAGAGACGGGACGAGAGCTGCCGCGTCCATTCCGGGTTACCCTCCACATCGGAGTCGAGCAGGTAGAGCTGCACGCGCCCGACCTGGACCTTCCAGACGGCCAGTCGCAGGGATTCGTCCGGATTCAGCTGAATGTCGATCAGCACCGGCTCGCCGGCATCATCGAGCACCTGCAAGGTTGGCTCGGAGTCCGGGTCCAGATTCCCTGGCACGTCGTGCTGCCATCCGCCCGAATCAATGCGCTGACGCAGGTAGCCCTGGCGATAGAGCAGGGAGACCGCGACCAGGGGGATGCCCATGTCGCTGGCTTCCTTGATGTGGTCACCAGCCAGCACGCCGAGACCGCCGGAATAGATCGGCAGGGCGCGATGCAGACCGAACTCCGCCGAGAAATAGGCCAGCGGCTTGTCGATCAGGGCCGGGCAGTTCTTGCCCAGCCAGGTCTCCGCCTTCGGCTGGTTCATCATGGCATCGAAGGCCCGTACAACTTTGTCGTAGGCAGCGAGATAGGTCGGGTTGGATGCGGCGGCCTCCAGCCGCTCCTTCTCGATGCGGTGCAGGAGTAGCACCGGATTCTGCTCGACCAGATCCCAGAGCACCGGATGCAGCTGGCGGAAGATCAGCCGCGCGGGCTTGCTCCACGTCCACCAGAGGTTGTAGGCCAGATCGTGAAGTCGCTCGATCCGCTCCGGGAGCTCGATCGGCACTGACGAAACTCGCGAGATCATGAATTGCGCTCCCCCAGAAAGCCCCTGCCCGCGCCATCGTCCCAGGCCCGGGATTCGGAACAGATGCGTCTTCAGTCCAGCGGCGGCCGTTCTGCACGGACCATCCGTATCCCTTCGCCAACCGTTGGGCTGCCCTCAGCATACCGATCGGTAGTGTGGTCGAGTATCGTTCCCCGACCGCGCTTCCTACAAGTTCACCCATGTGCAAACATCGCCACAATTGGCAGCCGGATCGGCTCCTCGGCCGTCCCAACGACCACCCAATCGTGGCATCATGACGGTCCACGATGCACGCAACCCCCAACGGTTGTCCGTCCTGCATCAGCAAACGGAGGATTCCCGGTTCATGTCCATCGACGATCTCAATAATGCCATCGACGCCCTCGATCCAGACGACGTGATCGGCCGCGATCGGCTCGCGCTCGCTCCGGCGAAGGACGCCCTCGTCCGGGCCGGGTTCTACGCCTATGGAATGCTGGACGAGGAGAACCGCTGGGTCATCGCCGTGGACGACGAACTCGGTCGCGTCGACATTCGTGTGGGCGACGACGGCCTGCTCGTCGTCCTCCGAGCCTCGTCGCCCGGTCGCTACGCCGATGAGGAGAGCCCTTGGCGACAGAAGTCCCGCGCCCGGCTCGCCCGCATGACCCTGCCCCGCATCACACGCGGCTTCCTGCAAGAGCATCAGGAAGCGTTCTGGGATGAGGAGGAGGAGGGTCTCGCCGTCGTCGAGCGCTACGAACTCCCGTTCAATCGTGTGAACGACATCGGCGACTTCGTCCGCGACCAGCTGCCGAAACTCGAATCCGTGCTGGACGTGATCGAGCGCCAGCTCGACTGATCGCCACAACCACCTGCATCCTCCGCCTTTATCCAAAGGATCGACCGCCGCATGTCCGAAGAAGAAATCTCCCCAGAACTCGCCGCTCGCAACATGTGGAAGTGGCAGTGGCGACGCCGGGTCGCCCTTGCCCAGGGGCTCTACCAGCCACAGCTGCTCCTGAAGGGTGGCCGCGTCCTCAACGTCTTCACCGAAGAGCTGGTGGAAGCGGATGTGGCGATCGACGCCGGGCGCATCGCAGGGATCGGCTCCTTCCCGGATGGTCGCGAGACGATCGATATCAGCGGCTGCATCGTGGCGCCGTCGTTCATCGACGCGCATATTCACACGGAAAGCTCGCTGCTCTGGCTCCCGGAGTTCGCGAAGGCCGTCGTCCCTCACGGCACCGGGGCAATCATCACCGACCCACACGAGGTCGCGAACGTGCGCGGACTCGCCGGAATCGCCGCGATGCGGGAGGCCGCCACCTCCCTGCCGATACAGATCCACTTCACCGCCCCGTCAAGCGTTCCGGCCAGCCCCTTCGAGCATCCAGGCGCGACCTTCGATGATACCGAGATCGAAACGATGCTCGCCTGGCCCGAAACGGTCGGCCTCGGTGAGTTCATGAACGTGCCTGGTCTCGTCGCCGGGGAGTCCTCCATCGGCAACACGCTCTGGGCCTCGAAGGGATCGCTGCGCGACGGACATGCGCCCGGCCTGCGCGGTGGTCCGCTCCAGTCCTACATCGGCAGCGGCATCGGCGCGGATCATGAGTCGGTCACCATGGAGGAAGCGCGCGAGAAGCTCGAACTCGGCATGTTCCTCTACCTGCGCGAAGGATCGTCGGAGAAGAACCTGGTCGAACTCCTGCCGCTCGTGACGGACAAGACCTACCCGCGCATCGCCTTCGCCTCCGACGATCGCGATTGCCACGACCTGCTCACCAAGGGGCACGTCGACGACATCCTCCGTATCGCCATCGCGCACGGCCTCGATCCGATCCGCGCCATCCGCATGGCGACGTGGAACCCGGCAAACCATTGGCGACTGGCCGACACCGGCGCCGTCGCGCCGGGCTACCGTGCCGATCTCGTCGTCCTGCGCGACCTCGCCACCGTCGATGTCGCGATGACGCTCTATCAGGGTCACGTCGTCGCGCAGGACGGCGCGTTCGCCGGCGAACTCCCGGATTCGACCGTGCCAGACATCCTCCTGCACACCATCAATGTCGCCCCGGTCCACCTCTCGGACCTGCGCCTTGATCCCGCCGAGGCGACGAAGGCCGTTGGTGTCATCCCCGGCCAGATCGTGACCGAGTTCCGCGAGGTGGAGCCGACCGTCCTGGACGGCGCGGCCATCGCGGACCCGGCACGCGACCTCCTGAAGCTCGTCTCCGTCGAACGGCACCACGCGACGGGGCGCACCGGCGTCGGCTACGTCCAGGGCCTCGGCCTCACGCGCGGGGCAATCGCCTCATCCATTGCCCACGACGCCCACAACATCGTCGCAGCGGGCGCGAATGACATCGACATCCTCGCCGCCATCGCGACCATCGCCGAGATGGATGGCGGCCTGGCGGTGGTTGCTGATGGCGAAGTCCTCGCCGCCATGCCGTTGCCGATTGCAGGGCTGATGAGCGCGTCACCCGCCGCCGAGGTCGCCGCAGCGTACGCCGAGATGGAGCACGCCGCGCAGGCGCTCGGCAGCCCGCTGGCGTCGCCATTCGGACAACTCGCATTCCTCTCGCTTTCCGTCATCCCGGAGGCGCGCGTCACTGACGGCGGCTTTCTCGACCTCCGCGACAGCACCTCCCCACATGGCTAGGTCTCGCAAGTTCGTGTCACCTCTACACTAACTCGCCATGAGCCGTTCCCGGCCGGATGCTCGCCACCCTTGGCAGCATCCGGCTTTCTGCAAGGACCTTCCCCTCGCCATGACCTGCAGCCACGATCACGTCGCTCCCGATTCGTCCGGTCTTCCCGCCTGCTTCCGCACGCCGATCCGGACGTGGCAGGCGGAGCGGGAGTACGACATCGTCATCGTTGGGGCGGGGATCGCGGGTCTCTCGATGGCACTCCGGCTCCCGGCAGAGATGCGCATCGCGGTGGTGACGAAGGGCATTCTTGGCGAAAGCAACACGCGCTACGCCCAAGGGGGATTCGCCGCGCCGATCGGCCCGGATGACAATGTGGACCTCCACATCGCCGATACGCTGGTCGCCGGAGCGGGCCTCTCTGATGAACCCGCCGTCCGTGAACTGATCGAGGGTGCAGCGGAGGCCGTCGCCTGGTTGATCGCGGAGGGCACCACCTTCGATCGTGAGGCGGACGCTAGCCACGATCTGGCGCTGGGACGCGAGGCCGCCCATAGCCGGAACCGGATTCTCCACGCGGGGGGCGATGCCACCGGCGCCGAGATCGAACGCGCGCTCGTCGCCCAACTGCGTGCCCGCCCCGGCGTGGACATCCACGACCGCATGGCTGCGGTCGATCTCGTCCTGCAGGACGACGTCTGCCGAGGCGTGATCGTTCAATCCGCTGATGCCCCGAACCTGACGCTCATCTCCGCGCGCTGCGTGACGCTCGCGAATGGCGGCGCGGGGCAACTCTGGGCCGTCACGTCGAACCCGTCCGGTGCGACCGGCGATGGCATGGCGATGGCCCTCCGCAGTGGCGCGGCCCTTGCCGATCTCGAGTTCGCGCAGTTCCACCCGACCGTCCTCACGCTGCCAAACGGCGACGGCTTCCTCATTACGGAAGCGGTACGGGGCGAGGGAGCATACCTTCGCGGCAAGGACGGAGACCGCTTCATGCTCGCAATCGACCCCTTAGGCGAACTCGCCCCGCGCGATGTCGTGGCACGGGGCATCCAGCGGCAGATGGCAATCGATGGCCAACCCTACGTCCACCTCGACCTGCGTCATCTCGATCCCGCCCTGGTGAAACGACGCTTCCCGACCATCTCCTCGTTCCTCGCGACGATGAACCTCGACCTCGCGAACGACCTGATCCCGATTGCGCCCGCCGCCCACTATTTCATGGGCGGGATCGTCGCCGACACCGAGGGGCGCACCTCCATCGAGGGCCTCCGCGCCATCGGTGAGGTCTCCTGCACCGGCGTGCACGGCGCGAACCGGCTGGCGAGCAACTCCCTGCTGGAAGGGCTCGTCTTCGGCATTCACGCCGCCGCCTCGATCGGGGATGAATGGGCGGCAGGAGTGTGGCATGCGCCGCTTCCCCCCTCTCTCGCGAACCACAGACCGACGCCGGGCATGTCGCCTTCACCGGCGACCAGTTGGATGCTGCCCGCGATGGCGTACAGCGCCTGATGAGCGACGATGTCGCCGTCGTGCGATCGGCAGCCTCCCTGAGCGACGCCGAGACGGGCATCCGGGACATCGCCACGCGCACCGATGAGCTCCGACTCGACACCTTTGCGGCCATCGAGGTGCGAAACATGATCCTGCTGGCCTCCCAGATCGTTGCCTCGGCCGCCTTCCGCGAGGAAAGCCGTGGCGGCCAGTTCCGGTCGGACTTCTCGACTCGCGAACCCGGCCTGGATGGCGAACACCAGATCGTCCAGGCGACAGGCGACGGGTTCATCCGCACCTATGGCCACCTGCACGACGTGCTGCCACGCTGCGCGCCGGTGGAACCCGTCGCGGTCGCGCAGTAAACTCGCCGTTTTCGCCGTCTCAGGAGCCGCACCCCGTGCCCGCACCCTTCACGTATGCCGACGCCCTCGCCGCGATCTGGGACCGCTCCGGGTACGATCGGGGATTCATCAGCAACCCGTTTGCCGGAGATGATGCCGCCCGCCTGGGCCTGCGCCGGACCGATGCCATCCTGGAGCGCTTCGGCAATCCCCACCACACGTACCGGATCGTCCACGTCGCGGGGTCGAAGGGCAAAGGCTCCACGACAACAATGCTCGACGCGATCCTCCGCGCGGCGGGATTGCGCACCGGCCGTTATGTCTCGCCTCATCTCCACTCCTACCGCGAACGGATCGTGGTGGACAACGAACCGATCTCGGAAGCGGATTTCGCGGGCCTCACCCGGCGCGCGCTGGAGGCGACGCTGACGGTCGAACGCGAGCGACCCGAACTCGGCGACGTCACCGCCTGGGAGCTCACGACCGCGATGGCGCTCATCTGGTACGCCGAAACCGGGTGCGACTGGGCGGTGATCGAAGTGGGCCTGGGCGGTACGCTGGATGCCACGAACGTCGTGATGCCGGAGGTCTCCGTCATCACCCGGCTCGACTACGAGCACACGGCCATCCTCGGCGACACGATCGAGGAGATCGCGGCGAACAAGGCCGGGATCATCAAGCCGGGCAAGCCGGTCGTCAGCGCCCATCAGCTTCCGGCCGCGATGGCGGTCATCACCGCTCGTGCGGACGAACTCGGGTCCCGGCTTCTCATCCAGGACCGCGACTTCACCGTGAACGGCAGCGACCGCGACTTCACCTTCGCTGATGCGTCGGACACGATCGCTGGACTGGCGACATCCCTCATCGGGCGACATCAGGTGGAGAACGCAGGACTGGCCATCGCCGCCGCCCGCCTCGCCATGGGCCCGACCGACGATGCGATCCGGGCCGGACTCTCCGATGTCGTGAATCCGGGTCGGTTCGAGATCGTCCCGCTGCCGAACGGGTCCATTGTCGTCATCGATGGCGCCCACACCCCGATCGCGGCCAACGCCCTCCGAGTCGCGCTGGAGGAACGCTTCCCCGGTCGCCAGGCGGAGATGATCGTCGGGATGTTGCAGGGAAAGGACGCCGATCATGTCCTTGCCAACCTCGCGCCCGCCGTCGCAGCCTGGCATCTCACGCCGCTCGACACCCCCCGCACAATGCCAGTGGATGAACTTGCCGCGCATCTCGGCACGACGAACGCCACCGCCCCCGAGATGCGCCACGAATCGGTATCGGCGGCACTTGCCCGCGTAACCTCCCCCTCGACACAGGCGTTGATAGTCGTGACAGGTTCCCTCAGCACGGCGGCAGAAGCCCGTGTCGCCCTCGGTCTCGCCGAGAACGACCCCGCACCGAAGGCGACCCCTCGGGTATCCTAAGGGCTGCCAGACGCGCCCACCCGTGCGATCGGTAGCCGGAGCGTCATCGTGCGAGCAACTTGGGATTCCTGTCCACGCATTCGACCGAGAATGAATCCCGGCCCGCCAACCCACCGTAGATAGGCATAGATGAAGCGCATGCGTCATCACCACAATCTGTGTTCGGACGGGCGGATCCTGTGAGCATCGCTCCGCAGCCCACCGCAACCGAGCAGGAACGCAACTATCCGGAACGCGAGGATGCCGAGTTGGTGGCCCTGATGGCCGCGCAGGATCCCCGGGCACTGGAGACGTTGTACGAGCGGCATGCGCGCATCGTGTTTTCGTTTGCCCTCCGGATCGTCGGCGATCCTGCATCTGCCGAAGAGATCGCTCAGGAGGCATTCTTCCGGTCCTGGCAACAGGCAACCCGGTTCACCGAAGGCCGAGGCACCTACGTGACGTGGCTACTCAGCATCACGCACAACCTCGCCATCGATGAGATTCGGAAGCGTCAGAGACGCCCCCAGCGGGCGGATAGTGCCGATCCGGTGCTGCTGCTGACGAATCTGAACGACCCGGGCCTGAGTGTGGAGGACCGGGCGGTACAGGGATCGTGGCGGGACGAGATCGAGGCAGCGCTGAGGGCCATTCCCGACGCGCAACGTGAGCCGATCGAACTCGCATATTTCTCCGGATTGACCCAGCGAGAGATCGCGGATTACCTTGGCGAACCACTCGGAACCATCAAGACGCGCATGCGTCTTGGCATGCGCAAGCTCCGGGAAACCCTCGAGCAGCGTGAGGTTGGATTGACGTGAGCGGGACGGAACGACAGACAACAGAACACCCGGACGAGCTTCCCGCACGCTCCACATCGCTCGGCCTTGAGTGTGCGTTCGTGGATGACAACGTGGAGGCCTTTGTCCTCCGCGCGCTCGACCTTTCGGATCAGCAACGAATCGCCCTCCACCTCCGGTGGTGCGAACGCTGTCGCGAGGTCGCGAGCAGGTCCGTCATCGTCCCGCGCCTCCTCGCGGAGTCGGTGCCGCTGGAGGATGGCCCGTCGCCCGACGTGCGGACGCGCCTGATGGCCCGCGTCGCCGAGGACCGCGCGGCATCCGGCACGGAAACACCCCTCGCAAGCGCAACACAGCCTCCAGACGCATCGACCGGCACCGGGTCGAAGGCCTCGCGCCTGACCCTGTGGCAGCGCCGCATCCTGCCGGCCGCGACGGCTGTCCTCACCATCGCATTCCTGCTCGTCTCCGCGTGGGGCGTTGGGCTGCAAAGCGAGATCGAGGACCTGCGTGCGCAGGCCGAACCCACGATCACCTTCAGCGGGCAGCCGCTGGCATCGCCACGCCTCTTCACGACCAAGCCAGCCTGCTCCGGCTGCTCGGGGATCGCGCAACTCGGCGCCGACCCTGGCAAGTCGACCGGCGTGCTCATGGCCTGGGGACTCGATCCGAGCGAGACGCATGAGGTGTGGTGCATGCATGAGAACGGCGAGTCGAATCGCGTGGCCGTGCTCGATGTGAACGCCGATGGCGATGCCATGCAAACCCTGACGTTCAGCAAGCCGATTGCCGGATACCTCGAGATCCGGATCGTGAAGCAGAACGATGCGTCACCGGAGTTGATCTTCTCACCCAAGCACGACATGGAAGAGGCTTCCAACACATCCCCGGACGATCAGAACGCGCTCTAGATTCACCAGCGATCCAGCGCCATCACGACGACCGAGTCCCGGCCTGGGGATTCGGTCGTTTGCGTCATCCACGGTCCGGGGCTATAGTCTTGCGATTGGATATGCGCAGTCGCGCCAATCGTGGACACGACCTAGTCATGGAGAACGCACGCGTGCAGACTGCGGCAGTCACCGCCAACGCCACGACCGGAGTTCCGAAGGCCATCGGCACCTCGACACGCGCGGACGGGCGGGCCTTGATGCCCGCGACCCGCGAGATCAGCGGCGCAGTGGACACCTTCGCCGCGCCGATCCGATCGCTCTCCATCCTCATCCCGGTGATGAACGAGGAGGGCAACCTCCCCGAACTCTACGAGCGTCTCTCCGCCCAGCTCGACGAGATCGGGCTGCCCTGGGAGATCATCTTCGTCGATGACGGCTCGTCCGACGGCACCTGGGCCTTCATCGAGCGCACCAATGCCGCCGACAAGCGGGTGGTCGGACTGCGCCATCGTCGCAACTTCGGCAAGGCGCGTGCGCTCGCTGATGGATTCGCGGTCGCCCAAGGCGATGTCATCGTCACCATGGACGGCGATCTCCAGGACGATCCGGACGAGTTGCCGCGCTTCCTCGCCATGCTGGACGAGGGGTATGACCTCGTCTCCGGCTGGAAGCAGCGTCGCCAGGACCCACTGGGAAAGACCGCGCCGAGCAAGGTCTTCAACTGGACCGTTCGCAAATCGTCCGGCGTCCAGTTGCATGACTTCAACTGCGGGTTCAAGGCCTATCGCCGCGAGGTGACGGAGAACATCCGCCTCTACGGCGAGCTGCACCGCTTCACACCCGTCCTCGCCAACGCCGAGGGCTTCCGCATCGGCGAGCTGCCGGTGAAGCACCATCCGCGCACATGGGGCACGTCCAAGTACGGCTGGTCGCGCCTTACCAAGGGGTTCCTCGACCTCCTGACGGTGATCTTCCTCACCCAGTATCGCCAGCGTCCGTTGCACCTCTTCGGGTTGCCGGGATTGCTCTCGATGATGCTCGGTGTGCTGATCGGCTTGTACCTCACCTTCGACAAGCTGGTGATGGGCAACCCCATCGGAACCCGACCGCTGCTGCTGCTCGCGGTCCTGCTGGTGGTGATCGGCGCGCAGTTCTTCGGGCTCGGCCTGATCGGCGAGTACATTGCCCACGGCCGGAACGCGCCGCACCACGAGATCCCGAACTCCCTCCGCCAGACGATTGGTCTCGAAGCGCGTCCGACGCTGGAGACCATCGTCGTCGAGGAGACGGCGTGAGCGAACCCGTGTCCCCCTCCCCCGAGCAGTCATCGTCGAAACGTCGGCTCGGGGCGCTTGCCCGCATTCCCACACCGCTGATCTTCGTCGGCAGTATCGCCCTCGCCGGCCTCGTGCTGTGGTGGCAAGGGCAGATCCAGGAACTCGGGCGCGTGCTCGGCGACGCATCCTGGACGCCGATCGTCATCGCCATTCCGGTCTACCTCTTCAGCCTTGCGCTGCTCTGCTATCGCTGGCATGTCCTCGTGGTCATGGCCCACGGCAGTTCCGACCTTCCACGCGCCTCCGAGGCTTTCCTGACCTCCGTTGTCATCAACTACGCGGCCCCGGTCGGCCTTGCCGTCCCTTCCCGCGCCGCCCTGACGAAACGCGCGCTCGGGCTGGACGCTTCCGCGACCGGCACTATCGCGATCTGGGAGATCGGGCTGGACGTGATCGTGCTGGGCATCGGCACGCTGGTCTGGCTGATCCTCGCACCGGGTTCCTTCACGGCGGTGGGGGATGAGCTTGGCAACTCCGCCGGCCGCTACGCCATTGTGGGGGTCGCCATCGTCGTGATGGTGCTCGGCGGACTGGTTTTCGCCCTCCGCAAGCAGACGTGGCGCGAACGTATCGCCCGCATGATCAAGCGCATCGCGCTCGCCCCGAAGGAACGTCCGACCGTGGCGGCGCTTGGATTCGGCGTCACCGCGATCTACTGGATCCTGCAGGGCGTCGTCCTTGCGTTGCTGCTGCATGCGCTGAAGGTCGAGATCACCTTCACGCTGGTCCTTGGCATCACATCGCTGCCGATCCTGGTCGGCATGCTCAGCCCGATTCCTGGCGGCGCCGTCGTCCGCGAGGCCCTGATGTACGTCGTCGCGCGACTCGCCGGGGTCTCCGGCGCGGAGGTCGTCGCGGCAGCACTGCTCTACCGCTTCGCGCTCTTCGGCGCGATTCCGATTCTCTATGGCATCACCCGCCTCTGGATTTCCGTTCGGGGCGATTCTTCCGATCCTTCGCCAGCGACACCGGCCGATCCGGTCACGTCCTGAGCGCCGTCGTCATCCGACCGTTCCCACCTTCAGGAGCCTCCCATGAGCATCAGCGAGACGATCCCCTACGCGGGCGCGATCGATGTCGACACCAGCAACTACCGCAAGCACATGTCGGAGAACCCGGTCCAGCGCCGCCTGATCGATCGCTTCCACACGAAGATCACGAAGATCGTCACCGATCTCCACCCGACGACCATCCTCGACGCGGGGTGCGGCGAAGGCTTCGTAGATGACATCTTCTTCAAGGCGATGCCATCGGTCGCGATCACCGGGTTCGACGTGCTGGAGGATTCGGTGAAGCTGGCGGCCCTGCGCAACCCGCGCGGCACCTTCTCGCTGGGCGATATCTACAACATCGACCACCCGGACGACAGCTTCGACATCGTGGTCTGCTTCGAGGTACTGGAGCACCTCCACGAGCCGGACCGGGCGCTGAAGGAACTCGCCCGCGTGGCGAAGAAGGCCGTCGTGATGAGCGTCCCCCACGAGCCGTTCTTCTGCCTCGCCAATGCCGCGCGTGGCAAGAACCTCGACCAGACGCCGAAGGGCAGCGACCCCGATCACCGCAACTTCTGGTCGCGGGAGGCGTTCGGCCTCTTCGTCGCGCAGGAACTCGACCTGACGACGCTCACCGGCTCGATGCCGTGGACCATCGCCGTCGGTCGCCCCCGATCCTGAGCCCATTCCTCCGCATCGTCGAGCGAACACCCCGAACCTGCTTACAGGTTCGGGGTGTTCGGCATCCCGCGAGGGATCGTTTCCTGGCCCGCAGTCGTTACACTGATCGACACACGAATGCGAGGCCCTATCGATGAACCAGCCCCCGTCTCCCACGACCCCATCCGAAGCATCGACGACGCCCCTCGGCGGCTCGACGCGGCATGCCAGCCGCTCGCAGACGGCATCGGGGTGGCTCGGCCAGCTGGCGACCATCCGGGTCTGTCCTATATGCGGCCACCAGAACGAAAGCGCCCTTATCTTCTGCACCGATTGCGGTGCGGACCTCCGGTCGGTCGAACTCCGGGGAGCGCCATCGCGCGAGGTAGGGTCCAGCGTGATGGAAGCGCGCATCCGGCGCGACCAACGACGCCTGAGGCGGAAGCCCACCGAGGAGCAGCGGGGCGGCAGCGGCTGGCTCCTTGCCTCGCCTTTCCTGCTGCTGCCGGGCATCCTGCTCGGCAACGACTCCGTCATCAAGTACGGCCTGTGGGTCGCGGGTCTCGTCTGCGCGCTCTACGGCCTCTGGAGCCTTCGCCACGATCCAGGAGCGCTGCGAGCGTGGGGCGTGACGTTCGGTGTCATCGTCGCCGCGCTCTTCGGCTGGCTCGGTGTGCAGGCGATGACCTCCCGCGACGACACTCCCCCCATCGCGACCACGCCCACGGCTGAGGTCGCCGCCGCGACGGTCGAAAACGGAACGGTCGGAGCGACGCCGGACGCAGCCATGGTCGCTATCTCCGCGCCGCTCTACCGGGGAGACAGCGCCCTTACCGGGATCCAGCCCGGACCTGCCCCTGTCGGCTCTCCCAAGCTCGCCTGGCGCTTCGACACGGGCGCGGAACTGCTCTCCAGCCCGGTCCTCGCCAATGGCACGCTCTTCGTCGCGACGAAGGGGGGCGACCTCCTGGCGCTCGACGCGAGCACCGGTTCGCTCCGCTGGCGCACCCACCTCACCGACTACGTGATCCGCTCATCGCCCAGCGTCGCCGATGACACCGTCTATGTCGGGGCCGGATTCGCGCTCTACGCGATCGACGCCCAGACCGGCGAAACCCGCTGGAAGGCCGAGACACGCTATGTCGGGCAGTCCACGCCGACCGTCGCCGATGGCATCGTGGTGATCTCCAGCCAGGAAGAGTGGATGTACGGCTTCGACGCGACAAGCGGCGCGATGGTCTGGCGCATCCCCACCGATGGCGTCGTCTTCGGGGCACCGGCAATCGGGGATGGACACGTCGCATTCGGGTCGGACAAGGGCACGATCTACTCGGTGAAGCTCAAGGACGGCACCGTGAACTGGCGGAAGACCATCGACGGCGGCATCGTCTCTCCGGCCATGTTCGCGGGCGATCGCATCGTCTTCAGCACCGATCGCGGCCAGACCCTCGCCGTCTCCGCTGACAAGGGCGCGACACTCTGGATGGCGGAAGTCGGGACGCAACAGCCGATGACGGTCGCCAATGGCTCGGTGGTAATCGCTGCGACGGATGGCGGCATCCACGCCCTCTCCCTGGCGGATGGATCGGCGACGTGGCTCTACCCGACCGGCGAGCGCACGATCGCGGCACCCTCCATCGTCGGAAAGACGGTCATCGTTGGGGCAGGATCGAGCCTGCTGCTCCTCGACGGCTCTGGCGCGCTGGAAGGCTATTACCTCGCACAGGGAACGGTTACCACGGCACCCATCATTGCCAATGGCTATGCCTTCTTCGGCAGCGCCGACGGCTTCCTCTATGCCGTGACGTCTGCGTCGTAAATGGGCGTAGTTCATCGTTCGTGATGGGGATACGAGCCACCTCTCGCGCGATCTCAGCATCCGCGTCTACGGGATCGGGGCGATCCTCACGGCCCAACGCCATACCCATCATCACGCTGAAAGCAAGACACCCGATCCCCGGACACGATGTCCGGGGATCGGGTGTTGGCCATCTCACGTCATCCGAAGACGACGGCGATGACGGGACAGCTTACTCGGCGACGATGGTCCCGACCATACCAGCTGCGGCGTGGCCCTCGACCGAGCAGTAGAACTTGTACTCACCCGGAACGAGATTGAGCGTGAACTCGGTGCTGCCACCGCCGACGACCATGCCGGAATCGACCTGATTGTCGATCACGAAGTCGTGCTGGAGGGCACCGACATTCGAGAGAGTGACCACCACATCGTTGTTCGCCGGAATCGCGATGGAGGTCGGCTTGTAGTACAGGTCGCCCATCTCGATCGCCAGCGTGTAGCTGCCGTTGGCAGCCTCAACCGGCGTCGCCACGTCACCGGACGTCGCAGCAGCCTCGGTCGCGACCGGCGTGCCAGCAGCTTCCTCGGTCGGGAGGCGGGTCGGCTGGGCATCCGGCACGAAGCCGCCACCCGTGCCGATATTGAAGCGAACAAGCTCGTAGGCCGCCTCGGCACCCGGATCGCGCTGATCCGGCGACGGACGGTACTGCGTGCCCGCAGCCACGAACAGATCATCACCCGCGATCACCACTGGCGCATTCACGCCAGCAGCCATCTGGAAGTACCAGACGGCCTGGCCATCGGCGCGCGTGAATGCGCGAACGAGACCGTCCAGACCCGCCGTGATCAGCAGGTCGTTCGCCACGATCACCGAACCGGTTGGATAGGTCGGGAGGTCCGTCTTCCAGAGGATGTCGCCGTTCGTCGCGTCGAGCGCGCCGATCTCACCCTCGAACGGATCCTGCCGCGTGAAGTCGGCTCCATCGGAGCGATGCCACGTCGGGCGGTTGGTGATGACGTAATAGAAGACGCCATCCTTGTACGCCGGCGGCGTCAGGACACCACCCGTGCTGCCCGGGAAGACGCGGATGTACCGGTCGTCCGGCAGCTGCTGGAGCTGGTCGTTCTCGTGGATACCGACCTGCGTCCGCCACAGGATCGCCCCGGTATCGGCGTTGATGCCGGCCACGTCAGCGACCTTGCCGGAGGTGATCGCGACCTTCGTCATCTGGCCGTTGATCTCCAGATCGGCAATGGTCGGCGCAATCTGGTAGTCAAGGTCGAAGAGATCGTGCGGCTTCGGCTGGAACGCCCAGCGCACTGATCCCGTATTCGGATCGAGTGACATCGCCGTGCTGGCGTAGAGGTTCGGCCCCGGGCGGCTCGACGCCGTCGGGAATTCCGGATCGCCCGGCCATGGCGCGGCGTTGCCATTGCCGAAGTAGATGTTGCCGTCATCATCGAAGTTGGGCGGATACCAGAGGCCAGCGCCGGAGTTGTGACGCGCATTGCCCCAGAGGTTCTCCTCGGAGAGGTCGAAGTACCACTGGGTCTGACCCGTCAGCGCGTCGAGGACGTGCAGGATACCGCGCGCACCGAGGTTGCCATTGGTCGACAGCGGCACGATCGAGATGTACACCGAGCCGCCATAGGCGACTGGGGACATGCGGATGCCTTCCTGCGGGAAGTTGCTCAGCTGGACCTGCCAGACATCCTCACCAGTCTCCGCGTTGACCGCCGCGACATTCGCGGACTCGCCGAGGCCGAAGTAGATGTTGCCATAGCCGTAGCAGACGCCATTCGGCCCGTTCGTGCCGATGTTGTACGACTTGCGCCACTTCACCTCACCAGTCTCGCGATCGTAGGCCGTGACGTTGTTCGTCATGTCCTGCACGAAGACCTTGTTGCCCACCACGATCGGCGGGGCCGTGATGGCGGCGGCCTCGCCCGCCTCGGTGACGCTCGGCACGCTCCAGGTTGGGCCGAGTTCCATGATGTTGGAGGCCGCAATCGTGGTCAGCGGCGCAACGCGATGGCCCTTCGGATCCCCGCTAATCGATGGCCAGTCGCCATTCTCAAGCGAGGATTCCGCCGTCGGACCGGCTGGCAGCGTCTCGGCGGCAGGTGTGGCTTCCTGCGCGAAGACCGCACGATTGTGCACTCCCAGAGCCGCTGCTCCGGCGGTAGCCGTCGAAACAGCCGAGGTCGCGACAAAGCCGCGGCGCGTAAGGCGTCGTGATTCGGACATGAGAGACCCTTTCATGAACTTGTCGGGAGATTTCGTCTTAACGCCACGTGGAGCAGCGCCATCGGTTCCAGTGTAATCCATACGGTATTTATCGGGATTGTGATTGCCGGCAAGATGGACCATCCTTGCCTATCCGATCATCCCATTACCCTGTATCCTGTTGCTGGCTCGAACAACGATGACATCGCGGGGAAGAGGACACGAGATGGCCTACGACGACATTCCTGACATCATGACGCGCCTGCGCGCCAATGAGGCCTGCGCAGCCTGGATCGCGTCACTCGAAGCGCTCGATCTGTCTGGCCTGGCGATCCCTCCCCTGCCGTCCGGATCGGCATTCTCCGACGCCATGGACTGGCTGGCCGTCCCCGACGACGATCGCGCAACGATGCATGCCCTCCACCCGGTCATCGCGGGCTCGGCGGAGCTGGAATGGCTACGGGCGCGGTCGGTGGCGTCGATGCTCGCGGTCATGGACGTCGTCGCCGCACCGCATGGGTTTGCGGTCTGGCCGGACGAGTTCGGCGAACTCGGTCGCTTCTTCTACGTCTTCGTCTATGCCTCCATCCTGCCGGAAACCCGCGCGCTCTTCACCCGCCGCAACATCCCGATGGAGATTCAGCGGGCGACGATGGCGGATATTGGCCGGAACATGCATGTCCATCGCAAGCGCCACGGCACCCATGGACTGGCCGCGCCGGATTGGCTGATGCTGCATGCTCGCGGCCTCATCTTCCAGCTCGGACGCCTGCAGTTCGAGCGCGCGAAGCTCGGCACCCGCACCAGTAACACGATCCAGGAAAGCGGGTTTCCATGGTCGAAAGGCGATCCTACCCTCTCGATCCACATCCCGGATTTCATGGGCACGATGTCGCCGGAAGCCTGCGACGACTCCTTCGCGCAGGCCGTCGACTTCTTCCCTCGCCACTTCCCGGAGGAACAGGCCAGGACGGCGGTCTGCAACTCGTGGCTGCTGGATACGCAATTGCGCGATTACCTGTCGCCCCAGTCCAATACGATCGCCTTTCAGCGGCGATTTCGCCATATCCGCCAGGGCGAGTGGGCGAACGATGGACCGCTTCGTTTCGTCTTCGGCCCGGTCGATTGGCCACTGGCGGACTATCCACAGGTGACCTCCATCCAGCGCGCGGTGGTGAATCACCTCAAGAACGGCGGATCGTGGCACGGCGGCATGGGCTGGATGGAGTTCCCTCCGTGCGCTGCGAGATCCACCACCGAGTCCTGACCCGATCTCCCTGGCCATGACGCGAATGTGATACCCTGTCTCATCTGTTCACACGATCGAGACAGGATGTTTGCCGTGCCTCCAACGCTGACCCCATCAAAACCCGATACTCGAAGGACACGCCCCCAGACCGCCCCGCCCCGCATGCCGATGCTCTTCTCCCGCGCGGAGGATCGGCATCGTTTCGAACGCATGATGCAGCAGCAGTTCTGGCTGTGGGGCTGCGATGTCCGCCGTCCGGATGGCAACCTGCTCGCGCTGCACGGATTCGAGAAGCAGCGGCCCCCGGAGGGGAGCACATGCTCGACCAGTCGCTACGCGCGCGTGGTGTCAGGAGACATCGAACTGGCCCTCTGGGGATTCGGATTGCTCGCCACGCGAGCGGGCGATGGATCAGTCTTCCTGCCCCGCCTCTCGCTGCGTCCCCGCTGCGCCGAGTGCCACGCCGCGCTCGATGGCCGGTGGGACCCAGATGACTTCACGGACCTCCATCGCCCATCGGATTCCTGCGATCACCGGCGCGTCCGCCTGCTGCTCGCCGATGTGCTCAGATGGATCGAAACCTACGAGCGGGAGGTGCTGGATGTGGCGGGCGTGGCATTCCGCTCCGCATCGGTTGCCGCGTGGAAACGTCCGATCGGCCCGGCACAGGACCTTCCACAGCATTGGATCAAGCTCGCGTCAACCCTGCAAGCGGAGGGCAATGCCTTCACGATGCAGTAGCACCGGCATGAACGGAAGCACCCCCGGGCGATATCGCCCGGGGTGCTTCGTGCCGTTTCGTCGGCGGATCGTGTAGCGAGCTACTGAACGATCAGCTTGCCGACCATGCCCGCCTCGGCGTGGCCAGGCACCGAGCAATGGTACTCGTATTCACCTGCCGCAGCGTTGATCGTCACGGTATCAGAATCGCCCCCATTCAGGAGCTTGGACTGGACCTTGAGATCCGACACGACAAAGTCATGCTGGAGCACGCCCTTGTTCACGATCGTCACCTGAACATCGGTGTTGGCGGGGATGGTGAGTTCCTTCGGATCGAAGTTGATGTCGATCGTGTGGACCTCGAAACCCGAACCGGAAGCGGCCGGGGTGGCCTCGCCGGCCGGAGAAGCCTCCGGCGTCGCGATCGAGCTGGTGCCGCCGATCTTCAGGGCGACGAGGTGCGCGAGCGGCTTCGCATCGGCGGTCGGCGGAATCGTGAAGGGGCCGCCAGCCGGGACGTAGATGTAGTCGCCGGAGACCGCCAGCGGTGCATTGACGCCCGCCGGGGCCTGCCACTGCCAGACCTCGCTGCCATCGCTGGTCTTGAAGGCGCGGATGATGCCGTCGAGGCCACCGGTGAAGACGAGGTCGTTCACCACCGTCGCGGCAGCATAGGCCGGCGTCTGGATCTCCGTATTCCAGAGGATCTTGCCGGTCGCGCCGTCGAGGGCAACGAGTTCACCCGTGCCAGAGAAGATGTCCAGCTCGGAAGCGACGATCTGGCCGCCCTCGTAGACGGTGCGCAGGTTGACGATCGGTGCGTAGACGACCCCATCGGCAAACGCCATCGAGGTTTCGACGCCACCGAGGGTGCCGGGGAAGACCTCGATCTGCTGACCCTCGGGGATCTCCTGCACGTCGTCGTTCTGGTGCTTGCCGACCGGAGTCCGCCACAGCTCCTCGCCCGTCTCCTGGTTCGCAGCGACGACAACGCCGTGCTTGCCAGAGGTGTAAACCACCTTCGTGTCGGTGCCATTGATGCTGACATTGCCGAGCACCGGGGTAAGCTGATTGTCCAGGTCGAAGAGATCGTGCGGCTTGACGTTGATGTACCAATCGATGGATGCGCTGTCCGGATTGATCTTGATCAACGAATCCGCGTAGTTGTTGTCGCCCATGCGGCTGGTCGCGCTCGGGAACTCCGGTGTGCCGGGGTACGGAGCGGCATTGCCGACGCCGACGTAAAGCTGGCCGTCGTCATCGACCGACGGGACGTGCCAGAGACCGCCACCGGAATTGACCCGGGCGTTGTTCCAGAGGTTGTCCACGGTGGTGTCGAAGTACCACAGGATCTTGCCGGTGGACGCATCGAGCGCGAAGATAAAGCCGCGCTGACCGCCGTTGTAGAAGGCCTCCGGGGTACCCGGGATCGTGCTGATATAGACGGTGCTATCGTACGCCAGCGGGGCCATGGTGATGCCCTCGTGACGATAGCCCTTGATCGTCGACCGCCAGACCTCTTCGCCCGTGTCCTGCTTGGCGGCAATCACCACACCATCGCCACCGAGGGTGTAGAACGCCATGCCATAGCCGAGTCCGACGCCGTTCGGGCCACCCGACGGAACCGAGTTGTTGTACTCGTTGTACCAGACCTGCTCGCCGGTATCGGCCTTCAGCGCGTAGACATTGCTCATCGCATCCTGCTGATAGAGCACGCCATCCGCGATCACCGGGTTCGCGACCAATGCACCAAACGGCGCACCGATGTTGACCGGCATCGACCATTCCACACCAAGCTGGGAAACCGTCTCACTGGTGATCCCGCTCGTCGTGATGTGACGCGTCGCCTTCAGGTCGAAGTTCTCCGACGGCCAGTTGCCCTCGACGCCGAATTCGGGCGGCACCGCATCACCGAGCGGCGTTGCCGTCGGGAAGTCAGCGCCAGACGACTCGGTCTGTGCTTCCGGCGACGCCGCCGGGGAGGCATCGGGGGTCGCATCCTGCGCGGAGGCCAGTCCGACCGCTGCGCCAGCAATACCCAAGCCGAGTACCGTACCAGTGCCGACCAGCTTGCGCCGGCTCAACAGCGCGCGAGCCTGATTCTCGGACTCATGATCCTGATTGGTCACGTAGGTTTCCTTTCCCGTGTCCTTCGCCGAACGTTGTTGCCCGGCCCTAACGCAGCATTAGCGGCATACGCCCCTGCGCACGCCATTATTCAACCCCGTGAACTATTCGCAAGGGGTGAATGAGTGCGAGTTGATCCAGATTACAGCATGAATGCACGAGCTATGCCATAAACACGGCAATGGCCGGCGCCGGAACCGGGATCGTCTCGCCAATCACACCCAGAAGGCCGCTATCCGCGCTGCGCGCGAGCAGGGTGATGGTACCCGCGTTCTGGTTCGAGGAGATGATCCAGGTCCCATCGGGACTGAACGCGATATTGCGTGGATACGCACCAACCGGCGCCCACTCGATCGTTGACAGCGCACCCGTCGCGGCATCGACGGCATAAACCACGATGCTGTCGTGCAGACGGTTCGCACCGTAGACGAAGCGTCCATCCGGCGAGACGAGAATCTGGGACGGGTAATTCGTGTCCGTGAAATCGGCGGGAAGGGTGGACACCGTCTGGAACGGAACCAGCGCGCGTGTCCCGCCATCCCAACCCGCGGCCACGACGGTCGAATCCAGCTCGTCGATGATGTAGGCACACGCGCCATTTGGTGCAAACGCAAGGTGGCGCGGCCCAGCACCGGGAACGAGATCGACCTTGGCCGGGGTTCCGAGTGCGCCGCTCCCTCGATCAAAGGGATACACCACGACCTGATCGGTGCCGAGATCGCAGACCAGCACGGAATCACCATCCGGACTCTGCACGATCTGATGGGCATGCGCCTCGCCCTGTCGATCCTCGACGACGCCCGATCCGGCATGCGATGCCGTGGCAACGGCCTCTCCGAGCGTGCCATCGGCGTTCACCGGCAACACGGCGATGGTCGCGCTGGAGTAGTTCGCCACCAGCACGAACCGTTCGTCAGCGGTGAGCGTGGCATAGCACGGCGCATCCCCGGCGGAGGAAACCCGATTGACCTCTGTCAGGGCGCCGGTCTCCGGATCGCGCGCGATCGCGACGACATACCCACCATTCACTTCGGTGACCGCGAACAGGCGTGCGCCATCCTTCGACGCCGTCACCCAGGTCGGGCTGGCAAGGCTCAGGGCCACCCCGATTCGCGCAATCGCCCCTGATTCGGCATCGAACGAGAAACGGGTGATGCCTTGAGGTTCAGCGACCTCATCGCTCGTGTAGCTTCCAATATAGAGATCCATGCGCGCTCCCTTCGATTGTGATCGTCGTGTCATTCTGGGATCGGCCGCACACGCCGCCGTTCCTGTCCTCTGGAGATGCAGTGTAGCAACCGGCCATCCCGACCGAAAGCGCATCGCCAGGACTCAGACGAGCTCGGGGAGCCCGACGGCGCTGTCTACCGCCTCTCGCCGGGAGAGGATGACCGACGCCGCGAGGATCATCGCCGCACAAAGCACGATCACCGGCGTGATCGGCTCCTGCAGGAGGACGCCTGCGAACAGGATCGTGTACACCGGCTCCATCGCCATGAATCCTCCGCACGCCACTGGAGAGAGTCGCTGCATGGCGTAGAAATACAGCTGGTGCGTGGTCGCGGTCGTCACCACGCCGAGCACGATCAGCAAGAGCCACTGCTCTGCGTGGGCCGGAGCAGGTGCCGCCAGGGAGAAGGGCAGGAACGGAATGACGAGGGCCGCCACCACCGCGTTCTGCCCGACCGAGAGCATCAATGGCGTCATCTGCCGATTGAGCGCGGCGCTGGAGAAGCCGAAGAGCGAGAAGGTGATCGCCGAGAAGATCCCGATCGCCACACCGAGCACCCGGTGATCCCCCGCGCCGCCAGCGCCCGTCAGCAGGCCCACCGCCAGCACGATCACCAGTCCGGCCAGGACGTGCGAAGGACGCGGGCGAACTCTCCCCTGACCGGCCTCGATCAGGACGGAGAAGAGGGGAAAGCTGACGACAGTCACCGTCGCCAGCGCAACGCCTGCCAACTTCACGGAGGCGAAGAAGCTCAGCCAATGCACGGCAAGGATGGTTCCCGATACCAATAGCGGTCGCCAGAGTTCGCGTGCCGGCAGGTGGAGATGCCCCCGCACACCCGCCACGGTCGCAAGGGCCATCGATGCAAACGCCGCGCGCATGGCCACGATCCAGAACGGCGACGCATCGATCGTTCCATAGAGTCCTGCTGTGCCGAAGATGACCGCCGCGACGTTGATCGCAACGAGCCCCTCCAGTCTTCGCTTGTCTTGTGGCACAACAACACCCCGCCCACGCATCACGATTGATCCATGTTTCCGCCAACTCCCGCAACGTACCGCCGGAATTATCCGATGGCGGGATCATAGCAAGCGAAGCATCGCGGGCGAAGAGACGGGGCAGATCAGACCGATCCCTGCCTGGCCGTCAAAGCATGCGGGCAACACCTCCAGGCGATGATGTTGACGACAACAACTCCCTAAGTGAGCAATCCGTCATCGCGTGATTGCGACAACGCGTCCGGACGCGGTCCCAACGCCAATGCCCCGTGCGTCCTCCCGTGCAACACGAGTAGGCGCGTAGCCAGCGGCCCAACTCCAGGCTGACCGGGTGTCATCGAAGGGGCAAATGATCCGGTCCCGCGCCGGACGTGCGGCACGACAACATGCAACCCAGGCGTGACAATATTGTACGTACGGTCTCGACAAATCGCGCATCGTCGTGTGAAACTACCCATGAGGTTGTGGTCCTCGGTGGTCGATTATCGCGTGTTCGCCCGAATCCCGGACGATCCGCGCAGGCTGCGAGTGGCAGCGGCGCCTCGGCGTCCGCGCCCGAATGCCCTGCCTCTGCATTTGGAATGCCGGTCTCAGCACCGTCTCGAGGAGGTGGCGACGTGGTCTTTCGCCGCGAAAAGCAGGTCGATTCCTTTCAGCGTCAGATGAGCGCCCTCCGCGGCCGCATCGGCGAAGGGGGTCCATACGACAACGACGAGCAGAGCGGTGAGCTCCCCGACTACGACGACACGTCGTACGGGGCAGATGCAGGCTCCTATCCCGTCAATCAGGGTGGTGCTATGGCCGAGGGCGGATACAGCTTCGGGGACTATGGGTCGCAGGGCGGGATGGATCTCGTCGAGGACGACCAGCTGCTCGTGCCGGAAATGCCCGCGGCAGACAGCCAGATCAGCGTTGTCTCCGCGGACACGGTCTGGAAGGGCGACATCACGTCAGAAGGCAGCGTCCATGTCTACGGTCGGGTCGAGGGCGCCCTCACCGCGAAGGAAGACCTCTGGATCGCCGAAGGGGCTTCGGTCGACGCAACACTGACCGCCCGCCGCGTGGTGATCGCCGGCAACGTGGCAGGATCGGTTTCCGCTTCCGAGCGGTTCGAGGCGCTTCCGCAGGGCCGCGTAAATGCCGACGTCACCGCGACGACCTTCGTGATTCACGAGGGCGCGAAGCTGAACGGCCAGCTGAAGATGGCCCACCCGGAAGGCACGGCGGTGAGTTCCTACGATCGCGCCGGGTCCCTTTCCGTGGTGCAGCGCCGCACGCGCAACGCCTCGTAGCCCGCGCTCCGCCAGCTTCTTTCCCCGATCCCCCAAAGGAGATCCGCGCGATGTCCATGCGCTCGACCGATTCGCCTGCCTACTCCGGCCAGCGCGCCGTCTACGACGACGTGAGTACCGAGAGTTCCGATTCCATCAGCATCCTCGATCGCTTCTCGAACTTCGATGGCACCTTCCACTCCTCCCGCGACCTGCGCATCGAGGGGCAGGCGAAGGGCACCATCGAATGCCAGGGAACCCTGCATATCGCCCAGGGCGCGTCCATCGACGCCAAGGTCGAGGCCGAGAACATCACGGTCGCCGGGGATCTCGATGGCCAGATCACCTGCCGTGGCCGCCTGCAGATCCTGCCGAGCGGACGCGTGCGCGGCACCATCACCACCCAGACGCTGGTGATCCACGACGGCGCGTTCTATGAAGGCCAGCTCCAGATGTCCACCCCGGACCGGCAGCTTGGGGCCGGTCGCCGCGCGCGGTCGGCAACCACCACCGCAGCGCCCGCTGGATTCGAATCCGTCCGCACGGATGAGCCCCGAGCCGAATCGGCTCCAGCTGCTGGCAGCACGTTCATTCGGCGATTCGGTGGCCAGGAGACGAACTGGGACACCACGCCAGGTGCCGAACCGAACGACGATTCGCAGGACAACGATCGCTAAGGCCCGAACCCTGCAAGGCAACGCGACGCGATTCCATCAGATCGAACGGTGGTCCGGGAGGTGCGTGGTATACTCCCGGAGCCTGCCGGATCCGCCCACCAGTGACTCGCTGGTCAACGTGGCAGCGCATGGGCAACCCACAGGCGCGTTCCGGTGCGGCCGCAACTGCTGGCTCCGTTCATTCGATGAGAGCCGCCCGAGCGCCACGAGGAGTTCATGGACGAAGCGAAGGATCCGGGACCACGCCGCTGCGGCACCTGTCTCCACTTTGAACCGTCGACCACATGGCGTCACGGGTGGTGCCGAAACAGCCTTCTCTTCGCTCCCGGCCAAAGCCAGTCCGTTCTCCAGGATGAGGCATTCTGCGGTAACGGTCTCGGCGACTTTTGGGAGCCCCATCGCAGCCCCGGCGATGCCTCCCCTGAAACAGCAGGTCATGCCAACGTGAAACGACCAAGCCTCTCCCCGCTGAGACTGTTCGAGCCGGCTTCGGCCTTCCCGCAACTTGCCGGTGCCTCGGCCACCTCCTCAACCGGCGGGCCGATGTTCTTCGCCCGCAACTCGGGGGGCGGTAGTGGTAGTGGTACCGGAGGCGGCGGAGGCCGGAGGCCGGACGATGCCGATCCGGACTACGATGACTTCGAGGACGGCACGTTCGACTTCGAGGATGAAGCTCCGGCAGCCAACGCGCGCGGCGGCAGCCGCCGCACCGACGCAGGGGGGCAGGGAGGCTCGTCCGGAGGCCGCCAGCGTACCGTTCAGTTCCAGCCGGAGGAGCGCTACTGGACCGAGTACCTGCGTATCGCGCTACCGGTAATCGGCCTGCTGCTGATGCTCGGCCTCTTCTGGTTCTGGGCGCAATCGCTCATCGGCGATGGCAATTCCAAGGAGCCGGAGGCGACGACTGCGCCTGGTCTCGTGGTGACGGCGACGGAAAGCGTCGCGATCCCGACCGAGACCGTGGCCGTGGCGCCAACGCAGGCCCCGACTCAGGCAGTCGAACCGACACAGGCCCCAACGCAGGCCGCCGCGCCGACCCAGGCAGAGAGTCCGGCCACGCCACCCGCTGCCGAGATCGCCGTTGGCGGAACGGTCGTCACGACCGAAGAGGTCAACATGCGCCCGGAGGCGTCCACGGCGGGCGACCCGATCGCCCAGATTCCGGCCGGCACGACGCTCACCGTAATCGAGGGGCCTCAGGACGATGGCACCTACACGTGGTGGAAGGTGGAGGACGCTCAGGGCGACACTGGCTGGGTTGTCTCGGACTACATTCAGGCATCCGGCGAGTAGCGCCTGAACCGACTCAGAAATGCACGCAGGGAGGGGATGCCATTGTGGCATCCCCTCCCCCGTTTCAGCCCCATCCCTCGTGACGTTTCCATGCATCCCGGCTATCGCGTTCAGGGCGCGCGCCGACTCATCGCCCGCATTCGCGCGGAGGCCGCAGGCACCGCGATCGCACCGACCTCACGTCGCATTGGCAGATCGGCAGTGCGACCACCGAGCATGAGATATCCCACGCGAAACATCCGGGGTTCGGCGAAATCGTGTGTCCGTGGTATACTGGCCGATGGGTTTGGCGCCTGCCAGGCCCATCATTTTGCACGCGCCGCGACTGATGGCGGTGTGCCGGACGGATGATTGTCCACCGGTTCGCCATCGGGATGACCGACGCGGAAGATCAACACATTCACGAGGGAAGTCTCATGGCTCAGGCACCGTCCAACGCGCGCAACCCGCGCGTCAGTCTCAAGGCCCTGCTCGAGGCCGGCGTTCACTTCGGACACCAGAAGAACCGCTGGAATCCGCAGATGAAGCGCTACATCTTCACCGAGCGCAACGGCATCCACATCATCGACCTCCAGCAGACCGTGCCACTGCTCGAGCAGGCCCACGAGTTCGTCTCCGAGGTCACGGCCAACGGCGGCAACATCCTGTTCGTCGGCACCAAGAAGCAGGCGCAGGACATCGTCAAGCGCGAAGCGGAGCGCAGCGGCCAGTTCTACGTCAACCGGCGCTGGCTGGGCGGCACGCTCACCAACTTCGTCACCATCAAGAACCGCCTGCGCTACCTCAAGCAACTTCAGGCCGAAGTCGCGAGCGGCGAGATCAACTACCTGCCGAAGCAGGAAGCCGCGAAGCGCCTGCAGGAGCTGGAGCGCCTGGAGCGCACCCTCGGTGGTATGCGCGACATGACGCAGCTGCCGGGCGCGATCTTCATCATCGATCCCAAGCGCGAGCACCTTGCCGTCCACGAGGCCCAGCGCCTCGGCATCACCACCATCGCGCTGGTGGACTCCAACTCTGATCCGAACCCGATCACCATTCCGGTTCCGGGCAACGACGATGCGATCCGTTCGATCCGCCTGATCACTCAGGGCATCGCGAACGCCGCCATCGCCGGTCGCCTCGAGCGATCCAGCATCTCGGAGGGCGGCGACGATTTCGAGGCCGCCGTCTCCGACTCCAACGAAGCCTACGATGACGCTGTGCAGGCGGAGCGCGACGAGGCGTCCGAAGCCTAGCCTCCCCCGCACAGACCCATCCTGAACGCGACGGAGGGGCATGGCGACGTGCCCCTTCGGCAAGCGCGAAAACGAGGCGTCGCCGACCACCCACCGTCCCTATCCGGAACAGGAGTACCCCACCATGGCCGTTACCACCGAGCAGATCCGTAGCCTGCGCGAGCAGACCGGCGCCGGCATCATGGACGCGAAGCGCGCCCTGGAGCAGGCCGAAGGCGATGCCAAGAAGGCCGCAGAAATCCTGCGCCAGCAGGGCCTTGCCAAGGCCGGCAAGAAGTCCGACCGTGCCGCCAACGAAGGCCTGGTCGATTACTACATCCACGGCCAGGGCCGCATCGGCGCCCTCGTCGAGGTCAACTGCGAGACCGACTTCGTCGCCCGCACCGACGCCTTCAAGGCGCTGACCCACGACATCGCGATGCAGGTCGCGGCGTCCGCTCCGCGCTACCTCTCCGTCGATGAGATCGCCGAGGGCGACTACGCGAAGCTGGAGAGCGACTTCGGCGACCGCGACACCGCCATCAAGGCCGTCGTGCTGCTGGAGCAGCCCTTCATCAAGGACCCGAAGAAGAGCACCGGCGACCTGGTGAAGGAAGCCATCGGCAAGCTCGGCGAGAACATCGTCGTCCGCCGCTTCGCCCGCTTCGAGCTCGGCGAGGACCTCGGCAAGTCCGAAGCCGACGCCTAATTCCCCACGGCATACGACGACCGGGCGCCCTTGCTGCGCCCGGTCGTTGTCGTATGTCCCGATGCACACATTCGGATCGACCTCGCCGCATCGGATGACCAGTCGTTTGGTATCCTCTGCAGAGACAACTCCATCATCCGACCGTGCGATCACCCGGCGCCATGCGGGCGCCCGGCCTGACCGGAAAGGACCCTGAATCATGATTGCCGATGTCTTGAAAGACGGCGAAGAGCGCATGAACAAGGCGCTGGAAGCGCTCAACAGGAATCTGGGCACCATCCGGACCGGGCGAGCCAACCCGGCGCTGCTGGATCGCGTGGTCGTGGAGTACTACGGCACGCCAACGCCGCTGAACCAGCTCTCCAACATCTCCACCCCGGAGGCCCGGCTGATCGTGATCCAGCCATACGACCGCAACACGATCGGCCCGATCGAGAAGGCCATCATGCAGTCCGATCTCGGCCTGAACCCGAACAACGACGGCCAGCTCATCCGTCTCGCTATCCCGCCCCTCACCGAGGAGCGCCGCAAGCAGATGGTGAAGACCGTGCATTCCACCGTCGAAGAGGGCAAGGTCGCCATCCGCAACGTCCGCCGCGACGCCCTGTCCAGCGCCCGCGATCTGCTCGCCAAGAAGGAGATCTCCGAGGACGATGAGCGCCGCGCCCAGACCGAACTCGACGCAATGACCAAGAAGCATGTCGAGGATGCCGACAAGCTCGGCAAGGCCAAGGAACTCGAAGTCCTGGAAGTCTGATCATGACCGACGAGGGCCACGACCTTTCCACACCGCGCGTCGCCGCCGATGCCGCTCTGCCGCCTGCCCGTATTCCCCAGCACGTTGCCATCATCATGGATGGCAACGGCCGCTGGGCCACGCGCCAGGGCCTTTCGCGCATCGAGGGCCACAAGCAGGGCACCGAGAACATCCGCGCCATCGTGCGCGCAGCGGGCATGATGGGCATCAAGTACCTGACGTTGTGGGCCTTCTCCACCGAGAACTGGCGCCGCCCGAAGGAGGAGGTCGATGGCCTGCTCGCCATTCTGGCCCATGCCATCGAGTCCGAGACCGAGGACCTGAACCGGCAAGGCGCGCAACTCCGCCACATTGGCGATCTCGACGCCCTGGATGAAGGCCTGCAGAACTCCATTAGGGACGCCATCGCGCTCACCAGCGGCAACACGGGCATCGTGCTCACTCTCGCCTTCAATTACGGCGGTCGGCACGAACTCCTGCATGCCGTGCGGAAGGTCGTCGCGGAAGGGCTGTCGCCAGAGGAGATCACGGAGGAGCGTTTCGCCGATCACCTCTTCACCCGCGACATGCCGGATGTCGATCTCATCATCCGCACATCCGGAGAGTACCGGATGTCGAACTTCCTGCTCTGGCAGGGAGCCTTTGCGGAGTTCGTCTTCTCTCCGAAGCTGTGGCCGGACTTCGGGCCGGATGACCTGCGCGACGCGGTCGAGGACTACGCGAGCCGGGAGCGGCGCTTTGGCGCCATCTCCGCGTCCGCCGTTGGAACCACGCCATGAAACAGCGGTCGATCTCGGCGATCGGTGTGGTGCTGGTCGGGTTGGTTCCGGCGCTCGTCGGCGGCCCGATCTTCGCCATCGTGTTCGGGCTCATCTGCCTCGTCGCGCTGCACGAATTGCTGACCATTGTCGGCATCCAGCCGCGCGACCACATGGCATGGGCCGGCTATGTCGTCGTGGCCCTGGCCGCCGCGATCGCTGCCTTCGGGGACGGGCATCGCACCTTCCCGATCGTGGTGGCGCTCGCCGTCTTCGGGCCGCTCGCCCTGGGCGTGTTGGATGACGCCGAGGATTCGCCGGACCTGATCGGACGCTGGGCGCGGGTCAGCGCCGCCACCCTCTATCTCGCGCTTCCCGCGTTTGCCGCGATCTCACTCCGCTCCACCAAGGGATTCGCCGAGCGGTCTTGGCTCGACTCCGTGAGCGATGCCCTGAGCTTCACGAATACGCCCACAGGCAAGGGCCTCGGCTGGCTTCTGCTGGCGATCCTCGTGACCTGGCTCTCGGACACCGTGGCATACCTGGTGGGGAGGAGCATCGGCAAGACGCCGCTCCTGCCGCGCGTCAGCCCGAAGAAGACGGTCGAGGGCGCGGTTGGCGGCATCACGGCGGCGGGTCTCACCGGGCTGATCTGCACGCTTGCGTTCGGTCTGCACATCCATCCCCTCACCGGACTCCTGGTCGGAGTCCTGCTGGGAGTCGTCGGGATTCTCGGGGATCTCTGCGAATCGCTCCTGAAGCGACGCGCGGGCGTGAAGGACAGCGGCACGATCATTCCCGGACATGGCGGGTTTCTCGACCGGATCGACGCCATGATCTTCGTCATCATCACCACATGGCTCCTGCTGCCATTCCTGCCGTAATGGCAACGGAGAACAGACCGTGACCGCCTCCCCCATCCGCCTCGCCCTGCTCGGTTCGACCGGCTCCATCGGGACCCAGACGCTGGACGTCGTGGACCATCACCCCGGTCAGTTCGAGATCGTGGCATTGGCCGCAGGGTCGCGTCACGAGGCGCTCGCGGAGCAGGTCCGCCGCTATCGACCCGTCCTGGTCGTCGCCGAGAACGCCTCCACCATCGCGAGCATGCCCTGCCTCCCGAGTCCCGAAGGGCTCCTCGAAGCAGCAACGCATCCGGATGTCGATATCGTCGTCGTCGCGACATCCGGTCATGCCGCAATCCCGGCCGTGATGGCGGCCATCGAGGCAGGCAAGACAATCGCCATCGCGAACAAGGAGACGCTGGTTTGCGCCGGGGAACTGATCATGCCCCTCGCGAGGCAGCACGGTGTGGAAATCCGCACGGTCGACAGCGAGCACAGCGCCATCTGGCAATCGCTTGGCGCCCACGAGGCGCGTGAAGCGGATCGTCTGCTTCTCACCGCTTCCGGTGGCCCGTTCCGGACGACCCCGCTCTCCGAACTCGCCGATGCGACCGTGAAGCAGGCCCTTGCGCACCCAAATTTCGCGATGGGCGGCAAGCTGACGATCGACAGCGCCACGATGATGAACAAGGGGCTGGAAGTCATCGAAGCACGGTGGCTCTTTGATGTCCCGTTCGAAAAGATCGAGGTCGTGATCCACCCGCAGCAGATCATCCATTCGATGGTGGAGTTCGCAGATGGGGCGGTGATCGCGCAACTCGGCACGCCGGATATGCGACTGCCCATCCAGTACGCCCTGACGTACCCCGATCACCTGAGCTCGCCGGGAACCCGCCTCGATTTCACCAAGCTGGCCGCGCTGACCTTCGAGACGCCCGATCTCGCCAAGTTCCCATCGCTGCGTATAGCACGGGAGGCAGGTGTTGCCGGAGACACGTTCCCGACCGTGCTCAGCGCCGCCGACGAGATCGCGGTGGACGCCTTCATGCATGGCAAGCTGACGTTCCTCGGCATCCCCCGGCTGGTGGAAACGGTGCTCGCGCAACACGACCCAAGACCGGTACGCGACCTCCAGACGGTCCTCGACGCCGACCGATGGGCGCGTGAGGAAGCGCGGAAGCTACTCTCCTCCTACGCCTAACCAGAGCCTGTTCTGGCTCTGATCCCTGATCAGCCCCATCCTGCGCAGCGCATCGAGTCGCTCAGCTGTCAGATCGACCGCAAGCGTCGCGACCAGGACGCGCTCGATACCTGCCGCAACCAACGCTTCCGCGCATGCCCAGAGCGTGGAACCAGTGGTGCGCACGTCGTCGATCACTACGTAGCGGGCATCCGGCTTCGGCGGGCTTTCGCCGAGGTAGGCGAAGGCATGCGCGACATTCTTGCGACGCGCCTCGGCGTCCAAGGTCATCTGGGCGGTGGTGTGCCGCGTGCGCTGTATCATCGAGAGCATCGGAACATCGAGCGCCTCGGAGACAGATCGCGCGAGTAGTTCTGACTGGTTATATCCCCGCTCCCGCAGCTTGCGTGGATGCAATGGCACCGGAATCAGCCCATCGACGGGTCCGAGTGACCGGATTGGCTCGATCAGTTCGCGTCCCAACTGGTCGGCGCGCGCCGTCTCGTTCGCATACTTCAGGTGGCGGATCGCTTCGGCGACCCAGCCCGCATACGGGTACGGCGAGACCGCTCGCTCGATTGCCGGGTGCAGGTCAGAACAGGCGCACGATCCGGCGACGCGCGGCACACCGCACCGGATGCAGCCACGATCTCCAATCGGCAGGATCGTGGCCCGGCACGCATCGCAGAGCCAGCTTCCGCGACGGTCGCAGCCGGCACATCGCTTCGGAAAGGCAACATCGACCAACGACTCGCCCAGGCGACGATACTTCTCCATCACCGCATCCATTCCCCGGAGTTGATCGCATGGACCACGTTTCCCAAGATCTGACCCAACGGCAGCAGGATACCGCGCTCGACAACGTCGCGCGATCCCCCTTCGGCGAGGCGGATGTGCAGGCGCTCCTCTATGGCATGGACCCCACCGAAGGCATCGTCGCCATCGAGTTCCGACCACCCAATCGCGTCCGCCTCTATCAGCGCGATCTGGATTCCGGCGAGACGCGAACGGTCGAACGGCAATTCCGGCCGTGGCTGATCGCGACCGACCCGGCGCGTTGGGAGGGATTTCGGCCCACTCCCGTGGTGACGGCGCTTGCTGGCAGCCATCCGCTGGGTGCGTTGGTGGAGTTCGAGACCTGGGATCAGTATCGCCGCGCGATCCAGCTCATGCCGGAACGGTCGCAGGACGTCTACTCCACGAATGCACCGGTCAGCCAGTTCCTGATGGCAAGCGGAATCACCCTCTTCAAGGGGATGGCGTTCACGGATCTGCGGCGGATGCAGTTCGACATCGAGACGCTGGGCCTCGACCCGAGCGTCGATGACGCACAGATCATCATGGTTGCAATCAAGCAGGGCGAGCATGAAGAACTACTGATGCTCGAGACCACAGAAGCCGAACTGATCGAACGCTTCGTCGAGGTGTTCCGCCGCCTCGACCCGGACGTGATTGAGGGCCACAACCTCTTCAACTTCGACATCCCCTACATCATCGAGCGCGCGCGTCGCCACAACGTGTCCTTGCCGCTCGGACGCGACGGATCGCTCATCACGACCAGCACCTCGACGCAACGATTCCGCGTCGGCCCGACCTCGATCCCTTACACGATGGCGCACGTGCATGGACGTCACATCGTCGATACCTACCAGCAGATCCAGCGCTTCGACGCAATAGGCCGGCTCCCAAGCTATGGCCTGAAGAATGTGATCCGCGACCTCGGGCTGGAGCGGGATGACCGCGTTCACGTTCAGGGAGCAGCGATCGCCGACATGTGGCGGAGTGGGGTCCGCACGCGGGAACGGCTGGCCGACTACGCGATGGACGATGTCCGCGATGTGGATGTGCTGGCGCGGATCGCGGTGCCGACGGAGTTCTACCAGACGCAGATCCTGCCGATGTCATTCCAGCGCACGACGATCACCGGCACCGGGCGCAAGATCGATGACCTGATGGTGCGGGCATATCTCTCGGCGGGGCACAGCCTGCCAAAAGCGAAATCGCCGCGAGCGTATCCAGGTGGCTTTGTGGAACTGGTGGAAAGCGGCGTCTTCGGCCCGATCGTGAAATGCGACGTGGAGAGCCTGTACCCCTCGATCATGCTCGCCGAGCAGATCACAAGCGATGCAGACACGCTCCGCGCGTTCCCGCTCCTGCTGCGCGACCTGACCCAGCGCCGCCTCGACGCCAAGCACCGCGTGCGCACGAGCACTGGCGCCGAACGAGCACTTTGGGACGGCCTACAAGCAAGTTTCAAGGTGCTCATCAACTCATTCTATGGCTATCTTGGGTTCGGCGGCGGCCTGTTCAATGACTTCGATGCCGCTGAACAGGTCACGCTCGAAGGGCAGCGCCTCATTCAGCGCGTGGTCGCCGAACTTCGCGCCTCAGGCGCGCTTCCCATTGAAGTCGATACGGATGGCGTCTACTTCACGCCACCGGCGGGTGTAACCAACGAGGATGAGGAGGAACAATTTGTGGCGGAGATCGGGGCTCGCGCCCTGCCAGCAGGCATTCGACTCGCTCACGATGGCCGGTACGCGCGGATGCTCTCGCTCAAGATCAAGACCTACGCGCTGCTGGACTACGACGGATCGTTGACGTTGAAAGGCAGTGCCCTCCGAAGTCGCAAGATGGAGCGTATCTTCCTGCGGTTCATCGACCGAGCGGCCCGCGGATTCCTCTCCGACGAGCGCGACGCCGTGCGTGAGGAGTATTTCCGGATCGCGGAGGCATTGCGAGCGCACGAGATCGAGCCGACGGACATCAGCCAGTGGACGATGGTGAATGCCAGGACGCTGGAGTCGCAACCGCGATTGAATGCCCTCCTGCGGGCGCATCCGGGACGATGGCGAGCGGGTGAGCGGGTGGAGATCTACGAGCGACAGGATGGCTCGTTCGCCTTCATCGAGGACTACGCGCGCGACGAAAACACGCGCACGCTGCTGAGGAAGCTGCACGACACGGCGATCCGGTTCGAGGACGCATTTTCCTCGAAAGCGGAGTTCGCGGCATGCTTTCCGGCGATCACGCCGCACACGAGCCTGGAGGCGGCGCGGGAGGCCGAGGTCGTGGAGCAGCTGGGCCTCTTCTGAGGGGGGAGGCAGGAACGAGGGAAGCGCCGGACAGGGATGCTGTCCGGCGCTGGTGTGTGTGGTGTGGTGGTAGCGGGGGCAGGATTCGAACCTGCGACCTTTGGGTTATGAGCCCAACGAGCTGCCACTGCTCCACCCCGCGTCATCTGTGCGTCCGGCCCTGGCTCCCCTGCGGGGTGCCCGCGACGGCCTCGCCTCCCACGGAGTCGCCCCCGCAGTACTCTCCGGCGCTGCCGTGGGTCACGACCGGGTTCGGGATGGGTCCGGGTGGGTCCACGGCGCTCGCGGCCACGGACACCCCGCAAGGGTCCCACAGCTCGGTACGCACACATGCTGACGAACTCGATCTCCCCGGGGTCTGGATCAGCCCCCCGGCGTATCGACTCCGCCGCGCCCATCACGAAGCTCCCAACAGTCCCCTCATCCTGCTCAGACGAACGAAGATCCCCCCTCGCCCATCAGCACGGGTCCGCTCCAGTCGGTTGCCCGCTGTCCACGTCCCGCCTGTCAACCCGGTCGTCTTCCGGGGGGCTCTCAAGATCAAACTCAGGGGTGTCTCGTCTTGGGGCAGGATTCCCGCTTAGATGCCTTCAGCGGTTCGCCTTCCCGCACGTAGCTACCCAGCGGTGCCGGTTCCCCGACAACTGGCTCACCAGCGGTGCGTCCATCCCGGTCCTCTCGTACTAGGGACAGCTTCCCTCACACACCCATCGCTCACAGCGGATAGAGACCGAACTGTCTCACGACGTTCTGAACCCAGCTCGCGTACCGCTTTCATGGGCGAACAGCCCAACCCTTGGGACCTTCTCCGGCCCCAGGATGCGACGAGCCGACATCGAGGTGCCAAACCCTGCCGTCGATGTGGACTCTTGGGCAGGATCAGCCTGTTATCCCCGGCGTAGCTTTTATCCGTTAAGCCACGGCCCTGCCACCCGGTACCGTGGGATCACTAGGCCCGACTTTCGTCCCTGCTCGGCCTGTCCGCCTCGCAGTCAAGCTCCCTTGTTGCCCTTGCGCGCTCCGGCCGATTGCCATCCGGCCTGAGGGAACCATTGGGCGCCTCCGTTACGCTTTAGGAGGCGACCGCCCCAGTCAAACTCCCCGCCAGTCGCGGTCCCCTGCCTGTCACAGCCCGGGTGAGGACACAGGCACCGTCAGGGTGGTATCTCACCATCGGCTCCCCCGGAGCTGACGCCCCAGGCTCATCGCCTCCCACCTATCCTGCACAAACGGCACCCGCGCCCAACGACAAGGTGGAGTAAAGCTGCACGGGGTCTTTTTGTCCTGCTGCGAGTCACCGGTATCTTCACCGGTCGTGCAATTTCGCCGGGTCCCCTGTTGAGACAGCGCCCAGATCGTTCTACCTTTCGTGCGGGTCGGAACTTACCCGACAAGGAATTTCGCTACCTTAGGACCGTTATAGTTACGGCCGCCGTTTACTGGGGCTTCAGTTCAGAGCTCGCACCCCTCCCTTTAACCTTCCAGCACTGGGCAGGTCTCAGCCCCTATACGTCCACGCTCATTCGCGTTCGCAGGGACCGGTGTTTTTGGTAAACAGTCGCCTGGGCCTGGTCACTGCGGCCCCCTCATGCTCCGGTCGCCAGGACCTTCACACTGCCGGGGCGCTCCTTCTCCCGAAGTTACGGAGCTAATTTGCCGAGTTCCTTAACAGGGGTTCTCCCGCCCACCTCGGTATGCTCTACCAGCCCACCTGTGTCGGTTTGCGGTACGGTCGCACCCAGCCTCGCTAGACGCTTTTCTCGACAGTTCGGCGTCAATCCCTCCGGTTCGGCCCTCAAGCCTCCCCTTCCACTCACCTCTCGGTCATCGCCCGAACGGATTTGCCTATCCGGGCTCCCTACCGGCTTGGAGGGTCGTCTAGACCCCGGAACCTAGCCCCCTGCGTCACGCCCTCACTCAAACGGCTGGCTGCGGGACGGGAATGTGAACCCGTTGTCCATCACCTACGCCTTCCGGCCTCGGCTTAGGCCCGCCTCACCCGCAGCTGATCAGCATCGCTGCGGAACCCTCGGGCATCCGGTGGGGAGGATTCTCACCTCCCTCGCGCTACTCATGCCAACATTCGCACTCGTGGCCGCTCCAGGTTTGGTTCCCCGCCCCCTTCTCTGCTGACCACGACGCTCCCCTACCACGCACCTTCCGGCGCATCCGCAGCGTCGGTGACATGCTTGAGCCCCGGTGGATTGTCGGTGCCGCAGCGCCTCGACCAGTGAGCTATTACGCACTCTTTCAAGGATGGCTGCTTCTAAGCCAACCTCCTGGTTGTCTGCGCGCCGCGACTCCCTTGCCCACTTAGCATGCACTTCGGGACCTTAGCTGGCGGTCTGGGCTGTTTCCCTCTCGACCATGGAACTTAGCTCCCACAGTCTCACTCCCAGCACACCCTGGCGGCATTCGGCGTTTGAGACGGGTCAGTAAGCGGGAAGCCCCATCGCCGTTCCAGTGCGCTACCTCCACCATGGCCTCGTGCTGAGGCTGTACCTAAATACATTTCGGGGAGAACCAGCTATCTCCGGGTTCGCTTGGCATTTCACCCCTACCCTCAGGTCATCCCTGCCCTTTGTAACGGACACGGGTTCGGGCCTCCACGGGCGTGTTCCCCCCCGCTTCACCCTGCCCAAGGGTAGATCACCCGGTTTCGGGTCACCTGAACGCGACTTCCGCCCTTTCGGACTCGCTTTCGCTCCGGCTCCGGCTGTACGCCGCCTTAACCTCGCCACGCCCAAGTACTCGTTGGCTCATTCTACAAAAGGCACGCCGTCACTCCGAAGAGCTCCGACCGGCCGGACGCATCGGGTTTCAGGATCTCTTTCACTCCCCTCGCCGGGGTGCTTTTCACCATTCCCTCACGGTACTGGTTCGCTATCGGTCGCCTGGAGTATTTAGCCTTGGGTCGTGGGCGACCCTGCTTCCCACCGGATTTCGCGTGTCCGGCGGTACTCACGCTCCGCATGCACCTCATCCCCTCAATCGTCGCTTACGGGGCTCTCACCCGCTCCGGCCGGCCCTTCCAGTACCGTTCGGCTGATTCAGGTTCTCAGGCGAGGCCCCTGCCGGGCCCTCCCATGCGCGCGTTCAACCCCCATGCGGCAGCGGCGGCAGCCTCGTACGCCGCATGGGTTTGGGCTCTTCCCGGTTCGTTCGCCACTACTACGGGAATCCTCTCTGTTCCTCGGGGTACGTGAGATGTTTCAGTTCCCCCGGTTCCCTCTGTCGTCGACAGTCACACCTTCCGGTGCGGGGTTGCCCCATTCGGACATCGCCGGATCACAGGGTGCCAGCCCCTCCCCAGCGCATTTCGTCGCGTGGCCACGTCCTTCATCGGCTCCAGGCGCCTAGGCATCCACCCGATGCGCTTCTGCGGGGTTCTCGCGCCCGCCCGCGCAGGACTCCTGGTCCTGTCAGGTTTGCTTCGTGATGCGCGCGGCGAACCCCATACTCCGGGTTCACCGCATCCAGACTCCCCGGGGAAGTCCGTCTCAATTCTCAAAGGTTCTCGCAGGATCCTCGGTGGAGCCGCGGGGACTCGAACCCCGGACCTCCGCCGTGCAAAGGCGGCGCTCTCCCAGCTAAGCTACGGCCCCCGATCCAGGCAAGGTCTTCCCCCCACCCGTCTCCGGGTGGGCGCGCCAGGACTCGAACCTGGGACCTCGGCCTTATCAGGGCCGCGCTCTAACCACCTGAGCTACGCGCCCGTCACCATCAGTCGGTCCGGGGCGCATTCCTGCTCCCCCGCCCGCCCGACGGATCCTGCTGCGCACCAGAATCGGGTCCCGACTCCGGTGTCGAAGACGAAGCAGGTCCCGAATCTACACCCCAAGCCCCCGTATCTGTGCCGCGCCGGCGCCGGCATCCGTTCTGCCGCCGGTCCTCTTCCGGCCCCCGGGCGCGCCTGCCGGATCGTCCACCAGGGGATCTCCCCCAGTCCCAATCCCGACGCTCGGTCCCCCGCGGTCCGGCCTCATCGGCCCGACGCCTGACCTGGGATGTTCTCTGGCGCGTCGTGCGCGCCTCGTCCCTAGAAAGGAGGTGATCCAGCCGCAGCTTCCGCTACGGCTACCTTGTTACGACTTCGTCCCAATCACCAGCCCCACCCTCGACGGCTGCGTCCTTGCGGTTCGCCCACCGGCTTCAGGTGTTGCCGGCTTTCATGACGTGACGGGCGGTGTGTACAAGGCCCGGGAACATATTCACCGCAGCAGTGCTGATCTGCGGTTACTAGCGACTCCACCTTCACGAGGGCGAGTTGCAGCCCTCGATCCGAACTGAGACCGGGTTTCTGGGATTGGCTCCGCGTTACCGCTTGGCGACCCTCTGTCCCGGCCATTGTAGCGTGCTTCTCGCCCAAGACGTACGGGCCATGCTGACTTGACGTCATCCCCACCTTCCTCCGGTTTGCTCCCGGCAGTCTGGCCAGAAAATCGCAACTGACCACAGGGGTTGCGCTCGTTGCGGGACTTAACCCAACATCTCACGACACGAGCTGACGACAGCCATGCAGCACCGGTGCACCACCCTCGAAGGCCAACCGGTTTCCCGGCTCTGCAGGTGCATGTCAAGCCTTGGTAAGGTTCTTCGCGTCGCGACGAATTAAAGAGCACGCTCCGCCGCTTGTGCGGGCCCCCGTCAATTCCTTTGAGTTTTAGCCTTGCGGCCGTACTCCCCAGGCGGCAGACTTCCCGCGTTAGCTCCGGCACGGAGGGGGTCAAGTCCCCCCACGCCTAGTCTGCATCGTTTACTGCGTGGACTACCGGGGTATCTAATCCCGTTCGCTCCCCACGCCTTCGTGCCTCAGCGTCAGGTGTATCCCAGCTGGCCGCCTTCGCCACGGGTGTTCTTCCCGATCTCTACGCATTTCACCACTACACCGGGAGTTCCACCAGCCCCTGATACCCTCAAGCTCACCCGTCCCCGACGACCCTCCCCGGTTGAGCCGGGGGCTTTCACGTCGGGCGCAATGAGCCGCCTGCGCACGCTTTACGCCCAGTAACTCCGGACAACGCTTGGCCCCTACGTATTACCGCGGCTGCTGGCACGTAGTTAGCCGGGCCTTCCTCCGGGGGTACCGTCAGTGCTTCGTCCCCCCGAACAGCGGTTTACACTCCGAAAAGCGTCATCCCGCACGCGGCGTTGCTCCGTCAGGGTTTCCCCCATTGCGGAAAATTCCTTGCTGCTGCCTCCCGTAGGAGTTGGGGCCGTGTCTCAGTCCCCATGTGGCTGATCATCCTCTCAGATCAGCGACCGATCATCGCCTTGGTAGGCCGTGACCCCACCAACCAGCTAATCGGACGCAGGCTCCTCATCCGGCGAGTCCAAAGACCCTTTCCTCACCAACCCCACTCGGTCAGCGAGCTCATGCGGAATTACCTCCCGTTTCCGGAAGCTATCCCCCACCCGATGGCAGATTGCCCACGTGGTCCTCACCCGTCCGCCACGTAAGCTGGCCGAAGCCAGACCCCGTTCGACTTGCATGCATTAGGCACGCCGCCAGCGTTGATCCTGAGCCAGGATCAAACTCTCCACCATTGTCGCCAGGGCTTGCCCCTGGCTGCTCTGCGCTCGGCTCTCCACCACGGTGTCACCACCGTACGGACGATGCCCCAGCCCAGATCCGGTTCTGGCTTGGTTCTGTCTTCTTCGGTCCATCCTCCCTCGGGTCTCCCCAAGAGTCGATGGCCCTGCTTCGTCTTCCACACCCGAGTTCAGGGCATCCCCTCCCCCAGTGCATCCTTCTTCTACGTCCT
>JASGJI010000009.1:0-165984 GCA_049840815.1 Thermomicrobiales bacterium | reverse complement strand
TGTATGTGCAGCCTACTTGGTTCAGTTACGTATTGCTAAGGTTAATAGGGAAACACGATGAATCCGAACGGCGCCTAAACGTGCTCGTGACGTGCCGGCCAGTCACCGATGCCGGAGGTTCGGAGACACCGGAGGCTAGGCCCGTCGGCCCGGCATGGACAATGAGTCCAATCCCGCCCGATTCCGGCCCTCTCCGGTCATCCTCGCCCTCGCCCGCCTGCTTGACACGGCGAAAGCCGCTTTGCTACGGTCCGACCAGTCCCGTGAGTGCGATGGACTCTGGTGTGACGGACATGGCTGGAAAACACACCAGAATCGCCGACGAAATCGGGATTCAGCACGCAAGAAGGTCGCGTCTTCAGGGTCCGAAATCGAATGTCCGACGGCAATGGCGCCGCTGGGATTCGTTCGGGCGCTCGTGATGCTCGCAAGCCTCCCTGATGCTGGATCGGATTCGTCATCGCGAGCGCAGGAAGCAAGACGCTCAGGAGACAGGAGACAGACGATCCCGGCGCATGGCTGGCGCATGATCGTCCGGACCGGGGAGGATTCCTACGGCCCGCATCGCTCCCAGACCCTTGGGAAACGCTTCCAGCAGTCGCATCGGACTCCACCTGACAGTGGCGTCAGGGACAGCGAGGGGGATGGCCTTCGCACGCGCCGGGGGTAGCGCGCAGCCAGATCGACTGGATCTGGATCTGCTGCCTTGCCACGATGTCTCGGATGGAGCATCACCCGAACTTGATTCAAGGCCGAGGGGCTGCTTGGCTTTGGAACCACAAGAGGAGGGGGAAGGGGTGTCAACACTCCTATCGCGAGTCCACCGTGGGCTCTTCATCACAGTCGCGGCGTTGCTCATGCTGTCGACGATCGTTCCGAACTTGGCGCTTGCCCAGGACAGTGGCACCACCGCTGAGACCGGTACCCCCGACGCGGGGTACGACACCACCACCGAGACAACTGATGTCACCGAGGTTCCGGCTGTTCAGGCTCCCGCCTGGGCGCAGCCGATCGACTACGGCGTTGTCGTCAACGACTACAACGTCGGGCGGACTTCCGGCTGAGGGGTCTGGCTGTTCGCGTCGCGGCGAGTCCGGACGCCGAGGTGCTTGGCCGCCTGTGGGAGGGCCAGCGGGTCGAGGTCACGTCCCAGAAGCTCTGGACCGGCGACACGCCCTACTACATGGTCAACTACGGAGCGGGCGGCGGCTACGTCAACGCCAACTTCATCCTCCTCGATAGCGAGGCGGCCCCGGTTGTCACCGAGGCCCCGGTCGAGACACTGGCCCCAACCGAGATCGTGACGGAAGAACCGTGGACGGAAGTCCCCGCCGAGACCGTCGCGCCGACCGAAGTCGTCACCGAGGTTCCGGTTACTGAAATCCCCGTCACTGAGGTTCCGACGAATGTTGTCGTGCCGATCGGCACGGTGACGACCGACGCCTCCGCTGAGGAGACCGAGGTTCCCGCGACCGATGCGGCGACGGAAGATGGCTCCGGCACTCCGGTCGCCTCGGAGACCATCGCCGACGACACCACCACCGAGGTCGCGACCGACGCGGCCACGCCGAACGTCACCGAAGCCGCGACCGAAAGCCCGGCAGAGACCGAGACCGCCCAGGTCACGGAGACGCCAGACGGTTCCGCCAGCACGCCGGTTGCGACGAGCGAGTCCACCGAAACGCCCGTCGAGACCGTCACCCCGACCGGACCGGACCTGTCCCAGTCCATCGGCTCCGCAACCGTTACTGGCACCAACGGCGAAGGCATCCGCTGCCGCGTCTCGCCGAGCAACGATGCGGCTACGATCGTGATCCTCTCCGAAGGCACCGTCGTCCAGGTCTTCGATACCTCCACCGATGGCTGGCTCCAGATTTCCTGCGGTGGCCAGCTCGGCTATGGCGACATCAACTACCTGTACACAGGTGGCGCCAGCGATGACGAGATCAACCAGGGTGGTCAGCTGACCGTCTCCGGCACCGGGGGGGGTGGCGTCAACTGCCGCTCCGGCGCGGGCACGGGATACAGCGTCATCACGGTTGTCTCCGAAGGTACGGCGCTCACCGTCCGCGGCCAGGCCGCGAATGGGTGGACTCCGGTCACCTGCGGCGGCCAGAACGGCTACGTCTACTCCCAGTACATCGCGGTAAGCGCCGTGACCAGCGGCGACAGCAACTCCAGCACCTCCAGCGGGACGACGACCGTCACCGGCACGGGTGGTGACGGCGTTCGCTGCCGCTCCGCGGCCAGCACCAGCGCCACTGTCATCATGGTCGTCTCGGAAGGCACGGCGCTCACCGTGCGCGGCTCTGCCAGCGGCGGCTGGACTCCGGTCACCTGCGGCGGCCAGAGCGGCTATATCTATTCCCAGTATCTCGGCACCGTGACGTCGACGACGGCCACCGCCACGACGGCTGCCACGATCACCGCAACTGCCACCATGAGCAGCTCGACGGGCTCCTTGACGGTCAATGGCTCTGGTGGTGGCGTGAACTGCCGCACCGGCGCTGGAACCACCTACAACATCATCACGGTGGTCTCTGATGGCAGCACGGTCCAGACGCGCAGCGGTTCGACCAACGGCTGGCAGGCGGTGATCTGCGGCGGTCAGGACGGCTTCATCCTGGCAACACTCACGACGGCCACGACCAGTTCCGGGACGGCCACGCCGACCGCGACGGCCACCACCATCCCGACGGCAACGGCCACGTCGACGACGACCGGCACAGCGACCGTGACGAACACGGGTGGCGACGGCGTCTACTGCCGCGTCAGCGTCCCGAGCGGCAACCCAATCACCATCCTCGCCGAAGGCTCGACCGTCAGCCTGCGCGGCAGCGCGAACAACGGCTGGCAGCCAGTCACCTGCGGCGGTCAGGACGGCTACGTCTCCAGCCAGTACCTCACGCTGAGCAATAGCACGGCCGCGACTGCCACGGCGGCGACCAGCACTCCGACTTCCGGAACGACCAGTCTCGTCAGTGGGGACCATGCCAAGGTTCAGGCGGACGTCAACCTCCGCTACGACCCCTCGACCAGCAATGCTCCGGCGATGACCGTGTCGATCGGCATCGTGGTCCTGATCACCGGCACCTCAAGCAACGGGTTCTACCCGGTGAACTACGATGGTCTGAACGGCTGGATCCACGGCGATTACCTCGCCAAGACCACTGATGCCCTCAGCGTCCGCGGTGGCTCGGGCAGCTCGGGAACCACGACTCCGACGGCTACGGTGACGACAACGACAACACCGAGTACAAACAGCTCGGCTACAGGCAACGCGCTCGTCTCGTTTGCAATGGGCTACCTTGGGTACCCGTATGTCGCAGCAACCCACGGTCCGGCCTCGTTCGACTGCTCCGGCTTCACCTACTGGGTGGTCTACAACGTGACCGGCCAGAACATCTGGTACGGCCTCTGGACGCAAATCTCGGCAGGATCCGCGGTCGATCGCAGTTCGCTGCAGCCGGGTGACCTGGTCTTCTTCCAGAACACCTACCAGGCGGGACTCTCCCACGTCGGCATCTACATCGGCAACGATCAGTTCATCCACGCCGAGAACGAGACTACGGGCGTTCGCATCAGTTCCCTGAGTTCGAACTACTATTCCTCGCGATACTACGGTGCGCGACGAATCGGATAGCGAAACCAATCCGAACGACAGGCATGAAGCGGGGCGGGACACATGTCCCGCCCCGCTTCCCGTTTCCGCACCTGCCCACTCCGAGGGGTTCCATGCGCATCCACACACTCATCACGCCCGGCCTCGACACGCCGCTCCGGGTCGCCTGGCTCGACCTCCCCGGCAACGCCACGAACCACGCTCCGCGCGTCTTCCTCCACGGACTTGGCTCATCAAGCATCGCATCGTTCCCGGAACATGCCCTCCAGAAGCCCCAGGATGCCCCCAGAGCGCTCCTGATCGACCTTCCGGGGTTCGGGTATTCGCGCAACGCCACAGAAACGTGGAGCTTCTCCATGGAGGACCAGGCCGATCTCGTCGCCACCATACTGCGCTCGCTCGGGATCGGCCCTGCCACCATCGTCGGACACAGCATGGGCGGCTCGATCGCCATCGCCCTTGCAACCCGTCATCCGGAGGTCGTCGCGACCCTGATCGTCGCCGAACCAAACCTCGATCCGGGTGTCGGTACCCTGAGCAAACACATCGCCTCGCAGTCAGAAGCCTTCTTCCTCGCACGCGGGTACGGTCGCCTCGTGCACGCGACCGCGAACCAGGCGGATCGGGGTGACATGGGTGCAGCGATCTACCTGCCGATCCTTCAGCAGGCCCTCCCGGTCGCGCTGCATCGCGCGGCCGTCTCCCTCCTCGCCGACCGCACCCCGACCTTCCGCGAGCAGGTGCAGGCAATTACCCGACGCATTCCCACGACGTTCGTGTACGGCGACCGCACGCCAGACCTCACAGGCCTCGACGCCCTGGCAGCCTCCGGCGTGACCCTCGTCGAGATCCCCGACGCCGGACATGTGATGATGGACGACAACCCGGAGGCCTTCGCCACCGCCCTCCTCACCGCCGAAGCGCGCACACCACCGGCTTCTCACCTCCCCTGATCCGGCCCCGACCCTATCCCTCGACGGCATCACAGGGATATGTTGCCTTGAACCACAAAAGCATCCCGGCGGACAGGTCGTCCGCCGGGATGCTTTTGTGGTGACTGGTGGATGTCCTCAGGAGAAGATCACGCCGTCCGCATCCACCTCATCGTCCGATTCGTTGCCATCAAAGGCCAGCCGCCCCGACAGCTCCGGCGAGGCCGCCTTGATCCGGTTGCGAATCTCGTCCAGCACATCCGGATTCGCCTTCAGGAACTCCTTCGCATTCTCCCGGCCCTGCCCCAGCCGGTCCTCACCGAGGTAGAACCACGCGCCACTCTTCCGCACGATCCCGAGATCAACCCCCACGTCGAGCACACTGCCCGCGACAGAGATGCCCTCGTTGTACATGATGTCGAACTCGGCCTGGCGGAATGGCGGGGCAACCTTGTTCTTGATCACCTTCACCCGCGCCCGGATGCCGATCGCATCCTGCCCGTTCTTCAATGTCTCGATCCGGCGAATGTCCATCCGCACCGACGCGTAGAACTTCAGCGCCTGGCCACCGGTCGTCGTTTCCGGCGACCCGAACATCACACCGATCTTCATGCGCAGCTGGTTGATGAAGATCACGCACGTCTTGGAGCGGCTGATCGCACCCGTCAGCTTTCGCAATGCCTGGCTCATCAGGCGGGCCTGGAGGCCGACGTGGGAATCGCCCATGTCGCCCTCGATCTCGGCCTTCGGCACCAGCGCCGCCACCGAGTCCACCACGATCACATCCAGCGCGCCGGAGCGCACCAGCGTCTCCGTGATCTCCAGCGCCTGCTCGCCCGTATCCGGCTGCGAGATCAGCAACTCGTCCAGATCGACCCCCAGCTTGGAGGCGTAGACCGGATCGAGCGCGTGCTCGGCATCGACAATCGCCGCCATGCCGCCCATCTTCTGCGCTTCGGCGATGATGTGCAGCGCCAGCGTCGTCTTGCCCGACGACTCCGGCCCGTAGACCTCGACGATGCGGCCGCGCGGCACGCCGCCGATCCCGAGCGCCAGATCGAGCGCGATGCTCCCTGTCGGGATGGCATCGATCTGCATCGGATTGACCTCGCCAGGGGTCATCTTCATGATGGACCCCTTGCCGAACTGCCGTTCGATCTGGGCGATGGCCATATCGACCGACTTGGCACGGTCTCCGCGATCAGTCATGGAACAGAACCCTTTCCCCTGGAAGCCCTCGCGGTTTGGCCGCATAGCTTCGCGGCGCTTCTGCGCTCGATTGGGACCAGCCGGCTACCCGGCGAACATGCTCGAATCCAGTCGGCCAGCCAGGCACGACCAGCGATCGTACCGCCTGACCGCAAACGCCCGCACCATTCATTCCCTTGCCGAGAATAAGAACATGCGTTCGCTTCGATGGCCTAATCATACCCCGTCCGGAGTGTCATTTCAACGCCCGGAACGCAAGGACCTGGAAGCAAGATCGCCTCCAGGTCCTTGGACGAAAGCTCGATCAGCGACTACGGCTCCGTCGTCTCCACCGTCGCCCCTCCCCCATCGACCGGGGGTTCTACCGTCTCCGAGGGAACCTCCGTCTCCACGGGTGCGGCGGTTTCGACCACCACCGGAACCTCCTCGACCGGCTGCGTCGGTTCCGGTTCCGGCGTCACCGGCACCCCGAATGCCGTCAGCGGCAGCGCGTCGCCGGTCTCCGTTGCCCACAAATCGAGCTGCCGGATGCCCCCGAACGAGGCCAGACCGGTCTCATCCGCATGCGGCACCACCAGCATCACGAAGCGCGCCCAGTACCCGAGCGGCAGGCTCGCAGGCAAGTCCGGTTGCAGGTTCGCCCCCTGGAACTGCATCACGTTCCACCAGGTCACGCCATCGTCGGAGAGCCAGACCTCGGTGTACGGCAGCGTGTTCCAGGCATCCGTCTCCAGCGTCAGGTGATCCACCGGCTGCACGACACCAAGGTCGATCGTCAGCGTGACCCTCTTCGGGGAGAGCGACGGCCAGACCGTCCAGCTCGTGAGCGGATCGTTGTCGACGGCGTACCATGCGCCGCCGCTCTGCTCGCTGTCACTGATATTCGCCACCGGCAGCGGCGTTTCGGACGGCGTTGCCGTCGGTTCCTCAACACCGTCCGCTTCCTCCGTCGCGACCTCGGCGGTTGGCTCGACCGTCTCGATGAGGGCGCCCTCGGTCGTCGGCTCGACAGTCGCGGAGTCCTCACTAGCGGGTAGCGTGGGCAGGGCGCCCGGTGTCGGAATGCCGCCCGCCTCGCCACTCCCGATCGTGAGATACGTGCTCGAAACATACCCCGGCACGCCGTCGGCGCAGAGGACGGGCACCCATCCGTCCAGCGGTTCTCCCGTTACCGGCACCGTCGTCCCCTCGCCCAGCGTCAGGATGACGGCCCCCTCCGACGACGCCTCGCTTCGGCAGAAGACCCCTTCCCCACCCGTGCCGGTCACGGTGCCGACCTGGCCGTCGACCACCGGAGTCGTGGCCGTGGCGGCGGTCGTCGCGGTCAATGTCGGTTCGGAGGTGGCAGTCGATGTTGGTTCCACCGTCGCCGTGCTCGTTGCCGTCGGAGTCTCGGTAGGAACCGACGTTTCCGTGCTGGTGGCGGTAGCCGTGGCTGTGTTCGTGGCCGAAGGCGACTCCGTTGGCGGGATCGTTGCCGTGGCGATCGTGGCGGTGGCCTTGGTCGGCGCGACCGTCGCCCCGCCATCACCCGATCCGGAAATGATCGTGATGTAGGCCGACGATACCCATCCTGCGCTGCCACCACACGTTACCGGCTGCCAACCACCGGATGCACTTCCGCGTAACGGCACCGTCGCCCCTTCGGCCAGTACCGTAATCACGCCAAAGGACGTCCCCGCCCCGGAGCGGCAGTTCACACCGGCCCCGCCCGTTCCGGAAATGCTCCCAGTTCCCGTCGATGTCGACGTCGCGGTTGGAACCGTCGTCGGCGACGGTGTGCGCGTGGCCGTGGCGATGCCAGTGGCGTCGCGGGCCGGTCGCAGTGCGCGTCGGGGTGGGACCGGCTGGCGTCCGGGTCGGTGTCGGGGTTGCCGTCGATGGCTGCGTCACGATCGTGATATACGCCGTCGTCACGTAGCCCGCCCGACCACCGCAGATCACTGGCTGCCAGCCACCGGATGCCGGTCCGTTCAGCGGCACGATCGCCCCTTCCGCCAGCACCGTGATCACGCTGTAGCCCGTGCCGGGACCACTCCGGCAGTTCACCCCGCCTCCCCCGGTGTTCGTCACCTTGCCAGTTCCCGCCGTCGCCGTCGGTGCGGTCGTCGGTGACGGTGTGCGGGTCGCCGTGGCGACGCCAGTCGGCGTGCTGGTGGCCGTCAGACCCGGCACCGTCGCGGTGTTGGTCGCAGTGCGCGTCGGGGTCGGGCCAGCTGGCGTCCGGGTCGGTGTCGGGGTTGCCGTCGATGGCTGCGTCACGATCGTGATATACGCCGTCGTCACGTAGCCCGCCTGGCCACCGCAGATCACTGGCTGCCAGCCACCGGATGCTGGTCCGTTCAGCGGCACGATCGCCCCTTCCGCCAGCACCGTGATCACGCTGTAGCCCGTGCCGGGACCACTCCGGCAGTTCACCCCGCCTCCCCCGGTGTTCGTCACCTTGCCAGTTCCCGCCGTCGCCGTCGGTGCGGTCGTCGGTGACGGTGTGCGCGTGGCGGTCGGCGATGGAACGGTCGTCGGCGTTTGCGTTGCAGTCGCCGTCGGTGCCGGGACCGTGGGGGTGCGCGTCGGAGTCTGGGTTACGGTTGGTGCCGGGACCGTTGCCGTACGCGTCGGGGTCTGCGTTACGGTTGGAGCCGGGATCGTTGCCGTACGCGTCGGGGTTTGCGTGGTGGTGGTGGTTGCGGTTGCCGTAGCGGTGGGCGTGATGGAAGGCGTCGTTGTGACCGTGGCCGTCGTCGTTCCGGTCACGGTTGCCGTCGACGTTGCGGTGGGAGTCATGGTTGCGGTGGACGTTGGTGTCTGGGTGGGCGTGGCAGTGGCGGTGAGGATGGCCGTCGTGGTAGCGGTGAGAGTGGCATAGCCGTCCCCGTTGCGGTGACGGTCGCAGTGACCGTTCCCGAAGGAGTCGGCGTGATGACCGTGCCGCTCAGGTACAGGACCGGACCCGCGCTCTTCGAGCCGGAGTATCCAGCTGCCGACGACTCCGCCATCGTTGCCGATGAGAGCAGCCACCCGAGCGGATCGCCGCCGCCACCGGCGACGTAGTTTGCGACAACACCCGCCACCAGCGGAGATGCCATGCTGGTTCCGGAGAGATAGGCGTACCCACCGCCGATATACGTCGAGATAATGCACGCGCCCGGCGCTGCGAGATCCGCCAGGGCGCCATAGTTGCTGAATCCGGAGATCGTGTCATCCGGGCCATCGTTCGTACCGGGGCAGTACCCGGGCTTCGGCGCGCCACCACCAGGCATCCCGTTGTAGTCGGTCAGCGACGCGACCGAGATCACTTCCGGGTAGGCCGCGGGAATGACACCGCCCGTCGTGCTGGAGTTCCCTGCCGCCACGACGACCGGCACCCCGGCATTCACCACGGCGCAGATCGCCCCGTGCAGGGGATCGGAGGCATCGCTGCACGCGGTCGCACCGGACCCGCTGGTGGTCAGGCTCATGTTGGCGGCATCGAACATCCCGGCATTCGCGGCGACCCAGTTGAGGCCGCACAGAACGGTACTCAGCGACCCTGTCGGGTTCGAACCTGCCGAACCATCGAGCACCTTCACGGCCCAGAGGCTCGCCCCCGGTGCCGATCCGATCGAGCTCCCGCCGCTCGCCCCCGCAATGCCTGCGACATGCGTGCCGTGGCCCGCATTGTCGCCCCAGGCACCGCGATCGGTGCTCATGCAGTTGTAGCCACCAGCGATGTTCAGCGCTCCATGCGATGCGATGCCGGAGTCGATGATCGCTATGCTCGCGCCAGATGTGCCGCCAGACACCGCGTCAGTGAGCCCCGCCCGCGCGATGGCGGGGGGATAGTCGGCGTCGCCATAGAAGGTAACGTCCGGCACGATCGCGGCAACCTGCGGGTTCTGGCTGAGCTCGAGGATCTGCTCACCATCGAGGTCCGCGGCAAACCCATTGAAGATCGTGTCGTAGACCTGTGTCGGCTCGACATCGAGCTGATCCGTCACGCTCGCGCCCCGGAACGACGCCTGATCGTTCAAGACCACGACCACCGGACCACCAGCCGGAATATCACCCGTATCCTGCGCCACCACAGATGGCGCTCCCACGATCACCGCAATCAACGACGCCAGAAGCGCCATCACCACGACGAATCCACCACAGCGTTCGATCGTGTAGACGCGTCCGCGCCCAGTTCCACCCCGCATCGTGCTTTCCCCCAAGCAATCGCCGCACGCATCTGAACCAGGTCCCGGAAGCGATATGGTTCGCGTTCCCCCTATACCGGTGTCAGGATACAGGAGTTGCCGCCGTTCTCCATGCAGACAGCGCACAGCTTTTGCAAGGTTTGCGTGTCCGGACACCTCCTCGGAGCCAGTCCGGCTTCCACGCCCCCACCACGGCCGTCCATGCAACACCAGCGATCGATCGCCAGCAGCCCCGGCCTCCCAAGCCACCCTGTAAGGAGCGACGTATCGCATCTCGCGGCAAGGCCGGGGGGATTTTGCACGCCACGGATGTTCCGGGTATGATGCGAAGCACAGACGCTGACTGTATACAGTAGACAATGTCAAGAGCCTGGCGGCTCTCATCGTTGCAGGCAAGGAGCACATCGCCACGCCGGAGTTCGCCCCGGATTGCTGGCGCAAGGGCATTCAACGATGCAGCGCCCTGAGAACCGTGTGCCGGCTGCCCATGAATGACACGGTCGGGAGGAGATGAAGGCCATGAACCAGAGCGGGATCAGGGATCGCGGCGGCGACCGCATCTTCAATATCGTCAACTACACCATTCTCCTGCTCTTTCTCCTCGCCGTCGCCTATCCGCTGATCTATGTCGTCAGCGCCTCGCTCAGCGATCCCCGCGCCGTCATCTCCGGCAAGATGTGGCTCTGGCCCGTCGATGTCACCCTGGAAGGCTACCGAGCCGTCTTCCGGAATCCGAAGATCGTCACCGGTTTCCGCAATTCCCTCTTCTATACGGTCTCTGGCACCGTCATCAGCGTGACCCTCACCCTGCTTGCCGCCTATCCCCTCTCCCGACGTGACCTGAAGGGCCGGGGCATCGTCATGGGCCTCTTCCTCTTCACCATGCTCTTCAATGGTGGCCTGATCCCGACCTACCTCACCGTCCGCTCACTCGGGATCATCAACACCCCCTTTGCGATGATCCTGCCCGCCGCGCTCTCGGTCTATCAGGTCATCATCACCCGCACCTTCTTCCAGACCACCATCCCCGATGAGTTGCTGGAGGCCGCCCATCTCGATGGCAGCAGCGACTTCCGGTTCATGGTCGACAATGTGATCCCGCTCTCCATGCCGATCATCGCGGTGAATGCCCTGCTCTACGCGGTCGGCCAGTGGAACAGCTTCTTCAATGCCCTGATCTACCTGACCAATCAGAGCCTCTTCCCCCTCCAGTTGATCCTGCGCGAGATCCTCATCCAGAACCAGATGGACATGACCACCTTCGGCGATGTCGCCCAGCAGATGCAGCGACAGAACCTCCAGGACCTCCTGAAGTACTCACTGATCGTCGTCGCCAGCCTTCCCGTCCTGATCATCTATCCATTCGTGCAAAAGCACTTCGTCCGCGGCGTCATGATCGGCTCGCTCAAGGGCTAATCCCGCTCACCCTGCCCTTGCCGTGACTGTTCATCGAGTTCGGAGAGTTCCCGATGCAGATTTCCTCGACCAATGCTTCTGCAAATGCCGCCCCCACGATCCACCAGGCCACGACCACCGCCTCGGGGGGAGCCGGCGCGCCGACCCGGGCGATCCCGGACACCACGTATGTGAAGCGCAGCCCACGCTTCGCCAGCTTCCGCCGCACCTGGCAACTCTGGGTGATGCTTGCGCTGCCGATGCTCTGGCTCCTCATCTTCCAGTACATCCCCATGTGGGGCGTGCAGATCGCCTTCCGCGACTACAAGGCGCGCGGTGGTTTCGCGGGACTCTGGACTGCGGAGTGGGTCGGGCTGGCCAACTTCGAACGCTTCTTCAATTCCTACAACTTCTGGCCGATCCTCCAGAACACCCTCGTCCTGAATGTCTACTCGCTGGTGGCAGGATTCCCGCTGCCGATCATCCTCGCGTTGGCCCTGAACTATGTCACCCGAACCTGGTTCAAGAAGACCGTGCAGATGGTCAGCTACGCCCCACACTTCATCTCGACGGTGGTCATCGTCGGCATGATCCTGCAATTGCTCTCCCTGAATGGCATCTTCAACCAGTTCCTCGGCCTCTTTGGCATCGACCCGATCGCCTTCATGTCAAAACCCGACTACTTCAAGTCGATCTACGTCTGGTCCGGCGTGTGGCAAAGCGTGGGCTTCAACTGCATCATCTACCTCGCGGCGCTGGCGGGTATCGACCCATCCTTGCATGAGGCCGCCATCCTCGATGGCGCAAACAAGATCCAGCGCATGCGGGACATCGACCTGCCTGGCATTCTGCCAGTGGCGGCGATCCTGCTGATCCTGAACATGGGCACGCTGCTCAGCTCCGGGTTCGAGAAGATCATCCTCATGCAGAACCCGCTGAACATGTCCGTCTCCGAGGTGATCGACACGTACGTCTACAACGTGGGGCTCGCCTCGCAGGTCCCGCAGTTCTCCTACGCCACCGCCATCGGCCTGTTCAAGTCGGTGATCGGCCTGATCCTGCTGCTTTCCGTCAACTGGGTCGCCCGCCGCTTCCGCGCCGCCAGCCTCTTCTAGCTGCCTAGGCCCAGCATTTCGCCATCAACCGGGCAACGACGCACGATGTGGTCACATCGTGCGTCGTTGCCCGGTTGATGCTCGGACGCTTCGCATGCCACCCGTGCCGAGGGGGCGCCCACGAACGCTACCGAGCCACGGAACGAATCGCGCAATGCTGGACGGTCGCTCGCATAGCACATTCACGGGGGTGCGCCGATCTGACGTCGTGGTGGCTTGGGCGCAGCGCGAACACGGAGCCTGCGATTACCCTCTGGCCAGATCGTGCATCATTCCATTGCCATTCATGGACCGCTATGATGAAACGGTTCGCATCTGTCCCCACGGCGGTCATGCATCGGTTTCGCTTCGCGCGACGCCCGACCACGCAGGATGGCCTCGCATGAGAGACCCTTCACGGACGCTCATCTCCCACGTATTCGACTCCAACGCGCTGCCTCAGGATGAGCGTCTGGATGTCTGGCGCGAAGGCTTGCTCAGCACGCATCAGGTCCTGCTGGATGACAACGTCGTGTTTCACGCCACAGGACGCATCTGGAGACACGACGAGTTCGTCCTCACTGGCGGCGAAATGACCCCGCAGACGCTCATCCGCACCTCCAGGGAAATACGTCGCGACCAGATCGATCACTATGGACTTTTCACGGTGGGCGATGGCGCGCGCGTTGCCACCATCAATGATGGCGAGTCGGTTATCCGCCGGGGAGATCTCCAGGTTTTCGACTTCTCCCAGCCGGAAACCTCCGTCTCACTGGGCGGACGCACGACAACCCTGTACCTCCCCCGCGACCTGATTGACGGACTCTTTCCCGGCTTCAGCCGGTTCCACGGCACCGTTCTGCGCGATCCTCGTTCGCGCCTTCTCGCCCAACACCTCCAGTCCATGCATGGCTATCTTGGCAATCTCGACGAGCCAGCAGTCAGCGTGCTCGTCGACTTCACCATGTCCGTAGCCATCGACCTCCTGCACGAGGTGCTCCCGCTGTCATCCCGCCCCGTCCATGATCCCGCGATCCAGCGTGCCGAGGTTGTCGCACATATCCGCGACCAGCTCACCGACCCGTCCCTGTCCGTCGCATCACTCCTCCTGGCATTCCCCCTCTCCCGATCGTCGCTCTTCCGGCTCTTCGAGGACGATGGCGGGGTCGAGCGATTCATCCGGCAGGAGCGCCTCCGTGCCATCCGCATACTTCTCCATTCGGGAACCGAGCAGCGCCCGCTTGAGGAGATCGCCCTTGCGTTCGGGTTCGGATCGGGATGGGCGCTCGCTCGATCGTTCCGCGAGACATTTGGCTACTTGCCGAGTTCGCTCCGCGCGGTGAAACCGGAGCACACGGCTGCGGACCACATCCCACAATCTGCCGTTCCGGCGATCCATGAGGTTGTTCGCGGCTAACCCCCAGCAGCTTCCCGGCAGGAAATCCCAAGGTACCGCCGAGCATCCCAGGGATCTGGGACGCCCAGTGGTGGTGCGCATGCCTCCCCACTCCTAGGATGACGGTGGATTGCCCATGCCGTTCACCAGTCCGGCACTCCCGCTGAATGCCGGGCCTCCGAGGGAGCCCTTCGATGCGAATCCGCTGGTCCGGCCCAATTCTGTCGCTGATCGCCGCCTTGCTCGTGCTCACCGCGCTCGTTGTGCCCGCCCTCCAACCGGCATTCGCGCAGGACGCGAGTCCCGTCACCACGGACGAACCGGTCGTCACCGACCCTCCAGCCGGCGACCCGGAAACGGCCGAACCTGTCGTAGCCACCGAGACACCCGCGGCCTCCTCGACAGTCGATTCGACATCCGGCGATTCATTCGACGCCGCCGCAGATCAGGGATTCACCCTCAATGGCGAGACCGGCAATGTGACCGTCTCGCTGCCCGATCCCGTCAACCTCGCGATCGATCCAGGCGTGACCGTGTATGTCTATGACAACCCGGCTGCTTGCGCGGTTGGATTGGCCCACCTGGATTTCTATCTCGGCCCCACGACCCATCAGATCGGGGCCACCGATCCCGCCACCCTCTGGTTCCGTGGGTATAAGGCCGGGCAGCCCATCTCCGATTGCCAATCAGCCACATTCGTCACCCCGACACCCACTCCAGAGAACTGGACCCCTTCGCCCACGCCGACCCCAATCCCCCTCGTCCTCTCGCTCAACTTCACCCAGGGCAACGTGACGGTCCCTGTCGGAGCGAGCGTCCTCGTCCAGGCAACCGGCGGAAACACGAGCACCGTCGTCCTCGACCGGTGGGGTGGCGGTGGCTGCCAGGGGTCGCCCCTCTCGACCTATCCCGGAGACGGCGTGTTCTGGGGCTCCAACACCGAGGCGACGTATGCCTTCAGGGCGCGTGACACCGCCGACCCGGCCCGCATCAGTGCCTGTCTCGTCGCGCAATGGAGTGCGAGCGTCGTGGTCACCCCGACAAACACGCCCCCCAGACCAGGCGACCAGGCGATCACCCTCAGCCCGGGATCGGTATCGGCGCTCCCCGGCGACAGCGCGACGTTCACGGTGACCGCGTCGGGCATCGCCGGCCAGTCGACGACCCTGGTCTACATCGACACAACCCTGCCCTACGATGCTTCTGGCGCCAGCGCAAGCTGCTCGGCCACCGGTGCGACGTGCTCCGCCCAGGCGTGGGGAACAACCAGCGCGACGTTCGTCGACGTTGTGCTGGACACCACCCCGGGCCAGGCGTTTTCCGCGTCGATAACCGTCACGTACACGATCCCCGACAACGCCGCACTCGGCACGACCTACCCGGTCACGGCCTACTTCTTCGATGAGGCCACCCAGTCGCAGGGCGCCACAGCCGAGGCGGCAATGGTCGTCGCCAATGGGGTTCCATCCACCCCCACGCACACCGCCGTGCCGACGGAAACATCAACGGCAACGGCCACCATTCCACCAACAGCCACAACCACAGCGACTGCTACGGTGAGCAGCACCCCCACCAGCACACCGACGAATCCTCCGGCACCCACTGTCACGTCGACCTCCGCCGAGACAGCGATCCCGACCAGCACCCCGACTCAAGCGCCCACGAACACACCAACGAGCGCGGCCACAGCCACAGCCACAGAGCCCCCAACGAGCACAGCCACGCCAACGGAGACCCCGGCGACCGCGACGCCAACGGAGACAGCAACGAGCACAGCCACGCCAACGGAGACCCCAACAGCCACCTACACACCAACGGTGTCACCCACACGGACCCCGACAGTCGATCTGTGCGCGCCGACGCCTGAGATCATGCCCGCCTCCGACGAGCCCTCACCCTGCGTCACGCCATCCCCGACCATCCCCGCCACAGAAGCGACCACCGCGACGACGACCGTTACCAGCACTACCGTCCCGACCAATACACCGACAGAAACACCAGCAAACACCGCAGTCTCGACGGCCACGGCCACCGCGACCGTGACATCCGCGCCAACCTCCACCGCAACGGCAACAGCGTCCCCAAGCTCCTCCACCACGCCGACCAGCTTGCCACCGACACAAACGTCCGTCCCCCCGGACCCGCCAACCGCATTCCCCACGACGCAGGTTCCCGTGACCAGCCTTCCCAGCACTGGCACGGGAACCCCAGAATTGTCCGGGCTTCCCTCAATCATTCCCGTTGTCCTGGCTGCATCCCTCGCGAGTCTGCTCATTGGCTCGCATACGAGGCGACGCCGGCATCACTCATGACGCCCACCGTGGCCTCGAATCAGTCAGCACAACGAAGCCGGACGATCGCAAGGATCGTCCGGCTTCGTCATCCCCACAGCGAACGCTACGCCTCGACCGCGATGACGTGCGCCTGGATCTTCCCGTCCACGGCCCCATCCCCGAACCGATCCGCGAGCGCGGCCGTCACGGTATCCGTCACCTCCGCGATCCGCGACGGTCCGCGTGATTCGATCTCGCCCCGGACTGGCGATCCCTGGCAGTAGGCCAAGGCAGCCATCCGCGCCGATGCGGCCCGGCTCCGCGAGGCGAGCGTTGCCATTTCCGCCTCCCGCGCAAACCCGCCACGCCGCAAGTCATCCGCGATCGCATCGAGATCATGATAGCCATGCGGTATGCGGGCCATGAAGTCGGGAGGATCGTCCGGGAACACCGATGCGAGCGTCCCGGTCACGGCATTCGCGAAGTCGTTCTCCTCGATCCGGTCCCAGACACTGAAGATGAACTGGCCACCCGGTTGCAGGACCCGCCTCGCTTCGGCGTATGCATGCGCCTTGTCCGGAAAGAACATGACCCCGAACTGACAGAGAACGAGATCGAAGGACGCATCCGGAAACGGCAGGTTCATCGCGTCCGCCTGCTGCCATTCCACAGGCCGCGCGATGCCTTCTGCGGCAGCCTGGTCGAGCATCGCCTGACTCAGGTCGGTCGCGACGATGGGGACCGCCGATGGCAGCATCTCCGCGAGATGGCGCGTCACCACGCCCGTCCCGGCGGCGAGTTCGAGCACGCGCGAAGGCTGGCGCCGAGCGGCACGACGGGCAAGGTCGACCGCGTACGGCTCGAAGATGAGTGGCACGAAATACCGCTGATAGCATTCAGGAACCGAGCCAGCGAACGCCGGAACGGCAGCGGCATCGACACGAATGGGGTCCATCTCCGTCTCCTTTGCAGCCTTCGCATCCACGGCGCCAGGGCACCTCGCCCGATGATGTGCGTCTGGCCACGCAGTATGCGCCGCCCGATGAACGACGCAATGAGCAACTCCTACGCAAATCGCGTCATCGTGCCTACCCACACACTCCCGTCACTACCAATCCCTCCCCTCTGCCCTGCGCGAGTCGTCGGCCGCATTCCCGAGGGTGTTCACCATGCCGGCAGGCCCCCAGTGGATGGCACCCTTGGCTGGTTCCCCCCTTGCGCATCGGCACCCGATTCGCGACGATGCCCGAACACTGACCATCCGCTTCCGCCCCGGCCCCTGCCGCCCGGAGTCCCGCCCATGAGCGCGCTCGTCACCCCCGAAACGTACGCCACCCCGGTCGCCTTCTCGCCCGCCGCCCAGTGGATCTGGGACAGTGGCGATCCCAGCCCGCGTAACGCCTGGCGCTGGTTCCGCCGCAGGTTCGACCTCACCCAGCCCGCCCCCGACGCCACGATCCGCATCACGGCGGACACACGCTACCGGCTCTGGGTGAACGGGACGCCAGTCGGCCATGGCCCGGTGCGCGGGTTCACCGCCCACTGGTTCGTGGATACCTGGGAGATCGGCCATCTCCTGCGCACCGACGGCCCGAACGTCGTCGCCGTTCATGTGCTCCACTTCGGCGTGGCGACATTCACCACCTTCCGCCAGCGCGGCGGCCTGCTCGCCGAGATCGACCTTGGCGGCACCCCCATCGGCACGGACGCGGCCTGGAAGATCCTGACGCCGCCCATCCACGATCCCCGCGCCAGCCGCATCTCGTGCCAGCTCGGGTTCACCGAGCAGATCGACGCCCGCGCCCTCGATACCGACGCTCCGTGGACCGATCCCGACTTCGACGATTCGGCATGGCCGAATGCAGGCCCCTTCGCCGCCGCTGGCGAAGGTCCGTGGGGACCGCTCTATCCGCGCGACATCCCGCCGCTGGAGGAAGCGCCGGTCCGTCCGGTGGATGTCACCCAGCTGGCATTCGTGAAGCCGCCAGTCATCAGCGCCGGCATCGACATGCGCACGCAGATGTCCCCGGAGGCACCAGATCACGCCAATCACGTCGGCTACACCGGCTTCCTCGTCACCACCATCCGTGTCGCGCGCCCAACCAGCGTCACGGTGATCCTGCCTCAGCGAAAGCCGGGACTCGGGATCGCGGGCGAGTGGTCGGCGTGGGATGATCTGGACGAAGGCGCGCAGGGATCACGCTCCCGTACGGTCGACCTCCCGGCGGGCGACCACCTGATCGTCGCGGACATTTCGTTCGTCGATCATGGCCACACGGTCCATCTCGCCGTGAACGCCGTCGATCCCGAGGCTATCGCCCTCGTCTCGCCCCTCGGCGATGCGCAGGAGACGCCATTCATCACCATCGGCCCGATCACCGATCTCACCATCGGCACGATTCAGGAGAACTGGCCGCAGCCAGACCCGATCCCAGCCCAGATCGCCTGCCGTGCCGAGACGATGACGGAGGCCAGCGACCTCCGTGCCTTCGGCGATATGGTGCGCCCGGTGCCCGCTGCCCTTGTCAGCCCGGCCAGCCTCTTCACGACCAGCGTCCATCCCCGCGAGCGGAAGCTCGCGCCAGTACCCTCCCACCTCCACGCCATCGCGGCCGGGAACGCCACCGAGATTCCCGCGCGTCCCGGCTACGACACCGAACTGGTGCTCGACCTCGGGCGCGAGTTCTCCGGCTACATCGGGTTCGATATCGAGGCGCCAGCGGGAACCGTCATGGACATCTACGGGTTCGAGTACCTCGACGCCATCACCGGCCACCGCGAGGACTCAGTCGGGATGGAGAACGCCTTCCGCTACACCACGCGAGCGGGCCGCCAGACCTACCAGTCCCCGAGCCGGCGCGGCATGCGGTACCTCCAGGTCACGATCCGCCGCGCCGCCGATGCCGATCCGGACGCACCGGTGATCCTGCACGAATTGCACGTCGTGGAGAGCCACTTCCCGGTCTCCCGCGTCGGGCGCTTCCGGTGCAGCGATGCCCGGCTGGACCAGATCTGGGAACTCAGCCGCCGCACCGTCATCGCCTGCATGGAGGATACCTACGTCGACTGCCCCGGCTACGAGCAGGTCTTCTGGGTGGGGGACTCCTACAGCAGCGCCCGCTTCGCCGCCTATCTCTTTGGCGCGGAAGCCCTCACCCGCCGCTGCCTGCGCCTCGTGCCGCAGTCGGCCCCGCGATCGCCCCTCTATGGCTCGAACATCCCGTCTGCGTGGAACAACGTGATCCCGAACTTCACGTTCTTCTGGACGCTCGCGGTGGACGAGCACATTCACCGCACCGGTGATCGCGTCTTCGCCGCCGAGATGTGGCCGAAGGTGCAGTCGGCGCTGGAAGCGTTCTCCGCACACCTGAACGCCGATGACCTGCTGGAGATCACTGCCTGGAACCTGCTCGACTGGGCGCCAATCGACCAGCCGGATTCCGGCATCGTGGCTCACCAGAATTGCCTGATGGTGATGGCGCTGGAGGCCGCCGGACGCATCGCGAAAGTGGCCGATTCGGACGCCGATGCGACGCCGCTCCTCGACACCGCCGCCCGCCTCCGCCACGCGGTCGACACGCACCTGTGGTCGGACGACGCACAGGCCTATATCGATTCGATCCACGCCGACGGAACGCGCTCGACGACGATCAGCGTGCAAACCCAGATGTTCGCGTTGCTCGCCAGCGTGCCGGCGGGCGATCGTCGCGAACGCATCGACACGGTGCTGATCGATCCGCCCGCCGACTGGGTGCAGATCGGCAGCCCGTGGATGTCGATCTTCCTCTACGACGCGCTCGCCGACCGGGGACACACGGCGACGGCGTTGGCCGATGCCCGCCAGCACTACGGCTACATGCTCGATCGCGGCGCGACGACCTGCTGGGAGATGTTCCCCAGCTCCAACTTCGTCTCCGGGAAGGGCTTGCTGAGCCGCAGCCACTGCCATGCCTGGTCCGCCGCCCCCGCTGCCTTCTTCCCGGCGCGGCTGCTCGGCATCCGACCGCTCGCGCCAGGGTGGGCGAAGGTGCTGATCGCGCCGGAGCCGTGCGGGCTGACCTGGGCGGAAGGTAGCGCTCCCCATCCGGACGCCGGGTCCATCGACGTGCGCTGGGACCTCGACGCAGACGGGGCGATGACCCTCCACGTCTCGGTCCCGAAGGGGGTCGAGGTGGAAACACGTTTCACGGAGAACCAGAAGGCGACCATCTCGATCACCGAGGTGGGCTGAGTGGACGGACCACTTACCTGACCCTCCGGGCACCGACGAAGACCCGCCAGGCATGATGTGCCTGGCGGGTCTTCGTTCTCATGCGTTTCGATTGGCGATGGTTACTCCGGGAGGATGCGCACAGCCCCCTTGTCCGCCGAGGCCGCGAACGCCGCATAGGCCTTCAGCGCGGTCGTCACGTTGCGCTTGCGGGGCGCGGCGGGCTTCCAGCCGAGGCGATCCTGCTCCGCGCGACGGGCGGCCAGCTCGTCGTCGGAGACCAGGAAGTCGATGGTCCGGTTCGGGATGTCGATCGCGATGGTGTCGCCGTTGCGGACGAGACCGATCGCGCCACCCTGCGCGGCCTCTGGCGAGGCGTGGCCGATCGAGAGGCCGGATGTGCCGCCGGAAAAGCGTCCATCAGTAACGAGGGCGCAGGCCTTGCCAAGCCCGCGCGACTTCAGGTAGCTCGTCGGATAGAGCATCTCCTGCATGCCAGGGCCGCCCTTCGGTCCCTCATAGCGGATCACCACCACATCGCCAGCCTTGACCTCGCCGCCGAGGATGCCCTTCACGGCGTCGTTCTGGCTCTCGAAGACGACGGCCGGACCGGTGAAGGTCAGGATCGACTCGTCCACACCGGCGGTCTTCACGATGCAACCATCAAGCGCGATGTTGCCCTTCAACACCGCCAGGCCACCATCCTTCGAGAACGGATGCTCGGCGGAGCGGATCACACCCGTCTCGCGGTCGAGGTCCAGGTCGTCCCAGCGGGCATCCTGGCTGAACGCGACCTGGGTCGGGATGCCGCCCGGCGCGGCGCGGAAGAACGTGCGGACCGCCTCATCGGCGGTGCGGTCGATCGCCCAGTGGTCGATTGCCTCACCCAGGGTGGCTGTGTGGACAGTCGGGGAGTCGCGGTGGATCAGCCCGGCAGCGTCCAGCTGGCCGAGGATGGCCATGATGCCGCCCGCGCGGTGGACATCCTCCATGTGGACATCGGCCTTGGCCGGTGCGACCTTCGAGAGGCAAGGCACGCGGCGGGAGAGCGCATCGATATCATCCATGTCGAAGTCGATATCGCCTTCATAGGCAGCAGCGAGGATGTGCAGCACGGTATTCGTGGAACCACCCATCGCGATATCGAGCGACATGGCGTTCTCGAACGCCTGCTTGTTGGCGACATTGCGCGGGAGGATCGACTCGTCGTCGCCCTCGTAATAGCGGCGGGCGAGATCGACGATGCGATGACCCGCCTCCTCGAAGAGACGCTTGCGGTCGGCGTGGGTGGCGAGGGTGGAGCCGTTCCCGGGCAGCGAGAGGCCGAGCGCCTCCGTCAGGCAATTCATCGAATTGGCGGTGAACATGCCGGAGCAGGAACCGCAGGTCGGGCAGGCCGAGCGCTCGATCACCTGCACCTCCTCGTCGGAGATGCGGTCATCGGCAGCGGCGACCATCGCGTCGATCAGGTCCATCGAGCGCGTGATGCCATTGAACGTGACCTTGCCGGCCTCCATCGGACCACCGGAAACGAAGATGGCGGGAATGTTCAGGCGCATGGCCGCGTTCAGCATGCCCGGTGTGATCTTGTCGCAGTTGGAGATGCAGACCATCGCATCGGCGCAGTGGGCGTTCACCATGTACTCGACGCTGTCCGCGATGATCTCGCGGGAAGGCAGGGAATAGAGCATGCCGTCGTGCCCCATGGCGATCCCGTCGTCCACGGCGATGGTGTTGAACTCCTTGGCGATGCCACCCGCCGCCTCGATCTCGCGGGCGACGAGCTGGCCGAGGTCCTTCAGGTGGACGTGGCCGGGCACGAACTGGGTGAACGAGTTGACCACAGCGATGATGGGCTTGCCGAAGTCACCATCCTTGACGCCGGTGGCGCGCCAGAGGCCGCGGGCACCGGCCATGTTGCGGCCGTGGGTGGTGGTTCGGGAACGATACGCGGGCATGGGTGATCCTTGAGGAGTGAGAACGGAGAACTTAGGACGAAGGACGCAGAACTGAGGACTGTTCTGAGTTCTCCGTCCTCAGTTCTCACGTTTCCGTCAGAGATAGTCGTTGCGCTCTCCAGCAAGGTGGAGATTGTCGATGGCGATCGGAGCGATGTCGTCAGCCAGCGCGAAGCGGAAGAGTTGGGCGTAGAAGGACAGTTCCGATTCCGCTGTGCGGACAATGGTCTCCGCCTGCCGGAAGCCGTGGCCCTCCCCCTCGTAGAGGTAGAGCGCGACGGGCAATCCCTTCTTGCGGACGGCATCGGCCATCGCGGTTGCCTGCGCGGGCGGCACCACGAGGTCGTCCAACCCCTGGAAGAGGATCATCGGGCTGCTGAGCTTGTCCGTGTGGTGGATCGGCGAGCGGGCATCGTAGAGGTCCTTCCGCTCGGGATACGGACCGATCAGGCTGTCGAGGTAGCGCGACTCCAGCTTGTGGGTGTCCGTCGCCAACGCTTCGAGGTCGCCGACGCCGAAGTAGCTCGTGCCCGCTGTGAAGACATCGCGGAAGGTGAGCGCGGCGAGGGTCGTGTAGCCGCCCGCGCTGCCACCCCGGATGATGAGGCGGTTTGGATCGGCCTTCCCCTCGGCCACCAGGTGCTGGACACCGCTCACGCAGTCGTCGATATCCACGATGCCCCATTGCCCAAGCAGGCGTTCGCGATACGCGCGGCCATAGCCGGTACTGCCACCGTAGTTGACATCGAGGATCGCGAAGCCCCGGCTCGTCCAGTACTGAGTGGCAAGGCTGAACGCGGAATTCGTCGCACCGGTCGGTCCGCCGTGACTCTCCACGATCACCGGCGGCAGTTCACCATCGGGTGCGGCGAAATCCTTGTTCACCGGCGGGTAGTAGAAGCCGTGGACAGGCGATCCATCCGGTGCCGTCCAGCTGATCGCCTCCGGAACCGAGAAATATCCCGGATCGATGTCGCTCTCGGCGCTGACGCGGATGGTCTCCAGGGCCTCGCTCGCGGCGGTGCCATTCCGAAGGGCAGCGAGGTCGAGACGGACAAGACGCGCCGGCAGGGTGGCCGATGCCCCAATGAAGACCAGCGAACGGGTCTCCGGCTGCATCCGCACCTGCTGGATGACGGAGAACGGAAGGTCCAGGCGGGTCAACTCGCCAGAGGAGAGGTCCAGCAGGCCGAGCGACCACTCGCCGTCCTGCGTCCAGGAGACGGCCAGCGTGTCGTTGTCCACCACATCCCAGCTCGATTGGTTCAGCACCCACTGCGTGACGCTGAATTCGGCCTCCCGCGGGGCAAGCGCCACCGGGGCCTCGTTGTCGCGGGCGCGGTAGAGATTCCACCAGCCGGTGGTCTCCGCGATATAGCCCAGCGATCCGTCCGGCAGCCAGCGTGGCTGGCCGACCGAGTCATTCTTGCCCTCGTTGACGAGGCGGACATCGGAGAGCGTGCCGTTCGGGGTGAGGTCGGCGGTCCAGAGCTGGCTGCTGTCCCACGGCATGTTCGGATGGTCCCACGTCATCCACGCGAGGCGGGTGCTATCGGTGCTGAGCGTGGGATACGCGACGAAGTCCGTGCCGGAGACGAGGATCTTGCCGCCATCCTCGTTCGGCCCCTCCAGCGTGAGCTGGACGAGCGTGTTCGCGGCCTCGGCTTCGGGGAAGCTGTGATCCTCGCAGATGGCGATCACGCGACGGTTCGCCAGGTCGATGATCGGATTGGCATAGCGGAGGCCCCCCTCCGGCGTGATGGCGACCGGGGTGTCGCGGCCCGGATCGAGGCGGTACAGGCGCAGGTCGCCGGCATTGGTGAAGACGACGATGCCGCCGCTTGCGGTCCAGGCGCCACCGCCATACTCGTGAACGCGAGAGCGGACATTGAACGGCGCAGGGGTAAGTTCGACAGGATCGGACGCGCCGGATTTCCGGATCAGGGTCATCCGGCCCTTCTCCTGGGCGCGCGATTCGAGCCAGTAGAGGTCTTGGCCATCCGCGCCGGGTTCCATCAGGCGGACACCGGCTTCGGCGAGCATGCGGGCGGAGATTGGGGAAGACCAGCTGCCATAAGGCGCGATCGTCGGAGTGGTCATGAATGCTCCTTGGGGGGTAGCGATGGCGAGCATGACGCTGCTGGAGGGGATGATACGGCACCTCACCCGGGTTGTTGCACGATTGGCAGCCCGATGTTCGAGATTTCGTGACAAACCGCGCCCATACTTCCCAGCGAACATATGGGAAAGTATCTGGCCGCATGGCCATGCGGAACGCAGAAGGGACCAGCCAATGGCATTGGCAATCGATGGGATCAGCAAGAACTTCGGGGACTTCCCCGCGGTACGCGACATCTCGTTCACGGTGGAGCCGGGGCGCATCTTCGGCTTTCTGGGCACCAACGGGGCCGGGAAGACCACCACGATGCGGATGATTCTGGACATCATCCGCCCGGACACCGGGAGCATCACCTGGAACGGCACGCCCACGCGCGATGTGCCGCGTCACGACTTCGGGTACCTGCCGGAGGAACGCGGCCTCTATCCGAAGATGCCGGTGGACGATCAGCTGCTCTTCCTGGCCCAGCTCTACGGCGCGAAGAAGGCCAAGGTGATGGCCGATCTCGATCTCTGGCTGAAGCGGCTCGACATCGAACAGAACAAGCACAAGACGGTCGACCAGCTCTCCAAGGGCAACCAGCAGAAGATCCAGTTCCTCGCCGCGATCCTGCACGATCCGCAGATCCTGATCCTGGACGAACCGTTCAGCGGCCTCGACCCGGTGAACGCGCAGCAGATGAAGGACGCCTTCCTCACAATGCGTGACCAGGGGAAGACAGTGATCTTCTCCACGCATCAACTGGACGACGCCCAGGAGCTCTGCCACGACGTCTCGATCATCCACCGCGGGCGGTTGGTGATCGCCGGGACGGTCGATGAGGTGCGACGCAGCATGGGACAGCAGGTCGTACGGCTGGCGGTTGCTGACGACCAGCGCATCGAGTGGCTCGATACCGTCCCGGAGGTGAGCGTTGCCCGGCGGCGGGAGGACTACGTCGAACTCAACGTGCCGTCGGAGGATGTCGCGCGGACGGTGCTGGCGGAGGCGGTACGCCGGGAAGCGCCCGTCACGCGCTTCGAGATCAGCTATCCGTCACTGAACGATGTCTTCCTTGCGTCGGTGCGCGACATGCAGCCGGACGACCGGCCGCAGGCCGGTGCCGTTGCCGAGATGCCGGAGCCGGTCGAGGTCTGATCGTCGAGGCGGTCTGGCGCAATGCAGGACCGGGTTGAAGGGGTACTGACATGGACATGCAACGGATCTGGCTGGTGGCGAAGCGGGAATGGTGGAGCCGCTTTTCGCAGCGAAGCTTTCGCATCGTCACCCTCGTGCAGGTGCTCGGCATTCTCGTCGCCGCGTGTCTGCCAACGATCATTGCGCGGTTTTCCGGCGATTCTTCCTCGGTCGATCATGTGATCGTGGTCGATCAGAGCGATGCCAACGTGGCCGCGCGCATCGCGCCACTCTTCACCGTAACGGGGGGTGACGAGTCGACAGCGGGCCGCGTGGATATCCAGGCGTCCACGGACACGCCGGATGCCGCCCGGCAGCAGGTGAGCGCCGGAGATGTGGACGCGGCACTGATTGTGACGCGTGGGCAGGATGGCAACCTCGCGTTCTCCTATGAATCGAAGGATGGCGCGACCGATGCGCTGGCCCAACGCATCTACGCGGCGGTGGCCTCCATTTCGATGCAGGATCGATTGCAGCAGGAAGGTGTGAGCGAGCAGGAGTTCGCGCATGCGGCCACGCCACCATCGTTCACGATCCAGGCAACTGAGGCAAAGAATGACAACACATCCGACCAGGCTGCCCGTTACACAATCGGGTTCATCTTCGCGATCCTGATGTACATGGCGATCATCCTGTACGGCATGTGGATCGCCCAGGGTGTGGTGGAAGAAAAGAGTTCGCGGATCATGGAGATCATGATCAACGCCGCCACGCCGCGCGATCTGCTCGCGGGCAAGGTGATCGGGATCGGGCTGGCGGCAGCGACACAGCTGGTGCCGATGATGCTGGTCGGAGGGATCGCGTTCGCGTTGCAGCCGAGACTGGCAGACGCGCTGAACGTGTCCAACTCGTCCTCGATCATGGATGTGGACTTTGGCGCGATCTCGGCGCAGGCGGTCGGGCTGTTCGCGATCTACTTCCTGCTCGGCTTCATCCTCTACGCCTCGCTGTATGCCTCCATCGCGTCACTGCTGAGCCGGCAGGAAGAAGTGAGCCAGGCGGTATCGCCGCTGATGACCTTCACTATCGTCGGATATCTCGGGGCGCTGTTCACGCTCTCGTCGCCGAATGGGCTGGCCGCGAAGATCCTCTCGCTCTTCCCGTTCACGTCGCCGTTCTCGATGGTGCCGCGCTCGATTGTGGGGGATGTCCCGGTCTGGGAACTCGTCGTGAGCCTGCTGTTGCTGGCGGCGGCGGCGGTTGCAGGCGTGCTCTTCGCGAGCCGCGTCTACCGGGTCGGCGTGCTCATGTACGGCCAGAAGCCGAGCTGGAGGACCGTTCTGCAAGCGGGCGGCATCCGCGTCGCGCGGTAAGCGGCAGATACATCACCCTGTGCGAGAAGGGTCCTGGCGTGATGCCGGGGCCTTTCTCGCACCTGCACCCCCGTGCAAGTCATTTTTGTGATGGGGCCGCTCCGGAAGCACGCATCAGCGATGGAACGATCTCAGCATCCTCGTAGACGCAGCCCTCGCAGCAGCGGGCGGTGGCCGCCTTGGGTGGCATGAGAACATTCTGGCACTGGGAGGCGATGCCATGGGACGTCAGGCGGCCACAAGGGCCGCATCTACGGGTGGAAGAAGGATCTTGCAGCCCCCACCCTCGCCATCACGAAACGTGACCTGCACCCTTGCCCAGGCGCTGGACGCGCGCGGCGGGGTTCGGCACAATGATGCTGGAATCAACGAGCGGGATTCCCCCAATCCTGCCGCCGCACCAATGGAGGGTGCATGCTTCGCGAGAGTCTTTGCCCCCGCGCCTGAGGCGTGCGGGGGGACCACACCGGTCTGATGAGACACTCCCCGGACGCCACGGGCGCGGTCGCGAATCCGCTCGTGGTGATGTCGTGTCCAACCATGGATACGGTGCGCCAGTGCGAGGCTCGCGACGAATCGGCTTCTGATGATTCCGGAATGGCCTCTGTGCCGTTTGCCGGTGCTGGCTGGCCCGATGCGGCCAGCGGAGCGATTCGATCATGCACCGCCTCCATCGACTCCTTGGTTCATCGCGATCCTTCCGGTTACTGCTTGTCGCAGCCCTGAGCGACGATCTCGCCAAGGGCATCGCGACCTTTCTCCTTCCCCTCGCCGCCATCACACAGACCACATCGCCCGTCCACGTCGCGGCGGTGACGGTCTCGCTCACCTTGCCCTGGCTCATTGTTGGACCGGTAGCCGGGTTGATCGTTGACCGGTTCGACCGCCGACGCCTGCTGATCGGCGCGGAGCTGGTGCGGCTGGCAGCACTCCTGATGCTGGCGGTCGCGTTGTTCGCGGACCTGGCGTCGCTTCCGATGCTCTATGCCATCGCCCTGCTCGTAGGCGTGACCGAAACCGTGATCGAACCGGCACTGATCGCGAGCATCCCGCGTGTCAGCCGCCGATCGCACCTCGACCAAGCGAACGCTCGGGTCATCGGGGGGCGCACGATCACCGATAACGCGGCGCAAGTGATCTCCGGCGTGTTGGTTTCCGTCGGGCTGGGGGTCGCCGCGATGGCCGCAGCCTCCGGATTCGCGATGGCCGCAGCGGGATACCGCCGGATGCGCGGCGCATTCTCGCCCGGCACCATGCGGAGGGCCGTGTACGAGCGGCAGCCCTTCCCCACCCGAGTCCGGGAGACGGGCGGGGCGATCGCCGACGGGATGCGGGTCATCCTCTCGACCGAACCCCTCCGGACGATCACCCTGACGTCTGGTGTCATCAATGGATGCTGGGCGGCCTGGTGGAGTGTGTGGGTGCTCTATGCGATCGCACCGGGGCCGGTCGGCTTGAGCGCGTTCGAGATGGGGCTGCTGATGTCAGTCGGGGCGATTGCGTCGTTCCTCGGAGCGATGCTGACGCTGCCAATCCAGCGCCAGTTCGGAAAGCGCTGGGCCATCGGGATCAACATCCTTGGCAATGGCTTCCTGTTCGCCATCACCGCGGCCACGAGCGAGGTCTGGCCGATCGTCTTCGCGTTCCTGCTTGGCGAGTTCGGGGCGCCAGGATGGGCCGTCGCGGCGAACACCTGGCAACAACGAAACATCCCGGAGGATATGCGAGGCCGGGTTGCCAGTGCCTACCGGGTGCTTGGGTTCGGGGCGAAGGCGATCGGCGCGGCGGTCGGTGGGGTTGCCGCGACGCAGCTCGGCATTCCCACGCTCTATGCCCTCTGCGCGGCAGGAACGCTCGCCACGATCGTGCCGTTCTTCCGGTACGTGACGGAACCCGCGATGCACACCGAACGCATCGCGCACCCAGCGACACGGACACAGAAATGACACATTCGGGTCGCAAAGCCGCCGCCGCCACACCGTACGATTCATACGTATTGGGGTGAGTCACGCGTCGTCGCCTGTGCTGGCCCGACGAACGCACAAACAGGCATCATCACACTTCCTGATATTGAGGAGATCGTTCATGAATCAGGCGCAACCACCACTCGTCGCCGGTGCGAGCCCCCAGGGAATCCGCGGCGTGGCGTCCGCTGGACGAACGTCTCCAGCATCCTCCGGGACGCCAGTGCTGGAGGCGATCGGCCTCACCAAGCGCTTCAAGACCTTCACCGCCGTCGACGACCTCAGCTTCACCGTGGCGCAGGGGGAAGTGCTCGGCTTCCTCGGGCCGAATGGCGCGGGCAAGAGCACGACCGTCGGCATGATCCTCGGCCTGATCCATCCGGATCAAGGCACCGTGAAGATCATGGGGACTGACCTCAAGAACGACCCGGCGCTGGTCGCGGACCATATCGGCGCCATCATCGAGAACCCGGCGTTCTATCCCTACCTGAGTGGACATGACAACCTGACGGCGCACGCCCTGGCGGTGGGCGGTGTCCCCGCCGGCCGCATCGACGAGTTGCTGAAGCTGGTGAACCTCCACGAGCGATCGGGCGACAAGTTCAAGAACTATTCGCTGGGCATGAAGCAGCGGCTGGGCATCGCGTCCACGCTGCTGACCAGCCCGGCCCTGGTCATCCTCGACGAGCCGACGAACGGCCTCGATCCGGCGGGACAGCGCGAGATCCGCGACATCATCCCCCGGCTGGCCGACGAGGGGCATTCCGTGCTCCTCGCCAGCCACATGCTGCATGAGGTGGAGCAGGTGAGCGACCGTGTCGCCATCATCCGGCGCGGCAAGCTGATCACCGAAGGCAGCGTCGACGACCTGTTGCGGCGTGGCGGCTACATCGAGGTCGTGGTGCCGGGCGCCGATCCGGAGGCCGCCTTGCGGGCGATCCGCCGGGTGCCGGTGGTGGAGCAGGTGACGATCGAGCAGGGCCGGTTGATCGTGGTGGCGCCGGATGACGCGGGTGCGGCGATCAACCGCGCGCTCTTCGAGCAGAACATGATCGCCAGCGCCATCACGTCCAAGCACAGCACGCTGGAAGACCTCTTCCTGGAGATGACCGAGGGGGACGACCCGACTCCCGCCGCCAACGCCTGATCTCCTTCTGCCGACGTCTCACGTATGGAGTGACATCATGGGTACCCTGCTTCGCAGCGAACTGTTCCGCGTTCGCAAGCGCCCGCAATCATGGTTGATGCTGGCGCTCGCGACCCTCTTCGTCGCGCTGATCTATGGCGGGATGACGGTGGGCACGTTCTTCGCCAATAGCGGCAACGCGAATGACTTGCGCGAGACGATCGCGTTCGACAAGTTGCGCGAATTCGGGCTGAGCTTCAACTCGCTCTTCGGCGGCATCATGCTCGCCATCTTTGCATCCGGGATGTTCGGCAACGAATACAGTTGGAACACCATCCGTCCGTTGCTGGCCCGCGCGCGTAGCCGTACCTCGCTCGTGACCGCCAAACTGGTGACGGTCTTCCTGTATGCCTTGTTCTTCACCATTGCGCTGGCGATCCTGACGGTGGTCATCTCCTTCATCGCGACCCTCGTTGCGAGCGGGCACTGGCACTTCGGTGCGGAGGAACTGGGCAAGAACGCCGCCTTCGTACTGGGATTGGTGTTCACGAATCTGCCGTATGTGGCCTTGGCTGTGCTGGTGGCGATGTGGACGAAGTCGAATGCGGCCGGTATTGGCGTCGCCATCGGTATCGCGTTCATCGAGCCAGGAATATGGCCGCTGCTGGGATACGCACTCGATGCCTTCCATTCGATCCAGAAGTTCGGTCTCGCCTGGCCGACGAACAATATCCTGTTCCATTGGAGCGGATCCGAACGGAACTGGATCTCGGTCGGTGTGCTCCTGCTCTATACGGCGATTTTCGTCGCGCTGACGTATCGTGTCTTCCTCCGTCGTGATGTGACGTCGGGATAGCGGTCGAGGGAGGATTCGATTGTTTGCAACACCGGGCTGGGGACTATCCTAGTCCGGTGTTTGCGTGGGGGTGGTCATGATTTCGTCGCCGGGACCCTGTCGCCTCGTGCCATTCACGCGAGATCACCTGCCGATCGTCAGCTCCTGGTTCGACGATCTGGAAACGCGACGCTGGCTCGGGGGCCGGGAATGGCCGGAAGCAATCCTTCGCCAGCAGGAGTACTTCGTTTCTGGCCAGGTGTTTCGCGGGGCGGTCGTGCTGGCGACGGTCAATCGCGTCCTGCTGGACGGCGATCGTCCGATAGCGCTGGTGACTGGCGAGATCTACGACCGGGAGACGCGGTATGCGGGCGACGGGCCGGATGGACCGCGCTTTGCGGACGCGGCCTCGGTGCAGAGGCCGCAGGCGGGGGTGGCGGTCGTGGTCGATCCGGAGCGCCGGAAACAGGGCGTAGGACGGGCGGCAATCGCGGCCTGGATGGCTCATTCCAACCTGGATCTGGCCGGATCGTTCGTTGCCGGGATCGAGCCGGAGAACGAGGGAAGCCAGGCGCTCTTCGCGTCGCTCGGCTTCCGCCCGGCTTCGGTCGAGCCAGACTGGGAAGGAATGCTGACCTACGTATGCGACCGGCGTGAGGACCCGGCATCTGTTCGTGTTTCAGGATGACCGATACAATGCGGCCCGATATTGCATGACGCCGTATCCAGGCCTGCCGTTTCGTAGCACGAAGGTTTTTCGATCATGCTGACCACGCTCGTTGGCCTGCCGCTCGACGACATCGACACGCCGGCCCTGCTCGTCGATCTGCCCGCACTCGATCGCAATATCGCCGTCATGGCCGAGGCGACCGCATCGCGTGGTGTCGGCTGGCGCCCGCACGCGAAGGCGCACAAGAGTCCCGCCGTCGCGCACCGGCTGCTGAACGCCGGGGCGCTGGGCGTCACCTGCGCGAAGCTGGGAGAGGCGGAGGTCTTTGCGGCGTCCGGTGTGCGCGACATCCTGATCGCGAACCAGGTCGTCGGGCCGATCAAGGCGCGGCGGCTGGCGGCACTCGCGACGTACTGCGACATCATGGTGGCGACCGACTCACTGGACCACGCCCGGCAGCTGGATGAAGCCGCGCGCGACTTCGACAGCCATCCCCGCGTGGTGATCGAGATCGATTCCGGGATGACGCGCGCAGGCGTTCTGCCGGGCGAGCCTGCGGTGGCGCTGGCGAAGGAGTTGGCCGCGATGACCGGCATCCGGTTCGCCGGACTGATGTCGTGGGAGGGGCACACGCTGGGCGTGACGCCGCTTTCGGCGCGGCAAGACGCGATCCGCGCAGCGGTCTCGCAGGTGACGGCCACGGCCAATGCCATCCGCGCGGCCGGGATTCCCGTGGAGGTCGTCTCCGTAGGCGGAACAGGAACGTTCCTCACGAGCCGGGAACTGGAAGGCGTCACCGAGGTGCAGGCGGGCGGTGGCATCTGGGGCGATCGCTTCTACCGCGACCTCGATGTGCCGGTGGAACCCGCACTGGGTGTGATGGTGACGGTGACGAGTCGTCCGGCGCCGAACCGGATCATCGTGGACGCCGGACGCAAGACAATCGACCCATCCAACGTCACGCCGGAAGTCGTCGGGGTGGAAGGCGTTACCGGGGTGGCGCTATCCGCCGAACACGGCACCATCAGCCTCACCAAACCGAACGAAACGATCCGGGTGGGGGATCGCCTCGTGCTGCATGTCGGCTACAGCGACCAGGCGATTCATCTCCACGAGAACCTGATCGTCGTTCGTGACGGGCGGGTGATTGCCCTCTGGCCAACGCTCTCCCGCGGGAAGTTGCAATAGCGGGGGAGCTGGCGTCGGGACGATGCCGAAAATCCAGTGAGGCGGGATCGTGGCCCGCAGGTCCGCGCAGACAGCCGTCCATGCGATCACTCGCGCCGGATGTCGTGGGCCTGCTGCTTCGCGAGCAGCCTCGCCTGACGTTCCCGCTCGCGCACCTCCCGCCGCAATCGGCGCGCCCGGCGACGCTGGCGCAACGTGCGTTGCACGTTGGCATTGATGAACGCGCCGAACAGCATCACATGGGAGAGGAAGTAGAGCGACGCGACGATCAGCGTAATGAACCCCAGCACCTGCCCATAGCGTCCTGCGCCACCAATCAACCGGATATAGATCGGGAAGACCTGCGTCATCACCAGAAAGAGCGCGGCGGCGATCAGCGTCCCCGGCAACACATCCCAGAACCGCTGACCGGCATTCGGCAGGATGCGGTAGACCACCAGGAACAACCCCACCGCCGAGAGATAGGACAAGCCATACGCGATCAGCTGTCCCGACGTGCTGGCAAGGATGAATCGCTCCAGCGCTTCCGGCAGGTCCTGGTTGACGAAGAATGTCGTCACGATCGGCAGCAGCGACGAAATGATGAAGAAGAGCGAGAAGAGCAGGATCACCACGAACCCACGCCGTTTCTCGCTGAAATATCCACTGCTCCGCACCCCGTAGATCCGGTTCAGGTTCCGTGCGAGCGAGCTGACGAAGCCCGTGCCTGCCCAGGCAAAACCGATCACACTCACCAGGCCCAGCCAACCGCTGTTCTGCCGTGCATCGACGGCCTGCTGGAAGGCATCGGTCGCGACACTCCCGGCGGGGAAGATCTCATTGATGATGCGGAATGCGGCGTCCAGCACCTCCTGGTCGTTGCGCAGGAAGTACCCCGCTACCGAGATCACCAGGAAGAACATCGGCAGCATCGCGATCAACGCGTGATACGCAACCGATGCCGCCAGATCGCCTGCCGACTTCTGGGTATACCCCCGGTAAAGCCAGCGGATTGGCATGATGAACCGCTGCCAGAAGGCAGGGGCCCGGGTCAGCGTTCTCGAGATGAAGTTGAAGTCGATCTCCGGCGGCTTGCGCTCGCCGTCCACCGCCGGGTCGAGGTACCGCCCGAACCGCCGACCCGCCTCGCCGATCAGGAGGGCCATCAGCGCTCCTCCTCGTTGGCATCCGGCTCGGCGAAGACATCGCGTTGCAGTTCACGTGCCGTCTCGGTCGTCGCGTCCACGCCGTTGCCGTTCTTGCGACGGCGCGATCGGCCCCACGGACGCAAGCGCTGCCAGAGTGACGGCTTCGGCTCCGGCTCGGCCTTCCCGTTGCCAGGACGGTCGGCGTGGACGGCGACCAGCGGCCCGAAGAGGCTCCAGCTTTCCAGGATCGAACTCCCGGCGAACCGGAAGGTCTCGTCCCCTTCCGAGGCCACCAGCTTCCCGCTCGGCGGTGTCCCGAAGAAGTCGCCGAGATGCGTTCCCACCAGCGTCACCCGCGCCACGACCTTGTCGTGGTCGGCAATCAGTTCCCGGACGTTGATTCTGCCGTCCGGGAAGGCCGTCTTGAACGCGACGATCACCTGTTTCAGCCCGTCGATACCGGGCGCTTGTCCTGGATTGCGGCTGTGATCGACGAACCGCGTATTGACGATGTCCTCCAGCCCCTCGATCTGGCCGGTGGAATACGCCTCATAGAGCTGATGCACCACCCGCTTGCGGCTCTCGGCATCGCCTGACGTGAAGAGATCCGCGCCGATCCACGCCGCGATGATCGAGAGCGCCGCCACGATCAGCAATCGTCCGACGTTCTCCTGGAAGAGGCTATCCGCGCGAGCGACGATCTCCGCGCGCGGCAGCGCCACCGAGATGATCGCCGGCCCGAAGTTCTGCACGCCCTCCGGGATCGTGATGTCCGAGCGGGCGAAAAGGAAGGGCACGCCGGTCGTCGTGAGCAGCGTCCCGGTCTGGTCCTCCAGCACCGGCGTCGCCCCCGGCAGCGGCGTCGACGCGATGTAGGGCGGGACCGCAGCCTCCGCATCGGAGGGATACTGGGCAAGCAGCGTGTTCGAGGTCGAGTACATCCGGAAGACGGTCCCGGAAGGGGGGTTCGATTGCTGGGCGAAGGACTCCAGCGCCAGGAACGGCAGCGATACGAAGACGAGGCGATCGACGGTTCCATTGGCGTTCCGGACCGGATAGGCATAGGTCATCGTGCCATCCGGCGAACCCGGCATCACCGAAATGTCGCTGATCGTCATGTCCCCGGCGGCCAGCGCGGCCCGGAGATTGGCGGGGTTGTCCTCGAAGAAGACCGGACGCAGGCCGCTTGCCTGGCAGGGAATCGTGCCATCGGCCCTGATGACGCCGATGTTCTGGTAGGTGTAGGCGTTGTCATTCAGCAGCGCCTGCACGAGCGGTATGCATTCAGACGCATCGTCGGCGCGTAGCTCCGGCAGGCGGGCGAGCGTCAGCAGGTAACGTCGCGTCTGGTCGATGAGGCGTTCCTGATCGAGGGCGGCGAGGTTGGCGAGGTTGACCGCCTCCTGCTGTCCGGCGTTGAGGGCGTCGTCCCGTTGCTGCGACACGGTGTAGTAGAGCAATCCCAGCGCGGGCAGCGATGCCACCAGTACCAGCATGACGAGCCGAAAACGAAGCGTGTGGATGTAGGGGAAGTCGCGATACCAGCGGGCGAGCGTGTTCATGCGGCGTCACCGCGTGCGTTGGATCTCTCGTTCGCCACTCGTCTCCCTCGCCCCCTCATCGATGCCCCGTATCGCCACGTGCGCCTAACTATAGGGGATTGCCCTGCGCGCCCTCATCTCAACCGCTTTCAGCGAAGCCGATGGCCTTGCCAGATCCGGCAGATCGGCGACACTCGGGGCGGATGTCCCTTGCGGGCGGCGCATGTCCGCCGCCAGATGCTCCCGAAAGGTCCTCATGTCCGACTCCCCCACTCCGCCCCTGCAGCTCGACGCCGTTCTCGCCGCGCTGGATGCCAGCCAGGACCGGAATCTCGCCGACCTCTTCCGTCTCCTCGCCCAGCCAACCATCAGCGCGCAGGGCATTGGCATCCGGGAGACCGCCGCCATCGAGCTCGAACTGCTCCAGGCAGCGGGACTCGAAACGCAGGTGATCGAGACGCCGCGACAACCGATGATCTACGGCGAGTGGCTCGGAGCGGGTCCGGACAAGCCAACCGTGCTCTTCTATGGGCACTACGATGTCCAGCCGCCCGATCCGCTCGACCTCTGGCTCTCACCGCCCTTCGAGCCGACGATCCGCGACGGACGCATCTACGCGCGGGGCGTGGCGGACAACAAGGCCCAGCATTTCAGCCACATCGCCGCCATCCGCGCCTGGCTGGAGACCACTGGCTCCCTGCCGGTCAACGTGAAGGTGCTGCTGGAGGGCGAGGAGGAGATCGGCAGCCCCAGCCTCGACGAGACGGTCCGCGCCCACCGCGACCTCTTCGCCGCCGACCTCGTCTACACCTCCGATGGCCCCATTACCGACGACGCCTACCCGGAGATCGAGTTCGGCGTGCGTGGCATGTGTTACGTCGAGCTGCGGGCGACCGGGCCGAACCGCGACCTCCACTCCGGACACTGGGGCGGGGCCTCGCCGAACCCGATCTGGACGCTCGTGCGCGCCCTGAACACGATGATCGACGACCAGAACCACGTCCTGATCGAGGGCTTCTACGACAACGTCGCCACACCGACACCGGGCGCCCGCGCCGCGATGGATGCGCTTCCCTTCGACGTTTCCGCCGCGCTGGCCCGCATCGGCCTCACGGAGATGACCGCTCCCGCCGATCTCCCCTACGCCGACCGCATCATGGCGAGACCGACCCTGAACATCTGCGGCTTCACGGGCGGCTACGGCGGGCCGGGCAGCAAGACGATCATCCCCAGCACCGCGACCGTGAAGATCGACATGCGCCTGGTGCCGAACCAGACACCGGACGAGATCTGGGAGAAGATCGCCCGCCATGTCGCTACCCACGCCCCGGATATCGAGATCGCGCGCACGGATGGCGGCATGCTCCCGTCCTATACGCCGGTGGAGCATCCGCTCGCGGAGCCGGTGCGCCGGGCGATCGAACGCGGCTTCGGCAAGCGCCCGATCGACATCCCGCTGACGGGCGGCAGCCTCCCGGACGCGACGTGGACGAAGACGCTGGGGCTGCCATCGTTCATGGTGCCCTACGGCGCGCCAGAGCAGGCGAACCACTCCCCGAACGAGAGCTACCGCCTGGAGCGCCTGTGGCAGGGGATGGCGACCAGCGCCGCCCTCCTCGCCGAACTCGCGGAACTCCCCGCTTCCGCGTCGTAACCCAGTGCCCGGCTCCACGGCGCTTCACCTGCCGAAACGACGTCATCGCCAGACCGCCCGGAGTATCATTCGGGCGGTTTGGCGATGGGTGCCCCCTTTCCTTTGTCACCCCCGGGCAGACCGGCCATCAACCCAGCGACCGTCGGTTTGTCGGTATTCGCGCTCCGGGGATGACACTCCATGCTCGCTTCGTTCCGGAATCGGGTGCCCGCGCGTTGGGCCAGCGTCCGTGCGGACGTCATTGCCATCGCCTGCCTGCTCCTCGGCATCGCCCTTGTCATGGCCCATCGCTGGCATTATGACAATTGGCTCACCGAGTACGATGTCATGACCTTCTTTCTCCCGTGGTTCAACTTCACGGGAGAACAGATCCGAGCCGGCCACATTCCGGGCTGGACACCCCACTTCCTGAGTGGTGCGCCCGTCTCCGGCGACCCCTCCGGCGGCTGGTGGTACCTCCCGGTCATGGTCACCTTTAGCGCCTTCGACATGCTCGACGGGTTCAAGGCCATGGTCCTGATGCAGCTCGTCATCGGAGGGGTGGCCGCCTACGGGTTGGCACGACGCATCGGCCTGCGTCCCCTCCCCGCCTTCGCCGCGGCCGCCGCCTTCACGTTCGGCCCGTGGTTCGCCGGGATGACGTCCTACACCACCGTCGCCGGGCAGGTGAACACCTGGATTCCCGTCGCGCTGCTCGCCGCCGATTGCTCGCTCACCTCCCGCCGCTGGGTGTCGCGCGGGGCGTGGTGGGCCTTCGCCGGATTCGCACTCAGCCAGATGGCGACGTCCTGGCCAGGTCAGGGCATGGTCACGGGCTGGATGCTCGTCGCGGCCTGGATCGGCTACCGGGCCATCCTTTCTCCACCGGATGCCGCCCGCGCATGGAAGACCCGCGTCATCAATCTGGTGGCAACCGGCGGCGGATCGTTCGTCTTTGCGGGACTGCTCGGGGCGGCGGGCATCCTGCCGCGCCTCGCCGCCAACGCGCAATCGAGCATTGCGGGCGGTGACTACTCGAAGGTGCGCGGTGGCAACTACCAGCCCGCGGCCACCATCCTCGACATGCTGCGGCAGATGCTGCTGGACAGCCAGACCTACCGCCCGCTGAGCGTCGGCGCCGTCGTCATCGTCCTCGCGATCCTCGCGCCGTTCGCGATGCGAACCCGCCTAGGCGTCCCGTTCTTCACGACGACGTGGGTGATCAGCATCATCCTTGCCCTCCACGAGACGCCCCTGCATCGGCTCTTCTTCCTGATCCCGCAGTTCGAGAAGATCCACGAGCATTCGCCGCAACGCATCGTCTGGATGACCTTCATCTGCCCGGCAATGCTCGTCGGCGCTACCGTTCAGGCCATGCTGGAAGAACGCCGACCCACCCGTATCCTCTGGCTGGTGCCGATCCCACTGGCGATGCTCGGCGCGGCAATGGCCTGGCTGAATGAACGCGATGTCCATGTTGGCTGGCTGCCGGTCATCGCCACCGCCGCGACGGGCCTCGCGCTGATCGGCATCCTCCTCCTCGCCCGGATGCGTCCGGCACAGCGGGAACCCATCCTGCGTGGCGGCGCCTGCCTCCTGATCCTGCTGGTGATCGTCTTCCCGACAGGCAAGGACATCGCCGACGCCATCTTCCGGCCGCAGCCCACCGGCGCGTATCTCTCGACCGATGCCCACACGCGCCAGATCCTCGATACGTATACCTCCCGCACCGATCCGGGCGGTGCCGGCGAGTTCCTGCAAGGGCAGCAGAACGCCGGCGAGATCTTCCGCTACGTGGGATTCGCGGGGCGCGATCCCCTGGAGAACCGGCCCTCCTACTCGGGACGTCGCCTGCAACCGGAGGTGCTGGCGATCCTCGTCAACGCGCGGGCGTCCCGCCTCGGGCTGGAGATGATCCAGGGGTACGACCCGAACCACATCCTCTGGTACGACGAACTTTTCGATGCCATGAACGGCGGCCAGCAGGACTACCACTGGTCGGACCCATCCCTCACCGCGTTGCAGGGCGACAACCAGATCCTCGACATGCTGAACGTCCGCTACATCATCGTCGCGCACGACGATTCGACCTCGAAGGAGTTGTTGCCGAAGCTCTCCGAGGGCAGGACGGTGGTGTTCCAGAACACCATGGTGACCGTACTGGAGAATCCGAACGCCTTCGATCGCGCCTGGATCGTGCATGATGTCCGCCCGGAGAACGGGAAGGCCGGATTGGCCGAACTCGCGAACGGCACCGTCGACGCCCGCACGACGGCTCTGATCGCCGACGACCAGCCACTGCCGACAGTCTCGCCAATCGTCGTGCCGGGGCAGGACTCGGTGACGATTACCGCCCGCACCAACACGAGCCTCACCGCGACCGCGACGACGGATGCGCCGGGTGTGGTGGTCTTCAGCGAGATCTACGCGGATGGCTGGACGGTGACGGTGGATGGAAAACCGGCGGAGTTGCTGCGGACGAACCACGCGCTGCGCGGCGTCGCGGTCCCGGCAGGCACGCACACCGTCGAGATGACGTACGCGCCGCATTCGGTGCGCGTGGGCCTGATCGTGTCAGCGGTCGGGTTCGGCTTGGCGACGATCCTCACCGGCGCGGCGATCGCCCTCTGGTTCCGCGACCGCCGCGAGGAGGAATCGGTCGATGGGCGTGCCGGATCATGAGCACCATGTCATCCCGAGCGGAACGGCGCAACGTGAATCGTTCCATTCGAGGCGAAGTGGAGTCGAGGGACCCGGTCGCATGGGAGACGCCATGCATGCCGCGTTATCCCTCGACTCCGCTGCATCCCGAATGCCATCGTGACGAGGGGCCGCTCCGCTCGGGATGACACGGAATCCGTCAGTGTAGGACGGCGGGGATCGGGTCGCGTGGCAGACGCCGTGCGTGCCACGTGATCCCTCGACTCCGCTGCATCGCGAATGCCTTCATGACGAATGGGTCGCTCCGCTCGGGATGTCAGGCCAAGGGACGGGATGACGGTACGACAATCACTCGTCCGCGTAGGCGTCGAAGGCGTCCCAAAGCGTCTCCGCCGCGCGCAGGCGCTCCCCTGCCGCGTCACGCCGGACGGCGGCGACCTCCTCCAGCAGGGCGTGAACGAGACTCGCACCCGGCGCGAATGATGGCATCAGGCGCAACGTCCCCGTCCGCGCGATCAACACGCGATCGGCAGCGCGCGCGGCGGGGCTCGACCGGTGGTCCGTCAGCGCAACCGTCGATGCTCCCAGCGTCCGCGCCTGCCGCAGCACGTCCACGGTCAGCCGGTCGACCCGCCGGAAGCTGATCCCCACCACCACATCGCCCGCACCGAGGCCGAGCAACTGATCCGGCAACTCCCCGGCGCTTCCGGTCAGAATGCGCACGTCGTCCAGCAGGAGACGAAGGCCGATCCCCAGCATCAGCGCCAGCCCGTGCGACCCACGCTCGCCAATCACCAGCACCCGCCGCGCATCCACCAGCGTGGAAACCATCGCGATGATGTCGTCCAGGGGCAGATCCTCCGCCATTTCGCGGATCAGCGCGGCATCATCGGCCAACACCCTCAGGGCAATCGATCCGGGCGCATCGGCATTCGTCCGATCCTGCCGCAGACGGTCATCGACCGGGGCCACGAAGCGATCGCGCAGGTGACGCTGGAGGTCCGGGTAGCCCGCGAACCCCAGCGCCTGCGCCGCTCGCGTCACCGTCGCTTCGGAGACGCCGGTCGCCGTCGCCAGTTCCGGCGCGGAGATCACCGCACCGTAGCGCGTGTCCGCCAGCAGGCGGTCGATCACCTTGCGCTGGCCCGCCGAGAGATCGGCGTAATGCTCGGCAATGGCCCGATCAATCGCCGCCAACCCGGTGTTGTCCACATCCCCCGAAAAAGCGTCCTGAACGCCCGCCACTACCATCGCGGCAGGAGCTTCTCGTAGGTCGGGTCGTACATGCGGCGCATGTAGGTCGTGTCGTCGCGATCGCGATACGGGATGCGCTGGAACCGTTCGTAGCCTCGCGCCAATGCGTCGCGGTCGATTTCGATGCCAAGGCCCGGCGTCGTCGGCACCGGCACCGCGCCGTTCACGAACTGAATCGGGCCGCCCTGCACGATGTCGTCCGCCGGGTGAAGCCAGGGATAGTGCGTGTCCGCATCGTAGGTCAGACCCGGCGTCGCGGCGGCGAGGTGCGTCATCGCCATCAGCGAGACCCCGAGATGCGAGTTCGAATGCATGCTCAGGCCAAGGTGATAGGTTGAACAGATGCGGCCCAGTTCCACCACCGCGCGGAGGCCGCCCCAGTAGTGATGGTCGCCAAGGATCACCTGCACGGCGTCCTTCGCGTTCGACTCCGGGATGTCGTCGAAGCTGGTGACGCACATGTTCGTCGCATTCGGCAGGTCGATCCCCTTCGCGAGCAACCCCTTGCGCACGGCGGACATGCCATCGATGCCCGGCGTCGGGTCCTCGAAGTACTCCAGCGTACCGGCGAGCTTCTCCCCCACCGCGATGGAGGTCTCCACCGTCCAGGCGGCGTTCGGGTCGATCCGCAGCGGCATGTCCGGGCCAAAGGCATCGCGCAGGGCAACCATCGCGTCGGCCTCGATCATCGGCTCGAAGACGCCCGCCTTCAGCTTGATGCTCTTGAAGCCGTGGCGATCGATGAAGTCCTTCGCCTGCTGCACCACCTGATCCGGGGTCAGCGCCTCGCCGTAGACATCCTCGCGGAGATCATCGCCCTCCCCGCCGCCGCCCGCGTACTTGTAGAAGAGATACGCGCTGAACGGCGCGGCGTCCCGCACGCGGCCGCCGAGCATCTCCGCCACCGGGAGGCCGAGCGCCTGCCCGCCAAGGTCGAGCGCGGCGACCTCGATCGGGCTGAACGTGCGTGGCAAGGCGCTGTTGACGCGGCGCGGCGTGAGGTCGAACTGCTTCAGCGCCGGATCGGCCTGGGCGTCGACGACCGGCGCATCGGGCGGCGAGATGTGCGCCGCGACGATCTCGTAGAGCTTGTTCGTGTTGAGCGCATCGGCGCCGGCGACCTGCTCGCGCAGGGCCAGCAAGTCCTCGTAGAGCTTCGTCGAGTACGACGCCTCGCCGAAGCCGCTCTTGCCATCCTCGCCAACGAGTTCCACGATCACGCGGTTCACATACGGCTCGTGGACGCCAACCGAGTTGCGCAGCGGCGCATCGGCAATCGCGACCGGCGTGACGTTCATCTGCTTGATCTTCATCGATCGTCGCTCCCAGCGCCCGGACTGTCATCCGGATTGCAACTAGATCCATATCGTGCAAGTTGACTTGCGGGCCATTTGCAGGGATTATAGGGGCACCGAAGCCGCTGTCAACGGCGGCAAGCCAGCCAATCCCTGCCGGAGACCTTCCATGCCAGCAATCCGACCCGACCAGTTGCGCGGCGCCCTCGCCTTTCCGATCACGCCCTACGCAGCGGATGGCAGCGTTGACCTCGACGCTGTCCGCGAAAACGCAGCGTTCCTCGCCACCAGCCGCATTGCCGCGATCGTCGCCCCGAGCGGCACCGGCGAAATCTTCGCCCTGACGCCGGAGGAAGCGACCGCCATCGTCAAGGCGACCGTTGAGGTCGCGGGCGACAAGCCGGTAATCGCCGCCGCCGGGATCGGTCCGACCCTCGGCGCACGCATGGCGAAGGAGGCTGAGGATGCTGGCGCATCGGCGATCATGGTGGTGCCGCCTTATTACGGCAAGCCGGACGCCGACGGCCTGATCGAGTACTACGCAACCATCGCGGCGGCCACAACGCTGCCGATCATCCCCTACGCCCGCGATGCCGCCCTCTTCTCCCCGGCGCAGGTCGTGAAGCTGGTCGAGCGCGTGCCGCAGGTGATCGCCTTCAAGGATGGCCGCGCCGATGTCCGCCTCTTCCAGCAGATCCGCGAGTACGTGAACGCGAAGCTCGGCGCGGACCGCCAACCACTGGTCTGGCTCGCCGGCTCCGGCGACGACCTCGTTGGTCCGTACTTCGCGGCGGGCGCGGAAGGGTACACCTCGTCACTGGCCTGCTTCTGGCCGGAGGCCTCCGCCGAGCTCTACGACTTCATGGTGGCGGGCGATTACGCCGGACTGGCGGACTACCACGCCCGCGTGGTCGCACCGATCTACGCGATGCGCCAGCGCAAGCCGGGCTACGAGGTCTCGGTGATGAAGGCAGCGGTCGATCTGCTCGGCTACACGGCGGGTCCATCCCGCGCGCCGCTCGCGAACCTCACTCCGGATGAAATCGCCGAACTGGATGCCCTCCTGAAGGCGCTGGACGTCCCCACCCGCGCCGACCGCACCGCGATCCTCGCCGGATAGCGGGAACGATCCTCCAACCTGATTACTCCCCTGATATCCCCTCTTCGCCTGGGCGAAGAGGGGACCATTTCGTTCTTGGCATGGGGGAGCACCTCCAGAACAACCTTCCGGCGCGCCGCGTTCTCGCTGGCACGATCCCTTCCGATACTGAAAGCAGATCAGGGGCATCTACCAGCAACCGTCGACCGGGGGAGCATCATTCGTGTCCGCAACCAATCCATCCACACCGAGAGATACCACGACAGGGGAGGAGCAATACACCCGTACAACGATCTTCGCGATCTGGCTGGCGGCGACATTGCCAATGGGCATCCTCGCCTGGATCGTCTGGCCCACGACCAAGGACCACGTCTCGCTCGATCCCGGCGTCTTCTTCTGGCTCCTCATGATCGCGGGGATGATCTGGCAATGCATCCTCTCGCTCGTCATCCTGAAACGGGAACTTGGCACCCTCGCCTGGTCCACCCTCGCCCCACGCATCTGGGCACAACACCCCCGCGATCCGAAGACAGGCATGCGGAACCCGAAACTCTGGTGGCATCTCATCCCGATCGCCATCGTCTTCGCCGGGCTGACCATGCTGGAATCGGAACTCCTCGATCCACTTTCCGGTGCAATCGGCTTGCACGCTCCCAAGGGCACCAATATCCAGGATCTGGTGAGCGACCGGTTCATTGGCGATTGGTGGCTGATGGCCATCGCCCTGGTCTCCTGCGCGTTCAACTACGTGCTCGGCGAAGAACTGCTCTTCCGCGGGGTGCTGCTCCCCAGGATGCGAGGTGCCTTCGGACGCTGGGACTGGCTGGCGAACAACACGCTTTTCACTGCCTACCACGTCCATCTCTTCTGGGGCCTGCCGGGAATCTTCCTCACCAGCCTTCCCTTCAGTTGGGCGGCCCGACGGTACCGCACGTTCTGGTTCTCGGTCGTGCTGCACGGCATCGAAGGAATCGTGCTGCTCGTCGTAGTGCTCGGCGTGATCACCGGCAAGGCGACATGATCGGCAAACGCCCCCTCAGGCCGCTGCCAACGATGCCCGAACGCATGGCCTCAAGGCGGACCATCGCGCTATCCTTCGGATAGCATTGGAGTCAGGTGCCTCGTTCGCGCCGCCGCCCGGCAACGCCGCCGTCCATCGTTCGCGTTTCGTGATTGGCTTCCCCTCACATGACCGTTTCTCCGTCAGCGTCTCAAACACCCGTCAGCTCGAAGAAACCCTTCCGCCTCGGGTTCTTCTCCTACGTCGATGGCCGCACCCACGACGCGCCCGCAACCACCATGTATGCCGATGCTGTCGCCGCCACCATCCGCGCCGACGAACTCGGCATCGATGTCGCATGGGTAGCCCAGCATCACTTCAACCAGCACGGCGGCCTGCCAACGCCCTTCGTCTTCTTCGGATCGCTGGCCGGTCGCACCCGCCAGATCGGCTTCGGTACCGCCGTCCTCACCCTGCCGATCGAGGACCCGATCCACCTCGCGGAATCCGCCGCCGTCTTCGAGACGATGCATCCGGATCGCCTGCACCTCGGCTTCGGCACCGGATTCGCCAACGATGTCGTGCTGGACACCTTCAACCAGCCGAACAAGAACCGCCGCGAGGTCTACGATGCGGCCGTGGCGACGATCCAGGCGGCCTTCGATGGCGAGATCCTGAACGCGCAGAACGATGTGCTGTATCCCGCCGCACCCCAGCTGCGCGGCCGCATCTGGGAATCACCGGGTTCGGTCGAGCGCGTGATCCAGGTCGGGCAGCGTGGCAACGGCCTGCTCCTCTCCCGCGTCGCCATCGGCACCGACCGTGACACCGACGAACTCCAGCGTGAACTCGTGGACGCCTATGTCAACGCACTGCCGGAAGGCGTCGAACCGCGCATCGGCCTCTCGCGCACGGTCTATCCGTCCAGCGACCCCGCGACCGCGCGACGCAATCTCGAAGCAGGTGTGCTTGCCGACCGCGAACGGAACATCAGGCAGGGGCGCCCCCAGCCGCCACGCACGATGGACGAGGATTTCGACCATTTCAGCATCCACTGGGGCACGCCGGATCGGGTGATCGAGAGTCTCGGCAAGGAGCCGCTGCTGCCGGAGATCACCGATCTCATCGTCCAGTTCTCGCCCGGAACGCAGGCGCTGGAGGAGACGCTGGAGGGTCTTGAGCTGCTCGCGACCGAGGTCGCCCCGGCGCTCGGCTGGACACCCGCGAACAGCGTCACCACCACCGCCTGAACCCGCCCGCGAACCGACGCCTCACGAACCAGAACCTCCCGACGATGCCCTCGTCCGGAGGTTCTGCCTTCTGCGTCACATACTGCGCGAGGCAATCGTCTACGGGGCATCAGGCAGAACCAGACCGGACGCCATCGGTGGTGCCCGGCCTTCCGCCGCCACGGAAAGGTCCCCCCATGCCCGACGAAGCCCGCGTCTCGACCGACCTCATCGTCGCGCTTCATCGCCATGCCGGACACGACTCGTGACCAATACCTGAGCGAAAACACACCTCCAAACTACGAGCAGATCGTCTGGTCCGCAGGTATCCTCCCCGCCAGCGCCATGGCCCATACCCACCGTCGCTATGGCGTCACCGCCATCGCCTGTCCGTCACCCTCCGGATCGGCGCCAAATGGCTCGGGCATGACCGTCGGTGTCGCATCGGGATCGTCGTCGTCGGCATTGTCCGAACGGTTCATGGTGCGCAAGACGGGCACGAACGGAATGCAGGCGACCAGCGCGCTGAACAGCACCGCGATCACGAGCAGCGTTCGATCGAGGCCAAAGCGCTGGATCGCTCCACCCGTGCTCACCATCCCGAGCGGATCCGCAATCGAGGCCAACGCGGCGAAGCTCGCGAAGACTCGCCCCCGCAACCCAACCGGAATCCGCTCGAACCGGACCGTCATCAGGAGGGGATTGATCGGCCCGCTCAGCAACCCGACCACCAGCATGCACCCAGCCAGCATGACTGCCGGCAGCGACGGGACCAATGCCCAGCGCAACCCCGCCACCGCCACGATCCCTACCATCCAGATGGCCCAGCGAAGTCGCCGGAGATCCGCACCAAGCATGCCGAATAACGCCGCGCCGATCAGGCTCCCGATCCCGAACGCCCCGAGCAGAAAGCCCAACTGCGTGGCATCCTCGTAGCGATCGCGCACGAGCACGGGCAGCACGACATTGAAGACCGCTCCATTGAAGAAGTTGACGAAGACCAGCACGACCGCCAGCGCCAACAACAGGCGATCTTCCACGATAAAGCGGAGTCCCGCTTGAATCGACGCCAGCGCCTCCCGCACGCGACCGCCGGAGGGTGCGTTCGCATGCGCTCCCGCGTCCTCGACAACCGGCAGGTCAGGCGTAAAAACACCAACCAGCACAGCAGATACCGCAAACGTGGCCGCATCGATGAGCAGCACGTTCGCCGCGTCGATCCAGGCGATCAGGAACCCGGCGAGGATCGGCCCGACGATGACGGCGGCACCGTCGCTCATCTCATAGGCGGAGTTCATGGCTTCCGGTCGCAAGCCGGAGCGTTCCGACAGCCCTGGCAACATCGTCCGTCGCGCTGTCAGCCCCGGAATGTCCAGCATCGCGCCGAGGAAGACGAGCACCAGCAGCAGCCAGAATGGCAACCCGACCGTGTGATAGAGAATCGGGATCGCCGCGACGGAAACGCCACTCACGAGGTCCGCGATCACGCTCATCCGCCGGCCACCGATCCGGTCGATGATCACGCCGCCAAGCAGCCCGGCCAGCAACGCGGGAAGCGCGAACGCCATCCCGACCAGCCCCGTCTGCCCCGCACTTCCGGTCACGTCGAGTACAAACCACGGAAGCGCCACAAGCGTCAGGGTGTTGCCCATCAGGGAGATGGTGTTTCCGGCCAGAAAAGGGACGACAAGGCGTCTCGAAGCGTGCGTATCCATCTCCCAGCCGACGGCCCAGCGTGTCGATCATCGCGCGGGAACGGGCGCTGGCACCTCTGTCTCGGCTCGTATGGCATCCACGCGGAGCCACGCATGCGCCAGCATTGTTCCAATAGGTGTAGTCAGAAAAGGTGTCCGACCCAAATGCTACCATGCAGTCTGGCATCTCGCCGTTTCAGCGTCATGATCACGATGGATCAGGTGCACGCCGCTGGAGGTCATGGCCAGCAATCCCGTTGGTCTCCCTCGGCAGACTCCCTCCAGTACCAGTGAGCTAGACGACAGGGATACAAATGTTCCAGCGTAAACCGAATCACCACGAACGATTCTCGAACCGGCAGGCTGTCGTCTTCGTCATTGCCGTCGCGTCCGGACTCATCGGCGGGGCGCTGGCCGGCAGTATCACCGGAGGCATGATGCTCGGCGCAATTGCCGGCGCCATCGGGATCATGGTGCCTGGTATCCGGCCATCCCAGACGTCCGCCCCCATCGACCCGCCCGATCCCGGCGCACCGTCCGACGCCGCCTGACCGCCCGCATGGAGGACCGTTCCGTGACCACCCTTCCATCCCGCCGCACTGTCGCCCAGCCGACATCCGCCGATCTCGCCGCCGCCCGCGCCACCGTGCTCAGCGTCCTGACGCCAACGCCCCTGATCGTCTCTCCCGCTGCCGGGCCGAATGTCTCGTTGAAGCTGGAGACGTTCAACCCGACGGGGTCTTTCAAGGTCCGAGGCGCGCTCGCCGCCTGCGCAGCCCTTCCCGAAGGCAGCCGCATCGTCACGGCCTCCGCCGGCAATCATGGTCTCGGCATGGGCTGGGCCTCCGGACGTCTCGGGATTCCGGCGACCATCGTGGTGGCGGAAACGGCATCGCCCGCGAAGCGTGACGCCATCGCCCGGATGCCGGTCGAACTGATCCTGCACGGCACCAGCGTCGACGCGGCGGAGTTCTTCGCGATGGACCTCGCCTCCGATCCCGCCCGCGCCGCGACCTATGTCTCCCCCTACAACGATCCTCATGTCATCGCCGGCCAATCGACGCTGCTCGATGAGGTCGTGACCCAGCACCCAGGTGATGGCAGTGGCCGCCCGCTGACCGTCATCGCGGGGGTCGGCGGCGGCGGACTCGTCGCGGGCATGGCGCTCCGCGCGCAGGAGTTGTCCACGCCACAACGTCCGATTCGGATCATCGGCGTCGAGGCGGCGGAATCGCTCGCCCTTTCGGCGGCAGTGGCCGCGGGCGACACCGTGGAGGTTCCCATCGGCGAAACCATCGCTGATGGGCTTTCGGGCAACCTCGAACCAGGCACCATCACCGCCGGCATCATCGCCGCCAACGAGGTCCGCCTCGCTGCCGCCGCTGAGACCGACATCCACGACGCGATCCGCTGGCTGGCCCGCAATCATGGCCTGGTTGCGGAGGGAGCCGGTGCGACTCCGCTTGCGGCGCTGCTGTCGGGGCATCTTGGTGAACTGGACGGGGATGTGGTCGTCGTGATCTCAGGCCGTAACATCGCGCTTCCGAAGCTGGCGGCGATCCTCGCAGGGGTGGAGCCGTGATCGTCTACCGCACGTCACTGGACGGCATCACGGCGTCGATGCTCACCGGCTTCTTCGTCGGATGGCCGAATCCACCGTCGCCAGAAACCCACCTCCGGATTCTCGCCGGAAGCTATGCCACCGTCCTGGCCATCGACGAGGAAGCCGCCGTCGTCGTCGGATTCGTCAATGCGATCTCGGACGGCGTGCTGTCCGCGTTCATCCCGCTGCTGGAAGTATTACCGGCGTACCAAGACAACAGGATCGGCTCGGAACTCATCCGCCGCCTGGTCGATCTCCTCGGAGACCTCTACGCCATTGACCTCGCCTGCGACGATGACGTGATGCCGTTCTATGACCGGCTCGGCTTCACAAGAGGCCACGCCATGATCCGCCGTACCTACTCGAACCAGGCGGGACGACCCTGACACCGCCACGTCACGAGGGCAGTCGCGCATGATCCTCCTGCTCGGCACGAAGATGTTCCGCTGGGGCGTTACCACGACCGACTACGTGCGGAGTTGCCCGCGCTACGGCTTCTTCGGGCACCTCACGCGGCAGACGCAACTCCGCACCATCGCGCTCTTCTTCGTGATCCCGCTGATCCCACTCGGCAAGCCACGCGCGGTCGAGGTCTGTCCACGGTGCGGCCAGGAATTCGCCGCATCATGAACGTCCCGGCCATCCCCATCCCTCCCACCTTCATCGAGGAGATTGACCGTCATCACGGCGCAGCAGGTCACACCTGGCTGGAGACGCTCCCGGCGACGGTGCGCCGCGTCACAACCGAATGGGCGCTCACGATCGACGGTCCAGCCCGCCACGGCGCGCGCGGCATCGTCGTGCCAGTTTCACGAGAATCCATGGCCCATGCCCTGAAGCTCACGATGCCAGATGACGTGACCACGGCGGAAATCATCGGCCTGCAATCCTGGAACGGCCACGGCACGGTGACACTCGTTGCCGTGGACGTCCATGCCGCCGCCCTGTTGCTGGAGCGACTCGACGCAAACCGCAATCTCGCCGCCCTCCCCATCGAGGAAGCCATCTGCGAAGCCGGCAGGCTCATCCGCCGCCTCTCGGTCCCTTCACAGACAAGTCACCGATTCCCCTCGACCAGCGATCGGGCGCGGGAAATCATCGCATCGGTCCCGGACACCTGGGCACGAACCGGCCGCCCCTTTCCGGAGGCCCGCCTGCGCCAGATATGCACCCTCGCGAACACCCTCGTCTCATCGACCGCCGTCGGGCTGACCACCTGGGATTTCCACGCAGAGAATGTCCTTTGGGGCGAACGCGCTGGCTGGACAATGATCGACCCGATGCCGCTGATCGGCGATCCGGAGGTCGCGCTCGCGCCATTCCTCTGGAATCGCGCCGACGAGATCGCAGGGCCGGATCACGTGCGCCGACTTCTGGAGGGATATGTCGCGGCAGGCGACCTCGATCCCGTCCTTACCCGCGCCTGGCTCATCGTGCGGCTCGCCGACTACTGGCTCTGGGGACTCGGGGCCGGCCTCACCATCGACCCCGAGCGCTGCCACATCCTCCTCGACTGGCTCGACCCGGAGCCGAGCTCGATTGAGTAGCCATCCCCCGTAGCGGCACAGCTCATCTGCGGCCGATATCCGGCTTCGCCGGATCGATGCGGCTGCTGGGTCAGACAAGCTGACCCGCTACAGCATTGAACCTGGCACTACTGGCCGATTCCTGAGACCACCCAACGCAACCGGGAAGAAGTCGCCGGAGGTCGCTCCGTGCAGAATCGTGGGAGCCTCGATGACGAGGCTCCCACGATCGATACCCCAGGAGCGCTGCCATGCCCAACTCCCCCGAAGCCGAGGACGCCTTCACCCGCATCTACGACGCCCTCCTTCCCGATGGCATCGAACGCACGCAGATGTTCGGTCGCCCGGCCCTGACCATCGACGGCAAGATCTTCGCCTGCCTTTCGGAAGGCGTCTTCGGGGTGAAGCTCCGCACCGACCCCGACGCCTACAACGCCGCGATGCAGGAACTGGGCTCCCAACCGTTCACCCCCGGCGCGAAGGGGCGGACCTTCGGCGGCTGGGTCGGGTTCGACACCGCGCATGAAAACGCCTGGCTCCCGATGGCGCGGATCGCCCTCGCTGCGATGCAACGACACCTCGCCGCCGCCGGGTAGCCGCCCGGGCATAACGCGACGGGAGCGACTCCGGTTGGAGTCGCTCCCGTCTTCGCGTTCATCTGGATGGACTGTCCCACCCGATCAGGCAGCGGGACGATCCTCCCGGAATGCATCCCGTTCGAGCGCGGAACGGACGATGCCCTCCCGCCGGGACCGTCCCCGGTCGGCCAGTCGTCTGCTCGCCCACGCGCCAAGCATCACGATGGGAAGCGCGACATCCGGCACGAACTCCGGACCGTCGCCCGACCCCGCCGGGGTGGACTCGGTGCCATTCGCTGGCACCGGGCCGATCACCCCGTCGGTGAGCACGCTGTCCGAGGCAGCCGCATCCGGGCCAGCGCCCGTGTTTGGCGGCGTGTTCGGCTCGACGCAGTTGTAGATCCACACCTCGGCGAACTCGTTCGGCTTCACCACCAGGTTTCCGGCACTGTCCACCGCATTCGACTTCGCGTGGCACCACTGTCCATCGACCTCCACCAGCTTGTACGTGCCGGGCTTGAGGTTCAGGAAGCGGAGGATGCCATCCGGGTTCGCGCGGCCGGTCGGACCAGCATCGAACTGCTTGGTTTCGGCGTTGTACGCGCTGATCTGGAACTTCGCCTGCTGGTCGCTCAGGCGGCAGGCCTGCTCGAAGTTGTAACCCTTCGGCGGCGTCTTCACGTCGCAGATGTACTTGTGGACCAGAATCGTGCCCGTGCCCTGGGCCGGAACCTCCGGGATGTTGAAGAACTGGCAGGTGATCGTCTGCCCGCTCTGGATCGTCAACTGGAGCGAGCTGTTGACCGCCTTCATGTCAGCCGGCCACTGCGCGTTCGTGCCGCAGAAGAGATAGCCGACCGGAATCGTCGATGGGCGATCCTCCGAGAGCGTGTAGGTGCCCGCCGTCAGGTTCGCGAAGGTCGACTGACCCTGCTTGCCGCTGTCACCGGTGATGTGCTTCTGGCTCACCGGACCCGCCACGCGGACCGTGACGCCGTTCGTCAGCATCGTGGACGCCGTGCAGTTCTGGGCGAAGTCATCATAGATGGTGCCGTCGAAGCTGCTCGGGCAGGTGAACTTCGTGACGTTGATCGTGGCCGGAGCCGGCTTCGGCGGCGCGACGTAGTTGATCACCACGACGGTCGTCAGCTGCCCCTTCACGATCTTCACCTGGACCTTCTGGTCGCCCGGCAGATCCGGCGATGTCTCGGTGAGGGTGTAGAGCCCCGCCGTCAGCGTCACCTGGTAACGGCCGTTCGCGTCGGTCTTGACATTGCCCGGTCCACCCGAGCCGCTGGAGGCGACGAGATTGAACTGCGCCACCGTCGGCGAGCATCCGGCCGTCTTCGCGAGTTCGGCGTTGCCTGCGCTCGCGCCGAGGAAGACCGTCCGCTCCGTGCCGTTCCCGACCGGGCAGGTGAACTTCACGATCTGCAGCGATCCAGTATTCGGCGCTGGGGCAAGCTGGTTGACGATCGTCAGCGTCGTCGTCTGCGCCGGCCGGACCACCACGCCCTTGCGATCGGCTGTCTTCTGGAAACCGGTCGGCGTGACCGTCTCCGTGATGGTGTAGGTGCCCGGTGCCAGCGTGAAGATGATCGCGCCATTCACATCGGAGCACTGCGCCTTCTGGTTGGTGTTCGCCACCGCGAAGCAGGCGCCCTGGATCGGATTGCCGCTCGGATCGACCTTGGTGATCTTGATGCGGCCATCCTTCAGATAGTTCGGGACGGAGACGACCGTGACCTGGTTGTTCTTCACCACCACCTGGCGGTCGTCGGCGATCTTGAAGTCGATCGACGGCGCCAGTGTCTCGCGGAGCGTCCAGGTCCCGACCGGGGCGGACTTGATGAGGATGATGCCGTCGTTCACGCCATCGGATATGTCGCAGAACTGGGCGGTCACCGGGTTGTTGTTGCCATCGAAGAGGCGGAAGCAGCCACCCTTCAGCACCTTGCCGTTCGCATCGACCTTGTTCACCTGCACAGTGCCAGTCTGCGCGGGCGGCGGGGCCTTCTGGTCTGCGACATTCACGCGGACGGACGCGCCCGGCGCGACACTGACCTGACGATCGGCGGCCTTCTGGTAGCCGGTCGGCGCGACGGTCTCCGTCAGGGTGTAGTCGCCCGGCACGACGCCGTTGAACCAGATGCGGCCATCAACCGTGCCGTCATCGCCATCGCAGAACGGGCCGTACGTGTGGTCGTTGTTCGAGAGGCGGAAGCACGCGCCCGTGAGGAGCTTGTTCGCGTCGGAGGCATCGACCTTCCAGACGACGACCCGGCCCCGGCGCAGCGTATTGGTGACGTTCAGATCCTGGTTCGTGCCGCCCACGATCGTCACCGTGATCGGATCGGACGGCTGGTAGTTCGGCGAGGGCGACTTCGTCTCGATCAGCTGGTAGGTTCCGGTCGTGAGGGCCGTGAAGACCACGGTGCCATCGCCTGGCGTGCTGTCGGTCGCATCGCAGATCGTCTGGAGCGTCGTCCCATTCTGCTGAAGCGCGAAGCAGGCACCCGGCAGCGCCTTGCCGCCCTCGTCCACCTTGTGCACCGTCAGCTCGGAGGTCGCCGGAATCGGATCCAGCCGCACCTCGATCTGGGTGAGGACGCCCGCCTGCACGGTCTCGGTCTGGTCGGTGGCCGTCTCGAAGCCCTGCGGCGTCGTGGTCATCACGATCGAGAACTCACCGGCGGGCACCTCGCCGAAGCGGATGACGCCCACGGTTCCGTTCAGGTCATTGTCGTCGTTGTCACAGCCCTTGATCGCCTGTCCACCGGCGGTTGGACGCAACTCGTAGCAGGCGCCCGGCAGCAGCTGGTTCGTCGCGTTGTTACGCGTCGAGATTTCCACCGTGCCGGTCGTCGGGGCCGGATTCGAGATGATATCGATCGTCACGCTGTCCGTCTGATCGGCCGTGATGGTCAGCGTCGCGGTGGATGCCGACTGGAAGCCGTCGATCTTGGTGCGGCTGTCATCCGTCAGGCGCACCGCATACGACCCGACCGGAAGGTTTTGGACCGTGATGATGGAGGAGTCCGCGTTCGTGTCGTTCTGGTCACCATCACAGAAGATGCCGTACTGCTGGCTGGTGGTGGTATTCGTGAGGCTGACGCACAGGCCAGCGGGCAGCATGCCCTGGTTCAGCGTGAGCGTGATCTCGCCCGTGCCGACCTGCGGCGGGGCAGCCTGGAGCGTGAAGTCCGCTGCCGCCGTCTGCCCATCAACAACCTCGACCTGGATCGGGTCCGGCGTCACGTAGGTGGCCGGAACGGTGCTCGCCGCGACCTCGTGCTGACCCGGATCGACATTCTCCACGAGGATGCTGCCAACCGCCGGATCGAGATCGGTCGGATCGTTGTCACAGATCGCGGGGCCGCCATCGACCGTGATGCAGGTGCCAGCGACCGGAGTGCCCTGATCGTCCTTGAAGGTCGCGCGGATGTTTCCGGCCGGCACAGAGGTCGGCGATGGCGTCACCTCGGTCGTCGGGGTCGCGGTGGCTTCCTCGGTCGGGGTTTCCGTCGGAGTTGCGGAGGCCTCCTCGGTTGGGGTTTCCGTCGGTGTCTCAGTGGCCGTCGGTTCTTCGGTCGGGGATTCCGTCGCGGTCGGTTCCGAAGTCGGCGTTTCCGTCGGGCCAAGGGTCGGAAGCTCGGTCGGAGCGCCTGCCCCACCGAAGGACGTGTCGGTCGTCTGCCCTGCGACCACGCTTACCGGCTGCGGCTGCGCATCGAGCGCATCCTGCGGCCCCTGGATCACGCTCAGCAGGTAGTCGCCCGGCGCGATGTCGGAGAGGACGACGATGCCCGGCTGACCATCCGTGTCGCCATCGCCGTTGTCGCACGCGGTCGGGGGATCGGCGAACCCGATGCCACCCGAGGTGTTCAGTTGCACGCAGATCTGCTGGCCCTCGTTCGCCCACTGCGAGACATCGACCCGGACGGAACCGGTTGTCGCATCGGAAGGCGTCTCGGTCGGCTGATCCGCGGGCGTTTCAGTCGCCGTCGGCTCGTCCGGCGAGGTCGTCGGGGAGACTTCCTCGGTCGGCGTGGAGTTCCCGGCGGCAGCGAGCGTGAAGTCCTGCTCGGTATCCTGGTTCGCGACGACGTTCACCTGGGTGTCCGGCGCGCGATCGAACTCGGCGGGACCATCCGTCTGGCGGAGGGTATACGGGCCGGACGGCACGCCGTAGAAGCCGAGGCGCCCATTGTTCGGGGTCGGATCGGTGGCGTCGCAGGTCTGGCCGGCCACCGCACCGGTGTTATCGAAAATCTCGAAGCAGGTGTTCGGAATCGGATTGCCCTGATTGTCCTTCACTTCGACGATCAGGTTGCCGGGATCGCCGTAGGTCGCCTCGCTCGTCGGCGACGGTGTCTCATTGCCTTCGGCGGTCGCCGTCGGCTCGACGGTCTCCGGGGTCTCGACGGCCTCGGTCGCGGTCGGCTCCTCGGTCGGAACTTCCTCGGTCGCGGTTGGTTCCTGGGTTGGCGCTTCGGTGGGCGAAGGCTCCTCCGTTGCCGTCGGTTCCTCCGTCGGTGTCTCTGAAGACTGGAGCGTCACGGTGAGATCGCGCTGCTGACCAGGATCGATCTGAACCTGCTGATCCGGGGCGAGTTGCGTTCCCTCGTTCGTATCGGTCTGGTGCAGGGTGTAGGTCCCGGACGGCACGCCATAGAAGCCGACGCGCCCGTTGTTCGGCGTCGGATCGGTTGCGTCGCAGGTCTGCCCCACTTGCTGGCTATTGCCATCAAGCAGCTGCCAGCACGTATTCGGCACCGGCTGCCCATTCTGATCGACGATCGTCACGACGAGATCGCCGGGCTCCGGCGCCTCCGTCGCGGTGGGCGTCTGGTCTACGGGGGCAACGGTCTCGGTTTCGGCAGCCTGAGTCGGCGTTTCATCGCCGATGATGCCGCCTTCCGCCGTCGGACTCTCCGTCGGCTGGAGTTCCTGTGTTTCCGTCGGCTGAACCTCTTCGGTCGCCGTCGGCTCCTCGGTCGGGGTCTCCGTCGCGGCGGACTGGATCGTCACGCTGTTGTCGCCGGGGTTGAGCTGCACATCCTGGTTCGGAGCGGCGTCCTGCCCGGACGGCGGCACGACCTCGACCACGGTATAGGAGCCTGGCGTGAGTCCCTGCGGGAAGGTCAGCGTCGTGCTGCCGCTCCCGTTGTCGCAACCCTGGTTCACGAGCGTGCCGCCGCTCAGCACCTGATAGCAGCCGCCCGGCAGCGGACTGCCATCGCTGTCCGTCCGGTTGATGGTCAGGGTACCGGCGCTGAACGTCTGCGCGTTCACGATCGTGCCGGAGTTCGGGTCGATCGTGAGCAGAACCGGGCCGTAGTCGAGCGAAATCGACTGCTGGCCCGCGACCGGCGTGCCCTCCATGCTCCCGACCGGCTGCCCGTTCGCGAGCACCTGATAAAAGAAGTCGCCGCCCTGGGAATTCACGAACGTGGTGAGCGTTCCCCCATTCGGCTGGAGCGGAATCTCGCCCTGGCTGGTGCTGAGGGTATAGACCTGCGGCGTGGAGGTGACGGTCACCGCATCGGTGTGCTGATCCCACTGCGCGAAGACGCCGGCATCGCTATCGCCGATGGAGACCTGGCCAGACCCGGCGTTCAGGCCGCCCGGCCCGAAGACATACTGATTGCCATCCCCACCGGTGACGACAATCTGCCAGCTGTAGTTCCCCGGCGAAACGGGGAAGCTCCCCTTCCAGACGCCATCGAAGCTGGTGAGCGGGAACTGCCCGAAGTCGCCCGAGATGCTGACCGACTGTGCCGACGGGATGACGGTGTCCGACTGCTGCGCCTTCGGATCCGTCGATTTCGGCGCACTCGGTGCGGCGGAGACGCCGGAGGTTGCCAGCGGCAGGAACATCCCGGCAATCAGGACGATCACGCTGATGAAATGAATCACGTTCGAGACGGACAGCGTACCGTGCCGCCGCAGTCGCCTGGCCGAGCGGGCGGCAGACTTCCGCACCGAGGCAAGAAGCTGGGTCGGACCTCGCGAATCGTCGTCTGGGAGCCGGGCCGCGACATGGGACATGGAACTCCTCCGGGGGCGTAAACACGAGTCCTGACCGGGCAAATGCTGGGTATTCGATGAAGACGGATCTCGCCGAAAGGAAACGGCTGTGGTCGATGCCTCTATTGTCGAGCATTCCGGGCCGGAATGGGTACCATATGGCGGAGACTCCCCTTCGGTCGGGGCACTGTTGCCCAGCCGGCCGCTTCGCGTTGCATCGACCTTGTCCACAGCTCCACCCTACCACGCGCGAGTGCGGCATCAACGCCGGGTCCTCGCCTCTTCCCAATCCACAACCGCCCCAGATCGAACGACCTCCCCGGATCGCATGGCCGACCGCCACAACCGATCAGCCAGGACCCAGGGAGGCCAGCGAGAGGCCGAGCATGGAGCAGGGGGGAACGCCCGGACGCCTCACGCGTGAGCCGTCCACTGCCTCTCGCCCATCACAACGCGCGACCGCCAGGGTTGGTTACTGCGCCCGGCCCCGATTCGGTCGTGCCGGGGCGAACGGTCGCGCAGTCCGGGACGATGGCGCACAATGGTTCCCACTGTGGCCGCGGCCCGTTCCCTGGCCACTCGCCCCCATTCGCATGGATGCAAGGAAACGAACGCACGATGTCCTGGATCGTCACCACGGATCACCTCGAACGCCTCGCGATCGGAGCCGGCATCCTCGGCACCGGCGGCGGCGGCAATCCCTACCTCGGCAAGCTCATCGCCCGGAAGTTCGTCAACGCCGGCGCGCAGATCGAGGTCGTCTCCCTCGACGAGGTGCCGGACGATGCGTTCGTCGTCTCGGTCGGCGGCATGGGATCGCCCACCGTCGCGGTTGAGCGCCTCCGCCGCGCCGACGAGTCGCTGAATGCCATGCGGGCGCTGGAGAAGCACCTGGGACGGACGTTCACGCACATCGTGCCCAGCGAGATCGGCGGCAGCAATTCCACGATCCCGATGATCGTGGCCGCGCAGGCCGGCCTCCCGGTGATCGACGGTGACGGCCAGGGCCGTGCCTTCCCGGAACTCCAGATGGAGACGTACATCATCTATGGTGTCCCGCCAACGCCCGGTGCGCTGTGCGATCACTTCGGGCAGTCGGTCGTGTTTGATCAAGTGCCGGATGGCAAGACATTCGAGCGCTACATGCGCGCCGTGACGATCCAGATGGGCGGCGCGGCAGGCTACGCATACCCGGCCATGACGGGCGATGAGGTAAAGCGGATGGCCATCCCCGGCACGCTCTCCCTCGCCGTCGCGCTGGGCGATGCTGTGCTGAACGCCCGCGCGAACCACACGTCGCCGGTGCAAGCCGCGCTGGACACGACCGGCGGGCGGACGCTCTTCACGGGCAAGATCGTGGATGTACAGCGGCGGATGGTCGCGGGCTTCGCGCGGGGTCTCGTGAAGTTCGACGGTTTCGGCGCGGATGACGGCGATACCCTGGCGATCGACTTCCAGAACGAGAACCTGATCGCCCGCAACGGCTCCGGCGAGATCCTCGCCGTGGTGCCAGACCTGATCTGCATCATCGATCCGGACACCGGCGAGCCGCTGACGACCGAATTGATCCGCTATGGCATGCGCGCCACGGTGATCGGCATTCCCGCACCGCCCGAACTACGCACCCCACGCGCGTTGCAGACGATCGGCCCGGCGGCATTCGGCTATCCGGACGTGGAATACCGGCCGCTCGCAGGCGCCTATGCGAACATCGAGCGCGAAGCTCGCGTCTCCTAGCCGGCCTCGGCCAGCACGGGTTCGGGGCGATACGGCGCGATCGTCGCGCGTTCGATCCGGTCAATGACGAGGTGTGGCGTGCGGTCCGGTGCGACCGTGCGCCGCTCGCCATCCGGCCCCCACGTTCCGGAAAGGCCGCAGGACTCCCATCCGTTGCCCGCGCCAGTGCAGTTCGCCAGCAACGAGACCATGCGATGGTCCATCGCCCGTGCCCCGAAATGCAGGTCAAGCCGTCGGACCTCCGAGACGTCGTACATCGCGGAGCAGGCGTAGAGATCGGCCCCGGCCTGCCGCGCGGCCATCGCATGGCTCGGGTTGCCCGCATCGAAGCAGACCGCGAATGCGACCTTCCATCCATCGACGTCAAGCGGAAGTGGCGGGTAGGGCGCGGAGCAGAACCAGGCGTCCTCGCTGGAATGGACATGCATCTTCGGCACGATGCGCGTCCCGCCATCCGGCAGGAAGACGAATGAGGCGATGCGCCCGGCGTCCCCATCTGCCGGATCGCGCCACGCCGCCCCGATCACGGCGGTGATGCCCGTCTCGCGGCACGCCTCGACGACCGGGGCAAGCCTCGGATCGTCCGGCGTCAGCCAGAGGCGATCATCCACGAGCTGACCGAGGTCGTATCCGATAGTCGAGAGCTCCGGGAAGACGACAAGTCGAACGCCCTCCGCCGCCGCATCCGCCTCGCGGATCATGCGCGCGGTCGTCGCGACGTTCGTTTCAACCTCCCCGAACACCGACTGCATCTGCGCCGCCGCAACCACAAGCGCGTCCGTCATCACGCCAAGTCCTCTCCGTCCGATCGCGCGACCTCACCCCGTATCGCGCGGACCTGTGCCCGCAACTCCCGGAGGCTCTCTGACACGGCACGCCAGATCACCGCGTCATCGACATGCTTGTACTGATGGACGATGATATTGCGAAGCGCAATTGCCTTCGCTCCATCCGGGATAGCGGCGAACGTCTGCGGCTCGTGATGGCGCAACCACATCAATGCCTCAGCGGCGGTGATGATGAACCGCTCGACCCCGGCGCGCACCAACCATCCGTCCTCAGCACAGTAGGTCTCCTCATCCAGATCAACTGTGAGCGTGCTGACCCGATCAGATCAATAGCGTTGGCAATGTCATCAAGGCGCTGCAGCGACCGGCTATCCACAGTAAATCATCGTGCGTGTCAGCGCCGCCTCCCTGAGAAATAGAGGGTTTGACTGAAGCTTTCGGCCATTCATCACCAGATCCACGGGGAGGCCCACTGTCTCAGCAAGCGCCCGCTCAAGATCCACGAACCGCGAAACATACGGTCCATAGTCGTAGTCCTCGGGATACGTCACAAGAAAGTCGATGTCACTACGGTCCGGGTCGAACCGGTCCGTCATCACCGACCCGAAGACCTCCAGCCGCTCCACCTCGTAAGCACGCGCCAGCGCCACGATCGCGTCCAGATGCCCGCGGATGATCGACGGCAGATCGATTGTCGTCATCGGCTCGGCCATGCACCACCTCCATCGCCAACGTACGGTTCATCCTCGCCGGACATCGACGGACTCGATTCCCCAATCAGCATGCGGCATTCTGCATCCATGATCGGCAGAAACTCCCACACCGTCCTCCAAACAATCCGATCGTCCAGCCGTCGATACTCGTGGATAATGATATTCCGAAGTCCGATCGCTTCCGAATGGGACGTGATTCGATCGATCGTTTCAGGGTCGGAATCACGAAGACGTGCCAGCACTTCGCCAATCGTGATGAGGTTTCGTTCCACGATCGCTTGCAGGTCACGACTGCCAAGGTAGTCTTCAACACTCCTGCCACGGACTGTTTGGTTGATGTGGGTTATAGCGTCGAGGATATCGAGCAGGTAATCACGAGTCTTCTCCGACAGCATAGAGAACCTGCCTTGTGGACGCGATGGACCGCCTGAACCGTTCACGGAGGGAGGGGCTATTCATCACCAGATCCACATCACGTTCGACCGCTTCTCCCAGATCCCGTTCCAGGTACTGAAACCGCGCGAGAAACGGCCCGTATTCGTAGTCCTCGGGATAGGTCACGAGGAAGTCGATATCGCTGCGGTCCGGGTCGAACCGGTCCGTCATCACCGAGCCGAAGACCTCCAGCCGCTCCACCTCGTAGGCGCGTGCCAGCGCCACGATCGCATCCAGATGCTCCCGGATGATCGACGGCAGATCGGTTGTCGTGGTCGCCGCCTCACTCATGGCTCATTCACCTCCCACGCCTCCTCGGGTCGATCCGCGTCATCGGCCAACACCCTGGCGATCGAGTCCCGCAGGATCGGCAAGAGTTCGCTCACGATGCCAAACACGCGCGCATCGTCGATATCGTTGTAGTCGTGGACGATGATGTTGCGAAGCGCGATCGCCTGGCGGGCGTCGGCAATTCCCTCGAAGGTCTCTGGATCGTGCTGGCGAACCCGAACGAACGCCTCTCCGATAACAATCAGCTTTCGCTCAACAATGCTCCGGGCATCCTCATCCCGAACGTAGTCCTCGACCGCAAGCCCCGCGATCGTCCTCTGAACGTAGTCGCATGCCGCCATCGCATCGGCGAGCGCTTCACCGACTCGCGGCTGCATCGTAGATCACGCGCCGCGTCTTCGCGGCCTCGATGCGGAACGACTCGCGGCGCAGGGCATCGGCCAGGATGAGGTCCAACGAGGAATCCAGCACACCGCCCAACGCTTCCTCCAACCCGACGTAGCGGCGGAAGTCATCCAGAGCTCCCCGCTCTTGCATTTCCACGAGGAAGTCGATGTCACTGCGGTCCGGGTCGAACCGATCGGTCATCACCGACCCGAAAACCTCCAGCCGCTCCACCTCGTAGGCACGCGCCAGCGCCACGATCGCATCCAGATGCTCGCGGATGATCGGCGGCAGATCGGTTATCGTCATCGGCTCGGCCATGCGCCACCTCCACCACCATTGTACGAAGCAGACCGCGCCGCCGGAACCTCAGTTCTCGGCCATCTCGATCAGCTTCCGAACCGTCTTCAGGTTCCGCCCGGTGGATGTCACCTTCAGCAGGCGCTCGATCGTCGCGTTCGCGAGCTTCGAAGCATGCACATTCTCGCCATACTTCACGAACATGTCCCGCCCCACGATCTGCCATTCATCGTCGCCGAAGTCGCGCTCCTGCAGCGCCGCCACACCTTCCGGGTCCGGCTCGTGGTCGAAGAAGAGGATGTGCGCCAGCTTCGGTTCGTGATCGAGATACGGGTAGACCGCCAGCGCCGCATCCAGCTCATCCCGCGTCCGGACGATTGCCCGCGTCGTTACCCCCATCCGCTCGGCAATCGCGGCCTCTATCGCCGCCGCGATGGTTGCGTCATCACGATCCGATGGAACCGTCGCCACGATGTTGCCGCTCTGGATGTACGTCGCGACATCGCGATACCCGATCTCCCCGAGCAACGTCCGCAGGTCCGCCATCGGCACCTTCGCCGTCCCGCCGACATTCACCGCGCGCAGCAGCACGATCGCCCGTTTCCCGCTCATCACGCCTCCTCATCGCCACCAACAGAACATCCGTGCGCATCCCTATCGTACCAGCGACCGGAAGATGCGAGAATAGACCAACGAGATGGGGAGGACGATGGACGGGCAGACGATGCGATTCGAAGACGTACCACTGGAACAGGTCGGCAAGACGTGGGGTCCACGCCCCACCGACCGCATGGTCGAGCATGTGCGGCACCACGGCGTGCTCGTGCCCGTGCTGCTGGCGGAGGTCCCGGATGACGACGGCGTGCTGACGCTCCGCCTCGTGGACGGCAACCGGCGCGTCTCGGCGGCGCGGGAGGCCGGATTGCAGACAATCCCGGCGATCATCGTGCCTGCAGCCGACGCCGCCGTAATCGCCGAACTGACCCTCGCCATCAACACCCTGCGTACCACCAATCCCGTCACCGAATGGTGGGCGATCGACGACCTGCATCAGGCGGGAGTCCGTGACACAACCATCGCCGAACGTACCGGGATGACACCCGCCACGCTGAAGTCCCGCGCCCGCTATGGGCAGCTCGATCCGCGCATCTTCTCTGGCCTCGTCTACGGCCGCATCGCGCCCACCGTCGTCGAGAAGGCGGCGCGGCTTCCCATCGAGGCACAGGACCGGCTGGGTGAGGCATTTCAGGACAGGGGCACACTCCAGACCTGGGAGGTTGAGCAGGAGGCGAAGCAGTACCGCCAGCCCCGCGCAGGCTCCGCCCCCCAGTCGCCGGAAGACCTCGCCTTCCAGCTGGATGCCCTCGCCGCCGCATCCCAGACGCTCGGCATCGACCGGGATGCCTGGCTACGCATGGCATCCGAAGCCTTCGACCGCACAGGGGATGATTCCGGCGAGGACTGATTGTCCCGTGGTCCGCGCGTTGCGACGCCTATACTCTGGTTGACCGATCGCGACCCATGTCTGTCGCGCAGACCATCCCAATTCATTCCGGAGTTCTTCAGCACCATGACCGAACACGACTCTTCAGCCGTTTCCACCTCCCTCGCCTGGTCCGGACCCAGCCCGTTCTGCGAGATCGGCCGCAACCACCCACGCGATCGCCATCGCATGAAGGCACTCGCCGGGTTCGACCTCGTCTGGGTCTGCGACCGGCATTCCCTCTTCGCCCAACTCGTCGGGACTGACACCGCGAGCGGCCTGAAGCGCAACGACGACTTCACGATGCACGACGGCGGCGAAGGCATCGTCACCGGCATCGGTGACGAGCGCGGCGGCGGCACCCTCATCTACTACCGCGCGAAGTAGCCAAACCCCATGTCAGATTCGACTTCCCACCCACCGCTCGCCTTCGCGATCGATGCCGGCCCAGGCGAATGGGTCGCCGCCCGCAAGCAGGGCTCGGCAGCCTACCGACGTGCGATCGACCGCACGATCGAGCTCGCGCGGATCGCGGAAGGGGCGGGCGTTACCTCGCTCTGGGCATTGGAAGACCCGGATGGCTGGGATGCGTTCGCCGTGCTCGGCACCGTCGCCCGCGCCACCGAACGCATCCAGCTCGGCACTGGCGTCACGAATCCCTACTACCGCCATCCCAGCCTGATCGCAGCGTCCATCTCCACGCTCGACGCCCTGAGCGACGGCCGCGCTTTCCTCGGGTTCGGGCGCGGGCAGACCGAGTGGTACCAGCGCGCACTTGGCGTCCACGTCGGCAAGCCCCTGCGCGCGCTGGAAGAGGCAATCGACCTCTTCCGGCAGTGGTGGCAGATCCCGTCGGAGGCAAGCTCCCCGGATGACGCGACGGAGTTCCACGTCGATGCCTGGAAACGGGGAATCGCGCCCATCCAACCGCACATCCCGATCTACCTGGCGGCAGTCGGCCCTCAGGCCTTGCAGTTGGCCGGACGCAAGGCCGATGGCGTGCTCTTCAACGACCTCGCCTCCCGCCACTTCCTGGCCGAGGCCGTGGAGGTCGTGCGGGCAGCTGCCGCGAAGGCCGGGCGCGACCCGGCTGCACTGCGTTTCGTGGCCCGCGCCGCCGTGACGATCACCGACGACCCGGAGGCCGTCTACGAGCGCCGCAAGGCGACCGTCGCGATCATCCACGCCCTGCCCGGCATGGACAGGCTGCTGATGACTCCCGGCTACGACATCGAGGCAATCGTCGGTGAGGTCCGCAGGGCCATGCGCACCGACGAAGTGCTGGCACGCGGCGGAGCGTTCGCTGACCTGCGGGAGGCCGGCGATCTCGACGCGGCGAAACGCGCCATTCCTTCCGACCTGATGCGCGAACTGGTGATTGCCGGACCGGCGAATGCGGTCCGGACTCGGTTGGCGGAGTTGCGGGATCTCGGCATCACCGATGTCGTGCTCTCCACGCCCGGCCCGGATGCGTCCGTCGAGTCCCTCGCGACCCTCCTCGACGCCATCCGCCCTGGCTGAGCACGACGGTCAGTCAGATTCCAACAAGGGACGCCGCCGACGCTCCTGCCGACCCCATATGCGGTGCATAGGTGACCGGCCTCCCGTCGCGTCGCGCCTTCGCCGCGTACAGGGCGACATCCGCCGCCCGCACCAAGGACGTCACGTCGTTCAGGCTGGCCGAGTCCATCGCCAATCCGACCTCTGCCGAAACCCCGTGCAACGTCCCCTCGATCTCGATCGGTTCGGACACCCGCCGAATCAGGCGCCGCGCAAGATAGGCCGCCTGCCGCGGATTAGTCCGTTCCAGACAGGCAATGAACTCGTCTCCGCCAAAACGCGCGACGAAGATGCGCTCCCCCAGCTCGCCCCGCAACCGCCGACCGATCTCCGCCAGCACGTCATCCCCAGTCCGGTGCCCGTAGCGGTCATTGATCGCCTTGAATCCATTCAGGTCGAGAAACATCACGCAGAGTCGATGCGGATTCCCGTTCGCCGCGTCACGCTCCAGGGCTGCTTCGATATGCTCCGCAGCGGCACGCCGGTTCGGCAACCCGGTCAGCTCATCGATCAGCGCCTGGCGGGAGAGCATCGCCTCCACCGCAACACTGTCCGAAATGTCCCGCGCCTGCACCGTGAATCCGGCGAGATTGGGAACATCGAGCATGTTCACCGACGACAGTTCGAACCAACGCCACTCGCCGTCTCGCCGCTGCAACCGAGCCCGCTGCCGGACCCGGCTCCGCGCCCGATCCACGCCGCCCTCGAAAAGCCGACCGAGGCCAGCCTGATCCTCCTCCAGGACGAAGTCGGAGAACCGCATTCCGACAGCGTCCTCCGCGTCGATACCGAGCGTTGGCGCAATCGCCGGGCTGGCATACCGAATCTCGCCATCCGACCTCACCAGGAAAATGGGGTCCGGCGAAAGCAGCGACAGGTGACGAAAACGATCGTCTGCGTGTTGCCAATGCTCCCCCACCCCGATCAAATCCTGCTGCGGCGTGTAGGTGTAGGCAATCTGGATCGGCACTCCTTCGCTATCGCGAACGAGCCACGCCAGCATCTCGAACCACACCATGTGGCCATCCCGGTGTCGAAAGGCCATCATGCGCCGGACATGCGATACCACGCCGGCCGCCAACTGGATGAAGACATCGCCATCAGCGTCCGGTGTCTCCGGCCCCACCAGTTCGGAATCGGGGATGCGATCGAACTCTTCGAGCGAATACCCGAACATCGCGGCCAACCCGGCGTTCCCGGCAATCAGCCGCCCGCGCGATACGTCGTAGACGGCCAGCGCGAACGGAGCCTGGTCGGCGGCAGCCACAACCCAATCGGGATCGAGACTGAATGTGCCCGCCGGAAGCGGGCGCGCGCCAGCACGCCGGACAACCTCGATCTCCTCGCCAGAGACCGCGTATCCCCACGCGATATCAGTCAGCACACGCTCGAACGGCTCTTTCACCACCTCTGCCATCTCGGGCGGCATGGCCTCGACCACCCCTTGTCGCAACACGCCCATCAACGCCGTGAGCGCCGACGGACTGCCACCACAGGCATCGGCGATGTTCATGCCGATGCCGCGCACATGCAGCGGAATCGCGGGAGGCAAGAGCGTCGCGCTCACGACCACCCCCAGATGCCCCTCCACTAGCTTGCGCATCGCAAGCGGAGAAACGCTGGGCTGCTTGAACGGCTGAATGGCGTCCAGCACCATCGCCACGATCTCGGGGGAGTGGATGGCGAACCACGCCTCAATCTGATGGGTCGCAGCAGGGCTCCGGTCAGACGAGGGCGAGGATGTCACCGGGGAATGCCAGTCGCTCAATGATTCGTTGTGTGGGTGGGTCATGACGATGTCTCGATCCTGAAGCGAAACTCGACCAGATGCCCCCTACGCACCGCCCGAATTCCGGCTTTCTCTCCACGCCCGGACCGAGATCAGATCGGTGACCAGGAACAGGCTCCGCAGGATGGGATTGATCGGGTCTCGCCTCGCTCGAGGGCGAACCGACTGGGATGAACGGTGGAATCACTACCGTTCAGTATGCCATCGAGCGGCGGCGATACACGGCGTTTCGCCCCAATCTCTGACCTTCGGCGCACCAGGAGAGGGCGGTCCCATGACTTCCGGATGCACGGCCCTTCATGTGGCATTCCACGTATGATGTATCCCACCGTCGCCTACGTCGGATCGTACCGGGACTGCGGTCCGCACGGGAGAAGGCGGGCCATCACTCATCAAGGAAGGACATCGCATGTCGCTTGCAACGCCGCACGACGCGGAAGAACCGACCTGGCTCGCCCTCATCGCCCAGATGACGCCACCTGAAAAGGCGTCACTCCTTGCGGGCGTCAGCATGTGGGAGACGCCCCCGATCGAGCGCCTCGGCATCCCAGCCATGCGCGTCTCCGATGGCCCGAACGGCGCACGCGGCAGTGAAGGGTTCGTGGGTGGCACCGTCACATCCGCCGCCTTCCCAGTCGGCATCGCCCTCGCCTCCACCTGGAACGTCGACCGCATCGCCCAGATCGGAACCGCGCTCGGCGAGGAAGCGAAGACCAAGGGCGCCCGCCTCCTGCTCGGCCCGACGGTCAACATCCACCGCTCACCATTCAACGGCCGCAACTTCGAGTGCTATTCCGAGGACCCGTTCCTGTCAGCGCGCATGGTGGTCGGCTACATCACCGGCCTCCAGCAGACGGGAGTCGGCGCGACGGTGAAGCACTTCGTACTCAACGACTCCGAGTTCGAACGCAGCTCGATCAGCGTCGAAGTCGATGAACGCACCCTGCGCGAAATCTATCTCCCGCCCTTCTACGCGGCGGTGAGGGAGGCCGGCACCTGGGCGCTGATGACCGCCTACAACCGGATCGACGGCATCTATGCCGGTGAGAATCCCTATACGATCCGCGACCTGCTGAAGGGCGAATGGGGCTTCGATGGCCTGGTGATGTCCGACTGGTTCGGCACCCACAGCACGATCGAGGCAATCGATGCCGGGCTCGACCTCGAAATGCCGGGACCGCCCATCTGGCGTGGCGCGAAGCTCACCGCCGCCATCGAGCAGGGTCACGTCTCCTCCGAGGCTGTCGACGATGCGGTCGCGCGTGTCCTGCGGACCATGGAGCGCACCGGCGTCTTCGCGGAGCCGGACACCGACCCGGAGCAGGGCATCGACCGCCCGGAGCACCGCGCGCTGATCCGCCAGGCCGGCGCGGAAGGGATCGTGCTCCTGCGCAACGACCACGCGACACTCCCCCTCGACCGCCAACGCACCAAGAAGATCGCGGTCATCGGTCCGAATGCGAAGGCGGCACAAAGCATGGGCGGCGGCAGCGCGCAGGTGAACGCCCACTACATCGTCTCCCCGTGGGACGCGCTCACCAGCCGACTCGATGGCGAGGCCGAATTCTCCTTCGCTCAGGGCGCATTCAACCACAAGCGCTTGCCCGCCATCCCGACGGCGCTGCTGCATGGTGGTGGCTTCTCGTACGCATTCTACGGAAATACGGAACTCGGCGACGAGCCGGCCGGCTTCCTGAACACCCCGGCCTCCGAACAGATCTGGTTCGCGCCACCCGTACCCGAACTTGGATTCGGCCCATTCTCCGCCCGAGTCACCACGACATTCACGCCAGGCGAATCGGGCACCCACACCTTCAGCCTGACCTCCGCCGGGCTTGCACGCCTATTCGTCGATGGCGAACTCCTGATCGACAACTGGGACGGCTACCAGCATGGCGACTACTTCTTCGGCATGGGCAGCGCCGAACGGCGTGCCGCCATCGACCTCGACGCCGGCACGGCGCACGACCTGACCGTCGAGTACCGTTCCTCCGACGTCTCGCCGCTGAAGGCGATCCGCCTCGGCTACCTGCCGCCAAAGGACCCGGATGCCATCGCGACTGCTGCCGCCCTTGCGGCGGAGGCCGATGTCGCGCTCGTCTTCGTCGGGCGCACCGGCGAGTGGGACAGCGAGGGCCAGGACCTTCCCGACGATCTCCGCCTGCCCGGCGAGCAGGACGCCCTCGTCTCCGCCGTCGCGGCAGCCAACCCGAACACCATCGTGGTGCTCCAGACAGGCACACCCGTGACGCTGCCGTGGCTGGAGGAGGTCGCGGCCGTCATCCAGGCGTGGTACCCCGGCCAGGAATGCGGCAACGCCATCGTCGACGTGTTGCTGGGCGATGTGACCCCCTCCGGCAAGCTGACGCAAACCTGGCCGCTGCGCAAGGAGGACAATCCGGCCTTCCTGAACTACCCCGGCGAGCGCGGACACGTCCACTATGGGGAGCGGATGTTCGTCGGCTACCGCTGGTACGAGACACGGGACATCGCACCGCTCTTCCCGTTCGGCTTCGGGCTCTCCTACACGGCATTCGAATACGGCGATCTCACCCTGGATCGCGTGACCATGCAGCCCGGCGAAACCGTGACCGCCACCATTCGCGTCACCAACGTCGGGGCGGTCGCTGGCGCGGAGGTTGTGCAACTCTACGTGGAGGATGTCGCGTCGTCACTCTCCCGCCCCCGGAAGGAACTGAAAGGCTTCGCGAAAGTCACGCTTCAGCCAGGGGAATCGGCAGCGGTCAGCATCCCGCTCGACCGCGCCGCCTTCGCGGCATGGGACGATGGCATTCACCAGTGGCATGCCGAAGCGGGCGAATTCACTATTCATGCCGGAGCGTCGTCTGCGGACATTCGCGCGTCCGTCCGCCTCACGCTCACCGAGGATGAGTCCTTCCTGCATCCGTAGTGCCGGAGAATACGAGGGTGGCGGGATTGCACAATCCCGCCACCCTCGTATCGTGTACGCAGACAAGCGGGACCCCACTCCCGCCCCGCATGAACCAGCTCGTGGCAAGCGAGATTGCCTCAGGCATTCCCCGGCAGACGAAAGGACATGTCATGACGCTCCCCATCGGATGCGGACAACTCACCTGGCGCCGCGAAGACTTCACCCCGGAACAGGTCCTCGCTGAAATCGCGGAGACTGGCTACGACGGCGCGCCCGCCGGTGGCCCCGACCCGGATGCGCTCCGCGCCCAGTTCGCCGCCGCTGGCCTCAAGCCCGCGCCTGGGTACTTCGGCGCCCAGTTCTGGGACCCTGCCCAGCGCGATGACCTCATTGCCAAGGCCCGCGAGCACGCCGCCACCGCCCAGGCCCTCGGCCTCACCGAACTCTACGTTGCCGCGAACCTCACCCCCGACCGCATCGCCGTTGCCGGCCATGTCGGCCTGGAAGACGTCCTCTCCGACGAGGGCTACGCCGCCTTCGCCGAGACTTTGAACGCCGTCGGCAAAGCCACGCTCGAATACGGCGTCGCCATCTGCTTCCACAACCACGTCGGCTCGTACATCGAGACCCGCGCCGAACTGGACAGGCTCTTCACCCTCGTGGATCGCGATGTCGTCTTCCTCGGACCGGATTTCGGCCACCTTGCATGGGCTGGCGATGATTCGGTCCAGCTGGTGAAGGATTACGGCAGCGCCATTCGCACCATTCACATCAAGGACATCGACCAGTCGGTGCTTGCGCGCGGCGTGGCCGCCCAATGGGACTATCGCCAGTTCTCCGACGCTGGCATCTTCATCGAGCTTGGCCGTGGATTCGTGGATCTCCCCGGCATCTTCACCGAGCTCGATCGTGCCGGGTTCTCCGGCTGGGTCATCGTCGAGACCGATGTCACCCAGCTTCCCAGCGCGAAGGAGAGCGCGGCAGTCAGCCGCGAATACCTGCGCAGCATTGGAATCTAGGCGGAGCAGCATGACGATGTCCGGTTTCCATCCCACGCCCACCCGCGAGATTCCCGAGGTCCGCGTCGGACTGCTCGGCTACAACTTCATGGCGAAGGCGCACACCAACGCCTACCGCACCATCCCGTACATGTGGTGGCCGGAGAGCATCCAGCCCCGCCTGCGCGCCATCGCCGGACGTACGGAGGCGAATGTCTCCGCCGCTGCCCAGCGCTACGGCTACGAGGGGTACTACCTGTCGTGGGAGGAACTGGTGGCCGATCCGGAGATCGACCTCTTCGACAACTGCTCTGGTCATCACATGCACATCGAACCAACCATCGCCGCACTCCAGGCGGGCAAGCACGTCCTCTGCGAGAAGCCACTGGCCCTCACCGCGGAGGATGCTCGCCGGGTGCGGGATGCCGCGATCGCCGCCGGTCCGCGCATCAAGCACATGACCGGCTTCAACTACCGGTTCGTGCCTGCAATCCGCTTTGCGAAGGACCTGATCGACCGGGGAATGCTTGGCGACCTCTACCACGTCCGCATCCAGTACCTGCAGCAAAGCATCCGCGACCCGGACGCCCCGATGCGGAAGGTGCCCGCCCCGGAGGCGATGAAAGCCGGATCGCAGGCCGTCCTTGGCTGCCACGCGGTCGATCTTGCCCGCTTCCTGGCCGGGGAGCTCGCGACCGTCAGCGCCCTGCAACCGCGTTTCGTGCCAGAACGTCTCGGCCCGGACCGCACGCCGATCCGCATGGAGTGGGACGACGCGACGCTCTCGCTGGCTGAGTTCTCCAGCGGCGCGGTCGGCACGATCGAGGCGTCCCGCGCGGCGGCGGGTCGTCGAAACTCGTTGCGGCTGGAGATCAATGGCTCGCGCGGGAGCATCGGCTTCGACCTCGAACGCCTGAATGAACTCCAGGTCGCGCTGGCCGACACTTCTACGACCGAACTGACGGGGGTCGCCTTCCAGGACGTGATGGTGACGGAAGGGACGCATCCGTTCATGAACGTGTGGTGGCCGGCGGGACACATCGTGGGTTGGGAACACGCCCACATCAACGAGATCCACCACCTGCTGCGCGCCATCGTGGACGATGGGGAGGTTGCACCCTACGGCGCGACCCTGGAGGATGGCTATCGCGCCGCCGTCATCGCCGACGCCCTCGAACGGGCCGCGACGACCGGCCAGAAGCAGGAGATCGCCTACGACTGAGGTCTTCCCGACCCCCGGAGCATGCGGCCACGGCAAAGCACGGTCGCCCGTCCTGACAAGCGTTTGTCCTGTCATCCCGAGCAAGCGGTGCATGCGACGCGATGGCGAAGATGGTGGAGCGATGTCGAGGGATCAGGCTGCACGGAGGACGCCTCGCATGGGCGGCTGATCCCTCGACGCGCTGCCACATTCATGCCGTGATCCGCCTTCACCGCTTGCTCGGGATGACAAACGAACGTCAGCAGACGAACCCATCCCCGGCCACAACGCGACACACGAAAGGACACACCCACACAATGATCCTCGGTCTCGACACCTTCAGCCTCCGCTGGCAGGACTGGACGGCGGAGCAGATGCTCGATTACGCTGCGTCCATCGGCCTCCAGAACGTGCACTTCTCCGAACGCGGCTACCTCACGTCGCTCGACCCCGACTATCTGCGCGGCCTCAAGGACCACGCCGACCGCCTGGGCCTGCGAATCGAGCTGGGGATGCGCAGCTTCGACCAGTACTCCAGCACCTTCGATCCCGCCCTCGGCACGGCGGAACAGCAGCTGGCCGACATGATCGCCGCCGCGCAGATCGTCGGCTCGCCGATCGTCCGCTGCTTCCTCGGCATGCAGAGCGACCGCATCGGCCCGACCCCGTTCTGCACCCACGTCGCCGAGGCGGAGCGCGTCCTGAAGGCCGTCGCCCCCATCGCGGAAACGGCGAACATCACCATCGCGGTGGAGAACCACGGCTTCGGGGACTTCCACGCGCGGGAACTGCGGGCGCTGATCGAGCGCGTCGGATCGGCGCATGTCGGCGTCTGCCTCGACACCGGCAACCCCGTCTACGGTGGCGAGGACGCCGTCTTCGCGGCGGAGATCCTCGCCCCCTACGTCGTCACCTGCCATCTGCGTGACACTCGCGCCTGGGCGACGGCGGACGGGTGTGCCGTCCAATGGGTCACCTGCGGTGACGGCGATGTCGACCTCGCGCGCGTCGTGGAGATCCTGAAGCCCCACGCCCCCGATATCGCGCTCGACCTGGAGATCATCACGGGCATCGGCCCACGGGAGATCGACTTCCTGCACGCCGATTCCGAGTTCTGGCGCTGCTATCCGGACCTGCTGGCGCGGGACTTCGCACGCTTCCTCGCGCTCCTTCCCAACGGACACGCGGGTCCCCTCGATCAATTGCAACTCCCGGATGGCGTCTGGCAACCGACCGATGAGGAATGGGAACGCTATCGCGCGCAGCAACGCGAACACCTCGAACGCAGCGTCCGCTGGTGTCGCGACCACCTGAACCTGGAGGGCTGACATCTGCGACGTCCGGTCCCGGAGGCACGGAATGGCCAGACACGCATTCACGCCGGAGCGGTACTACACCACCATGGGCTCGTATCCATCGGCGCTGAGGATTGCACCGGGTGACACGGTGGTGACGACGACCGTCGATTCCCTCGGACATGATGCGTCAGGGAAGCCGGTCACCCCGGGATTCAATCCGATGATCGGCCCCTTCTTCGTCGATGGCGCGGAGCCCGGCGACACCTTGGTCGTGCACCTGGTTCGCCTCGTTCCCAACCGCCCGACCGGCGTATCGACTGCCACACTCGCACCAAACGTGGTCGATCCGGAATTCGTCCGCCACCTGCCGGAACATCCGCTCATGGAGTGGGTCGTGGATCTCACGCGGGACCAGGCGTCGCCGCGCATCCCGATATCCGGGCTTGAGGCACTTCGGCTACCGCTGCATCCGATGCTGGGGTGCCTTGGTGTCGCGCCAGCGGGTGGCCAGGTACTTCCGACCGTGACCTCCGCCGAGCATGGCGGCAACATGGATTACCGAGGATTCCGGGCAGGCGCAACAGCCTATTTCCCGGTTTTCGCGCCGGGAGCACTCCTGTTCCTGGGTGACGGCCACGCGACGCAGGGCGATGGCGAGATCTCGGGTGCCGGGATCGAAGTCCCGTTCGATGTCGAATTCACCGTCGACGTGCGGAAAGGCCATCCGATCGGCTGGCCTCGTGGTGAGGATGAGGACTCCATCTTCACGATTGGCAATGCGAGGCCACTCGACCAGGCACTCCGGCATGCAACGACAGAGATGGTGCACTGGCTGGAGCGCGACTGGAATCTGGACATCGTGGCAGCCAGTACCCTGCTCGGACAATGTGTGGAATACGACATCGGAAATGTGTTCAACCCGGCATATACCATGATCTGCAAGCTCCCCAAGCGCATGCTGCAACAGGTGACCGCAAGGACGTGATACTGCCCGGGCGGCACCCATGAAGCGGCGGAAGCTCCCTCAACGAGCAGACAAATCCCCCTGCACGCCTCTCACCCCAAAGACGCCCATTTTGCTTCGCACGGGGAACGAATTCTGCACCCATCTTGCGCACAAGGCGCCGGGCGGTGCTAAGATGACCGTTCAGTCGGAGGTCCATCGCGAGCGATGCATTCCGCCTCGCGATCCAGCATCGCGTCACCCCTTCTGGACGGTGTGCTTCTGGGAGCGAATCCGACCGCACTGACGTTCCCCTTCCATAAGAGGGATTCGCGATACCGTCGCCATACGAGCGGACCCTCGACCGGCGCCTGTCGCAGACATGCCGCACGCACCCATGGCTCCGGCCATCAATCGTTCTTGCATCTCGCACTCAGGGACATGATCGCACTGTGGAACCTGTCGAACCTGTGGCGCCGATCGTTCAACGATTCGACGTCTCCTATACCTATCCCGTCCATTTCACCGACGACCTCTTCCACGCCGGGAATCCCATCCTCCGCGACCTGCTCGTTGCGGCGCCTGGGCGTTCCTCCGCCAAGGCGCTCGTCGTCGTGGATGCGGGCGTCGCCGATGCGAATCCCGGCCTGATCGACGCCATCGCCGCCTACTTCACCGACGCGCGCACGACCGCAACACTGGTCGAACCGCCGATGGCGATCACGGGAGGCGAGGCCGTCAAGAACACGCTCGCCGAGGTCGATCACATCCAGGCCGCCATCGAACGCCACGGCATCGACCGGCAGTCGTATGTGATTGCCATCGGCGGCGGCGCCCTGCTCGACATGGCCGGCTACGCAGCGGCGACCGCCCATCGCGGGGTCCGTCTCGTCCGCGTGCCGACTACCGTCCTCTCGCAAGACGACTCCGGCGTCGGCGTCAAGAACAGCGTGAACGCCTTCGGGAAAAAGAACTTCCTCGGCACCTTCGCGCCGCCCTACGCGGTCATCAACGATATGGCGCTGCTCGACCGGCTCCCCCAGCGGGAGTGGCTCGGCGGCGTCTCAGAAGCCGTGAAGGTCTCGCTCCTGAAGGATGCGGGCTTCTTCGCCTTCCTCGAAGCGAACGCGCCGACCATCGTGGCCCGCGATCGCGATACCATGCGGCGCGTCATCTACCGCTCGGCGGAACTGCATCTGCAGCACATCGCGACCGCCGGCGATCCATTCGAGTTCGGATCGTCCCGCCCGCTCGATTTCGGACATTGGTCGGCGCACAAGCTGGAACAACTCTCCAACTACACCTGGCGGCACGGCGAGGCGGTGTCGATCGGCATCTCGCTCGACAGTACGTACGCCTACCTGGCCGGGATGCTGAACGAAGCCGCCTGGACGCGCATCCTCGGCGTCTTCGAGGCGCTCGGCCTGCCGACCTTCGCCCCGGAGTATGTCGCCCTCCGTGACGAGGCCACCGGGAAACCCGCCGTCCTCGCCGGACTGGATGAGTTCCGCGAACACCTCGGCGGCCAACTGACCATCATGCTGCTCAACGACATCGGCGCAGGGGTGGAAGTCCACGAAATGGACGAGGCAACCATCCTGCGCGCTATCGACCTGCTTCGCACGCGCGAAGCCAGCCAGTCATCCACGTCATCACCCATGGAGGCCACCGATGCCCGCGAACGACACGAAGAGTTGCCCACGCTCGCAGCAACAACTGATTGACGAGTACTTCATGGAAGCGCGGACCAAGATCCTGGATGTCGCCGCCTTCCTGGACCGCCTCGATCGCTCCGTCAGCACCGATGGCGCCGACGACTTCCGCATCGTCGCCATGCGCCGCGCGATGGAAGAACTTAACTCCGCCGTCCCCGGTCGCATCGAACGGGTGCTGCTGACCTTCAGCGACCAGAACACCGATCTGCTGGACGAACTGGATCGCAAGGCCGCCTACGGCGCGTCGATCCGCTAACGAGGGCCTCATCATGGAATACATCGACCTCCACGCCCACATGATCTCCCGGACGACGGACGACTACGAGAAGATGGCGCTCACCGGCTGCCTGGCCGTGACGGAACCCGCCTTCTGGGCCGGCTACGACCGCCGCTCCGCCGATGTCTTCGCCGACTACTTCGATCACATCACCGACTTCGAGCCGAAGCGCGCCGCTCAGTACGGCATCCAGCACTATGCGTGGCTCTGCCTCAACCCGAAGGAAGGCGAGGACCGCGAGCTAACGAAGCAGGTGCTGGGCATCATCCCCGAGTTCCTGGACCGCCCGAACGTGCTCGGCATCGGTGAGATCGGCCTGAATCGCGTCACCCGCAACGAGCTCGCGACCTTCAAGGATCACGTCGAGCTCGCGCTGGAGCACAACCAGCTCATCCACATTCACACGCCCCACCTGGAGGACAAGTACAAGGGCACCAAGGTGATCGTGGAGACGCTGGCCGCCGATGGCCGCATCGACCCCGCCCGCGTGATGGTCGATCACGCCGAGGAGCACACGATGCCGATCATCCTCGACGCCGGTTTCTGGACGGGCGTCACGCTCTACCCGGTCACGAAGACCACGCCGGGTCGCGCGGTGGACATGTTCGAGCGCTACGGCACGGACCGCATCTGCGTCGCATCCGCCTGTGACTGGGGGCCGAGCGAGCCGGTGGCGATCCCGCACTTCGTGCTGGAGATGCGCCGTCGTGGCCACGACGAGGAGACGATCCGCAAGATCGTCCTGCAGAACCCGGCGACCTTCCTCGGGCAGTCGCCGAAGTTCCGCCTGGGTCACCTCGCACAGCCGACCGCCCTCGCCGCTGACTAGCGGGAAGCCCCTCCAGGACTACGGGCGATCACCGACCGCAGCGGCATGGATTGCATTCACGAACGGGGAGTCGGGGCACGTTGGTCCCGCCCTCCGATCCGGCGCAAAATCCGGTCGTACGTAGGGCGAGACGTGGTTCGCATTGACGGAACGCCATGCCACGAAAAGCGAGATGCAGCGCGCAGTGGACCGTCAGCATCAACGCATCGGGCAGGACGAACCTTCCCCTGTAGGGGCGATCCTCGTGATCGCCCAGCGCCCTGTGGCAGAACCACGGGCGATCACAAGGATCGCCCCTACGATGAGAGGATGCTTTGGCCCATCGCTTCGCTCACCAAGACATGGGGTGGAAGTGAGGGCCAGAAGCGCACCCCACGCACCCGACCATTACACCCGGCGGCCACGAAGGCCCCCCCGCCACCGCCGTCACGCGCGACCGCCGCGCCCATCGTCCCGCCCCAAGGAGTCATTCCGTGCGCGTCTCCATCGCTGGCCACGATTCGTATCACCTCACCTACTGCCTCAATGTCTACCCCGGTATCACCTGGCCGGAGGTGCAGGCCAACATCGAGCAGCACGTCCTGAAGCACAAGCAGCGCTTCTCGCCGGACAAGCCGTTCGGTGTCGGCCTGCGCCTGGCCGGGGAAGCGAGTTCGGAGATCCTGCACGGCGACGAACTCACCCGCTTCCGCGACTACCTGGACGCCCACGGCCTCTACGTCTTCACCATGAATGGCTTCCCCTACGGCCCCTTCCACGGCCAGACCGTGAAGGCCGAGGTCCACGCCCCCGACTGGCGCGACGACGAGCGGGTCGCCTACACCCTCCGCCTGATCCAGACCCTTGCCGACCTCCTGCCGGACGGCATGGATGGCGGCATCTCCACGAATCCTTTCGGCTACCACCCCTACATCGACACCAGCGACCGCGCGATGTGGCAGCTGTTTGTGGAGCGGATGGTCCTCATCGCTGAACGCCTCTATCGTGTTCGGATGGCGGATGGCAAGCTCATCCACCTCGACATCGAACCGGAACCGGATGGCGTGCTCGGCGACTGCGGCGAGTTGATCGCCTTCTACGAGCACTGGCTGCTGCCGCTCGGCGTGCCGCTGCTGGCCGTCCGCCTCGGGCTGGACGACGATGCCGCCCGCGAAGTGATGCTGGAGCACATCCGCGTCTGCTTCGACACCTGCCACGTCGGGGTGAGTTACGAGGACCCGGCGACGATCCTCGCCCGCTTCGACGAACTCGGGATCAAGGTCGGCAAGGTGCAGGTCAGTTCCGCGCTGAAGCTCGCGCTCGGGGAACCAGGCCAACGCGGCGAACTCGCAACCGAACTGGCGCAATTCGACGAGCCGATCTACCTTCATCAGGTCATCCAGCGGAACGCGGATGGCACGCTGGTCCACTATCCCGACCTGCCGGAGGCCCTGCCACACATCGACGATGCGGACGAGGAGGAGTGGCGCATCCATTTCCACGTCCCCATCTTCGTGGAGCGCTTCGAGCACTTCGGCTCCACCCAGGACACCATCACCCAGACCTTCGACGTCCTGGCGAAGACCGGATTCACCAACCATCTCGAAATCGAGACGTATACGTGGGATGTCCTGCCCGCCGAGCTGAAGCAGGACCTCGACGAGTCCGTCGCGCGTGAATATCAGTGGGTGCTCGATGCGATCCGCTAGCGCCCCCTCGACCCCAGCCCGCCCCGAAATGTCCGTCGTGCGTGCCCATCTCTCACTGGCCCGCATTTCGAACACGCCGACCGTGGTCAGCAACGTCCTCGCCGGGGCCGCGCTGGCGACCTCCCTGACGTTCGGCTGGCCGATCGTTGCATTATGTCTTGCGACCGCGCTCTTCTACACCGCCGGGATGTATCTCAACGACATCCTCGACGTGGAGATCGACCGCCAGCAGCGTCCGGACCGCCCGATCCCATCCGGGGTCGTGCCAATGCCGGTCGCCTGGGGCGCCACCGGGGCGATGTTCGCGATCGGTCTCGGCCTCGTCGCGACCACCAACCTGCGCGCCGTCATCGCGGCCATCGCCCTGATCGGCGTCATTGCCGTCTACGATGCCTGGCACAAGGGCAATCCTGTCGGCCCGCTCTTCATGGGCGGCACGCGTGTCCTCGTCTATGTGATGGCCTTCTTCGCATTCGCCGGGGCATGGACGACGGAAGCGACGCTCTGGTGCGCGGCGATGCTGCTCTACGTCGCCGGCCTGACGAGCATCGCGAAGATGGAGCACGGCCCGGCGGGTTTCCGCTACTGGCCTGTGGTCGCGCTCTTCCTGCCGCCAGTGCTCGCCATCGTCCGCGACTTCAGTCCCGGCGTGATCGTCCTCGCCGGTGTCATGGTCGGATGGGCCGTCTACAGCCTCACCTTCGTCTACCAGCAGAAGCCGCCCGCCTTCGGACGCGCCATCGCCAGCCTGATCGCCGGGATCTCCCTGCTCGACGCCCTGCTGCTTGCCACGCATGGCGAATGGATCGCGGTCGGCATCGCGCTGATCGCCTTCGTCGCCACCAATGTCCTCCAGCGCTGGATTCGCGGGACCTGAGCGCGTCGATGTTCGTAGTGGACCCCAACCCATCGTAGGAGCAAGATCCTTGTGATCGCCGAGGATAGCTGGAAACACGTCGGGCGATCATCGGCCGCGACTCGCGATCCTCGCCCCTACGCGCAAAGCCGTCGCAAGCGTGGACGCGTCGTTCGTACGGCGCACCCGACGTGGTCACGCCAATCACAGCCCACCGGAGTCTCCCATGCAGAAAACCGTCGTCATCAACGTCGTCGGACTGGTTCCCGCCCTCATCGGCGATGCCACGCCCCGCATCCGCGCCTGGAAGGAACGCGCCAGCCAGGCACTCATCGATCCGGTGATCCCGGCTGTCACCGCCACCGCCCACTCCACCTATCTCACCGGCAAGACGCCCGCCGAACACGGTGCAGTCGCGAACGGCTGGTACTTCCGCGACATGGCGGAGATCAAGTTCTGGCGACAGTCCAACACGCTCGTCCAGGCGCCGAAGATCTGGGACATCGCGAAGCAGGAGGATCCGACCTTCACCTGCGTGAACATGTGCTGGTGGTTCAACATGAACTCCACCGTGGACTACCTCGTGACGCCGCGCCCGATGTACCCCTCCGACGGCCGCAAGATCCCCGACTGCTACACCAAGCCGATCGACCTCCGCGATACGCTGCAGGAAGAACTCGGGCAATTCCCGCTCTTCACCTTCTGGGGCGCCAACGCGAACATCACCTCCTCGACATGGATCGCCAACGCCTCGAAGATCGTCGACAAGCGGTACAACCCGACGCTCTCGCTGGTGTACCTGCCGCACCTCGATTACGGCCTCCAGAAGGTCGGGCCGGACCTCGCCACGATGGACAAGGACCTCCGCGAAATCGACGAGGTGACCGGCGACCTGATCGACTTCTACGAGGGGCGCGGCGCGCAGGTAATTCTCGTCTCGGAATACGGGATCGTGCCCGTCTCGCGCCAGGTGCACCTGAACCGCATCTTCCGCCAGAAGGGCTGGCTGGCCTACCGCGAGGAACTGGGTCGCGACATGTTCGATCCCGGCCAGAGCAAGGTCTTCGCCGCCGCCGACCACCAGATCGCGAACATCTACGTGCAGGACCCCTCCCTGCTGGACGAGGTGAAGGCAGTGGTCGAAGCGACGCCGGGCGTGGCGCAGGTGCTCGACGAGGACGGGAAGCGCGAATACCACCTCGACCACGAGCGGTCGGGCGAACTCGTGGCGCTGGCGGAGCCGGATGCGTGGTTCACCTACTACTTCTGGCTGGACGACGCGAAAGCACCGGACTACGCACGCACGGTCGACATTCACCAGAAGCCAGGCTACGACCCGGCGGAGCTCTTCTTCGATCCCGAGGACAAGTTCGTGAAAGCGAAAGCCGGCTTCTCCCTGCTGAAGAAGAAGGCCGGCTTCCGCTCGCTGCTCGAAGTGGTGCCACTGGACGGCAAGTACGTGAAGGGCTCCCACGGCCTGAAGACCGCACCGGAGGACGGCCCGATCATCCTTACGAAGCAGGCGCACCTGCTTCCGAAGGAGACGATCGACGCGACCGACGTCTTCGACGTCATCCTCGCCCACCTCCGCGGCGGCGCGTAGGTTCGCCCATCGCAGGTCACGCCGAGGGGCGGCACACATTGGTGCCGCCGTACGAACGGCCTCGTCCCGCACGACACCCTGTTCGTACGGCGCGACCAATGTGTCGCGCCGCCTCGCGCAGCATCTCTACACCGGGGTCGCCACGGGTGAGGCTGGCGAGGCGGAAGGCGTCGCCACCGGCGTCAGGCCCAGTTCCTTCGTGATCTGCGCGGCGCTCCGCAGGGCCAGCGCGGCAATCGTCAGCGTCGGATTCGCGGTCCCGGTCGTCGGGAAGAGGCCAGAGCCCGCAAGGTAGAGGTTCGGGTGGTCGTGCGTCCGCCCGAACCCATCCGTCACCGACGTGGCCGGGTCGTCGCCCATGCGCACCGTCCCCATCAGGTGCCCGACGCCGCCCAACTCCTCGTTGTGGACGACGTTCGTTGCACCGACCGCCGCCAGCATCTGGTCGTGAAGCTCCTTCGCGGCCTTCCAACCGCCCATCACGTACTCGTCATACGAGTACGTCAGCTTCGGACGCGGGATGCCCAGCGCGTCCACCTGTGTGTCGTCGATCGTGACCCGGTTGTTCTCGTCCGGCAGTTGCTCGATCATGCTGGCCAGCCGCACCTGATAGGGCGCAGCCTTCGCGATCTCGCTGAACAACGCCACCCCAACCTTGCCTTGAGCGATCAGGTCCCGCGCCATGTTCATCGGGCTGCCGACACTGTGCGAGACCTGCAACCGGATCGCGGCGCGTTCGCTCCGGAAGTCGCCCTCCCGCACCGAGTCGATCCCGGACAGCTGGAGCGGCCCGCGATACCCGGCATAGGGCTTCGGCACGACGGCGCTGACCCGCGCCTCCGGATGATCGGCGAGATGACGTCCCACCTGATCGCTCGAATTGGCGATCCCGTTCGGGGTGTGCTCCCCCTTCGAGATCAGCAGCAGCTTCGGTGTCTCGATCCCGTTCGCGGCGACCACGAAGAGCTTCGCCGTCACATCGTGCGATGCGCCATCCTGGTCCTTGTACTGCACCGTGCTGATCGTACCGTCGCTGTCCGCCACGACGTTGTAGACCACCGCGTTCTCGGTGATCTCCACCCCCGCCTTCTCGGCGAGGTCGAGATGATGCGTGGCGTCGTACTTCGCCTGCACCGGACAGACCGGAATGCAGGTGGCATTCCCGCAGCACTGCGATCGGCCCTGGTAACCGGGCTCGGCATTGCGGGCCTGCGGTGTCTGCAACAGTTCCAGGCCGAGCGTCTTCGCAGCTTCCTGGAACATCGCGTCACCGGAGGCGAATGGCAATCCCGGCATCGGATACGGCGCGCTGCGTGGCGATCCGTCATTGTGCTCGCTGTTGCCGGAGACACCGAGTTCGTGTTCGGCATCGACGTACCAGGGCTCCAGGTCGTCGTATGAGATCGGCCAGTCGACCCCGACGCCGAAGCGCGTCTGCATCTCGAAGTCGCTTGGCAGCAGGCGCGGACAGTTCCCGAGCCAATGCCAGGTCGTGCCGCCGACGCGGCGCTCGTAGTCGCTGGAGAACTTCACCGGCCCGGCCTGTACGTAGTAGTAGTCAAGGTCAGACGTCGTCGGCTGTGGCGCCCACTCCGGACTCTCGTAGGCGTAGACGCCAGATCGATAGCGCTCGACTGCCGCCGCGCGATCGGTACGCGGGCCGGCCTCCAGGATGCGCACCGTCGCGCCCGCCGCGACGAGCCGGGCGGCGATCAATGCCCCGGCCACTCCGGAGCCAACGATGACGACATCGTAGTGTTCGTTTGGTTCCATGCTTTCCCTCCCCTATCCGGAGCCACCACGTATCGACGGATCAGGACGGCATCACATCCGCAGCCCAGTACCCGAACGCCTTGCACAGCGTCGGTTGCGTCATGTACGGCAACGCCTGCCACGACACGAGCGAGAAGAAGATGCCTGCCCGGTTCGGCGCCGGTTTCCCGTTGAACTGCCCCTGGTACCAGTAGGAAAGGATGTTCGCGGCCACCGCCTTGGCATCGGCGGAGGCCGCCTCCAGCGCCTCGGGCGTCATGTCCGGAATCGCCGCAAGTTCGGCGATGGCCGCCGCACTGCCGGGTTCCCCCGCAAGCAGATCGACCAGCGGCGGCACCGCCGCCTCATCGAGCGTGCCGCCACCAACCACCGCTTGCGACACCCGCAGGACGACCGCCGCATCGAGCGCGGCTGGGCTCGCAGCCGGCGTTGCCTCGGCGGCGGCCACCATCGGTAACGCCAGGCCCACGCCCGCAGCCGTCGTTCCGGCAATCAGCCGTCGCCGTGAAAGGCCAGTCTCTCCCGCAGACACCATGACACCCTCCCGCCTTTTCCTATCGGCATATCTTACATATGAGACGCATTCTCATCTTACACTACCGAGCGATGAACTCATTCCCTATGGAACGTATCCAGTCGAAATAGGTCTGTTCAGATCGAAAAATCGCGATACACTGCACCTGATCGGTCATACGATCGCGGTAGCGGCCAAAGGACACTGTCCGACGCGCATCGCCGGTGATCGCCAACAGGCATCATTCGCATGGTGCGTCACCCGCGCCGTCAACCCTGGCCCGGCCTGTCCATTGCCGGGCCGAACCGTGCAGACGCCGGCATTCCTGCCACACGCCGACAGGAACGACTCGTGACCCGGAGATACACGCTGATCGCGCTGGCGATCGCGGCGTTCGTCCTCGTCAGCTTTCTCATCGTCGAAGCACTTGGCATTCCGCTCCTCGCCGATCCCTCCGACCAGCTCGGTCGTGGCGGTATTGGTGCGGCGATGCTGGGGGTCGGCCTGTTGCTGGTAGATGTCCTCCTGCCCGTGCCGTCCAGCCTCGTGATGACCGCCCAGGGCGCACTCTTCGGGATCGTGCTCGGCACGACGCTTTCGATGATCGGCAGCGTCGGTGCGGCGCTCGTCGGCTTCGCGATTGGGCGGAAGGGCATGCGGTTCATCGCCCGCTTCGTCTCCCCGGAAGAACAGGCGGCGTCCAACCGCCTGCTCGAACGCTGGGGACCGCTCGCGCTGATCGTCACCCGTCCGGTGCCGATCCTGGCCGAAACGACGGCGATCATGGCCGGCGCATCCACGCTTGGATGGGGCAAGGCGACGATCGGCATCGTCGTTGGGGCCTTCCCGGCAGCGTTGATCTACGCGATCGCGGGCGCCTACGCCACGAGTGTGGCAAGCGGGATGCTGGTCTTCGTGCTCGTCATCGTACTGGCGGGCGCCTTCTGGCTGATCGGCTGGTTTGTGGAACAGCGATTCCTGATGCCGCGACGCGACCATCGGGAATCGGGTACATATCAGGAACACACGGAAAGGTAAGTATCGTGTCGATCTCTACTCCAAAGACCGGATGGCAGGAGAAATATTCCTCGGCAGAACTCGGCCCGATCGAGAAGATCGCCGGAGGGTTCAACTTCCCGTCCAGTCTCGCCTTCGATGACGAGGGCAACGCCTACATCGGCGAGACCGGCATCGGCTTCGGCAAGACAGAGCGTGGCGGCAAGGTCTGGAAGCTGACGCCGGACGGCGAGCGGTCCCTCGTCGTGGAGGGCCTCGGCCATCCGCTGACGGGCGTCACCTTCCACGACGGCTCACTCTGGGTCTCGCAGGGGTCGAATCCGGGCCGCATCACCCGCGTCGAGCTGGACGGCACCTGGAAGGACGTCCTGAACGAGCTGCCGGGCGGCGGCAACTATCACACCGGTGAAGTCGCGTTCGGCCCGGATGGCAAGATGTACTGGGGCCAGGGCGCGATGACCAACACCGGCATCGTCGGCCTCGACGCCCTCATCATGGGCTGGCTGAAGAAGCTGCCGCACAGCGTCGACATTCCCGGCTACGACATCGTGCTCAACGATGTCCGCGTCGAGACGAGCAATCCGTTCAAGAAGGATGATCCGGACGCCCGCCTCATCACCGGCCCGTTCTCCCAGTTCGGCGAGACGGTCGAGCAGGGCACGGTCGTGAAGGCCGGCAACCCGGCAACCTCGGCCATCCACCGCGCCAATCCGGATGGCACCGACATCGAGATGGTCGCCTGGGGCATCCGCAACGCCTTCGGCCTGCGCTTCCTGCCGGACGGCCGCCTGCTGGCGATGGACCAGGGCGCCGACGACCGTGGCAGCCGCCCGGTCGCGAACGTCCCGGATTACCTCTGGGAAGTGAAGGAAGGCAAGTGGTACGGCTGGCCGGACTTCATGGGCGCCGATCCGATCACCTCGGACCGCTTCATCCCCGTCACCGGCGACCGCCCGACCTTCATCATCGCCAACCACGATGAGCTGCCGGAGCGCGAGGCGCCGCTGGTCGAGTTCGAGACGCACACCGCGTCCACCAAGTTCGACATCGACCCGTCCTCCAACGGCGGCATCCTCGTCGCGGCCCTCTTCGGCGACGAGACCCCGATGACCGCGGCAGCGGGTCATCCGACTGTGGGCCGCGCGCTGGTCCTCGTCCGCACGAGCGACTGGAAGCAGCACATCCTCCTCACGGAGGGCATGCACCGCCCAATCGATGTCCGCTTCAACCCGAAGGACGGCTCCCTCTGGATCGTCGACTTCGGCGCATTCGAGATGGAAGGACGCTCCAGCGGCGTCGAGGTCATCTCGGAGGCGGGTTCCGGCGGCGTCTTCCGCGTCGCGAACCTCCCAGCATTCCCGGCTGACGCCAACTAAGCAACGACCCCAATCTCGGACACAGGAGGACGATGCGGGCGCATCGTCCTCCTGTGTCGTATGCGATGATCGGAGCAGACACATTTCCCCCATCCCGGAGGACTCGCCGTGACGAATGCGACCACCACCCTCACGCTCGACGCCGACCGCCTCCGCGCTGCCGTCGTCCGCCTCATCGGCGCGGATGTCCACGACCTGACGCCGCTGGGATCGGGCGCGTGGTCCCGGGCCTTCGGATTCACGTCCGGGGGAAGGTCGCTCGTCGTGCGTGTCGGCCAGCACGTCGATGACTTCGAGCGTGACCGCCTCGCCGCTGCCTTCGCCAACGAGACGCTGCCCATTCCCCAGGTCCTCGCCATCGGTGCCATCCCGGAGCTCGGCGAGGGCCTCTTCGCCTGCATCTCGACCCGCGCCGCTGGCATCTTCATTGACGGGTTGGACGAGACCGGGATGCGCGAACTCCTGCCCTCCGTCCTCGCCACCTTCGATGCCCTCCGCGCCGCCGATCTCTCCGCCACGACCGGCTACGGCGGCTGGGATGTCTCCGGCAACGCCCCTTTCCCCACCTGGCGCGATGCCCTGCTGGATGTCACCGTCGATCATCCGGAAGGACGCGGTCATGGCTGGCTGCGCAAGCTAGAGAACTCCCCGGAGGGAATCGCGACCTGGGCCGTGCTGCGCGCCCGGCTCGAATCCGCGCTCGACGCCATCGAGGCAGCGAACGGAATGGTCGGACGGCACCTCATCCACAGCGACATGCTGAACTTCAACGTCTTCTGCGATCCTGAACGCCACCGCATCTCGGCACTGATCGACTGGGGCTGCGCGATGACCGGCGACATGCTCTACGACCTCGCCTGGTGGGCCTACTGGCAACCGTGGTACCCGGCCTGGAAGCACATCGACTTCATGGCCGCCATGCGCGATCACCTCGCGACGAGTGGAATCCCGACGCCCGCCTTCGACGATCGCCTCCGCGCCTGCATGCTGCATATCGCCCTCGGCGATCTCGCCTACAGCGCCTCCATCGATCGTTGGCACGACCTCAACATGAAGATCGACCGCGCCCTCCGTGTCTGAACGCTCCCCACAGAGGCGTGGCACGAATCATGGTTCGCAGGTCAGGCATGCGAAAGGACGCACCATGACCACCGAACTCCCCGGCATCGAATCCTTCATCCTCGAAGACGACGGCACCTATCAGAACAGCCCGCTCCCTGTGGTCTTCTACCGGCAGGCGATCGCGCTCGCGACCAACGATCCCGCCGCCTCCATCGAGGAGCGCTTCCACGACCAGGGGTGGGAGGAGGTCTGGCGCAACGGCATCTACCGCTTCCACCACTATCACAGCACCGCGCACGAAGCCCTGGGCATTGCCCGAGGCTCGGTTTCCGTGCAGCTCGGCGGCCCCAGCGGCACGGCGCTCGACCTCTCGGCCGGTGACATCGTTGTCCTCCCCGCCGGGACCGCCCACCGCAACCTCAAACAGTCACCGGATCTCCTCGTCGTCGGCGCCTACCCGGCCAGCCAACGTCCGGACCTCCTGCGCGGGGAATCGCACGAGCGCCCTGCCGCCGACGAGATCATTGCCGGCGTCCCCCTGCCGACCTCCGATCCGGTCCTCGGCGAACGCGGCCCGCTGACGGAGTTCTGGCAGACTCGCGAAAGATAGCGGCACGATTCGGTCCTGATGGTGGCGTAGGCTGAAGGCATCATTCGCTCCAACCTCCCAAGGAGTCCTGATGCCGACTGATGCCCGAGTCCTTTCCAACCGCGACCTGAACCGCGCCACCCTCGCCCGCCAGCACCTCATCGAGCGCTCGGCCATGCCCGCCGAGGCAATGGTCGTGCACCTGATCGCCATGCAGGCGCAGGCACCACTTGCCCCCTACTTCGGCCTCTGGTCCCGGCTGGACGGGTTCACGCCCGACGACCTCTCCTCCGGCATCCTCGACCGCTCGATGATCCGCATCGTGACGCTGCGGGGCACGGTCCACCTCCACACCGCCAACGATGCCCTCACGATTCGCGGTGCCATGCAACCGACGCTCGAGCGATCGATGCGCTCCGCACCGGGACACAAGACGCTGGCATCCATCATCCCCGACCTCCTCGCCTGGGGCCGGGAGCTGGTCGAGCAGGAACCGCGCTCGACGGCCTCACTCCGACCGCTCCTGACCGAGCGCTGGCCAGATGCCGATCCGGAGGCGATGAGCCGCGTCATCAACTACACGCTGCCGATGGTGCAGGTTCCCCCGCGCGGGATCTGGGGTGCGTCCGGCCAACCCGTCCTCACGACCATCGACGCATGGACCGGGCGTACCCTCCCGCCTGATCCCGACCTGGTGGTGGATGGCATCATCCTCCGCTACCTCGCTGCATTCGGCCCGGCCAGCGTGCAGGACGCCCAGATGTGGAGCGGCCTCACCCGGCTCGGCGACGTCTTCACTCGTCTGCGCGACCGCCTCATCACCTTCCGGGGCGACGACGGCCGAGAACTCTTCGACCTACCGGATGCCCCTCGCCCGAACGCCGACACCCCCACCCCAGTCCGCATCCTCGCGCCGTTCGACAATGTCCTGCTGGGGTACAGGGAGCGCCTGCGCATCCTTCCGGAAGGCCATCAGCGCCTGATCTTCACCAAGAACGGCCTGATCCGCCCGACGGTGCTGGTGGATGGGGTCGCGGCGGGAATCGCCAGCACCAGCCGGATGAAGGACGTTGCCCGCCTCGACATCGACCTCTTCCACCCGGTGTCGCCTGCCGTCCGCGAGGAAATCGAGGCGGAAGGACACCGCCTGCTCGCCTTCGCCGAACCGGCGGCCACCTCCATGCAGGTCGAGTTCACCACGCGCGCCTGATCGCAGGGCGATCCCGGCACGGGTGTCTTCCTCCGTTGACCGGGGCACGATCGGCACGCGCGAACGAGAGCGGCTGCGCCCGCCTGAACCAACGCGCCACTGGGGTACGCTTGCGACGATGTTGGAGCTGCCGCCTCAAAAGGAATCCCCATATGCCGCTTTCCCCTGCCGCCATCGCCTTTCGTGGAGTCCACGCCGCCATTGCGGTCGCCGAGTTAACCTGCCTCGGCTACGTCTGGTTCTGCGCCATCACCCGCCGCCGCGACCGCGCGTTGAACATCGCCGTCGCGACGCTGGGCGCGGAGGGAATCGGCCTTGTGGTCGGCAGGGGCAATTGCCCGCTCGGACCATTCCAGCGCCGGATCGGCGATCCCGTCCCGCTGTTCGAACTCGTCCTGCCGAAACGGGCCGCCAAGGCCGCCGTGCCGGTGCTCACGACCGTCGCCGCGCTGGGCGTGCTGCTCGCGCTCGCACGGGCACCACGCCGCTGATTGGTCCATCTCGCTTTCCTGGGCAGGTCCGCCGCCGATGGGTGTCATCGAACGTCGGAGGCAGAACAGAACCCTGCGACTCCCTCATCGCTCCACCGCTGCGGCCACGCAGGCTATCTGCCATCTGAATCCGCTGCCCCGGCCAGATAGCGCAGAAAATCGCCTTCGGCGCTGGTCACCTCACCCTTCAGGATGGCGTCACCTGTACCCGGAACACCGGAAAACCCCCAGCGATACGCGCGAACTCCGAGATCGGTGCGTCTGGCTCGACAGGGAGATGATCCCTCCCGGTCGTCGCGATCCCGGCATAGGCCTTGAGGATGCGAGCACGCTCGTCCACCGGAACCTCTATCAGGAGCACGTCCTCGTCTCGGCCCTCATGCAAAACGGCCTTGCCGCCCGATGCCCTGACGTTGAGAACCCAGTTCACGTCCGGCCCCAGCATCGAGACCAGGAATCGTTCGCCATCGAGCCAGATCACGACGAGCGGAAGCCGAATGGGTTTCCCGCTCGTCCGACCGGTCACCTTGAGGGTGACGAGCGATGACGGGGCGATTCCGGCCTGCACCATGCGATTCGTGATCCGGTTGAGCAACCGGGCCACCGCGTTCGGCTTTCCACCGGCATAGAACCATTCCTGCAATCCCATGTCACCCTCCAATACGACGCCCTGTACACCGTATAGTGTATCGCCATGCCTGTACGCTGTACAATGCATCCGCCATGGAATCTCGCCACGCCGCACCCTCCGCGCCACCGTCCACCCTCACGCCCGACGCGATCACCGATGCCGCGCTTGCCCTCGCGTGCAATGGCGGGCTGGAAACGGTGTCGATCCGGAAGCTCGCCGCTCGTTTGGGCGTCACCCCCATGGCGATCTACTGGCATGTCCCGAACAAGGACGCCTTGCTGGACGCCATGGCCGGTCGCCTCTTCGACGCCGCGATCATCCCCGGCGATCCATCTGTTCCCTGGCCGGAGCGCCTGCGCATCCTGCTCTCCTCGCTGCTTGCGGTCGTTCGGACGCAGCCAGAGGTCGCCACTCTCCTCTCCACCCGCACGGTCCGCTCGGCGTCCGGTCTCGCCGCCACCGACGCGATGCTCGATATCCTGCGCCTGGCCGGCTTTTCCCCGGAACAGGCCACCCAGGTGGGACGCCTCGCCATTGGCACAATCAGCAATCTCGTGACATCGCGACCCGGCACCGTCGGCCACAGCGAGGGGGGAGCGTCGGCAACCACACCTGAAGCGAACAATCTCATGCTCGACCAACTCCCCGCCGACCGCTATCCTCGGCTCCGGGAGGCCGCAGGCCCGCTGAGCCGACCGACCGATCCCGACGCATACGACGCCTTTGGCCTCGACCTCCTGATGGCAGGAATCGTTGCGATGGCACCAAATCCCGGGGACGCACCATGACCAGAGATCCAGACACCACGTCCTCCCCCCGAGCATTCGGCCACCGCCCCGGCACGGTGGATGATCTCGACGCCCTGATGGGGCTCTTCGATGCCGCCGTGGAATGGCTGGTGGCGCGGGGCCAGCCGGAGCAGTGGGGCAGCGAGCCGTGGTCCGCCGACCCGGCGAAGGTCGACCGCATCCGCGGCTTCATCGAAGACGGCGATCTCTGGGTGGCGGTCGATGAGGCGGATCGCGTGGTCGGCGCGACCATCGTCAATGAAGTCCCGATGCCCTACGTCGAGGCGGTGAACGAGCCAGAGCTCTACGTCCGCCTGCTCATCTCGGACCCGGCATATCGCGGCGCGAACATCGGCGGCGAGTTGCTGGAGCGGGGAAAGGCCATCGCCCGCGAGCGAGGTATCGACCTCCTGCGGGTGGACTGCTTCGCCGGGGGAGGCGGCTCGCTGGTGCGCTACTACGAGTCGCAGGGCTTCCAGCGGGTACATCCGTTCGACGTGAAGGGCTGGCCGGGAATGCTGCTGGCCCAGCGCGTCCTCACCGGCGCATCCGGGGAGGCCGCTCAGCCGCATTGACGAACGCCGCCGCCACCCCGTACGCTGACCATGCACATCGTCGGTGAACCATCGTCGCATCGGGCGGCGATCGTACCGGTCATCATGTGAGGCAACGATCGGCATGTTCGTCTTCTTCGTGGAGCTCCATTCCATGAGCGCGACTCAGGAAATCCCATGGGAGCAGTGTGCCCTGATCGCCCCGTGATGCCGCGCCTGGCGCGACCCGGGACTGATGGAACGCTCCCCCTCGATTCGTTCGACGGGGGCTTTTTCATGCCCTGACCCAGCCGCCGTCCTCGCCCTTCCCCAGCACCACGGAGCATCTTCCCGAATGGCAATCCTCATCCAGGCCGCGAATCTCTCCTGGGCCTACGGCGGCAACCAGATCTTCGACAACCTCTCCTTCGAGCTGAAATCCGGCGAACGGATTGCCCTCATCGGCGAGAACGGCAGCGGCAAGAGCTCCCTCTTCCGCCTCCTCGCCAAGCAGGAAAAGCCGTTCAAGGGGGCCGTCACCCACATGCGCGGCCTCACCATCGGCTACCTCACGCAGGATGTCCGGCTCGACCCCGCCAAGACCCCGATCACCCTCGTCGGCGAGGTCGTCGGCACGGCGGACGCCATCGGCGACCAGCTCGCCGCGCTCGAAGCGAAGATGGCCGAACCGCTCTCCGACGACGAGCTGGCCGACGTCATCGACCAGTACAACGCCCTCCTCGCCCGTGAGGACGAGGTGATGACCGCCAACAACGCCAGCGACGCCGGCGACCGTGTGCTGGACATCCTGATCGGCCTCGGCCTGCCGGAGACCGTCTGGGAACAGCCCTTCGCCACTCTCAGCGGCGGCGAGAAGAAGCTTGTCGGTATCGCCCGCTTTCTCACCGAGCAGCCCGATGTCCTCCTCCTCGACGAGCCAGACAACCACCTCGATGTCCGTGCCAAGCGCTGGCTGGAGGATTACCTCGTCGCCTATCCCGGCGCGGTCGGCATCATCACCCACGACCGCTACCTGATCGACCGCGTCGCCACGGAGATCGTGGAGCTGGAGGATGGCAAGGTCGCGACCTGGCCGGGGAACTACACCGCCTTCCAGGAACAGAAGCAGGCGAAGATCGAGCGCACCCTCGCCCTCCGCGAGATCCAGGAGCGCGAGGTCCAGCGCCTGAAGGAGAGCTCTGAGGAAATCACCCAGTGGGCGCGGCAGAACCCGAAGTTTGCCTCCCGCGCGGAGAACATGCGCCGGCGCTATCAGGAGGAGAAGGCGAAGCTGGAAGCCACCCCCGCGCCCCGCCTCGCGCGGGACCGGATCAAGGTCGCCTTCGACGCCAGTCGGGGCAGCACCCTCGTCGCGCAGGCGGAGGGGGTGAGCAAGTCCTTCGGCGAGCGACGCCTGCTCCAACCATTCGACCTCACGGTGCGGCACGGCGAGCGGATCGGCATCGTCGGGCCGAACGGCGCAGGCAAGACAACCTTCATCCGCATGCTGCTCGGCCAGGAGAAGCCGACCGAGGGCACCTTGCGCATTGGCGCGTCCATCGTGCCCGGCTACTACGCACAGGAGCACGAATCGCTCGATCCCGACATGGCGCCCATCGACTGGGTGCGCCGCCTGAAACCGCTGAACGAGCAGCAGGCGCTCTCGGCACTCGTCGCGTTCACCTTCGACCGCACGGACGCCTTCGGGCGCATCGGCGACCTCTCCGGCGGCGAGCGGAGTCGTCTTCAGATCGCGGGGCTGATCCTCACCGGCGCCAACTTCCTGATCCTGGACGAGCCGACAAACAACCTCGACATCCCGTCGGTAGAGGAACTGGAGCGCGCCCTGCTGGAGTTCGATGGCACCATCGTCACCATCTCCCACGACCGCTATTTCCTCGACCGCATCGGCACGCGAATCGTGGAGTTCCGCGATGGCCAGGTGCGCGACTGGCAGGGGAACTACACGGAGTACATCCAGCATCCGGAGATCGGCACGCCACTGACGCGCCAGACGAGCGTGCCCGAACCGGCCCTCTCCGCGAAGAAAGTCAAGGCCCGAGCCGGGGTGTGACCCCGGAAGGCCGGGTAGCCCCGTGACGAGGCCACCCGGAACGATCCCGGCGTGCTATGCCACCGCAGCCTGTTCGAGTTCGTCGATGAATGCCTGCCAGCCGGCGAGGACCCCGTGCTGCTGCTCGGGCGTAAAGCCTGGGGTCTCCTGGGTGAAGTGCATCCGCGTTCCGCCAGCGGTGGCGGTCAGCTCGACAACGATCGTGGCCCGGCCCGGCGCCGTCGGACGGTCGGTGATGGTGAACACGAGACGCTGGTTCGGGACGACCTCGATGAAGTCACCGGTCCATTCGATCGTGGTGCCATCGGGAAGGACCATCTGAGCCGTCCATGTCCGGCCGGGCTCGGCGATGAAATCGAGGCTGTCGAGCGGTACCTGAACGTCCTTTCCGCCGAACCATCGCGCGAAGGACTGCGGTGTCGTCCAGGCGGCGAACACGGCCTCCGGGGGTGCGGCGAAGTCGCGGTCGATCTCGATGCCATCAGGGGTGATGCCCGTCATTGCTGTTCCTTGTCCGTGAGGGTGGCCAAATGGTCGTCAAGGGCGTCGAAACTGTCGGTCCAGAATTGCTGATAATCGCCGATCCACACTGCGGCGGCGCGCAGCGGGCGGGCATCCAGAGACGCCGGACGGTACTGGGCTTCCCGCCCGCGGCTGACCAGCCCCGCGCGCTCCAGAACCCGTAGGTGCTTGGACACGGCTGCGAAGGTCATCTCGAACGGTTCGGCAAGCTCGCCCACCGTGAACGACCCCTCGGCAAGCCGGGCAAGCAACGCCCGGCGAGTAGGATCGGCCAGCGCAGCGAAGGTGTGGCTCAACTCATCGATGGGCTGCATTTCGCCCTCCAATCCGGATTCATTCAACCATAAGGTTTTCTACCAATTGGTTGAATATAGGCGCCCAAGGCAGCGACGTCAAGTCCATCTCCCAGGAGGAGAAAGACCGAGCCTGAGTGCTCGATCGCCGGCGTCATGGGGCGGAACCCTGGGAGATTCCATCGAACCCACTTGTCAACGAAGGCCGCCCGATTCCTGCGACAGGAACCGGGCGGCCTCGTTCAGACCGTCAGCATCGCTCCAACAATCACACCGAATCCGGGTGAAGGGTGAGTGTCTGGATGCCTGGCTTGACGGGTGGGGAGGTCGGACCGACACGGGGTCGGTCCCTACGAAAGAATGCCCTGTACGTAGGGACCGACCCCGTGTCGGTCCGATGCCACCATCCTTCGGGATCGCTCCCCATGCCCTGCCAGACCAGTCGGATTCGGTATCAGTGCGTCATCGCCGTGTCGTCGTACTTCGGGTGCATCGGCAGTGCCAGCGCGGCAAACGACGCCGCGACCATCAATGCCACCATCACCCAGATCGTGACCTCGTAGCTGCTGGTCCACGGCTTGTCCGGCGTCATCGCGCCAGTCTGGATCGCCGCACCGTTCGCGGTGAAGTTGTGCTCGATCCGGTTGAAGAAGACCGTCCCGATAATGGCGACGCCGACCGCGCCCGACAGCTGCTGGACCGTATTGAACAGGCCCGACGCCGGGCCGGCCTTGCTGACCGGCACCTCCGACAGCGCGAAGATGCCGATCGGCGCCACCACCATGCCCATGCCCGCACCGGCGATGAAGAGCGGTACCGCCAGCGCCCACGACGACGTATCGACGCCCTGGCGCTTGAAGACGAACAACGTCAGCAACAGGCCGATCCCCATGATGATCGGACCGATCTGCAAGGTCCGCCGCCCCATGATCCCGACCAGTTTCGCGGCGGAGAGTCCAGCGAAGAACGACACCGCGACCGAGAACGGAATCATCGTGAGACCGGCCCGCAGGATGCTGAAATGCAGTCCCTCCTGCATGTAGATGGTCTGCACGAGGAAGTAGCCGGCCATCGCCATGAAGAAGACGAAGATCGTGAAGAGTCCGCCCGCATACGACTTGATGTTGAAGAGCGAGAGATCGACCAGTGGCTCACCACCGTGCATCCCCTCCCGCCGTTGCAGCAGGATGAACCCGGCCAGGATCACCAGACCAATCGCCATGCTGACAAATGTCCACGCCGGCCAGTCCTTCTCCTGCCCGATCATCAGCGGGTAGAGCACGGCCAGGAGACCTGCCGCCAGTACCAGCACGCCGGGAATATCCAGTTTCGGGCGATGCGGCGCAAAGGACTCCGGCACCAGCCGGATCGCCATCGCCACCGCGAAGATGCCCACCGGCACGTTCACCAGGAAGATCGAGCGCCAGCCGAGGCCGAAGAGATCGGCATCGGTCAGCACCGCGCCGAGAATCGGTCCGGAGACCGCCGCCACACCGGCCAGTGCGGAGAACCCGGCCATCGCCGAGCCACGCTCCGACGGCCGATACATGACCTGGATGCTGCTGAGCACCTGCGGGATCATCATCGCCGAGGAGAAGCCCTGGAGCGCCCGCGACACGATCAGCATCTCCGGATTCTGTGCGAACCCGCAGAGCAATGACGAGAGGGTGAAGCACGTCAGCCCGATCACGAAGAGCCGCTTGCGTCCATACATGTCACCCAGCCGCGCGCCGGTCATCAGGCCGATGGCCAGCGCCAGCCCGTATGCCGCGACCATCCATTGCTGCTCGCCGGCCGATGCATGCAACGACCGCTCGATCGACGGCAGCGTGACATTCACGATCGTCGCGTCGAGCAGCTCCATGAAAAGCGCCAGAAAGAGCGACCAGAGCGCGATGGTGCGTTCGCGTCCCTGGATTGGCGGCGCCTGTTCCTGCGCCGCGATTGCCGTTGCCATTCCATTCCCCTTCACACACAACGGCGATCGCCACACCGGCGACCGCCGCAAGATTCAACCCCGAAGCACCCCCACAGAGGGGTGTCCGTACACATGGTACGACATCGCCGGCGTGACGACTTCTTCCAGTTTGCGACCCGGGCCGGACAGAATCTGTCAGGATTTCGAACGTAATTCGCACGCGGCTCTCCGCGCCGTTCCATCCTGCGGCACCGTGTGGATGCCGTCATCTGTTCCCACGGTCAGGAACGCCCGGACCGCACACCGGGTTCCCGTGCCTGCGTGGCATCCCGGCTATCCAGGTCGGCACGAATCGCCCATGCGACAAGCGCCGTTCGGGTCGCAAGATCGAGCTTGGTCATGATGCTGGAGACGTGACGCTCCACCGTGCGCTCGCTGATGAAGAGCTCGTCGCCGATTGCACGGTTCGTCTTTCCGGCAACGAGCAGATGCAGAACATCTTCCTCGCGTGGCGACAGCAACGATGAGACACGCGGAGCATTCCGCTCCGGTTCGTCCCGACCTATCGCGAGCACAATGCGCTCGCCAATCCCCACCGCGTCATCGAGGGAGAGGCCCAGGCCCTCCTCCCATACCTCATCACCGACCAGCCCCAGCATGGCACCTCGCACCCGCTCCCCAATCTCGCGGGTGGGATAGAAGTCGGTGCCGTAGTAGTGCGGGATCAGGCTCGCATAGGCGACGAGACGCATGGCCTCATCAGGCAGGTCGGCCCGCAGTGCCACGTCCGCGAGGAGTTCGGCAGGGATATAAGCCCGGGCGACATCCCGGAGCGCCCTCAGGTAGCGCAGGTTCTCGGTTGCATAGTGAGCGGTCTCTCGCCACTTGTCCTGGCGATGCAGCGCCATCATGAGATACGCCGATGCTCCCATCAGCACATAGAGGTCCCCGCAGCACCTGGCACGATCCAACGCCTCCCGACTCGCGGACTCCGCCGCCGGGGCATCGCCACTCCCGAGTTCCAGGATGGCACGTCCACAGGCGACGATGGCCGCGGCATGATCGGGGTCGGGACTACGGGGGGCGAGTACGCTCGCCATCCGCAGTTCGTTCCGGGCCGCCTCCGCATCTCCCCGCATCGTCGCGAGCGTCGTGAAGGCTCCCCGAGCTGCCAGCTCGGCAGCGACATCGTCCTGCTCCCGCGCGCGGGCAAGCAGTTCGCGGGCCAGATCATCCATCCCCTCGGAGATGCCCAGCATCGGGGCGATCCCGAGCATGCTGTTGATCGATGCCAGGAGGTACCGTGAAGGCACATCGGCCCGAAGCGCCAGGGCGCGGCGGGTCCAGGCATACCCTTCCTGCATCCGATCGCGCCAATCGACGGTCGAGAGCCAGGTTGCCTCTCCACTCTGCCATTGCTGCCCGATCGCCCCGGCGAGCCGGTTTGCCCGAATCCCGTCGCCCCGATCCAGGCACCAGGACATGGCCGCCCGAACGTTGTCCATCTCATCCCGCACGAGACCGAAGAACGCGAGGTAGTGCGGCCCACCATAGTGCCGGACGGCTTCCTCCGTCAGGGCGATCAGGGAATCCGCGTGTGCGGCACGAATCTCCTCGGCCTCACCGGAGTCCGCCAACGTCTCCACGCCAAACTGGCGGATGGATTCCAGCATCGTGAAGCGGGGACGGCTGGATTCCCCCGCCATCGGCACCACCAGACTCCGGGCCACCAGGAACTCGATCAGGTCGAGCGCATCAAGTGCATCGCCAAGCACGGCCTGTGCACCCTCCAGCGTGAATCCCCCCACGAAGACCGACAGCCGACGGAACCCCGCCTTCTGCACGTCGTCCAACAGCGCGTAGCTCCAGGCGATCGTGTCACGCATCGTCTGATGGCGAAGCGGTACGTCGCGGGGACCATGGCGCAACAGCGATAGCGGCTGCGACAGGCGATCGAGCAGGGCGTCCACCGGCAGGGTAGCCGTGCGGGCGGCAGCGAGTTCGATTGCGAGGGGGATACGGTCAAGCCGAGTACAGATCGTGTCGATCGTCGTCGCCGCGTCGTTCCGCGAACGCCCCACGTTCGTGGCTCCGGATCGCTGGAGGAAGAGCGTACGAGCATCCTCGGGGCTGAGCGGATCGAGAATGAAGACATGCTCGCCGCTGAGGCCGAGCCTCGTGCGGCTGGTCGCGAGGATGGTCAGTGAGGGACATGCTCCGAGCAGGCCGCCGAGAAACAGTCCGGCCGGAAGCAGGTGCTCGAGATTGTCGAGGACCAGCAACAGTCGCCGATCGGCGATGGCGTCCCGGAGGGCATCGGCAGCGGTGAGGTCGGCCCGTGGATCGAGCGCGAGCGCATGGGCGATGACCATGGGCACGCGATCCGGATCGTTGGTCGGGGCGAGGGAGGCCAGCACGATGCCGTCGGGGAAGGCAGTGGCAAGGGTGGAGACCGTTTTGAGAACGAGACGGGTCTTGCCGATCCCGCCAGGACCGGTGACGGTGAGCAGGCGGATATCAGGATCGGCCAGCAACGCCGAGAGCGTGGCGATCTCCTGGTCGCGCCCGATGAAGCCGGAGAGCGGACTCGGCAGGATGAATGAGGGGGAAGGGGCCCACGAGACCCGCGAGAACTGGGCAAAGTGGCAGGATGTCCCCCATCATCCTGCCGCGTTGCGGGCCCATCATCAACGTATGCCGGATCAGGGCAATCGCATTATGAGGAGAGGACCTTGGCGAGATAAGTTTCGTCCCAGGCACACATCATTCGGCGCGCCTTGATGCCGACGTTGGCGGTGGGTTCCCGTTTCAGCAGCATCTGAGCCAGTCGGCGCGTCCGTGCCAGATTCTCGGCGGCATGCCCGGTCCGGACCCGACTCTCGTCTTCACGAAAGGCCACGTCCATCACCCAGTGCACCTGGTTCTCGATCCCCCAATGAGCGCGGACCGCCTGGCCAATGCGTTCGGCGTCGGCGGGCAGGCTGCTCAGGAAGTACCGCGTCTCGATGGTGACCGTCTCCCCGATCCGACGTTCCCCCGTCACGGCGGCGATACTCCGGAGACCACGCCACTGGTGCTTCGGATCCAGCCAGGCGAGGATGGCCGGATCATCCGTACCCGACAGGTCCGAATGTCCAGGCGCCCGTGGTCCTTGGTCACCGTCCGCCACGGCGCGGGATCGTCGGTCACAGCGAAGTGGTGCGCCACCAGATCATGCATCGTCTCCTGATTCTCCTTCAGGGCCAGAAGGAGTCCCCACCCCCGGCCACAATCTGCCGGGCAATCGCCCGTGGCAGCCCATCGCATCGATCGTGACCACGGTGTCCGCAAGGACCAATGTCCGGAGCAATGCGGGAATGGCGGTGATCTCGTTGCTCTTGGCGTCGGTGGCGACCTGACCGAGCACGACGTGGTTGGCGCAGGACCAGGCACTGACCAGATGCACTGCTCGTTGGCCCTGGGGGCGGTCATGGGAGCGACGAAGCGTCTTGCCGTCAATGGCCACGACCCCCTCCTGCGTCGTGATCAGCGACTGAACCCACCCGAGGAACGCCGTCTCGAAGGCGTCGGGATCGAGCGCGGCGAAGACACGACCGATCATGTCATGAGACGGAATCCCATGGGGCAACGGGACCAGCGTTTCCAGCCAGGCGCGCTTGGCCTGCCCGAAGCGTTCGATTGACGAAAATCGGCGCCACAGATAGCCACACAGGCAAGGGTGATGATCGCGAGGAGGTCATGACGCTTGCAGCGGTCAATGCGAGGATCGGGCAGGGCGGCGAAGTGGGTGGCAATCGTGCAATCGGGGGGCATGGCGGGAACTCCCTGACGACGGACGGGGACGATCCCCGCATCCTCCCACCCCAGCCGCCATAATGCGATTGCCCTGATGCCGGATCCCTCCATCCTGCAGACCAGTAATGTGGCCAACCCGAACAGGTCATCCCGTGCAGGGGCGATCCTCGCAGTGGTCGCTGCGGCCGATGATCCCCATCACACGCCGGGCGAAGGTGGTCGTGCATCGACCGATTCCGTGCGATCATGAGCGGGCGACGACGCATCGCCTTCGCACGACATGTGACCCGGCCATCGACGCCCACGAAGGATTCCCATGACGGACAAGTCGTTGCAGAACGACCCATTCGCGCTCCCATCCCCGCAAACCAGTGCCGACGGCTCTCCGGTCGTCGAGGAGCACCTCATTGCTCCCAATCCCCCATTCGCGAACAATGCCCAGCTTCCGGTGCTCGTCTATCGCAGCGCCGTCGCCATCGACGGGGACGACCCCGGCAGCGCCATGGAAGATCACTTCCTGCGCAACGGCTGGGGGTACTCGTGGCGAAACGGGATCTTCAACTATCACCACTTCCATAGCACCGCGCACGAGGTGCTCGGCCTCGCCGCCGGCACCGCCACCGTGGAGCTCGGCGGCCCCGGCGGTCGACGGGTGGAGATGCAGGCGGGCGACGTGATCGTGATCCCGGTCGGCGTGGCCCTGCGCAACATCGGCTCCTCACCGGATCTCATCGCGGTCGGCGCGTATCCGCCCGGTCAGGTCTGGGACGTCAACACCGGGGAGGAGGATGAGCACCCCCGCGTCGATCGCAACATCGAGCAGGTCCCCCTCCCCACCACCGATCCCGTCCTCGGCGCACGCGGCCCCCTGCTCACGCGCTGGAGCGTGACGCCGGACTGAGTGTTCACCCCTCCCGTGACATATCGATACCCGGTTTCTTTTGCAAAGTGGCTTCCGATGGGCAAGAATGCATGCACCGCGCACGTCGCGCGGACAGGGCGTCTTGCCCTGTCCTGTCCGTCATCGGAGGACGTCATGCCATCCGCCTGTGCAGGCGAAGCCCTCACCCGTTCGCTCGCCGATCTTGTGACGCTGGAACCTTCCATCCGTGTCCAGATCGGAACGGTCCACGCCGCCATCGATGGCGTGGAGGTTGCGTCGACCACTCCGGCGCTCTGGGTGTGGTCCTCGCGAGACCGATTCTCCCCGCGTTGCTTCCATGAGGAGACGCTGGATGCCTCGATCGAAGCCGCACACCATTTCCTGAACGCTCGACTGATCGGCTCGACCTCGCTGCGCGCCAACGACGAGCAGGAAGGCGGCATCATCATCCCGGACTATATGTACTGAGTTCGACCCACCGCCCCAGATCGCGAAAGGCCACTGCCGTGCCCATCTCCGCGTATACGGGCCCCTCGGTCTTCGGCTACGAGACCGACCAGCCCGTCCGCCGCGCCGCCATGATCTCCTTGCACACCTCGCCCATCGCCCGCATCGGCCAGCGCGATGCCGGCGGCATGAACATCTATGTCCGCAGCCTCGCCCTCCAACTCGCCCGCCAGGGCCTCGAAATCGACATCTTCACCCGCCGCTCCGATCCCCACACCCCGGAAGTCGTGACCGTCAGCCCCGGCGTCAACGTCATCCACATCACGGCGGGACCCGCAGAAGCGCTCTCCAAGAACGATCTCCTTCCCTACATCCATGATTTCGCCTCCGAAGCCGCGCTCTATTCACTGCGCGCGCAGGTCCGCTACGACATCATCCATGCCCACTACTGGCTCTCCGGTCTTGCCGCAGAGCAACTGAAACGCTATTGGCATATCCCTTCGCTCCTCATGTTCCACACCACCGCGCACATGAAAAACGCGGTCGCCGCCACCGCTGACCGGGAAACCGCCGTGCGCCTCGAAACCGAGCGCAGGCTCGTTCACGAAGCTGACGGCCTGATCGCCGGCAACCCGGACGAGCAGGCCGATCTCGCCGCCATGCTCGGAACCTCCACCCCGAACGCCATCTGCATGATCCCGCCCGGTGTCGATCTCGCTCGCTTCTTCCCCGGCGACCGGGCCGCCGAACGAGTTACCCTCGGGCTCGATCCGGATGCCCAGCTCGTCCTGTCCGTTGGCCGCGTCGATCCGATCAAGGGTTTCGACACGCTGCTGGCTGCCTTCCGCGACCTGGCTCGCCGCAACGCCTCCGCACACCTCCTGCTCGCCGGTGGCGCCATCGACGAGGCCGGCAACCCGGTCGGCCCGATGACGACCTACGCCCATATCGCCGAGGACCTCGGTATCCGGAATCGCGTGCGCTTCATCGGCTCCATCCCGCACGAGGATCTCGTCCACTGGTACCGCGCGGTCGATGTGGTCGCCGTGCCGTCACGCTACGAATCCTTCGGGCTGGTCGCCATCGAGGCGATGGCGTCCGGGGCGGCGGTGGTCGCCTCCCGCGTGGGTGGCTTGCGCTTCTCGATCGAGAACGACGTCTCCGGCATCCTCGTCCCGCATTCACAGCCAGCCGTCCTCGCCGACGCGATCGACCGCGTCCTCCGCGACGATCGACTGCGAGAGAGACTGAGCCAGAACGCTGTGATGGCGGCCCAGCGCTATTCGTGGGAGACCGTTGGCGCGGAAATCGAGCGGATGTACATTCGCCTCGTCACGGGCATGCACCGATCCCCATGCCTGTACAGCGAACGGTCCAGCATCTCTGCGTGATCCCGAGCCTTCACCCGGAACGGAGGAAGCCCGGCAGGCGATCGTACTGCCTGCCGGGCTTCCTCCGTTCGTCACCTGGAAGCGCTACCGCTTCGCGAACGCCAGGTTCCGGATGCGCCCCGCCGTCAGCGTGAAGCCCGTCACCGCGCCGTCTCCACCACGCTGAAAGCGCAGCACCGAACCCCAATCAAGACTCCCACGCCCGAACACATCGTCCGCAAGCGAGCGATACGTCATGTCCGGGAACTTCCGGCGTCGCACCGCGATCGTCTCACCATCCGGCCCACCATCGCGGATGATCTCGTATGGCACGCCGAGCTCCTCGCTCCAGTACGACCCGGCCAGCGCATCGAGCGCCTCGGCCGAGGGGCGCGCCGACGCGGCTCGCGCATACGTGACCGTCTCCCCGGCAAACGTGACGTCCAGCGATGCAGCATCCGCCGCCGGCACGACGACGATGCCAGACGCCGCATGGACGAAACGCCCGTTGCCGCCGTCCTCGAGCGGCCACGGCTCGTCCATCTCCAGCCACGCCTTGCCGTCCCGCGCGGCGATGGTCAGCCACGTCCCCTTCTCGGAGGACCACGTTCCAGCCAGCGCGGACGGCTTCACCGGCACCGGCACGCCCGTCCGCTTGCCGGTCGCGGCACCCGGAACCGTCGCCGGTGCGAGCAAATCCCCGATCACCGCATCGGCCACCTTCGTCGCCAGGCCGTGTGGACCCGAGTCGGACACGTTGGAGAGCACTGTCACCGTCAACCCGAACTCCGGGAGCCGGAAGTAGTCGGAACGGTACCCATGATCGGCACCCCCATGCCCGATCTGGATCGCACCACGGTAGGTATCCGTCGTCAGCCCCCAGGCGTAGGTCATCGGCTTGCCGTCGGCGAAAGTGCCGGGCCGCTGCAACTCGGCAACGACCTCCGGGCCACCCACCTGCGCGGAGATGAAGTTGCCGTCCCACTTCGCGAGGTCTTCCACCGTGGTGAAGAGGCTCGTCGTGCCAACGACATCGAACTCCGGGATGGAGACGTGGTAGCCACCACCCTTGCGCGGCTCGTAGGCCTGCGTCCTCCCCTTCACGATCTCGGAGTGATCGTCGTGGAAGTGCGTGCGCGTCATCCCCAGCGGCCCGAAGATACGGGCCTGCGCGAACTGCCGGAGCGAAAGTCCGGAGACGCGCTTCACGACGATCGAGGGCAGCGTGTAACCGGTGTTGCAGTAGAGATACTCCGTGTTCGGGCTGAAGTTCAGCACCTGTTGCCGGCTCACCAGGTCCAGCACGTCGGCATCGGTGACGAGGTCTTCCTCCCGCCAGCCCGCCAGATAGAGCAGCATCCACTGGTCGCGAAGGCCGCTGACGTGATGAATGAGGTGCCGGATCGTGATCGTCTCCCCGAAATCAGGTACCTCCGGCACGTAGAGGCGGATATCGTCATCCACATCCAGCGCCCCCTCTGCCTGGAGGAGAGCGATGCACATATCGGTGAACTGCTTCGAGATCGAGGCAATATGGAAGATCGAATTCGGGGCGATGGGGATGTCGTGCTCCAGGTTCGCCATCCCGAAGCCGTGCGTATACACGACCTCCCCTTCGCGATAGATGCCGACCGCCATGCCCGGCGTCGAAGGCGTATCCCACGCCGCGAAAACCCGCTCCACGCGCTCGCGCGCCGCGTCGTCGAACACCCAATCCTTCGTCGCCGCCACCGTCGCCGCCGAGTCACTCACCGCGCTGCTCCTTGCATTCGTCCAGGCCTGCACATTCCTTGTCGGTGCGCATCGTCGCAGAGCGCCACCAATCCGGGAAGCGGCCCGCTTCATCCCAGAACCGTGAAACCTCCGTGAAGCGCCCAGACGCGCCTTGTCCCGGTCCCGGTTCGGCCCGCACAATGACCGGATGACACGCAAGGACGGATGCAGGCCAGACAAGCCGGCACAGGCAGGCGCGAAGGCGGCGGCGCGCAGGATGAGGGCAACGGACATGACCACCATGACATCGGTATGCGTTTTCTGCGGGTCCAGCGTTGGCAACGACCCTCTCTATCGCACCGTCTCCGAACAGTTGGGCCAGGAACTCGCCCGCCGAGGTCTCACCCTCGTCTACGGCGGCGGTAATGTAGGCCTGATGGGCGCCATCGCCGATGCGACGCTGGCGGCTGGAGGAACGGTCCGCGGCTACATCCCTCGCGCGCTCCGGGAAAAGGAAGTCGCCCACCTCGGCCTGACCGAATTGCGCGTCCTCGGATCGATGCACGAGCGGAAGGCCGCGATGGAGGCGAACGCCGATGGCTTCATCGCCCTGCCCGGCGGATTCGGTACCCTGGATGAACTCTGCGAGATCCTGACCTGGGGCCAACTCGGTATCCACCGCAAGCCTATTGGGATTCTCGATGTGGACGGCTACTACGCACCGCTGCTCGCCTTCTTCGATGGCGCGGTGGAGCGCGGCTTCATCCGCCCGGATCACCGCTCCCTGCTCCTGGCCGATACCGATCCTGCGATCCTGCTCGACCGCATGATCGCCTGGCAGCCGACGATCATGCCGAAGTGGACGACCGCCCCATCGCCAGCCCCATAGAATCGTCCCTGAATCCAGGAATCAGACGCGGAGCTACCGCGCCCGCATGGCCATCAACACCTTGAACCGGCGCGTGTTGGCAACCTCCTTCACCACCCGGAACCGCTCGTCCAGCAGGTGCTCGTACGGCAGAAACGTGTTCGCCACGATCACCAGCCGCCCACCCGGCACCAGATGCCGATGTGCCTCGCCGATCAACCGCTGCGGCATCTCCAGATCGACCGTCTTCCCTTGATGGAAAGGGGGGTTCGAGACGATCAGGTCGAACCGCTCCCCGGCATCCACCCCATCGTAAACATCCCCCGCGACAGCCTGTGCCGATGCCACGATGCCGTGCCGCCGGATCGTCTCCCGCACCGCCGCGACCGCGAGCAGGTTCACGTCCGTCATCACGATCTCGCCGGCGCCCCGACGGACCGCCGTCATCCCGATCGCGCCCGCCCCGCACCCGACATCCAGCACGCGCTCGCCCGGCTCCAGGTCGAGATGCGCCAGCAGCAGCTCCGTGCCCACATCCAGTCGCGCCCCCGCGAACACACCCGGCAGGGTCGCCAAGGACATCGGCGCATCGTCGACCGGGACGGAGACCTCCGCCCACGTCCCCTCGGCGACACCCGGCAGCTCGGCCCACGCAGGAGCCTCGGAGGTGGACTCCCCCACGACGAACGTCGCGACCCGCTGTTTGCTCCGGTAATCCTCCCGGAACGGCACGCCGAAAAGCGCAGTGCCGTCCGCAATCGTGGAACGAATCCCGGTCGCATTCGCCCCGGCCAGGGTCAGCCGCCCGCCCGGATCGAGGTGGTTCCGCGCCAGCACCAACCAGCGTCGCCCCAGATCGCGTTCCGGAGGAGCCGGGAAGACGACGTCACCGAATCGATCCTCCTGCCCCAACGGCAATCCGGGATCAGCGAGCAACCTGCCCCCCGACAGCGCTCCCCCGGCTTCACGCACATCCAGGGGCAACCAGGACACCTCCCGCCCGGACGCATGCAGGGCTTCGGCGAAGACCGCGGTGCCGCCAATCGCCAGGGTCTTCCCCCCGGCTCCCGAACCGGCCGCCGATATCAGCAGTTCCTCATCGATACGCACGCGCTACCCTCATTACCTCTGCACCTGTCCGCATCGATCTGACCTTGGCCAACCGGGTCAGCCAGGAGGCGAACCAGGGGGGATGATGCCCCACGCGGATGGGCCGTGTCACCACCAATCAGCGATCTCGATGTTGTTGCAAACAACGCCACCTGTCAAGCCATCAGGGACGCCGCCATGCCAATCGGTCATGACCGTGACGAAAGCGCCAAACGGCGCGTACGTTCGCATCAAAACGAATCAGGCATCCACCCTCACGACATCCTCCGCCGGTCGGCGAGGACTCGGCAGCACGACGCCGGTCGGATATCCGATCCGGAACGGCATCATCGCCTGCCATTGCGTGTCGCCTGTCAGCGCCGCCAGCCGGTCGCCGATCGTCGGGGCGAATCCTGCCTGCTCCTCCCGATCGCGCCGCTCGACGACCTGATTGAGCGGCTGCATCGCCATTCCGCCCTCCACCGCCGCGAGGTGCATCCGCTGGTACAGGCGCCCTACCGCGACCCGCTGCGGGATCGACGCAAGGTCTCGCGCCATCACGATCCCGAACGCGGCCGCCGTCGACAGATGCGTGTTCCGCGTCGAGTCGAGCCACGCGGCATCGAACGCCGAGCGAGATTGACCCGGCAGAATCTTCGCGGCCGCGCGCTTCCACGCCGGAATGCCGGACGTGTCGATGGTAATCCCATCCTTGTGCGCGTCGATCGTCGGACCGTCGCCACGCCACCACGCGAAGCTGTCTTCCGATTGCTCCGAGTCCGCGATGATCGCCTTCGTCGCCGCGATCGTCAGGTCGGAGAAGGCCGCCATTGCGTTCGCATCGGAGAGCCAGATCATCCGAACATCCGCGTCCTCGTTCAAGGCGGCGAGGGCATCGAGCGACGCCTGCGTCACCGGGCGCGAGGTGTCGAACGCCGCGCGATCCGTGGGCCGATGCGGAACCGCGTCGAAGCGGGAGGGTGCCGACCCACCCTCTGCCAGCGCCACGTCAATCCGGGGAGCTCCATCTACGACGGTCACGGTGGCTGTCGCGGCAAATCCGTGGGCGGCTGCCGCGAGCACCAGGTTCTCGGTCGCCGCCCCAATCGAGATGTCCCGCTCCCGCAACAGCGGGTCGAGTGCACCAGTCGTGCGCGCAGAATCGACCTCGAGCACGATGTGGTCGTCGGACACCGTGAAGCGCCATGGCTGGATATTATGCCCATTCGCCGCCAGAATCGCCGCCCGCACCATCGCCATCGGCGGAACATCGCCCGCTCCGCCATCCCAGACCTGCCATGCGCCATAGGCTGGCCCTTCGCCGGTCGAGAAAACACCCTGCTGGCCGGCGCGGATCGCCACGCCACCCGCGCCAAGCGCCGCCACCACGAGCACACCGCCACCGATTGCCTTCACAACCATCCGCCGGGACATCATCCATCCCTCCCGCTGCTGCACCGGTTGCCCGATCGTACCGTCTGCCGACCCTGTCGCCACCATCTCGGGACCTCCTGTCCAGCGAGCCGACCGTCTGGGGCCAACCTCGCCTGCTTGCCTACCGAGCATGCGCGCATTGGCTGACAGCGCCATCGCAGATCGCGTTGAGGGGGTGACAAAATCGTGCCAATCGACTGAGCAACACGGCGACGGTGGACAGCTCCACCATCGCCGTGTCGTGTCGTGTCGTGTCGAAGTCGGAGAGCGAGAGGCGTCAGGCTAGACGACGAATCGCCCCTCGACCTGGAACGGCTCGCCATCGACCGTCACCTGACCGCCCTGCCGCAGGTCGCAGATCATGTCCCAGTGAACGGCGGACGTGTTGACACTTCCCGTCTCCGGGTAGCCCGCGCCGACGGCCATATGGACCGTGCCCCCGATCTTCTCGTCGAACAGGATATTCTTGGAGAAGCGTTGGATATCGAAGTTCGTCCCGAACGCGAACTCCCCGAGGAAGCGTGCTCCCGGATCGGTATCGAGCGTACGGATGAGGTAGTCCTCGTTCTTCACCGCGCTCGCATCGACCACCTTGCCGTTCTCGAACCGGAGGCGGATGTCCTGAATCTCACGCCCGCCCGTGACGACCGGGTACGAGAAACGGATGTACCCGTTCACGGAGTCCTCCACCGGGCCGGTGAAGATCTCGCCGCTCGGGAAGTTCCGCTTGCCGTCCGAGTTCACCCAGACGCGATCCTTCACGTTCACGACCAGATCGGTATCGGGACCGGTGAGGTGAATCTCGCTCTTGCCCGCCAGCCAGTCGATCAGGCGCTGCTGCTCGTCATGCAGTTCCCGCCACGCCGCCACGGGATCGTCGCGATCCAGCTTCATGCCGGCCAGCACGAAGTCGGTGTATGCCTCCGTCTCCATGTCCGCGTCCTGCGCGTAGGCATCGGTCGGGTAGAGCGTGAGGGTCCAGTCCAGCGTCCCCTCGGCGGCGCGGGACATGTAGGACGCCATCAGGCCAGTGCGCGCCTTCTGGAAGAGCGACTGCCGGGCCGGATCGACGGCGGAGAGCCGCTTCGTATTGGTCTCGGCGAGGACGTTGATCGTCACGTCCGCCTCCTGCCGCATGAAGGTCTCGACCGGCGTCAGATAGGCCAGCTGGTCGTCGTTGCCATGCAGCAGCATCTCGGCGTTCAGGCCATCGAGCAGCGGGATCATCACCGGATATCCGCCCGCCACCAGCACCTCGCGATAGATCTCCCGCAGTAGCGGCGCTGCGGCAACCCCACCGGTGATCCCGACCGGCTGCCCCGGCTTCACCTCCACCGAGTAGTTCACGAGAGCCTTTGCCCATTTTTCCAACCGGGGATCGGCCATATCCTGCGTCCTTTCACGCTGACGGCGCAACGAATCGTTCCGCACGGCATCGTACCGCACGACCAGAACGGCGGCGATGCCGTTGCCCACAACAACATGCACGCAGCAGGTCCGGTGCCTGGAAACCGTGTCGTCCACGAACCGCCTGGCGCGGCACCGATCCCCTCCTGCCCAGCTCCCCCGATACGGCGCATTCCTATGGGGAACGCATTCGCCGGGATCATGTGACCGTGACACACCGTCGCAGAATCGCGCACCTGTGCCACCAGGCGATCCCCGTTGTCACAGGTGCAAGAGGCTCCCGACACGCCTCTCACCCCGAAGGCCATGAACGTACAGGCCATTCGCGGGGAGTGTTCGACGCGACAACATCGCGTGCCGCGCTTGCCGAAAAATTGACCGGATGGAAAGCCGAACGGACACCTTTTCCCCGTCGTCACAAGCAGTTTAGGATTGCGGCTGGGGAGATCGGCGGTATGCCGATCCAGTTCGCCGAGACCCCGTACCCCGTACGACGGTGAACTGAAACATGGAGTCAGGGAGAGGGAGTGGACGCATGCTGACGCTTCGGGAAGCGCGGCAACGCAAGCAGATGTCACAGCAGGTGCTTGCCGATCGTGCCGGGGTGGCACGAGTGACCGTGTCGCAGATCGAATTGGGGAAGTCGGGTCCGCGCCCGCACATCGCCCGGCGCCTGAGCCAGGTGCTGGACATGCCCCCTGGGGAAATCGTCGAGTTTGGCAAGGCTGCCCGCAGCATGCGCTTGCCGACGCCGTCGATCCTCGCCGTCCGCACGGATGCCGAGCTGGTGGGCGTGGGATCGCCCGCTTCCTGAGCGACCATCGCATTGCATGACACAACGAGGGCTGGCGCCACACCGCCAGCCCTCGTTGCATGTCCGCAGACCTGACGCTCTACGACGCTGGGTGGCCGGTTTCGCCCTCCGATCCCGAGACCTCGGACCGCTGAAGCTCCAACCGCGCGGCGTGCGCATCGAGCGCGTCCACGATGCTCCGTGCCAGGATGAATGCGTCGTTGGCGAACGCAAGGGAGACCGTTTCCGGGGAGACATGCGTGTCGTAATCCGCGACATTCCGTCGGGACCGCAGAATCCGAACACCGTCAGCCAGAAATGGGTCAACGGCGGCAATCAGGTGTGGCACCGTCTGGTGCTCGCCACCAGATGCGCGTCGCACCAACCCAAAATACTGCTCGCAGAACGACCGCGCCTCCAGAAACGCCGCATAGTACGAGCGTCCAACGCTGGCTCGGCGAAACGCCTCGTCGTCCCCGGTATCCAGCAAGGAGGCCGCAACCCGCAGGAACTCACGCCCCTCCACGGGCTTCTCCAACCCATTGCGGGATAACGAAAACGAGATCCTCCGGGTAAACCAATGCGGCATGCAACCATCGCAGGTAGTCCATGCGATCCCGATTCACCTGCTCCAACTCGCCACGAATCAGGACGTTCAGCCGCATCGGCGGATCCCATTCGTCGTAGCGAGTCGTATCCAGCCGAATCGTTGCGCCCGGGAAAAGCTCCAGCGCCTTCGCGCTCGCCTGCTGGATGAACGCACGAGCCTCTGGATGCGCCTTCAGCAACGCGAGCACCGAGGCCTCCTCCTCCGGATTCTCCGGCAGCAGATTCGCAACCGCAACCATCGTCTTCCTCCGCGTTTTGCGCGCTATCACTGCTGCCATCGTAGCATCGACCGCCGCAATCACGGCTCCGGTCGTCTCCCCGCGCCCACCTGAACACGAGGAGGCCCATGCCGACTCGCGGCATGGGCCTCCTTCGACCGCAATCCCCTTACATCTCGCGGGCGATGCTTCGGGTCGGGCGACTCGCTGGCAGAACCGACGCTCCGCCTGGAACGTGCTTGACCCAGACCGTCATCGCACCCGCACCCCGATTCGCCCACGCGTAATACGGGATCGCCGTCATCAGGACGTCGGAGCTGCCCGGGCGATCGCGCGAGACGTCGTCCAGCGAGCGATAGAGCGCCCCTTCCCATCCTGACACCGCCGACTGGTTCTCCGCGTTCGCCATCAGCACCACGACATCGTTCAGCAGGTCCGGCCGCCGCGCCGCCACAATCTCCGCATCGTCCGCCAGCACCAGATCGCGCACATCCCCGACCGGGTTGTCCGCCTCCTCGAGGCAGTAGAGCAACGGACCGCGCATCAACGCGACCCGTCCGCTGTTCTCCAACGCATAGGGGTGCGAGACCATCCGCCGCACCGGCATCGGGAGGGTCAGCGTCACCACATCACCGACGCGCCACGTCCTGCGGATCGCGGCATACTGCCCGGCAGCCGTTTCGCTCGGAGAGAGCGCCTCGCCGTTGATGTCGCCGGTCGCGTCCTGCGCCCAACCTGGAATCCGCAGGTAGAGCGTGAAATCTCCTGCCTCGTGGATATCCGTCACGCTGATCGTCACCTGCCCATCCCACGGATAGCGCGTCTCCTGCGCCAACGTCACCGAACCGCCCGCGTGGAGCGGGATCGTCGCCGTGCCATTCGCGTAGAGATGGGTCCAGACCATGTCGTGCCGCCCATCCGACTCCGGAAAGCGGCGTCCCGTGACGCTGTAGACGTAGGACGGCAGCTGGGCCAACAGGCGGGCGATGTTCGGCGGGCAGCACGCGCACCCGAACCACGGCTGCCGCCGGTGATCGCCATCGTCGGAGAGCGGGTTCTGGTAGAAGTAGGCCTGCCCATCGAGCGAGAGGCCGGGGAGCAGCGCGTTGTAGAGCGTATGCTCGATCAGGTCGGCGTAACGGGTGTTGTCCTCGATCTGGAGCGTCAACATCCGCCACGCCCACATGATCGCGCCGATCGCTGCGCAGGATTCGGTGTAGGCGCGAGCATTCGGCAGTTCGTAGTTCTTGCCGAACGCCTCGCCCTCCCACCGGGAGCCGATGCCACCGCTGATGTACGCCCGGCGGGTGGTCATGTTCGCCCACATCCGGTCCAGCGCGGCGCGAAGGGCACCATCGCCTTCCTCCGCGACAAGGTCCGCGATCCCCGCGTTCAGGTACACGGCGCGCACGGCGTGCCCGACCATCTCCTTCCGCTCCGCAATCGGCACCCCATCCTGATGGTATTCGCTGCCGCCGATGGTGCCGCGACCCCGCACCTCCAGGAAGAACCGCGCCTGATCGAGGTACTTCTGCTCGCCCGTCGCGCGATACAGCTCGATCAACGCCAGCTCGATCTCCTCGTGGCCGTCCGTCTGCTCGCGCTTGCCCTCCGATGCCGGCCCGAAGACCTCGCAGACGAGGTCCGCGAAGCGCGTGGCGATCGTCAGGAAACGGTCGCTGCCGGTGGCGCGATGGTGCGCGACGGCAGCCTGGATCATGTGGCCACCGCAGTAGAGCTCGTGCATGTCGCGCAGGTTCGACCAGCGCTCCTCGGCCCGGTCGAGCGAGAAGTAGGTATTGAGGTAGCCATCCTCGCCCTGCGCGGATTCCAGATGCCTGATCGCGACGTCGAGCAGGCGGACGAGCTCCTCGTTGGAGACGATATCGCCTGGCTCGGCTGCGGCGAGCACGCTGGCGGCAGCCTCCATCCACTTGTAGACATCGGAATCATTGAAGTAGATGCCATCGAACGGCCCGTCGAAGGTACCGGCCACCCGCTCGAAATTGCGGAGGCGGTTCGTGGTGACGAGGTGCTCGAACTGCGACGGGATAGTGATGTCGCGGTTGACGCGGATGCGCGGCGCGAGGAAATCGTCGGTGAGCCGGACATTCCCGAGCGGCACCGGGCGGTGGGCGGCGTGCGGGCTGCGCGACGTATCGACAACGACAGCTTCGTGGGAGGTGGGAGTAGTCGAATGGGCAGTTGGGGACGCGCTCATGAGGAACCTCTCAGCGGACACGGCGAACGGCGGCGATGGCCCGTCCTCCCGGATTCTCGCACAAGAGCCGCCGAAATCCGGCTCGCCTTGGCGGCGATGCACAGGCCGAACGCGTCCCGTTCGTCCACATCGCCCGGCAGGCCAGCAATCGGTTCACACGAGCATCCCCGGCAACATGGCACAATGGGAAAAGCGCTGACCTTCCTCGCCGGCGCGGAACTTCCAGCAGCAACCGAACCTCCTCCCGGCGCGCGGCACCGCCGCCTCAGCCTGTCGCGCCCATCGTCAGCCGGAAGTTCCCCACCCATGGTCTCCATCACCTCGGATCCCGCCACCGATCACCCTGCCACCGCGAAGCCCACATCGGCGACGAAGGCGAAGGTCCTCCCCGCCCCCCCACGTTCGACCCTCGCCGGGATCATCCTCGCGCTCGGCATCGTCCTCGTCGCCATCAACCTCCGCACCACGATCATCGCGCTCCCACCCTTCATGCCCACCATTCGCGCGGAAACCGGCCTCTCCGCCACCGCGACCGGCCTCCTGACGACCCTCCCGATCATGTGCTGGGCCACGCTCTCGCTCTTCGCGCCCCGCGTTGCCCGGCGGATCGGCTTCGACTGGTCGCTGATCGCGATGGTCTCCCTGCTCTCGGCTGGCATCCTCATCCGCGTCATCCCGGCCATCTGGTCGCTGTATGCCGGGACGCTGGTCATCGGTGTCGCCCTCGCCCTCGGAAACGTGATCGCTCCGGCCTCGGTCAAGCGCGACTTTCCCCACAAGCCCGGCCTCATGATGTCGCTCTACGGCGTTGGCATGTCGCTCGGTGGCGCGATCTCGGCGGCGGCGGTGATGCCCATCCACGAGGCAACCGGCCTCTCCTGGCGGAACACCCTGGGCCTGCTCATCGTTCCGGCGTTGATCGCGCTCGCCCTGCTCCTGCCCCGGCTGCGCATGCCCTCCGTCCTCGCCGCCAATGCGGCCATGCGCGCGGCGGAGTCGCGCAGCGCCGACACGGCACGACCACGTCTCTGGAACGATCTCCTCGCCTGGCAGATCTCGCTCTTCTTCGGGTTGCAGGCCGCCATCTTCTATGGCCTCGGCACCTGGGCACCCACGATCATCAATGATCACGGCGTTTCCCAATCCACTGCCGGCGTGATCTTCGCGGTCGCGCAGGTGGGTGGCATCCCTGCCTCGTTCGTCGTGCCGCTGATGATCCAGCAGGGACTTCCCATCCGACGGATCATCACGGTCATCTGCACGCTCTTCACGCTCGGCATCGGCGGCATGCTGCTGCTTCCGGCAACCTCGCCGGTGCTCACCGCCATCTGGCTGATCCTGATGAACGTCGCTGGCGCCAGCGCGATGGCCTGCACGCTCATGCTGATGGTGCTCCGCTCACCCGACACCGAGCACGCGGCCGCTATCTCGGGGATGTCGCAGGCCGTCGGCTACGCCATCGCCGGCGTCAGCCCCTTCCTTTTCGGCATGCTCCACGACCTCTCCGGGCACTGGACGCTCCCGACCGTCGTCACGCTCTGCCTGGTGATCCCCATCACCTGGGCCGGCCTCGGTGCCAGCCGCACCCGCATGCTCGGTCATCGCGCAGCGTCCGGGCCGCACCTCGTCATGGCCACTCCGATGCAAGAGAGACGTGAGGCGAGCGAAGGGTGACGGGAGGACCGTACCGACGCAGCGTTGGTACGGAGATGAGAGCGTCCGGTCGTCTGCCACGTCGGGCCGATCACGTGCCAGGCCGCGCTCAGCGCCGATCAAGCCGGGCCTGCAAACACCTGCTGGCGTCCGGATTCGGCATCACTTCTCACACCTATCGCCTCTCCCCTCGATCCTGAATTGAAACGGCGCGGGCGGGGCACTATACTCCGCCCGAAATCCTATCCACGCGATAGGATATGCCTAGCCGGGGCGACCCTATGTTTGCGTTTACCATGCAGCGACTTCCCATCTGTCATGTGCCACGCCGCACGATGCGCCGCGTCGCCATTGGCTCCCATGACATGACCGCATCGGCGAATCGCCCACCGGAATCGCACGTCTGCACCCTCCCGCCGACAACCCAGGCCCTCCCCTCCGGCTCGCGCAGAGCAACCGCATGTTAGCCACATTCGTCATCGGCCTCCGCGAGGGGCTTGAAGCCGCGCTCATCGTCGGCATCATCGCCGCGTTCCTCCGGAAGAACGGCAAGAGCCTGATCCCGATGTGGATCGGCGTCATCCTCGCCGTCATCATCTCCGTCGGCATCGGCGTCGCACTCAAGCTCGTCGAACGCGAACTCCCCCAGGCCGAGCAGGAGGCGCTGGAGACCGTCATCGGCGCGGTCGCCATCGTCTTCGTCACCGGTATGATCGTGTGGATGAACACCCATTCGCGCGGCATGAAACGCGAGCTGGAAGCCAGCGCCGCCGAGGCGCTCAGCCACGGTGGCGCGCAGTCATTGGCTGTGATGGCCTTCCTCGCCGTGCTGAAGGAAGGCTTCGAGACCAGCGTCTTCCTGCTGGCGACCTTCTCCGCCGCAGAATCGGCACGACTGGCTGCCGCCGGGGCAGTCATCGGGGTGCTCGTCGCCGCAATCATTGGCTGGGGCATCTACGCTGGCGGCGTGAAGATCAACCTGGGCAAATTCTTCCGCGTCACCGGCGCATTCCTCATCCTCGTCGCGGCTGGACTCACCGTTTCCATGCTGCGCACCGCGCATGAGGCAGGCTGGCTCAACGCCGGGCAGCAACGGACAGTCGATCTCTCCTGGCTCGTGCAACCCGGTACGGTGCGATCGGCCCTCATTACCGGCGTGCTCGGCATCCCGGCCGATCCCCGCCTGATCGAAGTGATCGGCTGGTTCGCCTACATCATCCCCGTCGCACTCTATGTCTACTGGCCTGCGAAGCACCGTCCGAAGGGGATGGCCGTCGTCCGCCTCCAGTTCGGCATCGCCTCAGCCCTCGCCGGCGTCGCCATCGTGATGGCGTTGGCCTTCCCGGTGCCGACACCTTCCGCGCAGGGACCGGCGGCGCTCGTCTCCAGCGCTGACGCTGCGGCCACGCAGCAGATCGGCACTGCGGCGCTCGATGGCGACACGCTGACCGTGACCATCGACGGCGCGGACCCGATCGCGTTCCGCCTTACCGATGGCACGTCCACGCAGGACACACACAACGGCATCGCCGCAATGGCCTGGACCGTCCAGAACACGACCTCCGGCGAGTCCGAGACCGTCACGCTCGATGAACTCGTCCAGCTCGCAGGTGGCCGCATCCCTATCGGCATCAGCCCGCAGGACGAACCCGGCCCCTTCACCCTGAAACGCTCGACCGTCGCCACCGCGACGATCTGGGTCTCGCACGGCATCCTGATCGACGCGACCGAGACCGCGAAGACCATCGCAACCCTGTCCGAAGGCGGTCTCACCACTCCGCGAACCATTACCCTGCCCAGCACCGCCTCCACCAACTGGGCTGTCGCACCGGACGACGCCGAACGCATCGCCTCCGAACTCTCCGACCTCGAAATCACGAAAACGGAACGCCAGCTCTGGGGCGTCTTCCTGCCGATTGTCCTCGGACTCGCAGCTATCCTCGTCGCGACAGCCGGGGTCCGCACCCTGCTCCGTCTGCGACGAGCCCCGCCCGCGCCCGCCGTCGAGCCACCCCCATCGCGTTCCATCCCGGAAGCCCCTGCCGGAATACCGGGGCCTGAAATCCGCTACACGCATTCGCACGAGGGAAATGCACGATGATCCAGACCCACTCCCGCCGCACCCTGCTCTCCACCGCCGGCAAGGCTGCCGCCGGTGCGGCCATCCTCACTGCCTGGCCGCGCGCCTTCGCCTCGGCGCAGGACGCCAGCGCCACGCCGGCTCCGATCGAGAACGGCGCGGCACAGGTGACGATCACCCTCACCAATGACAACGGCGGAAGCTGCGTGCTCGACTACGCCACTGCGCCGGCGGGGCCGATCACCTTCACCGTCGTCAACCAGAGCGCAACCTCCCTGACGGAAGTCGAGCTCCTGAGCGAGAACCGCATCCTCGGCGAAAAGGAGAACCTCGCGCCGGGACTGCCCTCGGTCAGCTTCACCGTCACCCTCGGTGGCGGCACCTACCAGATCTACTGCCCCGGCGCCTCCACCGAGATGCAGGACTTCGTTGTCACCGGTGAGGCCGCCGCACAGCCGACCGGCAGCACAGCCCAGATCCTCCAGGAAGGCACCACGGGCTACGCCGCCTACGTCATCGGCGTGGTCGATGCGATGGTGGACGCCGTCGCCAAGCTGAAGGCAGACATCGACGCCGGGAATCTGGATGCCGCCAAGGTCGATTACCCGTTGGCTCGCCCGTTCTACGAGCGCATCGAATCCGATGTGGAGGGCTTCATCCTCCCCGGTCACGACGCAACGGACAACGCTGGCAATCTCGATTACCTGATCGACATGCGCGAATCCAATCTCGATCCTGCGGTCGGCTGGCACGGATTCCACGCCATCGAGAAGGACCTCTTCCAGGACGGCGCGATCACGGACAGCACCAAGCAGCTGGCCGCCGAACTGGCCGAGAACGTCGCGACGCTGAAGACAGTCGTCGCCACCCTCACGTATACGCCGGAAGACCTTGCGAACGGTGCCGCCAGCCTGCTGGAGGAAGTCCAGGCGAACAAGATCACCGGTGAGGAAGAGCTTTACAGCCACTACGACCTGGTCGATTTCTCTGGCAACGTCGAAGGGGCAGAGCAGGCCTTTGCCTTCCTGAAGCCGGGTCTCGAGAAGATCGACCCCGCGCTCACCGATCAGGTGCAGACGCAGTTCGACAAGGTGAACGCGCTGCTCGACACCTACCGCGATCCGAACGAGCCGGGCGGATTCAAGCTCTACACCGACGAGCTGAAGGCCACCGAGGCGACGAAGCTCAGCCAGGCCGTGCAGGCGCTGCAGGAGCCGCTGTCCCAGATCGCCGAGAAGGTTGCGACCGCGTCCTGAGCCCACGTCCCCGGAAGCCGATCCCTGGGGACCGGCTTCCGGATTATCCGCCCGCGACCGGATCGCATCACGCGAGATCCCGTCGCGTTCGTGCTTGCCGGGAAGGCGCACCCATGTCCAGGAACTCGCTCCCCCACCCCACCCCCGACCGCGAAGTCTCCCGCCGTTCCCTGCTCGCCCGAGCCGCCGCTGCCGGGGGCCTCGCATTCGGCTCCGCGGCCTTCGGCGGCTCGGCATTCCATCCCGCCTTCGCCGCCGATGAGACCGACATCGTCAACCTCGATACGCAATCCGCCGATGAGACCGACATCGTCAACCTCGATACGCAATACCCGTTCTACGGGACCGCGGAGCAGGCGGGCATCTCCACCCTACCGCAGCGTTACAGTGTCTTCATGACCTTCGACCTGACCTCGACGCTGAAGACCGACCTGCAGGTACTGCTCGCCCGCTGGTCTGCGGCGATTGCCCAGATGATGGCAGGGCAGACCATCGGCCAGGTGGAACCATCGCGCCCTTCCGCCATCGGCGATGACACCGGCGAGGCGCTCGACCTCGGCCCCGCTGGCCTAACCGTCACGGTCGGTCTCGGCCCGAATGTCTTCTCCGAGGCCCTCGGCCTCAGCGACCACAAGCCCGCACTCCTCCGCGAGCTGAAGGAGCTCCCAAGCGACGCTTTCAAGGCGGGCCTCACCGGCGGCGATCTCTCATTGCAGGCCTGCGCCGACGATCCCCAGGTGGCCTACCACGCCATTCGGAACCTCGCACGCATCGCCAAGGGCACCGGCACGGCAGCGACCCGGTGGGCGGTGATGGGGTTCGGGCGCGCTTCGGCGGGCAAGGGGCAATCCACGCCCAGGAACCTCATGGGCTACAAGGACGGCACGCGCAATATCAAGGAGACCGCGGACTTCGAGAAGTTCGTCTGGATCAAGGATGTCCCAGCCTGGCAGCAGCACGGCACCTACCAGGTCGTCCGCAAGATCCAGATGCACATCGAGAACTGGGATACCGACCGGGTCAGCGACCAGAATCGCGTCTTCGGCCGGGACAAGGTGAACGGCGCGCCCCTGACCGGAACCGCCGAATTCGACACGCCCGACTTCGCGAAGAAGGATGCAGACGGCGCCCCGGTCATCGACCCGATGGCGCACATCCGCCTCGCCGCTTTCGAGAACAATGGCGGCGTACGCATCTTGCGGCGCAGCTACAACTACACCGATGGCATCAACCAGTACGGCTTCCTGGATGCCGGGCTGCTCTTCGTCAGCTACCAGAACGATCCCGCCCATTTCGAGACGCTGCAAGCCCGGCTCGGTGCGTCCGATGCATTGAATGAGTACATCTCGCATATCGGCTCGGGCATCTTCTTCGTGCCACCCGCCCCACAGGAAGGTGCCTACATCGCCAAGGCGATGTTTGACTGACCGAACCGGCCGGGGCGTATCCGAACCCCGTCCCGGCCATCCGTTCCGCCGCCATGGCCAACTCCGGAACGACAGTCACACCATAGCGGGATGCTGAACGGCGGAGCGATCCTCGCGGCGGCGACCCGTGATCGCCCGAGGTGGTCCCAGCAATCCCGGGCGATCACAAGGATCGCTCATAGAGTGACCGGCAATAGGGCGAGACTCCCGCCCTGAACGATGGCGGCTTCCTCGTAGATGCGGCCCTTGTGGCCGCCTGTGTTCCGTACAACAGGGCGGCCACAAGGGCCGCATCTACGAGGAGAGATACCGCCGATTGCCGTCGCGATGATCCATCAGGTAGGGCTCCCGTTTCGACTACTGCGGTAGAGGAACGAGCGATCGTCAACGCAATGGCGCGGCCTCCGCCTCGCCAAGCTCCCGCGCGAGATAGGGAGCAGTGATGCTCCCCGCCGATGCCGCCACGTCTGCCGGCGTCCCCGCCGCAACGATCCGTCCGCCCGCATCGCCCCCGCCCGGCCCGAGGTCGATCACCCAGTCCGCCTGCGCCACAATCGCCATCTCGTGCTCCACCAGCACCACCGTGTTCCTCGCGTCCACCAGCCCCTGCAACACCGCCATCAGCAACTCGACATCCGCCGGATGCAAGCCGCTGGAGGGCTCGTCCAGCACGTAGAGCGTATGCCCGCGTTTCGCGCGTTGAAGCTCCGTTGCCAGCTTCACACGCTGCGCTTCACCACCGGAAAGCGTCGTCGCCGGCTGCCCGAGCCGCAGGTAACCAAGCCCCACGCGATCCAGCACGCGCAGGCTCCGCATCGCCGCTGGCACGTCGCGCAGGAAGGTCAGTGCCTCCTCGACCGTCATCGCCAGCACATCCGCAATCGTCCGCCCGGAGACTGTCACCTCCAGCGTCTCCGCGTTGTAGCGCGCGCCGTGGCAGACCGGACACGGCGCCGTCGCACCGGGCAGGAAGAGCATCTCGATCGCAATCTCACCCGCGCCCTGGCAATGCTCGCACCGCCCACCCTCGACGTTGAAGGAGAACCGTCCTGGCCCCCAGCCCCGCGCCTGGGCCTCGTCCGTCGCCGCGAACTGCTTGCGCACCGCGTCGAAGAGGCCCGTGTAGGTCGCGAGGTTGGAGCGCGGCGTCCGCCCGATCGGCTTCTGATCCACCGAGACCAGCCGGGAGATCGCATCCAGCCCCTCTGCCGCCACCTGCTCGACCGCAAACGTCTCGTCGTCCGAGAAGACGTCCTCGACGGACTCCGCGCCATCCAACTCCGGGGCTTCATCCGGCCCGGAGACCGTCCGCGCCGCCCCGACGTGCGCGCCCACGACCTCCGCCAGCACCCGGCTGACCAGCGTCGACTTCCCGGAGCCAGAGACCCCCGTCACCGCCGTCAGCACCCCGAGCGGGAAACGCGCCTCGACACCACGCAGGGTATGCAACGTCACATTCCGCAGCGTCAGCCAGCCCGACGCCGTCCGGGGCACACGCCGGACGGCGGTCATCTCCGGGAAGAGAAACGCCCGCGTCACCGACTCCGGAATGCCCGCCAGGTCCGCCACTGGCCCGCTGTAGAGAACATGCCCGCCCCGCTCGCCCGCGCCAGGACCGACATCGACGATCCATCCGGCCTCCCGGATCACGTCCAGGTTGTGCTCCACGACGAAGACACCGTTCCCGGCGCGTTGCAGACGGCGGATCGCATCGAGCAACGCCTCCGTATCGGCGGGGTGCAACCCGGCGGAGGGTTCGTCCAGCACGTAGAGCACCCCGAAGAGGCCGGACCGCAACTGCGTCGCGAGCCGCAATCGCTGCAGCTCCCCGGAGGAAAGCGTCGTCGTGGAGCGGTCGATGCTCAGGTAGCCCAGTCCCAGTTGCCGCAACACCGCGATCCGCCCGACGAGATTCTCCACCAGCGAGAGCGCCGCTTCGTCCTCCGCCGTCAACGCCTCGGCATCCCGCCCCGCCCGGACCGGCGCGACCGCCGTATCGAGCGCGGCAGCGAGTTCCGTCAGCGGGAGCGACGCCAACTCGGTGATGTCGCGCCCACCGACCGTCACCGCAAGGGATTCCCGCCGCAAGCGCTTTCCCCCGCAAACCGGGCATGGCGTTGAGACGAGGAAGCGCGATACCTTCGTGCGGAGCGTCGGGCTCTGCGTGGTCGCGAAGGTGTGCAGCACCCACCGGCGCGGACTCTGGTACGTGCCCTGATACGGCCGCTGGATACGATGCGCCTCCCGCTGCGCGTGAACAGTCACCACCGGCGTCTCGTCCGTGGTGAGGATCCAGGCACGATCGGCCTCCGGCAACTCATGCCATGGACGGTCGATGTCGTAGCCGAGGACGCCGAGGATGTCGCGGTAGTTCTTGCCCTGCCACGCTCCCGGCCAGGCCGCAATCGCGCCCTCCCGGATGCTCAGCGACGGGTCGGGCACCATGCTGTCCAGATCAACACCCTGCACCCGGCCGAGACCGTGGCAGTGCGGACACGCCCCAGCCATGGTGTTCGGAGAGAAGGCGTCCGAATCGAGCCGAGTCGCCCCTTCCGGATACGTCCCGGCGCGCGAGAAGAGCATGCGCAAGACGTTCGAGAGCTGCGTGATCGTCCCGACCGAGGAGCGAGGATTGTTGCTCCCCCGCGCCTGTTGCAAGGCGACCGCCGGCGGCAGCCCCTCGATCTCCGCCACCTTTGGCGCGCCAACCTGCTCGAAGAGCCGCCGCGCGTAGGGCGCGACCGATTCGAGATAGCGCCGCTGGGCCTCCGCGAAGATCGTGCCGAACGCCAGCGACGACTTCCCCGACCCGGAAACGCCCGTGAAGACGGCGATCCGGTCGCGCGGGATCGCGACATCGACATGCTTCAGGTTATGCTCGCGCGCATCGCGGACTCGCAACCAGACTGCGGCATCGCTCTGTGAATCGGGTGAACTCGGCGCCATAAGACCGCCCTCGTGACCTGGGGCAACGACGATCGCGGCCCGCCCGGATCGTCTGTCCACCATTCCACGCCACACCGCTCGCGGTCAAGGCACCCCCTGCGGCCCCGTCATCTCACCGGCTTGGATCAGGTCGATCGCGCTCCGGCTGGAACCGGCAGGACGCCAAGCTGCTTCATCATGGCGAAGGTGTCCATCAGGTGCAGGAGTTCGCCCTTGCCTTCGCCAAAACGGACCATGTGCATGTGCGGCACCCGGATCGCGCGGCCAGTCGGCGGAATCACCGGTGGCCCGTCGGGCGCGATGAGCGGCGGTGCAAGCGGTCCACGATGCGTGCCCGTCATCACGGAATGCATGGCAACCCAGTCGCCTTCGCCGATCACCTGGGTGATCGTGAAATGCAGATCGGGGAACGCGGTCCGCATCGCCAGGATCACGGCCCGCAGGTGATCCACGAAATCGGGTTCGTCCGGATGCTGGTGATCCGTAACGGCGGTGCCGACGAGTTCGGGAAGGATGTCCAGGTTTCCCCGGTTGAAACCTTCCTCCATCACACGCACCACTGCGGCCTTGTTTGCGGCGATCCGATTCTGTTCCGATTCCGGGGTACCGATCGGGATGTCCATCGCCATGCCTCCCTATTGATCCGAATCACGCTACGATGAATTTCCTGATATGCTAGGAGGCATGCACGATGATGTCAAGCAGCCATCCGAACCACCCCACCTCCGGCCCCGCTCCTACGACGCGTCGCGGAGGCAATCCGCCGCCGCGGAGACCCGAACCACCATCGTCCGTGCAGCCCGGGAGCTTTTCCTTGAGCGGGGATTCCGTGCCACCACCATGGCCGCGATCGCCGAACGGGCGAACGTCGCCGTCGATACGATCTACGCGACATGCGGGAAGAAGCCGGAGATCCTGCGCGAGATGATCGAACACGCCATCTCCGGTCAGGACGCGGCGATCCCCGCCCGGCAACGCGCCTACGTGCAGGAGATGCAGACCATCCCGGAGGCCAGCGAAAAACTGCGCCGCTACGCGCATGCCATCGCCGACATCCAGCCCCGCCTCGCTCCGCTCGTTCACGCCCTCCAGGAAGCCGCGACGACCGATCCGGCACTGAAGTCGCTCTGGCAGCAGATCAGCGACCGCCGTGCGGCGAATATGCGCCAACTCGCTGCCGAGCTTGCCTCCACTGGCGAGCTCCGGCCCGGCCTCTCGATCGAGGACGCCGCCGATACGATCTGGGCAACCAATGGCCCGGAACTCTACTCGCTCCTCGTCCTCCAGCGGGGCTGGACGCTCGACCACTTCGAGCAATGGCTCGCAGACTCCTGGATCCGTCTCCTTCTCCAGACCCCTCCCGTCCAGAACAGGGACCCCAGCACTTGACACCGGCGCCACGGCCACCGATGGTCCACACATGAACGACCGCGCCGCCCTCTCACCCCCAACTCCAGACGACTCACTCTTCGAGACCGAAGAAGGCCTCTCCCCCGAACCGCCGGATCGCGCCGCGATGTCGGCCCGTTCGGCGGAACTGGAAGGGTTCCTCTTCGGGATGCTCGGCATCCTCGCGTTCAGCTTCACGCTGCCGCTGAGCCGGATCGCCTCGCCCCAACTGGGAGGCCTCTTCGTCGGGATCGAACGCGCGGTGATCGCGGCCTCCCTCGCCATCATCTACCTCGGCATCCGGCGCGAACCGTGGCCGGAACGCCGCCTCTGGCGCCCCATCGTCCTCGTCGCGCTCGGGACCGTCCTCGGCTTCGGCCCGCTCAGCTCGCTCGCCATGCAGTATCTGCCCGCCGCGCACGGGGTCGTCGTGATCGGCCTGCTCCCCGCCGCCACCGCCGCGATGGCCGTCCTCCGCGCCGGGGAGCGGCCGCCTCGCGCGTTCTGGCTGGCCTGCGCGGCAGGAGTCATCTCCGTCCTGATCTTCGCAGTGGCGCAGGGAGCAGGCAGCCTCCAGTGGGGCGATGTCCTCCTGCTCGGCGCGGTGGTGATGGCCAGCCTCGGATATGCGGAGGGCGCGCAACTGACGCGCACGATGGGCGGTCTCTCCGTCATCTCATGGGCGCTGGTCTTCAGCACGCCCATCCTGATCATCCTCTCGGCATTGCTCTACGCCTGGCATGGCTGGCCGCAAGGGGATGCCCACGCCTGGTGGAGCATGCTCTACCTCGGATCGGTCAGCATGTTCCTCGGCTTCCTGCCCTGGTATCGCGGTCTGGCGGTCGGCGGCGTGGCGAAGGTAGGACAACTCCAGCTCGTGCAACCGGTGCTCAGCCTGATCTGGGCCGCGCTGCTCCTCGGCGAGCACGTCTCCCTCGGAACGGCGCTCGCCTCCCTCCTCGTGATCGCCAGCGCCGCGCTGAGCCGCCTCACTCGCCGTTGAATGGGCCGCGCCGACGCGCATTCTCCGGAATCCCGCACACCGGAAATGGGTAGACCTACGCATTCCATTTTTCACGGCATGGGTGCATGATGTTATCGGGTCTCACTCTTGCCGGTCGCTCCGTCTAGCCAAGGGAGAAGCGTCATGCCCGAGATTCGTCACATCGATCGCCGTACGTTGCTCGCCATCGCTGCCGGTGGGGGCGTCAGTCTCGCACTCGGGAGCGCCGTCCTTGCCCGCCAGGACGCCACCCCGGCCGCATCACCGGAGGCATCCCCTGCCGAATCCGGCGGAGGAATGCCGCCGCTCCCCGAGGGCGCCGTCCCCATTGCCCAGGGCCTCTGGAATCCGGGCGATCTCGCGGTCGGTCCAGATGGCACGCTCTACATCGCCGAGACCGGCGTCAGCGGTGGCGGCACCGACGGCCCGATACAGGCTACCCCGCTGCCGAACGGTACACCGGTAGCCGCCGCACCACCACTGATCGCGCCGCAGATCTCTGCCGTCGCGCCGGACGGTATGCAGATGGTGTTGACCAAGGAGATTGGCGGCGTCGGCATCGGTGTCCACGAGAACGAGGTCTACGTCTCCACAGGCGGAGGCTCCGTCGGGTCCGGATTCACGCCGCAACCTGCGGAGAACACCGTCAGCGCCTTCGATCTCACCACGAAGACATCCCGCGTCCTCGCGTCGCTCGGCCCGTACGAAGTCGAGCACAACCCGGACGGCCTCGACGTCAACCCGAACCTCTACGGCCTCGCCGTCGCGTCGGATGGCATGCTCTATGTCGCGGATGCCGGTGGCAACACGATCTACACCGTCGATCCCGCTACCGGCGACTTCTCGCTCTTCGCCGTCGTGCCGAACCTGACCGAACTCACTGGCGCGACCCCGACAGCCGAGGAAGAGGCGATGCAGCCCGGACCCCGCCAGCCAGTGCCGACCTCGGTCGTGCTGGATGCGAACGGCACGGTCACGGTCACGCTCCTGAGCGAGATGTGGTCTGGCCCCTCGATCCTGAACTTCGCGCCCGATGGAAGCAGCTACACCCAGGGCATCTCCGGACTCTCGATGATCGTCGACTCGGCCCTGGGACCGGACGGCCTGCTCTACGTGAGCCAGCTCACTACCGACTTCAGTGGCCAGATGCCCGCACCGGGCAACGTCCTCCGCATCAACGCCGATGGCACGGTCGAACCGGTGGTGGAAGGACTCTTCCTCCCACACGGCATCGCCTTCAGCCCGGAAGGCCACCTCTTCGTTGCGACCAATTCGATCATCTCCGGGCCGGACGCCCCGCTGGGGATGGTCCTGCGGATCGACAACGTCGCGACCCCGGCGTAGGACGCAGATCACAGCGGAGGGGCGGCCCGGAGGCGTTCCGGGCCGCCCCTCCATTGCCTGTCACGGTTGGGGCGTCGCGGCAGGCTGGGTCGAGATGGCGTCGTTCCAGCGCTCGTAGCCGCACGCCTGCTGCCCGATCACCGTCGCCCGACCCAACGCCGGAACGATCGTCTTGTCCCCGTTGATCAGCCGCTGGTGATCGAGATGGTCGCGGCTCGCGGCCATGTCGCGGTACCAGGCGTAGAGATCACGCGAGGCATCGTGCCACGCCTGCGCGGCAGGGGGCGGCGTCAGGCGATCCCACGCCGCCAGCATCTCGTCGAGCGATGCGACCACCGTCGCCGCCTGCTCGTCCGTCAGCGCGAGCACGTCGAAATCGACCGTCTTCAGGATCGCCACCCCGTCGTTGCCAGCGGTCAGCGCGTTCGCCGCACCGAAGTACGCGGGAAGCGCATCGCATCCGGCAGCGTCGGCAGTCGCCGTGCCAACAGTAGGCAGGGTCGCCGGGTTCGCCATCCCATCCACGGGAATACCCGCTGCGGCGATCATCGCCATCGCGACCATCGCCCCAGTCCCGACCCGTACCAATGCGTCCGTGAACCCCATCATCCACTCCCTTCCATCACGCACATCCCACCCGCCACGCATCGAGATTCCGATGTTTCAGCACGAACGAAAGCGGCTCCATCGTCTCTGCGCAGATGGCCACGAATGCCGATTCCGGCGTCCGATCGGTGTACTCGATCGCGAAGACGGCCTTTCCCGCATCGAGATACGGTTTCATCTGATCGCACCATCCGTCCGCGACGCAATCCTCCGTCACCGCGAAGTCATACGTCCCCACCAGGTCCGGGGTGAGCTCCGGTACGTTCTTCTGGCCGATCGCCAGTCCCCGCGCATGGGCGGCATCGGCGAGCCAGCGGTTGAACCGGAGTTGATCGGCGGCGGTAAGCGCAAATCCGGTCACGGATGCGTCATTGCCATAGGTGTCGATGTTATCCGGTTCCACGGCATCGAAGCCCTTCGCCGCGCAGAGGTCCAGCCGCGCTTCGAGGATCGGCGCCAGCACGTCCACCTGGCGGATGTCGAGATAGCGTTCACCCGGCCACTCGTCCCACGCCTTGCCGAGCACGGATTCCGGATACGCGCTGGCATCAGGACGCCAGTCCTCCCACGTCCCCATGTCCATGTAGCAGAGCGTGCGGATGCCGTTCGCCTTCAGCATCGCGACGGTCTTCGCGTCCGTGTCGAACCCGTCGAGGTCGTAGACGGCCACGGCAAGTGGATCACCAGAAAGCGGTTCGGAGAACTGAATCTGCCACGTCGTGCCCGACGCGGGCTGCCAGATAGCCGTCTCGACTGGGGGCGAGGCGAGGTCTCTCGCCGACACCGACACCCACGGCGCGAACCCGAGGGTCAGCGCCATCAACCATCCCATCACGGTCAACGCCCGTCCTGCCATCCAGTTCCCCTCACGATCAGCGAGTCACCTGGCTCCAGCATACGCGAACCCACCCCGGACACAGCGAAGCGGGCTGCCCTTCCGGGGGCAGCCCGCTTCGCGCCATCGTTCGAGCACGGCTCAGCGATCGTAGAGGTCGACCCGGTCAACCAGCCAGACACCATCAACCTTCCAGAAGGCGACCGTGCCCGCCGGGTTGATGACCTGTTCGTCATTGGCCTCGAAGACATCCACGACCTCGACGATCATGTAGTCGCCCTCGGCGGACGTCTGAACCCAGCCATCGCGGTCGATCGCCATCGGTGGACGCTGGGCCACGATGCCCGGCCCGTAGTTGTGCTCGCCCCACGCGGCGTCTGCCTCCACCCGCGCATTGAGGACCTCGGTGAGCGCCGCATCGGAATAGGCCGTCATGATCCGGGTGTCGCCGTATACATCCTCACGAATGACCTGGTCTGTCTCCAGCGACATCTGCTGCCAGGTGAGGCCAAGCATTTTACAGACCTGCCACTCGCGGAAGACTGCTTCGGCGACATCGAACTCCTCCTCGGCCACTGGCGTCATTCCGGTACTGGGATTCTGTGTAGTCCAGGGGCGGAAGTCGGGTTCATCGCCTTTCGGCTTGTTGAAGATCGCCGATGTTTTCGGGGGAGTCCGCAGGATATCCATTACCACATCGCGAGACTTCTCCGGAGCGGTGCAGTCGTTGATGGAGAGCGGTTGTGCCCCGGCCTCACTGATCCGTGGCGGCAAGTCGGGGGGCACCTCGATCCCGGCCTCCGGCGTCGCGGCGGTCTGCGCGACCGCGATGCCTCCCAGCGATCCGACACCAAGCGAGAGCGCAACCGCTCCGGTCACTATCATCGTCCGGACCGTGCGTCCCTGAATCCTCGACATCATCCTCGTATCCTTTCGCACCACATGCGATACCGACGATCCGAAGCCTCACGACCCCATTGGGACATGACTACCGATGACATCCCAGCGGTCAATCTTCCACACGCCATCGACCAGCTTGAACGCGACGGCCACGCGCGGAAATGCTTCGTCCGAGGAGACGTTGGGGTTCGTCCAGACCGCTGTGGCCCAGACATAGGTGCCATCCTCACCGGCCGAGTATTCGCCTGCGGGCAGCAAGCTATCACCCCAGATCGTCGTATTCGGTGCTTCTTTCATGTCGATGATCCAGAGATTCAGATCCAGTCCATCTTCCCAACCGGGGTTTCCGGTCGCCTGCTGATCGCTGATCGCCTTGCGCTGCCCGTCGATCGAGACGCGAACATCGAGCACGCCACCTGCCGTCTCGACGGAGTACGCCTGGTCGGCACGCTGATAGCTCGCCATCGCTCCCCCATCGTCGTAGAAATCGGCCCGGATGAAGGCATCGGTTTCCAGCGCCATGGCGCCAAAGGTGTTGCCGGACCGACGGCAAGCCTGCCACTGCCGGAATGAGGCCTGGACATCTGCGTAGGTCGCCTCATCGACGGTCGAATCGCTCTGGTACGGCTGCTGGTCAGAAGAAGGCGGCGTCGTCAGGATGGTCACCGCATCCTCGCGGGGTATCGGTACGACAGCGCATTCCTCCGGACGCACCGGGTTGAGCGCATCGACGCCCCAGGCGCCCGTCAGTTCGGTCCCGACCGGCGGCAACACCGTCTGGTCGCCGCCGGCGGAGAGCGGATCTCCCCCCTGGAAGATCAGGTCGGGCGGCACATCGCGCGCCGTCGCATCGGGGGTGGCCGAGGCCTGCGCCTGGAATGCGATCTCGGACGGGGTCGGATCGGCGTGACGATCCGTGAGCAGGGGGACCGCGCCGTAGATGCTCAGCCCGAGGACGAGCGCGGCGGCGAGGCCGGAGAAGGCAGTCATGATTCGGGTCCTCCGTGACATGGGCCGGGGGGAACGGCGGTCGATCGGGTCAGGCACGGCGAGACGGGACGCCGGCAGGGTCGGTGATGGCGAGGGCGGCCCGGATGCCGTTCGGGGCTTGAATGAAGGAGACGCCGCCGCGATGACTGGCTCCTCCGGGATTGACTCCCCAGAGGCATCCGCCCAGGCATAGAGCTGGGCGACCGTCTCCTCCATTGCCGGATCGAGCGCGTCGAGGGCGGACGTGTCGCCGCGCACCCACGCATCCAGCGCGCGATCCAGCGCGAGGGCGTCCGGCGATGGCGGTGTCGAAAAGCGGCGGGTCGGTTGGGTCATCGGGAAGCTCGCTTGGTAGTGGTAGTGGTTGCGACGTATCGGCGGCTGGCGACAGGTCATGCAGGATCGTGCGCAATCGTCCGAAGGCGCGATACTGGGCGCTCTTCACGGCGTCCGGATGCATCCCCAGGCGCTCGGCGATCTCGGGACCAGTCAGCCCCTGCAATCGCAGGCGCACGATCCGCTGCTGGTCGGATGACAGCTCGGCGAGGGCCGCGTGCAGGCGAGCGGAGGCTTCCGCCCGGATCGCCTGCGCCTCGGGACTCTCGTCGACGGCGGGCATCTGCTCGGCCCGTTCCAGCGGGGCAGTCGGGCGCTGTCGCCGCCAGGCATCGGTGATCGCGTTGCGGGCGATGGCATAGAGCCACCCGCGAAACGAGCCGGCCTGGTAGCGAGGGAGCGCCGCGAACGCCTTCGTGAAGACCTGGCTGGTGAGGTCGGCAGCGAGCTCGGCATCGGAGACCCGGGCGGCGATGAATCCCTCGATCTCGCCGGCGTACCGACGGTAGAGCGTATCGAAGGCATCCATCGAGCCACCCCGCGCATCCTGCACGAGGTCGTCGTCCGGCCACGCCGCCCGGGCGGCAACGGGCATTGAGCCAGCTGCGTCCACGCTCACCGTCACCTCCTCCCCGTCGCGAGCGTCACCATCGATCGTCCCTGGCCCCACAGCATGCACACTCCCACGGCGATCGCTCGATCGGCACCCAGCCGACCGGGCTGGTTCTCATCCTCTGAAAGCAACCTCTCGCAGTACGATGGAGATAGCGGTGCGGGATGGTCCCGATCACCAACGGCATCGCCCGTTCCGGAAACGAGGATGCGGCCAGATGAAGCGCGTTTCATCTGGGAAAACGCACCTGCCATCAAAAAGCGTCGCGTCCACCGTCGATACGGCCATCCTCCCACACCGCCAACCCGTCACGCTGGGCAATCATCACTGATACCGTGTATCATCATCGCCGCAATACCGCATCGCTCCGTTCATCCATCAGGACCCATGCATGGATTCCCCCGAAACCTCCCTGCCCGACAGCATCCGCCTTGATGCCGATGATTTCCCGGTCGCCATCGTCGGTGCTGGCCCGATCGGCCTCGCCGCTGCGGCTCACCTCGCCCAGCGGAATCAGCCGTTCATCGTGCTGGAGGCCGGCCCCTCCGCCGCGACTTCCGTCCGCGCCTGGGAACACGTCACCCTCTTCACCCCGTGGAAGTACTCGGTCGATGCCGCCGCCGTCGCCCTGCTGGAGGCCCAGGATGGCTGGTCGATGCCCGATCCCGAGTCGTATCCCACCGGCGGTGAGCTCATCGCGTGCTATCTGGACCCGCTTGCCGCGCTTCCGGCCATCGCACCGTTCATCCGCACCAACCGCCGCGTGATCGCCATCGCCCACGACGACCTCGGGAAGCTCGAAGGTGGCCGGGAGGAGGACACCTTCGTCCTCCTCGCCGAAACGCCGGACGGGGCCATCGAGCGCTACGACGCCCGTGCCGTGATCGATGCCTCCGGCGTGTGGGCTCAGCCGAACCCGATGGGCGCGAACGGGCTGCCCGTGCTCGGCGAGGAACGCTTCCGCGACCGCATCGCCATCCGCATCCCGGACGTGCTCGGGCGGGACCGCAATCGCTACACCGGCAAGCGGACGCTGGTCGTCGGCAGCGGCCACTCCGCCATGCACGTCCTCGCCGACCTGGTCGAGCTGGCCGGGACCGAGCCGGGCACGGAGGCGATCTGGGCGCTCCGCCGCGAGCTGACGGAATCCACCTTCGCCGCCTGCGACGGCCCGCTCACCGAGCAGACGTTGATCCTGCGCGATATCCGTGACCTCGTGGAGGGCGGCCAGATCGAGGCTTGGGGAGGCGTCCGCATCCGGGAACTCATCGCGGAGCCGGAGGGGACCGGCATCGTCGCCCGCACGCGCGACGGCGACCTGCCGCCGGTCGATGAGATCGTGGTCGCCACCGGATTCCGGCCCGATCACAGCATCGCGCGGGAACTGCAACTCGATCTGCATCCCGTCTTCGAGTGCGTCTACGGCATCGCCGCGCTGGTCGATCCGGACGCGAACGCCTGCGGCACCGTGCCACCGCATGGAGCCGCACAGCTGGCCCACCCGGAACCGGACTTCTATCTGGTGGGAAACAAGAGCTACGGTCGCGCCCCGACCTTCCTGCTCTACACCGGCTACGAGCAGGTCCGCTCCGTTGTCGCCGCGCTCTCCGGGGACATCGAGGGCAGCGCCGTCTCGATGGACCTGCCGGAACGCGGTCTCTGCTCCGCCTGCACGGCGTACCTGGAGGAACAGGACGCCCTCGAAGCGGAGGCCGCGGCCACAGCCTCCGCCTGACCCCGCACACAACGACCCGATTTCACCCAGCCGCCGGATACCGCACGATGCATCCACCCACGTTTCAGTCCCTTCGCACCAACCTCGGCACCACGACGTTGCTCGTGGGCGCCATCGCGCTCGGCGCCGCGCTCGGTTCCCTCTCGGATGGCGCAGCCACCCGCCTCGGCGGCTGGGTCGATCCCACCATCGTGGCGCTCGTGACGTTGCTGCTCTTCGAGATGCGGCCGGAGGGCATCCGCCACGCAGGAAGCAACCTGCGTTTCGTCGCCATCGCCTGGGCGTGCAACTTCCTGATCATCCCGGTGGTCGGCTACGGGGTGGCGTCGCTCTTCCTGCACGGACAGCCGCTGGCGCTGACCGGCCTGGTGATCTACTTCATGGCGCCCTGCACCGACTGGTTCCTGGGGTTCACCCGCCTGGCGAAGGGCAATTCGACGCTCGGGGCGGCACTGATCCCGATCAACATGGTCTCTCAGCTGGCGCTCTACCCGGTCTACCTGCACCTCTTCGCGGGCAGGCAGACCGGGTTCAAGACGGACGAGATCCCCGGCACGTTGATCCAGTGGTTCCTGATCCCATTCCTGGTTGCGATCGGCCTGCACCTCGCGCTCCGGATGCTGCTGCCGGCTCGCCCCTTCGAACGCATCCTCGATGGCGCGGGCAGCGTGATCCCGTGGGTGATCGCGGTGCTGGTGGTGGAGATCTTCGCGGCGAACATCAGCACCATCCACGATCATCTGACGCTCTTCGCGCGGATTCTCGTGGCGGTCTTCGTCTTTTTCGTGCTGACGTGGCTGCTGGGTGAAGGCGTCTCCCGGCTGGCTGGATTCGCCTATCCGGAGCACGCCCTGCTGACGATGACGACCGCCGCCCGCAACGCGCCGCTGATGCTGGGCATCACGGCGGCGGCGATTCCGGACCAGCCGCTGATCTACGCGGCCCTGGTGATCGGGATGCTGGTGGAGTTCCCGCACCTGACGGCCCTGAAGCACCTGCTCCTGCGCCAGCGTCCGGTTGACGCGGACGTGGATGTGGACGGCAGCACGCCGTCGCCGGCCGGTAGCGCCGCACCCGTCCTGCCCCGCGAAGACGTTCCAGCCGGCATTACCCGCAGCGCCACCGCCTGAGGCACGGAGCATTCGCCCGGGCCGATCCTGAGCGTTCGTCGTGTCATCCCGAGCGAAGCGATGGCTCCTCCGTCTTGGCATTCGTGGTGCAGCGGAGTCGAGGGATCGGGTTGCATGGGAGGCGTCGTGCATGGGACGTGATCCCTCGACGCGCTCCGCCTCCCATGCAACGACCACGCTTCGCCGCAACCACTTGCTCGGGATGACATGGGCTCGCCTCGGCTCGCGGGCTACTCCGGACATCCCCGAAACTCCCGGTCTGCGCGGTATCGAGCTTCACTCGATGGACCAGACAAGCTGAACCGCTACGGCATCCTCCCAGAACTATCGCCTCAGACGCGCCCGCTCAACTCCGCGATCAGCGCATCGGACGCATTCGCCCCGGTGACGATCGTCCCCACACGTCCGGTCCGCAACGCGGGGTCGGTCATCAGCGCCGCGATCCCGACCACCGCCGATGGCTCCAGAAGCATCCCCGCCGCGTCGCGCATCAGGTCCAGCGCCTCCCGGATCGCATCCTCGGAGACGGACACCACATCGTCCACCAGATCGCGGGTCAGGGCGACGGCGGAGGGCACCGGGATGCGCACCCCGATCCCGTCTGCCATGGTGTCGGCGGTCTCGGTTGTCGTCGGCACGCCGGTCCGCCAGCTGATCGCCATCGAGGGAGCCGTCTCCGCGACCACCCCGACGATCCGCATCGACGGCGCATGCACCTTCGTCCACATCGCGATGCCATTGATAAGCGCCCCGTTTCCAAGCGGAACGAGCAGCACATCAGGCCTCCGCGCCTCTGGCAACGACGCGAGCTCCAGCCCGATCGTGCCCGCGCCGATCACGGTTTCGGTGTCGGCAGCGTCTTCCACGAACCGCATGCCAGGAGCGGACGCGGCAAACGCCCGCGCGGCCTCCTTGGCGGCGTCGAAGTCATGCCCCTCCTGCACCACCTCCGCGCCCAGCGCCCGGATGCGCGCGAGCTTCCGCGCGTTCGCCGCGGTCGCAGCGTAGATCGTGACCGGGATACCGCGTTCCCGCCCCGCCCAGGCGATGGCCTGCCCGAAGTTCCCCGCCGAAGCCCCGACGACGCGCATCCCGGGCTCGACGGACGCCATATAGACACACGCGCCACGCCCCTTGAAACAGCGGACCGGGTTCAACGTCTCGACCTTGAGCAGCACCTCGCACCCCAGCGCCTCGCTGAGTCCGAGATCGACGTACTGTGGCGTGTGCAGGAAGACGGGATCGATCGTCTCCATCGCCCGCGCGATGGCATCGAGGGGGATAGCGAAGAGGTCATCATCGGTCATTGCGGTGTCTCCGTTTCCGCATTTCCGGCGTCCCACGCCTTGCGAACGCGCACCGGCGCCTGCATCCGCCAGGCGTCCTCCACGAGGTCGGCGAGGTGATCCCGGTCGATCAGGTCCAGCCGGATCAGGATCGCGGCGTAGCCATCGTAGTGCGGCTCGGTTCCGAATGCAGGATCGCCCGTTTGCAGCAGGAAATCCTTCTGATCGGCCTCGCAGCGCAGCATCAACTGGTATGGGGAATCCTTCTCCGCCCGCAGCCGCGCGAACAGCTTCTTCCGCACCTTCAACGACGGCGACCCGTACGAGGTCGTCTCCTCCACCTCCGGGAACCCGTTCGCAATCGCCACCACATCCTGCCAGGAATTCGCCATCCAGTCCTCCGTTTGCAGACAGTCGTTCCCGACGATCATGAACGCCCAGGCTTCGGATGGCAAGCCAGTCAGGTTCTGACACCCATCCGCTGATGGGCCTTCGCACCCTTCTTCCGCTCGGTCCGCATCTCGCTCAGGCACGTGACGTTCACCGTCAGCTTGCCATCCCGCGCGGAGAGTCCGAGACGGTCGAGTTCCTCCATCGCCTTCAGTTCACCGATCACTGCCGCTTCCGCATCGCAGGCATCGGCGGACTCACCCTCCACATCGAACTGGAAGCGGAACGTGAAGAACGCGAGCGCGGCATCGTAGGTCAGCGTCCCCTCGTCCGTGAACCCCGCCCGCAGCGGGTCGTGCGCGGCGGCGTCCGCGCGCAATGCCGTCTTCTGATCGTCCGTCAACGCGCCGAACCGGCCCCGGACGGACGTGCGATAGCGTCTGGTTTCCACAGTTGCTCCTTCCCGCCCGGCGAACGCACCTCGCCGCCGGGGATCGTCCCGGATACTGTATCATCTTCAGATACATGATTGTATCCGAACGGAGTGGCCGTGACCCCATCGAACCCCCGAACCCGCCTCTCTCGCGCCGAGCAGCAGGAACAGACCCGCCAACGCCTCCTCGCCGCCGCCGCCGACCTCTTCACCACACGGGGCGTCAACGGCGCATCGGTCGAGCAGATCGCCGAGCACGCCGGATACAGCCGGGGTGCGTTCTACAGCAACTTCGCCGACAAGCAGGAACTCGTCGCGGCCATCCTCATGGAGCGCACCCGGCGAGAGGCGGAGGAGGTCGGAGCGATCGTCCTCAACCCCGAAGCGACGTTCGCCGAGCGCATGGACACCCTCCGCGTCTGGCACCGGGAGCGTGCCACGAATGTTTCGGCGTGGCTGATGCTCCGCACGGAACTCTGGCTGCATGCGGTCCGCACCGAGGATCAACACCTGCTCCAGCAGATCGGTGACCGTGAGTATTTCGCGCGGCAGGCGCTGGCCGAGGGAGTCGCGACGGCCTTCCGCAGTCCGGGCGAAACGCCGCCCGCCGACCCCTCCTTTCTCGGACTGATCATGCACGCGCTGGAGGACGGGATGCTGATCCAGGGGCAGATCGCCCCGGACGGCACCAGCGACACGATGGTCGTGGATGCCGTGGACCTCCTGATCCGCGCCTGGAAGGCCCTCGCAACGACGACCGCCCCGGATTCCGAGCCCTGACCACGGGAAGCGCCCCTACCCCTCCACCGGCATCAAGGGCAGGACGATGTGCGACGCCCGCTTGGCATCGTGATAGATCCGGTTCGTCGCCACCACGAACTGATCGTCCAGGAAGTTGTTGGCCGCACCGCTGTTCGTGTTGCGGTCGTACTCCGGGAACCAGCTGCTCGTGATCTCGACCCGGATGCGGTGCCCCGGCTGGAAGCGCACGCCCACGGCATCCAGCCCGAACTCGAAGCGATAGACCTCGTTCGGCTCCAGGAAGTGCGGTTTCTCGAACGTCTCGCGGAAGCGGGCACGCAGCATCCCGTGCGCCAGGAATCGCGCCGCTCCGTCCGGATAGACATCGCAGAGGCGGACGTGCCAATCGGTATCCCGCGCGCTGGATGAGGCATACAGCACCACCGATGCCCGTCCGATCGCCTCCACCGGCTCCGTCAGCATGTCGCTCGTGTAACAGAGCACGTCGTCGCGAATGCTCAGCAGCCGGTCATCCACCGGGCCATCGGCGATCTTCCAGACACTCGTCACCGGATCGTTGGGGTCGTAGTCGTACTCGTCCGACGGCTCATCGTCTGGCGCCAGGAGGGAAAGCCCGCCATCGCCCAGCAACGTGTTCGCCGCCCCATCCGAATGCAGGTAGAACGGGGTCGGCACGCTGCCCGGCACCGGCCAGTCGGCGTAGGTGCGCCACTCGTTCGCGCCAAGCACGAAGATCGTGAGGCGGGGATCGGCCTCCACGCCGTTGTCGATGCCCTTCAGCCAGTGGTCGAACCAGCGGGTGACGAACGCATCGAGGTTCACCAGCGTCTCGTCTCCGAAATCGAGGCCGTTCACGCCGCGATGCTGGTTCACCAGGTGCGACCACGGGCCGATCAGCAACCGCTGCCGGTCGCGAACCTCCTCGGTCGGCCCCTGCGTGCGCATGCCCTCATAGTTGAGCCACGAGCCGGGGAAGTTCATGTCCCACCAGCCGGTGATGTTCAGCGCCGGTACCGCAATCTGTGACCAAGCCTCCTGATAGGAGCAGCTTCGCCAGAAGTCGTCCCAGTTCGGGTGCTGCATCATCTCGTCCCACCACGCCGATGCATGCCCGCCACGCTCCGGCAACCCCGCGATGGGCAACGCATGGAAGATGTCGTTCATCTCCGTGAAGGGCGCGCCCTCGCTGCCTGTCATCGCGAACTGCCGACGGCCCATCCAGGTCATCCACTCGCCCATCGGCAGCAGGAAACAGCCGTTGCAGATCGGCTCGTTCAGGAACGCGTCCGGCGGCGACACCACCGGCACGATCGTCTTCAGGCCGGGCGGCATGTCCGCCGCGGCGAACCACTGCGTCTGCCCGACGTACGATCCGCCCCACATGCCGATGTTGCCATCGCACCACGCCTGATCGTTCACCCACGCCACGGTGTCATAGCCATCCGCGCGATCCGTCCGATACGGGAAGAACTCGCCGTCGGAGTTGGAGCGTCCGCGCACGTCCTGAATCGCGACGATATAGCCACGTTCCGCCAGTTCGCGCAGGAACGGTTCGCGGGCGGCCACCTTGTCGTACGGCGTGCGCACCAGCACCACCGGGTACGCGCCGTCCGCCACCGGGCGGATGAGGTCCATCGCCAGCATCACGCCGTCGCGCATCGGCGTCAGCACGTCGTGGATGATGCGCGTCTGGTGAATGCGCGGGGACAGGTCGTTTTCGGGGAGCACGGTCGCGAATCGGGGATCGGAGGGCATGGACGTTCCTTTCAAGCGACAGGTGGCGCGCAACGTGGCAGCCATCGGCATCGTACGGCGAGACCGCCCGGCCGCCAACAGCGTCGTCAGGAAGCGGACGCTGTGCGCGTTCGGCCCTGCTTCGGCAACGAGATGGCAAACGCCGTTCCGACGCCGGGGGTGGATTGCACCGAAATCGTGCCGCCGTGCGCCTCCACGATCGACCGCGCGATGGAGAGGCCGAGCCCCGCGCCACCACCACGCCCCCGACTACGCTCCCGCGCCTTCGTCCCGCGCCAGAAGCGGTCGAAGATGTGCTGAGCAGATTCGGCGTCGAGCCCCGGCCCCTTGTCCGCGACGGTCACGAACGCCTGACCGCCATCCTCCATCGCCGTGAGCGTGACATCGGCCGATTCCGGCGTATGGGCAAGCGCGTTCGCCACGAGGATGCCAACGCCCTGTACGAGCAACGAGCCATCCCCGACCACCACCGGCCCGACCTCCGGCGCGACCAGCACGATCCGCCGCGCAGGCTGCACGGCCCCGGCATCCTCAGCGGCATCCCGCAGGATTTGCCCGAGATCGACCACATCCCGCCGCAACGGACGCCCCTCGTCGAGACTCGCGAGCACCAGCAGGTCCTCCACCAGCCCGTACATGCGCGTCGTCTCGGCGGACATCCGGCGGACGGCATCGTCCATCTCGCCGTCACTCCGGAAGGCACCCTCCCGATACAGTTCGAGATACCCCCGCACCGAGGTCAGCGGCGTCCGCAACTCGTGGGAGGCATCAGCGACGAACTGCCGGAAGCGGACATCCGATTCGTCCCGCTCGTCCAGCATCAGGTTGAAGGCGTGGGAGAGTTTGCCGGCCTCGGTCCGCGCATCCTCGCCGGCAAGGCGGTAGGATCGGTCGCCCGCCGCGATCGCCTCTGCGGCCGCGGTCACCCGCGCGATCGGACGCAGCCCCAGGCGCTGCACCCAGAAGACCATCGCCCCCAGGACCACCACCAACACGCCGCCCGCCACCAGCAGGGTCCACACCAGCCGGTCGATGGCCGCATCGACTTCCGACAGTGATTGCGTGACCACGATCCAGCCGCCGGACGACTGCTGGGGGAGGACCAGCGCGCGGAACCGCTCGTCGCCCTGCTCTGCGTCGATGGTGACGGTATCGCGCGCTCCGGCGGTCGCGCTCACGGCCGCCGCGAGATCGGGGACGCTTTCGAGGATGCGTTCCCACCACCAGCGGCGTCACACTCCCGTCGCTGGCGACGAAGCCCATGTAGAAATCGGAAAACGGTGTCTCGATCTGGGTCGAACTGAGGTCCGCCCCCCCGGCTGAACCGGCGTCGTCATTAGCGCCCGCTGCGGGGGTCGCCATGCCCTGACCCGCCTGGGCAGGCGGCCGTCCGGCTGGATCGCCGAATGGAATCGTCAGCACCGGTGCTTCCCGCAACCGCTTGTCCGATTGCGCGACCAGCAACGACCGTTGCGACGACACCAGCACGACGGCCAGCACGACGTAGGCGACGGCCAGCACCGCCACCACCGCCAACAGGCGAGCCCGCAGGCTACTCATCGACACGCAGGGTGAAGCCGATCCCGCGCACGGTGTGGATCAGCTTCGGGGAGACGTGATCGATCTTCCGCCGCAGGTAGCTGATGTAGGTATCCACCACCGCCGGATCGCCGTCGTAGTCGTAGGACCAGACGCGATCGAGGATCTGGGCGCGGGAGCAGGATGCGCCCGGTGTTGACCAGCAGGAAGTGCAGCAGGTTGTACTCGGTCGGCGAGAGGTGCACGATCTCGCCGGCCCGCACCACCTCGTGCCGTTCGGTGTCCATCTCGAGGTCAGCGCAGCGCAGCCGCCGGTTCGCGACCGCATCGGCGGGGCGGCGCAGGCGAAGCTTCACCCTCGCCACCAGCTCCGCCACCTCGAACGGCTTCACGAGGTAATCGTCGCCGCCATCGCTCAACCCACTGGACACGGTCGGCGGTGGTATCGCGGGCGGTGAGGAAGACGACCGGCGTGCGCTGGCCGCGATCCCGAATCCGCTGCAGAACCGTGAACCCATCGACATCGGGGAGCATGACATCGAGCACGATGGCATCCGGCCGCCATTCCCCGACCAGGTCCAGCGCCTCCTGCCCCGTCGCCACCGACACCGTGTCCATCCCGGCGAGCTGCAACGCCCGCGAGACCAGGAAGGTGATGTTGTCCTCGTCATCGACCACGAGGACGCGCGGCAATGGGGCAGGAGGCGAATCGGTCATCAGGAACCTGTAAAGAACGAGGCGATGGAATCGGCGTCCGAGGTGATCGTGGCCGCATCGACGAGGTCAGTCGCGTGGGCGTTCAATACCGACACCCATGTGGCAAGGATATCCGCCCCGACCCCGCTTTCGAAGAGGCTTGCCGTCAGCGCGGTCGTCTGGTCGCTGACCATGGTTGCGAAATCGGCATTGGCGTTGAACCGCTGCACCAGGGGATCGATCGCCCACCGAATCCACCCTGCATGCCACCCCCATTCCCGCCGTTCCCGCCCTGGCGGCCGGTGGTCGTAGTTGTCTGAGTCGTGCCATCCCCGGCGACGGGAGTGCCGGACATGGTCGGCATCTGGCCCATCGTGCCCGCGCCCGGCGTGCCGGACATCGTCGGCATCTGGCCCGTGCCACCGCCCTGGCGCTGGGTGTCGCCAGTCATCGTCATGCCGCCGCCACCGAAGCCACCGCCACCGGAGAGCGCCAGGTTCATGTCCCACGGCACCACGGTCATCTGGTCGGTGTCCGGCGCCGTGTAGAGGTAGGAGTTGTTGCCCGGCCCGTCGATGTCGTCCGAGTTCCGGATCAGGTCCATCATCGCCAGGTAGATGGCGAACTTCTCGACATCGAGCCGGTCCGGGAGGTCGCTGGCGAAGTCGGCGTCTTCGCTGTTGTTGATGAAGTCGAGGAAGCTGGTGAGCGGGGCGAAGTTCTTCTCGTCGCTCCCCCAGTCGCCGGCCTCCAGATCGAAGACATCGGTGTACGACGCGGGATCGTCACCCCGATACGACCAATCGCCCTCTGCTTCGCTCTTGAACAGCAAGCCATCGCCCGAGAAGTGCGCCTTCATCCACTTCTTCTTCGGGTTCTCGATCGCCAGCCGCAGCACGGAATCGGACCCGTTCACGCTGAACGACACATACGCAGCAAGCTGGGAGGCCAGCCCGGCCTCCATCAGCAACCCGAGCGCCACGGCCTCGTTCAACGCCGTCACCGAGTTGCTGGAACGGATCACGAACTGCGAGAGGCCCTGATATTCCTGATCGGTGACGAACTCATCGAGCTTCACAAGCCACGGCAGCCCCTGCGGCTCGTCGGCGGAGATCGAGGACATGCCCCCGCCTCCCCCGCCTTGCGTCCGATTCTGTCCGCCGGTGGTGGTGGTCGTCTGGTCCGTGGTCGCGGCGGGCGTGCCATCGGTCGTCGCCTGCGCCTGGGTTGCGTTCTGGGTCATGCCACCCTGACGGCCGGAGCCCCCATTGCGCAGCCCCATCAGGGTGGAGTTGCCCTTCAGCCGCATCCCGGCCTGCTCGAACGTCTCGCCGTTGATGACGACGGTCGCCTCCACCCACTCCTTGTCGCCGGTGGAGGAGTAGCTGGCGATCATCGCATCGTAGGCATCCTGATCGATGGTGACGGTGACCTGGTGCACCACAGACGGATCGAAGAAGGTGCCGTTGTCAGTCGTGACCGTCCCGGCAGAACTTTCGGTCGATTCGGGGGTGGCCGATTGCGCCAGGACGCGCTGGGCGAGCGTCGGCGCGGCGAGGACCGCCGGGATGGAAAGCCCGGCGACGGCGATGAAGCGGCGGCGGGTGGAGACGGAGGTCGCGGCCAGGACACGGTCCAGAGGATTGGTGGCAGAACGGGACATTGGGACTCCTCAGGTGCAGGAACGCCCGGAGCGGCAACGAGCCGCAGGGTGCCGGGCATGCCGATTGACTGGCGAGGAGTCTCCCAGATGGGATTGTGAACTCTCTGTGAACTGGCTGGCGAAAGGCGAAGCCCCATGCAACGCCCCCCAGGCATACCGAGAATCCTGTGACCAGGATCACAAGGAACTCACAAGGTGCCGCGTTAAAACGTCGTTAGCAATCGTCGTTCGGCCCAGGGAGGAAGCCTTCGTGTTCCATCTCGTGACGATCGTCGCCAATATCGTGGCGATCTCGATCCTCGTGTTCGGTATCTACTTTCCTCGTCATCGTAATCGCGACATGGTGGTTGCCTACCTGTCGATCAACGCCGGAGTGCTCGCCATCGCGGCGGCGCTCTCGTCCGTGAACGCCTCGGTGAGCCTGGGCATCGGCCTCTTCGGCGTGCTCTCGATCATCCGCCTCCGCTCCGACGAGCTCAGCCAGCGTCAGGTCGGCTACTACTTCGGATCGCTCGCGCTGGGTCTGCTCGGCGGCACCAAGGTGGACCAGCCGCTGCTCTCCGTCGGCCTGATGTCCCTGCTGGTCGCCGTGCTGTGGTTCGCCGATCACCCACGCCTGTTCGGACGCTATCGCGTCCAGCTCCTCACGGTCGATCGTGCCTTCGTGGACGAGCGTGAGCTGATCGAGTACCTCGGCACCCGCCTGGGCTGCGAGATTCGTGGCGTCACCATCCGCCGCGCCGATTTCGTGAACGACACCACCGTGGTCGATGTGCGCTACGAAGTCCCGCTCATCCTCGATCAATCCGCGACCGGCGCCCGCAAGGCTGCCACCATGAACGCGAAGGACGTGGTCTTCCCATGATGACGCTGCCCTCCGAGAGCATCTTTCCGCTGGCGCACCTCGCACCCATCACCCTCGCGGACCTGCAGGAGGAAGCGGCCTTCCTCACCCGTGCGGACAAGAAGTACCTGGTCCCGTTGGAGGTCGCCGGGCAGGTGATCGCGGCTGTCGAACCGGGGACGCGGGTGCTGGAGATCGACGGCAAACACGATTTCCGCTATGTCTCCCCCTACTTCGACGATGCCCAGAGTACGGCGTATTACTCCGCCGCTCGCCGACGTGCCGCGCGGTTCAAGGTGAGAACGCGGCTCTACTGCGATAGCGGCCTCTGCATGCTGGAACTGAAGGTCCGTGACGCGCGGGGTCGCACCGTGAAGCATCGCACCACGCACGACGCCGATGCGCTCGAATCGCTCCTCGCCGCCGACCGCGACTGGCTCCGCGCCTTTCCGCACGTCGCACCCTACGCCGATGCCCTGCGCCACTGCATGACGACGCATTATGTCCGCACGACGCTGGCGCTCCCCGATGGCGGTGGCCGGGTGACGATCGACCGCGATCTCACGTTCGCGATGCCGGACGGCGAACGGCGCACCTTGCCGGATCTGGTCATCATCGAGACGAAGGGGACTGGCAGGCCGACCTCGTTCGACCGCCTGCTCTGGCGGCACGGGGTGCGCCCCCAGGCGATGAGCAAGTTCAACGTGGGCCTCGCGCTGCTGATCCCGGATCTGCCCGCGAACCGATGGCACCGCATCCGCACGCGGCTCGATGCCGTCGCGGACCGCACCCCGGCCCCGATGCTCGCCTTTGCCGCCGACTGATGTCATCCTGAACGCAGTGAAGGACCCCCGAGCGAAGCGCTTCCGGCGCAGCCGGAACCCGGTGTTGGCATGAGTGGTGTCTGGATTTCCTCATCGTTTGGGGAAGATCCAGGAGGTGAGTACGCCGCTTGAGTATCGACCTGCGGTCGATTGTGCTTCGCACGGGGGTCCTTCGCTTCGCTCAGGATGACACGGAATCTTGAGCGTTTTCCGGAGATCGCATTGTGTTAGGTAAGGCGAGACGGTCCACTGAACGACCGGGCGCGGGTGATCGAACGCGCGATCACCCGCCACAAGGGCCGATCACCCCACCCGTTCCGCCACCCGCATCCCTACCCGCACCTTCGTGAATGCGCCGGTCTCCGGGTCGGGGATGAAGTCTGCCCGCACCCCCTTGAACGGCCCCTACGTCGCCACGAAATCGCGCGACCCGACCGGACGCATCCGGAACGGCGGCGGCGTCTCCTCCGGTACCGGTCCGTAGGACTCGGTGAACGTCAGGTCCAGCCCATCCTCCGCCACCCAGAACGCGAACGACACCTCCGGCTGCCGAAACGCCCCCGCGAAGGCCGCCAATGCCGACGATTCGAGCGTCACCGGCGCGGGATCGGCGATGTCCACGCCCAGCTCCTGCGCCAGCAACCACGTCTCGATCTCGGCGTTCGCCATGCCGCCCCGGGCGCTGTTCGTCAGGATCGCCATCGCCCAGCCGCGCTCCGGCACCAGCGTCAGTTGCGTCTGGAACCCGCCGAACGAACCTCCGTGCCCGATCACGACCGTGCCGTCACGCGCAGGGAGCAGGTTCCAGCCGATCCCCCACGCCTCGGCGTCCGCCTCCCGCAGGCGAACCATCGGATCGCGCATGGCATCGCGCAACTCCGGAGAGAGCGAGATGCTGCCCTCGCCACCACCACTACCACGACCCATATGCCAGCCCGCGAACCGCAACAGGTCCACCACCGTCGAGATCACCCCGCCCGATGGTCGTCTCGCGCGCGGATAGGCGTAGGAGCGGATCAGCTCGTGCTCGCTGCCGGTCAGCGAGGTCGGACGGTGGCCCAGCGCGACCGGATAGACAATCGCGTCCTCCGCCGTGTAGACGGTGCGCTCCAGTCCCAACGGCGTGAAGACGCGCTCCCGCATCGCATCCTCGAACGACTGGCCGAGGATCGTCGCGACGACATGGCCGGCGAGCCAGAAGCCGGTGTTCCCGTAGGACATGATCGGCCCCGGCGCACCCCATTGGTGCAACGCGCCGTATCCCGCGATCGCGTTCGCCAGGGCGTCGTCCCCCATCGCGGAGGTGTCCAGCGAGACCTCACAGTGGATGCCGGCGGTATGGCTCATCAGGTGGCGCATCGTGATCGCGGATTGCCAGTCCGCCGGACCATCGGAGAGCGCCACGCCAGGCAGATAGGTCGCGATCGGCGCGTCGAGATCGAGCAGGCCATCGTTGACCAGCGTCATCACCAGCGTGGCGGTGAACGGCTTGGAGATGGACGCCACCCGGAAGAGCGTCTCCGGTGTCACGGGTTGCCCCGTCTCAAGGCTGGTCACGCCGAACGACGCGAACGCTGTCTCGCCATCGCGCAGGATGCCGATCGCCGCGCCGGGAACACCCCAGCGCGTGAAGACCTCTTCCACGAAGGCGCGGGTCTCTGCGGAAAGCGAATGAGCCGAATTCGTCATGGCGGGGTCCTTTCATGATGAGGATGCTGGCCCTGCGCCCGATGCGAAGCCTCCGGACCAGCAGCGATGCTCGGAGCACGGTATCGCCGAATGCCCCGCGACGGAAGTGCTTGACAAGCGCCCGCATCGGGACCAAGGTGCATCCCGGCAATGGGTCCGCGTTCCGTTCCAGGAGTCAGCACATGCAGCACCTCACCGAGCCATCCGCCGATCGTCTCGCCCGACTGGAAGCCTTCGCCGAGCGCGTCTTCGCCCGACCAGCCCTCACCATGCCGGCCTTCCTCGACGCCGACCACATCGCGTTCCTCGACAATCGCTCCGGTGTGCCGCAGGTCGCCCGCCTCACCATCTCGACCGGCGAGATCGTTGCCCTCACCGAAGGCAGCGAGCGCGTGATGACGCTTCAGGCCAACGCCGCGACGAACACCCTCGTCTATGGGCGCGACCTCCACGGCAACGAGCATCAGCAGCTCTGGCGCATCGCCCACGCCGCCACCGATCCCCAGCCGCCCGTCCGCTTCACGCAGGACGACGGCGCGATGTTCGACCAGGGGGCCATCTCGACGTCGGGGCAGTACGTCCATGCCCGCGTCAATTCGCGCGACAAGGCGATCTTCGATGTCGAGCGCATCGCCGTCGCCACCGGCGAGCGCCAGACGCTGATCGAGAACTCGTGGGAGACGGGATCGCCCTCCGTCATCGCCGTCCGCGCCGACGACGGCCAGGCGATGGTTGCCAGCCTGAACGGCAACATCGATGCCGACCTCCTGCGCGTGGATATCGGGCCGGAAGGTGATATCGCCGTCACGAACATCCTTCCCGCACGAGGGGGAGGCGTGGATTCCGGCAATGGCCTACTCGCCGAACGGCGATGCGCTTTGGCTCGCCACGAACGTCGGTCGCGAGTTCCCGGCGCTCTATCGCGTCGACCCCGCCACCGGCGACCGCACGCTCTTCCTGGAGGACGCCTGGGGCATCGAGACCATCGCGCCCTCGCCAGATGGGAAGTGGCTAATCCCCATCTTCCTCGCTCCTTGGCCGTTCACTCCCGCGTCCTACCCATAATCTGTGTCCAATCGGTGCGAATCTGTGGACGACCCTCTGCGATTTCCCACAACCTTGCCGCCCCAAATCACGCAAAGATTTCCCGCCGCTCATAAGTCCCTGTCAACACTCATCTCCCCACCCCAAACCCCGCCCAAACACCCCTGATTTATATGGAGCAGCTTTTCCGCTCCCTCCGGCCGCCTCCCCGGCCATTCTTTGAAAACCGAATAGCTATACCCCTATCAGGCAAGTAGGAGTTCATCTCGAATCTGCAGCACGATCTTCAGATCTTCGTCCTCCTTACGCACCAGAGCCTACCACCGTGGCGGGCGGCCGCCGTTCTTGTGGTGAGGAACTTGAGCATCTTCCCTTCGTGCCTGCGTGCCTTTGGCCCCGTCGCGGCTTCGCGGTCGCCGCTCTTGTGGTACGCAACTTGGGCATCTTCCCCTTGTCACTCATCACTCATTACTCATCCGCAGGCAGGACTTATCCACAAGCGCACCGAAACCTGCGACCTCCTTCCCCGATCCGCACCTAACGTACACCTGCCCTCCAGCTACTTGCGCACCACCACCCCACCCCTCGCAACTGCGCACCTGCCCACTTATCCACACCCTCGCCGACAGCCCCCGCACCTGTCGCTCCATACACCGCTGCTTGATGCAACTGCCCGTTGCCCATACCCTCAGCACCGCCCATGAGCAGCAGTTCCCCTGACACCCCTAAGAGCCCCGATGCGGCCGCCCTCACGCCGGCCATGCGGCAGTATCAGCAGTTCAAAGCCCAGTACCCCAACTACATCCTCTTCTTCCGGATGGGCGATTTCTATGAGATGTTCTGGGATGACGCCCGCACCGCCAACAAGGTCCTGGGCGTCGCCCTCACCAGCCGTTCGCGCAGGGGGGCTGGATGCTGAAGATGCCATCCCCATGGCCGGCGTGCCGTTCCATTCGGTGGATGGCTACCTCCGGCGGATGATCGCGGCCGGGTACAAGGTCGCCATCTGCGAACAGGCCGAAGACCCCGCCACCGCCAAGGGCCTCATCCGCCGCGAAGTCGTCCGCCTGATGACCCCCGGCACACTTACTGATGAGCCGCTGCTGGATGGCCGGGCGGATAACTATCTCGCCGCGGTTGCGTTTCATGTGATGAAGCACGAAGGCTACCGCGCCGCCCTCGCGTGGGTCGAACTTTCCACCGGCGAATGCACCGCGATGAGCGGCACCGAACGCCAGGTGTTGGATGAGATCGCCCGTCTCCGACCGGCCGAGATCCTCATCCCCGAGCTTCCCTCCGGCCAGATGCACGACATCGCCAAGCAGATCCAGGCGGCTGGCATCAAGGCCCTCACCCCCCGCCCGGGCTGGCAGTTCACCCCGCACCACGCGCACGAACTGCTGCAGAAGCAGTGGGGCGTCTCTGACGGCCGCCGGCTTCGGCTTCACCGATGACGACCCGGCCACGTTTGCCACCGCGGCCGTCCTTTCCTATCTGGAGGAGACCCAGAAGAGCAGCCTCGCCCACCTCCGCCCGCTGCAGCAAACACAGCGTCGAAACGCACCTGGCGATTGACCCCGCCTCCTGGCGCTCGCTCGAGATTGACCGCACCGTCCGCTCTGGCACGACCGAAGGCTCGCTGCTGTCCGCGATAGACAAAACCCGTAGCACGATGGGCGGCCGGCTTCTGCGGCAGTGGCTTCGCTCGCCGCTCCGCGACATCGAGCACATCGTCGCCCGCCAGGATGCCATCGCTGCATTGCTCGATTCGCCGCCGGGGCTTTCGACTCTCGTCGAGAAACTCGCGGCCGTCGTGGATATCGAACGCATCATCGCGCGCCTCTGCGTCGAATCGCGCCAGCCCGCGCGATGTGGCGTCGCTGGCCAAGTGCCTGCGATCGCTGCCCGATCTCTTCACTGCCCTGGGCACCTTCCCGCAGCACCAGCTCATCGCCCCCGAACTGCTCTCCCTGAAGGAATTCGCGGCCGAGCAGGCGGCGTACCTCGAATCCGCCATACTCCCCGATCCCGAACCGCACCTGCGCGAAGGCGGCGTCATTGCCAAGGGCTTTGATGCCGAACTCGATCGTCTCCGCGAACTCGGCGAGAACTCCACTGGTTGGCTGGCCAGGTACCAGGCCGAGTTGATCCAGGAAACCTCGATCCCAACGCTGAAGATCGGTTTCAACAAGGTCTTCGGCTACTACATCGAAGTCACCGATGCCCATCGCGACAAGATCCCGGCCGCCTGGTCGCGCAAGCAGACGGTCAAGAACGCCGAACGCTACATCACCGAGAAGCTCAAAGAATTCGAGAACGAAGCCCTTAGTGCCCGCGACAAGGCGATCGTGCTCGAGCAGCGTCTTTTCGAGCAGATCCGCCAGACGTTGCTACCCGTCGTCGCCGGCTTCCAGGAACTGGCGGATGGGCTGGCTCGCCTCGATGTCCTCTGCTGCCCTGGCGGTCTTCGCGCAGGGAACGCCGTTACTGCCGCCCGACGATGATCACCGAGCGCACCTTTGAAGTCATTGACGGCCGGCATCCCGTGCTTGACCTGCAACTCGGCAACGAATTCGTCGCCAACGACGTCCGCTTCGGCCCGGATGATTCGCTGCTCCTGATCACCGGCCCGAACATGGCCGGCAAGAGCACTTACATCCGCCAGGTCGCCCTGATCGCCCTGATGGCGCACATCGGCGCCTACGTCCCGGCCAAGAGCGCCACGATCGGCGTCGTGGATCGTCTCTTTACCCGCATCGGCGATTCCGATGAACTCCACGCCGGCCAATCCACCTTCATGGTCGAAATGGTCGAAACCGCGAACATCCTGAACAATGCCACCGACCGCAGCCTCGTCATCCTCGACGAGATCGGCCGGGGCACCAGCACCCTCGACGGTCTCTCGCTGGCGTGGGCACTCGCCGAGCATATTGCCGCGAACATCCGTTGTCGGGCGCTCTTCGCGACGCACTATCACGAACTGACGCAACTGGCCGAACGCTTCAAGGGCGTCAAGAACCTGAATGTCGCCGTCCGCGAGTGGGAGGATCAGGTGATCTTCCTCCACCGCATTGTCGAGGGCGGCACCGACCGCAGCTACGGCATCCACGTTGCCCGCCTGGCCGGCATCCCCCGGCCGGTGCTGGAGCGAGCGCGCCAACTTCTCTCCGAACTCGCCGTCCACCACGTCGGCAACGTCAAAGCCCCCAGGAGCCGCCGGAAGGAGGAGGAAGACCGCCAGCTCCAACTCTTCCTCGATCCCTCCCAGACCGTCGCCCGTCAGCTCCGCGAAGCGGATCTCAACGCGTTAACTCCCATCCAGGCATTCGATCTCCTGCGGAAGCTCAAGACCGAAGCCGGCGGCTAGGAAGGAGTCCATATGCGTCATTACCTCTGCGCCTTCATCTGCCTGGTCGTCATCTCGGGCTGCCAGCACACCACACCGCTGCCGCAGAACGTGGAACTGGTCATGTACTCTGACGGTCTCCGGCCGAGCGACTCCGTCGCCCGCAACGGTCCCGGCACGTTCTACGTCTGCCATGGCAATCGCGGGCATGTGGTTCTTGTTTCTCACTCCAGTGATGGCACCTTCGATCTGAACCGTGTTGGTGACAAGGAATTCACCCTCTACTTCCTGCCCGATGCCGCTGCGCCCACAACGGGCCAGGACAACGAAGTAGGGCACCGAGGCCCCCGCGAAGCCAACCTCGACCTCCTGCGCGAACGCAAGTGTGAACTTGTGTGACGGTTGTCGCGGTGTATCGTAGACATATGCCCGCCAAACCCCGAAAGCCCCGTTCGGACATCGTCGCCAGCAAGGGCTACGACACCATCCTTGCTGAAGTCACCACACTGCTGGAGCACGCCCGCCATACTTCTGCCAAAGCGGTCAACGTCATCATGACCGCCACCTACTGGCAGGTGGGGCGTCTGATCGTAGAGGCCGAGCAGGGCGGATCTGCAAGAGCCGCATACGGCCAGCGCGTCCTAGCCCGGCTCTCAGACGATCTGACTCGGCGGTTTGGCAGAGGGTTCTCGGTAGACAACCTTGAGCTGATGCGCCGGTTCTACCAGGCGTACGCGACCACAACTTCCGAGACAGCGTCTCGGAAATCACTCAACTCGAAATCCGAGATGTCGTGTCGGATATTGGGTGCAGGTACAACTCAGGCTCTGCCCGAGTCCTTTCCCCTCCCTTGGTCCCACTACGTCCGTCTCCTGTCGGTCGAGAACGAACACGCCCGCAGGTTCTATGAGACCGAAGCCTTGCGCGGCGGCTGGACGGTCAAGCAACTCGAACGCCAGATCAACTCGAGCTTCTACGAGTGCACGGCGCTATCGCGCAACAAGATGGCCATGCTCACGAAGCACAACCAGCGCAAACCGGAGGACCTCGTCAGCCCCGAGGAACAGATCAAGGATCCTTTCGTCCTTGAGTTCCTTGGGCTCAAGGACGAGTACTCGGAAACCGATCTGGAAGAGGCCCTCATTTGCCACCTCGAGTCCTTCCTCCTCGAACTCGGCGGCGACTTCACCTTCGTCGGCCGGCAACGCCGCCTGCGTATCGGCAACACGTGGTACCGTATTGACCTGCTCTTCTTCCACCGCCGCCTCCGCTGCCTGATCATCATTGACCTCAAGACGGGCGAGTTCACCCACGCAGACGCCGGCCAGATGCACCTCTACTGCAACTACGCTAGGGAGCACTGGAAACTCCCCGATGAGAACCCGCCGGTAGGCTTGATCCTCTGTGCCAGGGAGGATGCCGCCGTCGCCCGCTATGCCCTGGATGGCCTTCCCAACAAGATCATGGCCACTCAGTACCGAACCGCGAGTGCCGGACGAAAAGCTGATCGAGGCCGAGTTGGAGAAGACCAGGAAGCAACTCCAATCGCGGCCCCGCCCAAGCTATCGCCCGTCAGTTCGGCGAAGCGGACCTCGGACCCACTGATTCCGATCCAAGTGCTCGATCTGCTGCCAAGGCTCAGAAGTGAAGCAACGCGGCAGACCACGAAGCAGGGCGCCCATTACTCCGGCAAGGCGTCCGCCGGCGATGTGGTCGAAACGATTCCGTGCCTGCGCGGTATAGCCTGGTATGCAGAAGATCTCCATCGGCGCGGCGGCGGGGCTGTTTATGGCTGGGGCGGCGTGGGCGCTGGAGCCGCTGGTGCCGGTCACAGAAGGTTGGGGCATGCCTCGCGGCGTGCACGTCGAGGGGCAGATCTTCCCGATCAAGACGTTCCTGCGCGTCGCGTCGCCTGGCTGGGCCAAGATCGCTGCCACGGAAGCGTGGCAGGTGAAGGATGCCAGGAGCGTGGTAACGGCCGGGAAGGGACGGTACAGCGGAAGGATCCTGCTGGACGACCTGCCGGTAGACTACAGCCAGGAGATCAGCACACGCGGCGGGGCGGTGGTCATCCACGTCGAGGCGACCATCCCGCAGGCGATCACGGGCGAGGGGTTGTTCTACTTCATCCAAGTGCCGACGAGCGAACTGGCCGGCGGGACGGCACGGTTGGCGGATGCGGAGGGGAAGAGTGCCGCCATCCCGGTCGCCGCTCCCGAGCCCCAACAGGACAACCATTTCCTCGACGGCACGAGCGACCCGGGTGGAGACTTGCGCAGCGGCCCAGACGCATGTGATCGTCCACACCACCGGGCCGGTGCAGTTCACCGTCCAGGATGACCGGAAGTGGAAGAACGATCAGTACAGCATTTACTTCCCTCTTCACCGCGGCAACCTGGCCGCCGGGCAGAAGGTCAGTGCCGATGTGGAACTGATCGTCCAGACGTCGGTGGACCGCAGCACGGCACAGGTGACGATCTATCCAGATCGCCCGACCCATCTGCTCAACGGCTTTGGCGGCGACATGTGCTTTGGCCCCGAGTCGCCAGTGACGCGCTATAACCTGGAGCATCTGAACGTCGCATGGGGTCGCGTCTGGGCGGCCATTCATGAATGGGAGCCCGAGAACGACAACACCGATCCGAACGTGGCTGACATCGCCAAGCTGGCCGCCAACGACAAGCCCGGAACGAAGATGCGGGCCTCAATGGGAGATCGCGCAGGAGCTGCAAAAGCGGAAGATCCCCTACATCGCCAGCACCTGGCCGATCCCCAAGTGGCTGCTGGTGAAACCTTGGGAGAAGGACCCGTTCACGTATGCGTGCGCAGATCGCGCCGGACAAATGGGAAGAACTGGCCGAGTGCATCGGCAGCTACCTGGTCTATGCGAAGCAGAAGTATGGCGTCGAGCCGGACATGTTCAGCTTCAACGAGCCCGACTGGGGCGTGATGCTCGAGCTCACGCCCGAGGAGCAGCGCGATGTGATCAAGCTGCTGGGCAAGCAGTTCGTGAAACTGGGGCTGAAGACGAAGCTGCTGCTGGCGGATGTGACCAATCCGCGGGGCACTGCGAAGTATGCCGAGCCCACCGTGGCCGACCCGGAGGCGATGCAGTACGTGGCCGCGATCGCATTCCACTCCTGGGGCGGGGGCTACGCCCGAGCAGTATGGGCAGTGGCATGAGATCGCGCAGCGTGCGAACCGGCCGCTGCTGGTGACCGAGGCGGGCGTTGACGCCGGTGCGTGGCACTACAGCGGGATGTTCAATGAGTACTGGTACGGCGCGGCCGAGGCGAAGCAGTACCTGGAACTGCTGAACTACGCCCGGCCGCAGGGGATCCTGCTGTGGGAGTACACTGAAGACTACGGCTTTGTGGACGTGGACAAGAGTAAGACGCCTGCAGTGCTGACACCGACGAAGCGGTTCCACTTCCTGCAGCAGTTCGCCGCGAATACCCCGCGCGATGGTCAGGGGCTGGAGACGAGCAGTTCCCGGAGTGACCTGCTGACCGCGGCCGTCAGGGGCAAGGATGGAAAGGTGGCGGTGCACCTGATGAACGATGGCGCTGCCCGCGATGTGGAGATCAGCGGCCTGCCGGTCGGGAAGTTCACGATGCACGTCACCGACAGCACGCGCAACGCCGCGGCATCGGACCTGGCACCCGCAGTGGACAACACGTTGCGGGTCAAGGCGCCGGCATGGTCGCTGGTGACGATCGTATCCCGGTGAAGCCGAGCGATGCGTGCGGGCGTGGAGGTGGAAGTTCGGTCCTACGCGGCCTGAGCGCCGTTGGCCATCCGACACGGCCCCGCCGGGAACAGGGTGGCAACCGTAATGTATCGGACATTTCGTGGCCGCCTCCCGGTCTATACGTAAATCCAGACTGATCAAGCAGTTACCTGCAATGAGGGTTCGGAACGCTCCGACATAGCGAGTTGTCGAGGAAATCGGATGCTTTTTTTCTTCCCTCAGCGTCCGCCCCGGCGGTAATCTGGGACGCATAGGTGCGATTTCATGGCGGTCTGAGGCCGCCGGAATCCATCTCACATCGTCCACACAAGGAGCGTCGTATAGAGCAGGAAAGTCGCTCGGGGATTTACATTGGTCGAGTTGCTGGTCGTCATCGGCATTATCGCGGTGCTCATCTCGATCCTGCTGCCGTCGCTGTCGAAGGCGCAAGGCCGCCAACGCGGTTGCATGTGCGTCGAACATGCACAGATTGGCAATGGGCTGATCATGTACGCCAATTCCAATCGGCAGACACTCCCGATCGGTGCAATCACTCTGGACTACGACTGGACCAGCTATGGTTCGGGCTTCCAGCAGTGGTACAACCTGACCTGGGACAAGCTGATCTCGTACTATCTGGGTTACGAAATCCCCAACACCGACCAGCCCTACTGGTCCTGGAGATCACCACGCGTCGGCGTGCTGATCTGCCCGGAGGATACCCTCGTTCGGCAGGTGACCTGGTTCGAACAGCCGCGTTCTTACGCTCTGAACTCCAATAAGCACAGCAACTTCGGCCGCGACCGTGGCGAAAGCGATGTCGTCTCCAACCGTAACCGGAGTGGATTTACGGCATTGTGGACCATGGCAGCTCCAATGAGCTTGGCGGCGCAAACACCTACCCAAACGCCTTCAAGATCACGAAGTTCAAGAAGAGTTCCGAGATGATCGCCGCGATTGAATACACCCCCGGCCGCGGCTGCATTGGCCACTCAGGCCAGGGCCATGACTCGCAAGCCACCGTGGACAACATCCTCGAGCAGTGGATGATCCCCTGGTGGGACACCCTCGACTGGGGCACCTTTACTGAAGACAGCTACTCCTTCAAGGGCCAGGGCGGCCTCGGCGCCCATGGCGACAGGTACAACTACCTCTTCCTCGATGGTCATGTGGAGTGCCTGAGGCCCGAGGACACCGTCTCGTCATGGGTCAAGACCTGGAACCCTGACAAGTACTGGCAGAGTCATCCCTTCCCGTGGGAATACTAGCCCTTACATTCGCTTGACCTTCACTTCGGCCTTTCCACGCACTGCTCCGGCGGGAAAGGCCGCTTGCTCTGATGCAGAAGGGGACGACGATGAGCCTTCGAAAAGCACTCAACAGCAACTCGGCGATCATGGCGTCGGCCGCCGGTGGTGATGATCCTCGGTGCCGGTTGGTTCACGTACAGGCAGATGGGCGGCGACACGCACATCCCCGACACCGTCTTCTACACCAGTGATGATGGCAAGACCTGGTACCGCGAGAGCATCAAGCTCGATCCGCCCGTGATGAAGGAGGGCAAGGAAGGCGTGGTTGCCCGCGTCTTTTCCTGGTGGATGGCGAGAAGAAGGTCGCCTATATAGAGCGTACTGCGCCCCGGCCGCCAAGATCATCCAGGAGTTCAAGAGCCGCACCCGCGACACGCGTAACGCAAAGGGGCCCCCGGAGGATCTGGGCAAGTTCATCGGCGCACAGCAGACCGGCCGGGAGTACAAACGCCCCGGCGACACCAAGTGGGTTTCTGTCCGTGACAAGGCCGCCGTGGAACAGATCTGCCGCGTCAAGAACGCCAACGGCGAACCGGCTGAACAGATTGACCCGTAGCGGGCCTGTGGGGCGGGTCCTCGCCCGACGCACTGGGAACCTGCCTTTGCCGTTGACACCTGCCGTGTCACAATGCCTCCATGGCGTTTGTCTCGGAACCCATCACCCCCGACGCCCTCAGTGGCGACCTGTCGGCCATGGCACGCGGAGAGCCCGGTCTTCCGGCCGGCTTCACCTGGCGCGGCGAACACCACACGATCGTCGCCGTCCGCGGCAAGTGGAAGACCAACAGCGATGGCGAGGGGCAGGTCTATCTCCGCCGGCACTGGTACAAGGTGCGTACCGACAAGGGCATGATCTGGATCCTCTACTGCCTGCGCCAGGCTAAACGCGGCGGGCAGCGGTGGTGGCTGTATAAGGCAGAAGCCCAGTGCAATGCAGAATGCAGAATGGAGAATTGAGAATGGAGAATCGCTCATTCATTCTCCATTTCCCATTCTCTATTTCTCATCCAGGTGCTTCTGCTCCGCTCCTCCCACTTCCTTCGTGAAGTAGTGCACCCGCGTTTTCTTGTACTCCTTGCTTGAGTTGAGCGAGGCGTAATTGGTGATCCCCGTTGCCTGGCTGATCGTCTCCAGCACCTTGTCGCAATCTGCCTTGCTCGGCGCGTGCACCATCGTGAAGAGGTTGTACGGCCAGTCCTCATACGTCGGCCGCAGATAGCAATGGCTCACGGCCGAGAATGTGGCGGCCATCTCGCCGAACTTCTCCTGCTGCCCATCCGGCACCACCCACACGCCCATCCCGTTGGACTTGAACCCCGCCTCGCGATGGTGCAGCACCGCTGAAAACCGCCGCATCCGCTTCTGCCGCTCGTATTGTTTCGCGGCCGACAGCAGCGTTGGCACACTCACGCCGGCCTGCTGCAGCCAGAGGTCGTACGGCTTCTCCACCAGCGGCAGATCCTGCTGCAGCACGCGGATCATCCGCTTGTCCTCATCGGTGACCTTGAACGCCATCGCCGCATTGCGATCTGCTTCGGTGAAACGCGGCCCCTCGGAGCGTGTAGCGATGTCTTCGCCACCCAGATTCAGCCTCACGCCGATCTTAAAGAGCTTCAGCGTCGGCATCAGGCGGGTCTGGATTGCTCCCGAGTCGCGGTGGAGGATCTCAATCGTCCTCTCCAACCCGAGCTTCAGTCCGGCGGAACGGCGACTGTGTACCACAGGTTGTAGTCGTGGTTCCGCTTGTAGTTGTGCGACACGCCCAGAATGGCCGCATTGATGACCTCGGCCGCGTGTTCCAGTTTGTCGGCCGGGATGCGGGCCGCCACCAGCGAAGAGCGATACCCCAAGGCCTTGGTGTCGAAGATGGCGCTGATCTGCCGGATAATCGGCCGGTCGCCTTCCTTCAGTTCCCGCACGCTCTTGAGCGCCTCGGCCTCAGAAAGCCCCAGTTTCTCCCCCAGCACGGCGAACGGCCGCTCCACCAGGGGCACCTCCTCCTGCACGAGATTGAGCAGCCGGCTTTGGGTCTCAGTCAGTTTCCTGGGCATCGTTTCCATGTTCCTCACGCCAAGCGGGACGGTGCATTATAGGCGACTGTAGTGCGGCACACTCCTGCCGCATATCCGCCAAGTCTGGGCGGACCTGCGCAGGTCAAAGGTCCGACCATATTGCTAGACTTTGTCCATCCCCGCCCTCGCCGTCCCCGCCCTCGCCACCGTCTCTGCCCGCGCTGCCGCCACGCGCCGCATATACCCGCCGCGCACATCCTCGCCAATCAGCATGAGCTGATCGGCAAGCTGGCTCATGCTGCCCGGCCGCTTGGCCGGCTCCGTGTTCAGGCATGCCATCACCAGGTCCGAGGCCGCCTGCGGAACCACTGGGTTGCAGCTCGACTGGCGCTGGGATCACCGGCGGATTCGGGTTCTCCGCCTTCTTGCGCCTTTCGACACCAGCACCGTTGGGATCGTTCGGCCAGTCAATGCCCAGTACAGCGTAGCACCGAATCCGAAGATATCAGGTCCGCTCCGTCATCACCTGCGCAGTTGCGCCTACTCCGGAGCCATGAACTCGGGCGTGCCCTGGATGCGCTTCTTGGTCGTGCCGGTCCGGCAGGCCTGCCCCAGATCAATCAGCTTCGGCTTGCGGTCGGCCGTGAGCATGATGTTCGACGGCTTGATATCGCCAGTGCAGCACCCCGGCCGCGTGCATGGCCGCCAACGCCCGTGCCACGCTGGCAAACAGCACCAACGTCTCCCAGACGCCGGATGTCCGTCATGTCCGAGAGCCGCACGCCCTCCACATACTCCACCAGCAGTACCGCCTCGGTGACCCGGAGGAACCCAAACACGCGCTTGGTATGCAACCGCAACGGCCGGCGAATCGCCTCGTGCCGCACCGTTGCCCCATCTTCAGTTCGTTCGCCAACTGGTTCACAAAGCGGATATGGCGAGTTCTTCTTCAGCTTCACGTGCTTGGCGCAAAGCGCAGGCCCGTTACCGGCTCGCGGACGAGATAGATCCTCGCACCGGCGCCCCGGCGAATCCGCGAGACCACCTCGTGCCCAAACGGCGCGAGGACGACTCTCTTCACTACGTTGTTCCTTCTCACGAGCCATATGATTGCACTTCGAGACGTGCGGGCACGATCTTGCGGCAGAATGGCCTAATCGTCCAGAGGCGATCATGGCGAAATGACCGACAGTGCGAGCGGTCCAACAGAGAACGGCCGCCATATTGGGCGGTACCGGCTAGAAGCTTGTAGCCGCTCTTCTCTGAACTGCTCTTGCCGCCGAAGATGAACATGCAGAACCCCAGGGCGGCGAGGATCATTCCCAGACGCCCGGAGATGAACAGGAATATCACAACGCCGACGCTGAGCACAATCAAAGCGGTGATCAGGCGAAGCCAGGCCGGCAGGTCCATCCAGAATTCCATACGCGATCTCCTCTCCCACAAGGTAGATAGGCGAGAAGAGCATACACAAGTGGCCCGAGGCGTTCCAGCAAAACTAGACAAACCATGAGGTGGCCTTTAGCTTGATCCATAGCAGGACCGGGAGGATGGCATGGCACCGATCGTATGCCCGCAGTGCGGGCGGCAATACGCCTGGAAGAGCGAGTTGGCGGGGCGGAAGGTTCGTTGCGCGTGTGGGGCGGCGATTGCGGTGCCGGCCGATGATCTGGTCGAACTGGCAGAACCTGTTGGCGTGCCCCGGTCGGCCGGGACGAAGTACACCCCGTCGGCGGCGCCGGCGAGCACGGCACAAGGCGGGCAGCCGATCAGCCTTGGCTACCAGACGCCTGCTGCTGCAGAAGCATCTGATGATGAGGCGCTGAACTCGATCCGGGACCTGCATGTTCCCCTGGCCCTGCTGGTCTGCGGCTTCGTGGGGATCATGCTCTGGGCGTATATCTCCGAAGGCGGCGAGGTGGCGGCGATTGTGTACTCGGCTCTTACGCTGGCCACCACCAGCGTGAAGGCTGCCGTGATCATCGCTATCGCACTGGCGATCGCGCGAAGCAACGATGTCAGCTTCGGCCCGGTCGGCCGGGCGGTGCTGAAGTTCGCCGGCATCATCGCCTTCGCGGATGCCACTGCGTATTGGCTCGACTGGCTCATGGAGCAGGCGGGCCTTCTCCCGCACGGCTATACCACCATCTATGCCATCGCTCTGGGCATCATCATCACCGGTGTCATGATCGGCTTTCTGTGCCGGATGCTCTTTGACATGGATCACCAGGAGACGTTGCTGGTCGGCATGCTGCTGGGCCTGCTCTCGTGGGGCTTGGGGTTCGCGATGCACTGGGGGATTGCTTTAGGCATTGCGGCCGCCACAGCGCCGCCTCAACCGTCCGCACCTCCGGTGGCGGTTGCCGGCCCAGCGCCGACGGTGCCGGTGCCAGTTCCAGCGACTCCGGCGAATGCCATGGACCAACTCATCGAGCAGCGGATGACGCAGAAGTTCGCCGTGCACGATGCCGGGAGTACAACCGCGCTCCGTGATACCGCAACAGGCGCGGTATGTGGACCTGTTCCACTCGGCCGGCGCCACCGGCGTCTGGTTCGACATCGAGGGCGGCCGGCGGCTTCGGCCGGCCAAGATGTACGTTGAACTACCCGCTGCCCCGGCCGCTCGGGCGGCATGCTTCCGGATCTATGCCGCCATGTGCACCGAACTGCGCAGGCCCCGGAGCCAGCGTTCTCTACCGACATCCAGCAGCAGTACCTGGCCATCCCATTGCCAAAGCAGTGAACAGGCAATCTCGACCAATCTTGACATGCCGTGCTCATTTGTATATTGTATATGTACAATAGGCAATGAGCGACGGAACTCCCATCCTCCGCGTTGATCTGGCCAGCCCTGTGCCGGTGTACCGGCAGATTGTGGATCAGCTCCGCATTTTGCTGGTGTCCGGCGAACTCAAGGCCGGCGACCAGCTTCCGACCGTGCGGCAGGTGGCCGGCGACCTGGGGGTCCACCACAACACGGTGGCAGAGGCGTATCGGCAACTGGCCGAGGAGGGCTGGCTGGATCTGCGCCGGCGGCGGGGGGCCTGCGTCGTGGAGCGCGGCCGGCCGGCCGCCGATCCGGAGGCGGTAACCGATTTCCAACGCCGGGTACAGGAACTCATTGCAGACGCCGTGGCGCGAGGAGCGTCGCCGCATGCCGTTGCCCGTGCCTTGCATGCTGCGGGCGAAACCCTGGAAGGCAGGGGCGCACTATGAATCACACGACCTCAACAATCATCCTGCTGGTACACAACCTGGTGATGCTGGGAGCCATCACCGCGATGATGGCGCTGGTGCCCCGGTTCATGCGCCCGATGTCTTCTTCGCGGTCACCGTGTCACCGGCATTTCCTGCGTCGGCCGAGGGCGGGCAGATCCGCCGGCAGTACCAGAGGCGCGTCGTGCTGGCCGGGTGCGTTGCCATAGCCCTGGTGCTCTCACTCTTTCCGTTTCTGAGTCCCGCAGCGAAGGCGATCCTTGGGGCGGCGGCCATGCTTGGCTTGCTGGGCGTGCTGTTCTGGGCCTTTTTCAGCGGCCGGCGACAGGTGCTGCCGCATGCCGCTGCGCAGACCACCGTGCGCGAGGCCGGGCTGTCACCGCGGCATGGTCTGCCTATCGGTTCCGCAGCACTGTTTGCAGGCCCGTTCCTGGTCATCGCGGCCGCCAGTCTGTTCCTGGCACTGCGTTACGAGAGCCTGCCGCAACAGATCCCAATGCACTACAACGCGGCCGGCGAGATTGACCGCTATGCCCAGAAGAGCATCAGCTCCGTGTTTGCCCTGCCCATCACGGCGACGGCCGTGTGCCTGCTCATGGCGACAATCACCTGGAGCATGGCACGCGGCGTAAAGCGAGCGCGCGGGTTTCAGGCCCGGCCGCTCAGCACGAGACGGGCATGTTTGCGCTGACCGTTTCGATACTGCTGCTGGTGCAGTATGTCATCGCGATGCTGTTCTCAGCGCTGGCGGTCATCATCGCGGCGATTCCCGCCGCCGAATCGGGCACATGGGTTGCCATCTTCTCCACGGCCGGCACGGCCGCGATGCTGGGCATCGTCCTCGTGATGCTGCTGCGCTACCAGAGCATCGCGCCGGCTGTTGGAGGTGCGCCGGTAGGCGACGGCACGGCCGACGCCCACTGGAAGCTGGGGATGATCTACTACAACCCCGATGACCCCGCCCTGTGGGTTGAGAAGCGCTTCGGTATCGGATACACGACCAACATGGCCCGCCCGGCCGCGTGGCTGCTGCTGCTGGGGATCATTGGATTCGCCATCGGCGCGGTCGTATTCGCCATGCAGCTCGGCCGATAGCCTGCTGTCACGCTCCGGTTTCCATGTTCACGACGCCCGCATTCACCGTGCCGCTTGGCATCAAGCTGTGGCTTCGTGATGGGCTTCTGATGGAACCCCTCAATGTGGTGACACGCCGCCCAGTGGCCCGGCCGGACTTCGCGCAGCGCTGGGTCAACGTCGCGGCAGGTCTTGTCTCCCTGCATCCGCGGGCAGCGGGGATGGAACCGGCAGCCGACCGGAAAATGCGCCGGCGAAGGCACCGTGCCGGCGATCGTGTTCAGCCGCTCCGTCTCCACCCCAAGCTTGGGGATCGAAGCCAGCAGCCCCTCCGTATACGGGTGCAGCGGCCGGTCGAACACATCCTCGACCCGGGCATATTCCACGATTCGCCCCGCGTACATCACCGCGACGACATCGGCATTCTCCGCCACCACGCCCAGGTCGTGCGTGATCAGCAGAATCGACATCTGCGTTTCGCGCTGCAGCTTGCGGAGCAGTTCGAGAATCTGCGCCTGGATCGTCACGTCCAGCGCCGTCGTCGGCTCATCGGCAATGAGCAGCTTCGGCCGGCACGAGACGCCATCGCGATCATCACGCGCTGCCGCATGCCGCCGGACATCTGGTGTGGGTAGACGTCGAGCCGGCTGGCCGGGTCGGCGATGCCGACATCTGCCATCGCCTGGATGGCGATCTCCCGTGCCTGCCGCGGGTTCACCTTCTGATGCAGCAGGATCGCCTCGATGATCTGATCGCCGACCGTATACACCGGGTTGAGGCTGGTCATCGGCTCCTGGAAGATCATCGCGATCTTCCCGCCGCGGATCTGCTGCATCCGCTTCTCATCGGCCTTGAGCAGGTCTTCGCCTTCGAAAAGGATCTGCCCGCCCGGATACCGCGTCGGCGGCGTCGGCAGCAGTCGCAGCACGCTCATCGCGGAGATGGATTTCCCGCAGCCCGATTCGCCCACCAGCGCCAGCGTCTGTCCCGGGAACACACTGAACGAGACCCCGGTGACGGGATTGACCATGCCCTTCTCAAGCTGGAAGGAGATGGAAAGACCATGGACGTCGAGAAGAGGTTGCATCAGTTCACCATAGCCGCCGAACGCCATACGCATCAAGCGCCGGGTCGGCCGAGATAACCACCAGGTCATCCACGAGTGCCTGAGCCGCGATCATGCGATCGAATGGATCGCGGTGGTGGTAGGGCAACTGGCTGATCTTGACAACATGCGATGAAGAGATAGCCAGCAACTCCAGTCTGTTCCGTGCCATGCCATCGAGCAGGCTCTCCAAGCCTCCCGCCAACTCCAGCTTGCCGGTAGAGAGCTTGATCCCGATCTCCCAAAGGGATGCAATGCTGACGTACGTAGCCGTTGGATCGCGGGCGATTACTTCCATCGCGGCGGGTGACAGCTTGGCGTCCTCTGCGGCAAACCAGATCAGCGTGTGGCTATCCAGCAGGTACTTCATTCCATGTACTCTTTGAAGTCTGCCAGATGCTCATCGTCATCCGAGATGATGCGGATCTTCCCCCTTAAGGAACCCTGGCTTCCGGATAATCGGGCATCCTCAACGACAAGCGAGGCGACAACCCTGCCGTTGTCCTCGATGGCAATCCTCTCGCCAGGCTTGCCCTCGCGGATCAGGCTGGCAAGACGAAGCTGCGCAGCGTCGTGGATGCTGACTGTCATGACGTCACCTCAGCCCACATTATACGTTCCCCTTCGCCACACGCATCTGGGTAGCTATTTCCTGCGCTGCCACCGGCTCGGCTTGCGGCTCCCGTGATGCACGGCCAGAACACGTATGACATCACCCACCACCCGATAGTAGATCGCATAGGGAAAACGGTCCGCGAGAACCCGGCGTTTGTCGTGCCGGATGACCGGATAGCGGAATGGATGCCCCCGGATATTGGTTATGCCCGCCTCGATGCACAAGAGCAGATCGTCGCCGAGGCCGAGCTTCTGCTTCTCGTACCAGTCGTACGCCTCCTCCAACTCCTGCACTGCAAGGGGATGGAAGATCAGGCGGAACGGCGGGCCCTCTTGCGTACTCGTGTGACCACCTGCTCCCATGTCAGCCCAATCTCCGGGTGCTTCCCCAAGCTCCTCGTCCCTGCGGTCAAGCTTTCGCAGTTGCTCAGCAGTGGGAGTCATCCCGATCTGTTCCTCGGCGATCGAATCCCAGATGCGCTCGACCAGCAGAACCCGCTGGGCCGTTGGGAGTTTCTTTGCCTGTTCCAGTAATGCTCGGGCACTCATGACACCACCTTGCACTCGATTATACGTCACTCCTCCGCCCCACGCACCCCCTCCAGCCCGCCCCCCATACAGCTTCGGATCCAACGCATCGCGAGAGCGCCTCGCCGATGAAGTTGTAGCTCAGCACCGTCAGGAAGATCGCCAGCCCCGGAAATGTCGCGATCCACCCAGTGAAACCCGCCACCCTCGCCGCGGGCCATATCCAATAGCCGGCCCCAGCTTGCCTCATCCACCAGGCCCAGGCCCAGGAAGCTCAGTGTGCTCTCGGCCAGGATCGCCCCGGCCACGCCGAAGCTGGCTGACACCGGCAGGGGGGCGATCGCATTGGGCAGGATGTGCCGGAACAGCACCCGCCTTAGCGGCAGCCCTGCGGCGATGGCCGCCTGCACGAAATCCTGGTTCCGTAGCTTCAGGAACTCCGCCCGGATAAACCGCAAGGCCCTCGCCCACCCAGCTTGTCAGGCCGATGATCGCCATAATCACGTAGATGTTCCGCCCGTAGTAGGCAACGAACGCCAGCAGCAGATAGATCGTCGGGATGGCCGCGAAGATCTCCACCAGCCGGGCATGCCCAGCAGATCCGTCCAGCCGGAGAAGTATCCCATCAGCCCGCCGACGACGATCCCGATCAGCACCGCCAGTCCCGTGGAGATGAACCCTACTGACATCGCGATCCGGCAGGCGTGGATCATGTTCGCCGCGATATCCTGGCCGTTCACATCGGTGCCCAGCAGGTGCGCCCCCGATGGCTCCCATGGGAAGGGCGGATCGGGATTGGGTTGATCCCGCAGGCGGTCACTGGGTGAGTAGGGGATCGGTGTCCGCAGGATGAACTGAACCTTTCCCTCGGTCTGCAGTTGCCGGTACTGCTCATAGACCACAACTGCCGGCGGCCGAACCAGCCCAGCGCCACCGGAATCAGCACGAGCACCACGCCGATCACGATCGCCATGCGCTCTTGGCAAGTCCTGTCGCTCTGTACCAGAACAGAAACGGCAATCCAACAAATCCCACCAGCAGCAGGATCACGTCCGCCGCGGTCAGGTGGCGAATCAGGGGGCTGGACCACGCGCCACCGCTCTTCATTAGCAGCGGATGGCTGTTCGCCAGCAGCGGCGGACACGGTGCGCAAACGCCACCGCCGCGATCCAGACAAGCCCCAGCTTCGCCGGCCATTTCTGCATCGCATGGCGCCATGCCTCCGCCATCCACGGCTTCGGCTGCCGGCAGTTGCGCTTCTCGGTCTGGATCAGCTTCAGTACCCATCACTTACTCGTAACTCACACGCGGGTCGGCCGTCGAATAACCGCATCGCCACGATCAGGCTCAACAGGCTGATGAACGTCACCAGCGCCACATCTCCGACAGCACCAGCTCCTGGTCCTTCATCTTGATCGCTTCGATCATCAGGCGACCCATCCCGTTGATGCTGAAAATGGACTCAATGATGATTGAGCCCCCCAACATGCCGGCAGAATGCTCGCCGCCACCGTGATCAGCGGCAGGATGCTGTTGGCCAGCACGTGCCGATAGAGAACGATGTTCTCGCAAGCCCCTTGTGCGAGCCGTGCGGGCGAAGTCGGCCGTCAGGTTCTCCAGCACGCTCGCCCGCATCAGCTTCGACAGAAATGCAAACCCGCCATAGGTCATGCAGGCCACCGGCAGCACCAGGTGCCAGATCGTGTCCAGCAGCCAGCCGCGTTGGAACACGCCATCCTGCGTCATCGGCAGGAATGGCATCGAGGCGGACGTGATCTCATGCAGTCCACCGGTCGGGAACCACTGGCAGAGTCCGGCTGGCGAAGAAGCCGATCAGCATCACCCCGATCCACATGGTGGGTAGCGAATAGAGCCCGATGAAACTGATCCCCGTGCCCACATCCACCAGCTTGCCGCGATGTTTCGCGGCACGGATGCCGCTGCTGATGGCGATCGCATAGATGATCGGGACCGCGATCAGGTTCAGCAGCACCGTGATCGGCAGCGCATCGATGATGACATCCCAGACCGGCCGGCGGCGAATGAAGCTCTCGCCCAGATCGGGTTGCTTCAGGCCCACTTTCCATGCCGCCGGGAAGCCCTCGCCTGGTGTTCTTCACCCGATCGGCGAAATCCGGTCCAGCCACCGCCCATACTGCACCATCAGCGGATCGCCCAGACCGTACCGCTGCCGCAGATACTCCTCCACGCGCCGTCGCTCCTCGGGCCGCATGTCGCCCTCGGCCGACCGCATCATCGTCGTCACGCTGCCGGGCGAGATGCCATGACGAGACGACCATCGTCATCCCGATGAGCGTCGGAAACATCAGCAGCAGTCGTCGGATGATGTAACTGAGCATGGGCTCCGCCCGTCTCCACTGTGTCCGCTGCTGCGCCTTGGGCACAAACCACTCCACACGCGGGTTCAGCCCCAGCTTGATCGTCTGGACGTTCCTGATCCGAGTATCCAGATGAAAATGAGGCTCTTCGGAAGAACAGGAACGTATACGGCTGATCTTCGTGGATAATCCGTGGCCTGTGCCAGAGTTTCATGCGTTTGGCTTCATCTACCGTCTGCTGCGTGTTGGCCAGGGCCTTGTCCAGCCGATCGGAACGGTAGTTCATGAAGTTGTCGCCCTCCGATGTCTGGCTCAGTGGAACATCTGGAAATGTCCGACTCGATCCCCGCCGTCCAGCCCAGCGACATGGCCTCGAAGTTCTTTTGTTCAGCCGCTCCACCAGCACCGACCAATCCAGTGTCTGGAATCAGGAGATCCCCGCCCGGGCATACGCATCCTTCATGAACAGCACCATCTTCTCGTAGTTCACGCTTCCAGAAGGGTAGGTCAGCTTGAACTAAACTTCGTCCCATCGGTGCCTCAATCACGCCATCGCCATCCCGATCGGCAAAGCCCGCTTCCTTCAGCAGCGCCACCGCCCCATTGGCGTCGTAGGCCCAGGCCTTCACCTCGCTGTTGTACTGCTTCGACAGCGGATTGAACGGCCCGGTTGCTTCCACCGCATACCCCAGCATCACCTGGTCAATCAGCCGTTTGCGATCCACCAGCATCGTCATCGCCCGCCGAACCCGCACATCGGCAACAGCGTCGGCTTGCCGCCGCGCAGCCGTTCCACGCCACATACCGGTACCCCCCTATTCGGGTTCTGGTACTCAAAATGCTGTGTCCGCCAGCAGCCCCTGGTCCTTGATCATCGTCTGGTACTGCTCAGGCGTGGCCGGCAACTGTCCGCGTCGCCATTGCGGAACGCCGCCGGTCTCGCCGCATCATTGGAGATCTCCCGCCACACCATCCGGTCGAATGTGCCTGTCAATCCCCAGTAACGATCGTTCCGTTGCACTTCGATCAGCGTTCCCGGCTTCCAATCCGCCGCATTCGGAAGGCGGTACGCACCCAGCTCGAGCATGTCCACCACTCATTCCAACTTCTCCGGCTCCTCAACTTCCAGGTGCTGTTCGGATTCATCGTGTTTCCCATCAACCTTAGCAATACGTAATCTACGCGTAGACATAG
>JASGJI010000008.1:0-7296 GCA_049840815.1 Thermomicrobiales bacterium | reverse complement strand
CATCCTAAGGTTAATAGGGAAACACGATAAAATCCGAACAGCACCTCCAAATGCCGCGATTGTGACGACGAATTCGAATGGAGAAGATGATGTTCTCGTGGTCGAATTGACCGAACCGTCGTTTGACGCTGACAAGGGGGAGCTTTCATACGCAGTATCGGTGATGGAGAAGTACGAGGGTGACGGCCTGGCATTTGCAGCGTCACAACAACAGGATCTGTCTCTCTCGCAAGACTTGGGTAAAACGAGTCTGTTCATCGACGATTGTCCGTACGAGCAAATGGCTTGCTGGAATACTGGCTACTTTTCGAGCCAGCTTGTCGGGTACCTGGATCACATGCCGTATTGCTGGGACTGGAAGAAGATCGATTGTGAACCGTGTCACGACTACAGCGCTGTCTGCAACGAAACATTCCCAGAGGGCTGCGGCGGAGAATGCAAGGCGGAGTAGGGGCATCGCGACGAGAGCGGACTGCTTGCGCTGATGCTCGATGCCGTGACCATCCCCGTGACGCCAAGCGGTCAGCGCGAGCGAACGAGTGGGATGGCATGTCGGTAGTTCTACGAATCGCACTGACGCGCTAGCACTTCTATAGTCTCGTCATGGCAGGGGTCTCATGTGTTGCCTGCCGTTCAGAAAGGATTCTCATGCATCGCTTCGACGTTCTCTCCCAAGTGCTTTCAAGCTCGATCTCGCGACGTTCTACCGTTCTCGGCGCTGCCGCGACTGCCGCTGCAGGCCTGGGCGTCTCCCGGGCCTCCGCAGGGGAGGCCACCCCTGCGGCGACGCCGCTCGCCAGTCCAGTTCCCTCAGATACCGATACCGAGAAGGTGCCCTTCCTCTTCGTGCAGTCCGCCTCCTCGGCAACCTATGCGCAGCCCGATGCGGGCAGCCCTCACCGGCTCACCTTGAAGGGCCACACCGGAGGCACCATCTTCTTCTCCGACCGACCCGAGCGCATCTTCGGCGAGGCGCCGACCCAGCAGTTCCTTGACGGGCTGGGATTCGAGGCGAGCGATCCCCCCAATGCCGCGATCGTTACCACAAACACGGATGGGACCGGTGACATCCTGATCGTCGAACTGACCGATCCTGCGTACGACGCAACGAATGGTGAGCTGTCCTACAGCGTCTCGGCCCTGGAGACCTATACCGGCGACGGGCTGACGTTCGCCGCCAATCAGCAGCAGGATATGACGCTCGCTGCGGATCTCGGCAGCACCAGTCTCTTTATCGACGATTGCTCAGACACCGTCGCCGCGTGCTTGGTCGGGGGCGGTTGTGTGGATAACACCACCACCCTCACCAAGGTAGGCAGATGCTACAACTGGGAGGCAATGAGTTGTGACGTGTGCTGGAGCGTGGGAGCGCTGAGCGACCTCTGCAACGAGACATTCAGCCAGTGCATTGGAGAGTGCACGGCAGCGCCCGGCTATTCCTGCGCATCCACGTAGAAGCAGCGGCAATTCCCTCCACCCAGGAGCGCTGAGCTAGGGACTGCGTTGATGCTGATGCAGCGCAGTCCGCGGCTCGCCTACGCCGCGAACCACCTCCCCAACGACGCTCTCTCCCCTTGCGCTCGGCCTCCGGCTCAGCCACGGCCTTCCTGGCGCTTTCATACCAAAGATGGGGCAGGCTGGCACAGAGCCCGAGATCTCATCGTCCCGGCGGAGATCGACCTGATCTTCTTGCCGCCCTCCTCGCCAGAACTCCAGCCGGCCGAACATCGCTGGGCATTGGTCGATGAACCCATCGCCAATCGGTGCTTCCCGGACCTCGCCGCGTTGGAGACCGTGCTGACCACGCGCTGCCAAACCCTGCGACAGGATCGTGTCACGATCCAGGCCCACCCGCAGGTTCACTGGTGGCCAGACGACCTCCTCGATACCATCACGGTCTCATTGATTCGGCCTGAGCCCGGTACTGCACCGGGCTCAGGCCATTCAGCGTCCCGGACGTGCGGTCGTTTGGAGATGGGCATGCAGTTCCGTCTCCGGGGTCGCGATGCTGGTGAATGGCTCGAGCAGCATTTCTCGCTTGAGGTGAGCGAAGAAGCGCACGATGACGGCATGATCGAAGCCGTTTTCCCTGCGCGACATCGGCGGGATCGCAGGGCGCGGTTTGCACGATGCCGAGGCGCATCCATTGTTGGAGCGTTCATCCATTCCTATGATTCGGATGATCGGTGCGCGATCTGTGTGTCGCTTCGTGCGATGCTCATGTGGGTGCTGAGAAGAGCGCGGCGGTAGCCGGGCACCATTCCAATAAGACATAGGTGGGAGAGGCATTGTGAGGGAGTCATCGACCAGACGGCGGTATCGTTTCGGCCCCATCCCCCTACCCTCGGCTCCGTCCAGGCAGGTGAGCAGGATTCATCGAATCATCGCCGTCACGTTCATCGGGCTGGTCATTGCGATCGGCTGCGGCGGAACCCTCGTGGAGGCGAGCGCATTCAGTGCCGCCTCCTCTTCACCGGTGCTGCGGGTACTGAGCCAGGCCACACCCGGGGCCTCGCCGCAGGCGTCGCCGGCTGCCGGCGGTGCGACACCTGCGGCGGCCTCCACTCCCGTGGCCCTCTCTCCGGAGCAGCAGCTGATCGAGCGATACGCCCCGATCGTGGCGCTCAAGAACCAGACATCGGTCTGCGATACCGATGGCGAGCCGTACTTCCCGGTCGCTGTCGAGGCTCTGCTCGACGATCCGACGGTCACGCTCAAGCAGGGGACGACCGCTTCCTCGAAGACCGATCCGGTGCTTGCGACGGCACCCACCGCGAAGGATCTCTTCGGCAAGGGCAAGGACGTCTATCTCGATCTCCCCGGCGATCCGCGTCATCCCGGCTGCGTCTACGCCGAGTGGTTCGCCGCGCGCAAGGACCATCTCACGCCGACGACCTACGCGCACATCGTCACCAATGACTCCGGCCAGCTTGCGCTTCAGTACTGGTTCTTCTATGTCTTCAACGACTTCAACAACAAGCACGAATCCGACTGGGAGATGATGCAGATCCTCTTCGATGTCGGTACTGTCGAGGACGCCCTGACCGCTGAGCCGGTCCAGGTCGCACTGGCGCAGCATGGTGGTGGCGAGACTGCGGCCTGGACGGATAGCAAGCTCCAGCGGGATGGCACGCACCCGATCGTCTTTGTGGCCGCTGGGTCGCACGCCAGCCAGTATGGCAATGCCACCTGGCTTGGATGGGGCGAGAATGGCACCGGCTTCGGGTGCGACATCACCACCGCCCCGTCGCATCTCGTTCCCTTGACGCCGGTGCTGCTTCCGAACACGGTCACCGATCCCGATAGTTCGTTCGCCTGGCTGAACTTCGCCGGGCGGTGGGGTGAGCGCAAGAGCGGCGAATACAATGGCCCGACCGGCCCGAACACGAAGAAGTCCTGGAAGGATCCCTTTACCTGGCAGGCAGGCCTGCGTGACTCCAGCATTGAGGTGCCTGGCGCGAAGACCTTCGGACCGGCGCCGACCGGGGTCTTCTGCACGCTCTCGGGTGACGGCTCGGCGCTCTATACCCGGCTTGGGGAGAGCACGCCGCTGCTCATTTCTACTGCGGTGGGCATCATCGCGGTAGTCGCCGTGCTGCTGCGGTATAGCTGGGGGATCGTGCATTTGGCGGCTCGCGTCTACCGGCGGCGCTGGCGGACGTTCGCGTTGATCGGGTTGGCCCTGATTCCGATCGGCATCTTCTTCAACGGATTCCAGTATCTGATCGGTCACTTTCCGCCGGGGAGCCTCGTCATCGCGCTGATGGGGAAGAGTCCGGGATCCTACTTCGCGATGGCGCTTCTGGTCGGTATCGTGCAGCATCTGGTGAGCCTGGTGGTGGTCGGTCCGGCAGTGATCGAGACCTACGGCGAGATGGAGCAGCAGGAGCGGCTCTCCGTGGCGGAGGCCTATCGGCGGGTGGTTCGCGAGTTCCGCCACCTGGTTGGGCCTGTCCTGAAGGCGAGCGCGATCGTGGTCATACTCTCGCTGACTGTGATTGGGATTCCGGTGGCACTCTGGCTGCTGGTCCGATGGCTCTTCATTCCGCAGGCGGTCATCCTCGATGGCCGGGTGGGGACCGCCGCTCGTGATGGCAGCGCCCGCACTGTGGATGGACATTGGCGGGAGACTGCCCTGAAGGTGATCTTGTTGACGGTGATCGGGGCACTACCGGGAGCCCTCGTTGGGTTGGGGCTGCTGATCTTCGGCGGAACGAGCGTGCAAACGACGAATGTCGTCAGCAGCCTGATTTACGCGGTGGCGTTGCCGTTCTCCATCCTTGGGCTGACGATCCTGTATCGCCAGCATCAGGGCAACGCCATCACGCCGGCTACCTACGATGATCGCACGGCCCAGCCGTCACTCCCGAACGAGCCCTCGCCAACGGCATCCGTGGTGTAACGCCGAGCCTGGACGGCACCATACCCAGGGAGGGTGTCTCGTGGATTCCGTCGACGCTGCCGGCACCAATCGGGTGCGCCAGATGCTCGAAGCCCGGCGCACCCGATGGATGCCATCCAGCAGGCGGCAACTGGCCTGCTGATGACGGTCTTCTCCTTTGTGCCGAAGGGGATGTTGGGCAAGGTTGCGACATTCCGGCAGGAGAGGCATTGTTGCGCGGGCAAGATCGTCCCGGCCCCGCGCTTGGTGCATGTAGGTGAGCGGCTCTCCGCCGAGGGTGGCGCCGATGTTCCGACCACGTGGGCGACCCCGCAAGATCGTGGCGTGACGGCGCGTTGACCTGGCGATGTGGCGTGGGGCAGCCGGTTGCATTCGCCGAGAATCGCCGTATGGTGAAGGCATGCGATCGATTGCGCACGCTGACGTGACGGGTGGGATGACCATCCACAGGAGCGAATCGCCATGGCAACCCTGCGATGGGGGATCAAGACGGCCCCGCAGCACACCACCTACGACGCGATGGTGAAGGTCTGGCAGGACGCCGACCGAACTCCGGTCTTCGAGCATGCGTGGCTCTTCGATCACTTCGCCCCGATTCAGGGCGATCTGGACGGCCCCTGTTTCGAGGGATGGACCCTGCTCGCCGCGTTGGCTGCGCAGACATCGCGCATCCGGCTCGGCCTGATGGTCGCCGGCAACACGTATCGCCACCCGGCGGTGCATGCGCATATGGCGGCGACGGTGGATGTCATCTCGAACGGGCGGCTCGACTTCGGGGTCGGGGCAGGCTGGAACGAGTACGAGCACCAGAGCATGGGCATCCCGCTTTACGCGCCCGGTGAGCGCATCCGCCGTCTCGGCGAGGCGTGCGAGATCACGAAGCGCCTCTTCACGCAGGATCTCATCGATTTCGATGGGCGCTACTATCAGCTCGCCCAGGCGCGGTGCAATCCGAAGCCGATCCAGAAGCCCTATCCGCCCTTCGTCATTGGCGGGAGCGGTGAGCAACTCACCTTGCGGGTCGTCGCTCAGTACGCCGATGTATGGAACTTCGCCGGTGGCGATGCCGAGACCTTCCGGCACAGGCAGGAGGTGCTGGCGGAGCATTGCGCGGCGATCGGGCGTGACCCGGCGGAGATCGAACGCTCCGTGCAGACGCGGGTGAATCCCGACGACCTCCCGGCGACGGTCGAGACCCTTCGCCCGTTGATCGAGGCAGGAGCCACGCACATCATCCTGACGCTGACCTATCCCTACTCCGAGGATATCGTCGCCCGGCTGGCCGATGAGGTGGTCGGCGCGTTCGCCTAGCATGTCCCGATGCACGCTGCCCGATCAGGAAGCACGGCTCCCGCTCCCAGGCGCTCCCGGAATGCGGGTGTCGCCGGTATGATGCGCGGACACGTACCCCTGATCGATCCGTGTGTCCGCCCGGCGCCCGCTGCGTCCCGGCGATCACCCGGGCTGTTCACCGGAGACCTGCCGCATGTCCCTTTTCTTCACACCCACCGATGGCGTCTCTGGCGATGTCATCCCCTTCTTCTGGAACGATCGCTACCACCTCTTCTACCTCAAGGACTACCGTGATCCCGCCGGGCATGGCGAGGTAACGCCGTGGTTCCACCTCAGCACGACCGACTTCGTGACGTACGAGGATCACGGCGAGGCGATTCCGCGCGGCGCGGTTGATGAGCAGGATCTCTTCATCTTCACCGGCTGCGTCATTGAGCACGATGGCCTGTTCCACATCTTCTACACCGGGCATAACCATCACTTGCGGGAGGCAGGCAAACCGCAGGAAGCGATCATGCACGCGACCAGCCCGGACCTGATGACGTGGACGAAGGACCCCGCCAATCCCATCCTCTTCGCCGACCCCGCCCGCTACGAGGTGGACGACTGGCGCGATCCGTTCGTGTTCTGGAATGAGGAGGCTGGGGAATGGTGGATGCTCCTGGCCGCACGTGGGCTGGAAGGGCCGTCGCACCGGCGCGGCTGCGTCGCGCTGGCGACCTCGCCGGACCTCGTGTCGTGGACGATCCGGGAGCCGTTCTGGGCACCTGGGCTCTACTTCACGCACGAATGCCCCGATCTCTTCCGGATCGGTGATGTCTGGTATCTCGTCTATTCGACCTTCTCGGAGCGGCATGTCACCCACTATCGGCAGGCATCCGCGCTGGCGGGGCCATGGTCGGCTCCGGACGACGACCAGTTCGACACCCGCGCCTACTACGCGGCGAAGACGGCGAGCGATGGTGTCCAGCGCTTCCTCTTCGGCTGGACAGCGACGCGGGAGGACGACTCCGACGACGGGCGCTGGCAATGGGGTGGCTCGATCGTCGTCCACGAGGTGACGCAGCAGGCGGACGGGGCATTGACCGTCTCGATTCCTGCCACGGTCTCGGCGGCGGCGTTCGAGGGAGCTGAATCCTTCCCTGATGTAACGCTCGATCCCGGAGATGGCTTCGCCTGGCAGGCGGTCGGGCCATGCGGACCGGCGAGCACCTTTGGCGCGGAGATCCTCATTGCGCCGGGCACACGCGACGTGAGCCTGCACCTGAAGGCCTCGCCGACGCTGGACGCATCGCACCTGCTGCGGATCGAGCCACGCCGCGGGCGGGCGGTGTTCGATCGCTGGCCGCGACCGGGCGATCAGCCGTTCATCCAGGAGCGGATGTTCGCCGTGCCGGAGGATCGCCCCATCTCGCTGGTCGTCGTGCGGGAGGGCAGCGACGTGGAGGCCTACATTGATGGGACGCTGGTCCTGAGTTGCCGCGCGTATGGGGATCAGGAAGGCGATTGGGCGCTCGCGGTGAGCGAGGGGGCCGCGACATTCCACGAGATTCGGATTGCGAACCGGTGAAGGATAGTGGCGGTCATGGTGCCCGGAGCGG
>JASGJI010000007.1:0-378117 GCA_049840815.1 Thermomicrobiales bacterium | reverse complement strand
GCCGGAATCGGCAAGGCGGTCCATGGCCTCGGTGAGGCCGGGATAGGGCACGGAGACGCCCGGCATTGCCTCGGCATAGTGATCGACAAAGACGCCCAGCATGCGCTGGAGGTCGTCATCGGAGATGTCGCGGCCACGCAGCGCGAAGGCGCGCTTGATCATCACCTGGCCGCCATGGCCGACGAGATAGGTGAGATCGCCGTAGCCGACCGGAGCGAGGCCTTCGAGGCTGATCGTGTGGTTGAGGCTCGCCACGAGGTCGTGTGCGGTGTCGATGAGCGTACCGTCGAGATCGAAGACAACGAGAGAAGCGGACATGTGAAACCTTGTGCGGATGAAGGGGAGGCAGGCTCCTCCGGTAGGCGATGGAGGCGCACTTTGCAATCGCCTTCCACAGGCGGGCGCTTCCGCGATTTTGGCTTTCGTTTGCAAGGCAGGGCGTGTAAGTGTCTCACCGGAATTCCGGCCGCTTCGCTTGGGCCGGTAAGGGACGATTTCAAGGAGCGTGTGGCGGAAGTGACGCCAGGGAAATGAAGATCAAGGCCGCGGAAGCCGCGCTTGCCCATGTGGAAGACGGCATGCGGCTCGGCATCGGCACCGGCTCGACGGCGGAAGAGTTCGTACGGCTCCTGGCGGAAAAGGTCGCAGGCGGCCTGCGGGTCGAGGGTGTGCCCACCTCCGAGCGCACGGCGCGGCTCTGCGTCGAACTCGGCGTTCCGCTGAAATCGCTCGACGAACTGCCGGAACTGGACCTGACCATCGACGGCGCCGACGAAGTCGACGGCCGTCTGCGGCTGGTCAAGGGCGGCGGCGGCGCGCTGTTGCGTGAAAAGATCGTAGCAAGCGCTTCGACCCGCATGATCGTCATCGCCGACGAGACCAAGGTGGTGGAAACGCTGGGCGCCTTCAAGCTGCCCATCGAGGTCAATCCGTTCGGTCTCGTTTCCACGCGCATCGCCATCGAGAAGACGGCCGCGCGCCTTGGCCTTTCCGGCGCCGATTGCGCTGCGCGCTTCCGGCGACGGTACGTTCATGACGGATGGTGGACACTACATTCTCGACGCATCTTTTGGCCGCATTCCTGATGCAGATGCGCTCGCTAGCAGCCTCAATGACATACCCGGTGTCGTCGAACACGGACTCTTCATCAATATGGCGTCGCTTGCCATCATCGCCGGTCCGGCTGGTGCGCGCACGCTGACGGCGAAAGAATCAGACAGGAGCACAGACCACATGAGCAGAATTACTACTAGTTTCGGCCGGACCCTCGCGGCGACCCTCATCGTTTCGGCAGGCCTCGTGGGCGCTGCCAAGGCACAGGACGTTTCCGACGAGCAGGTCAAGGCAGCCCGCGCCGCCATCGACGCCATCGGCGCCACGGCCGGCTTCAACAACATCCTGCCGGGTCTTTCCATGCGCACGAAGAGCGCCCTGATCCAGGCTTCGCCGAACCACGAAGCTGAAATCAACGCTGTCGTCGACGAGCAGGCCCTGGCGCTCGCACCGCGCCGCGCCGATCTCGAGCGCGAAGCCGCCACGACCTACGCCAAGACCTTTTCCATGGAAGAGCTGAAGGCGATCGCTGACTTCTCCACAACTCTCCTGTTGGCAAGAAGCTCCTGACCGACGGCCCGATCGCCACGCGCGGCATCATGAAGGCCGCCGAAATCTGGGCCGCCGGCGATCAGCCGCGACCTGCAGGTCGAGAGCGGGCAAGAAGCTCGAAACCATCATCGGCAAGCCGCCGGCAGCCGAAGGCGGCGAAGCGCAGCCGCAGCAGTAAGCAAATTAGAAAACGCAAAAAGGCGGCCTCTAGGCCGCCTTTTTCGTTGTGCCTTGAACGCTGAAGATCGCAATGCCGTCATGCGCTCTGAACGCGGACACTGGTAGCAGTTGTTGCGGGCCGAGCGGATGTGCAGGTAGGCGGAGCGTCGATGTCGCGGGCGAGCAGGTCTTCAGCATAGGCAGGGATATCGGCGTTCGCTACCACGGCGCCGGTGCCGTAGAGGATGCGGTTTTCTGCCGAATAGCCGCGCACAATGTAGTCGCGGCTCGTCAGCATTGGCGGCATGGTTTCCGAAGGCTGATGGGCCTCGCAGGGGTCGGCGTGGAGGAAGATCGGGCCGGTTTCCGCATAGGGCTGGAGCGCGGGGAAGGGGCGGTGGGCGAGGATCAGGTAGGGCTCACCCGCTCCGACCAGCCGCAGGCAGTGCCGGCAGGGCACGCCGTCGCCATCGGAAATCTTCCGTTCCGGCTTCATGCCATAGGCGTCGTCACCCCCGTTCCAGTAGGCGGCTGCGGTTTCGGTCGGCATCGGGGAGGAAGCGGATGGACATGGTTCTGGCTCCGGTTGGTGGAAGCGCGATCCTTGTCGTTTTGTGTGTCTGCCGACACCCGATTCCTGCGGCGGGAAACGAAACCACCGGCGCGAGGCCGGCGGTTTGAATATTCCCAGTCGAGACTGTATCGCCTCCGCAAGAATTCAGCGGACGAATTCGTCGATGCGGCGCAGGGTGACGCGGCGGTTGCGCCATTCCTCGTATTCGGTCTGCACCAGCAGCCGTATTCCTCGCCGTAGCCGACGGTCTCGAGGGCGCGGTAGGGGATGAGGAACTCCTGCACCAGGACGCGCTTGAGGGCTTCGGCGCGGCGTTCGGAAAGGATCTGGTTGGAGGCGGCCGAGCCGACCGCGTCGGTGTGCCCCTCGATCAGGAACACGGCGTTGCGGCGACGGCGCAGCAGCTGCTCCATGGCGCGGGCGATCTGGCGCACCTTGCGGTATTCCGAATGCGGGATTTCGGCGGAACCGAAGGCGAAGTTGATAGACTGGATGTTGATCGAGGGAGCGGCGCCACGCAGGTCCGGGCGACGCTTGAACTCAGCGCATCCGTCACGCGCTCTTCATTGCGCAGACAGCGAGAGGGAGCAGCATCGAGGCGGCGCAGGATGATTTCCGCCGACGGGGTTTCCTGCGCCATCGCGAGGTTCGAAAAGGCGGGGGCTGCGAAGGCGGCGGCAAGCGCAGTCAGGAAAGCGCGGCGTTGCATGGCGGTGTCTCCTTGATCCGTGATCGTTTGTTGGCGTGAAAGTGCCATTTCCGATCTGAAGGAGACCTGAACCCGGCTTTTAGCTGGCGTTCAGATTGTTTAACGCCCTTGCGCCGGCAGAAGACAGTCGCGTTTTGCCAGAGCCAGAAGCTCCGCGTCGGAGAGCGGAACGAGTTCCGCCTCCCGCGTGCCGACCGGCGAGAAGCCGAACATCTGGTAGAGCTGGAGCGCACGGGGGTGGTCGAGATTGTTCGTCGTGACCGTCACGCGTTTCGGCCCCGTTTGCCCAGGCGGCATAGAGCGTCTGCAGCAGGAACCATTTGCCGATGCCGAGGCCGAGCGCCCGTTCGAACAGGCCGAAATGGGAAAGCTCGATCGTGTCCTCATCGACCTGCAAGAGCTCGAAGAAGCCGGCCGGCGCGCCGTTGACGTAAAGCACGGTGACGCTGTTGCGCTTGTCGTTTAGCGTCGCGGCCAGCGTCTCGTCGTCCATGCGCAGCCGGTCCACCCAGTGCCAGCGGCTGCCCACCTGCCGGTAGAGAAAACGGTAGAAGGCGAGCGGGATTTCCGGGGCGCGCCGAGGATGGCGGTGTGCACGTTGACCGGCACCGGCAGGCTCTGCTTCGGCGGCGCGGTCATTTCGAGCGCGGTGATGCGGACGGCGACGGGTGCCGGCTGGGCCTTCTTCGCCATGCTCAGTCCTTTCCCGTCACGATGGGCGTATCCTGCCGTCCGCCCCATTCCGACCAGGAGCCGTCGTAGAGCGTGTTGTTCTCGTGGCCGAGGGAATGCAGCGCCAGCGTGATGACGGCGGCGGTGACGCCCGAGCCGCAGCTGGTGACGACGGGTTTGGAAAGGTCGATGCGGGCCTCCTCGAACTGCTTGCGCAGGCCGGCAAGGTCCTTGAGCTTTCCATCGACGGAAAGGGTGCCGAAGGGCACGTTTTTCGCGCCAGGCATATGGCCGGAGCGCATGCCGGCGCGCGGCTCCGCTTCCTCGCCGGTGAAACGGCCCGGGCCGCGCGCATCGGCGATCTGCTTTGCGCCCGTCGTGACGATGCCACGCATCTCCTCGAAGGAGGTGACGGCATAGGGATTGAAGTTGGTGTGGAAGACGGCGGGGGCTGGCTCCGGCAGGTCGGCCGTCAGCGGCCGCCCTTCCTTCTTCCAGCCATCGAGGCCGCCGTCCATCGGCCACGAAGACGTTCTTGGCGCCCATCGTGCGGAACAGCCACCAGACGCGCGGCGCGGTGAACATGCCCAGGACCGTCATGCACGACGATCGTATCGGTATCCGCAATGCCGAGCTTGCCCACTTCCGTCGCGAAGAACTCGGGCGAGGGAATGGTGTGCGGCAGGCCGCTCGTATGGTCGGCGATGACGTCCTGATCGAAGAGCACGGCGCCGGGAATATGGCCGGCTGCATATTCGGCAACGCCGCTGCGGTTCTGCGCGGGCAGATACCAGGACGCGTCGACGATGCGGAATTCCGGCGCGCCGATCTGCTTTTCCACCCAATCCGCCGAGACGACGAACTTGCTCTTGTCGTTGGACATATCTTCTCTCCCTTGGAGTTTTCGCAATTCCGGACGGGAAAACCGTCGCACACTTTTGCTGGAATCGCCCTAGGCCTCGGAACCTGGCGCACCGAAGCGGATGCGGAACCGGCGGTTCTCCTTGCCCTTCTTGTCGATCTTGGCGATGTGGATGGCGCCGACTTCCTGCGTTTCCGAGACATGAGTGCCGCCGCAGGGCTGGCTGTCGATGGACGCGTTCTCGCCGATGCACACGAGGCTGACGCGGCCGAGGCCCACCGGCGGGCGCACGTTCTTGGATTTGACGATGCCGGGATTGGCGGCCAGCTCCGCGTCGGTGATCCACTGGACGAAGATCGGGTGATTCTCGTTGACGAGCTTCATCAGCCTCGCCGTCACCTCATCCTTGTCGATGGTGTCGGTCATGTCGAAATCGACGCGGCTGTCGTCCTCGCCGACGGCGGCGCCGGTGATGGGGTAGGGGCAGACGACGGAGAGCAGGTGGCAGGCGGTGTGCATGCGCATCAGCTTGTGAGCGCCGCGCCCAGTCGATATGGGCAACGACCGTCTCTCCGACGGCCGGCAGCGTCTCGCCTTCCAGCGGGCGGTGGATGACGATGTCCTTCGTTGCGCCCGTGACGGCCGGGCCGAGCGCGATGCGGCTGCCGTCTGCGCTCGAGAAAGCCGGTATCGCCGGGCTGGCCGCCCGACGTCGCGTAGAAACAGGTCTGGTCGAGCTCGATGCCGCCGTCCTCGTGCACCGCCGTCACCACCGCCTCGTTTGTCGAAAAGATAGAAATCGTCGCGAAAGAGGGCAGTGGTGGGACGACCCGCCCAAGGACGTCCGCGAGGGGCTCGCCAAGCTCTACAAGAAGCAGACGCGCCAGGACCGCCGCCGGGCGGTGGTCCTCGACGCCGTGCAGCGCGCCGCCGCCTACGACGCCGAGCGGGTCATCGAGGGGCTCTCGCTGCTCTACCTCGAGGACGTGCCGGCGAACTCGGTCGAGCGCCGCGCCGCGGTCCGGCTCTACCAGCGCGCGACCGAGGGCCGAACCTGCGCACGCCAAGGGACGCGCCGACAAGGCGCTCGAGTTCTTCGACGCCGTGGTCAACAAGACCGGCTCCTACGAGTCGCTGGTCGAGTGGCTCACGCTGCGGCTCGAGGCGGGCGCGACGCCCGAGCAGCTCTTGGCCGAGCTCGACGGGCGGGTGCAGGGCAAGGGCTCCAAGGCGCTGCACAACGTCGCCGAGGCGTTCCTCATCGCGGCAGGCCTGCCCAAGCTCCAGGGCGAGGCGCACGCGGCGGCGGTGGAGAAGGCGACGAAGGTCCTCAAGAGCACCTGGTCGGAGCTCTCCAAGGATCGCGTCGCCCAGGGCATCTACGGCGAGGTGCTCCACCAGGGCTTCCTGCGCACCGGCGACCTCGCGCTGGCCCAGCGCGCCAGCAACCACTACCTGGTCGCCCTCGACCGCGCCCGGCAGAGCCCGCGGCACCTGGCGGCGATCCTCGGGCAGCTGGGCATGCTCAACGAGGCGGTGGGCAACTGGCGCATCGCCCTGGGCTACCTGGACGAGCGGGAAAAGATGCCGTTCCTGGACGACGCGACGAGCTTGGCGGTCAAGCTCGCCCGGGCGCGGGTCTACCTGCACGTCGAGAAAGAAGAGCAGGCGGCCAAGGTCGCCGACGCCGCGCTCAAGCTTGTCGACCAGACGCCCAGAGAACCTCCCCGAGTACCGGCTAGTCTCGCTCGACCGCGCCGCGCTCTACCACCTCGCCGCCGGCCACTTCGCCCGCGCGGTGGGCAGCTTATGAAGAAGAGCTGCCGCTGCTCGAGGGCCTTCCGGGACCCGACGGGGCGCGCAACCGGCTCGCGGTGCGGCTGGCCCACGCGGCGGCGTCGATGGGGGCAGGCAAGCCGCAGCCGACGCTCGACAATCTCACGGTGGTCGACCACGGCCTGGCCGACCCTTCGCTCTTGCCGGCGCTCTCCTGGCCGCACTCGACACCGGAGAAGGTGCTGCGGGCCTACAAGCTCATCGCCTCCGGGCTGCGCGCCAAGTCGCAGGCGATGCTCGGCCAGGCCGACGCCGCGCTGCGCTCGCTCACGGAGCGGCGGGGGCTCTTCAAGCCCAGCTCCAGGAGACCGAGCGCGAGGAGGACGCGCGGGCGCTGGCGCTGGTGGACGCCCGACGCTCGCCGACGGGTGGCGCGAGCGCGGGAACCTGCCGGCGGCGGCGGCCTCGGTCGGCAATGCCCTCCGAAGAGAACGACGCCGTGCTGACCAAGACGGGCGCGACCGTCGACACCGACCAGCTGCGGGTGCTCTGGCTGGCGAGCGACCTCCAAACGGCGAGCAAGGTCCCGGCGCCGGCCGACCTGGGCAAGCGGCTGCGCGAGGCGCACCAGGGCCGCCGTGACCGGAGAGACCCCGCGATGCGCGGCTACCTGCGCTGGCTCGAGGTGTATCTGGCCATCGTCGGCGGAGCTGAGCCGGCCGCGGCGAAGTGACATCGACGCGGCTCCCAATCGATGTCGGAAAGTACCTCGTCGTCTGGTAGCCCTCGGCGCTCACTCGCCCAGCGTCTCGAGGAACTCCTCGAGGCCTGGGGCCACCGCGTAGCAGCCGCCTTCGCGCACGAACAGGAAGACCGGGCATTCGGGCGAGAGGACGTCGACGCACAACAGCTCACGACTCTGCTGCTGCGTGGCCTGGTCTTCGAAGAAGGCGAGCGGGACCTTGCCCTTGTCCAGCGTGAGCCAATCCGCGCTGAGCGCCCGGTCGTGCAGCCACCCCTCCATGGACTCCGGCGTCATCTTCGCGGCGGCGGAGAAGTCCAGGCGCAGGCCGTCGAACGTCGAGAAGGCGTGCCTCCTCGTCGAATGGTTGCGCGACAGCCGGGAGCCGGGCGGCAGGTGCCGGCCGTCGTACCTGGAGGCCTGGGCGCGGAACCGTTCGTAGAGCGGCGGGAAGCCGCCCCTGGGCACGAACGTCGCCGCCTCCTCGGCGGCCTTCGCCCGCGCCGTGGGAGCGCGCGGCTTCTGCGCGCCCAACGACGAAGGCGCTTCGGCCGAGGCGGAGATCGTCACCACCCGGTCCGGGCCGGCGCCCCGGTCGGCAATCACCTGGTACTGGAGCGCGCCGCGGGTCACGCCCCAGGCCTCGCACGCCTTGATGGCCGCCTCCGCCGCAGTGCAGCCCGAGAATTCACCCTTCTTCAAGACCTGGCCTCCGGGAAACGGGACGCTTCGCTGCGTCGAGGATGAAACTAGGCGGTGCGCCCTCACGGGTCGAGGAGCTTCACGGCGCGTAGGACAGCGTCCCTGCGTTGCTCGCGACCTGCCCGGCGATGACCACGACCGGGACGTCCTTGCCGGTGCCCGCGGGCAGTGCGCAGGTGAGCTTGCGGTGGGGCGTGCTGGCGTCATGGGTCACGCCGACGCACGCCTTGCCGCCGACCAGCACCAGCGCTCCGCTGGGGCCGAAGCTCGAGCCCTCGACCGAGAGCTGGGTGCCGCCGTCCTGGGGACAGCTGGAGGTCGTGTTGCCGGAATCGGCGCAGCCATGCACCTGCTGCACCTGCGGCGCCGCGTAGGTCAGGAGCTTGGGGGACGCGAGGCAGCCGTTCGAGCTGAACAGGTTCACCGCGGCGGTGCCGGTGCCGGCGGGGAGCACGAACACCATGGTCGAAGCGTCCACCTGGGTCGTGGGCACGATGAGCCCATTGACGGTGATCATCGTGCCGAAGGGCGTGTAGAGGAGCTTCGCGGTGATCGGCGTGCCGCCCTCGGTCGGGCAGTCGCGCGTCGTCGGCGGGGCGTCCACGCACCCGCTGATCGAGGTGATCACCGCGAGCTGGGGGAAGTTGACGAGGTCCGTGCCGGGCGCCGACTGGCCGCCCGGGACGCGCAGGGTGAAGGTCGAGGCGCCGAGCGGCATGCCGGCCGTGGAGAGGTTGGTCTCCAGCAAGCAGCCGATGGCCGTCACGGCCGCGCCCTTGTCGCTGGTCACGGGCGAGAGGCACTCCTGCGAGCCCACCCCATCCGAGGAATCCACACCGAAAAGAATCGGGGACGGGGGTCGCCGGCAGGTTCGAGACGTCGAAGTACACGAAGGAAGGAACCTGGGCGAGGGTCCAGATGATCGAGGTCGTCCCGGACGGGCTGAGGCGAAGCGTGCCCGGCAGGAGCGAGGGCAGGCGGTAGCTCACGGTCTTCGCCGCGGGCCTGGACCGAAGAGCTGGCCCTGCTTGACGCGCACCAGGTGTGACAGGCCGGTCCCGGCAGGCACGGTGCACTGGATGGTGGTGCTCGTCGCGGAGGTCGTGGCGCAGGCGTACTCCTTGCCGGTCGGACCGAAGAACACCTGCATCGCTCCGCTCGGGCCGACCTGGACCGTGAGGGTGTCGCCGCCGCGGGGGTCGAGCCGACGGTCGGAGAGACGTCGACGACGGTCGGGGCCCAGAAGGAGACGGCCTGCGCCAGCGTGCCGCTCATGCCGGCGCGGGTCACGGTGAGGTCGAGGTCGACGCCGCCGGCAGGCGACGCGGCCAGGTCGCAGGTAAGGACCGTGTGGGGAACCGCCACCATCACGTTGCTGCAGGCCACGCCGCCCACCGAGACCTGGAGCTGCGCGGCGTCGTTGCCGAACTGCTGCCCGTGGACGACGATCTTCTGGCCCGGGAGGTCGCAGTCGAGCGCGCGCGGGAACACGTCCGCAACGCAGCCGCTGACGCTGGTGACCACGGGCGGCAGATAGCTCACGGGGATCGTGGGGCGCGCGACGAGCTTGCCGGTGGCGTCCTGCTCCAGCAGCGGCACCGCCTGGTTGCCCTCGGCCGTCACCGTCAGCGCGGTGTCCGTCGACCCTGCGGGCCCAGCCACCACGACCTTGACGCCCGAGGATGAGAGGACGGTGAGCGGCAGGCCCAGGCGCCGGACGACGACCTTGGAGGGATTGCCGAAGAACCCGTTGAGGGTCATCGGGACGCCACCGGCGGTGGGGAGCACGGTGGGCGAGGCCGAGGTCACGAAGTAGGGCACCGTGACGCCGACCTCCTGGCAGGCCCTGAGGCAGAGCGGATCGGCGGCGCACTCCGGCACCACCGTGGAGGGCAGGCACTGGTCCTTGGAACACAGGCTCGCCGTCGAGCAGGGGGCGTGGTCGTCGCAGCCGCCGCCTTCCGGGTAGCAGGCGCCCTCGTAGAGGCAGTCGTTGCAGACGCAGGCGTTCTTCGCCAGGTCGCAGACCTCGGCGCCGCTGCAGGTGGACGTGCCGGGCTTGCAGGACGCGGAGCCCTCGTCGCAGGTCTCGGTCCCGTTGCAGGCCACGCCGTCGCCGCAGCCGCGCGCCGTGCTCAGGCAGACGCCCGCCGCGCATGCGTCGCCGACGGTACAGAAGCGGCCGTCGTCGCAGGGCGTCCCGTCGGCGAGGTTGCTCCACGCGCTCTTGGAGCGTGCGCTGTCGCAGGCCTGGCAGCGGTTGGCGGGGTTTGCTTGCGCCTCGCCGTAGCAGCTCCCGCCGATGACGCAGCCGGTGCAGACGAGCACGCAGGTGTCGGCGGCCACGTCGCACAGCTCATTCGCGCCGCAGGTGCGGGCGCCGGGCCTGCAGGAGGCGGTGGCCTCGTCGCAGGTCTCGGTCCCGTTGCAGGCCACGCCATCGCTGCAGTCGCGGGCCTGGCCCAAGCAGAGGCCCGCGGAGCACGCGTCGCCCACGGTGCAGAAGCGTTCGTCGTCGCAGGTCGCGCCGTCGGCGGGGTTGCTCCAGCCGATTTTGGAGCGCGCGGGATCGCAGGCCTGGCAGCGGTTGGCGGGGTTGGCCTGCGCGGCGCCGTAGCAGTCCCGCCGATGACGCAGCCGGGGCAGGCGCCCACGCAGGTGTCGGTGGCCACGTTGCAGATCTCGCCCGCGGTGCAGGTGGGCGTTCCGGTCTTGCAGGAGGCGGTGGCCTCGTCGCAGGTCTCAACGCCGTTGCAGGCCACGGCGTCACTGCAGTCGCGCGCCAGGCCCTGGCAGAGGCCGGCGGAGCAGGCGTCGCTCACGGTGCAGAACTTGCCGTCGTCGCAGCGCGTGCTGTCGGCGGCGTTGCTCCAGGTTGTCTTGGAGCGAGCGGGATTGCAGAGCTGGCAGGGATTGCTCGGGCTCGTCTGCGCCGCGCCGTAGCAGCTGGCGCCGATGACGCAGCCGGTGCAGGTGGCGACGCAGGCGTCGGTGGCCACGTCGCAGAGCTCGTTCGCGCCGCAGGTGCGGGTGCCGTGCCTGCAGCTCGCGGTGGCCTCGTCGCAGGTCTCGGTCCCGTTGCAGGCCACGCCATCGCTGCAGTCGCGCGCCCGGCCCTGGCAGGTGCCGGCGGAGCAGGTGTCGTTCAAGGTGCAGAACTTGCCGTCGTCGCAGCGCGTGCTGTCGGCGGCGTTGCTCCAGGTGGTCTTGGAGCGCGTGGGATTGCAGAGCTGGCAGGGATTGCTCGGGCTCGTCTGCGCCGCGCCGTAGCAGCTGGCGCCGATGACGCAGCCGGTGCAGGTGGCGACGCAGGCGTCGGTGGCCACGTCGCAGATCTCGCTCGCGCCGCAGGTGCGGGCGCCGGCCCTGCAACTCGTGGTGGCCTCGTCGCAGGTCTCGGTCCCGTTGCAGGCCACGCCGTCGCTGCAGTCGCGCGCCTGGCCTTGGCAGACGCCGGCGGAGCAGGCGTCGCTCACGGTGCAGAACTTCGCGTCGTCGCAGCGTGCGCCGTCGGCGGCGCTGCTCCAAGCGGTCTTGGCGCGAGCGGGATCGCAGAGCTGGCAGGGGTTGCTCGGGCTCGTCTGCGCCGCGCCGTAGCAGCTGGCGCCGATGACGCAGCCGGTGCAGGTGGCGACGCAGGCGTCGGTGGCCACGTCGCAGAGCTCGCTCGCGCCGCAGATGCGGGTGCCCGGCCTGCAGGAGGCGGTGGCCTCGTCGCAGGTCTCGGTCCCATTGCAGGCCACGCCGTCGCTGCAGTCGCGCGCTTGGCCCTGGCAGGTGCCGGCGGAGCAGGTGTCGTTCAAGGTGCAGAACTTGCCGTCGTCGCAGCGCTCGCCGTCGCGGGGGCTCCAGGCCGTCGTGCTTCGCGCCGGGTCGCAGACGCGGCAGGCGTTGTCGGGGTCGGTGGCACGCGCCGGGTAGCACACGCCCGAGAGCAGACACCCTTCGGCGCAGGCAGGACCGGAGTCGGCGGGGCCGACGGGAGGGTTGCCGCGGGCGGCGAAGACCACGTCGACAGCGAGCAGGGCGAGAGCGAGGCGAAGCGAGGTGGGACGCACCGGGGACTCCGTCAGAGAAGGACGAGACACACTCTACAGCCCGCGCCCGCCCGGCCTCACTCGTCGAGGCGGAAGACGCGGCGCGGGTCGCCGGCGATGAGGAAGAGGAAGGGGCCGGCCTAGGAAGAACGAAGGGCCTAGGAAGAACGAGGGCCTAGCTACTAGGCAGGGCCCGCTGGCGATCCGCAGGCGGTGGCTCGCGGCTGCGGTCGAGCAGCCCACGGGAACGAGCAGCTGGGTCTGGAGCGGCTGTCGGTCGTTCGCGCACAGGAAGCAGTGGGTGATGCCGTCGGGCCGAGCGTAAACGCTTAGCCAGGTGGTGTCGGAGCCCTCGCCTATGCTTCTCGGCGGACCTGGATGGTGGGGCTGGGCAGGCCAAGGAGCTGGGAGGAGTTGCCGGGTGCTGCGGCGCGCCCGCTGGCGCAGGGATACCAACGGCGGCGTCCGAGAGAAGACCGTTCTCTAGGAGGTCGTGCGTGAGGAGTTGGAGACCTTCCTGGCCGAGACCCGGGAGGACGCCCGCGGGCTGGGCAAGTGTAGTGCAGGCAAATCGTGCAGGCAGTGGTCCGGAGGTCATGGCCGGATCAGCGACTACCCTTGCATTGCCCGATTGTTGTTGTCTGGATAATCCGTCGTGGAGCCGAGTTGATCCGAACAAGCTCTCAATGACATGAGTCCTCTCTGCATATGCGTGGTGGCGCGTTGAGGAATACGTGCCACCACGTTCCGATTGACGTCTTGTGAAGCCTGAGACGAGCGAGCGCACCCCCATTCATCGGGGTGCGCTCGTGCATGGAAGCGTGAGGTACAGGTGGCGTGGTGATGATCGATCAGCGGGTCGTGATCTGCACGTCCAGCCCTTCGAATGGATCAGACGCGCCGCGGGGGATCCAGAGGGGAACAGCGGTGGCGCTGAGCGGACCGACCGAGGGGTCGGGTCGCTTCACGGTACCGTCCTCGGCGGATTCGAGACCAAGCAGGATAATCTCCATGTTCCGGAAGCTCTGCTCGATGGTGCCGACCGGGGTCGTGCCGTGAACGATGGCATCATGGAAGTCGAGGAACTCGTTGTAGTAACCGCCGTCGCGCTGGGAGATGGTGTAGTGGGTGATGGTTCCATCCGGCTTGGCGAGCTGGATCTCATTCCGCGCCAGCGACAGCTGGCCTTCGGTGCCATAGATGCGGAGATCGTTCGGCTCATCGACGACCGGGATCTCGGGATACGAGGCGGTATAGCCTCCCACCGCCCCACTTGCGAAGTGCAGCGACATCGTCATGATCGATGGACCATCGTGCGTCGAGTTCGCGTCCTGGATCTCGGCGTGGAAGCGATCGGCATCGCCGGCCAGCAACCGGATCTCTGCCGTGTGGTGCACGCCTCCGTCGAGGTGCGCGCCGCCGACGTAGTCGATCGTGTGCCGCCACGGGGTCGATGAGAACTGGTCGTCGCGCGGGATCAGCTGGCCGACGCTTCGCCAGGAAACGAGGCGGGTTTCACCGATCGCGCCCTGGTCAAGCAGTATCCGCGCGAATCGGAGATCATCGCGATAGAACCAGTTCTCGGCGACCAGCACCACGCGATCCGGGAACTGCTTGCCGAGCTCAAGGAAGTCGTACGCCTCACCGAGGTTCGCGCCCGCGGGCTTCTCACAGATGACGTGTTTGCCTGCCTCCAGTGCCTCCCGCGTCACGGTATACGTGAGTCCGATCGGCAGCGAAATGAGGACGGCGTCGACGTCGTCCCGGGCGAGCAACGCGCGATAGTCCGCATGGTAGCGTTCCATCGGGACGCCGGAGTAGCCGGAGAAGTGCTCCGCTTTCGGTTGCGTGTGGTTGGCGAAGGCCGTGATCTCGAAGGCATCGGTGAGCCGGACGAGGGCTGGCCAATGCAGCTTCTGGACTGCGAGGCCGGTGCCGATGATCCCGAGGCGGACGGCAGGCGACGTCGATGACATGAGGACTCCAGTTCGAGTGGATGATGGATGGGTGGCGACCGGTCGAAACCGCGCTACACTGGCGCAGATGACCACGTTCTCGGCTTCGAGTGCCGCTTCATGATACCGGGATCGCCATGGGTCGCAAGACCCCTGTCGCGAGAATCGCGCGATTCATCATCGGCCATTCGACGTCGTTCGTCGCTGTTGGGACACAGAGCATGAGGTTTTCGCCGAATCAGAAACTCGTCGTCGCCGCGGTGTACGTCTGCGGTATGATCCTGAATTCCCTTGACTCCACCATCGTCAATGTCGCCCTCGCGACCCTGGCGCGGGAGTTCTCGGTTCCTCCCGATTCGATTGATACGGTGGTGACGGCGTACCTGATCAGCCTGGCGGTCTTCATCCCGGTCTCCGGATGGCTCGGGGATCGTTGGGGGACCAAACGGACCTTCCTCCTCGCGCTTGGACTCTTCACTGGGGCATCCGCGCTCTGCGGCATGGCGCAGTCGATCGATCAGCTGGTGGCGTTCCGTATTCTGCAAGGAGCTGGCGGCGGCCTGCTGACACCGGTCGGGATGGCGATGCTCTATCGTGCCTTCCCGCCGGCGGAACGGGTGCAGGTCTCGCGCATCCTGATGTTCGCGACCATCCTCGGGCCGGCGCTGGGTCCGGTGATCGGCGGGTTCCTGGTTGAACGAATCTCGTGGCGCTGGATCTTCTATGTCAACCTTCCGGTCGGGCTGGCAGCGCTGGTCTTCGGATTGGTCTTCTTGCACGAGCATCGGGAGGAAGATGCAGGATCGTTCGACATTCCCGGCTTCCTGTTAGCGGGGGTCGGATTCGGGAGCTTCATGTTCGCCGTCGGGCGGGGGCCGGTCGAGGGATGGACGCGGCCGGAGGTAGTCCTCTTTGGCCTGATCGGCGTTGTGGCGCTGACGGCCTTCGTGCTGGTCGAGCAGCGGGTGAAGAGCCCGATGGTGCAGTTGCACCTGCTTTCCAATCGCCTCCTGCGGAGCGCGCTTGCCGTGTCCTTCTTTACGTCGTCGGCGTTCATGGGCACGCTCTTCCTGATGCCCCTCTTCCTTCAGGAAGCGAAAGGCGTGTCTCCCCTCCAGTCCGGACTGACGACGTTCCCGGAGGCGCTCGGTGTCGTTGTGTCCACGCAGCTGGTCGCCCGACTGTATCCTCGTATCGGTCCACGTCGCCTAATGAGCGGTGGACTTGCGTTCGTCGCCCTCGTCATCGCCTCGATGGCGACGATCGATCATGACACGTCGTTGTGGATCGTGCGGGCGCAAATGTTCCTGCTTGGCTTCGGTATCGCGTATGTCTTCCTGCCAAGCCAGGTGGCGAGCATGGCGACCATCACCTCTGCCCAGACCGGACGCGCTTCCACCCTTTCGATGGTGCAGCGACAGCTCGGTGGTGCGATTGGCGTGGCGTTGCTCAGCAGCATCCTCACCATCGCAGCCGCGTCGTCCGGGATTGAGGCTGGTCTCGATGCGGATGCCTATCGGATAGCATTCATTGGGGGAGCGGTGCTCGCCCTGATCGGGGCCGGAGTTGCCCAGAAGATCCCGGATGCGGATGCCGCCGGGACGATGGTGCGCGGTGGCCGTCGAGCGCGAATCGCGGTCGAGGCCGCCGACTGATCGGGGGATCTGTGGATCGGCTTGCGCACTTCTTCTCGAAGATTGGCGATGCCTACATGCGGGATATCGCGGATCAGGGCAAGCAGCCTGCCTTCGTGATGTTCATCGCGTTCCTGCTTACCTTTGCCACCGTGCGCTTCATCACGTATTCCATCCGCGACGGCAAGCACAAACGGCTCTTCCACAATATGGCGACCTCGGGTGGGACGCATCTCCATCACCTGGTGCCGGGGATCATCCTGATCCTGCTTTCAGGGTGGATTGCGATCGGATTCCCCCACTTCGTCCATCCGATCTTTCTTGCCCTGCTCTTCGGCATCGGCGCGGCGCTCACGCTGGACGAGTTCGCGCTCTGGTTCCACCTCGCCGACGTCTACTGGTCGCATCAGGGGCGGCAGAGCGTCGATGCCGTGATCATCGCGGCGACGCTGATCGGGATCGGACTGATTGGCGGCGGGATCTGGGTGGATCTGGGCAGGGCGGTGCGATTTCTCTTCCTGGGTTCCTGATCGGGTCGCGTCGAATGTTGTTGCGACCGGACGTGGCATCTACACTTACGAATGCATGTTCGGGCCTGTAGCTCAGCGGTAGAGCACGGGGCTCATAACCCCTTGGTCGCAGGTTCGAACCCTGCCGGGCCTACCATCCGTCGCCGAGTCGCGGCGGACGATCCGGTCGCCGACGTTTTCCCGGCGATCCTGATTCAGAGAGGACGCTCCGATAGATCTCGTTATGCACGACACCCCGACCGATCCCATTTCCCAGTCTCGCGAGCTGGCCCTCGCCATCGCCGATATCATTGCGGACACGCCAGCCATCGACACGCAGGTGATGGACATCCACAACCTGACGTTCATCGCCGACTATTTCGTGATCTGCTCTGGCGAGAACGAGCGTCAGTTGCGCGCGATCAGCCGATCCATCACTGACGAGCTGTCCGACCAGAAGGTGCGGCCCCGCGTGGTGGAGGGCGATCCGGAGTCCGGCTGGATCCTGCTCGATTTCGCCGATGTCATCGTTCACGTCTTCGATGCGGAACTCCGCGCGTTCTATCATCTGGAGGAGCGCTGGGCTGACGCGCCGGTGGTGCTCTCGATCCAGTAACCGTTCAAACTGCACGCTCGGCCCGCTTCCCCGCAACCCCGACCGATTCGTTGTGTCTCGCCCGGCCAGGACGCGGGCGCTTGTTCAGGAGGCTGGCCACAGTGGGTAACAAAGAAAGAGGAACGGTGTTCTCTGTGGGCATCGTTCTCGGAACGCTTGGTGGCTTCGTCATGGGCATGCTTCTTGGCAAGTATCTGCTCGCCACCGTCTCGATGCTCGCCGGGTTGGTGCTTCGGCGTGAACCGGGCGACAAGCAGCGCCCCAAGTTCGAGTGGCTATTGCAGTAGGGTCGATCGCAAATCCATCGACCGCAGACAGAGAAGCGCCGGGAGGATCATCCTCCCGGCGCTTCTTCTTGATTGCCTGTGACGTCGAGGGCTAGACCGCGACCGGCGAGCCGAGACCCGGTACCGGGAAGCCAGCCGTCAGGTCCTTCACTTCGCGGGAGACCTCGGCCAGAATCGCTTCATCTTCCGGGGCGTTGATGACGCGCACGATCAGGTCGACGACCTTCACGCTCTCCTCAATGCCGAATCCGCGCGTCGTGATTGCCGGGGATCCGATGCGCAGCCCGCTCGCGAGCATGGCGGAGCGCGTCTCTCCGGGGATCGTGTTGCGGTTCGTCGAAATGCCGACCGTGTCGAGCACGCGCTCCGCCTTCCGACCGCTGATCCCGATCGATCCGACGTCCACCAGCATCAGGTGATTGTCGGTACCGCCGGAGATGACCTTCACGCCCTGCGCGATGAAGCGCTCCGCCATCGCGTTCGCGTTCGCCTTCACCTGCTTGATGTAGGTGGTGAAGTCCGGCTTCAGCGCCTCCCCGAAGGAAACGGCCTTGCCCGCGATGACGTGCATCAGCGGACCGCCCTGCATGCCCGGGAAGACAGTCTTGTCGACGCCGGCACCGAACTCCTGGGAGGTGAGGATCATGCCTCCGCGCGGACCACGCAGGGTCTTGTGCGTGGTCGTCGTCGTGATGTGCGCGTACGGGATCGGGCTTGGGTGCTCGCCGGTCGCGACGAGGCCTGCGATGTGCGCGATGTCCGCGAAGAGATACGCTCCCACTTCATCGGCGATCTCGCGGAAGCGCTTGAAGTCGAGCACGCGGCTGTAGGCGCTGAAGCCGGCGATGATCGCACGCGGCTGCACCGCGATCGCCTTCGCGCGGACCTCGTCCATGTCGATGAGGCCGGTCTCGTGGTTGACGCCGTAGAAGTGTGCCTCCAGGAAACGACCGGAGAAGTTCACATCCTTGCCATGCGTCAGGTGCCCACCCTCGGAGAGGTTGAGGCCCAGGATCTTGTCGCCGGGGTTCAGAAGGGAGAAGAAGGCCGCGAGGTTCGCGTTCGCGCCGGAGTGCGGCTGGGCGTTGACGTGCTCCGCGCCGAAGAGCTCCTTCGCACGGGCGTTCGCCAGCTCCTCCACGATATCGACATACTCGCAGCCACCGTAGTAGCGCTTGCCCGGCAGACCCTCGGCGTACTTGTTCGTCAGGGTGGAGCCGACGGCGGCCAGCACGGCCTCGCTGACGTAGTTCTCGGATGCGATGAGCTCGATGCCGTGGCGCTGCCGGTTTTCTTCCTTGGCAATTGCCGCAGCGATCTCGGGATCGGCCTGGGCGAGCAGGTCGGGAATGAACATGGGTCGTGATCTCCTTGGGCGACTGCCGGGAATGCCGTGTTCGAAAGACGAGATGAGCCTCCGTACGGCGCGTGAATCTGCGGCGAGTGTACCATGATGAATGGACGATTCCTGCGCCATTCTCGGTGGCGCGACGGCAGACAATGGAGGTTCCATGCGTGTCCTGGTGACGGGTGGTGGCGGCTATATCGGCAGCGTGGCGACGGAGCAACTGCTGCTGCGTGGGCATGACGTGATCGTGGCGGACAGTTTCGTGCGCGGACACCGGTCGGCGGTGCATCCGGAGGCCGAACTGGTGGAGGTCGACTTCCGCGACGCGGATGGGGTCGTCTCGGCGCTGGAGGGGCGACAGATCGATGCGGTGCTCCACTTCGCCGCGCTGCACCTCGTCCCGGAGTCAGTGGAGAAGCCAAGCGAGTACTACCGCACGAATGTCGTGGGTGGTCTCAACCTGCTCGACGCGGTGCGGAAACTGGAGATCGGCAAGTTCGTCTTCTCCTCCACTGCCGCCGTCTATGGCGAGCCGGAGGAGTTGCCGATCAAGGAGTCCTCGCCGAAGCAGCCGATCAACCCCTATGGGCGCTCCAAGTGGATGGTCGAGCAGATGCTCGAGGATTTCTCGAACACCTACGGTCTCTCCTACGCGGCCTTCCGTTACTTCAACGTGGCAGGAGCGAGCGATCGTTTCGGCGAGGATCACCGCCCGGAGACGCACGTCATCCCGGTCGCGCTGGAGGCGCTGCAAGGGAAGCGCAAGGCGTTCACGATCTTCGGAACCGACTACGCGACGGCGGACGGCACCGCGATCCGCGATTATGTCCACGTCGTCGATCTCGCCAAGGCGCACGTCGACGTCCTCGACGTCCTCGACCGCTCGCTCGGTGCGATCAATCTCGGCACGAAGGACGGGTTCTCCGTGCAGCAGATCGCGACGGCGGTTGAATTGACGACGGATCGCGAACTCCCGGTGGCGTTCGGTGGCCGACGGGCCGGTGATCCGGCGGCGTTGATCGCGGACTGCACGAAGGCGCAGGAACTGATCGGCTGGAACCCGGTGAACTCGACGCTGGACGCGATGATCGGTTCTGCGTGGGAATGGATGCAACGCCACCCGGATGGGTATCCGGACTAGATCCCAGTTCGAACCCGTAGCGGCGCAGCTCGTCTGCGCCATTGGCCGAAGGCCAATCCTGGGTTCAGGAATCATTCCGGGATATCCGGCTTCGCCGGATGGGTCAGACGAGCTGACCCGCTACGGAAGACGGCAACTCTTTCGAAATCAGCTGTAGCCCCGCGCCTGAATGAGATGGCGCAATGGCATAGGTCTGGTATCTGGTATGCAGACCCCCCGACGCGATCCGATTCGCGTCGGGGGGGTTGCGGCTCATGGAGCTCGACGAGGTTTTACGCCGCCTTCACCCGGGAGCCGAACTTGTTCTCGGTCCCGGCCCGCAGGCGCGCGATGTTCGCGTGGTGACGCTGCACAATGATCGCGGACATCAGGACGATCGCGATCGCCCAACTCCACGGCAGGTGCCCCGTCGTCGCCGTGACGACAGCCGCCACGCTCGCAAGGGCCACGGTCACGATCGAGCCGAGCGAGACGTAGCGCGTTACCAGCACGATCACGACGATCACCGGCACCAGCAACAGCAACCACGGAAAGAGGGCAACCCCCGCTCCTCCCCCGGTCGCCACACCCTTGCCGCCGGTGAAGCCGATGTACGGCGACCAGCAATGCCCGATCACCGCGACGAGTGCGGCGAGCCCGATCGACCAGTCCGGCAGGCCCGCCATCCGTCCGATCACCACCGGCAGCACGCCCTTCAGCATGTCCAGCACCAGCACCGCGATCGAGAACTTGCGGCCCAGGACGCGGAGCGCGTTCGTGGCGCCGATCGACTTGCTGCCGTACTCGCGGACATCGACGCCGGCAAACGTCTTCCCCAGCACGACGCCCCATGGGATCGCACCGAGCGCGTAGGCCGCGATGACCAGAACGATGCCCCAGACGGTCTCCACGTTATGACTCGTGCCGGCCGCGGAAGGAGATGCGGATCGGAGTGCCCGTGAACCCGAACTGCTCGCGCAATTCGTTCTCCAGATAGCGGCGGTAGCCGAAGTGGATCTGCTTCGGATCGTTGCAGAAGATGATGAACGTCGGAGGCGCCACGTCCGCCTGCGTCGCGTAGTAGAACTTCAACCACTTGCCCGGTCGGGAGGGCGGCTGATGCTTCGCGACCGCTTCCTGGAGCATCTTGTTCAGCGACGCGGTGCTGACCCGCTTCTCGCGCTCCTCGATGATCGAAAGCGCCGTGTCGAGCACCTGGCTGACGCGCTGCCCCATCTTCGCGGAGATGAAGACAACCGGCGCGTACGGGATGAAATCGAGTTGCTCCGCGGCGCGGGCGCGGTACTCGTCCATCGTCCCCGCGTCCTTCTCGATGAGGTCCCACTTGTTGACGACGACGACGAGCCCCTTCTTCTGCTCCTCGACGTAGCCAGCGATGTGGAGATCCTGCGCCGTGAAGTCCTCGGTGGCGTCGATGAGCAGGAGAACGACATCCGCGCGGTCGATGGCTCGCATGGAGCGCATGACGCTGAACCGCTCGATGCCCTGCTCGACGCGCCCGCGTCGGCGGATGCCGGCGGTATCGATCAGGGTCAGCGGCTGTCCCTTCCAAGTGATGTCGGTATCCAGGCTATCGCGCGTGGTGCCGGCGACATCGCTGACGATCGCCCGTTCCTGCCCGAGGAGGGCATTCAGGAGGCGGCTCTTGCCGACGTTCGGGCGCCCCACGATGGCGATGCGCGGTCCCTCGGTCTCCTCCTCTGGCTCGGCGTCCGGCAGGTTCTCCACGATCTTGTCGAGGAGGTCGCCGGTGCCGTTACCGTGGTAGGCGGAGATGGCGATCGGCTCACCCAGCCCGAGTTCAAAGAACTCGAAGACCATGTCGCGGCGGGCGGCGCTGTCGGCCTTGTTCGCCGCCAGCAGTGTCGGCTTGTCCGTGCGGCGCAGGAGATCGGCGATCTCGGCATCGCTGGCGGAAGGGCCGGCCTTCGCATCGACGAGGAAGACGATCACGTCGGCCTCGGAGATGGCGCTGTTGGCCTGGTCGCGCGTCTGGCGGGCGATGATCGTTTCCGCCTCGGTCGTGTCGGGAGGCAGTTCGTCGTCGTCCTGCATCCCGCCGGTATCGATGATGGTGAACTCGACACCCAGCCAGTCTGCCGTGCCGTAGACGCGGTCGCGAGTAGTTCCCGGCTGATCCTGGACGATGGCCTGGCGCTCACCGACGAGGCGATTGAAGAGGGTCGATTTCCCGACGTTCGGACGCCCGACGATGGCGACAATTGGCTTGCTCACGGCGTTCCCACCTGGATTGACTGTCGCTCGAACGATCCCCGGCGTGGACACGAGCGGAACAGGGTTGCGTGCTTCGTCGCACCGGCCCGGTGGACAACGGCTTCAGAAGCGAAGTCTTGGGAGTATACCAACGCAGCAGGTCGCGACGACGGTGGTCATCGCGGCATGCTGCGTTCGCCGACGTCCCTAGGATGCTGCGCTCACGACCTCGACGAAGCGGTCGATGCCGGCGCGGGAGTTCATCTCCGTCGCGCAGAGCAGCAGGGCGTTTTCGTATTCCGGGCCGAACTGCCCCAGATCGAGGCCGCCGATGATACCTGCCTTCAGCAGCGCGGTGTTGACCTCGGCCGCCGGGCGGTCCGCGATCACGACGAACTCGTTGAAGAAGGCGGCGTCGTAGGCAAGCGAGAACCTGCCGGTCGCCACGAGCTGGTTCGCCAGGTAGTGCGCATGCTGATAGCTGGATCGCGCGACCTCGCGGAATCCTTCCGGACCGAGGCTGGACATGTAGACGGTTGCCGCCGTCGCCATCAGCCCCTGGTTTGTGCAGATGTTGCTGGTCGCCTTCTCACGGCGGATGTGCTGTTCGCGGGTCTGGAGGGTCAGCACGTACCCGCGCTTGCCTTCCGAATCGACCGTGATTCCCGCGAGACGGCCCGGCATCTGGCGCACGAACTTCTGCCGGGTCGCCAGCAGGCCGACGTACGGACCGCCGTAGCTCTGGGCGACGCCAAGCGACTGCCCTTCCGCCGTGACGATATCCGCGCCGAGCTCACCGGGCGACTTCAGCAGGCCAAGCGGCACTGGGGTCGTGGTGACGAGCAGCAGCGCGCCTGCCTCGTGGACCTGCTCGCCGATGCCCTGGATATCCTCGATCGCGCCGAAGAAGTTCGGGTACTGCACGATCACCGTCGCAACGTCGTTGGCAAGGTGCGGTGCGATGTCCTCCGCCGTGACGACGAGGGTCCCGGCCTGGGGCTGGACCTCGATCACCTCGATTCCCGAGCTCTCGACATAGGTGCGCAGGACGTCACGATAAGCCGGATGCACCGTGCCCGTGACGACGATCTTGTGCTTCTTCTTGCTGGACGAGACCGCGATCAGCGCGCCTTCGGCCATGGCGGTCGCGCCGTCGTACATGGAGGCGTTGGCGACCTCCATCCCGAACAGCTCCGCCACCATCGACTGGAATTCGTAGATCACCTGCAGCGTGCCCTGCGCCACTTCCGGCTGGTAGGGCGTGTAGGCCGTGTAGAACTCGCCGCGCGAGAGGATCTGGCCGACGGTCGCCGGCACATAGTGCTGGTATGACCCGGCGCCAAGGTAGATGTCCTCCGGCGCGGGCACGACATTGCGGTCGGCGAGTGCACCGAGGCGGGCGGCGGCTTCCATCTCGGTCAGCTTGCGCGGCAAGTCGAGCTTCGGGAAGCGCACGGCCTCGGGGACCGGCGTGAAGAGTTCCTCAACGGTGTCGACGCCGATCACGTCGAGCATCTCGGCCCGATCTTCGGCGGTGTGGGGATTGAACGTCATGCTTGCACTCGTAGGATGAGAGCAGTGGGGAGTGAGGCGTGAGAAGCGAGGCCGTTGGAACGAGCCCAAGGTAGTCGGGACCGCTCAGCGTTGTCGAGCCTTACTTCTCACTCCTCTTCCCTCACTCCTCGTCTAGTGGGCGTCGCCGGCAAACTCGTCGTAGGTGGAGGAGTCCATCAGGGCCTCCACCTGCGCGGGATCGGCGATCTTGACCCTGATCAGCCACGCACCGCCGTACGGCGAGGAATTGATGACGTCCGGAGCATCCACGGCGTCACCGTTGCGCTCCACGACCTCACCGTCCACCGGCGAGTAGACGTCCGATGCGGCCTTCACCGACTCGATGACGCCGAACGTCTCGCCGGCAGTGATGGCATCGCCCTCTTCCGGCAGTTCGAGATAGGTGATGTCGCCGAGCTCCTGCTGGGCATGATCGGTGACACCAATGGTGGCGACATCGCCATCGAGCAGGACCCACTCGTGGGTCCTGGTGTACTTCAGGTTCTGTGGAGAGGACATGGTGGGTGACTCCTCGTCCCGGTAGGACGTGTGTGATCGCTGAAGGGTGCCGGACTACTTCCCGGCGCGCTTGTAGAACGGGACCTTGACCTGCACGGCGTCGACCGGCTTGCCGCGCACGATGATCTGCAACGGCTTGCCGACTCCGGCGTATTCGGCATCGATCAGGGCGAGGCCGATGTTCTCTTCCAACGTTGGAGAGAATGCGCCGCTGGTGACTTCTCCGACCGTCTTGCCGTCGACCTGAACCTCGTAGTGCGTGCGAGGCGCGGGCGCCTTGCCGACCGTCTTGAAGCCGACACACTTCCGCTTCGGCCCCTCGGCCTTGACGGCGGCCATGAATTCGCGCCCGACGAAATCGCCCTTGTCGAGCTTCACGGCCCAACCGAGACCTGCCTCGTATGGACTGATGTCGTCGCCGAGTTCCTGGCCATAGAGCGGCATCCGTGCTTCAAGCCGGAGCGTGTCGCGGGCGCCGAGACCGATCGGGGCAAGCCCGTCGTTCTTGCCGGCTTCCGCGATGGCATCCCAGAGGGCCACGGTCTGATCGATGGCAGGGAAGATCTCGAAGCCATCCTCCCCAGTGTAGCCGGTGCGACCGAGGCGAACCGGAATGCCCGCGACCTCGGTCTCTCGCAGCGTGAAATACGGGAGGCTGGCGAGATCGAGATCGGTCAGCGGCTGCACGATGGCCTCCGCCCTGGGACCCTGGATCGCGATCATGCCGAGTGTGTCGGAGAGGTGGGTGATCGTGACGTCCAGATCGGATCGTCGCGCTTTCAACTCGGCCCAGCGCGCGAGGTCGCGGTCGATATTGGCGGCATTGATGACCACGAAGTAGCCGTCCTGCCCTTCCGGCTTGCGGTAGACGAAGATGTCATCCACCACCCCGCCATGGTCGTTCGGCAGCATGCCGTAGGCGGCTTCGCCGGGCGCGAGCTTAGAGACGTCGTTGGTGGTCGTGTACTGCAGGAATGCCAAGGCATCCGGACCGGTGACGTCCAGCTGGCCCATATGGCCGAGGTCGAACAATCCCGCCTGCGAGCGTACCCGGCGGTGCTCGGCGAGGATGCCCTCGTACTGCACCGGCATCTCCCATCCCGCGAAGGGGATGATGCGGGCGCCAGCCGCGACATGGCGGTCATAGAGTGGCGTTCGCTTCAACGAACCGCCGTCCACGTCTCCCACAGAAAGCTCCTCCCGTCTGGTGTGCTGCTGGTGTCGAAGGTCGCTGCCCATGACAACGCGCAGGGAACCCCTTCCGCCTGTGGATGAAGATACCCTGCGCGTGCCCTCTGCGCTAGCGTTCCGCCGCGAGGCGGCAGATATTCTCGGAACTACACATGCTCCAGCGCGAGCTTGTCCACATCGGAGAAGACCGGTACGGGGTAGTTCCCGGTCAGGCATCCAGTGCAGAATCCGGTCGAACCGCGCCCGATTGCCTCGAACAGGCCTTCCAGCGACAGGTAGCCGATGCTGTCCGCTCCGATGAACTCGCCGATCTCCGGTACCGACATGCGCGCGGCGATCAGTTCGTCCCGCTTCGCGAGGTCGACGCCGAGGTAACACGGCCACATCATGGGCGGCGCGTGGACCCGCATGTGCACTTCCTTCGCACCGGCCTGCCGGATCAGGTTGACGATCGGGCGGCTGGTGGTGCCGCGCACGATGGTGTCGTCCACCAGCACGACGCGCTTGCCCTCGACGATCTCTGGCAGCACGTTGAACTTGAGCGAGACGCCGATTTCCCGCAGGCGCTGGTCGGGCTGGATGAAGGTTCGCCCGATGTAACGATTCTTGATTAGCGCTTCGGCGTAGGGAATTCCCGCCTCCCGCGCGTAGCCAATGGCTGCCGGAGTTGCGGAGTCCGGCATCGAGATGACGACATCCGCGTCGGCCGGCGCTTCCTTGGCGAGCTGCGCGCCCATCCGCTGGCGGCTCAGATAGAGCCGGCGGCCCTTGATCTCGCTGTCCGGGCGGGCGAAATAGATCATCTCGAAAAGGCAGAGCGCGTGACTCTGGACCGGTCCCACCCCGTGGGAAATCATGCCGTCCGCGTTGATTTCGACGATCTCGCCCGGCTCGACCTCTCGCTCGAAGGTGGCGCCGATGGTCATCAGCGCGCACGTCTCGGAGGCGACGACGTAGTTGCCATCCAGCCGGCCGATGCAAAGCGGGCGGACGCCCTTGGGATCGCGCACCGCGTACATGCGGTCCTCGACGAGGACGGCCAGGCTGTACGCGCCCACGAGGCGGGGCATTGCCCGGCGCATCTTCTCCACGAACGAGAGGCCGTGCGTGTGCGCGACCAGTTCGGCCAGCACTTCGCTGTCGGTGGTCGAGCTGAATTCGACGCCTTCGTCTTCAAGTTCGCGGTGGAGGGCCAGTGTGTTCGTGAGGTTGCCGTTGTGCGCTATCACGATCGGCCCGATGTCCGACTGCACGCGGATCGGGCCGGCATTGCACACCTGGTTCGATCCGGAGGTCGAATAGCGCGTGTGCCCGACCGCGATGTGGCCGGGCAACTGCTTCAGGTCCTCTTCGTGGAAGGCGTTGGAGACCAGTCCGAGGTTGGTGCGAACGTTGACCTCGTCGCCGGTCGCCGTGGCGATGCCCGCGCTCTCCTGGCCGCGATGCTGGAGTGCGTAGAGGCCGAAGAACGTGAGGCGGGCGACATCCTCGCCGGGGGCATAGATGCCGAAAACCCCGCATTCTTCGTGCGGCTTGTCCTCGTAGTCCTCGAAGTCGAAATATGCGGGCGTGTCGTTGACGGGCTCGACGCGGCGTGGGTCGGTGAAGATGTCAGTCATGGTGGTGGTCCGTTCCACAGTCCGTGCGGTCCCTAGACGTTTGCGACGACGCCGGCGGACCGAAGCGCGGAATCGCTCGCGGCTTGCAGGCGGTCGAGGTCGAGCGAGCCCAAGCCCGCGAGGTCGAGTGTCGTGCCGCCGGTGCTACCGATTGCCGCTGCGGCGACGCCCGCGCCCTGCGCGGCGGCGAGGACTCCGGCGGTCTTCTCTGGTGTGACGGCGAGCAGGAAGCGTCCGGCTGCTTCGCCAAACCAGGTCTCATCGAGCCGCGTCGAGCCAGACGGCGGTGTCTCGATGGTTGCGCCGACACGATGGCCGATGCCTTCACCGAGCGCCATCTCGACCAGCGCGATGGCAAGTCCGCCCAGGCCGACATCGTGGACGGCTTCGACATTGCCATCCGCGACGAGTTCGCGGACGAGTGTCTGCGTCGTGAGTTCGGCGGCGAGGTCGATGGCGGGCGGGGTTCCGGCGATCTCCTCACGCAACCACGCGAGGTATTCGCTGCCGCCGAGCGTCGGCGTCGCGTCGCCAAGCAGGACGATGTCCTGATCGGCGCCCCACTGCGTGCCCGTGGTCTTGGTCACGTCCTCCAGGACGCCGACGCAGCCCACGGTGGGCGTCGGGAAGACAGGCACACCGGCGGTCTCGTTGTAGAGGCTGACGTTGCCGCTCACGACCGGGATGCCGAGCGCCCGGCAGGCGTCGCCCATGCCGCGCACGGCTTCGGCAAGCTGCCAGTTCCCTGGGCGACGTTCCGGGTTGCCGAAGTTGAGGCAGTTCGTGATCGCCAGTGGCTTGCCACCGACTGCGCTCACGTTGCGCGCGGCCTCGGCGACGGCGTGCTGGGCACCGACGTAAGGATCGAGGTAGCAGTAGCGGGAGTTGCAATCGAGCGAGGTCGCGATGCCGGTGGGAGTCCCCTTCACGCGGAGGACGGCGGCATCGCCACGGCCCGGCCCGACGACCGTGTTCGTGAGGATCGTGTGGTCGTACTGCTCGTAGACCTCGCGGCGGGAACCGATGTTCGGCGAGGTCATCATTCGCTCGATGGAAGCCAGGAGGTCGTCGGCGGAGAGGTCATCCTGCGCCGTGACATCAACGGCCGCGCGGGCGGCGTACTCTTCCGGCTGCCAGGCGTCCTTCGGCTCGTAGACCGGGCATTCGTCGATGAAGAAGGTGACAGGCACCTCCACCTCGACGGTGTCGCCGTCCTTGATCCGCACGATGCCATCGTCCGTGATCGTACCGATGACGGCGGACGAGAGCGAGAAGTGATCGAGGACAGCCTTGATCTCCGGCACTCGATCGGGAGGCGCAACCAGGACCATGCGCTCCTGGCTCTCGCTCAGCATGATCTCGTAGGCGGTCATCCCGGTCTCGCGGCGGGGAACCAGCTGGACGTCGATTTCAACCCCGACTTCGCCCCGGCTGGCGCACTCGACCACCGAGCTGGTGAGGCCCGCTGCGCCGAGATCCTGCATGGCGACGACGGCATCACCCTTGAAAAGCTCGAGGCAGGCTTCCATCAACTGCTTCTCGAGGAAGGGATTGCCGACCTGGATCACACCGCGATGAGAGGCTTCCGGATCATCCACCGATGCGAAGGTCGCGCCGTGGAGGCCATCGCGCCCCGTCTCCGCGCCGATGAGGACGAGGACATTGCCGACGCCGCTCGCCTTCGCCCGCACGATCTTGTCGATCGGGGCGATGCCGACGCACATGGCGTTCACAAGCGGGTTGCCGTTGTAGCTGGTATCGAAGAAGACCTCGCCACCGACGGTCGGAATGCCGAGGCAGTTCCCGTAGCCACCGATGCCGGCCACCACGTTGTCGAAGAGATAGCGGTTGCGGACATCGTCCAGCGGCCCAAACCGAAGGCCATCGAGGATGGCGATCGGCCGGGCGTTCATTGTGAAGATGTCGCGGACGATGCCGCCAACACCGGTCGCGGCGCCCTCGTAGGGTTCCACGGCGCTTGGGTGGTTGTGGGATTCGACCTTGAAGACGGCGGCGAGACCGTTGCCGATATCCACGGCGCCGGCGTTCTCGCCCGGCCCCTGGACGACCCATGGCGCGTCGTTCGGAAGCGTACGGAGGTGTGGTCGGGAGTGCTTGTAGCCGCAGTGCTCGCTCCACATCGCGCCGAACATCCCGAGTTCGACGATCGATGGTTCACGGCCAAGCAATTCGACAATCTGCGCGTACTCGCTATCGCTCAGGGCAACTTCGCGCCACTGACCTTCGGCGATGGACAAAGGTGGCTCCTTCGAGGATCTGGATGGGCTGATCGTCGGCGATCCGGGGGGTGTCGGGACGGCCTCTGGATGAACCGCTGGCGCGACTCAGGTATCCCGCGAGAAGACACGACCGCGCAAGGGCGCGTTTGCGCCTATCTTACCATCCGTGAGCGCCGTGATACGACTCGTTCTCACGCGACGGAGGTGAGAGGTGAGAGAAGTGAGGAGTGAGAAGGAATCTCCCCTCGTTTGCGTTCGCTGAGTCGCTGCGTCACGTTCCGGCGCGGTTGACGGTGCGTTGGCGCATGAAGTCGCGGAGGACGTAGCTGCCCAGCCGCGTCGGCGAGGCATCTATCACGCGACCACGGTTGACGCGCATCAGGTCGCCGATGAATTCGGCCATGTAGGGCGTCTGCTCCAGCAGGAAGGTGTTGATGGTTATGTCGTCTCGCGTGCAGCGGATCACCTCCTTCAGCGTCGCCTCGAATGTCTCCTGCGTTGGCGGGTAGGCGAAATAGACCTCCCCATCGACGAGATGCGCGGTTGGCTCGCCATCGGTGATGACGATGATCTGCCGGTCCTTGCCGCGCTGGCTGGCAAGCAGCTCCCGCGCGAGTTGGAGGGCGTGCTGGAGGTTCGTGCCGTAGGTATATTCGTTCCATTCCAGTGTCGGCAGATCCGTCACCTTCAGGGGGTGCGCGTACGATGAGAAGCCGATCAACTCCAGCATGTCGCGCGGATACTTGCCGCGGATCAGTGTGTCGAGCGCCAAGGCCGCTCGCTTCGCCGCATCCCAGCAGCCGTTGTGGATCATCGACCGGCTCATGTCGATCAGGAGGACCGTTGCCGTGGACGTCTTCGCCTCGCGGTCGATCACGGCGAAGTCATCCGGGTGGAGCTGGACCGGCGCGCCGGGGCCGTTTCGCGTGATCGCGTTCATGACCGTCTTGCCGAGGTCGAGCTGGAAGGGATCGCCGAACTGCCATGGCGACGAGGAGTCCGCGAGTTCCCCCGCCCCGCCCCGCCGCTGGAGATCGTGATCGCCGAGGCCTTGCTTCCGCAGCTGCCCGAAGATGTCCTCCAGCGCTTTCTCGCCGATCTTGCGGACGGCGCGCGGCGTCAGCTGGAGCCCGCGCCGTCCCTTGGTGACGTAGCCCGCGTCCTCCAGCTGTTCCTCCACGTGCGTCCAGCGGTCGATCCAGGCGCGGTCGTCGTCATTCAGCACGCGGTCGAGCAGGTCCTTGTCGAGTCCCTTGAGGTCATGAAGCTGGCTGATCGACCGCATCTGACCGGTCAGCTGATCCATCGCGTTTGCCTGCTGGAGGATGTCGGTCGCGAGATCGACAGAAAGCGGCTGCGTGCCGTGGGCATCGGATTGCTGCATCGATTGCATGGGGCCGAGCGGGCCGAGGTTCTGCTGGAGCCGCTGCAACTGCTCGCCGAGGCCGGCGTCCTGCATGGCCTGCTGCATCAGCTGCATCAGTTCCGAGCGTTGCTGGGGGCTGAGCATCTGCATCATTGCCTGGCTCGCGGCCATGCGCTGGCGCATGCGGTCGGCGAGCTCGTCCATGCTCTCGATGCGACCGCCCATCTGCTGCGCCCAACGATTGTTCAGGCGGTCGAGGTCGGGCTGCTCGCCTCGTGCCTGCTGCTCGAAGGCCTCGTTGATGTCCTGGAGGAACGATTTCATGTCCTCCATGGACATGCCCTCGTTGCCTTCGCCAGTCAGCGCGTTCCTCATCGAGTTGAAGAGGCTGTCCGCCATCTGCTGCTGCATCTGCTGGAGCAGTGCGTCGAAGTCGGCCTGCGCCTGCTGATCGACGAATCCATACTCCCGAAGCGCGTCGATGCGGGCGGCGGGATTGTCTGGCAGGGCGTCGAGCGCCTGCTCCTTGCGGTTCAGGAAGTCCTGTGCGGGGGCGGGATCGAAGTCATCCGATCGCGCATCCTCGACGGCCTGCTTCCGCGCGCCGAGCGTGTTCCGCTCCTGTTGCACGATCTCGTCGAGCCGCTCGCGGATGTCGTTCGCGATGGAGTCGAAATCCCAGCGGTCGAGCATCTCCTGCCGCTGCTGCTGGAGGCGCTTGATGAGGTCGCGGAGGCCATCGGCGTGCTGGCCATCCTGTCCCTGGAAGCCCCAGCGGAAGGCACGTTGCAGCGCGAGGTCCATGTCGCCGTGACGCAGGAGGTCCTCGGCGAGCGCATCCATGAGGTCATCCGGAGCGAGGGGAAGCTCGCCGGTGCCGTCCCATTGCGTGTAGGTCCAGGAGGCGGGATGGTGGAATGATTGCATGATCGTCCTCCTTCTCGAGGGGAGAGGCGAGAGAAATGGCCGGGAGAAACGCTCACTCCGGGAAGAGAGGCTCACTGACCGGTCCATTCCCTGACATCGGTGCGAACACGCTTCGGTGTTCTATCACTTCTCACTCCTCGGTCCTCACTCCTCTACCGCGCGTATCGCGTGCCCTCGCGCGAAGGGTGGCGGCTGAGCTTGCGGAGCCGATAGAGGCCTTCCAGCAGGAACTCGACGGCAGCAGCGATCTGGGCAGGATCGCGGGACGGCTCGAAGGTGGAGATGACGCTGGAGACGTTGTCCACGGAGCTCAGCTGGTGGATGTAGCTGAAAGCATCGGCGCGCTCAGAGGTCGTCACCGTCAGTCCGTTGTCGAAGGCGAGCAGCAGCATGTCGAGGTCAGCCGGATTCACCGTTCGCGCGAAGACCTCGCGGACGGCATCGCCGATGAAGCGGTCGAAGATCTGTTCGTCACGAGCTTCGCCGAAGGTCTCGAACTCCAGCTTGCCCATGCTGGCCGGGTAGATCGCGGCGAGGTCGCTGATCCGGGGCACGGCGATCTTCTCGCCGTTGAGGACGGCCCGGCGCTGGGCGTTGGCGACGATCGCCTCCATGTTCGCCACGGTCATGCGGACGGAAACGCCGCTGCGCTGGGAGACATCGGAGGATCGCCGCGCGATGTGCGAGATCTCGCCAACGATCTCCCGCATGTACGCCGGGATGGCGAGTGTGATGCCGGGAAGGTCGGCCTTTGCTCGCTCCTGCTCGGCGATGGCGATCTCGAGATCGACAGAGCGTGGATAGTGGGTGCGGATCTGGCTGCCGAACCGGTCCTTCAGCGGCGTGATGATCCGCCCGCGATTCGTGTAGTCCTCCGGATTCGCGGAGGCGACGATCATGATGTCGATCGGCAGCCGCACCTGGAACCCGCGAACCTGGATGTCCTGCTCTTCGAGGATATTCAGCAGGCCGACCTGAATGCGTTCAGCCAGGTCCGGCAGCTCGTTCAGGTTGAAGATGCCCCGGTTCGTGCGAGGGATGAGGCCGAAGGAGATGACCTCCTCGTTGCTCAGATATCGCCCCTCGGCTACCTTGATCGGATCGACTTCGCCGATCAGGTCGGCGACGGTGGTGTCCGGCGTGGCGAGTTTCTCGGTGAACCGGCGATCGCGGGAGAGCCACGCGATTGGCGTCGCATCGGCCAGCTCGGCGACCTTCGCCTTGCCGAACGCGCTGATCGGCGCCAGCGGATCGTCGTTCACGTCGGAACCGGAGATCACCGGTGTCCATGCGTCGAGCAGGGCGACGAGGCTGCGGGCGAGACGGGTCTTCGCCTGACCGCGTTCACCCAGCAGGATCACGTCCTGCCCGGCGAGGATGGCGTTCTCCAGCGATGGGAGGACGGTGTCCTCGTAGCCCTGAATGCCGGGGAAGAGCGACTCGCCGGAGGTCAGGGCGCGGACGAGATTCTCACGCATCTCGTTTCGGACGGATCGAGCGTTGTAGCCGGAGTCGCGGAGTTCGCCAAGGGTGGCAGTCGTTGGCGCGGTCGGAGGGATGGTCGTCATGGCAGGTCCTCGGCGATGGGGCGGGAATGCGGGTGCGTCGTCGTCTGCGGGAAATCGGCGCAATGGATGTCGTGCAGATTCGACGCCACCGAAGCTCGCGAGTGGCAGGGCATTCTGCGGGTCGTGCGGACAGTCTGGCGTCCTGGGCGATCCGATCCAACCCGTCGTTCAGGCAGGGAGGATGAGACGTGAGGACCGAGGACCGAAGCGAGGGACCAGATCGACGAGCACGGGAATACAGCATCGGATCTCACTGCTCACTTCATTCGCCTCAACCCACTCCAAGGCAATCGCACGCTAGCCTTCTGGTCGGGTGCGTCTTTGCCATACGCTCCGAGGCGCCACACACGGGTGCCGCTGTACGAACGATGTCCTTCTAGCCCGTCGTTCGCACGGCGCGACCAACGAACCACTGTCGCGCCGACTGAGCCTGCAATTGCCCTGCCCGGCGCAAACGCTGAACATGCGATTGCCCTCAACCTTCTCCCCTCGCTCAGCGAATGCTCAGGCATCTCGCGTATGCTGGAGCCACGAGATCCCGGATCGTTCCCGTCGCGTATGCGTCCTGCGCCTTGAGGTGTCCATGTCCCTGCCCACCCCTCGCACACTCGTTCGTTCTGCCCTTCCGGCGCTTGTCGCGCTTACTGTCAGCGTCTCGCCCAGCCTCGCGGCGCAATCGAGCGTCTTCACCGACATCGAGGACCGCACGCAGCAGATCCGTCAGCTCGACCTGCTGAAACCGCTGGACCTGAACTTCATCACCCGCGAGGAGATGCGCGCCGAGATCGCGGCGGAGGACTATCCGCTGGAGGAGCAGCAGGAAGACCTGCGCGTCCTCGTCGCCTTCGGCCTCGCGCCCGCGGATACCGACCTCGGCGCGCTCTACAACGACCTCTACGGCGATGGTGTGCTCGGGTACTACGACCCGAACACCGGGCGCATGGTAGTCGTCTCCGACAGCGGTGAGGGAACGACGGAACTCTCGGCGTCTCAGGAACTGACCTTTGCGCACGAGACCGTCCATGCGTTGCAGGACCAGCATTTCGACCTCGTTGCGCTTCAGAACCACGCGAACGCGGCGAATTCTGACACCTCATTGGCGCTGATTGCGCTGCCGGAGGGGGATGCAACCTACTTCGAGAGCATCTACGCAACGTCCGACCGCGCATTCCTGAGGCGGCTTCTGGACGAGTACCAGAACACCGAGATCCCGGATGTGCTGGAAAGCGCCCCGGCCATCTTCATCGAGACGCTCTACTTCCCCTACGAGCAGGGCAGCACGTTCGTTGGCGCGGTGTACGAGGATGGCGGCTGGAAGGCCGTCGATGCGGTCTACGCGAACCCGCCGATCAGCACCGAGCAGGTGCTCCATCCCGAAAAGTACTTCGCGGGTGAGCAGCCGATTGCGGTGGCGGTCAGTGACCCGACGGCGGCCCTTGGCGACGGCTGGACGATCCTCGACGATGACACGTTCGGCGAGTTCCAGATCTCGATCCTGCTCAATACCGCTGATTCCATCTCCGACGAGGAGGCGCAGGATGCGGCTGCCGGTTGGGGGGGCGATCACTATGTCGTGGTTGGCGATGCCGACGACACGGCGATCTACTGGGCTACGGTCTGGGACTCGGAGGACGACGCCAACGAATTCGCCCGCACCCTGATCGAGCGGGAGACAGACCGGCTCGGGGCCGAGACGTCCCCTCTGGGGTCCGGCACAGGCACCGCCATTGTCACGGACGAGGAGACGGTGCACATTCTGGTCGACGGAACACACGTCACCTATGTCTCGGCTCCGGATGAGAAAACGCTGGAGACCCTGATCGAAGGCGCCACCGAGGATTCGGGAACTCCGCTCTCGACCCCGGTCGCGATCAAGGACTGACGCGTTCGGGAGCTAGCGAATCCCCAACGCCGCGAGCGTCTCGTTTGCAGTTGACGATTCCGCCGCCCGCAGGCTCACCACCTGCGGGCGGTTCGCGTATGCGGCGCGAAGCTGGAGACCATACCCCGCGAGGACATCGTGCGGTGCCTCGAAGGCCACCGCGTCGATCTGGACATCCCCCACTCGAAAGCCATCCCGGGCAAAGAGGGCAATCGTCTGCTGGACGTTGATTTCCCGCTGATGGAGCCAACGCTGCGCATGTGTGACGCTGAGGCCGGAGCTGACCAGCATCTCCAGGAGCACGACGTGTCCGTGCGCCATCATGCTGAGCGCGTCTTCGCTGGCCCGAAACCGCGGTTTGCCGAAGGGGCTGTCCGTCTTGGACGCGGCAAGCAATGCCTGCCCCACCGGCACGCCCAGGGATCGCAGTTCCTCCGTTACGTCACGTTGGAACCGACGTGAACTTCGCGAGACGGAGACCAGCACGACGGGGCGCATGCTGCGTGACCGTTGCCAGCGGGCGGCGATCGTGCAGGCAAGGTCGTGGACGGCGCGCGCGATCTCCTCCTCGCTCCGGATGACCGTTTCGGACGCGCTCGGCTCCGCGCGGGCGACCTCCGCTCCGTAGCACTCCATTAGGCGCAGGAAATCGCGGCGGTAAATCAGGTGCAGACGAACATTGGGGAAGAGCTCGCGCAACAGTCGCGCCTTGCGGTTCTTTCGCGTCACGAGCTTCTGCCGCATGGTCGTCAGTTCGAGGTAGAGCCGGTGATCGGGCAGGAAGAAATCGGGGGTGAACGCTTCGGCAATCGTGCCGTCGTCGTGACGGCGCAGGGCGAAGGTCGTCGGCTCGTAGGTCCAACGGATGTTGAAGAACGAGAGCAGCCGGGCGAGTTCCTGCTCGGCGGGATGCGCGAAGACGGGCAACGCGTTTGGCGTCACGATGCCAGCCGTGGTGGAGAAAAGGGGAAGCGGCCTCTGCGCCATCGGCCGCGTGGCGATGGGCGTCATCGGGTGCTCCCGAGTCGTTCACGCTGCGACATGGTCCTTGGTCGATGGTGTCCTGCCGAATCCCCGCTCATCCATTTCGCTCCACGGCACGGTGTGCTGACGATGCGGGTATGCTCGATGTTTGCGGGATGCCCGAATAGTGGCACAATCGCCGGGCCGGATCAATATGGGCAGCGGCGACGGGCAGAGCTGCGACGATCGCAGGCATTCCGATCAACGACGAGAGGACCGGGAACGAATGATTGTCGAGGAAGTGGGTTCCGCACCGAATCCCCAGTTCGTGCGCGATGGCTGGGTGGACCTGACGGGCGCGTGGTCGTTCGCATACGACGACGCCGATGAGGGCCTGGCGCAACGCTGGTTTGTCGATCCTTCGAGGATGGATCGCACGATCACCGTGCCCTATCCGCCGGAATCGGAGCTGAGCGGGATCGGCGACACGTCTTATCACCGCGTGCTCTGGTACGCGCGGACGTTCGAGGTCGCAGCAGGCGATACGAACACGCTCCTGCACTTCGGCGCGGTCGACTACCGGGCAACGGTCTGGGTCGATGGCGTCTGGGTCGGCGCGCACGAGGGTGGGCACACGCCCTTCACGTTCGACGTGACCGCTGCGCTGGACGCCGGGAAGACCGAGCACTCCGTTGTCGTCCGCGCAGAGGACGACCCGATCGACGACGAGCAGCCACGCGGCAAGCAGGAGTGGCTGGAGAAGCCGCACATCATCTGGTATCACCGCACGTCGGGAATCTGGCAGCCGGTCTGGCTGGAATCCGCCCCGGCGGTCCACATTGATGGCATGCACTGGACGTTCGACCGTGGCCGCTGGCGAATCGACTTCGATATCACGCTGTCCGCCCGCGCGCTGCCGGGCACGACCCTGCGAGTCGACTTCGAGCACGCGTCCGTTGCGCTGCCGTCGGGGACCTTCGCGGTGCATGGGAATCGTGTGTCCGGGTCCATCGGGCTCGATTCCAGCTACCCGACAATGGACTGGAATGTGATCCTCTGGCGGCCGGCCACACCGAACCTCATTGGTGTCACGCTCACACTCTCCGCGCCGGACGTCGCCGACGATGTCGTGAAGACGTACATCGGCCTGCGCACCGTCGATGTCTCCACCCCGAAGTTCCGGATCAATGGCAAGGAGCATTTCCTGCGGCTGGTCCTGAATCAGGGCTACTGGCCGGAAAGCCAGCTGACCGCGCCCACCCCGGATGCGCTCAAGCGCGAGGTGGAGCTCATTCTCGAACTCGGGTTCAACGGGGCGCGCAATCACCAGAAGGTCGAAGATCCACGCTTCCTCTACTGGGCGGATCGGCTCGGGCTCCTGTTGTGGGCCGAGATGCCAAGCCCCTTCGCCTCCACCGAACTCGCACTCGAACGGCACGCCAGGGAGTGGCGCGAGGCGGTCGTCCGCGACCGGAATCACCCTTGCGTCATCGCGTGGGTGCCGTTCAACGAGAGTTGGGGCATCGCGGACGCCGAGTTCTCACCGCGTCAGCGTCACGCCGTGAAGGCTGTCTATCACAAGACGCATGAACTCGACGGCACGCGGCCGGTGATCGGCAACGATGGCTGGGAGCAGGTCGCAGGAGATGTCTTCACCATCCACGATTACACGTGGGACCCGGAGACACTGCGCCGCCGCTATGAGACACCCGAGGCGATCGAAACGACGCTGGAGATGTACTTCCCCGGCGATCGCCGGTTGGCGGTGGGCGATTATCAGCACACGGGCAAGCCTGTGCTGATCAGTGAGTATGGCGGGGTCAGCTATGTTCCCGACACCGGCGAGCAGTGGTTCGGATACGGCAAGGTGACGACCGAGGCCGAATATCTCGCCAAGTACGAGGCGCTAACCAGCGTCTTGCACAGCATCCCTGGCCTCGCCGGATTCTGCTATACCCAGCTCTGCGATACTGAGCAGGAGACGAACGGCCTGCTGGACGAACATCGCGTGCCGAAGGCGAACCTGGACGAGCTCCGCCGGATCACACGCGGCGAACGCTGATTCCTGTTCCTCGGGCGGCGGGGGATTTGCGAGGCAACGGGCGGGTGGAACTGGCCCGCCCGTTGTTTCGTGTGGGAATGACGCAGGAAGGGTCCTCGATGAAGGTTGCGGTCATCTCGGATATTCACGGATTCAGCATCGCGCTCGATCGCGTGCTGGCGGATATCGACGTGGTTGGCGTGGATCGGATCATCGCTGCTGGCGATCTGTGTGAGGGCGGTCCCGATCCGGCTGGGGTGCTCGATCGTCTCCAGGATCGTGGAATCGAGGCGGTGCAGGGCAATACCGACCGTGATCTCGCGGCAGAATCCCGCACGTCCAAGCCCGCACGATGGGTCATCCAGCAACTCGGGCCAGATGGACTGGCGACCCTCCGCGATCTTCCATTCGAACTGCGGATCACCCCGCCGGGGGGCCATTCGCCGAAGGATGATCTGTTGGTCGTCCACGCCAACCCGGTCGATCAGGACCGGGCGCTGGACCCGGAAGCGTCGAAGCGGGAAATCGAGGAGATTCTTGGGGATGTCGAGGCGGCGATCCTCGCCTTCGCACACATCCATATCTCCTACATTCGCGAAGTGAATGGCCTCACACTCGTGGATGTCTCGGCGGTCGGGAATCCGAAGGACGGCCGGCTCGTCTCCCGGTGGGGGTTGTTCACCTGGGACGAGCAGGAAGGCCGCTGGCTCGCAGAGATCCGCTATGTGGACTATCCGCTTGACGAGACCGAAGCGCAGGTCCGCGAGAGCGGAATGCCGAATCCGGACAAGGTGTTGGCGAAGCTGAAGCGGGCGTCCTATTGATGTCCCCGCGTTGGGAGAGAGTGGCGATGGATGCTCAGGAAGGCATCGTTCTGGCGGCGGTCGATATCGGCACGAACACGCTCAAGTTCTCGGCTGCACGCTGTTTTGCCGATGGCGGGATTGAGACGATCGAAGAGCGGAACGACGCGGTCCGCATTGGCGCCGGGATCGAGAAGACCGGCCAGATCGATCCGGAGCGCCTCGAACGAGCGGTGTCCACGCTGATTGCCTTCGAACAGCTCGGGCGAGACCTCGGAGCACGACGGTTCGTCGGAGTCGCGACCGAGGCGTTGCGTGTTGCCAGCAACGGACGAGATCTGCTCGACCGGATCGCCAGCGAGACGGCGTGGGAGATTCGCACGATCGCCGGTGAAGAGGAAGCTCGGCTGACATTTCTCGGGTTGCAGGACTATCTGCCCGAAGGCGGTCGTGCGGCGATCGTCGATATTGGCGGCGGCAGCATGGAGATCATCGCAGCGAGTGCCGGTGCCGTGGAGGAGGCATTCTCGATTCCGATTGGTTCGGGTCGGGTGGCGGATCGCTGGTTCCACGCCGATCCACCTGGCTCCGAATCCGTGCGGGCCGCAGAGGACGATGCGCAGGCGTTCCTCACCGAGCGCGCCTCAATCCTCGACGGGCGGGGAGGCGCGTTGCTGCTCTCGGGAGGCAACGGGCAGTTCATCGAAGGACTGCGCCAGTACTACCGCATCGGCGATCCGCTCGGAATTGGCACGATCGCCCAGATCCTCACCCGTCTTGCCGGTGAACCCGCGGATGTGGTTGCCGCGGCGCTGAGCATCCAGCACGAACGCGCGACCGTGTTGCCGGCCGGCGTGGCGATCGCGTTGGCGGCTGCCAAGGCGATCGGGCCGAAAACGGTCGACGCGGTGCCGAGCGGAATCCGGACCGGGTTGCTGCGCGATCTGATCGCGCGCGAGGGGTTCGCGTCGCTGGGCGCGTGAGTACGACAAGGCCCGGCGATCTCGTCGCCGGGCCTTGGGTCGAACCGGACTCCGCATTGGCAGGTCGGCTCGGATGCTGCATTTCTGCTGCGTCTAGTCGGTCAGCTTCTTGAAGAAGCCAGAGACCTTGTCCTTGACGTCCTCGAACCCTTCCTTGACATCGTCGAGAATATCCTCGGCGCTGCTCTTGAGGTCGGACGTAGCGTCATCGGCCTTTGCCTTGGCATCATCGGCGGCATCCGCGACATGAGTCTTGGCGTCATCGGTGGCGTTCTCGACTTCCGCCTGCGCGTTGCCGATGTGCTCCTGGACCGTGCCCTTGAGCTCGTCAACCTTGCCTTCGGCTTCGAGCTTGTGGTCGTCGAGGAGATCCCCCGCCGTCTGCTTCACCTCGCCCTGAACCTGGTTTACCACGCCCTCGACCTGTTCCTTGTCGACCACGTTTCCCTCCAATACATGAGATGGATGCAGCAGCCTGCATCCATCAAACAGGGCCAAGACACGAAATCGCCGTTTGCCGTTCGGCCTCCGGCATATGCCGTGCGTTACCAGTATGCCGGATCCCCGTGCATCTGGCCCCCTGTATTGTGGTCTATACGCAAGAACGTGGCCACCATACTCACGGAAAGGAACGTCGAATGCGGATTCTGGTGACAGGTGGAACAGGATTTGTTGGTAGCCGGATCGTCGATCGGCTGAAGCCGGTGCACGACGTGGTGTTGCTGGAACGTGATGCCAGCGGACACCATGCCCCGGAGGGCGTGTCGTCGCTTGTCGGCGACGTGACCGACGCTGCGTCGCTCGCCGGCAAGCTCGTGGGGTTCGACGTTGTGATCCACCTCGTCGCGATCATCGAGGAGCATGGGGGAGCTACCTTCGATGGCGTCATCCGGCAAGGCACGGAGAACATCGTCGCGGCGGCGCGGGCGGCAGGTGTCCCGCGATTCATCCACATGAGCGCCATCGGTGTGAAGGACGACCCCGCATACCCATACCATCAGGCGAAGTGGAAGGCTGAGCAGGCCGTCATGTCCTCTGGTCTTGAATGGACGATCTTCCGGCCCTCAGTGATCTTCGGCAAGGGAGACGGGTTCGTGACCGTGCTGGCCGGGGTGGTCCGCCAGTTCCCGATTACCCCGATCGCCGGGTCCGGAGACGCACGCTTCCAACCCGTCTGGGTGGATGACGTCGCGGACTGTTTCATGCGAGCGGTGGACGATCCCGACTTCACTGACGGACAGGTATACGAACTCGGGGGCGGCAAGCACTACACCTACGAGCAGATGATCGACGCCATCGCGCGGCAACTCGGCGTCAAGCGACCTCGGGTGCACATTCCGCTGCCGGTGATGAAGGCGGTGGTGGCGGCATCCGGCCCACTCCCCATGGCGCTGCGTCCTCCCGTCACGTCCGAGCAGTTGAAGATGCTCTCGCTGGACAATACCGCTGCCGGGTCGGCCACGGGCGAGCTGATCGGCCGTGAGCCGGTCGCCTTGGAGGATGGTATCGGCTACCTCACGGCATAGGCAGGCCACGAGCACGATCTTCGTACGACGAGACCAATGGGCTGCACCGGGAGATGGCAGCGAGCGCCTCTACCCTCTCCGCCAAGTGCCCGAACGTCTACCGTGGTGACCAGCTATCCCCTTGCAGAATGGTGGATAATTGCCACGGTATGCGAGGCCGGTCCAACGGAGGGCCGTGCTGGTCTATGAGACTGGAGAAACCTGATTCATGACGGACGCAGTAGCTAGCCAGGACAATGCATTCGACCTGATCCTGCTCGGGGGCGGAACCGGTGGCTACGTCGCCGCGATTCGTGCCAAGCAGCTCGGCCTGAACGTCGCTGTTGTCGAAGCCATCAAACTCGGGGGCACCTGTCTCCACCGCGGATGCATCCCCACGAAGGCGATGCTGAAGTCGGCGAGCATTCTCGATACCGTGAAGGAAGCCGGCCAGTACGGCGTCAACGTCACGGGCGACATCGAATTCGACTATACGACCGCGCTGGGCCGCTCGCTCGATATCGTCGAGGGTCAGTATCGCGGTCTCCGCTACCTCTTCGACAAGAAGCACAAGATCCCCGTGTTCATGGGACGTGGCAAGCTGCTCGACGCGAAGACGGTCGAGGTGACGCCGAACGATGGTGGGGCGATCTTCACCATCACCGCGCCGGACATCATCATCAACACGGGTTCGCGCCCGCGCCCGATCAAGGGCATCGATTTCGACGGCAAGGTGGTCTTCAACAGCGATCACTCGGTCGTCCGCGAAGAGATGCCGAAGAGCGTCATCGTTCGTGGCGGCGGTGCCACTGGTGTCGAGTGGGCGGACATCTATCATCGCTACGGCGCGAAGGTCACGTTGATCGGCCGAATGGTGCCGCAGGAGGATGCCGAGGTTTCGCAGCATCTGACCCGTGCCTACGCGCGCAAGAAGCTCGACGTGATCCCCGATGCCCGTCCGACCGCTGATGACATCGACGTGACGGACAAGGGTGTCACGGTCCGTGTGAAGGATTCCAAGGGCAAGGAGCGTGTGGTCGAGGCCGAGGCGCTCTTCGTCGCGATTGGCCGCCAGGGCAATATCGAGAACATCGGCCTGGAGACCGTCGGCGTGCAGACCGAGGGCGACATCATCCCGGTCGACTCGATGATGCGGACGAATGTGCCGCACATCTACGCCATCGGTGACGTCAACGGCCAGCAGATGCTCGCCCACACGGCCATGCGCCAGGGCATCATCGCGGTCGAGCACATCGTGGGCCTCAGCCCTTGGCCGCTGGATGTCCTCGACTCGGCGAGTTGCACCTACTGTGAGCCGGAGATCGGCTCCGTCGGGCTCACCGAGGCGCAGGCCAAGGAACTCGGCTACGAGATCAAGATCGGCAAATTCCCGATGAAGCCGAACGCGAAGGCCACCATTGAGGGGCATCCGGACGGATTTACCAAGATGATCGTGGACGCCGACACGGACGACGTGCTGGGCATCCACATCATCGGCCCGCACGCCACCGAGTTGATCGCGGAGGCTGGTCTGGCGCGCTACCTGAACGCGAGCGTCCAGGAAATGGCGACGACGATTCATCCGCACCCGACGGTGTCGGAGGTCATTGGCGAGGCCGCGCACGACGCCCTGGGTCACGCGATCCACATCTAGTCGCGTTGGCTTCGTCCATGCACTGATGAGAGGGCCGGTCGGATTCGTTCCGACCGGCCCTTGCTGTCCTTGCGGGAGGTTGTCCATGCCCACGTCTTCGTTGCTGACCGGTCCCCTTGCGGGATTGGCGGGTGGTGCGGCCTATCTCGCGGTCATGCGGGCCGATCTCGCCGTCCTGGGGAATAATACCGATGACCTCATCCTGCTCGGCGGTATCTTCTCAAGGGATCCGCTGACGGCACGACGAATCGGGCTGCTCATTCATGCCGGCAACAGCATGGCGGTGGGGATGGTCTATGCGATCGTCGCGGCGAGACTGTCCGGTCCGGGCTGGATGCGTGGAGTTGCCTTCGCCACGGCTGAGAATGTTGCCCTCTACCCGATCATGCGGTTGATCGACGCACACCCGGCGATTCGCGAAGGACGACTCGACGCGTACTGGATGTGGACGGCATTCGGCCAGGCTGTCGTCCGGCACATTGCCTTCGGGGCGGTGATGGGCGGCGTCTTCGAACGCTTGCGAACGGGCGCTACCGCTATTTGACGCGCTTGCGTTCGATGGTGCCGGTGATGCGCGTGAATCCGATATCGAGCGATCGCGTGAGGAAGAACGACGCCGCCCGCCCCACCTCGCCGATCGCCTGGCTTTCGGTTTCCACCCAGACCTCCGGAACATCCGACCCATTCACGAAGAAACGCTCCGCGGGAAGGTCCCCGCGATCCGGGGCGTCGCTCGTCACCTTCGCGTTGTTCAGGTACACGCGTGTCGTCACGACCGGAACCTCCTGCTTGGAACGACGATACCTTCACGAATCATACATAGCGCGAGCGCTCTGCAACAGGAATGCACCGGATCTCACGCTATGGGCCGCCTGATCGTCAGCGCTTCGGCGGGGTTCTCGACGAGAAGGCGGCGAACATCAAGGGCCGACGCTCCGGCATCCATGAGCGCGAGCGCGAAACGATCGATGAGGTAGGGCGTCCGAGGTTCTGCTGGCACAGCGAGGCGAAGACGCGGCACCACAATGTCCATGGTTACGAGCAGGTGCGCGGCCAGCCCCTCGTTCCCCACGTCGACGATCCGCTCGGCAAGCAGGGCTTCGTCGTGAGGGTGCCCAGGACCGGCACAGCGGATCGTGACGAACGCGCGAGCGTTTCCTGCCTCTTCGATGGTGTCCAGATCCGGGAGACCCTCCGGCCCGCCGAGGACGAGGCGTGGCGCTGCCGTCATGCCGTCCACGACCCTCCGGCGAGCTGCCAGCATGGCTGCCGCTCGGTCCCAGCTAGGGACCGTGATGAGGAGCGGCATACCATGACGGAATGCACCCTCAATCGCGCGTTCGATCCGGTCAGCGGCGGCGACCGCCTCCAGGTGCGCGACGATCAGGCCCGGCCGAACAGACGCGCGGTCGAGATCGTCGTCCGAAAGCCCGTCAGGGCTGGTTGAGGCGATGATGTGCGATGGCACAAGTTGGGTGAGGCGCTGGAGGGCCGGAACATCCCGTCCGGTCTCCGCCGTTGCGATGTCCACAATGCCCCGCCCACCGACGCTCGCGAATGCTTCGAGTTCTTCTCCTGCTTCGGCGAGGAAGCGTGCCCGCTCCCGCTCGGTCTGGTCAGGAGATGGCTGTGGCATGAACCGGGTGGCCGGCAGGCAGACACCGAGTTCTTCGGGTTCGATTGGCCCGAGGATCGTCATCACATGCGGCATCGCCGGATCGAACGGTTCGTCCTCGTTGGGGTCGAAGTCCGGCTCGAACGACTCTCCGTCGTCGAGGCCATAGTCAGTGTCTTCGTAGGTACGGGGATCCCACATGCTGGCGTGTGTCCGGGGGAGCGGCGGGCGCCGCGCGAATGGTCGGTCTGGCTTCAAGTATGCGCCGGAGGAAGATATGGGACCAGACGGCGGATTTCGGAGTGCATCACGATTTCCCTTGCAGCGACCGGAATCCGTTGCTATACTCCTACCCGCTCGGGAACGAGATGAGATTCCCCGATAGCTCAACGGTAGAGCGCCCGGCTGTTAACCGGTAGGTTCTAGGTTCGAATCCTAGTCGGGGAGCCAACGTGCTTGGCACGACAAATCGGCTGCGATGGCATTGCCATCGCAGCCGATTTCTTGTTTTCGCCTATCCTCTGTCCGGGCGACGGACGACCGGGAACGAGGGCTGGAAGATTTCCTCGACCGGGGGGTGCAGATGCGACCGTTCTGGAAAGGTTGCGATCAGCTTCTCGTACTGTCCCTGCGCGCGGAGGTGCATGGCCGGCAGGTCGATGCCGGGGATCTCCCGGTCGCGCATGACGACGCGGCCATCGACGATCGCCATCGTGATATCTCGCCCGCTGCCGTTGAGCACCATCGTCTGGATGGGGTCGATGAACTGGCCCATGTGGAACGCGTCGAGGTCGAACACCGTGATGTCCGCCAGGGCGCCGGGTGTCAGCCGGCCGAGATCCCTCCGGCCGATCGCGTTCGCGCCGCCGATCGTCGCTGCGGTGTAGTAGTCGGCCGCGCTCGTTGTTCGCGCAGGGTCGATGGTGCGGGCGGCCATCACCCCGACGTGCATGTTCTGGATGAGATCCGGCGGCCAGGTGTCGGTTCCGAGGCCGATCGAGATGCCCATCTCCCGGAACCGGGGGAATGAGTCCATCATCGTGCCATGCCGGAGACTGACGAGCGGACAATGCACGATCGTCGCACCGGATTCGGCCAGCCAGCCGAGTTCGCGCTCGATACGCTCCGGCGTCGGGTTCACGCCGCCGAGATTCGTTCCGTGGGGAAGCAGCATGCGATTCGTCAGGAACCCGATATCGTGCAGGACCTCCAGGGAGGACTTGCCCCACCGCTCCTGGACGAGCCGGACCTCCATCTCGCCCTGGCAGCAATGAAGCCTTACCGGGCAGTCGAGATCGCGTGCAGCCCTGGCGGTTTCGACGAGCAAGTCCTCGGTGCAGCCTTCGATCCGGTCCGGCTGCAGGAATCCGCGAATCAGTCCGCCGTGGGCGCCATCGAAGTCGCGGACGAACCGGACTGCCTCCTCGAATCCCCGCATCCCCTCCTCGATTTCCCAGGCTTGGACGAATGTGCCGTCTGGCGTCACCGTCGTGAGGCCAGTGCGATAGGAGGGACCAAGATACATGCGGATGCCGAGCCGGGCCGCTGCCTCGGCGGCGAGCGCGTTTTCCTCGTAGGTCTCGGCGTGCTTCCGATAGAAGATTGAGCGGATGGGGAGGCCGGTGGTGATGCCGTTGCGCAGCAGCTGCACCATCGCGTATTCGTGCTGGAACGCCTCTTCCTCTGGTGTGTAGACGTCGCGTGCGCCACGTTCGAGATAGGTTGTGGGCCAGACCCTGCCCTTCTTCCAGCCGGGTGTGTTGTCGAATCCCAGGATCGTGGTGTCGAGGTCGAACAGGGCATCGAGGTCGATGAATCCCGGACCGACCACCGCGTTGCCGGCTTCGATCACCTCGTCCACCGGTTCTGGATAGTCGTGCCCGGTGAAGACAATCGTGTTCCCGTCGTAGACGACCTCGCCATCCTGGAGGATGTGGTGCGAATCGCCATCGCTGGCGATCACCCAGGCACCCCGGATCTTCGTGCGCGTCATGGCACAACCTCTTTCCCTCTGCGCATCGCCCGGTCACCGGGCGATGCATCCGTCGCTGATGGGCGTATCGTACGCGGTCACGGCTGATCTGGACCGGGATCGTCGGATGGAGCGCATTCTCTCGGTCCATGGGACGAGCGTCGGACGCCGCCTGGGACTCAATCGGCGACCATCGGCATGCGGACTGCCGGGCGTCCGCGATATGGGAAATCGGGGTGATAGACTCCTCGGTGTAAACGGAGCCGTTGGGCCGCGCATCCGGCGTAGCCCATCACGAATGAGAGGCAACCAGCAGACATGGCGGATACCTTCCTGAACTTCATTGGCGGCGAGTGGAAGCCGTCGCACACCGGGCGCACCTTCGAGCGCCACAATCCCGCCACGGGTGAACTCGATGGCGTCTATACCGCCAGCGACGCCCAGGATGTGGACGAGGCAGTTGCTGCGGCGAAGGAGGCCTACAAGAGCTGGCGGCTCTACCCGGCCCCGAAGCGCGGCGAGCTGCTTTTCGCGGCGGCGCGCATCCTGGAGGAGCGCAAGGAGGAGTTCGCCCGTGAGATGACCGCCGAGATGGGCAAGGTCATCAACGAGGCTCGCGGCGACGTGCAGGAGGCCATCGACATGGCCTACTACATGGCCGGCGAAGGTCGCCGCATGTTCGGCCAGACCACGCCGTCGGAGCTGCGCAACAAGTTCAACATGTCCGTGCGCAAGCCGCTCGGGGTCTGTGGCTTCATCACGCCGTGGAACTTCCCGATGGCGATTCCGTCCTGGAAGATGTTCCCGGCGCTGGTGACGGGCAACACCGTCGTGATCAAGCCGGCATCGTTCACGCCGAAGCTTACGATCCGCCTCGTGCAGGTGCTGGAGGAGGCCGGCTTCCCGGCAGGCGTCGTCAACGTCGTCCTTGGTTCCGGGCGCGAGGTCGGTGATCCGATCCTCCAGCATCCAGACGTTCCGGTCATCTCCTTCACGGGTTCGACCGAGACTGGCAAGGCAGTCGCCGTCGCGGCGGCCGAGCACAACAAGCGCCTGACGCTCGAAATGGGCGGCAAGAACGCCGTGATCGTGATGGACGATGCCAATCTCGACCTCGCAGTGGAAGGCATCCTCTGGGGCGCGTTCGGCACGTCCGGCCAGCGCTGCACGGCGACGAGCCGTGTGATCGTGCACCGCTCCGTGCAGGCGGAACTCTCGGCGAAGTTGGCCGCGCGGGCCACGAAGATGTCGCTGGGATACGGGCAGGACGAGTCGGTCGATGTCGGTCCCGTCGTGAGCCAGGGGCAGCTCGACACAGTTGCGTCCTACGTCGCGATCGGGCAGGAAGAGGGCGCGACCCTCGTCGCCGGTGGCAGCGTGGCGACGGCGGGTGAGCTGGGCAAGGGCTTCTTCCACGAGCCGACGATCTTCGACAACGTGACGCGCGACATGCGGATCGCGAACGAGGAGATCTTCGGCCCGGTGCTCTCGCTGATCCCGGTCGATTCGCTGGACGAGGCGATCGACATTGCGAACAGCGTCGATTATGGCCTCTCCGCCTCGATCTTCTCCCAGAACGTGAACAACGCCTTCCGCGCGATGCAGGACATCAACACGGGTATCCTCTACGTCAACGCGGGCACCACGGGTGCGGAGATCCACCTGCCCTTCGGCGGCACCAAGGCGACAGGCAATGGCCACCGCGAGGCTGGCACGGCGGCGGTGGAGTTCTACACCGAGTGGCAAAGCATCTACGTCGACTACAGCGGCAAGCTGCAGCGCGCGCAGATCGACGAAGTCGAGAAGTGAGAACCGGGGAGTGAGTTGGGGGTAGCGAGCGCCGTCAGGTCCTCACTCCCCTTCTCAGCCTCTTGAGTATGAGAGCGCCGGAGCAGGAATGTGCTCCGGCGCTCTTGCTCACTTCTCATACTGAATCCGACTGGTCTGGCAGTGCATGGGGAGCGATCCCGAGGGATGGTGGCATCGGACCGACACGGGGTCGGTCCCTACGAAAGAATGCCCTGTACGTAGGGAGTCCTGAGCGACGCCGAAGGACCCCGTGTCGGTCCGGCCTCCCTCACCCTCCCCCCGGATTCGGTATCACTTCTCGGTCCTCACTCCTCCCGTCGAGGCATGCGGAAACCGGGGGGCGACCATGAGCTTCGGCGAGATGCCCTGATTCATGTTGCCCTGTCGGTAGCCTTCCAGGTCGATGGCCACGAAGGTATAGCCTGCGGCTTTCACTCGCGCGTTGATCTCGTCGCGATGGGCGAAGGCGCGGTCGAGGTCGTCCGGCGCGAACTCGAGCCGGGCGACCTGATCGTGATGCCGCAGGCGGAAGCCCCGAAAGCCGAGCTGCCGAATGGCGCTTTCCGCTTTCGCAACTCTGCCCAGCTTCTCGACCGTGATTGGATCGCCATACGCGAACCGTGACGAGAGGCAGGCAACTGCCGGCTTGTCCGCCGTACGCAATCCGTACTCGGCCGAGAGCTCGCGAATCTCTGCCTTCGTCAGCGCGGCCTCCTGCAATGGCGAACGCACGCCCAGGTCGCGGGCGGCGCGGAGGCCGGGCCGGAAGTCGTCGAGGTCGTCGGCATTCGAGCCGTCGATGACGTGAGCGAGCCCGCGCCCGTTCGCGAATTCGCGGAGCGTTCCGTACAGCTCCTGCTTGCAGAAGAAGCAGCGCTGGTGCGTGTTGTCGGCGTAGCGCGGGTCGCTCAGCTCCATGGTGGTCAGCACCGCGTACTCGACGCCGAGTTCCGCTGCGATCTCGCGGGCCTCCTGCATCTCCTCCGGTGCATACGTCTCGGAAAGACCGCTCGCCGCGACACAGCGGTCGCCAAGCTCGTCGTGGGCGACCTTCAGAAGCAGCGTGCTATCGACGCCTCCGGAGAAGGCGACGACCACGGATTCGAGCGCGCGAAGGCGTGCACGCAGATCATCGAGCTTTGCGGTGGTGGTTGGGTTCATGGGGCTTCCTGGAGGTGGCTCTGGTGCGGGGCGTGGCAGGCTCGAACGATTGGCATACGCCCAGCGTGGGATAGGTTGCCAGTGTCGCACCTTTCCCGACGAAGGTGTAGAATCGTGCTTCACGGATTGGACGGGCGGTCGCAGCGACTGGCCCGGCGTTTTGCGTGCTTCTGGCCAATCAGGCTCCATGAATCCCGAGGCGACCCACCCCCTTGACCCTTGCCCACCTCATCACCCCCCTCGCCCGGTTCCGCCCCCTGCAGGACGCGCTCGATCGCATCCGCGATGGCAAGAGCGCGACCTTCGACGACCTCCCGGATGCCGGCCGTGCCGCGTTGATCGCGGCGACGGCCTCCGAGTTGGAGCGTCCCATCGTGCTGGTGACCGCGCGGCGGGATCGCGCCGATGCCCTGGCCGGGGCGATCTCGGAGTACCTTGCGCCAGGCTCCGATGTCTTTCTCTGGCCAGCGGCGGACGCGATGCCGTTCGAGCAGCTGCCGATCGACCTCGACGCCAGCGTGCGTCGCGTGCAGCAGCTGGCGACGCTGCGGGGCAGATGCGGGAACGTGATCGTGACACCGGTCAGCGGCCTGATGCAGCTGGTAATGCCCCGCAAGGAGATGGCGGCTCACACGCTGGTGGTGGAGGTCGGGAGCCGCCTGCTCATCGACGACCTGATGGAATGGGCGCTCTCGGTCGGGTTCCAGGTGAACCCGCTAGTGCAGGAGCCGGGCACGATCGCGCGACGCGGTGGCATTGTCGATCTCTTTCCTCCCGGCTCCGAACTGCCGATCCGCATCGACTTCTTCGGCGACGAAGTGGACAGCATTCGCCTCTTCGACCCGCATAACCAGCGATCTACCGACCGCCTGCGCCGGCTTACCCTCCTGCCACCCATCGAGGTGCCGACCTGGAGGCTGCTCGACATCGCGCCCGAGATCGCGGCGCTGGATACGTCACGGCTCCGGAACGAGGTGCGCGAGGAATGGCAGCGCATGCGTGGGCATCTGGAGACAGCGACGCTTCCGGCGTCACTCGATGTACTGGCTGGCTACCTCGTGCCGGAAGCGACGACCCTGCTGGATTACGTGCCGGACGATGCGCTCTTTGTGATCGACCAGCCCGCGTCCGTCCTGCTCGCCGCCACCCAACGGGAGGCCCACGCCTTCGAGCTTCTGACCAATGCCATCGAGAGTGGCGAGTTGCCGCCGGGGCTGAAGCAACCGTTCTTGCCAGCGGCTGATCTCGAACGCCTGCTGAAGCGGCGGGCTACCCTCAATTTCGGAGCGGTGACGGAACGCCAGCGGACGATCTCCGGCGTCGGCCTGACCGATCCTCCCCTCTACGCAGGCCGGATCGACGATCTGGCGAGCGACGTGCAGGCCCGGCTCGATCGCGGGTGGGCCATCTCCATCGCCACCGATCAGGTCGATCGCCTCACGGAACTGCTGGAGGATCGTGGGCTCTATCCTCGCAAGGACAAGCGCGGGCAGACAGGCGCCATCCCGCCAGTCATGACGCCGGGAACGGTCGAGGTGCGCCCCTCCGACCTCACCGCCGGGTGGGCGTGGGAGGATGGCAAGCTCGGGGTCTGGACAGACTTCGAGATCTTCGGCTTCCGGAAGCAACCACGGCGGCAGGGGGGACGCACCGCTTCCGAAGGCCGCTCGTTCGCCCAGAGTCTCGAACCAGGCGAGTTCGTCGTCCACGTCGATCACGGTGTCGCGAAGTTCACTGGACTTGTCCGCGTCACCACCGGCGGCGTCGAGCGCGAGTACCTGCTGCTCGAATACGAGAAGGGCGACAAACTCTACGTCCCGATCGATCAGAGCGATCGCGTCACCCGCTACGGCTCCGGCGGGATCACGCCGCCGCTGAACCGGCTCGGCTCTGGCGAGTGGGTAAAGACCAAGCGGCGCGTCCGCAAGGCCGTCCGCGAGATGGCCTTCGAGTTGATCCAGCTCTATGCCTACCGCGAGTCCGGGCACGGCCATCAGTTCCCGGACGACACCAAGTGGGACTACGAGCTCGCCGAGTCGTTCCCCTACAAGGAGACGGTCGATCAGCAGAAGGCGATCGATGCCGTGAAGGCCGACATGGAAAGCACCAAGCCGATGGACCGCCTTGTCTGCGGCGATGTCGGCTTCGGCAAGACCGAGGTTGCGATCCGTGCGGCGTTCAAGGCGGTCAACGGCGGCAAGCAGGTCGCGGTGCTTGTACCGACGACCGTCCTCGCGCTCCAGCACTTCACCAGCTTCCTCGAACGGCTGTCGTCATTCCCGATCCGGGTCGAAATGCTCTCCCGCCTTCGCTCGAAGAAGGAGCAGGACGTGATCATCGACGGCCTGCGTGAGGGAGCGGTCGATATCGTGATCGGCACGCATCGGCTGGTGCAGAAGGATGTCCGCTTCAAGGATCTCGGGCTGGTGATCGTCGACGAGGAGCAGCGGTTCGGGGTGCGCCAGAAGGAGTTCCTGAAGCAGCTCCGCACCGAAGTCGATGTGCTCTCGATGTCGGCGACGCCGATCCCGCGCACCCTGAACATGTCGATGTCCGGCCTGCGTGACATCAGCATGATCGAGACGGCCCCGCGCGAGCGCCTGCCGATCCGGACGTTCGTCACCGCGTTCACCGATACGCTGGTCCGCGAGGTGATCCTGCGCGAGATCGAGCGCGGCGGGCAGGTGTATGTCGTGCATAACCGCGTCCACGACATCGACCGGCTGGCGGACCGGTTGCGGAAGATCGTGCCGGAAGCGCGATTCGGCATCGGCCACGGGCAGATGGACGAGCATGTGCTCGAGGAAGTGATGCTCGGGTTCGTGCGGCGGGAGTTCGATGTCCTCATCGCGACCACGATCATCGAATCGGGTGTGGATATCCCGAACGCGAACACGATCATCATCGACAACGCGGACACGCTCGGCCTCACCCAGCTCTACCAGCTGCGCGGCCGCGTTGGCCGCAGCAATCATCGCGCCTACGCCTACCTGCTCTATGCGCCGCACAAGGTGATCCGGGAGGAAGCCCAGGAACGACTGGAGACGATCCAGGAGGCGACCGAACTCGGGGCCGGGTTGCGCGTCGCCATGCGCGACCTCGAGATTCGTGGCGCCGGGAACATCCTCGGCGGCGAGCAGAGCGGTCATATCGCGACCGTGGGCTACGATCTCTACATGCGCCTGCTTCGCCAGGCGATCGAGGAGATCCGGGCCGGGGCTCCGGCCATCGAGCAGGGGCCGGTGACGCTCGACCTGCCGATGACAGCGCTGATCCCGGAGAGTTATGTCGCCGACCCGGAACTCCGGCTTGGGCTGTACCGCCAGATCGCGGGCGTGACGACGCGAGCGCAGGTGGATGACTTCGGCGATGAATTGACGGACCGCTTCGGCGAGTATCCGGAGGAGATCGAGCACCTGCTGGCGCTGATCCGGGTGCGCATCCGTTCCGAGGCGCTGGGCATCGACTCGGTTGTGGAGCGCGAACGGGAGATCGTGGTACGCCCGGTGATCACGGCGAACCTCGACAAGCGGAAGCTGGTGCGGGAACTGGGTCAGGCCGTCCGGATCACCGCGAACTCGGTGCGCATCCGCTTGCTGGACCTCGAGATGCCGTGGCAGGACGCGCTCGACCTCGTGCTCTCCGAGGTCGAGCGCGTGCATGACCGGGAGTCAGCCCCGGTCCTCGCGGTGCGGTAAGGGGATCGCCCCTGCGGGACAAGACACCGATCTCGGTGACCGCCCCAATCGGGGCAATCACCGACGATCACTTTCCTCTTTTCTTCCGCCTCGTTTCTCAGTTCTGGCGGAGATGCGCGACGGTCGCGCCGTCGCCACCCTCGCCGGGGCCGGCGGCCTCGCTCTTTGCGACGACCGGGTTGCCCTTCAGTTCCTCGCGCACGACCTGACGCAACGCGCCGGTCCCCTTCCCATGGATGATGCGCACCCATGGCATGCCCATCAGGTAGGCATCGTGGATGTATCGCTCCACCAGCGGGGCGATCTCCTCGGCCCGGCGTCCGCGCAGATCGAGTTCGAGCGGCACGGCTTCCTGGGCGGGAATCGAGATGGCTGGGCGCTCCTGGATCTGGGAGGCCGGCTTTCGTCCCACCCGCTCCAGGTTCATGAGCGGTTGGCGTGACTTCATCACACCCATCTGTACCTCGGCGTCCACCGGGGATACGGAGAGGACGTCCCCTTCCATGTCCAGCGAGAGAACGCGCACCCGATCGCCCTTGCGGAGCGCGCGCGGTGGCTGGAGCACCGGCTGCGGTCGCGTCGAGCCGCGATTCGTCTTGCGTTCGGAGAGGCGCACCTGCTCCTCCGCCTCCCGGATCGCGTTGGCGGCGGATTGTGTCGGCATCTGGGGACGTTGGCCTGCCGGGACGGTGTTCTTGAGGCGGGCGCTCTCCCGGAGGGCGTTCCGGACGTCGGCAAGTTCGGCTTCGACCTCGGCAATGGCTTCCTCACGGGCGGAGCGCCGGATGTCCTCCGCCTCGCGGAGGGATTGCGCGGCACGGCGACGCAGCTGCCGGGCTTCCTCCTCGGCGGCCTTGGTGCGTTCCAGTTCGCGCGTGATCTCGTTCCGCCGCTCGCGGATATCATCGATCAGGTCCTCGGTGCCGTTCGCTCCCGGATCGAGATAGGCCTCCGCTTCCTTCACGATCTCCTTCGGCATCCCCAGCCGGGTAGCGATGGCGAGCGCATTCGATCGGCCCGGCACGCCGATCGAGAGCTTGTAGGTCGGCGAGAGCGTTTGCACGTTGAATTCGACACTGGCGTTCTCGACGCCTCGCGTGGCGTAGGCGTAGGCCTTTACCTCGGAGTAATGCGTCGTGGCGATCACCATCGCCTTGCGCCGCAGGAGCGTGGTGATGATCGCGCGGGCGAGCGCTGAGCCCTCCTGCGGATCGGTGCCGGCGCCCATCTCGTCCAGCAGCACAAGGCTGTCCGACGAGACGTTGCGCAGCATGCGGATGATGTTCCGGATGTGCGATGAGAAGGTCGAGAGGCTCTGCGCGATGCTCTGCTCATCCCCGATGTCCACGAACACCGCCGGGAACACGCTGACGGTCGTGCCATCATCGGCGGGCAGGAAGAGACCGGTCTGCGCCATCAGCGTCAGCAGGCCGACGGTCTTCAGGGCGACCGTCTTGCCACCTGTATTCGGCCCGGTGATGAGCAGCACGCGGAAGCGGTCGCCAATCTCCAGCGAGGTCGGGACGACGGTCTGCTGGTCCAGCAGGGGGTGACGGGCATTGACGAGGCGGACGTAGTGTGTCGGGTGGCCGGGAATGTCCTCACGTCCCGCTCCCTTGGCCGGCTCGTGCAGGATCGGACGGGTGGCCTCCATCGCCAGGGCGAGCCGCGCCTTCGCCATCGCGAGGTCGATGGCGGCAATCGCCTCGATCATGCGATGGAGGCTGTCGGCGTTGTCGCCAACCTTCGCGCTGAGCATGTCGAGGATGCGTTCCACCTCGCGCTGCTCGGCCAATTGCTCCTCACGCCAGCGGTTGTTCATCTCCACCACGTCGAACGGCTCGACGAAGAGCGTCTGCCCGCTGGACGAGGTGTCGTGGACGATGCCCTTCACGACGTTCCGCGCATCGGAGCGGACGGGGATGACGTAGCGCCCGTCGCGGATGGTGATGATGTTCTCCTGCAGCGCCGAGCCGTAGCGATTGCCGGTGATGAAGCTGTTCAGGCGGTCCATCAGGCGGCTATGCGCGACGCGAACAGCCTTGCGGATGCGCCCCAGCTCCGGGCTGGCGCCATCGAGGACATCGCCGCGCGGTCCGATCGAGCGCGTCAGATCGGCCTCCAGCGGCGAGAAGTTCTCGATGCTCTCGGCGAACTCGAGTACGTTCGGGAAGCGGGTGGCGGCATCGGGCAGGCGAAGGAAGAACGATCGCAGCTCGCGACCGGCACGCATCGTGTCGGCTACCAGCATCAGTTCGGCAGGGGCAAGCCGTCCGCCCTTCTCCGCCTTGTCGAGGAACTCGCGGATGTCTCGTGCACCTCCGACGGTCAGTTGCGGGAAGGAGACGATGAGATCGAGTGCCTCGGCGGTGACATCGAGCAGGTAGCGCACGATGCGGCGATCGCCGGATGGGCCGATCTCCATGGCGCGGGCGGCGGCGAGGCTGTATTGACAATGGACGGACAGGCGGCGCTGGATCTCGCGGAACTCGAGCTTCTCCAGCGCGTGCTCGGGACTGAACGATTCGGAACTCACGGGAACGGTCCTTGGCGGATGGGCGGCCGGAGCGGCGACGAGGTGTCAGCCGGATCGTACGGCGCGCACGGCAGCAACGTATTCAGGTGCGATCACGGATTGACACGAACATGTGTTCGTTACTATACTCTCCGTGAGTACATCATACCCGGCCTTCCACCGATGGCTCACGCGTCCGCCCCATTCCCGCCAGATGGCGGCTGGATTCCCGAGGATATCCCCATGAAAGACCTTTCTCGCCGCCAGCAGATGATCCTCGACTTCATCGGCACCTTCCTGAGCGACAACGACTACCCGCCGACGATCCGCGACATCCAGCGCGAACTCGATATCTCCTCTACCAGCGTCGTGGATTACAACCTCAAGGTGCTGGAAGAGCGGAACCTGATTCGCCGCAACCGCAACATCTCGCGCGGGATTGAATTGGTCGGGCGTGTGCCGGGCCGCAGCAACCTCGTATCCATCCCGGTGCTCGGCCAGATCGCCGCCGGTATCCCGATCGCGTCCGGGCAGGATCTGGAAGGCTCGGAGGCCGCCGACATGATCGAGTTGTCGCCGGACCTCGTGAAGGCGTCTGGTGGCGATGTCTTCGCCCTGCGGGTGAAGGGCCTCTCGATGATCGATGCCCTCATCAATGATGGGGATATCGTCGTCCTGAAGCGGCAGAGCACCTGCGAGAACGGCGAGACGGTTGCCGTCTGGCTTGAGGACGAGAAGGAAACCACGCTCAAGAAGTTCTACCGTGAAGGCGAGCGCGTTCGCCTTCAGCCAGCGAACATGACCATGGACCCGATCTACACCCGCGCGGATAACGTGCAGGTGCAGGGCAAGCTGGTGACGGTGGTCCGCTCCGTCATGTAGGTCCGGCCTCTTGCCGAAAAGACACCCTCGGAACCTCGTATACTCGGAGCGACACGGAAATGTCCGTCCGCTTCGGTATCGCTCGGTTTCGAGGGTGTTCTGTTGATTGCTTCCCTGCTTTCTGGCGTCGGCGCTGCATCGAACGCCGGCCTCAACTCCACGCTGGCCCTGCTCATCCTGGCACTGGCCGACCGCCTGACCACGAAGGTCGATCTCGCCAGCCCTTACTCGGGCATCTCATCGACGGTCGGGATCATTGTCATCCTGCTCGTGCTGCCCATCGAGCTGCTTGCCGACAAGCTTCCCGGCATCGACGCGATCAGTGACCGTGCCCACACCGTGATCCGGCCACTCGTCGGCGGGTTCATCGCGATGGCAATCGCCAGTCAGCACGGTGGGATCGTCGTCTGGATCGCGGGCGTCCTCGGCCTCGCCGTGGCGGCTGGGATTCATTGGTACAAGATGACCTCCCGCCCGGTCGTGACGACGGCGACGAACGGGATGGGCAACCCCTTCCTCAGCATCGTCGAGGATTTCGTCGTGGTACTCGGGACGGTCGTCTCGATCTTCCTGCCGTGGGTGGCGATTCCCGCGATGGCGTTGCTGCTGTGGATGGTCTATCGATCGACAGAGCGGATGAAGGCAGGCAACTTCCGGGTCGAATCGTTGCTCGGCATGAAGCCGCGGGTGTGATTCGCGCGTTGAGGAAGGACAAGCAGGCGTGACGCATGCCGGTTGAGTTCAAGGACTACTACGCCGTTCTCGGCATTTCTCGCACCGCCGATCAGACGGAGGTGAAGCGCGCGTTCCGGGAAAACGCACGCAAGTTCCACCCCGATGTCAATCGCAGCGATCCTCGGGCCGAGGAACGGTTCAAGGACATGAACGAGGCGTATGAGGTCCTCTCCGACCCGGAGAAGCGTGCCCGTTATGACCGCTTCGGGCGTGACTGGCAGCGCTATCGGGAGACCGCCCGCGCCCAGGATCGGGAGACGCCGTCCGGGTCATCATCAGCCGGTGCGTCATCGTCTCAACGCACGACGTCCGGACCGTCGTCGTCCGGGAACTCGCGTTCCTCCGGGACATCTGGAGCGGCTGGCGGATCGAGCCGGCGCACGGACGACTTTGAGGAATGGTTCACCGGGACGGCGAGCCCTCCCGGCGCATCGTGGGTGCATGAGGAGAACAAGAGCAGTGGCAACCGCTTCTCCGACTTCTTCACCATGCTCTTCGGCGGCTTCACCTCGCGCGGATCGGCATCTCATGAGACGGACACTCACGCCCAGCGCGGCGATGACACCGAGGTGCCGGTCCCGATCACGCTCGACGAGTCCGTGACCGGCACCAAGCGACACGTCGCGCTCCAGATCCTCGTCCCCTGCCAGCGTTGCCACAGCACCGGCTACTTGCGTGGAATCGGCTGCCCGACCTGCGACGCCACCGGCGTGGTCATCAACAACAAGACGCTGGAGGTTTCCATTCCGAAGGGCGTTCGCACCGGGTCGCGCGTGCGTCTTGCGGCGCAAGGCGAACCGGGGATCAACGGCGGTCCCAATGGCGATGTCTATCTGAACATCGAGGTGCGGCCGGACACGCGGTTCGAGCGACAGGGCAACAACCTCCGCCAGAAGACGATGATCCCGGTCACGACAGCGGTCCTTGGCGGCGAGGTCATCGTGCCAACGATGGATGGCCGGGTCTCGATGACGGTGCCGCCTGGCACGCAGGACGGCGCGGTCTTCCGGCTCAAGGGGCTGGGGATGCCGGTGCCGGGAACGGGCGGCGATCACGGCGACATGCTGGTGGAAACCCACGTCGCCGTGCCGAAGGATGTCAGCGCCCAGGAACGGGAACTCTTCACGAAACTCCGTGATCTGCGACAATAAGGTGAAAACAGGACGATGGCCGGGGATTCCCGGCCATCAGTGCGCTCGGTCGACGCTGTCGTGCCGGGCAAAATCGGGGTGAGAGGACACGTTTCGATGCCGGCGACGATCATTCTGGGCGGTCAATGGGGTGACGAGGGGAAGGGCAAGCTGACGGACGCGCTGGCGGGGTCGGCGCAGATGGTGGTCCGCGCCAACGGCGGCAGCAACGCCGGGCACACCGTGAAGACGGATCAGGGCACCTTCAAGCTGCATCTCGTGCCGTCCGGCATCCTGAATGACTCCGTCCTCTGCGTGATCGGCGCTGGTGTCGTGATCGAGCCGGGCACTCTTGTCGGCGAGCTGCGCGGCCTGATGGATCGCGGGATCGACATCTCCCGGCTCCGTATCTCCGATCGCGCTCATCTCGTGCTCCCCTATCACCCGGCGCTCGATCGCATGCTGGAGGCCCGGCGCGAGGGTGAGGAGATCGGCACCACTCTCCGTGGCAATGGCCCGGCCTACGCCGACAAGGTCTCCCGGCACGGCCTGCGCGTCTGTGACCTGGTGCGCCCGGACATCCTGCGGCGCAAGCTGGCGATCGAGCTGGACGCGAAGAACCAGCAGTTGACCACGCTTTACGGGGACGCTGCGTTCGATTTCAACGAGGTCTATCACCAGCTCCTCGAATACGGTGAGGTGCTTGCTCCGTATGTCACCGCGACCGAGGTGCTGGTGCAGGATCACCTCGCGCAGGGCAGCCAGGTCCTGATCGAGTGCGCGCAGGGTGCGATGCTCGATATCGACTATGGAACCTACCCATATGTCACCTCGTCGTCGCCGACGGCCGCCGGGGCCTGTCAGGGTGCCGGGATCGCGCCAAAGCAGATCGACCGCGTGGTGGCCGTCTACAAGGCCTACAGCACGCGCGTCGGCGCTGGCCCAATGCCATCGGAGCTGAACGAAGAGACGGGCGAACTGATCCGCGTCCGGGGCAACGAATACGGCACCACGACCGGACGGCCCCGTCGCACCGGCTGGTTCGATGCCGTCGCTGCCCGTCACACGAGCCGCCTGAATGGCGTCACTGATGTTGCGATGACGCTTGTGGATGTGCTCGATTCCTTCGCCGAAGTCAAGCTCTGTACCGGGTACCTGAAGGACGGCGTGCCCATGCACCATGTCCCGGCGCTGATCGACGACCTCGAGCGGGCGACGCCGATCTGGTCCTCCATGCCGGGTTGGGAGGTCGACACGACCGGGATGCGCACCTTCGCGGAACTCCCGGCGACCTTGAAGGGCTACCTCTTCGAGATCGAGACCATCCTCGATGCGCGCGTCCGCTTCGTCGGGATCGGCCCCGCCCGCGAGCAGCTGATCGACCGCGATCATGACGTTGCCTGACCTGACGTGATGCCAGATCCCGTGATGGGTCAGCCTGTCTGACCCATCCGGCGGAGCCGAATATCTGGACGGGATGTGACCGCCTCCGCGCGACGTTGCCCGATCCCCTCCCCTACGGCCTGACTTCGGGCGCGGGTGTTCGCACCAGCAGCGATTCGATCGCCGCGGCGACATCCGTGCCTGCGAAGAGCACGCCATACAACGCCTCCGTGATCGGCATCTCCACGCCAACCCGAGCGGCGAGGTCACGGGCCGCGCGAGTCGTCGCGACGCCTTCCGCTGTCTCCTGCATGTCCGCGAGGATGGCCTCCAGCGAGCGTCCGGCAGCGAGCTCCTCCCCCACGCGGTGGTTGCGCGATCGGGTACTGGCGCAGGTGGCGAGCAAGTCCCCGATCCCGCTCAGGCCGCCGAACGTGAGCGGGTCGGCGCCCATCGCGATCCCGAGTCGCGTGATTTCCGCCAGTCCGCGCGTGATGAAGGCCGCTTTGGCGTTGTCCCCCAGTGCCAGTCCATCGGCAATCCCCGCCCCGATGGCGATGATATTCTTCAAGGCCCCACCCAACTCCACGCCGATGGGATCGTTGCTCGTGTAGAGGCGGAACCGACTCGACCCGAGCGCGCGTTGTGTCCACTGGGTCAGGGCGGCGTCGGCGCCGGCGACCACGGCGGCGGCAGGCATCCCTTCCGCGATCTCCGATGCCAGGTTTGGGCCGGAGAGGACCGCGATGCCATCGCTGGTCGTTCTCCCCAGGGCTTCTGCGATCACTGCAGACGGGGGCATCAACGTGCCGAGCTCGATGCCCTTGGCGACGCTGAGGATCGGAGCATGGGTGAATCGCTCCGGAAGGTTCGTGAGGCTGACGCGGAGTTTCTGCGTGGGGATCGCCACCACGAGGAGGCCCGACGCCGGGAAGTCGTCCAGGGAGGAGGCGATCCGGATCGCCTCCGGAATCGCGATGCCGGGCAGGGATCGCGGGTGTCTCCGCGTCGCTGCCATTGTGCGGGCGTCGTCGTCACGATGCGCGATGAGGGTCACGGACGCGCCGGCGCGATGGGCCAGCAGCGCGAGTGTCGTGCCCCAGGCACCGGCGCCAACAATCATGATCGATGGGGGTTGCGCTGCTTCCGGCATCGTTTCCGCTCCGAGACGGTCGAGGGTTGGTATGCTTCGTGTCATAGACCTGACACGAAGCGCGTAAAGGCGGGGCTCGCCCGCATCCGCGAAGGAGGACGACTGTGACGCTGGAGCTTCCGCTCGATTCGCTCGCCATCCGCAAGATCATCCCACACCGCTACCCCTTCCTGCTGGTGGACCAGATCCTCGAACTCGAACCGGGACAGCGGGCGGTGGGCATCAAGAATGTGACCGCGAACGAGCCGTTCTTTCAGGGGCATTTTCCGGAGTATCCGGTCATGCCCGGCGTGCTGATCGTCGAGGCGATCGCGCAGGTTGGCGCCGTGGCGATGCTCAGCATGGAAGAATACGCCGGCAAGATCGCGCTCTTCGCCGGCATCGATAACGTTCGCTTCAAGCGGCAGGTGAAACCGGGCGATACCATTCGCCTGGAGGTGGAGATGGGCAAGATCCGCCGCAACATCGGCACCGGCACCGGGCTCGCAACGGTGAATGGAGACGTTGCCTGCAAGGGCGATTTCATGTTCGCGATCACCGATAATCTGATGTAGGCCTGTTCGGTCGTCTGTCGTACTCCCAGGAGGTCCAGGTTGAGATCATCCGGACGAACGGTCGGCATCATCATGATCGCAGTCGGCGCGGTCCTTGGCGCGGGCATCGCGGTCTGGGTTCTCTCGGCGAAGAACGAGGGCGTGATGCGCGGAAGCGGCGCGGCCTTCGCGCTGGTGCTACTCTTCGGCGTCATCGTGCTGCCGCTGGTCGGTGGTGGCATCTTCATGCTCGTGAAGGGCAATGCCGAGCAGAAGCAGATGGCCGCCATCGACGAACAACGCAAGCTGCTCGACATGGTGAAGACACGCGGGCAGGTGGCGATCTCCGATCTGGTGCTTGACCTGCACTCGTCCACGGACCGCGTGCAGGCCGACTTGCTGGCTCTGGTCGGACGTGGCCTGTTCTCGGGTTATGTGGACTGGGATAAGGGAATGCTCTACTCTGTAGATGCAAAGGAACTCTCAGCCCGGTCGACGTGTCCGAATTGCGGTGGAAAACTGGAACTTGCGGGCAAGGGCTTGATCAAGTGCCCGTATTGCGGCGCGGAGATCTTCCTGTAGAACTCCCGGACACCGCTGTCAGCAGGAGGACGCGAGATGGATCGAGTGACTGGCATGCTGGACAGGGCTCGCAACAGCCTGAATGCCATCCCTGGCTACGGTTCGTATCAGGACAAGGAACATCGCCGCGACCTCGACAAGCAGGTACGGGTCGCGGCGGCCGATCAGCTCGTGCAGGTGGTCGATGCGTTGACCGCCGCCAGCGCGGCCCAGGTTGCGAAGGGCGATTTCTCGCAGGTCTCCGCGATGGAGTCGCTCACGGGCAGGACGCGCACCCTCGCCGATCGCATCCGGACGGCGTCGTATGGCTTTACCGGGATCTTCGCGGATGGCGCCATCGACACGGCGGCGCTGGAGCAGTTGCGCCTCTTCGATGTCGGCATCGGCAAGAAGGCGGCGGACCTGGCGAAGAGCGCGCAGGCGGGGGGCGATTTGACCGAGAAGGTCGACGCCATCGCGAAGACGGTCGGTGAGATCGACCTGCTCTTCAACACGCGCGGCGCGGTGATCGAGACGGCCAGGCCGTCCACTGATTCCGCCGTGCTCGATCTCCTCGACACCTCCGTGCCGCCTCCACCGAGCCCCTTGCTCGAGGTGGCGCGGGGCGCGGCATTCTCCGTGCTCGGGGACGATTACATGGCGAATGCCGTCGTCCAGCTGGAGGACGGGGATCTGCGGATTTCCTTCCTCCGGGTTGGAAAGAATCCGGATGGCAACGCCGTCTGGTTCGTCGGCGCATCGACACCGGATGTGCCATCGGCGCAGCTGGTGGAAGAAGCGAGCGACACACCTTCCGAAGCCTTCGACCCCACAACCCGCACCGCGACCGCCACGGTCGATACCGGGAAGGGGACGAAGCAGCGGGTGCCCGCCGAATACGCGGTCAGCCCACAATCCGATGACTCCTCGGTCGAGGTCCTGCTCGTTCTGGGCGGCGTTCGGCACGAGTTCAGCGGACGTCCGATTCATGATGCCGACGTGATCGTCTACGGCATGGGTCTTCAGTAGCTTCAAGGAGCGCACTTCATGGGTATCTTTGACCGCATCTCCAACCTCGTTCGCGCCAATGTCAATGACCTTCTCGACCCGGGCGGAAGACCCGGAGAAGATGCTCGAGCAGATCCTCCGCGACATGCAGCAGGGCATCGGCACCGCCAAGAGCCAGGTTGCGGCGATGATCGCGCAGGAGAAGGAACTCGAGGCTGACTACGAGGACAACGCCAAGCTCGCCGCTGAATGGGGCGAGAAGGCGAAGCGCGCCGTCGCCGCCGGCAAGGATGACCTCGCCCGCGAGGCGCTGCGTCGCAAGAAGGACGCAGACGAGAACGCCAACGTCTACAAGCAGCAGTACGAGATCCAGAAGCAGACCGTCGAGAAGCTGAAGTCGCAGCTGAACCAGCTGGAGTCCAAGTACCAGACGACGGTCAGCCAGAAGGAGAGCCTGATCGCTCGCCAGCGCCGTGCCGAGGTCCAGAAGAAGGTGACCCAGCAGGCATCGGCGACCGTCTCCTCCCTTTCGCCGCTCGATGCCTCGTCGGAACTCGATCGGATCGAGCGCAAGATCCGCAGCAACGAGGCCGAAGCTGCCGCCTATCAGGAGATCGGAGAGAACTCCTTCGACACCCAGTTCCAGGAACTGGACTATGACGTCGACATCGAGAAGGAACTCGAGGCGCTGAAGTCCGGATCGTCCGTCGCTGGCGAGATCGCGGCGTCCGCCTCTGCCTCTGATGACGACGATGCGAAGACCACAACCTACAAGGTGACAGAGGTCGACGCGTAATCGAATCGGCGGTTCCACGATCGTAACGGGTACGGCCTGGCGGGCATCGCGTCCCGCCGGGCCGTTCTCAGGAAGGACGGAGGTACGCATGGCCATCATCGACGTCATTGAGTATCCGAACGAGCGCAGCGGCGAACTCGTCCATCGCGTCCCGGAGAACGGGGCGGGCGATTTCGTGCTCGGCGCGCAGCTGATCGTGCGCGAGAGCCAGCAGGCGATCTTCTATCGCGACGGGAAGGCGCTCGATTCCTTTGGGCCGGGCCGGCATACGCTGGAGACGAAGAACATCCCGCTCCTCGGCGGGCTGATCAGCCTGCCGTTCGGTGGACGTTCCCCGTTCACTGCCGAGGTCTACTTCGTCTCGATGCGGGATCACACCGATCTCAAGTGGGGATCGGCCCAGCCGCTCGTCTACCGTGACACCGAGCTCGGGATGGTCCGCCTCCGCGCGTTTGGCACGTACAGCCTGCGCGTCCGCGATCCTCAGCTCTTCGTGAACCAGTACGTCGGGCAGCAAGGTAGTGTCACCACCGGCTCCAACGAGGACTTCTTCCGGGGACTCATCCTCTCCGAGTTCAACGATATCCTCGGCAAGCAGACGACCTCCATTCTCGACATCCAGGCGATGACGAAGCAGATCGCCGACGGCACCCGCGTGGCGCTGGCCGATGATTTCGCGCGGATGGGTCTGGAGCTGACGAGCTTCCAGATTGCGGCCATCACGCCGCCGGACGAAGTCCAGGCACGGATCGACGAACGCTCTGGCATCGCGGCGCTCGGCAACCTCGACGACTACACCAAATTCAAGACGGCCCAGGCGATCGGCGACGCGGCCAAGAATCCGGGAGGTGCCGGCGACATGGCTTCCACCGGGGCCGGTCTCGGCGCGGGTCTGGCGATCGGCCAGGCGATGGCCGGTTCCATGACGAACCAGACGCAGAACCAGGGCGCAAGCGCTGGGGCGACCACGGACGACCAGATCGCACAGCTGGAACGGCTCGCGAAGCTGCATCAGGCCGGCGCCCTCACCGACGACGAGTTCGCGGCGGCGAAGAAGCGCATTCTCGGCTAGCGCAACCCCACCACGCAGCGGCATGAACGCGAATGGGCGGCGAGTGCATTCCTCGCTGTCCATTCGCGTTCTGGTGTCACCTGCTGTCGAAACCGGACGGCGCCGGCAATCCGGGAATCATCGCCCCATTCCGCCGAAACCCGGTGTACGTACGCATGGGGATTCCTGACGAAGACCGGCGAAATGGCGTATACTTATGCGTCTAGGCTCACGCCGTTTTGTCATTCATCAGGAGCCGAAGGTCTTGGAAATCGGAAACGTCCGGATCGCCAGCATCGAAACCGAGATGCGGCAATCGTATCTCGACTATGCGATGAGCGTGATCGTCCAGCGCGCGCTGCCCGATGCGCGGGATGGCCTCAAGCCGGTCCATCGGCGCGTGCTGTACGCCATGAACCAGATGGGTCTCCGCTCGAACTCGCGCTATCGCAAGAGCGCCGGTATCGTCGGCGAAGTCATCAAGAACTGGCACCCCCACTCCGACACTGCGGCGTACGATACGCTGGTGCGTATGGCGCAGGACTTCTCCCTGCGCTACCCGCTGGTCGACGGGCAAGGGAACTTCGGATCGGTCGACGGGGACAGCGCCGCCGCCATGCGGTACACCGAGGCGAAACTCACCGCGATCTCCGAAGAGCTGCAGGTCGATATCGAGAAGAACACCGTCGATCATCGTCCGAACTACGATGCCTCCATGCAGGAGCCGACCGTCTTCCCTGGTCGCCTGCCGAACCTGCTCATCAACGGCAGCGCCGGCATCGCAGTGGGTATGGCGACCAACATTCCGCCGCACAACCTGAACGAGACCTGCGACGCCATCCTCCTGCTCCTCGACAACCCGGAGGCGGGACTCGAGGAGCTGATGGAAGTCCTGCCCGGTCCGGACTTCCCGACCGGTGGCACCATCCTCGGCCGTGAGGGCATCCAGGCGGCCTACGCGACCGGACGTGGCCGTGTGGTGATCCGCGCCAAGGCCTTCGTCGAGGAGTCGGATCGCGGTGGTCGCTTCCAGATCGTCGTCACCGAGCTGCCGTATCAGGTGAATAAGGCCCTCCTGCTGGAGCGCATCGCCGAACTGGTGCGCGATGGCAAGATGGATGGCATCAGCAACCTGCGCGACGAGTCCGACCGCACTGGCATGCGGATGGTGATCGAGCTGAAGCGCGACGCCCAGCCGATGAAGGTGCTGAACAACCTCTTCAAGCACACGAGCCTCCAGCAGTCGTTCGGCGTCAACATGGTCGCGCTGGTCGAGCGCGGCACCCAGCCGCGTGTTCTCACCCTCAAGCGCGCGCTTCAGGAATATGTCAACCACCGCAAGGAGGTGATTACCCGGCGGACGGAGTTCGAACTCGAACGCGCCCGGCGCCGCGCCCACATCCTCGAAGGCCTCAAGATCGCGCTCGACAACATCGACGAGGTGATCGCGACCATCCGGCGTTCCCGCACGACCGAGACGGCCCGGACGAACCTCATGAAGGGGTTCAAGCTCTCCGAGGTCCAGGCCAACGCGATCCTCGACATGCGACTCGCGCGCCTCGCGGCCCTCGAACGACAGAAGATCGAGGACGAGCTGACGGCGGTGCTCAAGGAGATCGCGCACCTCGAGGCGATCCTCGCGAACGTCGAGATGGTGATCGACCTGATTCGCGCCGACCTCCGCGAGCTGAAGGAGAAGTACGGCGATGCGCGCCGTACGCGCATCCAGGATGTCTCCGGCGTCCTCAGCGAGGAAGATCTCATCCCCGAGGTGGATGTCCTCGTGACCGTCACCGAGAAGGGCTATGTCAAGCGCATCGCCGACGAGGTCTACCGCACCCAGCGGCGCGGCGGACGTGGCGTGACCGGCGTTACCATGCGTGAGGAAGACGCGCTCCAGCACATCCTCTCCGCGAACACGATGGACTGGATGCTCGTCTTCACCAACCGGGGTCGCGTGTACCAGATCAAGGTCCACGAGCTTCCGGATGCAGGCCGCACCGCGAAGGGCCTGCCCATCGTCAACGTCATCAACATGCAGCCGGACGAGAGCGTCACGACGCTGATGAGCATCCGCGACTACGACAGCGCGAGGTATCTCTTCTTCACCACCAAGCTGGGTCGTGTGAAGCGCGTCGCGCTCGACCAGTTCAAGTCGGTGCGTTCCACGGGTATGATCGCGATCGGGATCGAGCAGGATGATGAACTCGCCTGGGTCCGCATGACCGATGGCGACGACGAGATGGTGCTGGTGACGACCGGCGGTCAGGCGATCCGCTTCCCGGAGGGCGATGTGCGACCGATGGGCCGCACCGCTGCCGGTGTGATCGGCATCCGCCTCGATCTGGGCGATACCGTGATCGCCTCCGATGTCGTCGATCCGAGTAAGGAGCTGCTGGTAGTCGCCGCGAAGGGCCTCGGCAAGCGAACGGATATCGGCGAGTACCGCGCGCAGAGTCGCGGTGGCAAGGGCATCCAGGCGATGCGCCTCACCCCGCGCACCGGCAAGATCGTCGCGGCCGGCATGACTGGACCGGATGACACGATCATGCTGATGAACAGCCGCGGCATCGCGATCCGGATCGCCGCGAACCAGATCTCCCGCATCGGCCGGGCAACGCAGGGTGTGACGCTGATGCGGCTCGGGGACGGCGAGGAGGTCGTGTCCATGACGGTGATCGAGCCGAAGGATCCGACCGCGACCGCTCGCCTCAACGGCGTCGAAGAAACTAAGGTCGAAGACGCTTAGCATCTTTTCCTTACGCATCACCGGAACGACGGGCGGCCAACTGGCCGCCCGTCGTTGTTCTTGCGAGTCCCTCCAAGGAGCAGTCGTGCGTCGGGTTCGAGAACCGTGCGTGCATCGGTTGTCTTACCTGCGACGTGGTAGCCGGTAGGGGCGATCCTATGTGATCGCCCGAGGTGGCCGTAGGGGTGCGGGCGATCAGCCGCCGGAACCTCGAGGATCGTCCCTACTCATGATGGGTTCGTTTGCCCGGCGACCCTTTCCCGTTCGCTCTGGGAGTCAATCATGACGAGACCGGGGCATCCGCTATGGATGCTCCGGTCTCGTCATGATTCTGGACTGGATCGCTGACGCTCAGGCTGTCGCGGCGGACGACCGGTCCGACGTGCGGACCAGCAACATCACCTGGCGCATCCAGTAGCTCGCCATTGGCACCAGGATGGTCAACGCAACCGTTCCGGCAACCGCCAGGAAGAAGAGGACGCGAGAGGAAACGCCGGACCCGACCGGAAAGATGTCCGCGCCGCGCAGCCCGGCCAGGACCAGGAACTGGATCATGATCGCGACTGGTCCCATCAGGCCGCTGATGCTCGGTGGGGCGACGAATGCCACCACGGTCAGCAGCGCCGTCACGAGATAGATGCCGGCAACCATCAGCATTGCCGTATGCAGGTTCGTGATCGAACTGCTGCCCGCGAAGAATGGCACGAGCATCGCGGCCGGCAGGAAGACGACCCCGGCGTATTCTGGGTCCTCCCGACAGAGGTATGCGGCGAGCAATCCGACTCCCGTCAATGCTCCGAGCAGGACCAGCGTCATCACCATCGGGGCGGCAAGCGTTCCGCTCGACCAGTCGATGTAGGGGATTCGCGAAACGCTCTGCCGGACGACGAGTACCGGGAAGACTGCGAAGAGGATGGCGACGTTGACAAGCGATGAATGCGACCAGACCGGATGGGAGACTTCATTCGCGAGGGCAAGGAAGGCCAGCGCCGGAACGGCAGCCGCAAGGGCCCAGAGCGGAATCCCAAGGATGCTCAGCGGACCCAGGGCCGCCACGCCGAGCGCAGTCACGACCATGACGAGGCTCGGCAGCGCCTGATCCAGCAACGAGCGCAGGGGAGGCAGCACGAACGGGGTAGAGGTGGAGCGCTGCCGCGATGGTGCCGGAGCGGTGCGCGGTCGTCGGGCCGGTGCTGGGATGGTGGCGGCCGGCGCGATCGACATCACCACGTCGTCGGAGCCGTGTGCTGGTTCGCGGGACGGACGGGGGCGGGTCGTGCCTGTGCCTGTTCGCCGGCGAAGCGGAATGGCCGGCGTTTCCTCGGAATAGGTGAGCTCCTGCGCCAGCATCGGGCGCGGCCGCGGCGAGTCGGACCGACGTCGAACTGGAATGCTTGGTGTCGGTTCCGGGGTTTCGTCGTAGTCCCAGATCGACCCGGTGTCCAGGGGCAGATCGGGCAACAACATGTCCTGGGCGCTGGGCTGGTGTTCGTGGCGGGATTCCATCGACCTACTCCGCTGCCGTGGCGGCAGGCGCCGCGAAGGATGCGAGCGGCACGAGCGTCCGCGCGCCGGTTCGGAACGAGGAGACGGTCGGAACACCAGCCTCCGAGAGCATCGTGATGGCCGTCTCGAAGCCCGCGCCGATCGTCGTCGCGACGTGTGAATCGCTGCCGATGGTCACGGTCTGGCCACCCACCTCCGCGAAGACGCGCACGAGGTCGAGTCCTGGCATCGTGGACTTGGGGGCCTGGCGCAGGCCGGAGGTGTTGATTTCGAAGGAGATGCCACGATCGATGATGGCCTGGAAGATCGGCCGCACCTGTGCTTCGTAGCGCAGCGGCACATAGGGGCCGGATTCGGGTGGGGCATATCGTTGCGGCAGGTCGAGGTGGCCGATGGTATCGAAGAGTCCGGATTCCACCGCTGCCTGGATGTTCTCGTAGTACGGGAGGAAGACATCGTCGAGCGTGCGGCCCGCGAAGTAGCGCGGGAAGATGATCTCGCCGTCTTCGCCGTAGTGAACGGAGCCGATCACGAAGTCGAACTCGTGGTTGCCCCGGAACGCCGCGACCTCACTGGCGGTACGCGTGTTGAAGTCGATCTCGGCCCCGGCGAGGATCGTCAGGCGGTCGCCGAACTGATCGCGCGCGCGGTCGATGTCGGCCATGAACCCGGCGTAGTCGTAGAACCCATAGCCTTCGTCCGCTGGCTCGAAGTCGACGTGATCGGTGAACGTGATCTCCGTGACGCCGCGGGCAATCGCCGCCTCGCAGGAGGCCTCGATCGGTGTGTGGCAATCAACGGAACGTGTGGTGTGAACGTGATAATCGAACAACCCAACTCCCCCTTCCGGGTTCGGAGTGTAGTTGAGCTGTCACAGGTTGTAACAGATGTACGTTCGCCCAATTGTCACGGAGCGGTGCCAGAATCGACACAAATGCCCGGAATGGGCGTGATTATGGTGACGTGACTGTGACGCCTGTCCCATACGGACACATGGTGGCGTGCCCATCGCCACCGCAATCGACTGCATGGCACAATCTCCGTATCGATATGGAATGACTGGGGAGCGGGCGGTGTACGATCGGGCGACCGGGTATCTGCGGGACATAGGAGGTGAATTGCTGACGATCGCCGGTGGCCTGGTGACCGCGGCGATCATCGCGGCCATCACATGGTTCGTCGCGCGCCATGTCAGCCGCCTCGTCGGGCGAGCGATGCAGTCACGCCGGCTGAACCAGAACGGCACGCTGCTGGTCGGGCGGCTCGCGTTCATCGCGGTCTGGATCGTTGGCATCGGGGTGATCCTCGCGCGGCTTGGCGTGAACACGACCGGCATCTTCGCGTTCCTCAGCGCTAGCACCGTGGCGATCAGCCTCTCCTTGCAGGATGTGTTGCGGAATTTCGTGTCCGGGCTGATCCTGCTCTTCGAGCGACCGTTTCAGGTGGGAGACCGGATCAAGGTGCGCGATGTCGTTGGGGAGGTGCAGGGCATCGACCTGCGTACGACGCTGATCCGGAACACCGATGGCTACCTCGTCATGGTGCCAAACTCCACGATCTTCACGGAGATCATCACGAACCGGTCGCACTATCGGACTCGCCGGCTGACCGTGACGATCACTGGACCGCGCACGGCAATGGCCGGGATCGAGCGACGGTTGCCGGATGCCCTTGCGGAAATCGACGGCGTGCGGAAGCCATTCCTTTCGCCCGTGGTGACCACCTCCTCCGCCGACACCTACGTCGTGGAGATGCCGTTACTGGTGGAGGCATCGAATGACGTGGAGCGAGCGGTGATGCAGCATCTGTCCGAGCGTTTCGCCGATGTCACGCTGGAAGTCAGGAAGCCCGATTGAGCCCGACTGAATCCCGAGGAGACATGATGCGGTTGGCCGTCCCGCCAGTTCGCGCGAAGAGCGGGGGGAGCCTGCCATCCCAAGCGGAGTCGTCCATGCCTGGCGATGGCATTCGCGATCCAGCGGAGTCGAGGGATTCCATCGTGCACGCAACCCGAGCCCTCGACACGCACGCTCGCAAGAGTCTCGTTTCGCCGCGCGCGCGGGATGACATGGGCGACTCGCCGTCCGGAGCGGCTCCGCATGCGTTGGGCATCTTCGGGGGCACCTTCGACCCGATCCACATCGGTCATCTCGCGGTCGCGGAGCGCGCCTGCGATGAACTGGGGCTGGATGGTGTGGTCTTCGTCCCGGCACTGTTGCCGCCACACAAGCCGCACCGCATCATCAGCCCGATCGCGGACCGCGTGACGATGCTGGAACTGGCGATCCAGGGAAATCCCCGCTTCAGTTGGAGCGACGTGGACATGCGTCCCGACGAGCCGTCCTATACCGTCTCGATGCTGGAACGGATGAAAGAACGCTATCCGGATACGGAACTCTCGTTCATCGTTGGCGAGGATTCGTTGCGGGACTTCGCGAGCTGGCATGAGCCGGGTCGCATCCTCGACCTCACGCGGCTGATCGTGGCCGATCGGCCCGGCGTGGACGTGGACGAGTCCATCTACGCGCATGTGCCGCGCCTTCGGGAGCGGGTTGTCCGCTTTCCCGCACCACTCCTTGAAGTGTCCTCGACCGATCTGCGGAAGCGGGTCGCCGGCGGCTACTCGGTCCGGTATCTCGTGCCGACCGCCGTGTTCGCGTACATCGGGGAGCATCGGCTCTATTGCGAGCCGACTGACTTCGCGCCATGATCGGCTTCCCGGGAATCGTGCCGTAACTCGCAGGGCCATCTATTGACGCGCGGGGTGGATTGCGTGGTACCGTCGTTTCGGGACTGGAGTTCGCGGTTCGATGGTTGCCCGGTATCGCGCGGGCTATACTCCAGTGTTTGCCGCTATCGACGCAGCGGCTCGATACGTCTCACATGGGCGGATCGCGGTCGCCTCAATGGAGCTACTTCGTGCGAACACGCAATTGGTGGATGCTCGGGTTCATCGTCCTGCTCACCCTGGGTTCGGTATGGGTGGCGCTTCCGGGCTCGATGCTCGACGTCGGGGGATACAAGGAACGCCATCCGATCCGGGAAGGCCTGGACCTGCAAGGCGGCCTGCAAGTGTTGATGGAGGCGAAGCCTGCCGATGGTGGTTCCGTCGACAAGGGCACGCTGGACGGCACGCGCGACACGCTGGAACGGCGCGTCAACGGCCTCGGAGTCAGTGAGCCGTTGATCCAGACGCGCGGTGACAATCAGATCGTGGTTGAACTGCCTGGCATCAGCGATCCGGAGCAGGCAATTGCCGTGCTCCAGCAGACCGCCCAGCTCGAGATCGTTGACCCGATGGGGTATTCACTCTCCGCCGGCATGCAGATCCAGACATCGCTTGGGAAGCAGCGTGCGGGCCAGGAGGAAGCGAATGCGACGCCGTCACCTGGATCGACCCCGGTTGCAACGCCCGTTTCCACGGCCTCGCCGGAGTCCGGAGAGGTTGGCCCGGTGCTGGGAGCGGTCACGCCGACCCCAACCTCCGATGCCAATGGACCCGTCTTCACGACGATCGTCAGCGGCACCGATCTCAAGGATGCCTACGCCACGACCGACCAGACCGGTCAATGGGTGGTCGCCTTCGAGTTGCGGAGCGGCGCGGCCGAGACGTTCTACGACTACACCAGCAAGCACATCGGCCAGCAGATCGCCTTCGTGCTCGATGGCACGGTGATCTCCGCCCCGGTCCTGCGCAATGCCATCAGCTCGCAGGGGCAGATCGATGGCATGACGGCTACCGAGGCGCAGAATCTCGCGCTCCAGCTGAAGGCTGGTGCCCTCGGCGTGCCGCTGCAGGTCGTCTCCAGCCAGACGGTCGGGCCGTCCCTTGGACAGGATTCGGTGGATCGCAGCCTCCTCGCCGGTATCATCGGTCTCGGCGCGGTCGCGATCTTCATGATCCTCTACTACAGGATTCCGGGCGTGATGGCGGTGCTCGCCCTGCTGATCTACACCGCGATCACGCTGGCGCTGTACAAGCTGATCCCGGTGACGCTGACGCTGCCGGGCATCGCCGGTTTCATCCTCTCGATCGGTATGGCCGTCGACGCGAACGTGCTCATCTTCGCACGCCTCAAGGAGGAGCTGCGCAGTGGCAAGACGCTGGCGCGTGCGATTGAAGCGGGCTTCGACCATGCCTGGCCGTCGATTCGCGATTCCAACATCTCGACCATGATCACCTGCGCCATCCTCTACTGGTTCGGCCAGTTCACGGGAGCGACGATCATCACCGGCTTCGCGTTGACCCTCTTCGTCGGTGTCGCCGTCAGCCTCTTCACCGCCATTACCGTGACGCGGACGTTCCTGCGGATCATGGTCGATTCCGGCATGATCCGGAACCAATGGTGGCTTGGCATCGGCCGGGTCGAAATGAAGGCCCTTGCCGGCGACTAGGTCCGGTCCCCGTCGTTCGCGGATTCACTCTGGAGTTCCTCGTTCATGGAGCATATCGCCAGCCGTCGCAATCTCTGGTTCGCCATTTCCGCGGCGCTCCTGATCCCGTGCATCCTTGCCCTGGCCATCCACGGGCTCAACTTCGGTATCGACTTCACCGGTGGGTCTGCCTGGGAGATCCAGTACACCGAAGCCGTCGACACCGAGAATATCGTGCAGGTTCTTGCGGACAATGGGCTACCGAATGCCCGCGTCCAGCAGGTTGGTGAGGAGAGCAGCCACAGCTACCTCATCCGCACCGAGGAGATCAAGGAAGGGTCGGAGGAGAAGAAGAAGCTCACCGAAGCCCTCGGCACCCTCGGGACGCTCGTCCCCGGCGGGGAGAGCCTTAGCACCGTCGGCGCGTCCGTCGGCAACTCGATCCGCAACCGCTCGGTCCTGGCGGTTGCGGCGGCCTCGCTTGGCATCCTGCTCTACATCGCCTTCGCCTTCCGCAACACGCAGGCTCCGTTCCTGTACGGCACGGCGGCCATCATCGCGATGCTTCACGATGCAGTGATCGTGCTGGGCATCTTCGCCATCCTCGGGTGGCTCTTCGATGTGGAGGTGGACGCCCTGTTCATCACCGCCTTGCTCACGATCATCGGATTCTCCGTTCACGACACGATCGTGGTGTTCGACCGCATCCGGGAGAATCTGGCGAACAAGGTCTCCAGTTCGTTCGAGGGGATCGTGAACTACTCGATCGCCCAGACGCTGGTGCGGTCGGTGAACACTTCCCTGACGGTCCTCATCACGCTGCTTGCGCTGTACCTCTTCGGTGGCTCGTCCACGAAGAACTTCGTGCTTGCGTTGCTGATCGGCGTGATCGCAGGAACCTATTCGTCGATCTTCAACGCCAGCCAGATCCTGGTGGCGTGGGAGAATCACGAGATCCAGAACGTCTTCAACCGTATCTTCCGCCGCAAGCAGACGCCGGCGACGACCACCCGCGCTGTCTGATCGCCTCGTTCGATGGGTGAATCGGTGTCCGGACCGACCTGAGGTCGGTCCTCGGGATCGATCGCTCCTGCTGTATGAAAGGTTCTCTCCGGCATGACTGACGCGCGACGGATCGGCATCATCGGTGGCGGCTTCGCCGGACTCACTGCCGCCCTGCGTCTCGCGCAGGCGGGGCATCAGGTGACGCTGTGGGAGAAGGGGCGATTCGGCGGTCAGGCGGCGACTTTCCCGGTGGCGAACACGCGCCTGGAGGTCTTCTACCATCACCTCTTCCAGAGCGACACGTCCATCGTCGCGCTTGCGGACGAGCTGGGGGTCGGCGGCGACCTGATGTGGCTGCCATCGAACGTCGGCTACTTCGCCGATGGCCGCATCTATCCGCTGAACGGGGCGCTCGATCTGCTCAAGCTCGGGTGCATTCCCTTCCACGACCGCGTGCGCGTCGGTCTGGTGACGGCGTACCTTCAGCGGCAGAAGAACTGGAAGCCGTACGAGAGCGTAACGGCGCACAAGTGGCTGCAGCGCGCGCTCGGGAAGCGGGCGTATGACAAGACCTTCGGTGCCCAGCTGCGCGCGAAGTTCGGGTCGTACCAGGATCAGGTCGCGATGGTCTGGTTCTGGGGCAAGATCTGGTTGCGCACGACATCGCGTCGGTCCCCGCTTGAGCAGGAGAAGCTCGGCTACTTCCGGGGCAGCTTCCAGACGATTGTCGACGCCCTGGTCGACGGCTGCCGCAAGGCGGGAGTGGATCTTCGCCAGGCCGGGATCACCTCGCTTCAGCAGACTGATGGCGGCGCGTGGACGGTGACCACCGAAGGTGGCGCGGAGGCGGAGACCTTCGATGCCCTGGTCGCGACCGTGCCAAGCAACATCTTCGAGAAGATGGTTCCGGACCTGCCAGAGCCGTACCGGAAGAAGCTCGACGCGCTCACGTATGAGGCGGCGGTCGTCGCGGTGCTGGAGCTGGATCGTAAGCTGAGCGATGTCTACTGGCTGAACGTCGCGGACCGGGACTTGCCGTTTACCGGCATCATCGAGCACACGAACTTCATCGATCCCGCCACGTACGACGGCAAGCGCTTTGTGTACCTCAGCAAGTACATGGAGCCGGATCATCCCTACTTTTCGATGGACTCAGACGCGATCATTGCCGAGTACCTGCCGCACCTGAAGAAGGTGAACCCGGACTTCGACGAGTCCTGGGTGAAGCAGACGTGGGTCTTCCGCGAGCGGGCGGCCCAGCCGATCATCCCGCTCCACTACTCCACAATGATCCCGGAGCACCGGACACCACTGCGCAACCTCTATCTGGCGAACACCACCCAGATCTATCCGGAGGACCGCGGCACGAACTACAGCGTGCGGCTCGGCAACGACATCGCGAAGCTGGTGCTCACCGATCTCGGCCAGGTACCATCGGAGTGGCGCTCCTGAGAGGAATGAAGACCTGTGAGTGAGACGTGAGAGAGGGACATGCCCCTTGTCTCACGTCTCGTTTCTCGGTCCTCACCCTTTCCGTCGCCAGTACGCGCCCCGGTTCTCGATCAGGTGCTCGATGACGCCCTGCCGCTCAAGATGGGCGAGATATGCGGCGACCGTCGGCTTGAGCAGGTAGAAGCCCGAGGCATCGTTCACGGGGACATCCAGCGTCGTGAAGAGGCGTTGGGCGAGATCGTCCGTCGTGAGCGGCTCCTCGAGAAGCTCCGGAACGGTGGCCAGCACGCGGTCGATGACGGCCCGGTTGCGCGCGATCGGCTCGGCCATTCCCTTCTCAACCGGACCGTGACCCGGCACGACGGCCACGCACTCGATGGTCGCCGCGTGCTCCAGTGCCGCCAGATGCTCGGTCAGACCGTACAGGTATGGGATCGGGTATTTCTCCAGCGCCGCCTGCGGGAAGACCACATCCGCGCAGAAGAAGACACCATCCACGAGATAGCCCAGCTGATTCATCGAGTGGCCCGCGAGCGGGATCGCCTCGATCGTCACGCCGTCGATGGTGAGCATCCCGGCATGCACAATGTGATCGACCGGGCTCGGTTCCGCGACGAGGAACTTCGTGCGGATGGCATCGACCGGATCAGCTCCGCCGTAGAGCATGATCGCCTGCATCAGCGGATGCCGGAGCGTCATCTCGTCGAGGTCGGGCGCCCAGACCTCGGCCGCGGTGCGCTTGACGGTGAAAGCGTTCGCGCCGAAGTGATCGGCGTGGCCATGCGTGTTCAGGATGGCCACAACCTCCGAGCCGAGGTCATCGCGGACCGTACGCAGGACCTTGCGCGCGGTCGTGTCGTTCAGCCCGGTATCGATCAGGAGCACGCGCCGGTCGTCGAGGCGAATCACCCCCACATTCGTACCGCCGACGACCACCCCGGCGCGGCCATTCAGGTGTTGATACATCGCGTTTCCTTGTCACAGGCCCACTCCGGCAGGCCGGTGGGACCTATACTCTGCCCGGACGTTGCGGGCGAGCCAAAGAGCGCTCGCCGCTTGGGCAATCCTATCGCGAAGGGGTCTCGGCGCGTGAATCACATCGTGGCAGTGTCGCAGTTCGAGCGGACGTGGATCGAGCGGTTGTTCGATGAGGCGGACCGCATGTCCAGTGTGCGGGCCAGTCAGGGCATCCTGCGGGATCGTATTCTGGCGACGCTCTTTTATGAGCCGTCCACCCGCACCCGCCTCTCCTTCGAGTCAGCCATGCTGCGGCTCGGCGGGACGGTGGTCTCCACCGAGAATGCGCGGGAATTTTCTTCCGCCATCAAGGGTGAGACAGTTGAGGACACGGTGCGGATCGTCGCGGGGTATGCCGATGGCATCGTGATCCGCCACCACGAGCAGGGCGCGGCCAAGCGGGCGGCGGCAGTGTCACCGGTGCCGATCATCAACGGTGGCGACGGTCCGGGAGAGCATCCGACGCAGGCGTTGCTCGACCTCTACACGATCCGGCGTGAACTGGGGCAGCTGGACGGGCTGAAGGTGGCGCTGGTTGGCGACCTCCGATTCGGACGCGCGGCGCGGTCCCTGGCGATGCTCTTCCGGGAGACGAAGGACACGGAACTGCTATTCGTCTCGCCGGAAGCGGTACGCATGAATGCCGACGTTCGCGATGCGCTGACCGCCGCCGGTGTCCCGTTTCGCGACGAGCCGGACATGGCGACGGCGATGGCTGAGGCGGATGTGGTCTACCAGACCCGCATCCAGAAGGAGCGCTTCGCGACTCCGGACGAGTACGAGGCGGTGCGCGGGATCTATGTCATCGGGCCGGAATCAATGGGCGCGATGAAGCAGCGGGCAATCCTCCTGCATCCGCTCCCGCGTGTGGACGAGATCGCCGCCAGTGTGGACGCCGATCCGCGTGCGGCGTACTTCCGGCAGGCGCGGTACGGCGTCTACGTGCGGATGGCGTTGTTGGCGCAGGTGCTCGGCGGGGCGTGACCTGGCGCTCTACAACGGGCTGCCCTACCTATGATCGATTCCCACGCGCTGTCTCGTTCGTACGGCGGGACCAACGTGTCGCGCCTCATCTCGTCAATACTCGCGTCCTTCGAGCTTGGCGGGGATCGCCTCCGGGCCTTCACGGTGCAACGTGCGGACGCGTGACCATTTGAGGTGCTCGTTCGTGGCGCGGTGGAACAAGAACGTCGCACCAAGGGCGAAGACGATCACTGCCACCACGATCAGCACCTTCACCACCCCGAAGAGGTCCGCGAACGCCGCCGCGAAGAAGATCGGGATGAACGCGACCGTGTTCGAAATCGTGAAGAATGTCGCGTAGACCCGGGCGCGAACCTCCTCGTGCGAGCGCTCCTGCAGCATCGTCTGCGATGGCACGAGGATGAACGAATTACTCATCCCGAGGAAGAAGGCCATGATCGCGCAGACGAAGGTCACGATCGCCACAGTGGGGCCGCCGGGGATGATCGCCGTCAGCACGTCCTTGGTGCAGGCCAGCCCGAAGAGCATCAGCCCGGCGAAGACCAGCGAGAGGTCGACCAACCATTCCCGACCGACTCGTCGCACCATCCGCGAGACCAGGAAGACGCCCGCCAACACGCCGACGCCTGCCGGGGCGACGAGGTACCCGATGTCCTCCTTGCTCAGGCCCATGATGTCGGTCACAAACTCCGGACCGAGTGAGGCCAGCATCAGGAAGGTCGTCGAAGCGAGCGTCAGGTAGCCGATCGCCCGCATCAGGACGGCGTCCTGGAGGATGAAGGTCAGGCCCTCCTTCATGTCCGTCCAGAGCGTGGTCATCATGCCGGTTCTCGGCGCGGACGTGTCGCGGGCGAGGATCGGCGTGGCCGGCAGCGTCATGATGAGGCCGGCGCAGATCAGGTACAGCACGGCGGTCAGGGCAAAGAGATGGTCGATGCCGATGACGCGGATGAGGATCGGTCCGACGGCGGCGAACCCGATCAATTGGGCCGCAGTATTCGTTAGGCTGTAAAGCGCATTCGCCGAAAGCAATTGCTTCCGCCCGACGATCAGGGGGATCGTCGCCCCTTCGACGGGAGCAAAGAACTGTCCCGCCACGCCGAAGAGGAATGTGACGAGGTAATAGGCCGCAAGGGTCGTCTCGACATGCCAGCCGGGGCGGATCAGCAGGAAGAGCAGCACCGCCACGGCTCGCCACAGGTTCAGGATCGCCATCAGGGCGCGCTTGTTCACGCGGTCGGCGACGACGCCCGCGACCGGTCCGAAAAGGACGGCGGGCAGCGAGAACGCGAGGATGACAAGGCTGATCGCCGTATTGGCCTGGGCAAGCTGATGGTGTTCGACGATATCCCGCACCCGGAGCAGGAGCGAGAAATTGATCATGTTCTGGCAGGTCTGGGAGATGATCTGGACCAGCCAGAGGCGAAGAAACGCGTGATTCCGGAGTACGGCCCGGAATCCGCCTTCGCTGGGTGTTCCCGCTGCCGGGGCGGCGTGGGCGCTCATTCTGCGTCGTCCGAGACTGCTGAGGCAGGTTCGATGAGCATCGCGTCATCGACGGCGGGGGCATCCGGACCGCGGGACACGAACGTCTTCAGGCGCTTCTCGACCGTGCGCCGGGGCAGCAACACCCGCCGCCCACACCCGAGGCAACGCAGGCCGATGTCCGCGCCGATGCGCACGACCGTCCAGTCGTAGGAGCCGCAGGGGTGCGGCTTGCGGAGGCGCACGACATCGTCAATGAAAAAAGGTGTGGGCGGCTTGAGCACCATCGGCGGAGACTCGGTTCCGGTGTGAGCCTACATCAGGCCAGGGATCTTGATGCCGCCGGTAAGGGCGCTCATCTTTTCCTCGGCGAGCTTGGCGGCGCGCTCCATCGCATCCTGGACGGCGGCGAGGACGAGGTCCTCGAGCATCTCGACATCCTCCGGATCGACGGCGGACGGGTCGATCTTGATCGATAGCAGGGCGCGCTGGCCGTTGACCTCCGCCTTGACCACGCCACCCCCGGCGCTGCCTTCGATCACGGACTCGTCCAGCTCCTGCTGGATCTTCGCCATGCGGTTCTGCATCTGCTGGATCATCTTCATGTTCGGCTGCACTGGAATACTCCTCTGAATGGGTGGGCGGCGTCACGCAATCGCGTGAGCGAAACGGACGCACGGTGATGTCACGACCGGAGACAGTATAGCGGGCGCCGTCAGGCGGCGGTGCTCGCAGGAGCTGTTGCGGCGAGCAATCGCTGCATCGCGTCGTCGCTCCGGCGGACCATTTCCTCGGCGCTGGCACGCGAGGCGGGTGTCACCGGCGTGCCATCCAGCATCGCGGCGAGTTCGTCGATGCGCTCGTCATTGCGAATTTCGATCACGGTGGAGACGATGCGCCCGGCGCGATCCTGCTTCACGATACGAAGGTGCTGGTTCGCGAAGGCGGCGATCTGCGGCAGATGGGTGATGACGATCACCTGGTGATGGCCGGTCAGCGACCACAGCTTCTCCCCGACCACCTGGCCAGAGCGGCCTCCCACCCCGACGTCGATTTCGTCGAAGACCAGGGAGGGCGTCTCGTCGACGTCGGAGAGGATCGACTTCAGGGCCAGCATGATCCGCGCTGTCTCGCCGCCGGACGCGATCTTCGCCAGTGGCCGCAACGTCTCTCCGGCATCTGGCGCGATCAGGAACTCGACGTCGTCGATGCCGGTCTCGTCGATGTGAACGGGGTCGCCTCCGTCAGTGGTGACGAGGCCATCGGGATCTGGCCGTTGCTGGACGCGAATGAAGAGCTCGGAGCGCCCCATCCGCAACTCGGCGATGCTCTGCGCGATGCGCCGGGAAAGCGTGGTCGCGGCCTTCGCACGTCGTTTTGAGAGGTCCGTCGCGAGGCCGACGAGCTCCTGTGCACGCGTCGCTTCCTCGGCGCGAAGGGCGTCGATGTCGAAGGCGGTGCCGCCGAGGCGTTCAAGGTCACGCCGAGCGTCCTCGCCGAACGCAAGAATATCCGCGATGGTCGCGCCGTACTTGCGGCGAAGTGACTGGATCAGGGCGAGGCGGTCCTCCACCTCGTTCAGGCGTTGGGGATCGAGCTGCACGGTCTCCACATACGCACCGAGATCTCGTGCGAGGTCCTCCGCGAGCACGACGAGATCCGTCGCGCGTTCGGCGAGGCCCTGCGACGACGAATCCACCTGGGCGAGGTCCTGCATGGAGCGCTCCACTGCCCGCAGGAGCATGGAGGCCGAGGGGGTGTCGCTCGCAGAGTCGTCTCCGGCAATGGCGACGATGGCGAGTTCGGCGTCCTGGCGGAGGCGATCGGCGTTCTGGAGGACTTCCCGCTCGCGGGTGAGGTCATCATCCTCGCCGACGGTCAAGGCGGCTTCGTCAATTTCGTCCACCTGGAATCGCAGGAGATCGATCCGTTGTTCGCGCTCGCGGTCATTCGTGGAGAGGTCGCGAATGCGTTGCCTCACCTGCCGCCAGGCCCTGACCTTCGTCGCGAGGTGTGTTCGCCGATCGCCAAGGCCCGCGAAACGATCGAGCATGGCTCGTTGCTCGGTGGTCTTCAGGATGGCAAGGTGGTCGGACTGCCCGTGGATGTCCACCAGGACCGCCCCAACCGCTGCCATCGCGGACGCGGTGACGAGTCGCCCATTGAGGCGCGCCGTGGATCGTCCGCTGGCGAGGATGTCCCGCGAGGCGACGATGGTGCCATCCTCATCGAGCTCGATGCCGAGTTCCGCAAAAGTCGGCGCGAGACGGCCAAGCACCTCGGATTCCGGCTGGAAGAGCGCCTCGATCTGCGCCGACTTCGCGCCGGTGCGAACGAGGTCGCTGCTGACCCGTTGCCCGAGCACTGCGCCGAGGGCATCGAGCAGGATCGACTTGCCCGCACCCGTCTCGCCGGTGAGGACATTCAGTCCGGCGTCGAAACGGATGGTCGTGCGCTCGATGATGGCGAAGTTGGCGATGGAGAGTTCGAGCAGCATGGAGGCTTCCGACTGTGGCTGGTGGCGGCATGAACGGACACTCATGTGTGCAGCGACAAAGATACCAAGAACGTCCGTTCGATGTGAATCGGGAGCACTGTATGCCATGTGCCGGACCGGAGCGGGGCCATTATGCTTCAGGCATGAGGAGAGGGTACTGATACTGGATATGTGCAGCGGGAGGGAGCATCGCTGGTGAGTCCTGATGACGAGGCGCGGCCGGGAGGCTTTCGAGGTGTGCAGCGAATCCTGCCGATCACTCCATCTCCCGTGCATCCTCGCCACATCCTGATGCGGATGCCGAAGACCGCTCGGGCAAAGGAGGCTAATACGATTGTTCTTCCGGAAGTTGACCTTGCCGCCGACTTCGATGCCATCAAACGAGGGGAAGGCTGGTTCGACGGTGCTACCCGTCGCGTCTGGATTCATCGACGGCTCTATGGGCAGAAGGAGACTGGCCTGTTATTCCCGATCCGAGGTGAAGGGTTTATTGAAATGGATCGCCAAACCTACACCGCGCTGACCACCTTCCGACTGTACAATGGGGTCAATGCGCGGTCGCTGCATCAGGTTAACCGTGATCCGTATATCACGGACGAGCAGAGAGACGTAGCGATCGGGATCTGGGAACTTCGCGAGCACGCCGAGAGGGGGAAGACATGACGATCGTTGGCGTGGCGATGATTTCCATGCCGGAGCTGCCGGCGTTGGACGCTCTCCGGATCGCCGCAGCAGCTGCCTATCGCATCCCTTTGGAGGCCGTCGCTGTCGGGGAGTATTTCGGCGACGGAGATTCGTTTCCTCCCGGCCATCATGTGTATCTCAACCTCTGGCACAGCGACTACGATGGCGATCTTCCGGTGGCGTTCGACCAGAAGGTCGATGCTTCGCTCGTTGCCGGGGTGGATGCCGCGATGCAACGCCTCGCCGAGCACCTCGGTTTCCTGATTGTCACTGATGATGCGGAGGGTGATCTGGCGACGATCCATCTGCCGAACGGCACTGTCCAGCGACGCGACCTCGTGGCGCTCCCGGATGATGGCATCGTACTTCCCACAGATCTCAAGGCGTTCGTGGCGGCACATCCGAAGGCTGCCTGATCCGATCGTGCTGTCACCGCAAAGGGGCCACCCGATCATCATGATCGGATGGCTCCTTTGCTATGGGAGGGTCTCTCTCGTTACGGCATCTGCGCGAGGACGTGCAGCGCGCGGATCGGGAGCGTCGTGACGCGGGCGCCAACGGCGTCCTTGATCGCGTTGCCGACTGCTGCCGCACCGGGAATGGCCGGCGGCTCGCCGATGCCCTTTGCACCATATGGGCCGGATTCGGATGCGATTTCCACCAGCACGATGTCGATATTCGGGATCATGTGCGAACGCGGCAACGTGTAGTCCAGCAAGCTCGCGGCCAGCGGTTGGCCGTCCTCGTCGTAGGTGATGCCCTCGTAGAGCGCCCAGCCGATGCCCTGTGCGACTCCGCCCTGGATCTGTCCGTCCACCGCCGCCGGGTTGATTGCGAACCCGACATCCTGCACGGCGACGTAGTCGGTGACCTTGACCTCGCCGGTCAGCTCATCGACGGAGACCTCCGCGATGTGACCCGCGAAGCCCGGCGCGCTCTGCGTGATGCCGCTGCCACCACGCCCGATTACCGGCTCCGAATCGTGAGACATCGCGAGGCTGAGCGCCGCGATCTCCTTGAGCGTCAGGGCCGTGCCCGGAACACCCTTCACACGGACTGCGCCCTCGACGATCTCGAGGTCCTCCGGGGCGGCCTCCAGCTGCTTGGCGGCGATGTTCTTGATCTGTTCCACCGCGTCGGCTGCCGCCTTCATCACCGCCGGGCCGACCGTGTAGGTGATCTTGGAGCCGCCGGTGCCACCCGCGAACGGGGCGGAATCGGTGTCGGCGGTGGTCACGCGCACGTCGCTGACGTCGCCACCGATGGCCTCTGCCGCGATCTGCGCGAAGGTCGTGTTCGTGCCATTGAGATCCACCGACCCGAGGACGACGGTCAGCTTGCCGTCCGCGTCGAGGCGGCAGGTGGCGGTAGCCGGCTCGATGCCGCCCGGCCAGCCTCCGACGGCAATGCCGATGCCCTTGCCCTCGGCGCGGCGTTGCTCACGCTGCTGCCAGAGCGGATGCGCCTTCATGGCTTCCAAGACCTGCCGCAGGCCGATCTTCGGCCACGGACCACCGGTCGGGCGCAGGTCCCCCTCCTCGACGCAGTTCAGGAGGCGCAACTCCAGCGGGTCGATGTTCAGCTGCTCAGCAAGGTCGTCCATCGCGCACTCGATCGCGAACGTGCCCTGCTGCGCACCGGGAGCGCGGTAGGAGCCGCTGCTCGGCTTGTGGGTCTGCGTCTCGAAGCCGTGGATCTTCAGGTTCGGGAAACGATAGTACCCGCCGAGCAGAATGGCCGCGATACCCAGCGGCGATCCGGAGGTCGCGCCGGAGTCGAAAATCAGCTCGGATTCCAGTGCGGTGATCTCGCCGGTCTTCTTCGCGCCCAGCTTGATATCGATTCGGCACTCAGGCGCCGGGTTGCCGGCGAGGAAGTCATCGCTACGGGTGTACTGGAGCAGCACCGGCCGGTCGATGGCCTTCGCCATCGCGGCGACCAGCGGCTCGATCAGGACGAACTTGCCGCCGAAGCCTCCGCCAACCGGCATCGGCACGATGTTCACCGCCGAATCCGGCAGCCCGAGCGTATCCGCGACCTTGTGCCGGCCATGAAATGCGCCCTGGGTGCTGGTGTAGATGGTGATGTCCTGGAAGCCCTCGGGTACAGCCAGCGCGACCTGTGTCTCGATGTAGCCCTGATGCACCATCGCGGAATCGATGGAAAGCTCGACGATGGCGTCGGCCTCGGCGAAACCGGCGGCGATGTCGCCCCGCTCGAAGTTGACGGCGCTGGAGACATTCGGCGGCAGTTCCTCGTCGTCGCCACCGGCCGCGGCGGCGTCGGCGTTGTGCATGGCGGCCTCGTCGGCGAAGGCGCCGGAGCGACCGTGGCTGACGAGGGGGGCGTCGGGCTTGATCGCCTCGACAAGGTCCACGACGACCGGAAGTGGCTCGTAGTCGATCTCGACGAGCTCGGCAGCGTCCTGCGCGGCAACATCGGTCTCGGCAAGCACGATGGCGACGGGCTGACCGACGTGAAGCGCCTCGGAACCTGCCATCAGCTCTGCGACCGGGTTTCCATGCTCATCGGTCCGGATCGGGAGATCGGCATTGATGAGGACCGCGACCACACCGGGCATGGCGAGGGCGGCATCCCTGTCGATGCCGAGGATGCGGGCGTGGGCGTGCGGGCTGCCGACGATGGCGGCGCGGACCATGCCTGGCAGGCGGAGGTCACCCGTGAACTTCTCGGCGCCGATGAGCTTGGGAGGGGAGTCGATGCGCTTCGTCCGGCGACCTACCGCCGAGAATGTCGTGGCCATGAACGTCCCTCCTAGAGTAGTTGTCGGTGAGATCGGGATGGAGTGGGCGGAAGGCGAGCGGACTCTCCCCGCCTTTCGTCAGGATCGCATATCGCGCTGAATGACGAAACGCCTCCGGACCTGCCCGTTTCTCCGGTCCGGAGGCGTTTCGTGGCGCTGTGAGGCGGTACTACTCGTCGTCCCCGGCGGAGAGGACATCGGCGGGACCCCATTCGCGGACGGCGATGGCGTGGGCGTCGTAGTCGTCCATGAATCCATAGTCGAAGATCACCTGCTGGATGTCACCAGCGCTCTTCGCCTCCCACATCGAGACCAGGCGGTCATCGTGAAGGTCGGGCGAGAAGGTGGTCAACCAGCGCGGCGAGGCACCTTCCTTGCCGTGGTCGCGGGCAAGTTCCGGCAAGCGCGTGGGCGGACGCAAGCGTCCGTCGTTCTCGGTTCGGGGGGTGTGGATGACGAGATAGCGGATCATTGCATGCTCCCTGTGCGGTGCGGATTCTGATTTATGTCGAGGGAAGATCTGCGAGCGGGATCGTCGTGGTCTCCCCCGCGTCGTCGCGGAGGTCGATGGCAGCATTCCGGAGGTCGATGCGAACGACCGTCTCGCCACTCCTTGCCGTGGAGCCTAGCGGCGGATAGGCGGCCTTCCGTGCGCGATAGGCCGTGTCCTCGCGGGAGGACTGCCTCGACCGATCAGGGCTTGCCTGGTCGATCCGGACGAGCCTCCCGATGATGGGAGGCATGGCCTCTGAATGGATCACCTGGTTGGGCGTGATGGCGACCGTGGCGACCTGCTGTCCATCGGACGTTTCGATCGCGACGCGATCGCCGGGGTGCAGCGCTCCGATCCCGTCACCAAGTGAGACGAAGTTGATGCGTGCCGAGCCCGGAAGGCGGATGCCAACGAGGTCGGTCATGAGAGCGGTGGCCATTGAAGCACCATCGACTGCATTGCCAGCCGGGGACGGACGTTCGCCTCCAGATCGACGATACAGCGTTCGACGCTGCGGACAGCGGTGACGAGCCCACGAGGGCTCGCCTTGCTGCCATCGGGAGTCGCCTGCACCGAGTCGATCAGGGCACGTCGCCATTCGAGCTGCACAGCCAGCAGTTCGCCGAAGACGACCTCACGGTCCTTCGAAAAGCGATCGGCCATCGTAGTGGCGCGGATGAGGCGGTCGTAGTCGCTGGCGTGGACCCAGCGGCGGGCATCGGTATGCAGCGCTTCCTGCTTCTCCACCAGCGTCGGATCGTTCGCGGCGGCGAACGTCCACCCGATCCGCCCGTCGCTCAGGTCGGCGATGATTTCGGCCTTGTCTGGCTCAACGCCTGCGGTGATCAGGGCCTCCCGGATGGTCCGCGTCGGGACGACCTGCATCGGGATCGTGACGCAGCGGGAGAGGATGGTCGGGAGCAGGAGATCGACGTCCGAGGTGAGCAGGAGGATGACGGTGTACGCCGGAGGCTCTTCCAGCGTCTTCAGGAAGGCCTCCTGCGCAGTTTCCTGCATCGTTTCTACGTCGTCGACGATGACGACGCGCCAGTTCGCCTCCACTGGACGGAGAGCGACGTTCGCGGAGATCTCCCTCACCGTGCCGACGTTCAGCGACGTATTCCGGGAGGCGCTGGATGCCTTCTCCGCCGCTGCCTGCGTGGCAAGGTCGACTGCGGTGACATCGGGATGCACCCCGCGCGCAACCCTACGGCACCGCGAGCACTGCCCACAGGGGATGCCCGGGGCGGGTGGACGCTCGCAAACGAGCGCCCGCGCGAACTCCAGCGCAATGGTGCGCTTTCCGACGGCGTCCGGACCGGTCAGGATGTAGGCGTGTCGCGGACCGTGCGCTGCCGCACGCTGGAGGTCGGCCACGGCGCGTTCGTTCCCCCAGACATGCCAGCCGGACGGCGCGATCACGGGGACGATGCCAGGACGCTCGCTCATCGGGAGACCTAGGCGGCCCGGCGCTTGACAGGCCGGCGACGTGTCTGAGGTGCCTCCTGCTGGACCTCTTCACCCTCGCTGAGCATCGCGACGAGGCGCTCCCGCTCGGCGGTGGTGAACGTCGGATCGGCGGGGAGCGAGAGGACGAAGCCCGGGACTTCCTCGCCGTGGAGCACCGGGTACTCCGGCTCCTCGATGTCCAGTTCCACCATGGGGTGCAGGAAGACGATGATGCCCTCGACATCAATCTCCAGCTGGTTTTCCTTCAGGTAGTGCTCTACTTCGGCGAGCGCTTCCTCGGTGCTCATGTTCGGGTTGCCGAGCTGAGGGCCGCTGAATCCGAAGAGTCGACGGAACCCGCCACCCTTCTTGCGCCAGCGTCCAGCGACGTTCTCGATAGTGCCGTCGATCTCACGCGAGGTGATGACGAGCAGGCCTCCCGGGTAGACGAGGACGTGCTCGGCCTTGTGCTTGCCAATGGTCGGATAGTGGATCAGCGTATACCGATCGCCGAGCTTGGCCAGCTGGTGATCGAGCATCTGGTCGTTCCGCGGATTGCGGGACCATTTGCCGACCTGCTGCATGCCCATGTTGAAGAGCACGAAGCCGAGGAACATGGCGGCATAGGCCGGCAGGATCATCTTCGGGTTGAGCGCGATCCAGAGCGACGACGTAAGGATCGCGAATCCGCCGAAGGCGATGTAGCGCGCGCGGCGCTTGCGCGACTGGATGTACGCGTTGTGACGAACGGTGCGCATGGGTGCTGGGTGCATCCTGACGAGGTGATGGGAGGACGGGTGGACGCACCGCGAAGGCATGGCGATCGTCGATCGATGCTCGTGTGCGACCGCTGGGAGTTTACCATGCGGCCCTTCCCGGTTCGGCAGCGATGCCCTGCCCTCAGACGGGTGTCAGTGGGATGCCGACGACTCGCTCCAGCCAGAACCTCCCGCCGGCGAGGGCAAGCATCGCGAGCAGTCCGAGGATGGCGGCGACGGCTCCCGGTACGTGCAGGTCCTCCATGCGGCTCACACGCTCGTCGATCTTCAGGCCGAGCAGAACGACAACGAGCATCAGGACAGTGAGCGTGAGCCAGGCAGAAGCCATCAGCAACGCGGAGAGTGGCACGAAGAGCGGTCCCCAGCCGGAGAGGACGAGCGTGCCGAAGATCATTCCCCCGAAGGCTACGCCGCGCAGGTCGCCGAATGAGCGCACGACCGGCTTGTTCCTGGCGAAGTTCCACATCGAAGAGGCGAGGAGCCAGGTGAGGATGACGGCCAGGGCGACCCCGGTCCCGAAGCCGGTGACGAGGCGGAGGACGTTCTCCGGCGGGTAGGGATGCCAGAGGCCGAGGTCCTTCAGGAGCGAATTGAGGCCATCCACTCCCATTGCCACGACGCATCCAGCGAGGAAGGCGATGACACGCTTCGGCGGGTTGCCGTAGTACCGAAGACGGCGCGAGAGCGCGAGCCACGCGAAGGTGATGATGGTCCCACCATAGATCCCGGTCATGCGGCCGTCGAACGGGAGCGCGTTGCCGGCGAAGGTGAATGTATGAGTGGGCGTCTGGGCGCAGAGGCCGTGGAGCACGGATTGAGCCTTGGTGCCCCACGCGCCGGGGAAGGCGAGGAAGATGGCCGCTCCGGCAAGTACGATGAGGGTCCAGAGCCAATACTGGAGGGGAGAGGTGAGAGGAGTGAGAAGTGAGGAGGAACGAACGATGGTCGTGTTGAGAGAGCTCCGTGCGGACGATCCGGTGCCAGCGCCCACCGACACGGCATCGCCGTCCTCACTCCTCCGTCCGTCCTCGCTTCTCACTTCTCTCACCTCTCCCCTCCGTCCGCCTCTCCCCCCGACCGTGTACCCTTCTGACAGTATGGCAGCAGTCAGGTGGAGATGGGGGAACGATGGCGCGGAACAGGTGGGGTGGCAAGCTGACGGCGCAGCCGAAGACGTTTCGGGATCGGCATCCGGGGCAATTCAACTCGCAGCGGCTGGCCTTCGCGCGGGGAAGGCAGGGTTTCCTGATCGTGACGATCCTGCTGGGCATCTTCGCGATCCTCTTCTCCCTGGTGAAGACGAACAAGACAGCGGCGACGGATGCAGCGGTGACGCTTCGGCTCCAGAAGCGGGATCATCCCTACTTCGATCGCCTGATGCGGATCGTGTCGTGGCCGGGCTTCCCGCCGCAGAGCCGGATCATCCCGCCCTCCATCTCGGCGGTGTTGTGGATGCTGGGGTTCCGGCTGGAAGCGGTATTCCAGCTGTTGGCGTGGGGTACGGGGGGCATCTCGTTCACGGTAAAGCGGATCATGCGGCGGTCGCGCCCGACCTCTGACGGGACGGGGATCAAGGTCGCGGTGGCGAACATCGGGGGCAGCAGCTTCCCGAGCGGCCACGTCATCAACTACGTCGGGGTATACGGATTCCTGGCATACCTGGCCTTCACCTGGATTCGCCCAAGCGTGATCCGGCGTGCCGTTGTCGGGCTGCTGATGAGCCTGCTGGCGCTGGTCGGGCCGAGCCGCATCTACCTTGGGCATCACTGGCTCACCGACACACTGGCGTCCTACGTGCTGGGAAGCAGCTACCTGATCCTGTTGACGGGCATCTATCGCCGTGTGCGGATGTGGCTGACGTAGGAGGGGAGAGGCGAGAGGAGTGAGCAGTGAGGATGGAGATGATGCGCCCCTGGCGAACCAGGTGGGCGCCGCCCTCATCTCGATCCCCTCGCTCGACCGACGCCTGTTCAGACTCACTCCTCACTTCTCTCGCCTCTCCCCTCTTCTGCTACACTTTGAGGCGACATCTTCACAGATGGCATTGACGGAAACCGCGCCGATGCAGGCCGCTCGCAGCAAGTCCGGGATGATGAGAGCCGGACATTCGCACCTGCACCTGGACATCGTTCCCGAGCCGTTGCCCGAACGGGTTCGCCCCCAGTAGACGCAACCGGCATCCGCCCGTTACCGCGGAAGTATCCTGCCAGGCCAGCAATCGCCTGTGTGGGATCGAGGTGGGTCCGGCATCCCGGATCAACTGAGGTGGTACCGCGGCATCGCTCGTCCTCTGATCGAGGGCGGGCGTTTGTGTTTTTCGGACATCATCTGTTCACCGTGCATTCCGATCATTCCGACGGCCCGGTCGTTCGCAGGGACCGACTTCGTGTCGGTCCGGCACCCATTGCCATCACATCCATCAGACGAGGACCCTTCCCGTGACAGATACCAGGACCCGATCCTTCAGCGACGTCTCCACCAAGGTCGACTTCCCCCAGATGGAGCGCGACCTCCTCGACTGGTGGTATTCCGCCGGCATCGTCGATCAATACCTCCATCGCAATGATGGTTCACAGGAACGCTTCTCGTTCATCGACGGCCCCATCACCGCGAACAACCCGATGGGCGTTCACCACGCCTGGGGACGTACCTACAAGGACGTCTTCCAGCGCTACAACGCCATGCTCGGCAAGAAGCAGCGCTTCCAGAATGGCTTCGATTGCCAGGGCCTCTGGGTCGAGGTCGAGGTCGAGAAGGAACTCGGGCTCAAGAACAAGCGCGAGATCGAGGCGTTCGGGGTCGCCGAGTTCGTCGAGCGCTGCAAGCAACGGGTCTGGAAGTTCTCCGAGCGCCAGACCGACCAGTCGAAGCGCCTCGGCTACTTCATGGACTGGGACAACTCGTACTACACGATGTCCGACGAGAACAACTACACGATCTGGCACTTCCTGAAGACCTGCTTCGAGCGTGGCTGGATCTACAAGGGGCACGATGTCATGCCCTGGTGCCCACGTTGTGGCACCGGTCTGTCGGAGCACGAGATCGTCACGGAGGGGTATCAGGAGCGCACCCACCTCTCCATCTACGCTGCGTTCCCCATCGACGGCGAGGATGCGTCCCTGCTCGTCTGGACCACCACGCCGTGGACGCTTGCCGCGAATGTCGCCGTGGCCGTGCACCCGGACCTTACCTACGCCAAGGTGCAGCAGGGTGACCGCGTCTTCTATGTCTCGAAGGACGTCGTCTCCCGCGCGATCAAGGGCGAGCACGAGGTCATCGGCGAGGTGAAGGGCTCCGAGCTGGTCGGCAAGACCTATCGCGGCCCCTTCGATGAGCTGCCGGCCAACGCCGAGGTCCAGCACCGCGTCATCCCCTGGGAGGATGTCTCCTCCGAGGAAGGAACCGGCCTCGTCCACATCGCGCCTGGCTGTGGTAAGGAAGACTTCGCCCTCTCGAAGGTCCACGACCTCCAGGTGGTCGGACCGATCGACGAGTCCGGTATCTATCTCAAGGGCTTCGACTGGCTCACCGGCCAGAGCGCCCCGGCGGTTGCCAAGGACATCGAGGCGAACCTCAAGGAGAAGGGCGTCCTCTACCGCGCCGAGATGTACACGCACCGCTACCCGGTCTGCTGGCGCTGCGGCACCGATCTGCTCTTCCGCCTCGTGGACGAGTGGTTCATTGGCATGGACGAACTGCGTCCCCAGCTGAAGAACTCGGCGCGGACGACCAACTGGATTCCCTCCTTCGGCCGGGAGCGCGAGCTCGACTGGCTGGAGCACATGGATGACTGGATGATCTCGAAGAAGCGGTACTGGGGACTTGCCCTGCCGATCTTCGACTGCCAGGAATGCGGCAACTTCGAGGTCATCGGCTCCGAAACCGAGCTGAAGGAACGGGCCATCGAGGGCTGGGACGAATTCGAGGGGCACACCCCGCACCGTCCGTACGTCGATGCCGTCAAGATCGCCTGCTCCTCCTGCGGTTCGCCGGTCTCGCGCATCAAGGATGTCGGCAACCCGTGGCTCGATGCGGGCATCGTTGCCCTCTCTACCCTGAAGTACCGCCACGATAAGAAGCATTGGTCGGAGTGGTACCCGGCGGACCTCATCTCCGAGAGCTTCCCTGGCCAGTTCCGCAACTGGTTCTACGCCCTGATCGCGGAGAGCACCGCGCTTACTGGCGAGACGCCGACGAAGAACGTCTTCTCGTACGCACTGATGCGCGATGAGAAGGGCGAGGAGATGCACAAGTCCAAGGGCAACGCGATCTGGTTCGACGATGCTGCCGACGAGATCGGCGTGGACACCATGCGCTGGATGTTCACCACCGTGAACCCGAGCACGAACATCCACTTCGGCTATCACGCGACCGATGACGTGCGCCGCCGCTTCATCCTGCCGCTCTGGAACTCCTACGCCTTCTTCACCACGTACGCGCGGATTGATGGCTGGACGCCCGGCTCCACCAGCACTCCGGTCGCCGAGCGGACGCTTCTCGACCGCTGGCTGCTCTCCCGCGCGCATGAACTCGTCGGCTACGTCCGCGAGCAGATGAACGCCTTCGATATCGCCGCCGGCACGCGGGCGATCGAGAACTTCGTCGTGGAAGAGTTGTCCAACTGGTACATCCGCCGCAACCGGCGCCGCTTCTGGAAGCCGGAGAGCGACGCGGACAAGAACGCCGCCTACGAGACGCTCTACGAGGCGTTGGTGCTCGTCACGAAGCTGATCGCACCGTTCATCCCGTTCGCCTCGGAATCGATGTACCAGAACCTCGTGCGCTCGATGGATGAGGCCGCGCCGGAATCGGTGCATCTCAATGACTTCCCGGTGGCGGACGATTCGCTGATCGATCGCCAGTTGACCAAGGAGATGACGGCGGTCCTCGCAGTGGTCAAGCTCGGCCGTGCGGCGCGGTCGGAGGCGAACCTGAAGGTGCGCCAGCCGCTTCCCGCCATCCTGGTCCACACGCCGGACCCGGCGGACGCCGAGGCCGTCGTCCGGTTGAAGGACCAGATCCTTGACGAGCTGAACGTCAAGGATGTTCGCGCGCTGGACGAGCTTGGTGACGTCGTGTCCCACGAAGTGCGTCCGAACCTGCCGGTGCTTGGACCGAAGTATGGCAAGCAACTCGGAGCGATCCGGGCGGCGCTGGGATCGGCAGACCCCTCCGAGGTCGCCGCCACGGTCGAGCGCGGTGAGACGGTCGCCCTGACGCTCAAGGACGGCACCACGATCGATCTGTTGCCGGAGGAGGTACTGGTCAGCCTCCGCAAGCGCGAGGGCTTCGCGGCGGCGCAGGGAGCGGAAGCGACGGTCGTGCTCGACACGACGTTGACGCCGGAGCTGGTGCAGGAGGGTATCGCCCGCGACGTCGTCCGCGCGGTGCAGGATGCCCGCAAGCAGCTTGACCTGAACATCGAGGACACCATCGCCCTCACCTACGACGCCCCGACGGAGATCGCGGCGGCGGTGGCGGCCTTCGCGGACTATTTGTCCCGCGAGGTGCTGGCGGTGAGCCTGGAATCCGGCGGCAATCTCGAAGGCCGGGACGGGTACACTGAGGTGAACGTCGGCGGGGAGAAGGTCGCCATCGCGATCGTCCGCGCATAGACCCCCGTTCGATTCCAGCTCGTGGGCCGTTCCTGATGGATGACCCACAAGCTGGAATCGAGCGGGCCGACCCCGCGTCGGCCCTACCAAACGACCGAACGCTCGTTCATTTCACGACGAAAGAGACGTTTCCGCCTGTGGCTACAAAACTCGTGATCATTGGTCTCCCCGCGACGGGCAAGACCACCGTCTTCAACGCCCTCACCCACGCCGACGCGGCGACCGGGACGTTCGGGGCTAGCAACGACGAGCCGAATCTCGCGACCGTGAAGGTTCCCGATCCGCGCCTGGATGCGTTGACAGAGCTCTTCAACCCGGATCGCAAGATGCCGGCGGATGTCCAGTACCTTGATGTCGCTGGCATCGCGAAGGGCATTGCCGAGAAGGGGATGGGCGGCCAGCTGCTCGGCCACCTCGCGCAGGCCGACGCCCTCGTGCACGTTGTCCGCGCCTTCGAGGACGACAACGTCCCCCACTCGGAGGAATCAGTCGATCCGATGCGGGACATCGAGACGCTGAACCTAGAGCTTATGTTCAGTGACCTTGGTCTGATCGACAAGCGCATCCAGCGCATCGAGAGCCAGCTGAACAAGATGCGTGGTCCCGAAAAGGAAGTCAATGAGCGCGAACTCTCCGTGCTCAAGGTGCTCAAGGAGACGCTGGAAAGCGACAAGCCGCTTCGCGACATCGTTGATGAGATCGACCCGGACGAGTACAAGCTCGTGCGCGGCTTCGGCTTCCTTACCGCGAAGCCGCTTCTGATCCTCTTCAACATCGGCGACGACCAGCTTGGCGAACCGGCGGGGAAGATGCTGGCCGAGGCCCGAACCCGCTTCGCGGGGCACAAGACCTCCATCGACGCGATTGCTGGCAAGATCGAGATGGAGATTGGGCAACTCGACGACGAGGATGCTGCCGTTTTCATGGCCGACCTCGGGATCGAAGAATCGGCGCTCGGGCGCATCATTCGCGAGTCGTTCGACCTGCTGGGTCTGATGCCGTTCTTCACCGTCGGGCCAGAAGAGTGCCGTGCCTGGACGATCCGTCGCGGGGAGACGGCAGTCGAGGCCGCAGGCGCCATCCATAGCGACATCCAGCGCGGCTTCATTCGCGCCCAAGTTATCGCATACGACGACATGATCGACGCCAAGACGATGGCCGAGGTCCGTAAGCGCGGCACGCTCCGCCGCGAAGGGAAGACGTATGTTGTTGCCGACGGCGACATCATCGAGTTCCTGTTCAACGTCTAGCGGGAACTGGTATCCGTTCTCGGGAGACGGTCGGTGAGCATCGCCATCATCATGACGTTCGACACGGCTTCCGATGCCCGCATCCGCCGGTATTGGGCATCACTTGAGTCGCGGAATCTGGTTATTCCGAACCTGGGTCGCCCGCATCTGACGCTCGCCCAGATCGATCCGGACGATCATGAGCGAGCGGGCGAGGCGCTCGCGGATGTCGCGACGGGAATCCATGGCATGGTGATCGCCTTCGACAGCCTCGGGGTCTTTCCCGGCGAGCAGCCGATCCTCTTCGTGAATCCCGTCGCGAATGCTGGCCTGCTCGCCGCGCATAGACGCGTCCACGAAGCCCTCCGAAAGGCGGAGGTCGGCCGGGAGGGGAGCCAAGGGCACTACTTGCCGGGAAGCTGGGTGCCGCACGTCACGCTTGGGAGGGTTCACGATGCATCGCTCCTTGGCGAGGCGGTGACCGTGGCAAGCGACTTCCGTCTCCGCTTCACCATGACCGGCATCGCATTGGCGTCGATGCGGTCCGATGTATTCTGCCCGTCCTGACGTTCGTCGTCTCGCCACCGTGAATGAGAGCGCCCATGTATCGTCAATACGAGAACCCCACCGGGAATGAAGACGAGATCGAGATCCAGCCGTGGCCACCCGTCGAGCTGGTGGGACGCGCCGCCGTCCTCGCGTCGCTGGCACGTCGCTACGCGATCGAACTGGAGGTGGCGGACGGGGGCGATGCCTTCGATCTCGAGACCGAGCGCTTCGACCTCTCCGCCTGGGCGCGGACCGAGTTGGGGACGTGGCTGACCGATGACGAGTTGCGTGTCCTGAACACACTGAATGGGCAGTTCTCCGATGAGGACGCCGATCTCTGCGAAGACGCGATCGTCGGGGGCGTTGCCGTGATCTGGGCGCTCGGCGTGGTCAAGCTCGATCGCCTGCCGTGGGACCAGGTTGATGAACTGGAATCGCAGCTGCTCGAATGGGCGCCGCAACCATGGGGCAACGTGCGTCCTCTGGTGAAGAACGCCCGCGTGCGATCTGACGAGGACCTCGCCGCCGAGCGCGAGCGCTGGGAGCTCTGGTATTGGCGCTCCAGCTTCGAGGACGACTTCGACGCCGAGGATCGTGCCGCCATTGCCGAAACCGCCGGAGAGGCGCAGGAGGCAGGGCTGATCGACATGCGGGCGGCCGACTTCCTCGTGGACGATCGCACATTCGGCGAGCTCGATCCTCTGGAGCGGGAAGCCGTGGCAGCGACCTCCTTCGCGCGGCTGCGGGCGCTCAACTGGGTCTGTGGCCTGGGCGAAACGTGGGATACCACGCCGTTGCTCCCCGACTGAGCGAACGCCTTCGGATCATTCATCACAACCTCGTCAAGCAGAAGCGCCCGCCGGATTTCCGGCGGGCGCTTCTGCTTGACGACTTTAATTAGTTCGACTATTGTCTAAATAGATAGTCTTCGAATGAAAGGAGCCCTGCCATGACCTCACAACTCGACGTGACCGACCTCGCCCGCCTGTTGAAAGTGATCGCCGACGAGACGCGATTGCGTATCCTCGGTGCCCTCGCCGTGCGTCCGCTCACCGGCAAGGACCTCGCGTCCGAACTCGACCTGACGCCGCCGACGATCAGCCACCACATGAAGAAGCTGACCGAGGCGGGCGTTGTGACAATGGAAACCGACGCTCAGCGTCATTGGTACAAGTTGAACGGCGAGCTCCTGCTTGCCAGCAAGCGTGTGCCGCTTGCACCGGAGCCGTCCATCGCCCAGGGGGAAGATCTCGATGAGGAGGAGAAGTTCCGCGCAAAGGTGATCCGCGACTTCTTCGACGGCGAGCGGCTGAAGGAGATCCCTGCGCAACGGAAGCGGCGCGTGATCGTGTTGCAGCACATCATGGAGCGCTTCTCGCCCGACCGAACCTATCCGGAACGGGAGGTGAACGAGATCCTGCGTCCCGTCCATGAGGATGTCGCGACGCTGCGCCGGGAACTGGTGGACTACGGCTACATGCTGCGGGATCGCGGCATCTACCAGATGGCGCGGGCTGCCCCCGAGCGCACGCGCCAGATTGCGCAGGAGATCACCGGCGACGAGTCGTCGTGGCTGGCATCCCTCCTGAGCGTCGCGATCGAATCAGGCCGTCCCACCGGCCAGTGAGCACCCGGCTGCCTTCGCGGCCTGGACGAAGGCGACGATCTTCGCCGGATCCTTCACCCCGTCCGTCTCCATCCCCGAGGCCGCATCGACTCCGAACGGTTTGACCTCGGCAATCGCCGTCTCGACGTTGTCCGGCGTCAGTCCGCCCGCAAGGACGATCGGATAATGCATCGCGACCGCCTCCGCAATCGCCCAGTTTCCGCGAACGCCACTTCCTCCATACGCGCCGGGATGAAACGCATCAAGCATCACGCGCTCGACCGGTCTCGGACCATCCAGCCACCGCGCGACCGTGCGGAGGACCTCGTCGATGCGATCCTCGGGGCCGGGGCGGAGCGCCTTCCAGACCGAGAGCGACCCCGGAACGCGTTCGAGGATCGCCGGGTCCTCGTCGCCGGAGAGCTGGAGGATATCGAACGCGCCACTCTCCGCGATGACCGCGATGTCGTGGCCTGTCGGATTAACCGTCACCCCTGCGAACGGCGGCAGCACGTCGTACGGTACTCCCGTCGCCTCCCTGATCGCGATAACCTCAGCAACCGTCACCTGCCGCTTCGATGGCGCGAGGATGAACCCGATCGCGTCCGCTCCGGCCCCGATCGCGATGTCCACCGCCTCGGCGGTTCGCATGCCGCATGTCTTCACGAAGGTCGCGGCTGGCTCAGCGCACACGGGAAACCCCGGACAAGGCCCGGACCGCCGCAGCGCGGTCGTCCTGCAGGATCAGGGATTCCCCGACCAGCACGGCGGCCACTCCGATTGCCGCGAGCCGCGAAACGTCCCCCGGCGTGAAGATGCCGCTCTCACCGACGACCGTCGTGCCAGGGGGCAACAACGGGGCGATCCGCTCGGTGGTTGCGAGATCGACGTGAAAGCTCCGGAGGTCGCGATTGTTGATGCCGATCAGGGTCGACCTCACCGCGACCGCTCGCCGAGCTTCTTCTTCGTCATGCACTTCCACCAGCACCGAGAGTCCGAGCGACGTCGCGTAGGTATGGAGATCGGCCAACGTCGCGTCGTCCAGCGCCGCCACGATCAGGAGGATGCAGCTGGCGCCGAACGCCCGCGCCTCGTCGATCTGATAGCGATCGAGCATGAAGTCCTTGCGCAGCACGCCGATGGGACTCTGCGACGAGTAACTGGTCCGCGTCACCGCTTCGAGATCCGTCAGCGTCCCCTTGAAGAACGGCTCATCCGTCAGGCAGGAGATGGCTGCCGCGCCGCCATCGATGTAGGCTGTCGCGATCTCGGACGGGACGACTGAGACCGGGAACGTGCCCTTGGACGGGGACGCCCGCTTGATCTCGGCGATCACCGTGACGTGATCGCGGTTCAGCGCGGCTGTCACGTTGATCGGCTCCGGTTGCTCCGCCGCCTTGGCGAAGAGTGCATCGCGCGAGACGAGCGCCTTGCGCGTCTCCACGTCCTTGGCGGTCTGGACGAGGATGCGATCGAGGTAGGTGCCCGTCTGCTGGGGAATGGTCGTTGTCACGCGACCACTCCCGCCCGCTCGCTCACCAGCGACTGCGACACCCGCACCAGATCTTCCATCTTGGCGTACGCCGCGCCGGAGTCGATGGCAGTGGCCGCCATTGCGACCCCCTCTGCGAAGGAGTCGGCAGCATTGGCGGCGTAGATGCCCGCGCCGGCATTCATCAGCGTGATCGCCCGACGGGGCCCTCGCTCGCCCTGGAGCACGGCCTTCGTGATTTCCACGTTGCGGGCGGCGTCACCGCCGGCCAGATCCGCCTTCGTGCCACGTTCGAGCCCGAAATCCTCCGGTGTGACGGTGTAGGTGTCGATCCGCCCCTTGCGTTCGTCCCACTCGGTGATTGTCGTCACGCCCTGAATGCCGACTTCATCAAGGCCCTCGTCGGCGTAGGCGAGCAGGGCGTGACTGCTGCCGAGGATGGCGAGGACCTCTGCCAGCTTGGTCGCCACATCGGCGTGCCCGACGCCGATCAGCTGATGCCGCGTGCCCGCCGGGTTCGTGAGCGGACCGAGCAGGTTGAAGACGGTGCGGATGCCGATCTCGCGGCGGGACGGGCCGACGAAGCGCATGGCCGGGTGGAAGGCTGGCGCGTACATGAAGCCGATACCGGTGCGGCGGACGCTTTCGGCGACTTCTTCTGGCGTCAGCTCGACCGCAACGCCGAGGCCTTCCAGGAGGTCCGCCGAGCCGCAGAGGCTGCTCGCCGCGCGGTTGCCATGCTTCGCGATCCGCACCCCGGAGGCTGCGATGGCAAAGGTCGCGGTGGTGGAGATGTTGAACGTGTTCGCGTGATCCCCCCCGGTGCCGCAGGTATCGAGCAACGGCGCAGAATCCTGTTCGATCTCGACGCGCAGGGCGTGGTCGCGCATGGCACGCGCGAATCCCGCGATCTCGGCGGGCGTCTCGCCCTTCATGCGCAACCCCGTGACGAGCGCCCCGATCTGGGAGCCCGTTACCTCACCGTCCATGATCGCGTTCATGGCGGCGGTGGCTTCCTCGTGCGTGAGTTCGCGCCCTTCAACGACGGCGCGAATGGCATCCTTGATATCGATGCCGGGTGACGATGTCATCTCTGTTCCCTTTCGGAGGGAAGAGGTGAGAGAAGTGAGAAGCGAGAGAGTGGGGACATTGGCTCACTCCTCACTCCTGGATCCTCACTCCTCACCTCACTAGTAGCCCAGAATCGGGATCTTCACCTCGGCATCCTCGGCGATGGCGCCGCAGGAGCGGAGGAAGTTTGCCATCAACTCCTTGCCATGCACGGTCAGGATCGATTCAGGGTGGAACTGCACACCTTCGATTGGAAGCTCGCGGTGGCGGATGCCCTGGATCACGCCGTCATCGGAGGTCGCCGTGACCTCGAACTGGGCAGGCACCGAGGAAGGATCGATCGTCAGCGAGTGGTAACGCGTGGCGACGAACGGATTGGGCAGCCCTTCGAAGACGCCCTTGCCGTCGTGGTCGATCAGCGAGGTCTTGCCATGCATGAGGGAGGGCGCGTGGACGATCGAGCCGCCATAGGCCGCGCCGATCGACTGGTGACCGAGGCACACGCCGAGGATCGGCTTGCGACCGGCGAAGGCCTTCACGAGGTCGATCGAGATGCCCGCCTCCGCCGGACTGCACGGACCGGGGGAGATCACGAAGCCATCGATCTCATCCAGCCGCTCCTCGATGGCCTCGATGGACGTCTGGTCGTTGCGTTCCACGAGGACATCGGCCCCGAGCTCGGCGAAGGCCTGGTAGAGGTTGAAGGTGAACGAGTCGTAGTTATCCAGCATGTAGATCACTTGGCACCTCCAAGGCTGGCTTCGGTTGCCAGATCCGTCGCTTCGATCTGTTCCGCGCGTTCGATGGCGCGAACCAGCGCGCGCATCTTGTGCAGGCTCTCCGCATACTCCCCTTCCGGCGAACTGTCCGCCACCACACCGCCGCCAGCCTGGAGGGAGGCGATGCCGTCGTGAACGACCATCGTGCGGAGGGCGATGCAGGTATCCATGCCGCCCGCGAAGTCGACGTAGCCGACGGCGCCGGAGTAGATCCCTCGCTGGTCGGTTTCCAGTTCCGCGATGATCTCCATCGCCCGAATCTTCGGGGCACCGGAGACCGTTCCGGCCGGGAAGCAGGAGCGGAGCGCGTCGAGACCGGTCCGATCGTCGCGCAGCTGTCCTTCGACGCTGCTGACGATGTGCATGACGTGGGAGAAGCGTTCGATCTCCATCAGGCGCGGGACGTGGACCGATCCCGGCTTCGCGACGCGGCCGACGTCGTTGCGCCCGAGATCCACCAGCATGATGTGTTCGGCGCGTTCCTTCTCGTCGGCGATCAGTTCTGCGGCGAGGGCGACATCCTCATCCGGCGTCTTGCCACGCGGACGGGTGCCGGCAATGGGATGGTTGGTGATGACGCCGTCTTCGGAGCGGACGAGCAGTTCCGGCGACGCACCAACCACCTGGTAGTCACGGAAGTCGAGGAAGAACATGTAGGGCGATGGGTTCACGACCCGCAGCGCGCGGTAGATGGTAAACGGATGAGCATCGGTCGGGACATCGACGCGTTGCGATGGCACGCACTGGATGATGTCGCCGTCCTGGATGTACTGCTTGACGCGCTCGACCATCTGGTGATAGCGCTCAGCTGTCGTGTTCGGCTTGAAGCGATCGACGACCGCCGCATCGTATGTGTTCGGGGAGCGATCGTAGGTCGGGGTCGGTCCGTGGAGCTTGGCGGACATTGCGTCGATGCTGGCCACCGCCGCATCGTACGCCGCCGCGAGGTCTCCGCCATCGAGGCGGACGTGGGCGACGATCTTCAGTGAGCGCTGGAGATGATCGAAGACGACCAGGGAGTCCGCGAGATGGTAGCGGCCTTCCGGATAGCCGAGACCGGGGCCTTTTGCTAGTCCGACGCGCGGTTCGAAACAACGAACCGCCTCATACCCGAGGTAGCCGACGATGCCGCCGGTGAAGCGTGGAAGGTCCGGGTCGCGCTCTGCCCGGTAGTCATCAAGCAACTCGCCAAGTGCGGTCAGGGGATCGGCGTAGGGCTCGGAGGTCGTCCCGTCGGCAGCCCCCACGGTCATCTCGCCGTCACGGAAGGTGATGTCGGTATAGGGTCCCGCGCCGATGAAGGAGTAGCGGGCGATGCGGACACCACCCTCGATCGATTCGAGCAGGAAGCCGGGAAGCGTCGCTCCTTCGCTGAGCTTCAGGTAAACGGAGACGGGAGTTTCCAGGTCGGCGAGGAGTTCCCGGTAGATCGGGATCATCCGCGTCTCTGGCGACGCCTTGGCGGCAAGCGCCTCGACGGCTTCGAACGTCGGGACAATGCCAGCCGCACGCGCGGCGGGACGAACGGACTTCGGAGAATCACCAGCTACCACAACCATGACGCGAATCCAACCTTCCGTGCGCATCGCGAGGACGACAAAAAACCCCCATCCCTGGAAAGGGACGGAGGCTAATGCCTGCCGCGGTGCCACCCTCATTGGCGACGCTGAAACACGTCACCCACTCAAACCGTACGGGTCCACGCGGACCGATACGAGGCTCCTGCTAACGGGGGAGACACCGTTGCCGTCTACTCCGCGTTGCCGCGTTTTGGGGCACAGCTCCCGGATCCATTCGGCACCCATCTCACACCGGGCTTTCACCTTCCCCGGCTCGCTACGATCGATGGTGTGGTGCGTACTCGTTCCGTTCATCGCTGTTGATCTTGGATTGTTGGCTGCACCATACTCCCCGCCGAGATCCCATGTCAAGAACCGCAGGGACTGTTTTCGGAACGTTCACTCGCATGCTAGGCTGCGCGCGGAACCGAGCCGACCGGGTTCGACCGGTCGCATACCGAAGGAGCACTACCGCACGATGGAACAGCAGCAGAAGGACTTCCTGACGCGCCTCATCACGGCGCCGGGACCGTCCGGATTCGAGGAGCGCCCGTCGGCGATCTGGCGTGCGGAGGCTGAGACCTTCGCCGATGAGATCGAGTGGGATGTGCTCGGCAACTCATACGCCCGGCTGGCGAACGAGGGCGGCCCAAAGGTCGTGATCGAGGGCCACATTGACGAGATCGGGTTCATCATCACGTACATCGACGATGATGGTTTCCTATGGTTCGACAAGATCGGCGGCTGGGACGATCAGGTGGTGGTCGGCCAGCGCATCCTTGTCGCGGGCGAAGGCGGAGACGTTCAGGGCGTGATCGGCAAGAAGGCCGCGCATCTCCTGACCACCGCCGATCGCGAGAAGGTGACGCAGGTCAAGGACATGTGGATCGACATCGGGGCGAAGGATCGCGCCGAAGCCGAGGCCCGCGTCTCCGTCGGCGATGCGGCCGTGGTCGACGTCACTCCGACGGCGCTGACCGACGACCTGTGGGTCTCGCGCAGCATGGACAACCGCGTCGGCGCGTTCGTGGCTCTGGAAGCGTTGCGCCTGCTGGCGACAGATCGTCCGGTCGCCGATGTCTACGCGGTGGCGGCATCGCAGGAGGAGATCGGTCTCGTCGGCGCAACGACGGTTTCTCACCTGCACGCGCCGTTCGTTGGCATCGCCATCGACGTGACACACGCGACCGATTACCCAGGCGCGAGTCCGAAGGCGGACAACAAGATCGCGCTCGGCGCAGGCCCCGTCCTGACGCGCGGCGCGGCGATCAACCCTGCTGTCTTCCGTGGCCTGCGCGATGCCGCGAAGCGGCTGGACATCCCGTTCGCGATCCAGGCCGCCGCGAATCGCAGCGGCACCGATGCCGACACGTTCACGCGCTCGGGCGCAGGCGTCGCGGCGGCCCTTGTCTCGATCCCGAATCGCTACATGCACAGCCCGAACGAAGTCATCAGCCTTTCTGACCTCGAATCGGCAGCCGCTGTGATCGCGGAGTTCCTCCGCAGCATCACGCCGGAGAGCGACTTCCGTCGCTAACGAGGAGTGAGGACATAGGAGTGAGAAGTGAGTGCGGATGAGTGTCGGGCCCGACACCCTCTCACTCCTCACTCCTCGCGCTGGCAAGTCGGGCAGAAGTAGGTCCCGCGCTGGCCGACGCGGGTCTTCTGGATGGGTGTGCCGCAGGTAAAACACGGCTCCCCTTCCCGGCCATGCACAGCGGGGAAATTGTCGAGCGGATACGCCTTCGAGTGGATGATCTTCGCGCCACCCTGCTTGATGCCTTCACCCAGGGACCACGGCACGTAGCGGAGGATTGCCTCCCGTTCGGCGGAGGTCAACGACTTCGCCGCGCGGGCGGGGTGGACCTTCGCGGCGTGGAGCGTCTCATCGACGTAGATATTACCTAGGCCCGCAATGAAGGTCTGGTCGAGCAGCAGCGTCTTGATCGGGATGCCACGCCGTTGCATGGCCGCTTCCAGCGGCGCGCGATCGAGCTCGACGCCCCAACCCTCCGGACCGAACCCGAAGGCGTCGATCGCCTCTGGCACGTCTTCCGTCGGCATCAGGCGTAGCCAGCCGAATTGCCGGATGTCGCTGTAGTAGAAGATCGTGCCGTCCGCGAAGTCGAAGCGGACATGGGTCGACTTGTGGGGATACTCCCCGGTCGGGTGTGGGACCGGATGACCCGCGACGGCGCGTTCGCCATCTGGCAGCAGGATTGCGATCTGCCCCGCCAGCTTGCAATGCATGAGCAGCGTGAGGTCGTTCGTCGCTTCGACGATCAGCACCTTCGCGCGTCGTCCCGCCTGGACGAATCGTTGGCCGACAAGCGGTTCAAGCGTCGGGATTGGCGATTCGCGGAGCAGCTTCGGCAGATCCACCGAGATCGCCACGATCTCCTTGTTCAGGAGATGGCGCTCGATGTTGCGGCGCATGGTTTCGACTTCGGGAAGTTCTGGCACGGCGGCAGCCTGGGTACGGAATGGAACGAGCGGATTCAGGCGTGCGGCTGGCGCTTCATCCATTGCGCGGCGCGGCGGGCGATCTGCACGCCTTCCTCATCATCGTGAACCACGCTGTTGACCTTGGTCATCACATCCCAGGCGGCATGCTTCGGATGTGGGTGGTTTGCCTGGTAGACGAGCTGCATCGGTCCCATCAGCCGCCCGGTCGTGAGGTAGGAAACCTGCCACGACGCGTTCAGGCGCGTGACCATCACGCAGTTCTCACCATACTTCCAGACAAACTCATCGACGGTTTCCTCGAAGCAGGCGGTGGCCATGATTCCAGCACTCCAGGGCGGGTCCATTCGGGCGATGGTGGTGGCGAGGGCGGGCTCGCCGGTAGGCCCCGAGTATACCGACTTGGTTCACGGCTTACGACAAGGAGTGTGCGTACACGGTGGGCAGGAGATGGCACATCCTGGCTGGTCGGACTCCGATCACGAGCCGCAGGCAGCCTGCCTGGTGGCAAGGCCTGAACTCCATGGACAACGCACATGGTGGCCCGCCTCGCCTGACATGATCCGGACGGACACGGGTCGGCTTAGAGCGACCGGCAATAGGCGGTATCTCTCCTCGTAGATGCGGCCATCGTTCAGGGCGGGAGTCTCGCCCTATTGCCGGTCACCCTTATACAAGAGCACGTACGTACGTAGGGACCGACACGGGGTCGGTCCGAGCCAAGCGCCGATCAAGAATGCCCGGCAACGCGAGATGAACCACTCAATGCTCGACGTGGAAACCCTTCGGAATGAGGCGGTCCAGCCAGCGCGGAAGCCACCAGTTCCAGTCTCCCAGCAGGCGTATCGTGGCCGGGACGAGCAGCGCCCGTACCACCGTCGCGTCCAGAGCCACGGCGAGCGCAATGCCGAGTCCAAGCGCCTTCACCAGCACGACGTCCGCCGACACGAATGAGGCAGTCACCACCACGACGATCAGCGCGGCGCTGGTGATGATCCGTCCGGATCGCTGGAGGCCGACTGCGACGCTGTGTTCGTTGTCGTGGGTGCGCAGCCATTCTTCTTGGATGCGGGTAAGCAGGAAGACCTCGTAGTCCATGCTGAGGCCGAAGAGCACGCAGAACATGATGACCGGTAGTGATGCTTCCACGAATCCCTGCGGCGAGAAGCGCAGGATCGTCGACAGGTGCCCTTCTTGGAAGATCCAGACGAGCGCCCCATACGCCGCGAGGATCGAGAGGACGTTCATGATGATGGCCTTGATCGGCAGCAGGACCGACCGCAGCAGCATCAGCAGGACCAGATAGGTGCAAACGACCACGAATACCGCCGCGTATACGAAGTAGTGCGCGATGGCATCCACCACATCAACGATCGACGCCGTGCCACCTCCGACGAGGATCGACATGCCCTCCCCAAGGTCGAGGCGGCGGAGGTCGGCCAGCAGGGCCTTGTTCTCCGGGTCGTTGGCCGGCTTCACGGGAAAGGCGAGAATCATCGCGTCGTTCATGCCGAGGAACGAGCGCAGGCGGGTGTCGGTACCACTCGCTTCCAGCGCGAGGCGGGCGCGGAGCACGTTTCGGGGCGAAAGGCCATCCGGAATCTGCGGCGATGAGATCGCGCTCTGAACGTGGTCGATGCGGGGATCGGCTTCGAGCTTCCGCACCAGCCGGTCCAGCGTCGCGAGGTTCTGGTTGCTGGTCATCGGCCCGTCGGAATGGATGGCGATCACGAAGGGAGAGATCTCGCCGCCGGTGAACTCGCTGGCGAGAAGGTCGTACCCCTGCCGGCTGGGGAGGTCCTGCGGCAGGATCGTCGCATCCGGGGAGGAGATGTTCGCGTTCAGGAACGGCATTCCCAGCGCGATCAGGAACGTGGCCGTCGCCGCGACGACGAGGATCGGATGGGCCATCACCTTCACGGCGAGGCCGTGCCAGAAGCCATGCTCCGAGTGGTCGTCGGTAGTCTGGCGGGCGAGAAAGCGGATCGCGTAGCGATCGAGGTTTGGCCCGAGGATAGAGAGGGTTGCCGGGAGCAAGGTCAACGCGCCGAGGGTGGAGACCGCGACGACGAGAATGCCGGCGATCCCCACCGAACGAAGGAACATCAGCGGGAAGATACAGAGCCCCGCCAACCCGATCAACACGGAGAGGCCGGAGAAGAAAACAGCCCGACCGGCGGTCGCCACCGAGCGGGCTACGGCGTCTTCCAGCGTACGATCGGGATGGGTGCGTTCCTCCCGGAACCGGCTGGTCACGAAGAGGCTGTAGTCGACGGCCAGGCCGAGTCCGAGCATCGTTGCGAGATTGAGCGTGAAGATGCTCATGTCGGTAAAATGGGCGACACCCCAGATCGAAAGCAGGATCACCGCCACGCCCGCGCCACCAACGATCAGGGGCACTGCCGCCGCGATGACCGAGCCGAACACGAAGAGCAGCGCCGCGAGCGCGACCGGGAACGCGATCAGTTCTGCCCTCCGCAAGTCACGCTGGCTGGCTGTCTCGATGTCGGCATAGAAGGCCGGCCCGCCCGCGACGATGTAGGTGATGTCCGGCTGGGGGATCATCGCCGCTTCGAAGGAAGCGGCATCGCGTTGGGCGACCTCCGCTTCCTCGTCCCAGCCGACGATGGCGTAGGCGATCCGGCCGCTGGGAGCGACCAACGATTCGTCCACCGATGGCAGGACGACATCCTCGACGTGATCGAGAGTTCGCACCGTCGCCAGTGACGCGGAGACCTGCCGGTTGAACTCGGCACTCCCGACCTCCAGCGTCTCGCTGGAATAGACGATCACGAACGACGATGGGCTGAGACCCAGTGCCGACTCCAGATGGGCAGTCGCGCGTTCACTCTCGGAGTTGGACGCCGAGAAGCCTCCCACCTTCACGACCCGCTCGAGTGACGGCAGCAACGGCAGCGTCACCACGACAAGGATTGCCCACGCCGCAACGATCCACCACCGGTGGCGGCAGGCGAGGCGGCCGATGCGCTCAAACATGGGCGTGAAGCAGCGGGCGGAAGGTCATCGCGGGACTATGCAGGGCCGATCGCGAGGAACGTCCCGTCATCGGCACGGGTGACGACAAGCTCACCGATCACGGCGTTCGTGTTCAACGGCCCGTAGATGTGGGGGTAGGTCTCGTTGGGGTCGTCGTAGCGCAATTCGGAGGTGATCGCGTCGTTCTGGAGGATGAGCGTCATGAAGGTGCGCGGGTCGTTCGTGTAGAACATGTTGGCGACGTTCACCAGCTCGTCCAGGCCGTTGGTGCAGTGGATGAAGCCGTCCTGCTCGTAGGCTTCCGGGACGTATTCTGCGGCGTCCTTCCGCTCTGCCCAGACGTCGGTGGGAACGAGGTGATAGGTGATGCCAGCGGCTCTGGAATCGGCCGCGCTCGCGTGAATCTGCATGGGATACTCCGCTCGTCTCGTGATTTGCATGGGCGCGCATCCCAATGCAGGGAATGAACACCGTTCGAGCGTGTATTGTAGCGGGTGCAGGTTTTCGGCCATGCGGTCCACGGCACGCATGCAACGTTTGGAGATTGGAACGAGGACATGGGCGACGGGACGACCGAATCGCGGCAGGCACGCCCACGCACGCGGGCCGACTGGGAAAGGGTACTCCGGCAGCGCGGGATACGTCCGGCGCGGTCGATGGGCCAGAACTTCCTGGTCTCGCCGGACGTTGTTGCGGCCATCGTCGAGACGGCGGGCGTTCAGCCGGGTGATGCGGTCGTCGAGATCGGTCCCGGCATGGGGATCCTCACCGGGCAGTTGCTCGATGCTGGTGCCCGCGTGACCGGAGTCGAACTGGACGACCAACTTGCCGAACTGCTGCGAAGCGAGTGGAAACAGAATCCATCGTTTCGACTCGTCGAACGGGATGCTCGTTATGTCGATGTCGAGGCGATCACGGCGGGCCAGCCGTATGTGGTGGTCGCCAACCTTCCCTACAGCGTGGCGACGGTCGTGATCCGGCATTTCGTGGAGGCAGCCAATCCGCCAACTTCGCTGACCGTGATGGTGCAACGGGAGGTCGCCGAGCGGATGACGGCATCCAGCGGCGAGATGTCGCTGCTGGGCCTGGCGACGCAGTACTACGCCGACGCCGAGATCGCCTTCATCGTGCCGCCCGATGTCTTTCTCCCGCCGCCGAAAGTCGAATCGGCTGTCGTCTCGATGCGCGTCCGGGAATCGACTCCCCTCACCGCCGACGGGCGCGATCACATGTTCGCGCTGGCAACGATGGCGTTCCAGCGCAAGCGGAAGACGATCGCGAACGGCCTCGCCCAGGGATTGGACCGCCCCCGCGCGGAGGTCCCGACCGATGAGCCGGACCCGGACAGCCAGACGTTCGAGCGGGCCGCTGCAGCTCCGCCGATGCCGTCCGAGCTGGACGTGCAGAAGGCTCGGGTGTGGCAGCTCGCAAAGGTCCGTTGGGGCAGCCTCGGGGAGGCGGCTGCGGCTGCGGCGCTGAAGGACTACGCCGCCGGGCACGGCATCGACCTGGGCGACCCGGTGCAGCTCCGCCAGCTCGCGGACCAGTGGGCGCAGGACGCCACTCCGCGACCCGTCCAGGGCCGGAAGGCGTCCGATGCGCAGATCACGAAGCTGCACACCGTTTTCTCCGAGCTGGGCATCACCGACCGTGGCGCGAAGCTCGCCCGGGTCGGCGCGATCCTGGGCCGCGAGGTCGACACCACGAAGACCCTGACCGCACGCGAGGCCGCCCAGGTGATCGACCGGCTGGAGAACGCCGAGGGTGGTGAGCAGCATGGCTGACCGTGAGCTGGCCGCCCGCGCGATCCTGGAGAAGGCGATCCTGGACGAGCTGACCGAGGCGAACGCCGACACTCGGCAGCAGCTCGCCGGGTCGGGCATCGAACCGGGCGACCGGGTGACGGTTCGTGACCTGGGGCATGTGCTGATGACGAACCCGAAGCCTGGTCGGCGGGTGGTCGATTGGGCGGCGTTCACCCGCTGGGTCGAGACGTACGCGCCTGACCAGATCATCACCACGGTGCAGATCAGCCCGGGGTTCATCAAGCGCCTGACCACTGCCGGGGAGTATGTCGATCCGGAGTCGGGTGAGGTGCTTGTCCCGGACGGGCTTGGCACCACGGTGGGCACGCCGCAGCTTCGGGTGGATACCACCGACGTCGCGAAGGACGTCGCGCGGGGGCTGCTGGGGCGGGCTCTGGCCGAGCTGGAAGCCGCGCCCGGGGCGGAGTCGTGACATGCCGAGCCCGTTCTGCCGCGAGTGCGGCGCGACGCTGCGGTTCATCACCATGGCCGACTCCGGGAAGCGGATGCCGGTCAACCCCGTCCCCGATCCCCGCGGGCGGATCGCTGCACGGTTCACCGGTCACCGGTGGGCCGGCGGCTACGTCCTGAAGGCCGGCGAGGCTCCCCGTCCGGGGTTCAAGGTCTTCCGTACTCACTACGCCGACTGCCGTCCGGCAGCGGCCAAGAAAACCCGGTCTGAGTCCGCCGCTGCGCGGCTCTTCTGACCACCTATCGAAGGAGACACCATGTCGAAACTGCTGAAGCTTGCCGCGGCTCTGCCCGGCATCGAAGACGTCAATGGCCTCGACTGCTACGCGCAGGAGCTGGTCGACAACCCGGACGGTCAGACCCTGACCGCCATCGTGATCCTGGACGTCAAGGACGTCCGCTACAGCGTGGCCGAAGGCGCGCACATCCCCACCGTGCAGGTCCGCCGGGTCGAGGCCTGGCTGACCGAGGGCACCCCACAGGCGATCCGTGACGCCCTCGTCGCCCGGCAGGAGGAGCGCACCAACCGGACACCGCTGGAGTTCGGCGCGGTCGAGCCCTCGGGTGGTGCCGACGATGAGTGAGCCCCGCAAGTACGAGCTGACCGACGAGACCCACCCGTTCGCGCCGTGGCTGCGCCGTATCCGTGCGCTGGTCGACATTCCCCGCGCCCGTGTGCGGGCGGGTGATCTGGGTGGCTGGGTTGAGTCGGAGCGGGTGCTGTCGCACTACGGCGATGCCTGGGTCTCCGGTGATGCCCGGGTCTCCGGCGCTGCCCAGGTCTACGGCGCTGCCCAGGTCTCCGGTGATGCCCAGGTCTCCGGCGCTGCCCAGGTCTCCGGCGATGCCCAGGTCTCCGGCGCTGCCCAGGTCTACGGCGCTGCCCGGGTCTCCGGCGCTGCCCAGGTCTACGGCGCTGCCCGGGTCTCCGGCGATGCCCAGGTCTACGGCGCTGCCCAGGTCTCCGGCGATGCCCAGGTCTACGGTGATGCCCAGGTCTCCGGCGATGCCCAGGTCTACGGCGCTGCCCAGGTCTCCGGCGCTGCCCAGGTCTCCGGCGCTGCCCAGGTCTCCGGCGATGCCCAGGTCTACGGCGCTGCCCAGGTCTACGGCGCTGCCCAGGTCTCCGGCGCTGCCCAGGTCTCCGGCGATGCCCAGGTCTACGGTGATGCCCAGGTCTCCGGTGATGCCCAGGTCTACGGCGCTGCCCAGGTCTCCGGCGCTGCCCAGGTCTCCGGCGATGCCCAGGTCTCCGGTGATGCCCAGGTCTCCGGCGCTGCCCAGGTCTACGGCGCTGCCCAGGTCTCCGGCGATGCCCAGGTCTACGAACCGGACGGCATCCTCACCGCCGGCCCGCTCTCATCCGAAGGCCACCACGGCACCCTCACCCGCCAACCAGGCGGGCGGCACCAGATCATCATCGGCTGCTGGGTAGGCACGATCGATCAGCTCCGCGAGTTGGCGGCGTCTGAGCGGTGGCCGTCTGGGTGTGACGAGATGGTCCGTGAGCGGTATCGGCCTCGGTTGGAGGCGTTCGCGGCGTTGTGTGAGGAGCAGGTTCGGTTGTGGTCGCCGGAGGAGGTCAAGGCCGATGCCTGACTGGCAGGAGCGGGCCCGGTGCGCGGGAGACCTGACGTTCACGGAGCGGCCCTACGTCCAGCAGGCTCGGGTGTGCACCGCCTGCCCGGTGAGGGTCGAGTGCCTGGAGTTCGGGGTCGAGCAAGCCACCGGAAAGGCCGACACGACCTGTTACGGCGGTCTACCGCCGGACAAGCTGGCCCGGATCGCACGGGCACGAGCGGGGGCGGAGCGCCTACTGCAGTTGAAGCGGTGTGCGTACTGCGAGGGCGAGTTCTGGGGGTCGCGGGCCCGGCTGTACTGCTCGGGCACGTGCCGGCAGCGGGCCTACGACGCGCGGAAGCCGCGGTCTGGTCGGCGGCAGATGCCGCGGGTCGTCGCATGACCCGGCCGGTGGTGGGCCTGGATCCGTCGCTGGCCGCGACCGGTATCGCGACCGACGCCGGCCAGTCGACCATCACCACGAAACCGGCCAGCTCGCTGACCGGCCAGCTCGCCCGGCTCCGCGTGATCACCTGGAGCGTCTCCGTGGAGGTCCCCCCCGGCGCCCTAGTCGTGATCGAGGGGCCCGGGTTCTCCCGGATGGCTCAGGCCGGTCACCACCAGCTCGCCGGCTTGTGGTGGCAGCTCGCGGATCTGCTGGACGCCCGGACGTGCCTGCTGCTGGTGATGAGCCCCTCCGCGCTGAAGAAATTCGCCACCGGGGTCGGGTCGGCCAAGAAGGCGGATCTGCGAATGGCTCTATACAAGCGGGCCGGGCTCGACGTCGCGGACGACAACCAGGTCGATGCCTGGTGGCTGCGGCAGGCCGGCCTCCACCTCCTGGGCGACCCCGCCGCGCTCCCGCTACCGAAAGACCAGCTGGCCGCCCTCGGGGGGTTGCGCGGCCAGCTACCACCAGCCAGCTAGAGGGGGCGGCTGGCTCTGAGGGCCGGTGTCGCGTGGGGAGCGCGCCCGGCCCTCGGGGCGAACCACCCGCTACGTCTACCGAAGGAGAAGCATGTCCACCATCACGATGGTGCCGGTCGAGCTGATCGACCCGCACCCGTCGAATCCTCGCCGCGACCTGGGCGACCTGTCAGAGCTGGCCCGCTCGATCAAGGCCCAGGGGATCCGGCAGAACCTGCTCCTGGTGCCACGCGAGGTCATCGCCGGCGCGCTGCGGGAGGACCGGTACACCGCGGTGATCGGTCACCGGCGGCTCGCTGCTGCGAAGGAGGCCGGGCTCACTGAGGTGCCGGCCGTGGTCGACCCCACCCTCACCGAGGCGCAGCAGATCGAGCTGATGCTGCTGGAAAATATTCAGCGGTCCGACCTGTCCCCGGTCGAGGAGGCCGAGGGATACCAGGAGCTCCTCGACCTCGGGGTGACGGTCGCGGCGATCGCGAAGAGCACCGGCCGAAAGGCGGCCACGATCAAGGCCCGGGTGCAGCTCCTCGCGCTGCCCGACGACGTCCGGGAGAAGATCCACGCCGGGCAGGCATCACTGCTCGACGCGGCGAAGCTGGCCAAACTGGACGACCACCCCGACGCGCAAGCCAAGGTCGCGAAAACACTCGGCACGCCGAACTTCGACCATGTGCTCTCCACCGAGCTGTACCGCATCAAGGAGGTAGCCGAGCAGGACCAGATCGTTGAAGCGCTGGAGTTCGTCGGGGTCACCGAGGCCGGCGACGGACCCGACGACAAGGGCCTGCACATCTGCCGGGTGGAGAAGGCCGGCGACGTCGCCGGCCTCGACATTCCCGCGGGCGCGGTCTACGAGCGGTCGGGCTGGTCCGCGTGCGTGTGGCTGTACGGCCCGCCGGAGCACGCGGAAGCACAGCGCGCCGAGCGGGAAGCTGTCCGCCGTGCCGAGCAGGAAGCCCGAGACCAGGAGGCTGCGCTGCGGCAGACGATCACCGAGGTTCGGTCGGAGTGGATCCGGGAGTACGTGCTGGGGAAGGTGTCGGCGGCGCACCGGTCGCTGATCCTCAATGCGTGCGTTCTGCCGCGGGTTGCGGGAGGGTTCGTGTCGCCGTGGGATCTGGGGGTGTGGCTCGACCTGGGGAAGGGCCACAGCCAGAAGGAGCTGACGGAGAAGATCGCGGGCAGCTCGTGGGCGAAGATCGACCCGGTGTGCTGGCTCCTAATCGGGCACCACGTGGCGCAGGGCGATTGGCCGGCTGGTGATCCCGGGCTGTTGGCGCTGCTGGAAGCGTTGGGCTATGTGCCGTCCGACGACGAGTTGGCCCTGGTGCGTCCGGAGGCCGAGCAGTGACCGACCGTTCATCGTTCATGCCGCTGGTGGAGATCGTTGTCGGGGTCGAGCTGGACACCATGCACCCCGCCGCGTTCGTCCACTACGACGTGACGGACAAGAGGGCGATCGCTGACCAGCTGACCGCTGGCCGCTACCTGGACGCGTGAGACCGATGGCTGTGCTGAACTACACCACCCAGATCACGGTGGCGAAGACCATCGGTGAGGTGCAGGGCATGCTCATGGAGCACGGTGCCGACCGGATCATGCTGGAGTACTCCGACAAGCAACCAGTCGGCATCACCTTCCAGATCGACACCGACACTGGACCGGCGCTCTACAGCCTGCCGGTTGACGTCGCCGCGATGCACCAGCTCCTCGTGCGGCAGTCACGGCAGGGCCGGCTGAAAGGCATCAGCCGGACGGCGGCGGAGTCGATGGAACAGGCCGCGCGCGTTGCGTGGCGCGTGATTAAGGACTGGCTGGAGGCCCAGCTCGCGCTGATTGAGACGCGCATGGTCGCCCTGGACCAGGTGATGCTCCCCTACCTGCGGGTTGGCGAGCTGACCATCTACGAGCAGTACCGCGCCCAGCGTGCCCTCACCGCCGGTGGCGAGGCATGACCATGCTGACCGCGATCATCGTCACCGCTGCCGCGATCTTCGCCGTGCTGGCCCTGGTCGCCCGCTCCGCCCGGGCCCGCGCGGAGCGCGTCGACCGCAACTGGTACACCGAAACATGGGTCTGCACCGCCTGCGGCGCTGAGTTCTCCGACGAGTGGGACGCGAGCCTGCACGTGGAGGTCGCGCACCGTGACCGGTGAAAAGTTCGTCCGCTACACCACCACCGTGGACGACCTGACCGACGTGTGGGCGTTCGTGATGACGCACGTGGACGAGTTCAACGGCCGGCCCTCCATCGAGGTCCGCGCCATGACGATCCACGACCTGGTGCTGCCGATCGAGCGGACGGGGTTCGCGGTCGCGGTGTTCGGGACGGTGACTGGTGGCTGACATTCCGCGTCCGATCCACGCCGGGTGTTGCACGTGGTGCGGCCATGACCGCCACCGTGCTGGCTGCCCGGCCAGCGTGACGGTCGCCGCCGGCCCATCGGGCGGGCCAGGTCGAGCCGTACCAACCAAGACCGTCGACTGCCCATGCGCCAGGAGACCAGCATGACCGACCTGTCGCCCGAGTACTCCGAACGCCTCTGCGCCTGGTGCCGCCAGCCGATCCGTCCCACCTCGAGACGCGACGCGATCACCTGCTCCACCCCATGCCGCCAAGCCCGCCACCGCTTCACCCAAGGCGTCGGCACCCCACCACCAGCCCAAGGCGGACCCGCGCTACGCCTGGCCTACGCCGACCCGCCCTACCCCGGCCTGGCCCGCAAGTACTACGCCGGCCACCCCGACTACCTCGGTGAGGTCAACCACGCCGAACTGATCAGCCGTCTCACGTCGACGTACGACGGCTGGGCCCTGTCGACGTCGGCCGCGGCCCTCCCGGACGTCCTCGCCCTGTGCCCGGCCGGCGTCCGGGTCGCCGCGTGGCACCGCGGCCCGATCCCCACCCGCTCCCGCGGCCCACTCAACGCGTGGGAGCCCGTCATCTACGCAGGGGGCCGGCTATACGTCGCCCCTGCAGGCGGAACCCGTCGCGCGGAGATCTCCAACACGTCGAGCCCAGCTGAGCTACGCGTCACTCGGCCGGGAGCGACCCGTCGCGCGAACCAGGTGAACGCCGGCACCACACGACGCGTCGACTCCCTCGTCCTGCCCCGCGGAGGACACCGCACCACCGACCCGGCGCGGGTCGTTGGCACCAAACCGCCCGAGTTCGCCCGCTGGATCTTCGACCTGCTCGGCGCCGCGCCAGGTGACCAACTGGACGACCTCTACCCAGGATCGGGCGGCATCACCAGGGCGTGGGCGATCTACAGCCAGGAGGCCCACTGATGGGCGCCCGACTCGCCTCCCTCGCCGCCAACCCAGCATGGGCCAGCCTCACCCCACGTGCCCGGCTCGTCCTCCAGTTCATGGCGCTCCGCTGCTACGACCGCGACCAGGGAGACACCCCCGCCGGCACCTACTGGGGCGGACACCGCGAACTCGCAACCCGGGTCTACGGCGACGACACCCCCGCCCGTGTCCGCGAGATCCGACGCTACGTGGCCGAGCTAATCGAGGCCGGCGCCATCGAACGCATAGAGAACGCCCGCGGCCGCGGGGTCGCCGCCTACAAGGTCACTCCCGACAATCCTCCAGAAAAGCCGCCGCCCGACCTCCGATAACGTCAAACTAGGGCCCATGACGAAGCAGTTCCTCCGGACGTTCGGCCCGTTCGCGATCACCAACTACCGCCTGGGTAAGCAGATCCCGCTCAGCTTCATGATGGGCCTCAAGCTCTGGCCGGTGGCTGACGCCCAGCTCGACGTCGAAGTGGGCGACCAACGCGACCGTATGACCGCGACCCGGATCCTCGCCGGCGGCGTGCTCCTCGGCCCCGCCGGCATGATCCTAGGCGGCCTCGCCCGCAAGGACGTCACCCGCGGCAAGATGACCCTCACAGTGAACGGCGAGAAGGTCCAGACCTACGAGTTCAAGGGCCACGATGTCGACAGGGCGGTCGAGTTCGTGGAGGCCCTAGCCGAAGCGCAGGCGTCCCAGTCACCTGCTACGCCGCCAGCGCCGCCGACCTGGGCACCGGATCCTGGCAAGCGGCACCAGCTCCGCTGGTGGGACGGCACCCGATGGACCGAACACGTCTCAGACGACGCCCAGCAGTCCATCGATCCGCTCCGCTGACGACCACAGCCGTCGTTTGTAGGGTTCCTACAAAAACCGGCCCCCGACCGGCCTGTGGATAACCCCCACCAGCACCCGAATAGTAGGGGGACATCCCCCCTACTATTAGTGCCAGTTTCCCCCCTGTCAGTAGGGGGACATTCCCCCTGTCAGTAGGGGGACATTCCCCCTACTGTAAGTAAGGAGTAATAAGGAGAAGTAAGGAGTAATACGGGAGGACCCAACTCAACCACCTGCCCAAGGTGCGTGACGTGCGCGCGAAGGCCTCCTGTAGAAAAATCACAACAACCCGCATACTGGACCATGTGACAATCCGACGCGGCAGCCGAGCCTGGATGAAACTGCGAGCAGACTGGACCATCCGCATCGCCACCGCCGCCCAAGCTGGCAACCCCATCCGCTGCCGACGCACCAACCAATCAATCCTCCCCGGCATGACATGGGACCTCGGCCACGCACCCGGCCACGACGTCCACTTGGCTGGCCACAACACCCACGATCTCGCACCCGAACTCGCAGGCCCCAACCGATCAGCCGGCGCAACCCTCCGCCACGGCCACCGTGAATCACAGCACGCGCTATGAGCCACCACAACAGAGGCGCTACGGGGGTGCCAGCAGCCCAGCACCACCCGCCGAAGGTGAATCCCTACGGGCGAGGGTCGCGGGGCTCAGATCGCGTTTTTTGCCCACGGGCAGGAGTCGGCGGAGACCCTGGCCACGCCGATTTAGATATCAGGGGGAGGTCCCATGCCCGAAGTCAGCCGGCCGGCCTGGTTCTCGACCAGGCGGAAGCCGGGCCCGGCACGCGTTGCGCTGGAAGCCGCGTTGACCGAGCTGGAGGTGTCGGGATCTGCTCGGATCATGGCGGAGTTGGCCAGGTCTGCCGCGGATCTGGTCGATTCGGCGCGGAGGGCGCAGGATCCGCGGCTGTGGTTGACGGCGGCGGCGCGGCTGGAACAGCTGGTCGCGAAGTTGGGTGGCGATCGTGATTCTGGCGGGGGTGGAGTTGGAGCCGGAGCGGACGAGCTCCCGGCTGGATTGGCCCGAGCGTTGGGGGCCGGCCCCTCAATGGGCGACGAAGAGGAACCCTGATCGGTTGTCGTATGGGCCGGCGATCGGCAGGGTGGCGCGTGAGCTGGGGCATCCGCTGTATCCGTCGCAGCAGTACATCGTGGATGTGGCGCGTGAGGTTCAGTCGGTGGAGGCGGGTGATCCGGATCCTGGGCATCTGGCTTATGACGAGGTTGCGGTGTTGGCGCCGCGGCGGTTCGGGAAGACGTATCTGGGTGAGGCGTTGGTGGCTGACTGCTGTGGTCGTGGTCCGCATTTGGTGAAGATGACGGCGCAGACTCGGGAGGCTGCTGCGGAGCGGTGGGCGGAGTTGGCTGGGGTGGATCCGACGAAGCCGGCGACGGGGTTGATGAACTCGGCGTTGGCTCCGCGGTTGAAGGCGACGACCGGGATTGGTAACCAGCAGTTGACGTTCCTGGACACGGGTGGGGTGTTCTTGCCGTTCGCGCCGAACGAGAAGGCGGTTCATGGTGGTGAGCCTGACCTGGTGTTCGTGGATGAGTTGTGGTGGCATTCGCTGGCGATGAAGCAGCTGCTGCAGCAGGCGTATCGGCCGCCGTGGCTGTTGAAGGACGGTCAGGAGTGGCTGTTCAGTGCGGCGGGAACGGTCCGGTCGGGCTGGCTGCATGACGTTCGTCGTCGGGGTCGGGCTGCGGTGGAGGCGGGCCGGCGGTTGGGCTTGGCGCTGTTCGAATGGGCTGTGCCGGAGTCGACGCGGCAGCTCGATGGGCCGGATTTGGTCGCTGCGGTGTTGGCGCATCATCCGCGTCGCGGCCGCGGGCTACGGGAGTCGTACCTGGCGTCGGAGCTGGACAACCTCGGCAAGGCCGGGTTTCTGCGGGCGTACGGGAATCTGGACGCTGAGGACGGGGATGAGCCGTTGCCGGGCTGGTTCAAGGCGACGACGGCGGTTGAGCGGATCCCGGCTGGCACTCGCCTGGCGGTGGGGGTTGCGGTTGACCAGCTGCGGCGGGAGTCGAGCGTGGTCGTCGCGGCACTGCGACGGGACGGCACGGTGATGTGCGAGGTGGTGCGATCGGCGCCAGGTATCCGGTGGGTCGGGCCGTACGTCGAGGCGATGGAGAACGTCGGCCTGGTGCTGGTCGGGAACGTGAAGTTGGGCCGCGGCGTCGCGGACTATCTGGAGGCGGTCGCCGGCGGCGCGCCGGTGGAGCGGTTGGCGGTCGCTGACGTGGTGTCGGCGTCCGGGTCGTGGCTGGCTGGGCTGAGCGAGGAGCCGCCGGCGGTGTTCCACGACGGCGATCCGACTTTGTCCCGGGCGCTCGGCTCGGGGCATCTGCCAAAGGGCAGGGGCTGGGAGTCGCGTGACGGGGAGCCGGTGACGGTGCTGGAGGCGGCTTCGTTAGCGGTGTGGGGTGCAGCACGGATCCCGGAGCCTGTGCGGCCCCGGGTGCCGTTCAGGGTGATGTGAGGGAGGAAGCATGACGGTGACGATGCTGCCGTACAGCGAGATTGTGTGGCCGGACGCGTGGCGGTCGGCTCGGGTGACGGCGACCCGGGTGAGGGGTATCCCGGCGATCGGCCGCGGTCTGGGGTTGATCTGTGGCATGGGGAAGCAGATGCCGATGGACTGTGTCCGGGGTGACCAGGTGTTGCCGCGGCCCCGGATCCTGGAGCAGCCGGACCCGACGCAGGCGAGGTCGTGGTTCATGGACGTCCTGGTGGAGGACTACCTGGTGCACGGGAACGCGTTGCATTTGGTGACGGCTCGGGATGCGGAGGGGTGGCCGGCGGCGGTGACGTGGTTGCCTGCGGCGTGGACCACAGTCACCCGGATGCCGGACGGCCGGCTCGACTACTGGTGCGCCGGTCAGCACCTGAACACTCCGGATGTGGTCCATGTGAAGCGTGGCGCTGATCCGATGTATCCGTGGCGGGGTATCGGGGTGGTGGAGCAGTACCTGTCGAGCTTGGGGCTGCTGGTGGATCAGCAGGAGTACGAGTCGAAGGTGATGCAGGGGTCTGCGGTGCCGTCTGTGGTGGTGATCTCCCCGAATGACGATGTGTCGCAGGACGAGGCTGATCTGGCTCAGCAGGCGTGGATCGACAAGTACTCCGGGCCGGTGCGGAAGCCGGCGGTGTTGCCGAAGGGCACCGAGGTGCACCCGTTGGCGTGGTCTCCGAATGATGCGCAGATGACGCAGGCGCGGCAGCTGAGCCTGACGGACGCGGCGAACATGCTGAACTTGGATGGCTACTGGGTGGGTGCGGCGTCGACCGGGTACAGCTACAAGTCCCCCGGGCCGATGTACCTCAACTTGCAGCGGCAGACGGTGCAGCCGGTGCTGGAGGACTTCGAAGGGGTGTGGTCGCAGGCGTGGCTGCCGCGCGGGCGGCGGATCCGGTTCGACTGGAAGTTGGTCCAGGCCGATGACATGCCGACGACGGTGCAGTGGGTTGGGTCGGCGTTGGCGCGGAAGATGATCACCTTGTCTGAGGCGCGGGTGATCTTGGGGTTCGGCGCGGACGTGCCGGAGGAGTTGTTGCCGAAGCCGGTGCCGCCGGCGCTGGTCGGCGCGAACGATGATGCTGCGGGTGAGGCCGCGGCGACGGAGGAGGAAGCATGACGGGCACGGTTTCGTTGCGGGCCCCGGAGGTTCGCACGGTCAGCGCGCTGGGACTCCAGTTGCGTGAGGTTGAGGCGTCGGGCCGCTACCTGGAGGGCCGCGCGGTCCCCTATGGCGAGTGGGCGAACATCGGCTGGTTCATGGAGGAGATGGCGCTGGGGGTGTTCGAGCGGTCGATCAAGGAGGCCGCCAGGGGCCTGCCGCTGTTGATGTGGCACGACAACCGGACGTGGCCGATCGGGGTGTCGGAGAAGTTCACCGAGACGTCGCGCGGGCTGGATGCGGTGTGGAAGCTCGACACCAGCGCCGAGGCGGAGCGGGCGGCGGAGCTGGCCGAGAAGAGCATGCTGACCGGTCTGTCGGTGGGGTTCGTGCCGATCCGTTCGGAGTGGGCGTTCATCGACTGGGATGACTGGGATCCGGATCTGGGGCCGGAGCACATGGACAAGGTGACCAGGCTGGAGGGCCGGTTGCTGGAGGTGAGTTTGACGCCGACGCCGGCGTTCGCGGGGGCTCAGGTGTCGCTGGTGCGGACTCGGGAGGCGAAGAAGGTGAAGGAGGGCCGGCAGTCGGCGGAGCTGACCGCGTGGCGGAACTACCTGGAGAGCGTGAAGCGATGAGCCGGCATCCGGGGACCGAGCACCTGCTGAAGTACTTCAACTTCGACCACCTGCCCGAGGGCCGGCCGCGCGAGATCTCGTCGGTGATCTGCCATCTCGCCCACTGGCTGGCCGGCGATCCTGGGACGGACTACAAGCCCGCTGGGCTGCCAGACAGTCCGGAGCTGACGGCCGGGCTGCGGAAGCTGCTGGAGGCCAAGGACTGCTTCGTCCGGGCCGCTCTCGACACCAAGGAGGAATGATGACCCTGCGGCAGACGCTGGCGGCGATGCTGACCAGCTACCAGACCACCGAACTTGTCCCAGATCTGCGCGAGGCCCGTTCACCAGCTGGAGACGACGCGTCGTCTGCGGCCGCGCCACGGAAGGCTCGCCAGAGCGGATCTACTGGACGACGCACAAAGGCGCGAGCTACGGTTACGAGCAGCAAGCAACTCTCGCCGGAGACGAAGGACCCCAGCCCGGAGCAGTAGGACGGGCCACCAGCTGGGGATCCGGGATGGGCCACCACGAGAGGCAACCACTCATTGCCTCGAAAGGTGGCCCATCGCCATGTCGAATCCCGTTCTGACCCGCCTGCTGGAGCAGCGCGAAGCTCAGACCCAGTTCATTGACCAGCTCCTGGCCCGTGTCGCGGAAGAGAGCCGTGACCTGGTCGACGCCGAGCGGTCCAACCTCGAAGCCGCGCGGCAGCGCATCACTGAGCTGGACGCCCAGATCACTCCCCTGGAGGAGTTCGAAGCCGTCCGCTCCGCGCACCAGACCTCGACCGTCGAGGTGACCCGGGGTATCCGTCCGACCCACCAGCCGGACGCCGGCGCCGGCGAGCAGCGCCTCGGCGTGACCCCGCGGCGCCAGGAGTACCGCACCGCCGGCCACTTCATCGTGGATCACCTGCGGGCCGTTGGCGACTCCTACGCCAACCGCGCGCCGGACGCGGACGCTGCGCAGCGGGTCGCTGCCGCCCTGGGCCGCGCCGCCAACGACGTGCCGCCCGGCCTGCACCAGACCACCGCGGACACCCCCGGTCTGCTCCCGGAGCCGATCGTCGGGCAGATCCTGACCGAGCTGGACGGCAGCCGGCCGTTCATCAGCTCGGTGGGCATCAAGGAGCTGGGGTCGATCCCGGGCAAGACGTTCGAGCGTCCGCACGTCACCCAGTCGACTTCGGTGCAGGAGCAGACCGCCGAGAAGGGCGAGCTGGTCATGGGTGAGTTCAAGGTCGAGGGCATCCCGTTCTCGAAGCGGACCTTCGGTGGTGCGCTGAACGTTTCCCGGCAGGACATCGACTGGACCAGCCCGGAGGCGTGGAACGCGCTGATCAACGATCTCCAGTTCGAGTACGCCGAGGAGACCGAGGACATCGTGGCCGCGGCGTTCGGCGCCGGCGTCACGCAGTCGGTGGCCATCGATGAGGCCGACACCGAGGACATCAAGGCGTGGATCAAGGCGCTGTACGAGGCCGCGGTGAAGTCCGCGACCGCGAACGGCACCAAGCGGGCCAGGGCCCGCCGGCTCCCGGACCGCATCTGGTCCTCGATCGACATGTGGGGTTCCCTCGGCGCGGTGATCGACGCCGCCCGGGCGACGAACAACAGCCAGATCCCCACCGGGTCCGGTTCCCCGACTGCGTTCTCCGGTTCGCTGCTGGACGTGCCCCGGGTCATGGCCCCCGGCCTGCCGACTGGAACCCTGATCGTGGGCCGGACCGCGCTGTTCGAGTTCTACGAGGAGCGGATCGGCCTGCTGCAGGCGATCGAGCCGAAGTACCTCGGCGTGCAGGTCGCCTACGGCGGCTACGCGGCGTGGGGGAACCTCGACGCGACCGCGTTCACCAAGGTCACCGTCACCCCCTGATCGTCCCCCTGATCATGGCGTTGACCCAGGCTGCGGAGGTGGCCGGCATCCTGAAGGTGTCGGCCACCGATGCGGCGTTCCTGTCGGCCTGGAAGGCCGCTGAGCGGTGGGTGGCCAACCGTTGCCGGTGGAAGACCGAACCGGTGGAAATCATCGTGGAGGGCTCCCCGGTCACCGTTCAGCAGCCTGTGGACGTGGAAGCGCTGCAGCAGGCAATCGTGCTGCTGACCGGCCGGTACCTGGCGCGGCGGAACAGCCCGGACGGGCTGGTCGGTATGGGCGAGCTGGGCGTCATGCGGGTTTCCGCGATCGACCGGGATGTTACGTCGCTGATCGCCCCGCACCGGATCGTGGTGGTCTAGATGATCGACCTCGGTGCGTTGCGCGGCCTGCTGGCCGCCGAGCTGGACGGCCGAACCATCGGCCTCGGTGTGCATGCTCGCGGGATCGACGGGGCGTTTCAGCCGCCGGTCGCGGTGCTTGGTCAGCCCGACGTCGAATTCGATGTGGAGCCCTGCCACGTCCACCGGTACACCCTGCCGGTAGCCGTGGCGGTTGGCCGTCCGGGGTTCGATGAGGCGGGGACTCAGGCCGAGCTGGAGGGCCGCTGGCTGGAGGTAGCTGGCGCGCTGCAGGCGGTGGTCGATGAGGGTGTGCTGGACGCCCTCGGGGTGGTCGACGTGACCCTGACCCGTTCTGATGCCGGGAGCTTCACCGTCCAGGGGCAGAGCTACCCGGCGTACTCAATCACTATCGAAATCGTGGGTTAGGAGACCCGAAATGGCATTCAGGCCGTACGTGATGAAGAACGTCGATTTCATCCTGGGGGATGAAGCGACAGGACCGAATTTCAAGTGCCAGGTGCGGGCGGTGAAGCTCACCCCGAACGTGAACGTGGTGCGCACCAAGACCGCGTGCCCGACCGGGCAGTACAGCGACGTGGACGATCCCGAGTGGACCGCTGACCTGACGTACCTGTACGGGGACGACGACGGGCAGGGTCCCGTAGCAGAGATCCTGGCCGACTTCCTGCTGGAACACACCGGGGAGGAGCTGGACTACCTGTTCCGGCCGCGCTCGGGTGGACGCGGCTACGAGGGGAAGCTGAAGGCGGTGCCGGGGATCATTGGCGGGGACTACGGCCAGTTCTCTGAGCAGTCCGTGTCATTGCCGATCGAGGGCCAGCCGGTGCCGGTTGACGCTCCGACTCCTCCGGGGCCGTGATGAAGGCGTGGCGGCGGTCTGGCCTGGCGAACACCTTCCGGATCCGTCTGACAGGCGACGACGCGGCGGTGATCGTGGAGAGCACTGTCGCGGACGCGGTCGCGTGGGAGAACGCGCACCGTGGCCAGAGCTTCCAGGAGAACATCTCGGCGTCGTCCCTGCTGTGGACGGCGTGGCGCGCTCTTCGCCGCGAGGGGCTGGCCACCGAGCGGTTCGAGTCGTGGGCTGACCGGGTGCTGGAGTTCGAGATGGCCGATCCGGAGGCTGAGGAGGATGTGGACGGCCTGGACCCTACCCGGCCGGATCTGCCGGTCGACTGATGTGTGAGCTGGCGGTCGCCACCGGGAGGCTCCCGTCCGAGTGGGCGATGGAGTCCCCGATGGCGATCGCCACGGTGATCGAGCTGCTGGCTGAACGGGCTGAGCGTGCGGAGACAAGCAGGGGGTGAGCGGTGGCTGTGCGGATGGACGTCGAGATCGACGGGCTGGCCGAGATGCGGGCCCGGATCCGCGCGCTGCCCCGCACGGCTCAGGTGGAGCTGCGGGACGCGGCACAGGCGATCGCTGATGACGAGGTGGTGCGGATCCGGCGGGCAGCGGCTGGGTCGTCGGCGCAGTCCGCGCGCCTGGCGGGGTTCATTCGGGCGACTCGTGATCGGATGCCGGCGATCTCGGCCGGCGGGAACCGGCGAGGGGGGTTCTCTGGTGGGGCTACCGCCGGTCAGGTCTTCTTCGGTGCTGAGTTCGGTGGGGAGGGCCGTGCCACGACGATGCAGTTCCGGCCTCACCGCGGGCGGGAGGGGTACTTCTTCTTCCCGACGTTGCGTGAGGACCAGGACCGCATGCTGGCCCGCTACCAGCAGGCGCTGGCGCAGATTGAACGGGAGTGGGCGAGCTGATGGCTGGTAGCGAACGGACGATGACGACCCGCTGGAAGAGCGTGGTCGACCCCAGCGTGAAGCGTGCTTCAGACGAGGTGCTGGGGTCCTCCGAGAAGTCGTCTGGGAAGATGACCGCGATCTGGGCTGGTGTCGGGTCAGCGATCGGTAGCAAAGTAGCCGATGGGCTGGCGTGGGCCGCCGGGAGGGTGAAGGACTTCGTCTCGGGGAGCCTGGAGGCGGCGTCGTCGCTGGAGCAGTCAACCGGTGCGGTGGAGGCCGTCTTTAAGGAGCAGGCCGAAGGGATCAAGTCCGCGGGCAAGGCTGCTGCTGATGCGCTCGGCCTATCGAAGAACAGCTACCAGGAGTTGGCCAGCGTTCTCGGCGCCGGGCTGAAGAACAAGGGCTTGGAGGATTACGCCGACAAGACTAAGGAACTGATCCAGATCGGTGCTGATCTGGCTGCACAGTACGGCGGATCGACGTCAGATGCGGTAGGGGCGCTGGCTTCGCTGATGCGTGGCGAGCGGGACCCGATCGAGCGGTACGGCGTCACGATGAACGAGGCGATGGTGGCCGCGGAGGCGTTCGCGCTCGGGTTGGCGAAGCCGGTGAAGAACCAGGAGGCGATCACCGCGGCGCAGAACAAGGCGATCGTGGCCCAGCGGAAGTACAACGACGCGGTGAAGGAGCATGGCAAGGCGTCCGACGAGGCGTTGACCGCTGAAGCTCAGCTGATGGGTGCTCAGTCGCGGCTGGCGAAGGCAATGGAGGGCACCACGCCGAAGCTGACTGACCAGCAGAAGGCACAGGCGTCGCTGTCGTTGCTGACGAAGCAGACCGCGGATGCGCAAGGGGCGTTCGCGCGGGAGGTTGATACCGCGGCGGGCAGCCAGCAGCGCATGGCGGCGAAGGTGGAGAACCTGCAGGCGTCGCTCGGGGAGAAGTTGCTTCCCGTGCAGAAGACTGTCCTGGAGTTGATGCACAACCAGTTCTTGCCGGCTGTGGAGAAGCTGATCAATGGGTTTTCGGACGGCATCACCTGGGTGCAGAAGAACGGGGGGGAGCTGAGGACCTGGGCGACCGTACTGGGCATTGTGACGGGCGGGATCGGGGCGCTGGTCCTGCAGCAGAAGGCGATGGCCGCGGGCGGCGCGCTGAAGTGGATCACGACCCTGGTGCAGTCCACCAAGTTGTGGACGATCGCGCAGGGCGCGCTGAACGTTGTCCTGAACCTGAACCCGATCGGGATCGTCGTTCTGGCCATCACTGCGCTGGTGGCCGGGATCGTGCTGGCCTACCAGAAGAGCGAGACGTTCCGGCGGGTGGTTGATACCGCGTTCAAGGGCATCGCGGCGGCCGGCCGGTGGCTGTGGAACAACGCGCTCCAGCCCGTGATCAGGTTCCTGGTCGAGGGATTTGCGCGGGCTGCAGATGGCGCTGCGGGGCTGCTGGAGGCACTGGGCAATGTTCCCGGGTTCGGCTGGGCCGCTGACGCCGCCAAGGGGCTGCGCGACATAGCTTCGGGGGCTAGGGACGCCGCGGCCGGGATCGGCCAGATACCAGATCCGGACGTGGACACCGACCAGGCGCAGGCACAGATCACTGAGCTGCAGGCAAAGATCGACAGCCTGAAGGGCAAGCAGGTCGAGGCTAAGGCCCGCGGTGATGATGCCGAGGTGAAGCGGCTCCAGGCCGAAATCGACAAGCTGAAGGGCAAGAAGGTCAAGGTCGAAGCGCAGGTCGCGATGTCCTTCAAGAGCGTAGCGAGCGACGTCGCGAAAGCGATCAGGAAAGCGTTTGGGCTTTCCAATGGCGGGATCGTCCGGGGCTACGCCCGGGGTGGGTTCGACAGCGGCGGTGAGCGGCACGTCGCGGAGATTGCGCCGGCCGGCGCGATGCGGCTGTGGGCTGAGCCGGAGACCGGCGGGGAGGCGTACATCCCGCTCGCTGCGTCGAAGCGGCAGCGTTCGAGGGACATCTGGCGAGAGACCGGCCGGCGGCTGGGTGTGCTGCCCAACGAGGACGGCCAGGTGTACAGCGGTAGCTCAGCTGGACTCGACGGCTCGCCCGTGGACCGGTTGGCCGAGGCGATTGCGCGCCTGGCGGACAACGTGCTGTCGCGGGAGGACATGGAGCAGTTGCTGGACGAACTGCGGCGTGCGAGCTCGGAGCCGCGGCCGGTGGTGGGGGTGAAGCTCGGATGACCACGGCCGTGATCTCGGCTCAGCCCGTCGCTTCCAGCCTGGCTGTGCGGCTCTCCCTTGACGTCTCCGGCGCAGCCAGCGGCGAAACCATGTCGGTGCTGCGACGGGTCGGTTCGGGGGCTCCACAGCCTGTGATGGGCGCGACGAATATCCCTGCGGCTGACGTGACGATCACCGATCCGGAGGTGCCGCTGAACCGTCCGGCTACCTGGTTGGTGGTGCTGTCGGACGGCAGTACGGTTGAGTCAGCTCCGGTTACGGTGGCCGCGGGGCTGGCTGTGGTCTCGGACCCGGTGGCAGGGATCACGACGACCTGCTGGGTGGTGTCGCTGGATCGTGAGCTGCGGCGGCGGGGCCGAGCGGACATCCTGCAGGTAGAGGGCGACTCAGCCCTGTGGGTGGTATGGGATCTTCCTACCGGCCAGCTGGCTCCAGTAGCGCTGATGAGCCGCAGCGCGGATCAGGCGGCGCAACTCGACCGGATGCTGGCCAGCGGGAATCCTCTGCTGGTGCGGTGCGGGTGTGGTCAGCACCGAGATCGGTGGATCCAACCGACCGGGGACACGGCCGAGCTGCGGATCACGGACGTGCAGGCGGCGACCCCGCGGCTCTGGCAGCTCGGGGACTGCGTGGTGTTCAGCACCTGCCCGGTCCTGGGTGTGCGGGCCCGCGGCGCCACCCTGGGTGACGTGCACCGGTTTGTGCAGCTGAAGACCCTGGGCGGGATCGCGGCCACCTGGTCGACGCTCGGAGAGATCGCCGCTGCGGATCTGGGGGGCGTGTGATGGCTGGCCGGCGGTTGGTGCTAGAGCTGGTCTCGTATCTCGACGGAGAGCCGCTGGCCACCATCCCAGTGGTATCGGGATCGTGGCGGGTGACGGATGAGGCGGGGGTTCGTGTCCCCGGTTCAATCGCGTTCACTGTGCCGGCGCGGCCGGAGTGGATCCCGACGACGCCTGCGCACCCGCTGGCATGGTACGGCCAGCGGGTGCGGGCGTCGATCGGCTGGGAGGGCGATCCGCTGACAACGTGGGGCTGGTATCGGCTGGATCGTCCGAGGGTTTCCCGTCCGTTGGTCGAGTGCACGGGAACCGGGCTGCTGCGGCTGGTCGAGCGGGCCCGGTTTACGCAGTCGTGGCAGACGACAGCCGGCCAGACCCGGGCTCAGGTAGCAAGGGCGTTGTTGGCCGGGATCCTGCCCGTGGCGGCTGCAGGCGTGACGGATGAGGTGCTGCCGGTGGTCACCTGGTCGGATGATCGGCTGGCGGCGTTCTGGGACGTGGTCGAGTCCTGGCCTGCGCGGGTGGTGATGGATGAGCAGACCGTGACCATCGTGCCGGCGTGGAACGACACATCGCCGGGGTCGCCGGCTGCGGAGTTGGTCGACGGGCCTGGCGGGTCGCTGACCGCGCCGCTGGAGCCTGTTGCCGGCGGCGACGATCCGTTCAACGGCTACGTGGTGTCCAACGTCCCGGAGGGGGACACCGCGGCAACGGTGAGGTTTTGGGGCATGCCGGATGGTCCGATGCGGTGGGGTGGCCCGTACGGGCAGAACCCCGGCTTCTTCAGTTCGCCGCTGAACCCCGCTGACCCGGTGAAGCTGCTCGCGATCGGGGAGCGGATGACCCGCCGGGAGGTCGCGGCGGGTCGGGCGTTCAAGTTTCAGGCGCTGCCCGATCCGGCTCGGCGGGTTGGTGATGTGGTGACGCTCCAGGCTAGGGCGCAGGGTGTGCATGGGCTGGCCAGGATCACGGCGCTGTCGTTCACCAGGTCGGTGATGGGCGGGACGGTGAGCCTCCTATGAGTGTGGTGCTGTGGAAGGGCTGGGTGACGGTCGCGCCCGCGGCGGGCGTATGCCAGGTCCGTCGCCAGGGCGAGTCGACCAACCGGCGGGTGTCGATCTGTCGGGATGCTGCTGGTGCTGTGGTCGGGGACTGGATGCTGGTGCTGGAGGCGGACGGCCAGCTGTGGGGTCTGGGGCTGTTGGGGACGGCTCCAACTCCGGCGCCTGATCCCGATCCGGTGCCGGATCCTGGCGGGTCGTCGTTGGTGATCAACGTGCCCCCGACCTGGGCTGGATGGCGCGTTTTCAGTCCGTACAACGGTTCGACCCAGGGGGGATTCGGTACGTCGGACAGTGGCAGCAGCTTCTGGTTTGGCCGGTCGCTCTACGAGATTGTGGGAACCGAGCTGTCGTACCGATACGAGGGCATGGCGATCTACGCCGGGCTGAAGGGGTTGGAGATATCGGCCGCCGAGGTGGTTTTCAGGTCAGTGTCGGCGTCCTGGTCGAGCCCTAACGTCGCAGTGGCGCTGTGGAAAGCGCCGGCATCGAAGCCGGCCAAGGCCACGGGCGCCCATCCTGCAGGGATCAGCTTGGTTGACTCGGCGGCTGTGGGCTCCCAGTGGCCGGCGGCGGCACCGTACACCTTCACGGTGCCTGCGGCGTGGAGGAACCACCTGAAGGCGGGAACCGCGAACGGGCTGGGCCTGGTGCAGACGTCCGGCGTGCTGAACAACAGCATGTACCCGCCGTTCAGCGCGTCGGCTGGGGCGATGAAGGTCACCTACCAGTGAGGAACGAGAAATGAGCACACGATTCGACGCCGACGACACCTCGGAGATCTGGACTCTGCTGAATGAACTCGATGACGGGATCGTGAAAGGGTACGCGACCACGACCGAGCGTGACGCCGAGCAGAACCCGCCGCTGATCGCGGTGATCGGGACTGCAGCCAACTTCCAGGTGATGGCCAGGGATGGCAACGACTGGAGGCTGCTGTACCAGTACCTCGCCGGCGGGGACAGCGGCGGCGTCACCTGCCAGCGGTTCGCTAACGGGATCCAGCTGGTTGGTGCTCGGATCTCGCTGACCGGGCTGGCCGCGAACGTCGCCGGGTCACAGGTTGTCACCTTCCCGCAGCCGTTCGCCGGAGTCCCGCGGTTCTCGACGGCCACGTTCGGCGCAGCACCTCTGACGGCCGCCGCGTCGGTGGCCGAAGGCTCCGCCACCAGCGTGCGGGTCTACGGAGCTCGCACGTCCGCGGGAGACCTGCCGATCGACCTGACAGTGATAGGCCGCTGGAAGTGATCGAGGCCGTCATCATGGGCGGTGCCGGGATCACGGTCGCCGTCGTCGGGCTCGCCGGGGTCCTCTACGGGCACCTGAACGGTCGCATCAACGAGCTGGACGACGACCTGAAGGCCGCCCGCTCCTACAACCAACGCCTGTGGGCGTACTGCCGGCGGCTGATGGACCTCTACTACCGAAACCGGCGGGATGGCGCTCCCGACCCCGAGCCTCTGCCCGACGACACCGAATAGGAGACGGACGTGAAGAGACAGCACTTCGCGAAGCGGCACAAGGTCCAGAATCTGCCCGCTGGGAAGTGGGTCGATCCCCTGTTCCGGATCGGCGTGATCGACCGGAAGCGGTTCTACAGCGATGCGAACGGCGTCCTGGAAGCCGTGCTGTACTGCCCGGTCGAGTTCACCCCGGGCGGATCGCAGGTTGATCTGATTCGGGTCCGGCTGGTGCGTGAGGCTCACCGGGGGGAGCCGGTTGACCCGACCGCGTACGACGAGCGGATTCTTGCCGCGCCGGACGGCTTCGGCCGGCTGCGGTTTTTCTATAAGGGGGTGGCGGAGAAGGGACGCCGCTACCGCTGGCAGGTGATGTACCTGGGAGACGGCACGGCTCAGCTCACCGGAACCCACTACGCCGATTTCGAACGGAGATAGCCATGACTGCAGTTCATACCCGGGCTGATTGGGGTGCTGCGCCGGCTCGCTGGGCCAGCGCGCTTCGGCTGGCCGCGGTGAAGCACATCGTGATCCACCACCCCGGTTCCGCCGGGATCCTGGCCGGGAAGAACGTCGCCGCGCTGCTCCGCGGTTGGCAGCAGTACCACCAGAAGGGCCGAGGCTGGGCTGACATCGCCTACAACGAAGCCGTGGACCAGGCCGGGAAGGTGTGGCTGCTGCGCGGTGACCGAGCGGACGGTTCGGTGAAGGACCTTGGCGGTCAGGTGTACTCCATCCTCGCGGTTTTGGGCAACGGCGAGCAGCCCTCGGCGGCGATGCTCGCGGCGATCCGCCGGCGGGTGGAGTACCACCAGGGCCGGATGCCGGCTGCGAAGGTGTGCGGCCACCGCGCCCTGAGGTCGACGTCGTGCCCGGGCGATGAGCTGGCCGGGTGGATCAAGGCCGGCATGCCTGCAGAGCCGAGCACTCCGGAACCGAAGCCGGAACCGAAGCCGAAGCCGGCCAAGCTGGAGCTGACCGGGCTGCTCGACACTGTGACGATCCGCCGACTGCAGGAAGTCCTGGGGACCGTCGCAGACGGGAAGATCAGCCAGCCATCGTCCATGGTTGTGGCAGAGCTGCAGCGCCGCCTCAACGCAGCTGGCGCCCGCGACCGCTATGGCAACCGGCTGGTGGTCGACGGATCCGGTCTGCGGCCGAACACGACTGGTCGCTGGCCAGCGACCACCACACGGACGATCTGGGCGCTGCAGCGATACCTGGGCGTCCGCCCGGATGGCTACCTGTCGAAGCCGTCCGACACCATCCGGGAGCTGCAGAAGCGGCTCAACGCCGGGAAGTTCTGAGAAGGGAAACGATGATGGAACTCACTGCTGCGATCGCGGTCCTGGTGGCCGCTCTGGCCCCCTGGGGCACCGCGCTACTCACCCACCCGACCATGGCACCCTGGCTGAAACGGTCGACCGCCGCTGGGGTCGCGGTGATCCTGGGCACGGTCGTCGCGCTCGCCACCGGCCAGATCGAGGGCGCGCCGGCCGAGCTGGGCGCAACACTGGGCCGATGGCTGGTCACCGTCGCGATCGTGATCAGCCTCGCGCAGGGCTACTACGCCGCGTTCAAGGACGGCGTGAAGAAGGTGGAGGCCGGCACCGACTACACCGCGCGCCGCGCGACCTGATCCGCAGCTGGACGCGACGCGTCGGAGATCTCCACGCGACATGAGCGAAGGCCCCCACCGGTCCCCCGGGTGGGGGCCTTCATGCTGCAGCGGCCACAGCAGCCCGCAAAGGCTCGGCCGGCATCAGGATGTACCCCCGGGTCGTCTCCGGCCGTGAGTGGCCCATCAGCTCCTGCACAGCGAGCAGATCCCGCGTCCTCGCATAGGCGACCGTCGCGAACCGGTGCCGCAGCGTGTGAGCCGACCAGCCCGTCGGCAGGGCACGACGGATCACCACCCCGACGTTCCCCGCGGTCAGGTGCTCACCCGCTCGACCGGGAGCTGGCGAAGGGAATGCCCAGCCGGGCCCGCGGTCCAGCAGCAGGGCCGCGATAGCGGGCTCGAGCGGCACGATCCGCTCTTTCGAGCCCTTCCCGTGCACTCGGAGGCTGTGCCCGATCAGGTCGGGGAACAGGTCGTTGCTGTGGATCTGCGCGATCTCGCCTCGGCGGAGGCCTTGCCCGCCGGCGAGCAGCAGCATCAGGTAGACGTCCGGGTCGGCGGCGTGCCGGGCGAGCGCTTCGCGGTAGATGATCTCTGGGCACGGCCGTGGCCGGTGCACCAGCGCGGTGATCGCCGGCAGATCGGCGGTTGGATCGCTGGTGGTGTGGCCCATCGTCCGGGCCCACCGGTAGAACCCGACGAGCGCGGACCGGTAGCTCTTCTTTGTGTCAGCGGACCAGTGTTGGCCGGCGAGCCAGTTCACGATTGTCTGCGTGGTCGGCTTCCAGGGGCTGCCGCGGTGGTCTTCAGCGAAACGGCGGAGCTGGTAGACGCGGAGTTTGATGGTGGTGGCCGGACGGCCGGCCGCGGCGAGATAGGCCCGGTAGTCGGTGATGACGTCGGGCCACGATGCACGTGTCCTCATGCCACCTATCGGTGGTGATTCGGGCGGCCGGCGGAGCGGTATGACGGTTGCTTGGTGGGGCACTCTGGAGCGGTGGTTGAGGGTCAGCGGGTGTTGCACCCGGTCGTGCCGGCGTGCAACTCGACTAGGGCGAGCGCGGCCGCGCTGGTGCTGGCGAACTGGCCGATCGCGACGTGGGTGGCGGTGAAGTAGACGGCGAACGTCTTGGGTAGGGCCTGGCCGTGGCTGGTGATGTGGTCGAGTGCGCCGAGGTTGGATGCGCACCAGGTGCAGCGGACGAGCTGGCGGTCGCGGCCGGGGCGTTCGGTCTTGGGCCGGCTGAGGGTGTAGCGGTCGTTCACCGGGTCACCGCCTGGTCGGCCTGGGGCAGCCGGTAGGCGGTGAGGTCGATCACCTCGGCGGGCTGATCACGGTCGGGCACGTGGGCAAGTTCGTCCACGTGGAGGAAGAGGCCAGTGACTACGTTCGACGTCGAACCCGCGGGTTCTGGGTTCGATTCCCAGTGGGCCCACTCGTCGTCGGCGGTCTGGTCGTCCAGGCCGAGCGTCCAGGAAGTTGGCACGCCGTAGACCGCCTGGATCCTCTTGGCTAGCCCGACGATCCCGCGGGGCTGCCAGCTGTCGAGTTCCCATGCCCCGATCGACTTTGGGTTGACGCCTAGGGCCGCGGCGAACTCCGCTTGATCCACGCCGTTGACGCGGCGGATCTTCCGGAGGCGATCCCCAAATGTCCAGGCATAGCGCCCTAGTTGCGTGGCTGGCTGTGCTGTAATACCCAGAACGGTAGCAAACCTAGGCAAAGCTAGGCAATCCCGGAGTGTTGCTTGACGAGCGAGCTAGATATCTCTAGGTTTCCGGCCATGGCTGAATCTAGAGATATCCAGGTTGGCGGGGTGGAACTCTTGCCAATCGGTGATGCTGCCCGATTGCTGGGGGTGTCCGTGGACACCGTTCCGGCGGTGGGAGCGAGACGGCGTATCGAGGGCCGGCGGACTGTTGGTGGTCAGCGCCGGTTCCCCCGTGACGAGATCGATCGACTGCTGGAGGCCGCGTAATGACGGGCTCGGGAGCGGCTCGCCGCCGCCATTGTCGCCGTCGTGTGCTTCCACCTGGGGGTGATGTGGTCATGACCGCCACTGTGATCGTGCAAGCCGTCTGCGGCCTGGCGCTGGTCGCCGCTGTGGTCGTGCTGGTCGCCGGCCTGCGGGACGCGATGCGGGGGGTCGAGTGATCAGCGTCCTCACGTTGGCCGCTGACCACCTGCTACCCGGAGACGTATTCGACGTCAGCACGGTGCCACACACGGTCATGTCCGTGCGGGTACTGACCCACCCGGCCGGCCTGATCGCGCACATCACCGCGCTGGCCGACGACAACGAGATTCCGACCGTGGTGCGGGTATGGCCCGAGACGCAGATGATCGTCACCCGTGGCGGCCTGGCCGGCCAGCTCCCGACCGTCACGGTCGACTGTGAAAAGTGCGGCGGCACCGGGTACGTCCTGGTGCAGCATCCGCGTTGGGGGTCGCCGTTCTGCCCTGAGCCCGACGTTGAGGTGCCGTGCCCGAAGTGCGGGGGTGGATCATGACCGACAAGCCGACTGTGGTCCAGGCGCTGGCCGAGGTGATGGGCGATGTGCAGGCTGTCCGGAAGGACTCCCGGAACGCCCAGCAGGGGTTTAACTTTCCGCGGGATCGATGCGGTGATGAACGCGGTTGGGCCGGCGTTGCGGAAGCACGGCGTGGTGATCGTCCCCATCAGGGTCAAGACCCGCTACCGGGACGCAGAATGACGACGACCGGGAAACCGGCCCGCGAGGTCACGCTCGTCGCGACGTATCAGGTGTACGGACCGGCGGGTGACAGCATCCTGATTCAGGCTCCTGGTGAGTCGCTGGACTCCGGCGACAAGGGCACCCCGAAAGCAATGTCGGTGGCCTATCGGACGGCGCTGTTGCAGGCGCTGACGATCCCGAGGCAGAGATCGTCGCGCTCGGAATCGACCCCGGCTTGCGATCGACAGGCCCTCACGGTCGCCGACTGGGTACTGCTGGCGACGGGAGTTTCCGCGTGAGCCGTTCCTCGCGGGTGCGGGTCGATGCGCCCGCAAAGATCAATCTCGGGCTCGAGTTGCTCGGCAAGCGCCCGGACGGCTATCACGAGATCCGCACGGTGATGGCGATGGTGGGTCTGTACGACCATGTTGTGGTCTCCGCGACTGGGGAGGATCACGCGACTCCTCCGCAGTCAATCGATCTTGGCGGGGGGAACGGAACCTGATCGATGTCGCCCTCGATGCCTACGCGGCCGCGACGACCAATGCGGTCGTCGCATCAGCTTATGTCACAAAACATATCCCAATCGCCGCTGGTCTTGGCGGCGCCAGTGCCAACGCCGCTGCCGCCTTGCTCGGCATCAACTGCTTGAGGAAGCCGGAAGCGCAACTCGGACGAGATCGGCTTGCCGAAGTCGCCTCCATGTTTGGGAGCGATATTCCGTTCTTCTTTGGGTCGCCCATCGCCGTCGCATCCGGCACCGGCACGACGATTGCGCCACTCCCCCCGCTCCCCGCAACGTGTTTCGCGGTGATGGCATCCGCCCGCATCGACCTTCCGCGCAAGACCGCCGTGCTCTATGGCGCGATTCGGCCGGAGGACTTCACTGATGGCGCGAGAACGGAAGCCATTGCCGCTGCACTACGCACCGGAAACGCGCCTGACTTCGATGGAGACCTCCTCGCGAATCCGTTCCGTACCGCGTGGACGCGCCTTGGCGACCCGATTGCGCCCATTGAGGACGCAATGCGGAGAGCCGGAGCGGCATGGACGGCCCTGTCGGGAGCAGGCCCAACGGTCTATACCCTCACGCGCGACAGCGCCCACGCCGGGTTCATCGCAGCGCGACTCCATGAATCACTTCCGCAGGAGGTCGCGGTCAATGTCGCTCCCATCCCTGACGCGTGGCATGGAAGTCCTGGTCGAAGGCGATATCTCTCCAGCGGCACAACCATGAACCGGCGGAGTGCAATCGTTGCGGGCGTGCTTGGCGCGACGACGGGAGCACTCTGGGTGGGAGGATTCACTTGGCTGATACGCCGTCACGATCCCACCCTGGAGGTGATCGGGCGGGGCGACGACCTGATGGCCCTGCTCGACACCGGCTCGTTCCGGGCACTGATCGTCGTCGGTCAAGGGCGACCGGATCGGATCGGCACACTTCTGGGTACCTTTCGCCGCCGAGTGGACATGGTGATCGGCAGCCAGGTCGGGATCGCGGCACTCGGCGATGCACGGATCGAGCGCCTTGGCATCACGCAGGCACTCGTGCTCGATGTCCCCTCAGGCGTGAAGTCGCTTCCGGCGACAGAGGAGCCCGGCCCCGCCGTCCTCCATGCGGATCTGCTCAATGGGATGGTGCTTACCATCGGGACATTTCCGCAGGGAGCCTGGCAACAGGATCGCGAGGCCTCGCAGGTATGGACCGTCACCATCGCACGCGGCGAACACCGATGCGCGATCGCTCCGAATCTGGCCGTCCTCTCGGATCATGCTGAATCTGGTGTGGTTGTGGGAATTGGGGCGAAGGGTGATCTGGATCACCTATGGGATATGTTGCGTACGCCACTGATCGCGGTCAACGCCAATCGCTACCCCAAGCCAGATAGTACCGTTCAGGGCATGACGAGCTTTCGCATCTTCCCGAACGATCCACTTACCTTCACATTCAGCAAGGATGGAATCGCGGTCGCCGAGTAAGCACGATCAGGACCGACTGTCCGGGTTATTCTTCCGCTCCTCCGCCAACCAGTCGCGCAATGCGTCCGCATCCGTGCGCTGAGTCGGCTGGGCAGGCGACGATGGCGGATTCGCACTAGGGCGTCCTGTGGATGGCGCCTGGCCGTGACGCCGGCGCTCCTCCTCGTTTTCCCAGGGCGTCTTGACCTCGGAACCCGGACTCGCGACGGGCCACGTCTGGGACCACCCGGCTCCGAAGGCCGTGCGCGGGTTTGGCTCCACCGGATCCTCCCAGTGACGAACCTCTCGCACGCGCAATGGTGCCGTTTCCTGCGTCACCGGCGTTTCGGTCCGCACCGGCTCGATCTTGTCGGGCACGGTCGGGATCGTTCGCGGCTGGGCGGGAGCGCGTTCGGCAGACGGGCGCGGCGCGGACGGCTGCGTCCCCCGTACCGGCGCATAGGGGGAGAGCGAATCCTCGGATTCGTTCTCCCGGATCAGGAATCCGAACGCAGTCGCGATCACAACGAATGCCGCGATGCCGAGCAGGATCCAGCTGAAGCCATCGACCATCGCCCGCGCCACGTAGCTCTCCTCCACGATCTTCGGGAGGTCGCCATCGAGCAGGTAGCGTCGCACGGCATCCAGGATGAAACTCGTCAGGGCGATGCCATTGATCAAGCCAAGCGCCGCGCCATACAGACGCCCACCGGGACCGGGCCGCGAAAAGAACGCAAGGCTGGCCCCATACCCGCACACCAGCATGGAGACCGCGATCACGGCCACATAGACCATGAAGGTCGACGCCCCTTCCGAGATATCGACCTTGCTCGCCACCCACGAGCCCCACCGCGGCGCCCACGCATCGGCGAGGCGGCTGCCGAACAGCAATCCGGCGGCGGTGCAGAGTTCGCGGAGGCCACCCCGGCTGTAGCCGATGGCAGCGATCGTGAGGATGAGGACGACGATCAGGCCGTCGAGGAGGATGCTCTGGATCATGGACTGCCAACTTCACCAGCGATGAACGAACCGTTCGACCAGGCTGAGCCTGTCACATCCTGTCGTCCATGGCAAGGTGATGCAGCGCGGACAGGGGGATATCGAGCCAGTCCGGGCGATTGTTGAGTTCGTATCGAGCCTCATAGAGCGATTTCTCGATCTCGAGGATATGGAGCGCCGCATCGAATGTGGCGACATCTGTCGGGACCAGTGTCATGCCTGATGCCACGATGACCGCCCGATACCGATCGAGGAATACCTGCCGCGCGCGCGTCTCCCACGCATCGATCAGGGCAAGCGCGTCGGCATCGACGCACTCCTTGCGCGATGAACCGGCGGCGTATCCGAGCGAACGCAGCATGCCGGCGACGTCCCGAAGCGGCGAGTATTTCTCGCGACGCTGGGCGATCGTCCGCGACGGCTCGCCCTCGAAATCGATGATCGCGTAGTCATCATCGAGTGTCCGCAGGATCTGCCCGAGATGATAGTCGCCGTGGATGCGCGTCCGGAGCGTCCCGACGAGCGCGTCCGCCGACGCGAGGCGATACCGCAGGCCCTCGATCAGCCGCGTCAACTCGGCAGAATCGAGCGCCGATGCGCCGAGCAGCGTAGCGGTCTCCTCCAGCTCTTCCCGCACGCGGTCGAGCGTCGATTCGGCGTAGGCCGCGTCGATGATCTCCGGGACGAAGGCGGGATCGGCAGTCGGGCGGGCAAGGGCGACGTGCATCTCGGCGGTGCGCTGCCCAAGCAGGCCGACTGCCTCCACAGCCGGCCCGAGCGAGTCATCGGTCAGGTCGCGAAGGGAGGCCCCGAACCAACTCCAGCAGTCGCCACGATTCGGCACGAACGCTTGCAGCACGCCCAGCACGAACGAGTCATCGCCGAAGGTGCCATCGATCATTCCATAGATGGCAGGAACATGCGCGAAACCGGCATCGAGGGTGAGGTATTTCGTGACCTCGAGATCGGGATTGGTCCCGGCCTGGAGCCTCCGGAAGACCTTCAGCATGATCCGGTTGTCGAACAGCGCCGACGAATTGCTCTGCTCGACCTCCAGCAAGCGGGATTGCCTGAGGTCGAGTCCATCGAGGGCCACGTCCGCCCCATCAAAGCGCGACCAGCGCCACGTCCCATCGCCGGCCACGACGCGATCCTCCGGGAACCCCGCCAGGAGCCACGCCAGAAAGCCCGGATCGGCAAGCGCGTCCCTGGTCACCGGATCGCGCGCGCCATCGTCCCAGCTGACCGGAACGAAGTAGAGGACATCGCCAGCCGAATCGAACGTGCAACGAACGATCACGAACGCAGTATTACGCGTCTCGTGGGTGAGGGTCGCCGCGTGCTCGACCGCCATGGCAGTGATGGTCCGGCCCTTGTCGCCAAACCATCGCTGCGTAGCGATCCAGCGCGACACGCCTTCGATGGTCCGTTCCACGTTCAATACATCCGTCACGCATGTCCTCCCATTCGTTGCTTCGTCCAGCCCGGATCGCTACTCCTCAGTCGGCTGTTCCAGCCGGAACCAGTAGAACCCGTGCGGACCAAGCGTGAGGAAGTACGGCAGCTCGCCGATATGCGGGAACGGCACTTCACCGATGAGTTCAACCGGCCGGTAGCCCGCGAACTCGCCGAGGTCCAGCTCCGCATACTGCACGTAGCGGCTGAGGTTGACCACGCAGAGGATCGTTTCGTTCTCGTACTGGCGCAGGTAGACGAGGACCTTCAGGTTCTCCGGATGGAGGAAGGAGATCGTGCCCCGTCCGAATGCGCGGTAGCGCTTGCGAACCGCCAGAAGCCGCTTCATCCAGTTCAGAAGCGAGGTCGGGACACGACTCTGAGATTCGACGCTCACCGCCTGGTAGCCGTAGACCGGGTCCGTGATGACCGGGAAGTAGAGCTTGGCGGCATCAGCGCGGGAGAACCCGGCGTTGCGATCGCCATTCCACTGCATCGGCGTGCGCACACCGTTACGGTCGCCGAGGTAGATGTTGTCGCCCATGCCGATCTCGTCGCCGTAGTAGAGGCAGGGGGTTCCCGGCATCGACATCAGGAGCGAGTTCATCATCTCGATCTGGCGACGTCCGTTCTCCAGCAGCGGCGCGAGCCGGCGACGGATGCCGACATTGATCCGCATCCGGGGATCGCGAGCGTACTCGTAGTACATGTAGTCGCGCTCGGCGTCCGTCACCATCTCGAGCGTCAGCTCGTCATGGTTGCGGAGGAAGATCGCCCACTGGTTGCCTTCGGCGATTTCCGGTGTGGACTCCATGATCTCCACGATCGGCGTGCGCAATTCACGGCGCATCGCCATGAACATGCGCGGCATCAGCGGGAAGTGGAACGCCATGTGGAACTCCGGCTCCTCCTCGGTGCCGAAGTATTCGACCACATCCGCCGGCCACTGGTTCGCCTCGGCCAGCATGATGGCATTCGGGAACTCGGTCTCGATCATCTTCCGGGCGCGGCGCAGGAAAGCATGCGTCTCCGGCAGGTTCTCGCAGTTCGTGCCCTCACGCTCGTAGAGATACGGGACCGCATCGCAGCGGAAGCCGTCGAGGCCAATGTTCATCCAGAAACGCATGACGTCGAGCATTTCGCGCTGGACGTCCTCGTTGTCATAGTTCAGGTCTGGCTGATGGCTAAAGAACCGGTGCCAGAAGTACTTCCCTGCGGCCTGGTCGAAGGTCCAGTTCGAGACCTCGGTATCCGTGAAGATGATGCGCGCACCGGAGTACTCGGTCGGATCGTCCGTCCACACGTAATAGTCATGCTTCGGCGAATCGGGGTTGGAGCGCGCCTCCTGGAACCAGGGATGCTGGTCCGAGGAGTGGTTCATCACGAGGTCCGCGATCACCCGGATACCACGCGAGTGCGCCGAGGAGATGAGTTCCGCGAAGTCCTCCACCGTGCCGTAATCCGGGTGGATGGAGAGGAAGTCGGAGATGTCGTATCCATCATCCCGCCCGGGCGAGGGGTACATCGGCATGATCCAGAGGCAGTCGACACCCAGATCACGGATGTAGTCGAGCTTCTCGATCACACCGCGAATGTCACCGAACCCGTCGCCCGAACTGTCGTAATAGGACTTGACAGGAATCTGATAGATCACGGCATCCTTGAACCACGCCGCATCACCGCTGAGCATCTCCGGTGCCTCATCTTCCCAGGGCGACGCCGTCGCCCCATTGCGTTCCAGGATCGCGCCGATCCCCGCGTGCATTTCGCACGACTGCTTGCTCTATTCTGCCCGAAACTCCTCGCCGCTCCCAGCATGAATCCAGGGTCAGAAGCTGGTCTCGACGTAGTCCTGATGCACCCACGATCGCAGCATGAAGATGTGCACCGGCATCACCTGCGGATCGAGCCGCACCCACTGCCGGCGACCGGTCCAGAGCCACGTATCGCCCGTCAGCAGCTCCTGCGCGTGGACCTGCTCGCCACCGCCCGCAAACAGGTGTTCCGGCAGGTCGATCATCGACTCATGCGCCTGGAACGGATCGAGGTTCACGACCACCAGGATGGTGTCGCGGCCATCCTCGGTCGTCTTGCTGTAGCAGAGGATGTTGTCGTCGTCAGCCTGGTGGAAGCGCAGGTTGTCATACTCCTGCAAGGCGGGATGCTCGCGCCGGATCTCGTTGACGCGGGAGATGATCGGCACGATATTGCCCGGCCGCTCCCAGTCCCAGACCTTGAACTCGTACTTCTCCGAGTTCAGGTACTCCTCCTTGCCTGCCACTGGCGTGTTCTCGCACAGCTCGAAGCCGGAGTAGATGCCGTACACCGAGGACATCGTGGACGCGAGGACGAAACGCGAGATGAACGCCGGACGCCCACCCTCCTGCAGGATGTACGGCAGGATGTCGTGGGTGTTGGTGAAGAAGTTGCCCCGGAAGAAGTCCTTCATCTCAGTCTGGGTCAATTCCGTGCCGTAGTCGATCAGCTCCTGCTTGAAGTTCCGCCAGGTGAAGTAGGTGTAGCTCTGGGCGAATCCGGCCTTGGCGAGCGTCTTCATCACCTTTGGCCGGGTGAACGCCTCCGACAGGAAGATCACGTCCGGATAGTCTCGGTGAACCTCGGCGATCAACCACTCCCAGAAGACGGTCGGCTTGGTGTGCGGGTTATCGACGCGGAACGTGCGCACTCCGAGGTTCACCCAGTGCAGGATGACGCGGAGGATCTCATCCCACAGTTCCTTCCAGGTCTTGCTGCCGAAGTTGAGCGGATAGATGTCCTCGTACTTCTTCGGTGGATTCTCGGCGAACTTGATGGTTCCATCGGGCCGGATGAAGAACCAGTCCGGATGATCCTTCGCCCACGGATGGTCCGGCGACGCCTGGAGCGCGATGTCGAGCGCGATCTCCATCCCGTGTTCGGCGGCGGCAGAGACCAGCGTCCGGAAGTCGTCCTCGGTGCCAAGCGACGGCTCGATGGCGTCGTGCCCGCCATCCGCGCTGCCGATCGCGTAGGGCACGCCGGGATCGTCCGGCAGGGCATTCAGCGTGTTGTTCTTGCCCTTGCGATTGGTGCTCCCGATCGGGTGGATCGGCGTGAAATAGAGCACGTCGAAGCCCATGCCCTGCAACCGGGGGAGCTGGTCGATCACGTCGTGGAAGGTCGCGCCTTGCCCTTCGACGGTCCCGGCGGAGCGCGGGAACATGGAGTACCAGGCCGCGAACCGCGCCCGGACGCGATCGACGTAGATGGGCAGCGGCTTCGGCAATGTCGCGAACCCCGCCCGGTTCCGGTTCGCATGGACCGACGCGGCAACCTGCGGCTGGAGCAACGCAGCGACTGACGATGCCTGATCGACCGAGTATTGGGATTCCCCAATGGCGTCGCGGATGACCGAAGCGTCCACCTTCGGTGCCCGGTCGACGATCTCGTGCAGAATCGCTCGGCCTTCGATCAGTTCGCTGGAGACATCGAGCCCCGCCGCGAGCTTCTTCCCGATCTCCTCGCTCCAGGTTCCGTAGGTGTCCGGGAAGGCGACAATCGTATACTCCCAGAGGGCATTGCGTTCGACCGGGAACGACCCACCCCAACGATCGTTGTCGATGAAGGCCATCTCGGTCTCTCTCCACTCGGGTTCGCCAGCCACGCGATACTGCACGACTGCGGCGATCTTCTCGTGTCCGTCCCGAAAGATGTCCGCTTCAACGGTGACGACATCGCCGACCTCACGCTTGACGGGATATCGCCCACAATCCACCTGCGGGGTTACAGCTTCGATCAGGATCGCGCTGGGTGGCGCGCCATTCTCCGACATCGCCGGAACGGTCATGGAATCTCCTTTTGACGAGCAGCGCGACGGCAACAGAACAATCATCCCGTAACGGTCCGCGCCTTCTGGCCAGATCCATCGCACGACCCGTGCGAGAGGCCGGCAATCCTTCCCGCAATCCTACGCCGTACACGTATCTCGAGGCTACAGCACACGCCGCATGAAGTTGTCAGGATGGAATGAACTCCTCACGCACACCCGACCCGCTCGTTGCCCGTCTGGCACTGCTGCTCGTCCTCTCTATCGTTGGCGGCGCGATCCTTGCGCTCTTTGCCAACGGCGGCGATGTCATGGCTCCGCCCCCGGCGTCGGACGCCCTGACCACGGATGAACAAGCCTACGTCGACACCATTGGCGTCCGCGTTCTGGCGATGAATGATGAGCTGCAGGCGATCTCGACGCTTGTTTCGACCCACAGCCGCAATGTGCTGGAGTTGAACCGGCGGGGGTCGCACGTCGAGGCGCTGGCCGCCGAGATGGCGGACCTCCGTAGGGCCACGCCGGTGCCAGCCCGGTTCGCCGACCTCGATGCTCAGGTGCAGACCGCGACCGACGAGGCGCTGCAGGCCATCGGGGCGGCGAGAGATGCGCTAAGCCGGTTCGACTTCTCCGGCATCGCCGATCTGATACCCTCTTTCGATCAGGCCGCTGCCTCGATGGCTGAGGCAGCACACGAACTCACTGCCATCACCAGTTCTGGCACACCCGCCGCCAAAGAAGGCGGCGCCCACAGGAGCATCACTGCATGAAGTACGAAGTCCGATACCTCGCGAGCGGAGAAGAAAAGACGGCGATCATCGATGCCGAAACCGCAGCCTCCGCCGCGCAGGCTGCCCAGGAGGAACTCCTGTCGGAACCGGGTGACGACCAGTTCGAGTTGATCCAGGTGCAGCTGATCGACGAGGTCGACGAATTCACCACCCCCGCAAACGACGATGCCTTCGACCCGAAGCCCTAGGACGGGCTGACTCCGTTGGCACCATCTGCAACGACCAGGCGACGCCGCTGCGTCGTCTGGTCGTTTCGTGCATGAGAGGCGACTCCATCCCAATGTCCCGCCATCAAGAGCCTGCGCGCATCCGCCCGGGTCGCCCCTATCCGCTTGGGTCATCGTGGGACGGAAACGGCACGAACTTCGCAGTCTTCTCGGAAGCCGCCGAGGCCATCGAAATCTGCCTCTTCGAGGACGGGGAGGACGCCCCCTCCCGAACATTCCGCCTCCCGGAACGCACGACGCGTGTCTGGCATGGCTATCTGGATGGGGTTGGACCGGGAACGCTGTACGGCATTCGCGCCTATGGTCCATTCAACCCGGAACATGGACTGCGCTTCAACTCCGCCAAATTGCTGCTTGATCCCTATGCGAAGGCCATTCACGGACGCATCACCTGGGATCCATCGGTCTACTCCTACGACTTCGCAGACCCGGAGGATGATCTCTCGCTGGACGAGACTCCGAGCGATGCGGCGATGCCCAAGGCCATCGTTGTCGACCCCGCCTTCGACTGGGAAGGCGACGTCCTGCTCGACCGGACGTGGGAGGAGACTGTCCTCTACGAGGTCCATGTCAAGGGCTTCACCCAGCAGCACCCGGACATTCCGGAGGCCATTCGTGGCACCTACAGCGGACTCGCCCACCCTGCCGCGATCGACCACCTGAAGCGCATCGGCGTGACCGCGGTCGAGCTCCTGCCCGTGCATGCGTTTGTCGACGATCAGTTCCTCGTCAACAAGGGGCTGACGAACTACTGGGGCTACAGCACGCTGGGATTCTTCTCACCGGAGGGGCGATACGCCACCGATGCCACCGCCGGGGCGCAGGTCAACGAGTTCCGGAACATGGTGAAGGCCCTGCATGCAGCAGGGATCGAGGTCATCCTGGATGTGGTCTTCAACCACTCCTGCGAGGGGAATCACCTCGGGCCGACGCTCTCGTTCCGCGGTCTCGACAACACCACCTACTACCGCCTGCTTCCCGACAAGCCCCGCTACTACATGGATCTCACGGGGACTGGAAACAGCCTGAATCTTGCCCATCCGCAAGTCCTGAAGCTCGTCACGGACAGCCTCCGCTACTGGGTGGAGGAGATGCACGTCGATGGCTTCCGCTTCGACCTTGCCGCGACGCTCGGTCGCGAGCACGTGTCGTTCGACTCTCACGGCGGCTTCTTCGATGCGATCCACCAGGATCCGGTGCTCTCCCGCGTGAAGCTGATCGCCGAGCCATGGGACATCGGTGAAGGCGGTTACCAGGTCGGGAACTTCCCGCTGATCTGGTCCGAGTGGAACGACCGTTTCCGCGATGGCGTGCGCACGCTGTGGCAGACGAACAGCGCCGGCCTGGCGGATGTAGGCTACCGGCTTTCCGGCTCCTCCGACCTCTATGAGGCAGGAGGGCGACGACCGCGCGCCAGCATCAACCTCATCACCACGCATGACGGGTTCACCCTCGCCGACCTCGTGAGCTATACGGAGAAGCATAACGAGGCAAACGGAGAGGACAACCGCGACGGCAACGACCACAACATCTCGGCGAACTACGGCGCGGAAGGCCCGACCGATGACGTCGAGATTCTCGACCTGCGTGACCGGCAGCGACGCAACCTGATGGCGTTCCTGCTCTTCTCGCAGGGGGTTCCGATGATCTGTGGTGGCGACGAGATCGGTCGCACCCAGGACGGCAACAACAACGCCTACTGCCAGGATGACCCGATCAGCTGGTACGCCTGGAACCCCTCCGAGCGCGACGAAGCGTTCCTCGATTTCGTGACGCGGGCCGTCCAGACGCGCCAGGACTTCCCGATCCTCCGTCTGCGCCAGTATCTGCGCGGCCAGCCCACGGAGCCGGGCGAGATGAAAGACCTCACCTGGTTCCGCCCGGATGGCGGTGAGATGGCCGATGGCAACTGGTTCGATGCATCCTTCCGTGCGATGGCGTTGCGCATCTCCGGCAATACCCTGCAGGAACTCGCTGACGACGGCACCCCACTCACGAGTCCGACCATGCTGATGGTCTTCAATGCCGCCGAGGTGGACGTTCCATTCACATTGCCGGACGTGAGTCGTGGCGAAGAGTTCACCCACTGGCGCGTCCTTGTCGACACGAACGATGCTCGTGGTCAATCCGACGCGATCCATCCGGAGCGCGCGGAGCTGATCATTCCATCTCGGACGGTCCTCCTCTGCGAGGGGACCGAAGACGACGGGGCCTGATTGCCGGACCCAGCAACGAGAGACACAGGAAGGCGGCCGGTCAATGCGACCGGCCGCCTTCCTGTGTCTCTCGTCGGTGCGATCAGTTCGTGGGAATGACGACGCTGCCATCGGTCGGGATCAATGACAGCAGCTGCCGCAAACGCTCCGCCTGAAGGGGGGACATGTCGCCCAGCAGCAACGACAAGCGTCGCTTGTAGGCCTCGCCAAGCTCCTCCAGCAGATCGATCCCCGTCGGGGTCAGGCGTGCGAGCACCATGCGGCGGTCATCCGGATGGGCCTCCCGGACCGCCCATCCCTGGCGAGCAAGGATGTCCACGTAGAGCGTCGCGGTCCGCCGGGCGACCGCGAGCTTGCGGGCGAGTTCGGACGGAGCGATTCCCCGATCTCCCACCTCAGCGAGTTCCACCAGCGCACCGAACGCCCCCGCTGTCAGATCGAGATCGGAGAGCGCATCAGAGGCGGCGCGATCGAGGGCACCGGCGGTCCGAAGCAACTGCATGAACGCGCCGAAGCGAATCGACTCCTCGGTTTCACGCGTTGGCACTGCCGCATGGGCCTCGGCCAGGAGCCATCCGGGGTGGACTGCACTCTTGCTCATGAAGTTGACACCATTCGTTGTGAAGATCGGGACGTAACGCACGATGCAGGCTTGCCGTACCCGGCCCGTGCGCGACGTTTCGGGAGCACCGATGTGGTCTACTGGGTAGCAGCGAAAGGCGGCGATGACGGCCAAAGCGGACGGGAGTTCGTCGGAGCTGCTACGCCCCTGAGTGTATCGCGCGGCGGCCCATTATGTGAGCCGGGGATGATGCGTACTCCCAAGCGGACCCTGTAGGGTTTTTCCTGACGGGCTATCCGTATACGGTACTGCTATGAGTCTGGATCTGTGGTGAGCAGGCCCGCCCGCAAGGCATACCGCACCAGTTCGGCACGGTTCGTCAGCCCCAGCTTCTGCATTGCGCGATGGCGATAGGTCTCCACCGTCTTCGGTGAGAGGGAAAGCACGTCGGCGGCCTGCTGGGCGGTATTCCCTTCCGCCGTCAGCTTCACCACCTCCCGCTCGCGGTCGGACAGCACCTCATGCAGGTCGAGTTCGTCGCCGCTACTCACCCGCCCGAGATACCCTCGCAGCAGCGTCTTCGTCGCGGCGGGATCGAGGAAGACTTCTCCCCGCCCCACTGTCCTGATCGCCTCGAGCAGGTCCGTATGAGCGCTGGCCTTGCGTACGTACCCCGATCCTCCGACTTCCAGCACCGGGAGCAGATAACGTTCCTCCGCGTGCACCGTCAGCACCAGCACGCGCGTCGGCACCCCGAGGGCATTGATCTCGCGAATCGTCTCCAGCCCACCGCCGGGCATCGAGAGGTCCGAGACCACGACGTCCGGGATCAACCGCTTCGTTTCGGCGATCGCCGTCGGGCCATCGGCGGCCTCCCCCACCACGACCATGTCCGGTTGCGATTCCAGCAAGGCACGAAGTCCCGCCCGGACAATGCCGTGGTCATCGGCGAGGAGGATCGTGATCCGGTGCGGCGCTGTCTGGCTGTCTGTCATGCAATCGTTCCTTCTTGGGCGCCATCGCGGGGCAGCGGGATGGTGGCGCGAATCTTGGTGCCGCCAGCGTCCCCGACGCGCGAGATGCTGAGTGTGCCACCGACAAGCATGACACGTTCTTCCATGCCGAAGAGCCCGAGCCCCAGTCCGCGACGCTCGTCGACACTGCGGAGATCCTTCGAAAAGCCGATGCCATCGTCCTGCACGCCAAGGGTCACGATGCCGTCGTTCCGGTCCACGGAAACCGTCACATGCTGCGCGCGCGCGTGCTTGGCGGCGTTCGTAAGGGCTTCCTGGGCGACGCGGTAGAGCACAAGTTCGACGGCGGGGTCGAGCCGTTCCCGCAGCCCACTGGTCCGAAACTCAACGCAGGTACCCATCTGCTCGGAGTAGCGCTGGGTGAGGCCCTCCAGTGCTTCCCGCAATCCCAGGTCGTCGAGGGCGGGAGGACGGAGCTCAAGGGCGAGCCGTCGCACAGCCTCGATCGCCTCTACCGTCATCGCTTCGAGCTGATCGACCTGTGCGGCAATGGCATCGGGGGGAGCCGACTTCATGCCGGCGATGCTCAGCAACTGCGCGAAGAGGATCTGCGCGGTATCGTCGTGCAACTCGCGGGCGATGCGCTTCCGCTCATCCTCCTGCGCCCCGATCACCTGCACCGCCAGACGTCGAAGCTGCTCCTGATCCTGCTGGAGTCGTCCCAGGGTGTCGTTGAAGGTCTCCGCGAGCCGGGCAAGCTGGGGATCGCCGAACGTGTTCGGCGTGGCACGTGCCGACAGATCGCCCTGGCGAACGGCATCGGCAACGCGCTCCAGGCTGTCGATGGGTTGGAACGCCGCGCGGAGGACAATGACGTTCACCACGGCGCTGAGGGCAAACCCGACCGCCACGAAGACGAGAATGAGCCACGGGTTCGGCGAGTGTCCGGGACTCGTCACCACACGAGCCGTCACCCACGTACCCGCAATTGCCCCCACGAGGACGATCACCATGTTGGCGACCAGCACCTTGTAGAAGATGGGCACAGAAAGCAGGCTCTGGGAGAGCGACTGTCCGGCGGGGGGCGCCTGCCCAATGCTCGTTTCTCGGGACTGATTCATGACGTTTGTTACACTCTTACCCTATCGACGTATGGAAGGAGAACGGTACCGTGGCATCTGCATCATCGTTTGACATCGTCTCGAAGTTCGACCGGCAGGAGCTCCGCAACGCGGTTGACCAGACCAGCCGCGAGGTGAGCCAGCGATACGACCTCAAGGATACAAAGACCGAGATCGACCTGACCGACAAGGACATCACGATCAACACCGAGACGGAATACAGCCTCGACGCCGTCAAGGATATCCTCGAATCGAAGCTGATCAGCCGCAAGCTCTCGCTCAAGATCCTCGACTACAAGGATCGCGAGAACGCATCCGGCGGCCGCCAGCGCCAAGTGATCGTCCTCAAGGAAGGCATCAACGATGAGGTCGCGAAGAAGATCGTGAAGCGCATCCGCGACGAGTTCAAGAAGGTGACGCCGCAGATTCAGGGCGACGCCGTGCGCGTGCAGGCAAAGAGCCGGGATGACCTCCAGGCCGTCATCGCCGCCCTCCGCGCGGAGGACTACCCGGTGGCGCTCCAGTTCGAGAACTACCGCTAGAGCCCAGTTCGAGACCGTAGCGGCGCAGCTCGTCTGCGCCATTGGCCGAAGGCCAATCCTAGGTTCAGGAACCGTTCCGCGATATCCGGCTTCGCCGGATCGATGCGGCTGCTGGGTCAGACGAGCTGACCCGCTACGGAGGACGGCAACTCTTTCGAACTCAGCTGTAATTCACCTCGCGCACTCGAAGCATGCCGAAGTACCCCGTCCGGATCGCAGACCGGGCGGGGTTTCTCACGCCTTTCGTCTCGCCATCCGCCAGAGATCGCGGAGACGGGCGAATGGCCACGTCGCGGCCCGGCGCTTCCGGCTGCGTTTGCGCTCCGGCAACACGGAGGCCACCCGCTCCAGGATTTCGCTTTCCAGTGGCGATCCCGGTGGGAAGACCTGAATCGGCCCCGCAGGACGCTCCGGCCACACCCGCTGGAACATCGCCCACTGATCCAGGTGCGCTCCGATCCCCCGCTCCAGCGCCGCAGCCACCTGTTCGATACCGTGATCGATGTCCGCGTCGATATCGCGCGTCTTCTCGATGGTGAAGGGATCGAAGATGTGAATGCGATGCCGCAATCCCGCTCGCTCGCTCACGATCGGGATGACGGTCGCACCGGTATCCCGCGCAATGCGGACGGCACCCGGCGGCAGCGTCGTGCGCTTCCCGAAGAACGTCACGGGCCGCCCATTCTGGAAGAAGTCGCGGTCGGTGACAAACACGGCCACCTCGTTGCGTTTGAGCGCTCGGTAGGTGTGGCGAACGCCAGCTGGTGTCGGCTCGACCATGTGGTTGCCACTCGAGCTCCGAAGCCAGGTCACGCCATCGAAGATGAAGCGTGAGGTCGTCCGCCCGGTGACGATGGTGAGTGGGTATCCCCGACGTCCAAGGGCCTGCCCGATGAAATCGAAGCATCCGACATGGCAGGTGATGAGAATGACGCCGTTTCCCTGCTCCCGTGCCCGGTCGATGATGCTCCACGACCCCGTGCCCACCGAGAGATTCCGCGCGAAATACTCCGCATTCCAACGGGGCATCGTCAGGAGGTCCGCGAAATTACGACCACTCGTCCGGAAGATCGAGCGATTGAGCCGACGCACCTCGCCGTCGGAACTGCTCTCACCCATCACCTGCCGCACGTTGGCGTCCACATTAGCCCGGTACGTCGGTGCAAACCGATAGAAGGCCAGACCAACGAGATCGGCAAACCGAAGGCGCAGAGGCAAGGGCACCGCCCACGTCAGCCACGAGAGCACACGCGCAAGCGCGATGCTCAACTGGTAGCGGAACTCGTGTCGCTCCTCCTTGCGGAATGTGGGCGATGTTCCCTTGTCAGGCTTGAGGTCAGCCACGTCGCACCATCCGATCGCGGTGCAGCGCGCGCAGTGTGTGAAGCAGGCCGTCCTCCCCCCAGGTCCGGACCTTCATCACGACGGCGGCTTTCCTTCTTCGTATTCGCGGCGGAAGGCGAACGAGTCGAAGATGACAGGGAGGGCGCGAATCACGGTCAATGCGACGGCCGCCCAGACCAGGAACCAGCCGATCCAGTGAACCACCGACCACGAGTAGAGCCACCCGAGGAAGGTTCCGTCCGTATCGAGCCGTCGCTCCCCGGCGAGACCGGTGAGGAAGACGAATCCCGCCGCCTTCGCCCAGCCATAGAAGCCACGCATGAAGCGACCTGCCGTCAGCCACGTCGTGAAGGCGGACCGCATCATGTTGGAGGAGCCGAACGCCGTCATGCCGTGGCTGTACGAGATCGAGCGGATGCCATCTACCACGAATCCGCGCGTCGCAACCATCAGCGGCACCCACACCGGAATCAGCCCCATATCGGAGAAGACGATCCAGAGCGACACCTCGACGATGCGATCGCCGGTGATGTCGTAGATGGCGCCGAACGTCGATGTCTCGTTGCGCTTGCGTGCAACCCAGCCGTCGATCCCGTCGCTCGCGAAGACGACGATGATCAACAGCATGCACGCTTCGATCACCGGCACCGAGCCGACGTAGATCAGCCAGATGACGACGAACAGCAGCGCAAGGCGCGCCGTCGTGATCCAGTTAGCCATGTCGGCTCATCCGGACGCGGGATGCGAACGACGTCGATGCGACTGAGTTTGACGTGGCGGAGGCGCGATGGATCTCGCTCTTGGTCATCATGCAGGAATTATGCGTGCGGAACCCATCGCGCTCAACCTTTTGGACACCCGCTACCCGAGACGCTCGAGCATGAGCGATGGATCGTCCGTGCAGATGCCCGTCACACCCCACTCGATCAGGGCCGCGGCGCGATCCGGATCGTTGACGGTCCAGATCCAGCTTTCGATCCCCAGGTCGAGCAGGAATCGCACGATGTCGGCGTCCACGGCCTGGTCGAGCAGGTTCAGCTGCGTCGCACCGATCTCCTGGGCCAGCGCAATCGCGTCCTCCGTCGCGCCGATAGTCAGCGGCCAGAGCGCGGCATCCTCACTGGTGCCACGCGCATGCCGAAGGACGTCCCAGACAAAGGAGGAGATCGCCCAATCGAGCGCAGGACGTTCCTTCACCAGCTCCAGCACGGCATCGGCGGCCTCCGCAGCCTTGACTTCGATGTTGAGGCGGACCTTCCCCTCCACCACATCAATGACCTGCGCGAGTGTCGGAATGCCTTCGCCACCGCCGGCATCCATCGCGGCGAGTTCGGCGACCGTGAACGACGTGACGTCGCCGGTATGCCCGGTCGTGCGATCGACGGTCTCGTCGTGGAGCACCACCGGCACGCCATCCTTCGAGAGGTGCACATCCAGCTCGATCCCCGGCACGCCGAGTTCGACCGCCCGCCGGAAGGCCGCGATCGTGTTCTCCGGAAACTCCTTCGATGCGCCGCGATGCGCGTAGATAGCCGCCATGACTCATGCCCTCCTCGATCCCGCACCCGGCAAGGGTTGACACGGATCGTATCAAGAAGTATCATCCATTCAGATGCTATCTGGAGGATGACACGAATGACACCGAGATTTTCCGAACCACTCTTCGTGATCAGTGTTGCCGCGCGCCTGGTGGAAATGCACCCCCAGACGCTGCGCAAATATGAGCGCGAAGGCCTGATCGCTCCGTCACGGACGTCGGGCAATCTTCGCCTCTACTCCGACAGGGACATCGAACGACTCCGGCAGGTGAAGTACCTGGTGGAGCAGCGGGGCCTCAACCTCGCGGGCGTGCAACTCGCGCTCGAACTGACGCATCAGGTCCAGGACCTCAAGGAACGCATCGAGTCGGCGACCGAGGGGCGCAAGTCGTCTCCCGTCCTCGGTGAACTCGACAAACTCCTCGAAACCCTGGGATACGTCGACGAGCAGCGCGTGCGCGACCAGCAACGGCGTGGTCCCGAGCAATCCTGAATCCTCCCGACATCACCTCCGGTTGGCCGCTTTCCGCCGCTGACCGCGCTCATCTTACGTGAGGAGAACGCGACATATGGCAACGAATCAACAGTTCACGGAGAAAGCCCGCGAGGCCGTCCTCGCGGGGCAACAAATCACCGAAGAGAAGAAGCTGGCCCAGTATGAGCCAGAAGCACTGCTCTACGGCCTGGTGGAACAGGCCGATGGCGTCGTGCCGCAGATCCTGCAGCGTCTCGGCGTCACGCCCGCCGAGCTGATGCCGGAGATCGTCCAGCTGCTCGACCGCGCACCGAAGCTCCAGTACAGCGCGGACGCCGTGGTCAGTTCCGGGCTGCGCCGCGCCCTGCAGACGGCGGAAGCGGAAGCCCGCCAGTTCGGCGACGAGTACATCAGCGCCGAACATCTCTTCCTCGGCATCCTCTCGGTCGAGCGCTCCCCGGCCGAGGCCCTGCTGCGCCGGTACAACGTCTCGAAGGATCGCGTGCTCGGCGCGCTCAGCGAGATTCGCGGCAACCAGCGCGTCACCGATGCCAACCCCGAGGGCAAGTACCAGGCGCTCGAGAAGTACGGACGCGACCTGACGACCTTCGCCGAAGCAGGCAAGCTCGACCCGGTGATCGGGCGCGACGAGGAGATTCGCCGGGTCATCCAGGTGCTCTCCCGCCGCACGAAGAACAATCCGGTGCTGATTGGTGAACCAGGCGTCGGCAAGACGGCCATCGCCGAAGGGCTCGCCCAGCGCATCGTGCGCGGCGATGTCCCGGAAGGGCTGCGTGACAAGCGGATCGTGGCGCTGGACTTGGGCGCCCTCATCGCCGGCGCGAAGTTCCGTGGCGAGTTCGAGGAACGCCTGAAGGCCGTCCTCAAGGAGGTCGAGTCTTCCGACGGTCGGATCATCCTCTTCATCGACGAGTTGCACACCGTCGTCGGCGCGGGTGCGGCCGAAGGGTCGATGGACGCCTCCAACATGCTGAAGCCGATGCTGGCGCGTGGTGAGCTCCATGCGATTGGCGCGACGACACTGGACGAGTACCGGAAGTACATCGAGAAGGACGCCGCGCTGGAGCGCCGATTCCAGCCGGTGATGGTCGGCGAACCGTCGGTCGAGGATACGATCTCGATCCTGCGCGGTCTGCGCGAGCGGTACGAGGTCCATCACCACGTCAAGATCCAGGATTCCGCGCTGGTGGCGGCGGCGACCCTCTCCGACCGCTACATCGCGGATCGCTTCCTGCCGGACAAGGCGATCGACCTCGTGGACGAGGCGGCGTCGAAGCTGCGCATGGAGATCACCTCGATGCCGATCGAGCTGGATGAAGCCGAGCGCCGCATCATGCAGCTGGAGATCGAGCGCGAGGCGCTGAACAAGGAGAAGGACGACGCCTCCCAGCAGCGGCTGAAGTCGCTGGAGCAGGAACTCGCCAGCCTCAAGGAGGAGCGCGATGCGCTCCGCTCGAAGTGGGATCAGGAGCGCCAGGCAATCCAGGCGATCTCCGAACTCCGTGAGGAGCTGGACAAGACCCGCGTCGAGATGGAGCAGGCCCAGCGCGCCTACGACTACAACAAGGCGGCCGAGCTCCAGTACGGCAAGCTGAAGGATCTCGACCAGAAGATCCGCGACGAGGAGCAGAAGCTCCAGCGGCTGCAATCCAGCGGCAAGATGCTGAAGGAGGAGGTCGATTCTGAGGATATCGCCGAGGTCGTCAGCCGCTGGACGGGCATCCCCGTCAGTCGCCTGATGGAAGGTGAGATCCAGAAGCTCCTGCGGATGGAGGATCACCTGCACCAGCGCGTGATCGGACAGAACGAGGCGATCGAATCGGTCGCGAATGCCGTTCGCCGCGCGCGGTCAGGCCTGAACGACCCGAACCGGCCGTTGGGAAGTTTCATCTTCCTTGGCCCGACGGGTGTCGGCAAGACGGAGCTGGCGCGGGCGCTGGCGGACTTCCTGTTCGACAGCGACCAGGCGATGATCCGCATCGACATGTCGGAGTACATGGAGAAGCACTCCGTGAGCCGACTCGTCGGAGCGCCTCCGGGTTACGTCGGTTACGACGAGGGGGGGCAACTCTCCGAGGCCGTGCGACGTCGCCCCTACAGCGTGGTGCTCTTCGACGAGATCGAGAAGGCGCATCCGGATGTCTTCAACATCCTGCTCCAGATCCTCGACGACGGGCGGCTGACGGACGGCCAGGGGCGAACGGTCGACTTCCGGAACACGGTCATCATCATGACCAGTAACCTGGGGTCGAGCGCGATCCTCGGAGCCGGATCGGATGAGCCGCACATGCGACAGCAGGTGATGGACGCGCTGCGAGCGCACTTCCGGCCGGAGTTCCTGAACCGGATCGACGAGATCATCATCTTCCATCAGCTGACGCGCGACGAAATCCAGGAGATCGTCGACATCCAGCTCGCGACGATCAACAAGCGGCTCGCGGAACGGCGGATGACCGTGCAGTTGACGACAGGAGCCCGCGACCTCATCGCGACCCTCGGCTACGACCCGGTGTTCGGGGCGCGGCCCCTGAAGCGGGTGATGCAGAAGCAGTTGCTCGACCCGCTGGCGATGAAGCTGCTCTCCGGCGACCTCCACGAAGGCGAGACCATCGTCATCGACGCCGGTGAGAACGGAGAACTCGCCTTCCACGGTGCGCTCAGTCACGCGCCAATGGCGGCATAGCGAACCGGATTCGACAAGCTGACATGCATGCGAACGGGGTGTCGAGTCATCGACACCCCGTTCGCCGCAGAAGCAGAAACCGGACCGCTATACTGGACTCAGGAAAACGCGGTCGATGCCGATCGCGCAGCAATCACTGGGGAGGACGTCATGGATCTCGTCTGGGGCATTGTTCAAGCGGCGTTGATGGCGGTGTTCATCGGTCTCGCAATGGCGGCGCTGGCCGGTCTGTTCATGATCGTGTTCGGCATCGCTGCCGGGATTGGTCGTCGATCAGGCAATTCTTGATCGCAGGGGAACCAATCGTGCGGCGAGATCGTATGATGGTTCAGAGGCCCGTCTCATCGTTCATTGCGCCCGGATCGTCGCGTAATGTCCCGTCGTCTGGAAGTCCGTCGAACCTCTCAGGAGGCAACATGGTGCATCTACCAACCTCGTCCGAGCCTACACGATCGACCGGAAAGCTCGTCTCACTCGTACTCGCCCTCATGCTTGCGCTCACGGCGTTCGTTCCGGCACTCGGTAGCGTTGGCGTTCGGAGCGCACTCGCCCAGGCCACGACCGAGGACAAGACCGCGACCGTCGCTCCGGCGGATGCGCTGATCTACGCTTCGATCAACCTCGATACCAAGTCCGATCAGTTCACGCTGGCGAAGGACCTGATCAAGCGCGCCGGGTTGGCGGAGGAGGTTGATACCGCAACATCCTCGACATCCGCCAAGGATCAGGCCGCGATCGATGCCGTGACCGGCGGCTATGCCGCCTTCGTCCTCACGAAGCTTCCTGCCGAGTACACCAACTCCCTCGCCAGCCTGCCGACGGAGATCGAGCAGGCCGCATCCAGTCCTTCCGACCTCGCCGGAAATGGCGTGCCGTCCGGCTTCGCGGTGATCCTGCAGCCGTCCGATCCTGATGCGGCCGAGAAGTCGCTGATGGACGAGGTCACGAACACCGACGCCGGGCAGAAGGTCGAGACAGAGACCTACGAGGGTGTCGAGATCACCTCGATTCCCGCGCAGAGCAAGGACGACGCTGGCACGGCCATCGCCCGCGTTGGCGACTTCATCGTGATCGCGACGATTCCGGACGACATTCACCCGATCATCGACGCCGAGAGCGGCAAGACGGCCAATCTCGCCGATTCCGACACCTATTCGGAACTCAAGAGTTCCCTCAACGCCGAGTGGCTGGCGTTCGGCCTCGTCAATGGGCCGCGCATGCTCGCAGACATTGAGGCTGCCAGCCCCACCGCCGCCAGCGAGATTCCGGCAGGCACCAAGGCTCAGCTCCAGTCCACCTCTGGCTTCGTGTTCTGGGCCGATCAGCCGGGCTTCCGCATGGACACGATCGCGATTGCGTCCACCGACGCCCCGGCAGCGGTCGCAACGCCTTCGGTCACCGGCGATCTCGCCTCGAAGGTCCCGGCGGACACGCTGATCTTCGCCAACGGCATGAACATCAATCAGTACGGCGTTCTGGATGCGATCGGGCTGATCTTCGCGTCGGCGCTGGTCGGCACGGGCAGCAGCACGACGACCCCGGTCGCCACCCCGGCCTCCCTCGTGGAGCAGCAGGCCGCCATTTACGCCGAAGCGGCGTCCGTTCTCGGCTTCAACCTCAAGACCGACTTCATCGACCAGCTGGACGGCGAGTATGGGTTCGCCCTCTCCGCCACTGACCTGACCAGCGACAGCCCGAAGATCGACGCGATCTTCGTCACCGATACGGTCAATGCCCAGAAGGTCACGGACACAGCGTCCAAGATCTCCTTCATCCTTGCCGCCGCGATTGATGGCGACATGCTCTCCTCCCGCGAGGTCGATGGTGACACCGTCACGACGATCAACGCTGGCGATGCGAGTTTCCCGCTGAAGATCGAATACGGCGTGGTTGGCGGACAGTTGCTGATCGGCGTCAACGATGGCATCGACAACTATGTCAACGGCCCGGCCAAGCCGCTTGCGACGTCCCCGCTGTACAAGGACACCCTGGCCCAGCTTCCGGGTGATCCGACTGGCATCACCTTCGTCAACTTCGAGCAGATCACCCCGCTGATCGCCGAGGCGGAAGCTGCCTACTCCGGCAGCATGTCGTCGACGGATGCGAGCCCTGACTGCGCCAAGTTCTCCAGCCAGGCGGAGGCTCAGGCGGCGTATGACGAGGATTCGTTCACGAACTTCGACCTGGACCAGAATTTCAACGGGAAGGCCTGCGAAGACTTCTTCGCCACCGCGACGCCGGAAGCCTCGCCAGCTGCGGCTCCGCTGAGCGGACTCCGCTCTGTTGGTATGGTGACCTACGAGAAGGACGGCCATCAGGCGTCGAGCATGATCATCCTGATCGCCGACAACTAGGCAGAACACGGGCAGGATGTCCGCTCATCCTGAACGAGAAACGGGGAAGCCAATGCTGGCTTCCCCGTTTCGCATGCCAGTGCGGTAAGCTGCATTCAGAGGATTCCGCATTCGTAGACGGGCAGCTCGCCCGAAGAGGCTCCCCCCATGGTCGACATCGAACTCCTGCGTTCCATTCTCCAGGCGCCCGGCATTCCGGGGCGCGAAGATGCCATCCGCGATCTCGTCGCAGTCGAACTCAAGCCGCTCGTGGACGAATTGAGCATCGATCCTCTCGGCAACCTGATCGGACTGAAGCGCGGGACCGGACGTGGGCCGCGCGTGATGGTGGCCGCCCACGTCGATGAGATCGGCTTCTTCGTGAAGTACATCGACGATCGGGGGTTCATTCGCCTGCAACCCGTGGGTGGCTTTGATCCTCGTATGCTCGTGGCCCAACGCGCGATCGTGCACACCCGGAGCGGCGATCAGCTGCTGGCATTGGTGCAGCCAGGCGCGAAGCCGATTCACCTCCAGCAGCCGGGCGACGCGAAGGATCTCAAGATCGAGGACATCTTCCTCGATCTCGGTCTCCCCGCCGACGAGGTGAAGGCGGCGGTCGAGATCGGCGACTGGGTGACGATGCAGAGCACTACCGAGATGCTCGGAAAGACCGTGACGAGCAAGACGCTCGATGACCGCCTTTGCGTGTACATCATGCTTGAAGCGATGAAGCGACTGGGCGAGCACACGGCGGACATCTACGCCGTCGCCACGACGCAGGAGGAAGTCGGCCTGCGCGGCGCGCGCGGCGCTGCCTACTCCGTCGATCCGGAGGTTGGCCTCGCGCTCGATGTCACCATCGCGGGCGACATCCCCGGCACGCCGGTCGAGACGTCCGTCACGACCCTGCATGCCGGGACGGCGATCAAGATCTTCGACAGCTCGCACATCAGCAATCCGAAGCTGGTCGCCCACCTTCGCGATCTGGCCGAGGAGAAGGGCATCCCGCACCAACTGGAGATCCTCCCCCGCGGTGGAACCGATGCCGGTGCCATGCAGCAGGTCACGAACGGCGCGGCGGTCGCGACCCTCTCTGTTCCGACCCGTTATGTCCACTCCGTCAACGAAACCGCCAGCATCACCGATATCGAGGCGACCATCGACCTGCTTGTGGCCTTCCTCGAGGCCGCCGGATCGCGCAGCTATGGATACGAGCTTCCAGCCGACGCGTAACGTCGGCGGCTTCCCGGTCGTTCAAGCATCAGACAGGATTCGCACCGTTTTCCGGCCGGTTCCCACGCACCGTAACCGCACGCACTGAAGGAGCACCGAGGATGTCGTCGATCCGCACCGCACGGCCGGACGTTCCGTTCGGGACCACACTCCATCCCGGCCCCGCCATGACCCGGCGCTCCTTCACCGTCTCGGCGATCGGTGCCAGTGCGGTGGCAGCGCTTGGTCCAGTCTCGATCCTCGCCGCACCGGCGTCCTCCGGGGCACGCACCGGCGCGGCGCAGGAAGATATCCAGACCGACGTGACCGTCACGTTGCCGCTTCTGCCGTACGGCCAGGCGGTGACCATCGACCCGCACCGTACCGTCAACTGGGGGCCGTTCTGGACCCTTCTGCCGCACGTCTGGGCGGGCTTGCTACGCTTCGACAAGAATGGCGGCGTGGAGGCCGATCTGGCCGCGTCCGTCGAGAGCAACGAGGACCTCACCGTCTGGACGGCTACGCTGCGCGAGGGCATCGCCTTCGCATCCGGAACGCCGGTCACGGCATCGGACTTCGTTGCATCGTGGAAACGGGCACTCGACCCCGCCGCGCTTTCCCCAATGAGCGCGTATATGGCCGACGTGAAGGGCTTCGCCGACTACACATCGGGCAAGAGCACGGACATCGGGTTCGAGGCGGTTGACGACACCACGCTGACGATCACGCTGGAACACGGTACAACGGAGTTCCCGCACCGCCTCGCGACGTTTGTGTGGGCTGTCGTCGATCCGGCGGTACTTGCGGACACGTCGGTGACAGACCCGTTCACGGCGGCATCCGGCGCAGGCGGGTGGCAGTTCGCCGAACTCGTCGCCGGCGATCACCTGACGATGACGCCCAATCCCCATGCCTGGGAACAGCAGTCGCCATCCATCTCGACCGTGACCTGGGCGATCATCGACGGCGCGGACGCCGAGTCGACCGCGCTGGATCGCTACAAGAGTGGCGAGCTCGCCTCCGCCGATGTTCCACTCGCCTTGCTCGATTCGGTCAACGGTGACGACACGCTGAAGGGTCAGCTGGTCTCCGTCGAGCAGCCGGGATCGACGCTGGCGATCGGCATGGACTTCCTGCAGGAGCCGTTCAACGACCCTCGCATCCGACAGGCCGTCGCCGCGTCCATCGATCGCGAAAAGTGGGCCTCCGAGATCTGGAAGGGGTCGTTCGTCGCGGCGGACGGATTCACCTCCCCGGCGGCTGCCGCAGTCGACAGCTACACCGCACCGTCCGGCATCGCCTTCGACGCCGGCAAGGCGAAGTCACTCCTCTCCGACGCCGGATTCGATCCGTCCACCACGGCGGTCGAGATCGTCTACCACCAGCCGGTGAGCGACTCGGCAGACGACCAGCAGCGCGCCGCAGACCTGCTCACGATGATCCAGGACAACTGCGGGATCGTCATCACCCAGGACACGACCCTGACGGTCGATCAGATCGCGTCCCTGCAGCAGGACAACGGCGGTCGCCAGTTCGACCTCGTCTGGTGGTGGCCGGATGTCAGCGCGCCGTCATTCCTCGGAACGGTTGCTTCTCCGGACTCGCCGTTCATGGATGGCTGGTTCAACTGGAGCCCGGACCTCGCGAAAGTCGGAGACCTCGATCCTGGAGCCAACGCCAAGCAGTTCTCGGACCTGATGGCCGAGGCCCGCACCAACGGGCAGCAGGACGCCCGCAACGAGGCGATCCAGCAGGCGGAGAAGCTCCTGCTCGACGATGCGGTCTATATCCCGCTCGGCTACTGGGTGCAGCAGTTCGTGCAGCAGCCGTGGTTGCAGGGCACCACGCAGGGTGCATGGACCGGGCGCATCCCCCTGCGCTTCGATAGTAACGTCGTCGTGCGGGGCAAGCCGGAATAGACGGATTCCCTGAAATGCCAGAAGCCCTGCCGCCCTCACATCCGGGGCGGCGGGGCTTCTGGCATTCACGCGGTTTACGCCAACGCGGCGGAACCCTGCCGGCCGGCGAAGGCGCGATAGTCGATGTCAGAGAAGGGGTTGTCCTTCTGGACCAGCGCATCGAGACGGTCGCGCGTTGCCGGATCGATCACGTCCAGCTCGGCCATCGCGGCGACTTCCTGGAAGCGCTCGACGTGCTGGCGGAAGCGCTCGATTGCATACTCCTTGGCCTGGCCCGTGGTCACCAGGAACGGCCAGTCGCTGCTCTCCAGCAGCAGCAGCTCCCGCGCGGCGTGATCGAGCGCGGCCTTCCGGTCGCCGGTCGCATCGGGATACGTGGCGACGAGCGATTCCATCGTCAGTTCACATTCGTGGATGATCGGCCACATCCACTCGGTGTCGCGATTCATCCAGGTGAAGTGATTCCCACCTGACCCCCAGCTCGACTCCGGGAGATTCATCACGACCCCGGAGGCATGCTCATCCACGAAGGCCGAAGCCGTCGTGAGGTCGACCACGTCGGACGCTGCCAGCCCACGCAGCACGAGCTTCAGCCAATCAACGCCTTCGAACCACCAGTGACCGAAGAGCTCCGTGTCGTAGTTCGATGCGATGATGCCGTATTCGCCGTTCTGCTCTGCGTAGTTCTCGAGCAACTCCTCGACAAGCCCGACGTAGTGTTCGGCATGCTCCCTGACACGATCCTGCGCCCAATCGGGGTTGTAGGTCGGCTTGTCTCCCAGATCGACCTTTGGACCACCGATCCGCCAATACTGCATGCCGGACTCGGCATCCTTGCGGTGGAACTCGCGATAGTCCTTGTCGCCCGGATACCCGAAGTCTCCCGACCACACCTGCTGGCCAGTGCGGTTGTTCCGCCCCAGCACCGCGACCTTGCACGGTGCATCCCCGACCCAGTAGGTGCGGAACGTCGTGCCCGGCTCCTTCTGCTCGTCAGCCGTGGGGGTGACGACATACCGGCGGGAGACCTGCCCGTAGTGACCGATGGCCTCTCCGGCAGCCTTCCCGACCGGCTTCCCCCCTTCGACCGTGTGCGTCTCGCTGAAGAAAACGCGGATGTCCTGCGCGGCGAGATAGGACTCGATGCCAGGGCGGGTGACGGTGGTGCCGTCCGGCAGTTCCTGCACGTACGACGGGCGATAAGCGCATTCCGGAAGCCAGATCGCCTTCGGACGGCGACCGAACATCCGCTGGTAGGAATCGACGCCGGTCTGAAGCTGCCCATAGATGGACGAGTCACGGGAAAGCAGCGGCAAGTAGCCATGTGTGGCGGCGCTGGTGGAAATCTCGACCAGACCTCGATCCTGCAGCACCTTCAGGGCACCGATCAGGTCGGAGTCGTAGCGATCGCGGAAGCTGGTCAGCTTGTCGGTGTACCAGTCGCGATAGAACATGGCGAGCTTCCGCATCTCTTCGTCGCCGTCAGCCGCGAACCTGTCAATATCCTGAGCCGCCCACGTCACCCGCTCCTCGGCGTAGACGCGGAAGTGTTCCCGAATCAGCGGATCGGCGAGTTGCTCGGCGAGGATCGGCGTCACACTGACCGTGATCCGGTAGTCGATACCTTCCTCCGCGAGATCGTAGAGCGCGTCCCAGAGCGGTACGTACGTCTCGGCGATCGCCTCGTGGACCCACTCCTCACCGTGGGGCCAGAATCCCGCCTGGCGGGCATAGGGGAGATGGCTGTGCAAGACGAATGTGAACGCACCGGACTTTGTCATACGGTTCCTCCTGAGTGCAATGCCAACGACGGCGTACCGGAAATGAGCACAGACCCTGCCATCTCATTCACTGAACGAAAGAAACCGTCCGAGATGACGCTCAGGCGAACGGATCGACCGCCTTCACCGGGCCGTCGGCCCGTGTGTAATCCCACGGGTTCGGGTCGCGTGGGGCGCGTCCACCATGTTCGAGCCGACCATACGTCTCCACGAGATTCCGCAGGCCCGTCGCCATTCCCCAGTCGAGCTGATGCGCCTGGACCCGCCACGACCAGTTGCCCAGCGCCTGACCTGGCACGTTCATCCGGGCGGAATCATCCAGCCGCAGGATGTCCTGCATCGAGAGGATCGCCGTATTCGCGGGGGATTGCAGCGCGAGGCGGATCATGTCCCAAGCGATATCGTCGCCCGAGCGACCGAGGTAGTTGCGAACGTGCTCGCGCTCGTGTTCCTGCAGCGACCAGAACCAGCCGATCGTCGTCTGGTTATCGTGCGTGGCGGTATAGACCACGGATTCGGGACGATAGTTGTGCGGCAGGTAGTCATTGCGGGGATCGCCGTCAAAGGCGAACTGGAGCACCTTCATGCCGGGCAGCCCAAGTGCCTCCCGTAGCGCGATCACATCGGGCGTGATGACGCCGAGATCCTCGACGATGATAGGCACCTCGCCGATCGCGCGCCGGATCGCGGCAAAGACCTCGCCACCGGGTGCGAGTTCCCAGTGACCGGATCGTGCGTCCTCGGCATCGGCGGGAACAAGCCACGCCGCCGCGAATCCCCGGAAATGATCGATGCGGACGATATCCACCTGCTCCAGCAGGGCCTCGACACGGCGACGCCACCAGAGATAGCCATCCTCCGCCATCGCGCGCCAGTCGAAAGCCGGGTTTCCCCAGACCTGCCCCGTCGCGGAGAACGGATCGGGCGGAACACCCGCCACCTCAAGGGCCTCACCCGAAGGTTCGACCTTGAACTGGGTCCGGTTCTGCCAGACATCCGCGCTGTCGCCTGATACGAAGATCGGGATGTCCCCGATGATGCGGATTCCCCGCTCGTTCGCGTAGCGTTTCAGGACCGCCCATTGCCGGAAGAACTGGAACTGCACGAACTTGTGGAACCGGATCTCATCGGCGAGGCGCGCCGTCCAACCCGCCACGGCTTCCGGATCAACGGTGCGGATGCCCTCGTCCCACTCCATCCACGGCAGCCCGTTGTGGGCATCCTTGACGGCCATGAAGAGCGCGTAGCCATCGAGCCATTCTGCTTTGTCGCGCAGAAACTGCTCGAAGGCCGCGCGTTGCCCATTGCCCGCGCCACGGCGGAAGCGACCAAACGCCGCCCGCAGCATCGCGTGCCGGAACGGAACGACAGCTCCGAAGTCGACCCTATGCGCAGGAAAATCCGGAGCACCGGTCAGATCGTCGTCGGTGAGCAGGCCATCGCCCTTCAACCACTCCAACGAGATCAGGAGCGGATTTCCGGCGAACGCGGAGGGTGATGAATAGGGAGAATCGCCCATGCCGGTCGGATTCAGCGGCATCACCTGCCACAAGTGTTGGCCGGCCTGCTGGAGCCAATCGATGAACCGGAACGCCGGTGCTCCGAGATCGCCGATCCCATGAGGACCGGGCAGGGATGTTGGGTGGAGCAGCACTCCACTCTCACGCAGGGCGCTCATGCGTTCCTTTCCACGTCGGAGTCGATCAATAATGCCAGCTATTCGCCAGCCGGTTGGATGTATTCAACAGAGACCCACCCTTCGAGGCCATCCACATCGACGCGAACCCAGGTCGTGCCGGTGTCGCCATCGCGGACGACTTCACCGCTCGTCACGGTGAGCAAGGTACCCTGGGGGAGGATGTCTGCCGCCGGATCGCAATCAGTTCCAGGGCCAATGCGGATATTCACGTCGGAGGTCGTGATGTAGGAGGCATCGGAGCCGGTGAAGGCCGGTACCTCCTGCGGCGAGCACGAAGTCACGAGTACCCGAGCGCCGACTTGCGGGCTTGCCACAGGGCTGCCGGCCGGCGTCGCGGGACCTGCGGATGTTGGCGTTCGGGCGGGAAGGTCGGCGACCGCTGGAGGTCCGGAGGTGCCGTCGCCAGTCTCCGCATTCGCCTGCTGGACGACAGGTTGATCGGAGGTCGGGACCGTCGAGGCGATGGTGGCGACTTCAGCGGTGGGTGGTTGCGGAGTCGCGCCGACCGGCGTACCAGCGCCTTCGAGTGTCACTTCAGGCGTGCCGACGGCTTCCGGAGGCATCGTCGCAATCACCTCGGTCGACATCGGCGAGGATGACGCTTCGACAGGGAGCGTGGCAACAGGCGTTCCGTGGGACTCGGTTGCGATCGGGGAGGTCTGGACGACTGTGGGCGAGGCCGCCGTATCGGTCGCCGTCGGCTCGATCATCTGCCACGGTGGTGAAGCCTCAGGGGACGTCGCCTCGGCCGCATCATTGACAGTCGGCCAGACGGTCGCGGTCGGAGCGGGAGTCGGATCGTTACTACCGCCGATCGAGCCGCACCCGGCAATCAGAAGCACCAGCATGCCCGTCGCGAGTATGCGTAGCCGCAGTGGCCGCGGTCGAACCCATCCGTCGATCCCCATCTCGTTTCCCTTTCCGCACTGCGGGTGCGTCCAGCGACCGGTCCGCCATCACGGGCGAGGAGGACCGGAGCGTAGTCCCTACGGCTCCTCCAGGCTGTCGCGGAGGATGTCCATGTGCTCCAGCGCCAGACCCGTGCCTACGGCGACGCAGGAGAGCGGATCGTCGGCGACGTAGCAGGGGACGCCGGTGACTTCCGTCAGCAAGTCTGGCAGATACCGCAACAATGCGCCGCCGCCGGTGAGAATCATGCCCTTGTCGATGATATCGGAGGAGAGTTCCGGCGGCGTCTCTTCCAGCACGGCCCGGACCGCGCCGATGATGGCCTCCAGCGGCTCGGTGATCGCATCGGTGACTTCGTTGGCGTGGATCTGGACGGTGCGCGGGAGTCCAGCGACCTCATCGCGGCCCCGCACCTCCATCACCTTGTCCTCCTCCAACGGCATGGCGGACCCGATGGCGATCTTCACTTCTTCCGCCGTGCGCTCGCCGACACGCAGGTTGTACTTGCGCTTGATGTAGTTGCTGATCGCTTCGTCGAAGCGATTGCCCCCCACGCGCAGTGACCGCGCCACGACGATGCCGTTCAACGAGATCACCGCGACCTCGGTGGTGCCACCGCCGATGTCGATGATCATGTTGCCGGACGGATCGGCGACCGGCACCCGCGCGCCGATGGCGGCAGCGAGCGGTTCGCTGATCAGGAAGGCGTGCCGGGCGCCAGCCTTGAGGGCAGCATCGCGGACGGCGCGCCGCTCGACGCCGGTGACGCCAGCCGGGACGCAGATCATCACGTCGGGGCGCACGAGCGAGAAGCGCCCGCACGCCTTGTTGATGAAGTACTCCAGCATCTTCTGCGTGACGATGTAATCGGCGATCACGCCATCGCGCATCGGGCGGACGACCTCGATGGTCTCCCGGGGCTCGCGGCCCAGCATGTTGCGGGCCTCGAGACCCACTGCCTTCACCTTGCCATCCTTCGCCGAAATGGCGACCACGGAAGGCTCATTGATCACGATGCCACGGCCTCGCAGAAAGACGAGGACGTTGGCGGTACCGAGATCGATTCCAATCTGTTTGGGCACGCAGTAACTCTCCGGCAGGCGAGCGACAGGCGTCGGAGGACGCCGGCTCGATGACGACACGGGACGCGAAAACGGACGAAAACGGGATGCAGGGGAAGGCGTCCGAGACCGTCCAGAAGTCTACCACCTCGCCCGCTCGTCCCTGGGAGATGCGCGGTCAACGCTCGGCGAGAAATGCGCCGATCAACGCGCGATAGTCGTCCACCGACTCGTTCGGGGTGATAGCGCGAATCACCACCTCGTCCACCGTGCCAACGTAGGCCGCGATACCTTCCTGAACCTCCCATGGCGTCGTGCCGTACACCGCCGCATCGATCGCCTGGATACCGAGCCGGGCCAGGTTCGCCTTGTAGCCGGGAATCGCGCCATAGCGGGCGGCTTCCGCCTCCAGCACCGGGCGAGCCGCCTCGCCGAATCCGACACGGACATAGGTGACGAGCATCGGATCGCCTGCATGGGCTGCCTTTGCATCTTCCCGCATCTGGTCACGTGCCTCGCGAGCAGTCTGCGGGGTCAACCAGTTGAGGAGGATGCCATCGGCGTCCTGAGCGCCAACCTGCCGCATGCGCGGCCCCAAGGCCCCGACGATCACCGATCCACCGTACCCAGCCTTCAGCGCCGGAAGCTCGCGCTTCACCAGATCGACACCCGCCGCACCCTTCGTGCTGCCACTGCCCACGCCCAGCAGCAGGCGATCGACGGGAAGGCCCAACGCCTCGACCTCCGCGAGGATGTCCGCCGCCGGTCGCCGATCCAGCGGAATCACGCCAGTGCCAATCCGAATGCGTTCGGTCAGGTCGGCGGCGATCTTCACCCGGACGAGCGAATCGCCACCAGGCACGTCGTTGAACCAGAGGGTACGGAACCCCGCCTCCTCCACCGTCGGCGCGAGCCACCGCACAACGTCCTCATCGAGATGCCCGGTGACTCCAAATCCCAGTTGTCCCAGATCCATAGTGTGGTTCCTTTGCCGCAATGCGGCTCATGGCTTCGGGAAACCCAGCCCGAGCCGCTTCAGCGAGGCATGACGCCCCTGACCGATGATGATGTGATCGATCACGGCGATATCCAGCAGGTCCCCCGCCTTCACGATTTCCGCCGTGAGGGCGACATCCGCACCGGATGGTGTCGGGTCGCCGGATGGATGGTTGTGGACCAGCACGATCGACACTGCGGCATGCCGAATCGCATCCCGAAAGAGTTCCCCGACGCGGACCGTCGCGGAGTTGGCGCTGCCCTGATAGACCGTCCGCACCGCGAGGACGGCGTTCCGGGTGTCGAGGACGAGGACCCGAAGTTGCTCCTGTTCGAGTGCCGCCATCTCGATCCCGACGAGCTGGATGACGTCCTCCGGCGTGGCAATGCGCGGCTTCTCCTCCGGTGCCAGCGCGGCAAGGCGTCGCCCGATTTCGAGCGACGCCTTCACCTTGGTCGCCTTCGCCTCCCCAACCCCGCGTTCGCGGGCAAGCTCGACGACATCGAGTCGGAGCAGCCCGGCCAGGCCGCCATGTGTCGCGAGCAGGCGCTGGGCAATGGCAGTCACCGACTCACCCTTGATGCCCGTGTTGAGCACGATCGCAAGCAGCTCCGTCGAGCTGAGCGAGGCCGCGCCATAGTGGAGCAGCCGCTCGCGCGGGCGCTCATCGGCAGGGAGGTCCCGGATCATCAGGTGCGAGGGCACCGGCCCCTCACTCATGCGCGAGCCGGGGAATAGGTGGCGACGATCATGCCGAAGTAGTCCGGATGCTCGTAGGACTTGAATGCGACATCGAGCGGCGATACCTGCTGGATGCCGGCCAGCATCAGGACCTGCCAGAGGCCGTCAATTGCGGCGTTCTGCACGTCCTCATCCGGCAGCGCGATCAGCGACAGGAGGTCGTTGGCCTGGATCGCCGCGACAACCTGGTCGTCGACAATCGCCGCAGCGGGATGAAACCCGTACGGGCCGGACTCCTTGTGCGCGTGGCCCCAGTCACACGACGCAAGGAAGCCGATCTTCTTGTCGGACGCCGCGAAGACCTGCCCCAGCACGCGCCCGAAATCGACCATCGTCTGGCGCGGCAGCGCGCGGCTCGGCGTGATGAGCACGATGCCTGGCCCATGGTCGTCCTCCGGCGTCGGGGCCAGCACCGTCCCCGATCCGGGGCGGTTGTCATCGTGCCCGAGGAACCAGAGCGGCACCATCGCCCCCCAGTCCAGCGGGGTGGCGCTCTGATCGGGACGATTCCCGGCGTAGCCAGCGAGCGCGGTCAGGACTCCGGAAGCTTCGCACGCAGCGGCGATCTCCAGGGCCATCGGCCGGTCGTAGGGAACGTTCATCTCCGCCGTGTGGCCGTTCCGCTCCAGCGTCCCCGCCCCACGTCCGACATTCCCGAGGCAGATGGCGCCCTCGACGCGAATGCCGTGTGGCCCGGCGAGCACCACAGTATCGACACCCGCCTCCGCGAAGAGGACGCCCACCTGCTTCAGCGACGTCTGCGTGACGACTCCGCCGCCGGCGTTGTCGTCGAGTTCCGGAATCAGGTCCCAGCCATGCGGGGCAATGGCAGCGGCAACGAGTGGCATGGACAGTATCTCCTTATGTCATGCGAGAGGTCTGCGGAGTCCGATTCGATCCCGGTACAGCGGCCAACACCGCCGTATCCTGCTGCCTGGTTTCCTTGACGAGCGCGAAGAGAATCGCCGACGAGGCGAGCCCCGCCGCCATGAGGAAGAGCGAGCTTCCTCGCAGCCCCAACGCATCACCAGCGACGCCGACGAGCATGGGACCGGCGACGCCGCCGAAGTCCCCGACGACGCGCCAGATCCCGAGGAACTCGCCAGTCGCGTCCGGCGGGGCGAGATCGGCGCCGAGGGTCATCATCGACCCGGAGCCGAGTCCATTGCCGAGGCCGATGACACCCGCCACCATGGTCAGGCCCCAGAACGACCCAGCGAAGGGCAGCATACCCATGCCGATCGCCATGATCGCGAAGCTCGGCACCGACGCGACCTTGCGGCCAAAGCGGTCCATCACGATCCCGGCAGGAACGAACATCGACATGTCGATCAGCGCCGAGATGGTCATCACGATACTGACCTGCCCCACCGAAAGGCCAAGCACGCTGGCGCCATAGAGCGGGATCAGGATTTGCCGTCCGCCCCGGATCATCTGGGCGAAGAGCTGGGCGACCCCTGCGGCAGTCATATCGCCCGCGTTGGCGCGGAGGGTCCGCCGAACGGACTTCCACCGATCGACGGTCGAAAGCGGTGCAGTCCCATGCGGTTGCGGCGCTGGTCCCATGAAGGCCGCCGCCGAAATCAGCGCCAGCAGCGCAATCACGCCGGATGCGACAAACGATGCGTGGATACCCAACGCGCTCGCGATCACACCACCCAGGGCAGGGCCGCCGAACATCCCGATCCGATTGATGCCACCGAAGGTGGAGATGGCCCGCCCACGTTCGGAAGGGGGTACGGCCAGCGCGATGAACGAATGGCGCGAGATGCCCCACATCGCCGTGCCGATTCCGGCCAGCACGCGCATCGCGGTGAGCATGCCGACAGAGAGCGGCAGCGCGAGCGCGAAGGTGCCGATCACCACCAGAGCGGCACCGATGATCATCGAGCGGCGCAGTCCGACACGGTGGAGCAACGCGCCAGCGGGGATGTCCATGAACAGCGTTCCCAGCGCCGCCGCCGAGGCGATGGTGCTGATCGCGAGGTTGGACAGGCCCATGTCGGTGCCGAGGAACGGAATCGTGGTCAGCAGGATGCCTTGCCCGACGGCGAGGAGCGCCGTTGGCAGATAGACCGCCAGCATCAGTTCCGAACGCTTCATGGTCATCGACCCTGTCCCGATACCAAATCCCACCTGCGAGCGATCCTATCAGAGCCAAGGAATCATGCAAGGGTGAGGTGAGAGGCGAGAGAAGTGAGGAGTGAGACGGTAGGATCCGGGCGTCGCTGGTGCACCCGTCGTCGCCTCCCTCACTCAGGGCAATGGCACACTCAGCGTTCGCGCTGGGCGGAGGCGGTTGCTGGTTCATCCGGCGCACCGGTATGTGCCGCCTCGGCCCGCATGGCAACAGACGCATCCATCAAGAATCCCAGCATACGATTGACCTGCCGTCTACCTCCCCACTTCTCGGTCCTCTCACCTCCGGTTGTATACTTGAAGCGATGGAACTTCCGTTCGATAGGAGGGGAATCGCATGATTCCCGTATGCGTGTCGGACATCGATCCCGGTTCCAGGCAGGCGTGCAGAGCGACGCCGTTTCGTTCCTGTCCCGATCGCACGCCGACCCCTTGCCCCTGACCCGACCTACCTCCCCGAGGAGCATAGTCCCTTGGTTCTCCGACGACTGTTTCGCCGCCAGGCGGAACCCGATATCCAGATCGAGAAAGGTCTCGAGAAGACCCGGCGCGGTGTCTTCAGTGAGATCACGAAGCTCTTCGACCGTTCCGAGATCGACGAGGAACTCTATGAGGACCTCGAAATGCTGCTCATCCAGGCCGATGTCGGATGGGATGTCAGCCAGCGCCTCGTGGAGGAACTCCGCGCGAAAGTCGATGCGGAGAAGATCATCAACCCGAGCGACGCCCGCGAGATCCTGCGGCTGGAGATGATCTCCCTGCTCGAACTGGCGACCCGCAACCGGAAGGTGAAGATCCTCCAGCGCGGCGTCCCCTTCGTCATCCTTGTGGTCGGCGTCAATGGCACCGGCAAGACGACCTCCATCGCCAAGCTGATCCAGTACCATCAGGGATTCGGCCGCTCGGTGATGGTCGCGGCCGGCGATACCTTCCGCGCCGCGGCCATCGACCAGCTTTCCGTCTGGGGCGAACGCCTCAACGTGCCCGTCATCGCCCATCAACAGGGGGCCGACCCCGGCGCGGTCGTCTTCGATGCCATGCAGGCCGCGCACAACCGCAACGTCGATGTCCTGATCGTGGACACGGCGGGGCGGCTGCACAACAAGTACAACCTGATGGCGGAACTCCACAAGCTCCGCAACATCATGCAGAAAACCGTGGAGAACGCGCCGCAGGAAGTGCTGCTCGTCATCGACGCGACGACCGGGCAGAACGGACTCGTGCAGGCCGCCGAGTTCGCGAAGTCCGTGGACATTACCGACATCATGATTTCGAAGCTCGACAGCACGGCGAAAGGCGGCATCGCGTTCGCCGTCGCCAAGGAGCTCGGCACGCCGATCTCCTACGTTGGCACCGGCGAGAAGGCGACCGACATGGCCGAATTCCGCCCCGACACGTATGTCGATTCGCTGTTCTTCGGCGAAGGCGAGGGATTCTAGTCCATGTTCGAGACACTCTCCGACCGCCTCAACGAGACCTTCGGTCGCCTCGGCAAGAAGGGCCGACTCACCGAGAAGGACGTCGACGAGGCGATGCGCGAAGTCCGGCGGGCACTGCTCGAAGCGGACGTCAACTTCAAGGTCGTCAAGGACTTCGTCGCCGCAGTCCGCGAACGCGCGCTCGGCAGCGATGTCATGCGGTCGCTGAATGCGGCCCAGACGGCGATCTCCATCGTCAACGACGAGCTGATCAAGACCCTCGGTGCCGAGCAGGTACCGCTGAACGTCCCGAACAAGCCGCCGCAGATCATCCTCATGGTCGGCCTCAATGGCGCCGGCAAGACAACCCATAGCGCCAAACTGGCTGTCCACCTCCGCAAGGGGGGCCGTAACCCGCTGCTCGTCGCGGCGGACGTCTATCGCCCCGCCGCCATCGCGCAGCTGAAGTCGCTGGCCAAGCAGGTGAACATCCCCGTCTACGACGAGGGTACCGACGCCAATCCGGTCAACATCGCCCGCAACGCGATCCAGTTCGCCAACGGGCGCGGCTTCAACCCGGTCATCATCGACACTGCCGGTCGCCTCCAGATCGACGAACGCCTGATGCAGGAACTGGTCGACATCAAGCAGGCAGTCAACCCGACGGAAATCCTGCTCGTCGCCGACGCGATGACCGGCCAGGAGGCCGTCGGCGTCGCCGAGACGTTCAACGACCGGCTCGATGTCACCGGGCTCGTGCTGACCAAGATGGATGGCGATGCGCGCGGTGGGGCCGCGCTCTCCATCCGCGCCGTCACCGGCGTCCCAATCAAGTTCATCGGCACCGGCGAGAAGCTGGACGCCCTGGAGCCCTTCTACCCGGATCGCCTGGCCGGACGCATCCTCGGCATGGGCGACGTGCTCTCGCTGATCGAACGCGCCCAGGAGCAGACAACCGAAGAAGAAGCGACCCGCATGCAGGACCGCATGATGAAGGGTCAGTTCGACCTCGAGGACTTCCTCGACCAGTTGCAGAAGATCAAGAGCATGGGGCCGCTCAGCCAGCTGATGGAGCTCATCCCCGGCGTTGGCCAACAACTGCGCCAGGCCAAGACCCAGATCTCCGACGACGACTACAAGCAGGTCGAGGCCATCATCCGCAGCATGACCAGCTGGGAGCGGCGGAACCCGGACCGCATCGATCACAGTCGCCGCCGCCGCATCGCCAAGGGCAGCGGTGCCAGCCGTCAGGACGTCAACAAACTGCTCTCCCAGTTCAAGGAGATGCAACGGATGATGTCGCAATTCGGGCAGATGGCGAAGAAGGGCAAGATGCCGAAGGGCATGCCCAAGAACCTGCCGTTCGACTTCTAGCGACGAGCACGCCACGCTCACGGGATTTCATGAACAAGCATCTCCCCTCCCCCGACCCGTCGGTGCCTATCGCCCATGAAGCGACCGAGGGCGGCGATGTGCGTGTCACGCATGCGATGGAGGATTACCTGAAGGCCGCCTATCGCCTCGCCCAGGAAGGGGGGACGGTCACCACCCAACGCCTGGCCGAGGCGCTCGGATTCAGCGGTCCATCCGTGACGAACATGGTGAAGCGGCTGGACGAGCTCAAGTTGCTCGTGCACAACCGCTACCATGGGGTCACGCTCACCCCGGCAGGTGAGCAGGTCGCGCTGGAGGTCATTCGCCACCATCGCCTGCTGGAACTCTATCTCTCCGAGGCGCTCGGGTACGACTGGGACGAAGTTCACGCCGAGGCGGAACGCCTGGAGCACCACGTCTCGGAGAAGTTCGAACAGCGGATGGAGCAGGCGCTCGGCTACCCACAATTCGACCCACACGGCGATCCCATTCCAAGCCGGACCGGGGAGGTCGTCGACCTCGCGGACACCATGCTGGCGGATGTCGATGCCGGGACGATCGGGTGCGTCAGTCGCGTCAGCGACCGCGACCCGAACCTGCTGCGACACCTCACGAGTCTCGGCATCAAGCCAGGGGTAGCCATCGAGGTGATCGAGCACCTGCCGTTCGATGGTCCCTTGCGCGTGCGCGTCGCGGGGGAGGATCAGGTCATCTCCATGACCATCGCCCGCGAGGTCCGCTTCATTCCTGCTGCCCCGGAATGACCGCAGCAACCAGCTCCGCCCTACCGACGAAGCCAGTCCGCCTCTAAGGTGTCGCGCTCGGCGGCATCGAGCGCAGGCGTGTCATACAGGCCCGCGACCTGGCGCTGGCGCATCGCCTCATAGAGCGTGACCGCACAGGCAACCGAGATGTTCAGGCTCTCCACCATCCCCTGCATCGGAATGTAGATCGTTCCATCCGCATGCTCGACCGCTTCCGACGACACGCCGCTCCGCTCGTTTCCGAACACGAGGGCCGTGGGTTGTGCGAGGTCGACGTCGTAGAGCCCACGACTCCGATGATCCAGGGCCGTGGCGAGGATCGTGAACCCCTGCGCGTGCAGGTGCGCATAGCACTCCTCGATCGAGGTCCAGGTATGCAGGCGAATCCACTTCGCAGCCGAGGCCGATGTCGCACGCCCGAAGCTCTTCCGTGGCGGCTCCTGATGCACGTAGACCAGATGCACGTCGAGGATGCCGACCGCATCGCACGAGCGGAGAACGGCGCTCGCGTTGTGCGGATCGTGCACGTCCTCCAGAACCAGGGTCAGCGATGTCTGGCGGCGGGCGAGGACCGACTGGATGCGCTGCTGGCGTCGGTTGGTCCGCCCTGCATCACTGTAGGAAAGCTCCGCCCCGGCGAGGGTGTTGCGATCCACGGCGGCGATCGGGTCGGCCATGGACTCAGGTCGATCGGTCGGCACGCTTGCCTCCTCTCAGGCGGGACAGGAATGTCGGGTCGGGATTGAGGCCCTTCTCCCGCTCGTCCTGTCGCTCATCGGTCGGCGAATCCGGGTCGATGACGGGAACATGAAGTCCGTCAAGGACGAAGCGGTTGACGACACAGGCCATGAAGGCTGGTCCGAGCAGCGCCATGGGCAGGACCATGATGGCCAGCACCGACCCGACGATCATCATGAACAGGCTGAGCGCGATTCCGGAGAATGGCCGGCTGACGAGCACGTACATGCTTCCACGCCATGCGTTGCGCGGGCCGGACTCCATCAGCGCCGCCATTGAGAACGAGAAGAGCGTGACCACATACAGGACGACGAACATGATGAGCCAGAGTGGCACAAGGGCGATGAGGACGTGATCGGTTCCCGAGAAGAAGAAGAGGTTCCAGGCGAGGATGAGGAGGAAGGGTACCGTGACGAGTGCGACCTTCCAGGACCGCAGGAAGGACGACTTGAAGATCGCCACCGCGTCGCCGAACTCCGGCTGGGAGATGCGACGGCGGGGATCGCACATGGAAAACAGCGCGACGGTTGCGGCAGGTCCTGGCACGATGAGGACGACGCAGAGCCACCAGATGATCGAATAGAGGGCGAAGGGGAGCATCTGATCGAAGAGATCCCGCGTTCCGCGCCAGACAAGTCTGAAGAAGCGCACCGTACTTCGCTACCCCCCGCACAAACGAACGTCCGTCTACCGTTTGAATCGGACTCCCGACCTGCTGGTCATTGTACGGTAGGAGGCGGGGAAGGCGACACGTTTGGACGCAGAGGCAGGGCATCGGGTGCACGATTGGAGTCCATGCGGGTATACTCGCCAGCGCGTCAATGCACGCCCTCGTAGCTCAACGGATAGAGCGCTTGTCTTCGGAACAAGAGGCTAGGGGTTCGAGTCCCTTCGAGGGTACCCAGAAAAGCATCGATACCGGCCACCAAAAAGGTGGCCGATTGCCTTTTCCCTTTGGCGCCGACCCACCAATGCCACAGGCAGCCCCGAGCCGTCCGCACCCACCGGCTCGCGGTCTTCCGGGCGCAGGTTCCTCTGGGCGCGCCTCTCCTACCCACCACGCGCACCACCCGGCATCGTTGAGCTCCCCTCACCCTTCCATACGGTCGATACCCCCCATACTCATTACGGAATGACAGAGACGCCTGGATTCGGCACCTGTGATCGCGGGAAGTACGCCTGGCAACCCGACAGCGGTCGAGCTCGGTGTGACGCCGCCCGATCGCGAGGTGTTCGCGAATGTCACACCGAGCTCGATCGAGGTGATATACCCATCAACGACAATGCCTGCTCCGACCTTGCCCGAGTGGCAACCCACTAAAACCTTGAGCAACCTCTATCGTTGCGTCCCCCGACGGCCTATCATCGTCCTGGGTCCCGTGGATACCGTTCGCAATCAGACAGTTCAGGGAGCGATGCGATGCACGGCGAATCACTCTTGCCATCATCCGCCCTCAACCGCCGACAGCTTCTCACCGCAGCAGCCGTAACCATGGCCATGGCAGACCTCACATCGGCCGGCGCGCAGACACCCACTGCGACCACCAGCGCGGACGACATCGCCAAGACCCACGAAGCGCTGTTCGAGCTCTGGTTCCCGCTGGCCGAGTTCGGCCTGCCGCCCGACGTCGAGCAATCCGTCGCTACGATCTCCACGGAGGTCAGCAAGGGCATGCTCGCGGCATTCGAGCAGTCGCCAGTCGCAGCCCTTCTTCAGGGCCTGACCCAACCGAAGGATCTGCCGTTCTACGAGCAGCTGACCGCCTCATCCGAACCGGCCGTGCAGGCCTTCATCGCAGCGCCGGGAGGGTTTGGAGGGATGGACGCGAGCCTCCGCACACCCCTCTACTCGTTCCTCTTCGAAGGGAGTGCCGGCCCCGCATCGACCCAGATCGCAGCCGTCCTTCGCGAGGCCTACCTTTCGTCGATCTGGGATTTGCCGCTTGCCGAACCGCTGGCGGCGTTCCTCGCTCCACCGGTCTTCGTCAATCGCCCCGACATCTACGCCACGCTGAATGCTCCCACCATCGCTCCCAGCCGCCTTGTGTATGACGACACGACCAAGCGAATCAGCCATCGCGACGGCCCGATCGACTATGTGGTCGTTGGCAGCGGCCCCGGAGGCGCGACCGTCGCCAGTCAGCTCCAGGCTGCCGGGAAGCGTGTCGTGCTCGTCGAGAAAGGGCCGTTCGTCGTCTGGGGATCGATGACGACGCGAAGTTACCCCCGCCTCATGTATAAGCAGGATCAGGCAGCAACAGCCGATAACGCCATCATCATCCGCAGCGGGGAAACGCTGGGCGGCGGCTCGACGGTCAATATCGACCTCGCCTTTTCTCCACTGGAGTCAACGGTTCAGGCGCGTATCAATGCCTGGATCGAATCGGGATTGATGGACGACGCCTACTCGACGGAGCGGCTTGCCTCCGCCTACGACTGGGTGCGGAAGACCATCGGAACCCGAACGCTCTCCGAGAGCGAACTGAATAACGACAACCGGGCGCTATGGGACGGAGCTTCTGCCTACGGCGTCGATCCGTCGCTCTACCACCTGAACCGGTTTCCCGTGGGAGACTCTCCGTCGCCGGTGGACGACAAGCTCGATGCCGCGCGTCAGCTCGTCTACCCGGCCATCGCGGACAGCCAGAATCCGCTCGGCATCATTTCCGACGCGATCGTCGATGAGGTTCTCTTCGACCAAAGCGGAACGAAAGCGATCGGCCTGCGCCTCCACACAACGGCACCGTGGACCGAGTACGGCAACACCGTCGTGGACGCGTCGAATCTCGGCATCGAACCCGAGGTACCAGTCACGATCGAGGCGGGCGCAATCATTCTTTCGGCGGGCACCATCGGCACGACCCGGGTCCTACTCAACACGGCCTTATCCAACCCTGCCGTCGCCAACCCGCATATCGGACGCGGCCTCATCATCCACCCGTCCTTCCCGCTCCTTGGCCTGTTCGACCACACGATCAACCTGCTCGATGGTCTCGATAGCGCCACCTTCTGCTCGTCGTTCGGAGTGACGCCCGGCTTCATCTACGAAACGATGGGCGGCCTCCCGGCCTATGGAGCCGTCCTGATCCCGGGAAGCGGCAAGCAGATCTACGACGAGCTGGTGCGCTTCAATGACTATGTCGGCTTCGGCTGCATGCTCGTCGACACGCCATCCGATGACAACCGGATCGTCCTCGACGATGGTGGAGACACCGTCTTGCAATACACCCTGAGTGATGCCGACAAGGACCGGTTCCGGATCGGCGTCGCGATCGGTATCCGCATGATGTTCCTGGCCGGGGCGAAGAAAGTCATCATCCCCACCAATGAGAACGTCCTTGGACTGCCCGACTTCGATCCCATGGTAGGCACCTACCTGACGGACATCTCGCAGGCCGACCTCGTCGAGCAAGCCATCCAGTTCGTGCCGAACCGTACCGTGCTCACCTCCGCCCATCTCCAGGCCACGAACAAGATGGGACCGCAGGGTGAGGGCGTCGTCTCGCTGAATCACCGCCTGTGGGCAGCAAATGGCGACGAGGTACCAAACGTGTACGTGATGGACAGCAGCATCTTCCCGACGTCGGTTGGCGCGAACCCCATGCAGTCACTGTATTCGATCGCAAAGATCTTCACCGAGCGCCTGCTCGACGACTTCGCGGGCTGATCTCCGCATCCATGGGAGGGCTGCCCGTTCGAGGAGACGATCTCGGCGCGGCAGCCCTCCGGAACCAGGTCCGTCTTTCGAACCGAGGGATCGGGCGGTGGGGATCGTCTCCCCGTCGGTGAAACCCGGCAAGCGCTGTCGGGATGTCCCTTTTGCCGGTTGCTGGATATACTGTGCGCGCTCGACCCAGAGATCCCAACCCCGTCATGAAAGGCGGCCCATGCGCGCGTACATCCTTTCCATCGGGTCCGAACTCCTGCTCGGACACATTACCGATACCAACGCCACCTATCTCTCCCAACATCTCGCCGCCAACGGCATCGAGCTCATCCATGTCACCAGCACCGGTGACGACTTTCCCGAGCTCGTCGATACCATCCGGGGTGCCCTCGCCAAGGCCGACCTCATCATCTGCTCCGGTGGCATCGGCCCCACTGACGACGATCTCACCCGCGAGGCGATCGCCGAGGTCGTCGGCGAGACGCCGAGCGTCGATCCAGGGCTTCTTGAGGACCTGAAGGGGTTCTTCGCCAACCGCGGCATGGACATGCCCGCGCGCAACGCGAAGCAGGCGTGGACCATCCCTTCCTCCGAGGTCCTTCCGAATCCCGTCGGGACTGCCCCCGGCTGGTTCGTCACGATCCAGGGCGAGACGCCGAAGTACATCGTCACCATGCCCGGCGTGCCGCGCGAGATGTTCAGGATGTGGATGGAGCAGGCCATGCCGCGCATCCTCGAACGGTCCGGCAACAATGTCATCGACACGATCGTGATCAAGACCATCGGCATCGGCGAATCCGCTGCCGAGCAGGAGCTACACGAGCTCATCACTGCTGGCGACACGATCGTCGCGACCTACGCCAAGGACGATGGCGTTCATATCATGGTTTCCGCTATCGGAGACGACCCGGAAGAAGCCCGGGTGCGCCGGGATCGTGCGGAGGCCGAGGTGGATCGCATCCTCGGCCAGTATCGATGGGGCGCCGACGACGACACGCTGGAGCGGGTGCTGACCTCGTCGATCCAGCGTCGAGGGAAGCAACTCGCGATTGTCGAACGCGGTACCGGCGGCGCGTTCGCGGGCCTGCTTGCCCGTGACCTCGTGTCGCAGGAGATCCTCTCCAGCGGCACCACCCTCCCCTTCGACACGACCCTGACCGATGCGGACGCTGAAGAGGCGGCAAAGGCCGCCGCGATTGCCGCGCGAGCGAATGACGGGGTCATCGGCGTCGGGATCGTCTTCAATGGCGAGCCGGGCGATACCGGGGTCATCCTCGGCAAGGTCGCCATCGCCGTTTCGGAGGATGGCGAGGAGGCACGCCTCCTGCCAACATCGAACCAGCGAGCGACGCTCGGGGAAGCCCATCGCCGGGCGGCCCTCCACGCCGTCGATATGCTGCGTCGCGAGTTCGCGTAGTCCAGCATGTCAACAACGACCGGAGGCCTGCTGGACGGCAGGCCTCCGGTCGTTCGCTCGCGAGTTTGCTACCCCGGCCGTCAGGCGCTGGCGCCGGATGCCAACCATGACGCGATCAGGTCGCGCTGGCGATTGAGCATCGCCGCGCGGTCGTCATCGTCGTGATCGTCCCACCCGAGCAGGTGCAAGAGGCCGTGAACGACGAGGAATCGCAACTCCTCCTCAAGCCCCCAATCGCCGTCCTCCGCCTGGGCCGCAGCCGTATCGACAGAAATGACGATGTCTCCGCCACGGTCCGTCGATTCGACGTCTTCTTCATCTTCGTCCCCACCGAACGACCATGCGTCGTCGGTCTCGTTCGGGAACGTCATGATATCCGTCGGCGAATCGAGTCCCATGAACGCCAGATGCATGGCCTGCATCTCGGTGTCATCCACGAACCGAAAGCCGAGCGTCCATGCACCCTCCGCCGCTTCCGCGCTCAGGACGTGATGCGACAGCGATGTCAGGGCGGATTCCGTCAGCGATTCCGGAATCGGCACATCGGCATCGATGGTGAGTTCGGCAATCGCGAGTTCGCTCACAGGGATGCTAATGCGTCCTTGACCGCCGCCGAGAGGCGTCGCCCGTCGACGCGGCCCGAGGCCTGGCGATTGAGCAACCCCATCACCTTGCCCATGTCCTTCGGGCTGGATGCACCAGACTCCGAGATCCCGGACTGGACGAACGCGGCGAGCTCCTCATCCGTCATCTGCTGCGGAAGGTAGCGCTCGATGATAGCAACCTGCGATTCCTCGCGCGCGGCGAGGTCCTCGCGGCCACCATTACGGAACTGCTCAATGGAATCCTGCCGCTGCTTCACCTGCGTGCGCAGCAGCGCGATCTCCTCCTCTTCGGTGAGGCTGGCCCGCTTGTCGATCTCCGCGTTCTTCACCATCGCGAGGACATAGCGCAGCGCATCACGCGTCTCCGTATCCTTGTCGCGCATGGCCTGCTTCATGTCGGTCTCGAGCCGGGCGCGCAACCCGGACGGTGTGGTGTCGGTCATGATGGTCCTTTCGGGTATCGCTGGAGCATGGGATCAGGCCAACGGGCCAAGTTCCTTGCCACCGAGCAGGTGCATGTGAAGGTGGAAGACGGTCTGACCAGCATCCGGTCCGACATTGGTGAGCAGGCGATATCCAGAGGCATCGATGCCGCGATCGCGAGCAACCTGATTCGCGAGGGCGATCATGTCCGCCAGCAGGTCGCCATCGCCGGCCTCCAGTCCGGCGATGCTCGGAATGTGCCGCTTCGGGACAACGAGCACATGCACGGGAGCTTGCGGCGAGAGATCGTCGAAGGCCACAGCGTGGTCGCTCTGGGCGGCGAAGGCCGTTCCGAACTCGCCCGCCGCGATCTTGCAGAAGATACAATCGGAGTCATACGTCGACACGAACGTGTCCCTTTCCCACTTCATCGGGCCGCCCGCTGCCATCACCGGACGACGCGTTCCTGACAGGACCAGTATGCCAGAGCTTCCCGAAGTCGAAACGATCCGCCGTCTGATCGGGCCGCACGTTGTCGGGCAGACCATTATCGGCATCGAACGCCACGACTTCCCTGGCGTGATCGAAACGACGTTGCCCGGAGAACCGGCGAGTTGGCTGATGGGACGCACGATCCTCGATGCGCGTCGTCGTGGAAAGTACCTGCTCTTCCCCCTCGATGACGACCATACGATGGTGGTCCATCTCCGGATGACCGGGCGACTACTCGTCCTTCCAGCCGATACGCCACCGGTCCGCTTCGAACACCTCGTGATGCGTCTCTCCGGTGGTGGGGATCTCCGCTTCGCCGATCAGCGGAAGTTCGGACGCGTTTCTGTCGTCACGCCTGATGAGGTCGACCATCTGAACGCTCGGCTCGGTCCCGAACCCCTCTCGGAAACGCTCACCACCGCGAGCGTGCATGCCGCGCTCGCACGGCGAACCGGCTCGATCAAAGGGGCCTTGCTCGACCAGGGCCTCATCGCGGGCCTCGGCAATATTTATGTCGACGAGGCGCTGTGGGAAACGGAGATCCATCCCCTGACCCAGGCGAACACGCTCTCACTCCTGACCATCGACCGTCTGCTCCACGCGATCCGGGGCATCCTGCACGCAGCCATCGCCAATCAGGGCACGACGTTCTCCTCCTTCGCGAATCCCTACGGTGAGGCAGGTGGGAATGCGCGCTACCTGAAGGTCTACGGTCGCGCGAAGGACGGTGGCCTTTGCGAACGATGCGGAACGCCACTGGAACGCATCGTCGTTGCCGGTCGCGGCACCACGTTCTGCCCGAATTGCCAGGTTGTGCCCATCCGGATCGGTGCAGAATAGCTGCGGAACGCGCGCCGTCCGTCCGCATGACTCCTCGGCCAGACGCGCTCATTCCACGGATTCATCCATCACGGGAGGCAATCGACCCATGGCAACGACACCCGAAACCCCTGTCTACACCGCTCACGCCAGCGTCACCGGCGGACGCGCGGGCCACGCCACCACCGACGACGGTCGACTCGACGTGACGCTCTCCCAACCTGGTTCCTCGGGCAATGGCACGAATCCGGAGCAGCTCTTCGCAGCGGGGTACGCCGCCTGCTTCCAGAGCGCGATGGGCAGCGTCGCCCGCCAGCAAGGGCTGGACGTCTCGAAGTCGGTGATCGACTCCTCCGTTTCGCTGTATCGCGGCGATGCCTCCTATCACCTTGGCGTCGCCATGAAGGTGACGATTCCGGGGATGGCGCTGGACCAGATCCAGGCGCTGGTCGATGCAGCCCACCAGGTCTGCCCGTACTCCAACGCGACGCGCGGCAATATCGCCGTCACCTTCGAGGTCGCCAACGCCTGATCCCCGTCGATCACGAGACTCCCCTTCGGCCCGGACGGCGATACGGTGCTGCCGCACAATCGCCGTCCGGGTCTGCGGCATTTCGGGACGTTTCATGGGATGATTGACGCTGCTCGCCTCGCCTAGAGGCGCCCCACATCGTTGGACCCTGAATCAGCTCCGGAAGGAATCTCCCGAGATGGACAAGCGAGCTGTCCTGACAAAGCGCCTCGCGATCGCTACGGCGATCGGCATGTTCATCGTGCTCCTGATGGGCGCGGGCGTGACGGCCACCGGCTCCGGCGAGGGCTGCGGCAACGACTGGCCGCTCTGCCACGGCCGCCTGATTCCCCAGGACTACCTAGAGTCGATCATCGAGTACAGTCACCGCTTCGTGACGAGTATCGAAGGTCTCCTGGTCCTCGCCACGTCGATCGTGGCGTGGCCGCTTCGCAAGAAGTTCCCGGACCTGAAGATCCTCGTGCCGGCGATGGCGTTCACCCTGGTGCTGCAATCGCTCATGGGTGCCGCGGCGGTCATGTGGCCCCAGTCCGCCACGGTGATGGCCACGCACTTCGGCATCTCGCTGATCTGTCTCGCCTCTGCAGTCCTGATTGCCCGGATCCTGATCGACGGCGGACGTCACCGCGACAGAACCATCGCGCAGAATCCGGTCCCGACCGCGCTCCGGGTCATGATCGTCGTCTCCTTCGTGGCCTCGATCATCGTCGCCTACTCGGGTGCCTATGTGCGACACACCAACTCCGAGATCGCATGCGGGCTCGACTGGCCGCTCTGCAACGGGCAGGTCATCCCCGGCATGGGAAACAATGCAGGGATCCATTTCGCCCACCGCGTTCTGGCCGTCACCATTACCTTCGTCATCATCGCGATGTTCTGGATGGCATGGAAGGTCCGTGACGCACGGCCCGATCTCTTCGCGCACAGCAGGATGGCGCTGATCGTCGTCATCCTCCAGTCGTTCGCCGGGGGCATGGTGGTCCTGACCAAGGTCCAGTTGCTTTCCACACTCACCCACGCGGCGCTGATGGCGATTCTCTTTGTGGTGCTGGCTGATGGCGTCCTGAAGATCCTCCCGGACCGCTCGCTACAAGCAAGCACGACCTCGATGCAGGATCGCGGCGTGGGCGGACAACTCGCCCCCAGTGGTCGCGGCGACTAGCCGACGCTCATTCGAACGCAGACATCAGAACCCGGCCCTCCACATGGAGGGCCGGGTTCACATTCGCCGCGACGTATGAGCATCGACACACTCCTGAATGCGCTCGCGGACAGCTCCACGCGGGTTTCCTCTATGCTTCTGGCAGCGTACGCAAGGTCCCCAGATCCGGCGATGATCGCCGCGGTGAAGGCGCATAGGACCGCCATCGTAGCCGCCATGCGTGAGGCCTATGCCTTCGCCTCATGTTGGCGATGCTGAGGCTCCTGCGGCGGAGCGACACGACGCAGAGACGAGGGCGCATCTCTACTCGGCATCGAAAGCGCGCTGGTCGATCGTGCAGCCAAAGCGTTCAGCGACTACCTGACTTGGAGCGGGCAACTCTCTATGCAGGCGGCAACCGAGGTGAGCCTGGAACGGCACGATCCGGAGCGCCCTGCTGACTGGAAGCCGCGTGGGCTGACCCATGACCGCGATGGACAATGCGTCCTCCGCATTGCCTATCATCGCAGCAACAATTGAGCATCATCCTCTTGATTTCAGGAAAACGTTCAGTTCGCCCAGCGGTGCGACAATAGAATGCTCCCGGATCGATGATCACTCCGCTTGAAATCCGGTCAGTGCGTCGCTATTGTGATGGTGGATATCTCCTTCAATGCGCCGCTGTGACAAGCGATCATGAATCGAAGACCGCCATGGGTATCATTCCGTCAATTCCCGACAATCAGGGCGGAACGCTGCCACAATCGAGGGGACTCATTGGACGTTCCCGCGAGCAAGCCTCCCTCGTCCACGAGCTGCTGGCGCAGGGTACCCGATGGATCACGCTGACCGGTCCTGGCGGGGTCGGCAAGACGGTGCTTGCTGAGCACGCGGTCTCGCAGATGGAGGACCACGACCACCACAACTATCACTACCTCGATGGAGTCGTGCGGGTCTCCCTCGCCGAGGTTCGGGATCCGGACCTTGTGCTGCCGACCATCGCATCGGCCCTTGGGCTGGAGGACGTTGGTTCAGACGCCATCCGTGACCGCCTGATCGCCTGGCTCCAACCTCGCCAACTACTCCTGCTCCTCGACAACCTCGAGCATCTGCTTCCCGCCGTCGCCGATATTGCCGCCATCGTGACCGCCTGTCCCGATCTGATGGTCCTCGCCACGAGCCGGACACGTCTTGCCTGCCGCGATGAACGAGTGGTCGAAGTGCGTCCGTTCTCCCTCCCTGACGAGACCGCTTCCTCCGCGCTCGGCTATCCCCATATCGCGACCCTCCCCGCCGTGCAGCTTTACGTCCTGCGCGCCCGGCTCCAGAACCCCAACTTTCTTCTGACGAGCGAGAATGCGCGCGAGATTCTGGCCATTTGCCGGAGCCTTGACGGCCTGCCGCTGGCCATCGAACTGGCAGCCGCCCAAAGCCATCTGGTGCATCCAGCCGAAATGATGGCCCAACTGCCGCACCTTTCGCTTCCCGACGGAGAGCGCCCGGACCGACTGCGCTCCCTCTCCCAGGCCACGGCATGGAGCCTGGCATTGCTGCCAGCAGGCGATCGCTCCCTCTTCCGGACGCTCGGCATCTTTGTCGGCGGGTTCACGCTGGGGTTCGCGTCGTTCGTTGCGGCAGAAGTGTCATCGAGCGCAATCGAGGCCGGAATCGAGCGGCTGGCAGAAGCGCACCTGATCGTCCCCATGCCGTCGGTTGGTGCGGCTCGGCGCTGGCGGATGCTGGAGCCGATCCGGGCAGTCGCGCTCGATGAGCTAGACGCGCAGAGGGCCGCCTCAGATACGAGACGTCGTCATGCCGAATTCATCGCCCGGGAGTTGGTGCGGCAAGAAGACATCCTGACCGGTTCACCGGTCGCTCCGAACGCATTCGCCTGGTTTCTGGATGAGCTGGGCAATCACCGCTCGGCGCTGGCCTGGGCGATCGCGGCAAACGAGGCGGACCTTGCTGGCCGGATTGCCGGAGGATCGATTTGGTTCTGGTATCTCGGCGGATTCTGGAACGAGGCGGTGCGCGCACTTCAGCAGGTTCGTGCCATCACGGAGGTCCTCGGGGAGACCTGGACCCACGCGAGGATCTTGCTCGGCATTGGCACCATCGATGTGATTGGCGTCGCCACCGCCGAAGGATTGCCTTCGCTGACGGAAGCCACCCGCATCTTCCATAATCTCGGGGATGCCCGCTCGGAGGGATTCGCCCAGTGCATGACCGGCCTGACCGCCATCAATGCCGGCGATGACACGCTCGCCGTCACCGCCGGGGAAGAAGCCGTTCGTTTGTTACGCACGACGGCAGACCGGTGGGGACTGGCGCTCGGCCTGAACTCCCTGGGAGATGGCTATCTCTACAACGGGCGGCTCGACGATGCCGAGCGCGTCTACCGGGAGAGTCTCGGGATTTGCCAGGAGATCGGCAATATCTGGGGGAATCTGCTACTCATTGAAGAGTCTGGCCTCAACCGCGCTCCTCCGTGGCCAGTTGGCAGAGGCAGAGGATACCGCGCAACAAGCCCTCGACCTGGCGAACCGGCTCGGGTACAAGCGTTTCACGGCGTTGGCGATGCATCGGCTGGGACTCGCCCTGACCCTTCAGGGGGAGACCGAACGAAGCGCCCTCCTGTTCCGGGACGCCATCGTCCTGGCCGCGGACCTCGGGGAGATCCGCACCATCGCGGAGTGCATGGAGGGGCTTGCCATCATCGCCCTGCAGCACGGGCGCCCCCAGGCGTCGGTCCATCTGCTGGGCAGCGCGTCTGCCCTGCGGACGGCCTACGGTCAGGCGCCGTATCCAGCAGAGTCGATCGCGTTGCATCAACTGCACGCACAACTGCGCCAGATCCTTGGCGAGGACACCTACAATGAAGCGCATACTGAGGGTGGTATGCATTCACGCGATGACGCGATCGCGTTCGCGCTTGCCGACTTCCCAGGTCCGGCACCGAGTATGCAAGAGCGCGCCCCATCGTCGCTGGACCGCCTCAGCCGCCGCGAACGCGAGGTACTGGGCCTGGTCGCTCAAGGGTTCTCGGACCGTGAGATCGCCGCGCGGCTTTTCATCTCCCGACCGACAGTCTCCAAGCATGTCGTGGCGATCCTGGCGAAACTCGATGTCCCCACCCGCGCGGCTGCCGCAGCCGTCGCAGGCCTGAACGAGAGCTAGGGCGACCATGGACGCGCGTGGCGGCGACCGCGATCACCTCTTCGGGCGCGCCTTCGAACTGGCAACCCTCACGCAACTCCTCACTCGCGCAGAGGCCCGTCTTGTCACGATCGTCGGGCCGGGCGGCGTCGGAAAAACCCGTCTGGCCGAGGCCTGCGCTGACCATGTTGTGGCGGCGTTCGCCGATGGGGCGACGATGGTGCGGCTTGCCGATATCCGCGATCCGCACCGGGTGATGCCGGCCGTAATTCAGGCACTAGGCCTCCAGCTCCTGGACGAATCCGCCGCCTATCTCGCCGGCATTCTGGGGGAGCGCCAGGTGCTTCTCGTCCTGGACACAATGGAACACCTGACGGCCGCCGCCTCAGACCTCGACACCCTGACCGACGCTTGTCCCCATCTGCGGATCCTGGCGACCAGCCGCGTCCCGTTGCATCGTCCTCACGAGCAAGTCTTCACGCTAGAGCCGTTCACGCTGCCGGATCTGGCCTCCCCCGCGACGCCGGGACATATCGCCGGATACGCGGCTGTGCAACTCTTCGTGGCGCGGGCACGCACGCACCAGCCAGGCCTGGCGCTCACCACAGAGACCGTGGACGCGATCGTAGCAATCTGCCGTCAGACTGACGGCTTGCCGCTCGCGATTGAACTGGCTGCCGCGCGGGCGGCGGTCCAGCCCCTTTCGGATATCGCACCTTCCGGACACCAGGGCGCTGGCCCTGACGACCTTACCCGAGGCATCGGGGACATGGTCGCCTGGAGCTATCGCCTGCTCGATCCGGCAACCCGGACCCTCTTCCGCCAGCTTGCCGTCTTCACGGGTGGTGCGGCGATGGAGGAGATCGCGTCCATCGTCGATGGGGATGATGACCGGGACGTGCTCGCCGACCGCCTTCATATCCTAGTGGAGGCCAATCTCCTGGTCGCGGTGCCAACTGAAAATGGGTCGGTCCGCGTGCGAATGCTGGACACGATTCACGAGGCCGCGTGGCGCCTGTTGGATCAGGCGGCTGGAACCGAGCGGCTCCGCCGGCGTCATGCCGAAGTCTTCACCGCGCGAGCGGAGAAGATGGAGATCACCCTCATCCGGAATACGATGCGGGACGCGGTGGCGTGGTATGGGACGGAGGCGGAAAACCTGTATGCCGCGCTGGACTATGCGATCGATCGGGGCGACACCCTGCTCGCCGCCCGGTTGGGCAATGCCTTGCAGTGGTTCTGGTTCGCGAGCGGGCGGTGGCAGGAAGCCTACGATCGGTATCGTCAGATCATGGCTCTTCCCCGGAAGCCGGGAATGGAATCCGTCTGGGGACGCCTGCTGATTCGCCATACGGGATTCTGTGCATTGCTCGGTCATGGTGAGGAAGGCGCCGAGGTAGGCGCCCTCAGCGTTGAACTCCTGAACGATCTCGACGACCGAGAGTCGCTTGCATTTGCCTACACCACCTATGGATTCACCGTCATTCGGGATCACGATCTGGCCACTGCCACCCTCCGTACGGCAGTCGACTTGTACCGGACGACCCCGGACCGATGGGGACTTGCGATGGCCCTTTACAATCAGGCAGAGGGGCACAAGGCATGGGGAGAATTCGAGGCCGCGTTTGCCGCCGCTGAGGGGTCGCTCGCTATCGCCCGGGAAACGGGAAGTGGCATTGCCATCACCGCAGCCGTCGAGTTGATGGCGGATCTCGAGATTCAGCGCGGCAACCTCTTCCAGGCGCAAGTACTGGCAATGGAGTCGCTCCACCTTGCCCACGAAATGGGGTTTCGGCGCAGTGTCACGCACTCCAGCATCCGCCTTGGAATCATCGCGTTGCGCATCGGAGATCCCGTCGCAGCCCGGTCCAGTTTCCAGGAAGCGGTGGAAATCGCGCACGTAACCGGCGATGTGCAATCCATGGCGGAGGCTCTGGAAGGCCTCGGACTTTCCGAAGTGGCGACGCACAGTCCCCGCCGGGCAATGCTCCTCCTTGCTTCGGCCGAGGCAATCCGCGCGATCTGGACCATTCCCGCAGCACCGAATCTCCGGCCCATGCGCGACGCGATCGCCGAGCTTCGCCCCATACTCGGCGATGCCGAGGCCGATGCCATCCAGCAATGGGCCGCTACCCGAACGCTTGCCGACCACGCCGCACTTGCCCTCTCGGACGCACCCGACCCGAACCTCTCGCCTCCGTCATTGGGGTCTCGTCCCACGCTTCCCGATACCCTTACCCGGCGCGAACGCGAGGTACTTGTCCTCGTTGCGGATGGGCTGACCGATCGCCAGATCGCCGAGCGGCTCTTCATCTCCCGGCCCACCGCCTCCAAGCACGTCAAGGCGATCATGACGAAGCTCGGTGTCCACAGCCGATCCGCCGCAGCCGCCATCGCCGGCCGTCATCGCCCCTGACCACAACCACCAGTTTCCATCGCATATCACTCCAAAAATGGTGAATCCTCACCATAGGCGGTACCCCCCAATCGTCCTAGCATGAGTGAGGGTTCACTCGTTCAGGATCGCCAGGGCCGACCGGTTGCGTCACTTCCCGGATTCCGCAGCGTTCACCGGTCGGGTTCACGACCAGAAATGGACTGCTGGCTTCCGAAGACGATCATCCGGCCCGTTACCGGAGGTGGGATATGCCATTCATCGCGACCCGTCGCTCCCTCATGCAGGCCTCGGCTGGCCTGCTCCTCGCCTCGACGCTCCCCCTTGCCGGACCGTCGCGGTCGGTCGTGGCCAGGGCCTCGCCGACGACCGCCCCCGGGACGATGCAGCATGCCCTCGAGGTCCTCTACGTGCAGGGATGGAACGCGCACAACCCCGAGGCTGTCCGGGGGCTGTTCACCGCCGATCACCACTATCACGATCCCTATACCCCGGGGATCGGACCCGGACCGCAGGGCTACGTCGACCTGCTGACCTTCTATCTGGCCGCCTTTCCCGATATCGACTTCCCGATCCACGACATCGTCATCGGCTCCGATGCCGTCGGCGTGCGCTGGACCGCAACGGGCACGCAGCAGGGACCGGTGCTGGGGATCCCGCCCACCAACCGCGCGATTGCCCTCCCGGCGATGGCCATCCACACCTTCACCGGCGACCTGATCTCCTCCACCGTGGTGATCTACGACGGGTTGGGACTGCTCCAGCAGATGGGCGTGATCCCGGTGACGGCATCTGGTGATGCCACGCCGACGGCGATGCCCGCGACCGTGCCGGAACCGGCCATCCCCCTCGACGGGCCGCTTCCCGCCAGCCCGGTGCCGAGCCAATCGCCGGACCAGGCGGTGGCGGCCACGAACGCCTTCTACAACGAGGTCTGGAACCAGCACGAACCGGGCCGGGTCAGCGACTTCGTGACGCCATCCTTCACGTACGTCGATCCCGCGGTCCCCACGCTGCCCCCTGGGCCGGATGCCTACGCCACCTTCGTCGCCGGGTTCAAGACAGGCATGCCGGACTTCCGCATCGCCATCGACACCATCGCGGCCAACGGCAATGCGGTCGCGGTCCACTGGGTCGGTACGGGCACGCAGACGGGGGAGTTCCTGGGCGTCCCGCCAACGGGCAAGACCGTCACCACCGAGGCGATGGCGTTCCTGCACTTCGATGGCACGCTGATCTCCGCGAACCACTGGTCTTCGACGCGCTCTGGGGTCCTGATGCAGCTTGGGGTCATTCGACCCCTGGGCGGGGGAGCCTCGCCCGAGGCTTCCCCCGCCGGCTAGCGGCCGTTCGACATCGGTAGAGGGAGAGCAGCACCACCAGGAGGAGTTCCATGACCGGCCAAACCACGCTCGTCGTTCGCTGTTCGTGCGGCGCCGAGATGCGGGACACGGACGAAGCCGCCCTGATCCGGGCCGTGAAGGCCCATGCGAAGGAGCACCACCAGCTCGAGTTCTCGGATGACCAGGTGCGGACCTTGATCGAGGTCGAACCGGCAGGGTCGCACCCGGCAGCCGGCTAGGCCCATGTCCACGGCGTTGGGGGCGGGACCTTCGTTCGGTCCGCACCGGCGGCGTGGATGCGCGGCGAATGCCTGGTCCGGCAAGTCCACCCTGTCCCAGGAGGCGTGTCCCTCCCCGGCGGCGCGCCGGGGTCGTCCCCGGGACAGGCGATGAGTTGCCGGACCAGGCGTTCGCCACAACCGGTGAGAACGGTCCTCACCCGCGAGATTCCGTTCCTGAATGTGTGGGGTAATCTGGAGGAGAAGGTCCCATGTCTCGTACATCGCAGTCCCATCGGTCCGGGCGACACTCCCATCCACGCTGGTGGACGCTGGGCCTGATTGCCACGCTCTGCCTGACCCTCGCCGGGACGATGGTTCCGGTGGGGTTCGCGTTTGCCCAGGATGACGGCACCCCGGCCGCGGAGACCGTCGACGCGCCGGTGACCGTGACGGTTGAGGCCACGGAGCCAGCCGCCGTCCCGACCGATCCGATCGTTCCGACCGTGGAAGAACCCGTCACCACCGACGTCCCGGTCGCGACCGAGGCATTCACGGTGGACACCACTGGGCCACCAACCGTCGTGCCAACCGTCGAACCCACCGATGCATCGATTGGCGGAGCAGCTGAGGGCACAGCCGAACAAGGAACGGTCGTCTTCACCCTTGAGGACCCGAGCCCTACGACCTTGTATTCGTCAGTCGAGGCCTGTTTGGAGGAAGTCTGTGCAACGCTCGTTGATGGCACGACCACATTCAGCCATGTGAGCTCTGGGGCAATCTGTACTATCGCGCAACGGCAACACTGCTGGCTGGTGGTACGCGGGTACTCAGTGGGACATTGTCCCTCTTCGCAGGACAGACCGTTACCAAATCACTGTCGTTCGACACCAACCCCGCGAACGATCCGACAGGCAGTATCGTCTTCACACTCAACGGAACCAGCCTGCCCCCCCTCATGCCAGCATCTCGATGATGGAGAATCCTGTTAGCCAGGTGACCGACTTCGTGAATGACACCGCATCGTTCCAAAACGTAGCGATCGGGGCGTGGTACTACACGGTGCAGAATGCGGGGTTCTTCACCTCAGGAACTGTCCTGGTATCGGCGGGTGAAACCACGGCTATTGCCATCGACTACGTCGCCCCCGGAACGGTGCACTTCCATGTCACGGGAACAGGATTCACCGACGCGTCGGTGTGTGTCGGCGACTATGGCTGTGCCGAGGTCGTCGACGGGGAAGCCACCGTCGACAATATCCCGGTCGGGGCGACCTACTATACCGTTCACGCAACGCCGATTGGTTCCGGTATTTATTCGACGCGGGGCGAGGTGAGCGTCTTGTCAGGACAGACCGTGTCGGTAGACGTGGAGCTCACGGCCCAACCTGCGGGCACCTTGATCTTCAGCATTCCGGGGAGCCCAAGCGATCTCAAGGTCTGTATCTACGGCCCTGACTCCTTCTGCGACACGGTTTCCAGTGATCAGGTCACCTTCACGAACATTCCGGCGGCCCGTTGGTACTGGGTGGCATCATCCGCGACCACCGGGTTCCAGGCTACTGGATACGCGTCAGTGACCTCAGGTGAGACCACGACGGTCCCCATCACCTACGTTGAGCCGGGCCAGGTAACCTTCATCCTCAATGGGTACGATGGTGATGGGGCTTACGCAGTTCTCAACGGCGGTGCGTCCGGGGGACCGCTTGTCGACGGACAGGGTACGTTCAAGATACCGGCAGGCACGTATGACTATACCGTGTCCACCCCCGGGTTCTGGTCTTCGGGCACCGTCACCGTCGTCTCCGGACAGATAACGACCGTGACGGTGGATTACGTCGAACCAGGAGGCATAGCCTTCATCCTCGACGGATACACCGGCGATGAGGCTGGTGTTTACGTTCCCGAGGTGGGGTGGACCTCGCTCGTGAACGGCCAGGTCACCATCTCCCCGCTGGAGGCGGCGACCTACACGTACACGGTCACCGCCCCTGGCTTCCAAACCACAGGCACGGTGGCGGTAACCTCCGGACAGACGACGACCGTAACCATCACCTATCAATCGCCGCAACGCGTCACCTTCGTCTTTGATGATCCTGGCATTTCGTCAGCTGAGGTCTGCATCGAAGCGAATTATTTCAGCTGCAAGGGGTTCGTCGACGGATCCGCGGCATTCGCTGATGTATCCGTGGGGACGTGGCCCTATTCCGTTCAGTGGTCGACCGCGGCAGCTGGCACCGTATCGGCTGCAGACTCCTTCTCCAGGACCGGCACGTTCACGGTTATCGCCGGCCAGCCAACAACGGTAGATCTGAGTTTGTCTCCAATCGTGCCAACGCCGACCCCGACTGGCGTGTGGCGATCGATCACCAAGTCCGTCGACAACGCCAACCCGGCACCCGGATCGACGGTACACCTCACAACCACCCTCATCGGAAAGGACGGTATTGCGCCAAGCCCGCGCTATGTGAACGAGCAACTGCCACCCGGCATCTCGGCATTCCTCGGCGATCCGGTCTGCGCCGCAACCGTGGGTGCATGCGGTCCGGCGACACCGAACACCATCAGTGGTGTCAACATCACGATTAGTCAGGACGCCTCGGCGTTCTCGGTAACGATCACCAGCGCCATCGTGGTGCCGAATACGCCCGGCGTGACCTACACGATGCAAGCCTGCACGAAATTGACCAGCTCCATGACGGGTTTCTCAGACTGCGCGACGGCATCGTTCACGGTCGCCGGAGAAAGCAATGTAACGCCCACGGTTCCAAGCCAGGCCACCAGCACGCCGGCGTCAGGCAACCCCAATGGAGGTGGGGGAGACCATTCCGGCAGCGGGCAGGGCACCATGGCGCCGGTCACGGGGCTGCCGACCACCGGCACGGGGGACGCTCACTCAACTTCTCCGGGCATCTGGCTCCTGCTGGTCGGCGGTGCGCTGCTCATGGCCGGGACCGGCATCCTCATCGCCGCGCCGGGGCGTCGCCATCGTCGACGCTCGGTCGACCGCGCATAGGTCCAGACGGAATCGGGACCGGGTGCCCTACCCGGTCCCGAAGGAGGAGACCCGTGATTGGCCTCCCCGACCGACGATTTCGGCGCTGCTGTGCCGGTCCCATGCTTGCCTGCACGCCCACGAAATCCCTATGCGACAGAGGGGCCGGCCGCCACCCCAACTGACCGGACACCAATCGAGAGGGCGGCTCCGACCGAGGCCATCGTTCCCACGAAGGTAGGCCAACGCCGGTAGCGACCGTTCCTACAGGCACCACCCCAAAGGGCGGCTTCTCCACAACGGGTGCTGGCCTGCAATCGCGACATGGATCGACGATGCCCGTGCTGCTCGTCCTCGCGAGCAGCACGATTGGGGCGACGGGCATGCCATCCGCAGACGTATTGGTCACCATTGAGGTAACCAATCCTGTCCAATGGGAACAGCGCGTCACCGCTCTGCTATGGGACTGGGGAAGGCGAAAGCAGAACCCAATAGGCGCCTCATGGCCTGCAAGGCATGCACATTTCGTGCACAGTTTCTCCAGCGAGAAGAACGGACACCCCTTAGAGGTGGCCGTTTTCCGCGTCGTTATGGGCTTTTTGTGGAGCGGGTGATGGGACTCGAACCCACGACATTCTGCTTGGGAAGCAGACACTCTACCAACTGAGTTACACCCGCGTCGCTCCGTTCCGCAGGCGGAGTATAGCACCGCCCCGCGCCTCCGTCCATACACCGTTGACAGCCAGACCACGCATCTCGCCGGATCAATCCCGCATCAGGCACGGAAACCGAGATCGATACGGGAGATTCGCCGCCCATATCCATTGACGCTCCGGAGTACTCATGCGTATACTCTCCCTCGTGCCCGGGGACATAGCTCAGCTGGGAGAGCGCTACAATCGCACTGTAGAGGTCGGGGGTTCGAATCCCCCTGTCTCCACCACCCGGAAACAACCCCCTGCAATCGCAGGGGGTTTTCTGCATCCCAGGACCGCTGCCTCTTCCCGATCATGCCAATGCAAACGCCGTCTCCATGTAATGGGAGACGGCGTTTGCCATCATGGAGGGCCAGCGGGGCCGCCGGCTAGCCGACCGGCTGTGGCCAGAATCCCCGCCCCGCAGGGGGATCTCCGTCCGTGCGGTCCTTCGTGCGCGGATCGGACCGATCCGGGATCGTCGGCTGAACCGGAACCTGCCGTCGTGCCGAAGCAACCTCCTGCGCACGCACCGAGGGGCGACCATACGGCGGACCAACCAGGTCCGGCTTCGGCCGCGGCGCGTCGAACAACGCCTCCAGTTGATCGTCGTCGATCGTCTCCTCGCGGATCAGCAACTGCGCGATCGCATCCAGGCGGTCAAAGTGCTCACGAATGATCGTCGTCGCCTGCTCGTGCCCGGCCTCGATGATCTTGTGCACCTCTCCGTCGATCTGGAACGCCACCGGGTCGCTGTAGTTCCGCTGCTCGTTGATATCCCGGCCCAGGAAGACGAGCTCATCCTTCTTGCCATATGCCAACGGCCCCAGCTCGCTCATGCCGAACTCGGTCACCATCCGCCGGGCGATGGCCGTCGCCCGCTCGATGTCATTGGAAGCCCCCGTGGAGATCTCCTCGAACACCATCTGCTCCGCGACCTGACCCGCCATGAAGACGGCAATGTCGTCCTCGAACTGCGCCTTCGTCTTGAAGATGCGGTCCTCGTCCGGCACGGTTCGCGTGTAGCCTCCGGCCATCCCGCGCGCCACGATGGAGACCTTGCGCACCGGATCGGCGTTCGGAAGCATCCGGGCAACAAGCGCGTGGCCCGCCTCGTGATAGGCCGTCATCAGGCGCTCACGCTCGGAGATGACGCGACTCTTGCGCTGCGGTCCGGCGATCACGCGGTCGATCGCCTCAGTGATCTCGTTCCGCCCAACGGTCTTCTTGTTCCGCCGCGCCGCCAGGATCGCGGCCTCGTTCACCAGGTTCTCCAGGTCGGCCCCGGAGAACCCGGACGTCTGGCGGGCCAGGCCCTCGATGGAGACGTTCTCCTCCACCGGCTTGCCGCGCATATGGACGTTCAGGATCTGCCGCCGCCCCTGAATGTCCGGGCGGTCGAGGATCACCTGCCGGTCGAACCGGCCAGGACGCAGCAACGCCGGATCGAGCACGTCCGGACGGTTTGTGGCCGCGATCACGATCACGTTCGTGCTGCTGTCGAAGCCGTCCATCTCGACCAGGATCTGGTTCAGGGTCTGCTCACGCTCATCGTGACTGCCGCCCAACCCTGCACCGCGCTGACGGCCGACGGCGTCGATCTCGTCGATGAAGATGATGCATGGGGCATTCCGCTTGGCCTGCTCGAAGAGATCGCGGACGCGGCTGGCACCGACGCCCACAAACATCTCGACGAACTCGGAGCCGGAAATGCTGAAGAACGGAACCCCGGCCTCTCCTGCCACCGCCCGGGAGAGCAGCGTCTTGCCGGTACCCGGGGGCCCCACCAACAGCACGCCGCGGGGAATGCGCGCCCCGAGGGACGCGAACTTGTCCGGATACTTGAGGAACTCGACGACCTCCGCCAGCTCCTCCTTCGCCTCGTCCACTCCCGCGACGTCACTGAACGTCACGGTCGGGCGGTTGCTGGAGAAGAGGCGAGCCTTGCTCTTGCCGAACGACATGGCCTGGCTGTTGCTGCCCTGACTCTGCCGCATCATGAGCACGATGAGGCCGACGATGAGCAACGATGGCAGGATGAAGACCAGCGCTCCAAGGATCGCGCCGAGATGGCCTGCCGGCTTCACTTCGACCGGAACGGCGTTCGCCTCCAACCCGGCACCGGTCAGGATCTCGACCACGTTCGTGTTCGGTGGCAGGCGGGACTGCGTGGTAGGCGTGTTGCTGTCCTTGTAGTGGACCTCGACCGCATTGCTGCCCTCGGTCGTGACGAGGTGATCAACCTTGCCCGCCTTGATATCAGCGATGACGGTCGAGTTGAAGTCGGCGGACGGCAAGTCCGCCTTCCGGTCGGAGTAGATGAACCACCCCGCGAGCAGAACCAGGATCAGTCCTGCCCAGACAAACCCACTGCGGAGCCATTTGCGTTTTGGCATGCCTATGCCCTTCGGGAATGCGCGAGAAAACGATGAGCGGGATGAAGCAGCGATTCCGCAGGCACACGAGCGACTCCAGAGCGGCCACTATTCTCCGGTCTGATAGACGGACGGGTCGAGTACCGCCACATAGGGCAGGTTCCGGTAGATGCCGGCGTAATCGAGTCCATAGCCGATGACGAATTCATCGGGAATACGGAAGCCAATGCGATCGACCTGGACCGGGATGGCGTCTGGCTTGTCCTTCTTCAGGAGCGCGACAACCCGAATATCCTTCGGCCCGCGCAATTCGAGTTGATCGAGCAGATACTGCAACGTCAACCCACTATCGACGATGTCCTCCACAACGATGATCCGGCGTCCTTCGACGTCCTGATCGAGGTCTTTCAGGATGCGGACCACGCCAGATGACTTGGTGGAGGAGCCATAGCTGGAGATCGCCATGAAGTCGATCGTCAGCGGAATGGTCATGGCTTGCATGAGGTCGGCCATGAACGCGACCGCCCCGGTGAGCACGCCGATCATCAACGGCGTATCGCCTGCGTAGTCGGCGTCCAGCTCGGCCGCGATCTCCCGAATGCCGGCCTGCAAGGTGTCGGCGTCGATCAGGACACGCTGGACCCCCTGCGCCCGCAACTCACCGGCAGAACGTCCGATCCCCTGCTCTGTCATGCATCCTCCCTAACGATGGTGAACCAACGAGAACATCCACGGACGTGATTGCGGGATCGGGTAATCAGGATGCCATCGAACCTGGAATGGAAACCCGTATCCCTCGGTATTTTCCCACGTCTGACAAGGGAATGACTGCCCGTCGTGCTGCCCAAATGACCATGAACGATCGAGCGGGAATGTGCTTGCCAGAATAGAACATATGTTCTATTCTGGCAAGCATGACGACAGCGTGTCCTTCCCTGTCTGGACACGTCGATACGATGCAGCATGGGCATGGAACGGAGGGAGGCTATGCCGATCGTCTGCGTGCGGGTGCCGCACTTCGCCCTGCGAGCGGCCATCCTGCGTAACGCCCATCTCGACGGCAATCCCATCCTGCTCGCGACCTCCGGGCAGGACCGACCGGAAGTGCTCGATGCTTCTCCGGAAGCAGGTCGCGCGGGCGTGCGTGCCGGCCAGGCTGTCCGCGAGGCCCAGATGCTCTGTCCGGTCGTGATGGTCCTTCCCGAACACCCGATCCATGAAGCCGAACTCTCCCGCTCGATCCTGAATGGCTTTCTCGATCTCAGCCCGCTTGTCGAGGCCGACGATCACGAATCGGGATGCTGGTACGTCGATCTCATCGGCCTCGACCGCCACTACGGATCGCACCGCCAGGCGGCGCGCCACCTTCTACGGACAGTGCCCGCCGTCCTTCGGGCGAGCGCAAGTATCGCGCCCACCAAATTCTCCGCCCGTATCGCCGCCTGGGAGCGCACGACCGAAGACATCCCGGTGCTGACCCCATCCGAGGTGCGGGGGCTTCTGCACGATGCCTCGACCTCGTGGCTGCCCATCTCCCGACCGATCGTCACGGAGATGCAGCAGCTGGGCATCACGACGCTGGGCATGCTGGCGACGATGGACCGCCGGAAGATCCTTGCCCGCTTCGGAAAGTCAGGGATCGTCGCGTGGGAGCTTGCCAGTGGCATCGACCGCCGCCCGGTCGTGCCACCGCCGGTCATCCCGACCGTCACCGAGACGATCGAGCTGCCAGCTCCGGCCGCGACCCGCGAGATGGTGATAATGGCGCTCCGGATACTGGTTCACCGCGCATTCCAGCAGCCGGAGCTGCGTGGCCGCTATGTCCAGCAGGTGACGATCCGCGCCCAGATGGAATCGCACGAATCGTGGCAACGCGCCATGACGCTGAAAATCCCCTCCGACGCGTACCAGTTGATCCAGTCGCTCACGCTGCGGCTGGATGCCCTGGAAATGCTGGGGCCAGTGACCCACGTCACCATCGAGCTGGCGGGCATCATCACAAACGGTGCCCGGCAGGAGATGCTGCCCACCTTTCGCCGTCGCGACGACCCATCGCTGCAATGCGCGACGGAACACCTGAAACACCGTTATGGCATGTCGCCGCTCTATCGCATTGTGGAGGTCGAACCGTGGTCCAGGATTCCGGAACGTCGGCACGCACTCATGCCCTTCGACCCCTGAACGAACCGCGTCCGATGCAGGTCCAGGTACGGAAGGGCATCCCGATCGCGCTGGTGATCGACGGGAAGGCGCATCCTGTAACGCACGTGCAGGATATGTGGATCGTGGAGGACGAATGGTGGCGACAGCCGATCAGCCGCCAGTACTTCGCATTGCTGATGGAGAACGGCCTGCGCCACACGATCTACCACGACCGCGTCGCCGACCGCTGGTATGCGCAGGAGTACTGATCCAGGCTACCCCACGGGAAGGTCACGCCGCCCCATCGAGCGTCTCAACCAGCCGCAGCACGAACCGCTTGTCGAAGACCGGCGAGCACCGCCCGCATGACCACGTCCCCCGCTTCCGCCGCGCCACCCGCGCCCCACACCCCGGACACGCATAGACGTACTTCGGCGTGCGGCGTTGCACCGGCAGCAACGCCGCCCGGATCTCCTCCAGCGATGCCCCGGTCAGTTCCGACACGCGATGCGCGATCCGGTCATAGCCATGCTTCGCATGCCGCCGACGGTCACCATCGAGGTGATCGCGCATGTGCACCAATTCCTCGGCGACGACGATCTCCACCGCCTTCGGCTGCGACGGGTCGATCCGCTCCAGATGGATCAGCACCGCATGGATGTCCTGCCGCGTCATGTAGCAATACGCGCCACCGTAGGCCGAAGGGATCCTCCGCCCCAGCCAGTGCCCGTACTCTGCCCGGTCCGTCGTGATCCACAACCGGTCCGTCGGCAAGGCCAGCGCGTCAATGTAGTGTTCGATCAGATCCGTCAGCGTCTCATCACAGGCATGCAGCTTCAATCCGTGTGTACTCCCTATCGATGCATCGCCATTCCCTACCCGTATAGTATGGCCAGAGACCGATTGCGCCCCCACCACCGCTCCCTAGCCACAGGAACAGCATGCACGACACCCCATCGACCTCCCACCCCCTGGACCCGACGGCGTTCTTCGGCGTCACACCCGGCGATGATCGCGTCCTCGTCCGCTGGAGCGCGATGCTCGACTACTTCGACCATATCGCAGCCCACAGCGATCGCCTTGCCGTCGAACGCATCGGCCAGTCCACGGAAGGCCGCGACCTTGCCCTGCTCATCGTCGCCGCGCCGGAGGTGCTCGCCGACCTGGACGCCCATCGCGACCGCCGCGCCGCCCTGGTCGACGCCAACCTCCTCGCCGACCCGGACCGTGCCGATGGCACCGCAGCGGGCGAACGGGCCGTGGTGCTCGTCACCTCCGCCATCCATGCGACCGAAGTCGGCTCCGTCCAGCTCTGCCCGGAACTCGCCTACGACCTCGCCACCCGGAACGATGCCGACACGGCCCGAATGCTCGCCAACACCATCACCCTGATCGTGCCGACGCTGAACCCGGATGGCATGGACCTGGTTCACGACTGGTACGAGCAGACCCTCGGCACCGACCTGGAAGGCGCGACGCAACCGGCGCTCTACCACCGCTATGCCGGCCACGACAACAACCGCGACTGGATGCACCATCGCCTCGCCGAGACGCAGGTGCTGATCGAACGCGTCCACAAGCCGTGGCGACCGCACATGGTGCTGGACCTGCACCAGATGTATGAGAACGGCAGTCGCTACTTCATCCCGCCCTACATCGACCCGATCGAACCGAACGTCGATCCCCGCCTGATTGCCAACGGCAGCGCGCTCGGCAACCACATCGCCGCCCGGATGGCCGCTCAAGGGCAGACCGGCGTCGCCACGGGCCTCCTCTTCGATGCCTACTCGCCCTCCCGCGCGTGGTCGCACTACCATGGCGGTGTCCGCATCCTGGCCGAGGCCGCCAGCGCGAAGATCGCAAGCCCGATCGCGCTGGAACCAGACGATCTCGTCGTGCATCGCGGCTTCGACCCCCGCCTGCCTCGCGTCGGCTATCCCATGCCGCGGACCGGCGGTGACTGGCGGCTCCGCGACATCATGGACTACCACCGCGAGGCCGTACTCGCGACGATCGATCACGCCGCCCGCAACCATGAGGCGTGGCTGGCCGATCAATGGGCCGTTTTCGCGGACGCGGTGAACCGATCGCCCGATCACGCCTGGGTCATTCCGCCGCTGGAACACCAGCTCGACCCCGCCGCCACTCGCGACCTCCTCGGCGTGCTTCAGCGGGGCGAAGTCGTGCTGGAACGGCTGGCCGAACCGGAGACGGATGCGTCCGGCAGGCTCCACACGCGTGGATCGTGGATCGTGAAGCCGGGGCAACCGGCATTCTCCTGGGCGAATGCCCTGATTCCGCCCACATCCTACTCCGTCGCGACTGGTGACAACCGCCCCTATGACGTGACGACGCATTCCCTCGCCGTCCATCTCGGCGTCGACGCAGCCCTTGTCACCGGGTGGGAACGCTGGGCGACCGACCCAGCCGAGAACGTCTCAGCACTCCGCCTCCAGCCGCTCGCGGCACCGCGTCTGGGAGGTGGTCGCTGGCTCACCATCGATGCGCGCAGTCACGCCGCCGTCCAGCTCGCGATGGAAGCCCTGGCGGCGGGAGGACGACTCCGGAGGCTCGCATCCGCCTACCTCGCGGACGGCCATTTGCTCGATCCGGGCACCTGGGTCGTCTCCGGGATCGATCCCGCGCCGCTGATCGACCGCGCGGCGGAGGTCGGCGTGCGGGTTGGCACGACGCTCCCCATCGCGGATGGCCTGCTCGACCAGCGCATTCCCCGGATCGGCCTCTTCCTCGCCCCCACCGGAGAGGCAACCGATGCGGGCTGGGCGCGCCTCACGCTGGAAACCTTCGGCGTTCCGCACGTCATCCTCGGACTGGATGAGATCGCTGCCAGACGTGCGCTGGACGAAACCGACGTCCTGATCCTGCCCCATCTCGGCAAGAAAGCGTGGACAACCCTCCTGCCCGATGATGGTCCCACCGACACCCATCCTTCATCAGTCGAGCGTGAGGCGTTCATGACGGCCCTGCACACGGCACTCGATCGGGGAATGCGCGTCGTCGCCATCGACGGCAGCGCGGCGTTCCTGATCGACACGCTTGGCCTGCCCGTCGAAACACCCCTCGCCAACCACGACGACGCGACCTTCTTCTCGCCCGGCGCGATGGTGCGTACGTCCATCACCCCGAACCACCCGCTGGGTTGGGGCATGGACCGCTTCACACCGACCCTCCTCACCGGCAAGCACGCCTTCCGCCGCATCGATACGTCCCTTCCTGCGCCAGCGAGCTTCGCACCGGATCAGGCGGTCATCTCGGGATGGGTCCAGGGGTCAGATCTGCTCGCCGGACTCGATGCCGTGGTGGATGTCCCGTTCGGACACGGACACGTGACCCTTATGGCGATCCGGCCCCACTACCGGGCGCAAGTCGCGGTGACGCTGAATCTCCTCGTGAATGCCCTGTTCATCGGCGGACTGGCGGTGCCGGCATGAGCGAACGCCCACGCATCGAGGCCCGCCAGCGTCACGAGCGCCCGCATGTCCTCGTGGTGACGGATGATCCAGGGCTGGCTACCTTCCTGGAGGAGGGACTGCCACTCGGGGGATTCTGGATGTCGCTGATCGCCAGCGGGCTGCAGGCGCTGGAGGTCTTCCGCCTTCGCCAGTTCGACCTGGTCCTGATCGACCTCGACCTGGAGAGCTTCCGCGCCCTCGAACTGATCCGTCGCCTGCGCGGGCTGTCGGACCGTGTCTCCGATGACACCCCCCGCACCCTCGCGCCAATTCTGACCATCGCCTCGGTGGAAGACCTGGACGATGTCGATCGCCGTGCGCTCGACATCGCGGACGCAATGAAGGCGCCGATCGACATCGAAGATGTCGTTCAGCGCCTTCATGAGGCGTTTGGGGTGTGGCGTCAGGCCAATCCCGATGCTCAGCTGGCCGACGCGGTCTCCGCCTCGGCTGCCTCGGCTTCGCGCAAGCGCTGACGCTTCTTGCGGCCTCCGCCCAGGTGGACGAACTCGCCGGAGGACATATACGTGATCCGCTCGGCGATGTTCGTCACCCGATCGCCAATGCGCTCGACATCATGCGCGGCCCACAACAGGTGCGTGGCGCGGTTGATCACGCTCGGATCGGACATCATGTACGTCAGCAGCTCGCGGAGTACCTGATCGTACAAATCGTCGATTTCATCATCGCGGGCGGCGATCTTCTTCGCAGCGTCGGCGTCGCGCTCGATGAACGCCGTCGTGACGTCCGAGAGCATCTGCCGCGCCAGCTGCGCCATGCGGGGAATGTCCACCAGCGGCTTCAGCAGCGGTTCGTCGATGGTCTTCAGCACGACCTTGGCAATCCCCACCGCATAGTCGCCCATGCGCTCGAGGTCGGTGAAGATCTGGAGGCTGGCGGCAATCACCCGAAGGTCACCTGCCATCGGCCCCTGCGTCGCGATCAGCGTCATCGCGTGATCTTCTGCATCCCACCGGAGCGCATCGATCTCCTTGTCGCCAGCCTTCACCTCAGCCGCCAGCTGGGCGTCCTGCGTCTTCAGCGCATCGATAGCACGGGCGATGGCCTTGTCGACCATGCTCGACATCGTGACGACGTCGTTCCGCAGATCTTCGATGCCCGCTTCGTAAAGGGCACGCTTGGTTTCGGTCATGCATTCCTCCCGTATCAAATCGTCCCATTCAGTACTGCAACGAAGCCTACCCGAATCGACCCGTGATATAGGCCTCGGTGCGCGGATCGGACGGATTGGTGAAGATCTTCTGCGTCTGCGCCGCCTCGACCAGGATGCCCTGTCGCGTCTCGCTCAGCGAGTAGAAGACCGTCTGATCGGAGACGCGGGCCGCCTGCTGCATGTTGTGCGTCACGATCACGATCGTGTAGGTCGCCTCCAGCTCGCGCAGCAGATCCTCGATCTTCAGGGTAGAGATCGGGTCGAGGGCCGAAGCTGGCTCGTCAAGCAGGATCACTTCCGGGCTGGTCGCCAGGGCGCGGGCAATGCAGAGGCGCTGCTGCTGGCCACCGGAGAGGGAAAGCCCACTCTCCTTCAGCTTGTCCTTCACCTCGTCCCACAGCGCTGCCTGATGCAGACAGCGTTCCACCAGTTCGGACATGTTGCCCTTGTAGCCGTTGATCTTCGCGCCCCAGGCGACGTTATCGAAGATGCTCTTCGGGAATGGATTCGGGCGCTGGAATACCATGCCGATCCGGCGGCGAACCTCGACCGGGTCCACACTGGAGCTATTCAGGTCGGTGCCGTGGTACATGATCTGCCCCTCGACACGAGCGCTGGGGACCAGATCGTTCATGCGGTTGATGCAGCGGAGCACGGTGCTCTTGCCACAACCCGACGGGCCGATGAACGCGGTGATCTTGTTCTTCGGAATCGAGAGGTTGACGTTGTTCACGGCGTGGAACGAGCCGTAATAGACATTCAACCCTTTGAGATCGATCAACGACTCGCTCGGAGCCTCGGAAACCGCCTTCATATTCGCCGTGACGCTCGGGATGCGCACGTCTTTCGCTTCAACGGCCATCGGTTACCACCTTGTCTTCTTGCTGAAATGCTGACGGAGCAGAATCGCCACGGAGTTGAAGATGAGCAGGGTAATCATCAGCACGATGATCGCCGCCGCCGCCAGATGCTCGAACTCCTTCTGCGGGCGAGAGGTCCAGTTGTAGATCTGCAGCGGCATTACCATGAACGGATCGAAGATGCTTGTCGGGCGGAAGAGCACCTGGCTTGCCCCACCGACAACGATCAACGGGGCCGTTTCACCAATGGCGCGCGACATCGACAGGATGATGCCCGTCAGAATGCCGGGGAACGCCGATGGCAGCACGTGAGCGCGAACCGTCTGCCACTTCGTTGCGCCCAGACCGTAGGAGGCCTGGCGGAGGCTCAGCGGCACTGCCCGAATCGCCTCACGCGAGGAGATGACGACCACCGGCAGGATCAGGAGCCCCATGGTCAGCGACCCCGCGATCACAGACCGCCCCATGCCCAGCCAGTCGACAAAGATCACCAGGCCAAGCAGACCGTAGACGATGGACGGAACGCCGGCCAGATTCGAGATGTTCGTCTGGATGAAGTCCGTCCAGCGGTTCTGGGCAGCATATTCCTCGAGATAGATCGCACAGCCCAGGCCGACGATGAAGGCGAAGATGGCGGAGATGGAGACGATCCAGATGGATCCCCAGATCGCCGAGTTCATGCCGGCCTGCGCGGCGATTCGCGACGGCATCGCCGTTACCAGGTGCCAGCTCAGCCAGCTCCATCCCGGCTCAACGATCGACCAGAGCAGCATGCCCAGGAGAACGATGGCGAGCGCGGTCGCGGCGAAGAAGAGACCGCGCCATACCTGGGCAATCCGGCCACGACCGGCAACGCGCGGATTGTAGGTTGCCGCTGTAGCCGCGGCTGGGGTTGAGATCGTGCTCACCTGCGATCCTGCACTCATTCGTACACCTCCCGATACCGCCGTGCCACCCACTGGCTGATCACGTTCATCACGAAGGTCATGATGAATAGGAGGAGACCGACACCAAACAGCGAGTAGAACTGGGACGTGCCGCGGGGGACGTCGCTGCTGAACGTGTAGGCAATGAAGCCCGTCATCGTCTGCATGCTCTGCGTGAAGTCGAAGGGGCCACTACTGACCGCCGTCTGGCCAGCTGGCGATCCACCCGCCGCCACAGCCACGATCATGGTCTCGCCCACTGCCCGCGAGATTGCGAGGATGAACGACGCAATGATCCCGGAGATCGCGGCCGGTACGACCACGCGCACCGACGTCTCGAACTTCGTCGCGCCAAGCCCGTATGCCGCCTCTCGCAGCGAACGTGGCACCGCACGCAACGCGTCTTCAGAGAGCGATGCCACCATCGGCAGCGTCATGATGCCGATCGCGATACCGGCGGAGAGGCCGTTGAAGGCGCCGACCTTCAGCCACGGCTTCAGCAGAACCGGGGTGATGTAGGTCAACGCGAAGAAGCCATAGACGATCGTTGGCACACCGGCAAGCAGTTCCAGCACCGGCTTCAGGATGGAGCGTGCCCGCGCACCGGCATACTCGCTGAGGTAAATCGCCGCCGATAGTCCAAGCGGGATCGAGATCAGCGCCGAGATGAAGGCGGTCGTGAGCGTACCGGTCACGAGCGGGATCACGCCGAACTGCTGCTGATCGCCACGCGAGAGCGCGGTCCAGGTCGTTCCGGTCAGGAACTTCCAGACGGGAACATCCCGGAAGAACTCGAACGATTCGTAGAGCAGAATGCCGATGATGCCGATGGTGGTCGCCACGGTCAGCAAGGAGCATCCAACCAGGAACCACTTGACCAGTTGTTCGGATATGTCCCTGTTTCGCTTTCCGCTCAGGTCCAGCGGCGGCTGGGCCGCTCCTCCTGATGGACCAGATTGCGGCACGGTGGTGCTTGCCACGCTGTGTCCTCCTGCTAGGCCGTGCAACCGTTTATGGATCTGATAACAAACACTGCGATGCGTACCCGTGAATCAGCCCGGCCGAATATCGGCCGGGCTGATTCGAACCAACGAACCTAGGCAGCCGGGGTAGCGGCAGAGGCAGCGCTGTCCGGGGCGACGGAGCCATCCATCGCGCCGTTGAACTTGACCTGCATGTCGAACTCATCAGAGGCCGGCAGCGGGATGTAGCCAACGCTCGGGGCGAGCTCGTCGGCGATGGCGATGTAGAAGCGGACGAACTCCGCAACCGCCTGGTCCTCCTTGAGGGCGTTGGCGCTGACGTAGATGAAGAGCGTGCGGCCGAGCGGCTTGTAGGTGCCGTCCGCGATGGTCTCGACGCTCGGAACAATCGGGCCGTCGCCGTTGTCGATCGCGATCGCCTTCAGCGTGTCCTGGTTCTCCTCGTAGTAGGAGAAGCCGAAGTAGCCGAGGGCGTACTTGCTGCCGGCGACGCCCTGAACCAGGACATTGTCGTCCTCGCTCGGGGTGTAGTCCGTGCGCGGGGAGACATCCTTGCCCAGGATCGCTTCGTTGAAGTAGTCGAACGTCCCGGAAGCGGTGCCCGGGCCGTAGAGCTCGATCGCCTCTTCCGGCCACGACGCATCGACATCGGACCACTTGGTAGCGCCGCCGTTGGCAGACCAGATCTTGGCGAGCTGCTCGACCGTCAGGCTCTCCAGGAAATCGTTCTCGGAGCTGACCACGACGGTGATGCCGTCGTAGGCAATATCGAAGCGGAACCAGGGGATACCAGCAGCAGCAGCGGCCTCCGCCTCCGCCGGCTTGATGGTGCGCGACGCGTTGGCGATCGCGATCTCACCCTTGACGAAGCGCTCGAACCCACCACCGGTGCCGGAGATGCCGTTCGTGATGCGGACATTCGGGGCGATGGCGGCAAACTCTTCGATCGCGGCCTCGGTCAGCGGACCGAGCGTGCTGGAGCCATCAGCATCGAACGAACCGGAGAGATCACCGATGTTTGCCGGGGCCTCGTACGGGACCGGTGTCGCATCCTGTGCGGCAACCGTCGAGAAGATGGCCGGGGAGCCGGCGAACACCACAGCAGTGGTGCCAGCGGCAACACCCGCGAACGTGCGGCGGGACATGCGAGAGCGAATGAGATCCATGCTGCTGTTTCCTCCGTAGAATCCGAATTCCGGTCGCGCGGCTCTGCGCGACGATGGTGCCTGGCGCGACGATACGCTCGCCGCAAAACCCGCAACCCACACACCCGAGTTGATTGAGCGCACGCCTCGTCAGGCGGAAACCGGCAATGCGTGGTCTTCTCCGGACGTTCCGGGCGCAACCACGAAGCGATAACCGCTGCCATAGACCGTGCGAATGCAGTCCTGGCCGAGCCCGGCAGCCTGAAGCTTGCCGCGCAGCCAGGAGATGTGGACGTCGATGGTGCGCTCGTCCACGATGATGTCCGTTCCCCAGACGAGATCAAGCAACTCCTGCCGCTCGAAGACCTTGCCGGGTTCCATCGCCATCGTCACAAGCAGGCCGAATTCCTTGGGACGCAACTGCAACTCGCAGCCGTTGACCTCCGCACGCCGGCGATCCGGCTCGATCCGCAGATCCCCCCGGAACAACACGCTGGGAGGGCGCATCGCCGGGGCTGTTCGCCGACGAACCACTGCCCGCACCCGCGCGAGAAGCTCCCGCAGCGCAAAGGGCTTGACGACATAGTCATCCGCCCCCAGCTCGAGGCCATCGATCTTGTCCTGCTCCTCTCCCCGAGCGGAGAGCATGAGCACCGGCACATCGTGGTCGCGGCGGACATGGCGCAGAACCTGGAATCCGTTCATCCCCGGCAACATGACATCGAGCAGGATCAGGTCCAGCTCGTCCCCGCGTGCAGTCACCACCTCAAGGGCAATGGTGCCGTTCTCGGCAGTCAGCACACGGTATCCCTGCCGCGTGAGGTTGAACGCCAACGTGCTCAGCAACGTCGGATCGTCTTCGACCACCAGGATCGTCGACGCCTCTCGATGCTCCATGCTCACCCGTACCACTCCGTGCTGGACCCAGCCACGTCGGTCAACGCGGGGACGCGATCGCGCCCACGAACCATGCTACGGAGTCGCCGTTAACCATCGGTAAGGGCTGTGTTAAATCGAGGAAAAGCCAATGCATGAGGCAAGGCGCGCCTACCACAGACCGTGACGGTCCGATGGCAGGCGCGATTCATCCGGGTAGTTCTCTATGCGGATGGCGATGCGATCGGCGTCGATGCGGGTGTCGCGGCGGGGCGTCCCGCCAGATCGGATGGCTTGCTCTGGCCCGCCTGAATCAGCGCCACCGCCTGCGCGATATCCCGATCCTGGGTGTCGGTCGCCTGGTGGGTCACGGAGACGTTCGGCAGAACGCCGACATCCTGAATGCGTCCCCGGCTGGGTGTCAGCCACTCCGCTACGGTGACGCGCATCGAGGACCCATCCTGGAACGAAAAGATGCGTTGCACCGAGCCCTTGCCATAGGTCTGCCGGCCCACGATCAGCGCGCGGTCGTAGTCCTTCAGCGACCCGGCGACGATCTCGGCAGCGCTGGCCGTGAGTCCGTCCACCAGCACCACCAAGGGGCCGGTGTAGATCGGCTCGGTGCCATTCACGATCGGCATCGCGACCTCGCCACCGGCGGCATTCGAGGTGTCCTCATAGAGCGCCGGACCCTGGTCCGCGCTGACGAATCGGCCAATCACTTCCTGGGCCGATTTCACCCATCCGCCACCATTTGAGCGGAGGTCGAGCACGACCCCGGTCACGTTCTGCGCCTCGGCCTCTTTCAGGAACTGTGTCACCAGCGCCGTGGTCTGGTCTCCGAAGAGATCGACCTTGATGTAGGCAATGGACGTGCCGGGCAGCATCGACCACGACACCGGCGGCACCACGATCTTGCCGCGCACAACCGGAATCGGCACCGGCGTCGCGCTCCCCGAGCGCAGGATGCCGAGCGTCACGATCGTTCCGCTCTCTCCAAGCACCAGCGACCGAATGTCATCGCCGGGGACGACCGCCCGGCCATCGACCGAGACGAGCACATCACCCGGCACAATGCCCGCGTCGGCAGCGGGTCCGCCTGGCGTGACTTCGGTAATCACGATGGTGTCCGCCGCCTGGAAGGTGATGCCAACGCCCTCGTACGAGCCGGCGAGCTGGTTGGCGGCGGTCTGGGCGTCGGCCGGTTCGAGGTAGCGCGTGTAGGTGTCGTCCAGGCTGCCGAGCATTCCGGCGATCGCCTGCTGCTCCAGCTTGTTCTCCCACGTCGCCAACTCGGCAGGATCGCTGGGACGGTAGTAGTAGTTGTCCACGAGAATGGCGTTGACGGCATCGAGTGTCTGGAGGTCAGACGGAGCCTGGGCCTGGGCGCGCGAAAGGATGTTCCGCTGAACGAGGATGCCTCCCGCCGCTCCGGTCACGAACACGAGCAGGAAAACGGCCATCAGGCGCAGGTACCACTGGGTCGTTCCGACTCCGGATGAGGAGCGCCGCGACGGCCGGTCCCGCTCCTCGAAATCCGCCCCTTCCGCTCGACCGGCCCGTGTGCTCTTCGCGCGTTGTTCCATAGAATGAGTGTGCTCCCGTTCGGCACCGGCGACGCCGCTCCGGTCGTCCATGAACGGAGTCGAACGCCGCGTGCAGGATGGAATGAGGTGATGCGATGCTCTTGACCGTCGATGTAGGGAACACGAATACGGTCTTCGCGGTCTTCGCGGAAGACGCCCAGACGCCAAGGGCCTCGGCCCGGGCCTCCACCCGACGGGATCGCATGCCCGACGAATGGTACGCCATTCTCGTTCCGGTTCTCGAAAGCTCGGGGATCGACCCCACATCGATTTCGGCGATGGTCGTCAGCAGCGTGGTCCCCAGCGTCACGAAGTGGCTCACGGAGATGGGGCAGGAGCGACTGCGGGTCGAACCCATCATCGTCGGCGTCGATCTCGATCTCGGGATCGGAATCAACTATCCGGCTCCGCGCGAGATCGGCCCGGACCGCCTCGTGAATGCGATGGCAGCGGTGCAGAAGTTCGGCGCTCCGGTGATCTCGATCGATTTCGGAACCGCCATCAACTTCGATGTCGTGAATGCGCAGGGGAACTACGTCGGCGGTGCGCTCGCCCCCGGCCTGGTCGTCGCGCTCGATGCGATGGTCAGCCGCGCGGCACGGCTCTTCTCGGTCGAACTGACGTTGCCAGATCACGCCATCGGCCAGAGCACGACCGAGGCGATCCAGTCCGGCGTGGTGCTCGGCTACCTCTCGATGCTGGAAGGGATGATTCACCGCATCAAGGCCGAACTGGACGGCGATCCGCCCGTCGTCATCACCGGCGGCTACAGCGAGATCTTCGCCGGCGCTTCTCCGTTGATCGACCACTTTGAACCAGATCTGACCAGCGAAGGACTCTACCTCGTCTACCAGCGCAACAAGCCCGCCTGAGTGGTCTGTCGCGCTTGGCATGACGCAGTCGTCGTTGCCCGCAGAACGAGCGGTGGTGACGCGGGTTCTCCGCGTCACCACCGCTCGATATGTCGGGGAAAGTCCGCCTGTTCACAATCTTGCAACGATCCCTACAATGGAGTCACCAGCGATGGCACGCAGCGTCCCATCCGGAGGGGCTGCGCACATGTGGCTCATCGGAGAGCCCACGACCATACTCCGTGGAGGGACAATCATGAACCAGTATCCCGCGGACCACATCTGGAATGTCGGCCTCTTCTCGCACGGTGGTGCGGGAAAGACGTCCATCGCCGAGGCCTTGCTGTTCGACAGCAAGACGGTGAACCGCCTCGGGCGGGTTGAAGAGGGCACCACGACATCCGACCACGATCCGGACGAGATCCGGCGTCGCATGTCGATCGGGTCGAGCCTGCTCCCCATCGAAGTCGACGGCATCAAGCTCAACATCCTCGACACCCCAGGCTATGCGGACTTCGCTGGCGAGATGGCGAGCGCCATGCGTGTCGTCGATGGCGCGATCATCGTGGTCGATGCGTCCTCCGGGGTGGAAGTCGGCACCGAGAAGGTTTGGGCGATGGCCGAAGCCGTCCATCTGCCCCGCGTTATCTTCGCGAACAAGATGGATCGCGAGAACGCGAGCTTCGACGCCACGCTCACCTCCCTGCGCGAGGCGTTCGGCAAACGCATCGCTCCCGTGCAGTTCCCCATCGGCCAGGAAAAGGCCTTCCGCGGCATCGTCGACCTCCTCACCAACACGGCGATGGTTTTCCACGAGAATGGCGATGGCGAATACGACGTGATCCCCCTCCCGGACGATCTCGCCGAATCCTGCTCCACCTACCGCCTCGCGCTGGTCGAGTCCATCGCCGAACATAACGAAGACCTGATGATGCGCTACCTCGACGGCGAGGAGATTCCCCAGGAGGATCTGCTGCACGAACTCCACGGCTGCATCGCCGATGGAACCGTCATCCCCCTCCTCTGCGGCGCGGCGACCTGCAACCGGGGCATCACGCCATTGCTCCACGCCATCCGCACCTACCTGCCGAGCGCGGCGGAACGGTCGGAAGCGGCATCCATCAATGGCGAGTGCATCGGCCTGACGCCCGACACCGATGCGCCGCTTGCCGCCCTCGCGTTCAAGACCATCGCCGATCCGCACGTCGGCCGGGTGACCTGGTTCCGGGTCTTCTCCGGCAGCATCGACTCGCACGGACACGTCTGGAACCCCCGCACGCAGGTGGACGAGCGTATCGGCCAGCTCTTCTACCCGCGCGGCAAGGACCACGTCTCGACCGAAGCAATCGCTGCGGGCGACATCGGCGCGGTCAGCAAGCTTTCCAGCGTGCAGACCGGCGACACCGTCACCGTGCACGACCAGCCGCTGCTCCTCGATGGCATCGCCTTTCCGGAACCGGCCTACGCCGCCGCCGTCGTCCCCGAAAGCAAGGGCGACCTCGACAAGCTCTCCGCCGCCCTCCAGCGCCTCCATGAGGAAGATCCATCGCTGATCGTCGGACGGAGCGAAAGCGGCGACGCCACCATCGTCAGCGGGCTTGGCGAGCCGCACGTCCAGATCGCAATCGAGCGGATGGAGCGCCGCAGCGGCGTGCATGTGCAGATGAAGCTGCCGTCTGTACCCTATCGTGAGACCATCGCCGGCAAGATCGTCTCCGAGTACAAGCACAAGAAGCAGACCGGTGGGGCTGGGCAGTATGGACACGTCTTCCTGAAGCTGGAACCGTGCCCGGACGAGCTCTTTGCCTTCGACGAGGAGGTCGTCGGCGGCACCGTGCCGAAGAACTACTTCCCAGCCGTCGAGAAGGGTGTCCGCGATGCGCTCGACGCCGGCCCCATCGCCGGCTACCCGGTGGTGAACGTGCGCGCGGTCCTCACCGACGGCAGCTATCACCCCGTCGATTCGAACGAGATGGCCTTCCGCATCGCCGCCAAGGAGGCGTTCCGCAAGGGCATGAAGGACGCGTCACCCTCCCTGCTGGAGCCGGTCGTGCATCTCTGGGTCTCCGTCCCCGAGGCGATCATGGGCGACGTGATGGGCGACCTGAACACCCGTCGGGCGCATGTCGATGGCATGTCGCCTCCGGAGCAGGGAATCGTCACGATCGAGGCCCACGTCCCGGCGGCGGAAGTGCAACGGTACGCGACCGATCTCCGCTCGATCTCGCAGGGACGGGGAGCATTCCGCTCCAAGTTCGCGTACTATCAGCCGGTGCCGGGGCACCTGGTCGATCGCATCCGACAGGATGCGTCCGGAGCGGTCCTCGCCGCGTCCTGAACCACAACGCCCACCACCATCTGAGCCGCAGCGGGCCGGAGTCGACTCCGGCCCGCTGCCGTGTCACCCAAGGAGTACCCCTCGTCATGCCGTCCGCCACCCCCGCAACCGGAATCCGCGCCTTCGAGATCGTGTTCGACGGCGGCTCGCTGGGGAATCCCGGCAAGGGATACGGCAGCTATGAAATCACGTCCGGCGGCGAGGTGATCCGCCACCAGCGCGAGGAATATGGCAACAACATCACGAACAACCAGGCCGAGTACCTGACCCTGATCAAGGCGCTGGAATGGCTGGACCTGCTGCTGGAAGGCCAGCGTAGCGGCGCTACCGTCCATATCAACGGCGACAGCCAGTTGGTCATCAATCAGGTCACGGGCAAGTGGAAGATCAAGGCGGAGCAACTCCGCCCCTACGCGGAACGCATCCGCTCGCTGATGGTCGGCTACAAGTCCGCGACCATCGCGTGGCACGCCCGCGCGAACTCGGTGAAGCGCCTCGGGCACTGATCCCCGCAGGAGGAACATCGTGTCGAAGCCATCCATCTACCTCGCCTCGCCGCTCGGATTCGCCGAATCGACCCGCGCGTTCATGACGTATCTGGCCACGGAGCTCTCGGCCTATGTCGAGGTCATCAATCCGTGGGATGACCAGCGGTTCGCCGACGAGTTCATCGCCCTCGCCAACGAGAACGACTGGACGAAGCGCACTACCCGCCTCGCCGAAATCAACATGGAGCTGGGTCGCAAGAATGCGGCGGGTATCGAACGCGCCGATGGCCTCTTCGCCGTCCTCGATGGCGTCGATGTCGATTCCGGGACCGCCGCCGAGATCGGCTACGCCGCCGCCAAGGGCAAGTTCGTCGCTGGCATCCGCACCGATTTCCGGTTGGCTGGCGACAACCACGGGTCGCTCGTGAACCTGCAGGTGGAGTACTTCATCACCGTATCCGGAGGTCATGTCGTGACCACCACGGACGAACTCCTGATCATCGCGCGGGACTACGCAAATGCGTTTTCCCGGATTCCTTGAATCGAGGATGCTCGCGGCGTATACTCCGTGAGCGCTCGGGTGATTAGCTCAGTTGGTTAGAGCGCCACGTTGACATCGTGGAGGTCACTGGTTCGAGTCCAGTATCGCCCACCACCCGAGAAATGCCCCACGGCCCAGCGGTCGCGGGGTATTTTGTTGTCCAATGCTCCAACGATGCACGAACGTCGGTTGCGCCGTCGGCTACTATTCCCGGCGGGCGATCTCGCCCCGCGTTCCATCGCCGAGAACAGGAAGCCACCCCGTTGACCTGCCTTGCCCCCCACGGCCGCCCCTGGCTGCAGCGCCTGATCGCCACGCTCGCGGTCGTCGCCATCCTCACCGCGTCGCTCCTGCCGGGAGTCGTCCGCGCGCAGGAAGCCGCACAGCTTCAGATCACCTCCAAGTACTACGTCGTGATGAATGCCGACACGGGTGATGTCTTCGCCCAGCGTGGTGCCGATCAGCAGGTGGCGATCGCCAGCCTGACCAAGGTCTTCACGGCCATCGAAGCACTCGAACTGGCCCCGCTCGACACACCGATCACCACCGATGAATCCGACCTGATGAGCTCCGACGCCACCACGATGGGCTTCGGCGCGGGCGAAACCTACACGCTGGAGGACATGCTCTACGGCATGCTCCTGCCCTCCGGCAACGACGCAGCCCATGCCATCGCGCGGTCCCTGGGGTATCAGGAAGGTGACACACCGGATGAAGCGGTCAATCGCTTCATGGATCTCGTCAACCAGCGTGTGCAGGACATGGGGCTGAAGAACACGCACCTCGTGCGGCCCGATGGCTGGGGCGTGCCGGGTCACTACTCATCCGCGGCGGATATGGCCGCGTTCTTCAAGTACGCCATCGGCTTCCCGACCTTCGTGAAGATCATCGGCACGTCGTCCTATACCACCTCGAACGGGTACCTGACCGTCTCCCAGTCGAACAAGATGATCAACACCTACGCCAACCTCATCGGCGGCAAGACCGGCTACGACGACGATGCCGGCTGGTGTCTCGTCAACCTCGCCCAGCAGGGCGACATGCGGATGATCGCCGTCACCCTGGATGGCGTGGCCCCGGACGACTGGTACGACGACAACACGGTTCTACTGAACTACGGGTTCGAACAGCAGACCGCGCTGACCCAATCGAACACGGCCTTCTCCGGCACAACCATTGGCTTCACCGACCCATCCGCCGCGCAGCTGGCGCGGTCGGCGCACGCTGGCTCCGATCTCGTCGCCGCAAACGCCTCGCCCCAGACAACCCCGCCACCCACCGCCACACCGATCGACCCGGTGACGGACCAGACGCGCACGCAGGCCGCTATCCCGCCGGATACCGAACCGACGGAACACGGATCGTCCGTCGATTCCGGACCACTGTGGGTGGTCGTCATCGCGTTCGCGGTGATCGCCGCCGGGGTCGGCATCACCTGGCGACTACGCCATCCTCGCCCGTCAGGGGGACGCGAGCGGACCGACGTTGACAGGTCCGACTCCAGTAACGAGAATGAATCTGACAACTAAAGACTCCCATGCGATGATCAGGAAACGTCGCGCGATCGGGCAAGTCAGCGATTCCGGGCCAGGTGGAAGCCGGAACTCCGCCAATCGATGCGATACCCCCTGTGAGCAGGATTCCGAACGCGGCTCCGGCCGTCAGTAGCCAATCCCGACCTGCCCCCGATACCGGGCCAATCGAGCGGTCGAACTGCGTCCTCCCGCAGGCGACCGGAAGAAGGGTGGAACCACGTCGGCCCGGCGTCCCTTGCGGATGCCGGGCCGCTTTCTGTCTTTCATGGTAGGAGGAACCGCCATGCCACCCCAGGTCCAGGACGTCGAGCACATGGATATCGACGTCTCCCCCGAGAACTCGCGCGAATACGAACTCGCGCGAATGCGACACTCCGCCGCGCACCTCATGGCCGAGGCCGTCCAGGAGATCTTCCCGGACGCCAAGTTCGGCATCGGGCCGGCGATCGAGAATGGCTTCTACTACGATTTCGACCTTCCCCGCTCCCTGACGCCGGAAGACCTCGCCGCCATCGAGCTGAAGATGCGCCAGCATCGGAACAAGAGCGAAGTCTTCGAACGCAAGGAAGTCTCGAAGGAAGAAGCGCTCGAGATCTTCAAGGACAATCCATACAAGGTTGAACTGATCGAGAACTTCCCCGCCGGGGAGACGATCACGACGTATCGGCAGGGGGACTTCCTCGATCTCTGCCGTGGCCCGCACGTCGGCAACACGAAGGAGATTGGCCCCTTCAAGCTGCAGAGCGTCGCCGGTGCCTACTGGCGAGGCGACGAGAAGCGCCCGATGCTCCAGCGCATCTACGCCACGGCGTGGTTCACGCAGGAAGAGCTGGACGACTACCTCCACAAGCTGGAGGAGGCCGCCCGCCGCGATCACCGCAAGCTCGGTCGCGAGCTCGACCTCTTCTCGGTCAATGAGGAGATCGGCCCCGGCCTGATCCTCTGGCACCCGAAGGGCGCGATGATCCGCTACCTCGTCGAGCAGTTCGAGCAGCAGGAGCAGCTGAAGCGCGGCTACGACCTTGTCTACACGCCGCACATCGCCTCCGAGAAGATCTACAAGACGTCCGGCCACCTCGAAACGTATGCCGAGAACATGTATTCGCCGATGCAGATCGACGAGATTGACTACTATGTCAAGCCGATGAACTGCCCCGGTCACATCATGATCTACAAGAACTCGGTCCACTCCTACCGGGAGCTGCCGATCCGCCTCGCCGAGCTGGGCACGGTCTACCGCTACGAGCGGTCGGGCACGCTCCACGGCATGCTGCGCGTGCGCGGTTTCACGCAGGACGACTCGCACATCTTCTGCACGCACGAGCAGGTGGTGGGCGAGGTCGCGAGCGTGATCGACCTTGCGATCCACATGGCCGATATCTTCGGCTATCGCTTCCAGGCCTACCTCGGTACACGCCCGGAGAAGGCAATCGGCAGCGAGGAAGTCTGGGACGAGGCCACCAACGCCCTGAAGGCGGCATTGAGTTCACGCGGTCTCAACTTCGTGCTGGACGAAGGCGAAGGCGCCTTCTACGGTCCGAAGATCGACATCAAGTGGCTCGATGCGCTTGGCCGCGCGTGGACGGGTCCGACGATCCAGGTGGACTTCAACCTCCCGGAGCGCTTCGACGTCAACTACGTCGCGGAGGACGGTGATCGCCATCGCGTCGCCATGATCCACCGCACGCTGCTCGGCTCGATGGAGCGCTTCGTCGGCGGCCTCGTGGAGCACTACGCAGGGGCATTCCCGGCGTGGCTTTCCCCGACGCAGGCGGTCATCGTGCCGATCACGGACGATCAGGTGGAGTTCGCGCACGCGGTCGAACAGCGGCTCAAGGACGCCGGTCTCCGCGTGAACGTGGATGAGTCCAGCGGACGCATGCAGGCGAAGATCCGCAACGCCCAGTTGCAGAAGGTCCCGTACATGCTGGTGATCGGCAAGCGTGAGGCGGAGGCCGATTCGGTCGCCGTCCGGCTCCGCTCCGGCGAGGACCTTGGCGCAAAGACGGTCCAGGAGTTCCTGGATCTCGTGCTGCCGGTCGTGGAGACGAAGTCACTCGACCTGCTGACGCCGCGCTAACCGAGAAGTGAGACCATAGGAGCGAGGAGTGAGGGAGGCGATTGCCTCCCTCACTCCTCTTCCTGCTCTCCTCCGGCCCCGGTGCTTACGCCTTCCGGACCGGGCGAGTCAGCTTCTTCGGCATCACGAACTTCTCTACGGGCACCATCGTCATCCCGCTCCCGCCACGGATCTTCTCGACCTCGCCTTCGGCGGTAAAGGTGTAGCGCATGACCTCGCCGTAGCCTCCCCAGCCCTCGTCTCCGACAACCTTCAGTTCGGTATCAGAGATGACTTCCACCTCGGTCGCCATCGCGGACGGATCGGCGGCACTCGGCGACAGGAGATAGAGGCGACCTCCGAGGTTCACGATATCCGTCAATCCCCAGAGCACCGCGAACCGTCCCTCGAAGCGCTTCAACTCCTTGGCATCGCGCGGTTCGGTCTTCGCCGTATGCTTGTCGTCCGCAGCAAGCGCAATCAGGTTCAGGATGCCAGACGCGAGCGTGCCAGCCGGCCCGTTGCCCTCATTCGTGAGAACGGAGATGGAAAGCCGTCGCTCCAGATCGAGATGCGAGACGGTGATGTGGCCCGGGTAACCGCCGCTGTGCCCGTAGTAGGTGCGACCGCCGATCTTCGAGATGATGAGGCCGAGGCCATACGCCCCCTCCGGCGTCACCTGGCACTGCACCTGCCGCATCTGGCGCTTCGAGCCGTCCGTCAGGATGCGGTCGTCGCCATCGAGATGCGCCTGGAAGTAGTCTGAAAGCTCGGAGGCCGTCGAGTAGAACCCGGTCGCGGAGCTTTCCGCGTAGGTATCGATGTGGTCGATTTCGATCTGCTCCGGGCCGTGGATGCGACTAGAGTAGCCCTTCGCATAATCGTCGATCCGCTCCATGACGAGATCCGGACCCGTGTTCTTCAGGCCCAGCACATCGACGATGGACTCGGACACATACTCGCGATACGGCTTGCCCGATGCACCCTCGATGATGAGGCCGAGCAGCGAATAGCCGATGTTGGAGTACTTGAAGTGGACATTCGGATCCAGCACCTTGCCGTGGTTCTGGATCTCCTCAAGCAACTCCTTGCGATCCGGGAACGGAAACTCCAGCGACCAGTAGCCACAGTCGTCGCCATCGCGCGTCATGCCGGACAGGTGGCCCAGCAGCGCCCGCACCGTCACGCAGCCCATCGGCGCACCCTTCAGTTCCTCGACGTAGGTCTCCGCCGTGTCATCGAGCCGCAGCTTGCCCTGCTCCACCAACTGCATGCAGGCGACACCAGTGAAGGTCTTGGAATGCGAGGCGATGCGAAAGAGATGATCGACCGTCAAGGGCGTCTTTCGGCGAGGTCGGCGTAGCCATACGCCTCGTTGAAGAGCAGGTCGCCATCGCGGCGCACCGCCACCTGGGCGCCGATATAGGGCATGTAGGTCCGCTGGTACTCGAGCCGATTTCGGCGCGTACGCGAGGACATCGAGAACCGGATCGTGCTTCGTCACGGGTGCTTCCTTCTGGATCATGCGAACCTGCCGGAACCGAGGCGGCAGGGCCACCCCGGATGCGATGCCGGAGGATAGCCGGAATCGTCGAAACGCAAAAGGGGCGTAACCCGGACTCCCTATCCAGCCTGCCGCAGGACCACCGGCCGATCCGGCACCACGTCCATTCCGGCGATCGTCGCTGCCCCGGCGATCAGCTCGATCCCGACGATGGCGTCACCGTCGACGGCGAATCGGAACACCACCCGCGGTCGTCCGCCAGGAGCCCAGACCATGCCGGCTCGCCCATCAATTGTCGCCATCCGCGCCGCCTGGGCACGACCGGAGAAGACCTTGGCGACCGCATCCGCTCCGATCACCTCGACATCCGACCCCATCGCGACGGCAGCATCGTCGGAACGCAGGACGACGCCCGGCGCAAGGAGGCCGATCAGGTCGGCCAACCGACCTTCCCGCGAGGCCGCGAAGAACGCCGCGACGACATCGCGCTGGGGCGTCCGGGAAGGACGTTCCATCTCTGCGCCCATCGGCACGCGTTTCCGGGCGCGGCTCGCGACCTGGCGCGTCGCGGCAGGTGTACGATCGACAATGGCGGCGATCTCCTCAAACGGGACCGAGAAGACATCGTGCAGCACGAACGCCACCCGCTCGATCGGCGTCAACGTTTCGAGCACGACCGCCAGCGCCTCGGCAGTCGCCTCGGAGAGCAGGGCACTCTCCTCCGGGCCGGGCTCACCCCCACCGATCTCGGGAGGACCGTCTTCCGGGAAATCCTCGGCACGGGAGGAACGGGCGCGCAGGTGATCGAGGCAGATCCGGCTGACGACGGTCGTCAACCAGCCTCCGAAGTTGACGATGTCTTCGCCCGCAGATCGCTCGATGCGAAACCACGCCTCCTGCACGGCATCCTCGGCTTCCGTTGGGGATCCAAGCAGCCGGGTCGCGACGGCGGTGAGGTGGGCACGATTGGCCTCGAACACTTCGGCGCGGATGAGAGCATCAGGCACGTGTCACAATCCTGTCCTGCGATCCGTCAAGAGAGTGACGAGCAACGACAACCACAGCCCGTCACGATCATTCTCACCGCAAGGAGCACACCGTGTCCCAGGCAACGATCACGATTCACACCACCTTCCTTCCGCACACCGATCCGGAAGCTGCCCTCGCGTTCTATCGCGACGGACTTGGCTTCGAACTGCGCCTCGATGTCGGGCAGGGTGCGATGCGCTGGCTGACGATCGGTCCGGCCAACCAGCCGGACACCGCCATCGTGTTGACGCCGGCGGGTGTTGGCGACTACACCGAGGAAGAGCGAGCCGTCATCACGGCGATGATGGCGAAGGGCAACTACGCGACGGTGATCCTCGCCTCAACGGACCTCGAGGCAACGTTCGCCGCACTGAAGGCGAGCGGCGCCACGGTCGTCCAGGAGATCACGGACGAGGGATGGGGCACACGCGATTGCGTCTTCCGCGATCCTGCGGGCAACACGGTCCGCATCCAGGCCCTCCAGGCGGGCTGATTCCGGCTCCGCAGCCGTGCGGAAGGGCGGGTACCGATTGGTTCCCGCCCTTCGCACGCCGGGTACCTGGGAATCAGGCCAGATCGATCGACAGTTCCGCGATCCAGCCGCCTCCGAAGTCGCCGTGCACGCCATACCAGATCTCGCCTGTCACGCCGTATGCCCCGACGGAGATCGTCATCGACGTGCCGTATGGGAGGACCGCCGCCACTGTCTGCCCAAGTCCAGGTCGCGGATGGAGATTCGCGGAGTCGTTCGAGACCACCGCATCCCCGACGCCGAAGCGTCCGGAGGCATTCGGCTCGACCGGCGCGGCAGACAGGAACTCCGCCGCCACCCAGCCCTTGCCGAGATGCTCGGTGCCGACGCGATACCAAGTGTGCCCGTCGTTCCACGCCGGACCTTCGCTGACGTACGCCCAGTCCCCCTTCTGGAGTTCGGCGATCACGGCCGCCGTCGTCGCGTTGCCGGCGCGGAGGTTCGCGGAGTCGTTCAGCACGAGGTTGGTGCCGAAATCAAACGACCCGTCGTCAACCACCGCCGGTGGAGAAACGATCAGGTAGCGAGCGATCGTCCAGCCGGTGCTGGCATCCCACGCCAGGCGATACCAGTTCTCTCCACCGGTCGTCACCGGCCCTTCGACCACCTGCGCGACAAACCCGACGGGCAGGACATCAACAATCGCGGCATCGGCACTGGCCTCAGCCCGGATGTTCAACGCGGACCCGTCGTCGGTCTGCACCACAACACGATCGCGCACGGCGATCCCACCCGGCGCGCCGGAGTCGAGGACACCACTCTGCAAGGTCTGTGCGACAAGGGAACGGATGTACGGAACATCGGAATAAAGGGCATCACCAGGGCAGGCGGTGGCATTCACGTCGCGATGGGCGCAGATCGTCGGGAGTTCCGGAACTTCATGGAAGTCCTCAGAGCCGAGCGGGTCGAGATGACGGGCCGCCCACGCCGCGATCTGGACGAGCCCGGCCCGTGCAGCATCGCTCTCGGCGTGCTCCTGATAGTCGCCGATGATGCAGATGCCGGAGCTGCCATAGGCATATTCGTAGGAATGGCCACCAACCACATCCTGCCCGCCGTAGCGCCCTTCGTAGATGGTGCCGTTGCGGTCCACAAGGTAGTTGTAGCCGATGTCCCCCCAGCCCTGTTCCACCGCGTGGTAGTAGTAGATGGAGCGGATCGCCACCAGCGGGTCCTGCTCGGTCGGGGTTTCGGTATGGTGAATGATGACGTGGCGGACCTCTTGATACTCCGGAGTCCAGATCACGTTGCCATTGAATCGGTAGGACTCGTCGGCACCCCACGCCTCGCGGGTGAGGAGCTTCGGTGGGATCATCGTGTCCGTGCCACCCGCCGTGCGACCCGAGGAAGCGGGCTCGGGCGTCACATCGTATTCCCACGGCCCATCGGATGCATCGATATAGACGAACGACAGGCCATCCACCGAGCCAAGATTGCCGTTGGCGTCCACGGTCCGGAACCGCACCTGCGTTGCGCCATCGGCGAACGTGAGCGCCGTGAAGAGCCTCCCCTCGCGCGAAGGTCGTCCACCATCCGTGGTCGCGGCGACAAGTCCCTGCACCTCGGACCAGGAGTCGCCATCGGTGCTGGTCTGCACGTCGATCACCGGCCACGTTCCGACCGCGCCGTCCCAGCTCGCCCCAAGCGCGTAGAAGGGATAGTCCGTCGTGAACATACGGAACCCGGCTGCATCGGTCTCCCCGGCCTTGGCGTCGATGCTCACGTCCGGCACAAAACGCCCGGCGCGAGTGCCACCGGCCTCCTGCGCGCGGGTCAGGGGCGGACTCGCGACCACTGTCCCTGCCGCGAGGATCGCCAACCCGGTCGCCGCCCGCACCACTACGCGACGGCTGAACGCCGCCGTCTTCACGCTCCGCGATTCCACGCATGCCGACCCATGCGTTCCGTGTCCCCTACCGCACATCCCGCCGCCCCCTCGATCATTCGCATTCGACCCTTCCCCCTTGGCCGAAAGCCATCTGATTACTGTACGTACACAACATATCACATGCCCTATCATGATTGTGCCTGTTGTCACGGGCACAATTTGATGGAATTGCAAACGGATGAAACGGCGAAGCCCGGAGCGAGGGCTCCGGGCTTCGTGCCGTGCAGAACGTCAGGGGACGGGATCAGGTGCGAGGCGCGGCCGGATACTCGGCGTAGCGCTGCAGGATCAACGCAATGTGCTTGATCTCCAGCACGTAGTCATCGACGTAGATGTTCTCGTTCGGCGCGTGGGCCTGCGAGCGTCCATGACCGACACCGGAGGTGCAGGCGTCGATCCCGAACTGCGAGCAAAGCTGGTACCAAGGGCCGGAACCAGACGATGTCGGGTAGATGGCCGGTTCCTGCCCATACAACTCCTCGTAGGTCTCGGAGACAACGCGGGCAATGGGCGCGGTGAGGCTCGTACGAGCCGGATAACCAGGCCCCAGCAACTCCGTCTCGATATCGGTGAAGCCCTGCGCATCGAGATGGTCGCGCAGCGCCTGATAGATCTTGAACGGGTCCTGATTCGCGCAGAGCCGCATGTCCAGCTTCGCCATCGCCGTGGAAGGGAGAACGGTCTTGCTGCCCTGCCCGGTATAGCCACTGATGATGCCGGAGATGGTGCACGTCGGCTGGAAATAGTCGCGCTTGGCCAGTTCAATCCCGGTCAGCCCGCCGAGGAAGGCGTCGATCCCGAGGTCTTCCAGCCGCTCCGCCTCCGTGCTCGGCAGCGCGGCGAGCGCGGCGAGTTCGTCTTCGGTCGGCGGCACCACATCATCGTAGAAGCCGGGGATGAGGATGCGCTCGTCCTGGTCCTTCAGGGTCGCCAGCGCCCAGACAAGCCGCCAGGCGGGGTTCGGCACGGAGGTGGCGACCGAGGAATGCCAGTCGAGGCGCGCGCCCTTCGCACGAAGCTCGACGTAGCAGATCCCCTTCAACCCAAGGTGAATCTGCGGACGCCCATCGATGTCTCGACCGCCGAACTCCCAGATGCAGGCATCGGCGGCGCAGAGGTCTGGATGATCGTCCGCGAAGTTGTAGAGGTGCGGCGACCCGATCTCCTCCTCGCCCTCGATGATGAACTTCACGGTCAGCGGCAATGGTCCGCGCACCTTCTCCCAGGCATCGATCGCGGCGAACCGGGCGGCGATGTTGCCCTTGTTGTCGGAGACGCCGCGCGCCCAGATCCGCCCGTCCCGGATCTCCGCCGCCCAGGGATCACTCTCCCACTGCTCCAACGGTTCGGCAGGCTGGACATCGTAATGATCGTAGAAGCTCAGCGTGCGGTCGCTCACGCCCCGCTTCTCGCCGTAGACGACCGGATACCCACCACGCGTATCGATCAGTCTCGGGTCGAACCCGAGCGCGTCGAGATGCCCGCGCATCAGCTCGGCAGTCTCTTCCATCCCGACGTTCTGCGCGGCGACACTCGGCTGCCGCAACATGGCCTGCACCATTCCGATGTACTCGTCGGCGTGGGCATCGATATGAGCGTAGACATCGGCGAGATCGGTACGGGAATCGGTCATGGAGGGGTCCCCCTGATATGGCGAGCGTGCATTCGCCGCGATCTTCCGGCCTGGCGGAGGATCGGTCAAGACTGACGAGGGGAAGTGCGACTGCAACGTGTAAACGGAGGCGCACGTCACGTCTCCCCCTCGTTGGCGCGATGCGTGCATACTCGGAGAAGGACCGGTTCGATCCAGACTCATCCCCAGAAAGGCACATCCATGAGCACTCCCAAGCGTGTCGCCGTCGTTCTCGCCCGCAACTACGAAGACGTCGAATCCGACGCACCCATCGCGGCGCTGGAAGGCGCGGGAGCATCCATCACCGTCATCGGCGTCGAGAAAGGCACCATTCACGGCAAGAAGGGCGGCACCACCGAAGCGACCGAGACGTTCGCCACCGTCCGGCCGGAGGACTTCGACCTCCTCCTGATCCCCGGCGGTGGCTCGCCGGAGAACCTCCGCATCGACGAGGGCGCGGTGGCCTTCACCCGCGCCTTCGTGGAACGTGGCAAGCCCGTTGCGGCGATCTGCCACGGTGCCCAGCTGCTTATCTCGGCACGTGTCCTCGCCGGAAAGAAGCTCACCGCCGTCAACAAGATTCGCGACGACGTGGCCAACGCCGGTGGCATCTACGTCGACGAGCCGCTGGTCATCGATGGCAACCTCATCACCTCACGCATTCCGGACGACCTCCCCGTCTTCAACGAGGCCATCGTGCAGGCCATCGCCTGACCGATCACGGCCAGCCATCGCATTCCAGAACGCCGCCCGGAGAGTCATCTTCCGGGCGGCGTCTGCGTCTCCCCAGGCTTCCGGTAGGGAGGTCGCGGAGCGGGTGGTAGCATCAGCGCAGAGATTCGCGCCGCTGTCCGCCTTCCAGCCTCCGAAAGGACCCCCAATGACCGACGAGACGACCACGGAACCCGCCACCGACGCAACCATCACAGAAACTGCCGCGCCTACGAAGAACGCCCCGACTGGCCTCCGCGGCGCCAAGGGTTTCATCTTCGATATGGATGGCGTGCTCTACCGGGGCAAGCAACCGCTGCCGGGTGTCCAGACGCTCTTCGATGCCCTCACCCTGCGCGGCATCAAGATCCTGCTCGCAACGAACAACTCGATGGCGCTGCCGTCCGGCTATGTCCAGCGCATGGCCGATCAGGACGTCACCATCGACGAGAGCCAGGTCCAGACCTCCGCCACCGCCACCCGCGACTACCTCCGTGACACGCTGGAGGCCGGTGCGACGCTGCTCGTCGTCGGCATGCCGGCCCTCAGTGAACTCATGTACGACGGCACCGGCTTCGTCGCCCCGACCGACGAGACCGCGCCGGAGGACATCGACGCCGTCGTCGTCGGCCTCGACCTCGACTTCACCTACGCCAAGCTCCGTCGTGCCTCCGACGCTGTCCGGGCGGGCGCGACCTTCGTCGCCACCAATGCCGACGCGACGCTCCCACACGAGGGAGGGGTTCAGCCGGGAGCGGGCAGCATCGTCGCGGCCATCAGTACCGCCGCCGGGGTCAAGCCGGTCGTGGTCGGGAAGCCGGAGGTGCTGATGATGGAGAAGGGCATCGAACAACTCGGACTCCAGCCGCACGAGGTCGTAATGGTGGGCGACCGCCTCGACACAGACATCCTCGCCGGAAACCGCGCCGGCGCGATGACGGCGCTCGTCCTGACAGGTGTCTCCCAGCGCGAGGACCTGGAGGACGCCGATGTGCTGCCCGATTATGTCTTCGCCGACCTACCAGCCCTCACGCAGGAGATCGTCGGCCATGACTGATGCCTGGTCCATCCCCTTCACCCCACGCGAGCGGAAGATCATCGAGCGCCTGCAAGCGGAGGACGGCGCGCAACGGGAGGCGGGCCTCCCCGTCGCGGAGCGCACGCGAAACGTGACACGCGAGACGGGCGCGTTCCTGTGGCAGGCGGTGGTTGCCCACCATCCGGCCGCGATCCTCGAAATCGGCTCCTCGAACGGCCTTTCGACGATGATCCTTGCCAGCGCGGCCAACCGCATCGGCGCGTCCGTCCTCGGGACCGAACTGATCCCGGAGCGCGTGGCGCAGAACAACCGCCAACTGGCGGAAGCCGGTCTCGCGGATGTGGCCCGCGTCATCGGCGAGGACCACCGCACGTCCGATGAGGTTCACGCCCGGCTATGGGATTTCGTCTTCCTCGACGCCGAGAAGGACGACTACCTGCCGCACCTCCAGGCGATCACTCCTTACCTCGCGCCCGGCGCCGTCATCCTCACCGATAACGTGATCTCCCACGATTGCCACGTCTTCCAGGAGTTCGTCCGCGCGTCACCGCAATTCTCCACCTTCACCATCCCGCTCGATCGCGGGCTGGAATACAGCGTCTACCTCGGAGCATCTCCAAGCGATGACTGATCACTCCGCCACATCGGTCCCAGTCGTCTCCGGACTCCATCACATCACTGCCATCTCTGGTCACGCCCAACGCAACGTCGATTTCTACGTGGGTGTGCTGGGCCTGCGCCTCGTCAAGCAAACGATCAACGGCGCCGATCCCGACCAGCTGCACCTCTTCTACGGAGATCGTGCCGGATCGCCGGGAACGGTCGTCACCTTCTTCGTCTGGCCGGATGGCAACCCAGCCCAGCATGGCGTCGGTGAGGTTGCCGTGACCGCGCTGGCGATCGGTCCCCGGTCGATCGGATCCTGGATCGAACGCCTCGTGCAGCGCAGCATCCCGTTCGAAGGTCCCATGACACGCCAGATTGGCGACCATGCCCCCGAATACCTCTTGCGTCTCCGTGACCCGGACGGCCTGATGCTGGAACTCGTGTCATCGGAGTCAACCCGACCGGCGGACCCCGGGGGCGAACTCGGCGAGCACGCGATTCGCGGACTCCACAGCGTGACGCTCTGGGTTGAACGCCTCGACCACGCCACCTCCCTGCTCACGGAGACGCTGGGCTTCGTCCCGGCAGGCGTCGACGATACCACGCATCGCTTCGTGATCGGAGAAGGCGGATCGGGACGAATCGTCGATGTGCGGGCGGTGGGCGGCTTCGTGAAGGCGCGCTCTGGCACGGGCAGTGTCGATCACGTGGCCTGGTCCGTCGAGGGCGAGACGCTCGGGGAACTCGACCTGGCGTTCGCATCCGACCAGGTCGTGGTCAGCGGCATTGTGGACCGGCACTACTTCGCGTCGATCTACGCCCGCGATGGCAGCGAGATCCTTCACGAGTTTGCCACCACCGCGCCCGGTTTCACCGTGGACGAGGACCTCTCCACCCTCGGCACCTCGCTGATGCTGCCCTCCGAGTATGAGTCCGACCGAGCGGCTATCGCGGCGAGGCTCCCGGCATTCTCCCTCCCCGGCGCGACACCAGCTACCTCGTGGTTTGCGCACCTTTCAGAGACCGACGACACCGCTGAGGGCGTCTACGAGCCCTACGAATACGCATACGAGGCTGGAAGCGACCAGGCGAAGGCACTCCTGGTCCTGCACGGCACAGGCGGCAACGAGCGGTCTCTACTGCCACTTGCCGCCTCCATCGCACCCGGCGTCCCGGCGATCTCCCCACGCGGGAAAGTGAAGGAAGGAAACGCCCTGCGCTTCTTCCGCCGCTTCGCTGAGGGCAACCTCGATCAGGATGACCTGCGGTTCCGGACGCGCGAGATGAATGCCTTCGTGCGGGATGCTGTCCGCGACCAGGGCCTCGGTGGACGGATGCTGGTCGGCCTCGGGTTCTCGAACGGAGCGAACCTCGCCGCGAGCATGCTCCTCCGGGGCGATTCGCCGCTGAACGCGGCCATCCTGCTCAGCCCGATGCTCCCGTTCATCCCCGACGACCTTCCGACGCTGGACGGCGTCGCCGTCTTCATCGGGGCGGGGCTGCACGATCCGCTGGTGCCATTTGCCCAGATGGAAGCTCTTGCCGAGACCCTCGAACGGGCCGGAGCGGACGTCACACTCATCTCGTTCGACGGTGGCCACACGGTCACGCCAGCGGAACTCGACGCGGCGCGAACATGGCTTGCCGAACGGTGACGACCCGCCGCCACAATGAAGACACAGAAACGCCGCCGGAGATGACTCCGGCGGCGTTTTTCTGGGCAAACTGGCGGAAGCGACGGGATTCGAACCCGCGGTCTCAGCCTTGACAGGGCTGCATGTTAGGCCACTACACCACGCCTCCAGCGGGAACGAAGAGTACCAGCTTCCTGCGCGTGCGTCAAATCACAATCCACGACTCTCCATCTTCGCGCCGGCTCGTGTGACCGGCTAACCCAGGACTGAGCGCGTCGGGGTCTCCCTACCATGCTCTCGCCTCGGGTCGTCCTGATACCGGTTCCAGGTACATGGAGGCTGCTTGAGAGCCAGGCTTGGTGCGTGCGGAGACCGGGCCGACACGGGGTCAGTTCCTACGTACGTACGCGCCGTTATGTAGGGACCGAACCCGTGTCGGTCCGGAGTTGGCACCTACCAATCCCGTCCATGATTGACGGTCGGATCAGACGGATTCGGTATGAGCGGCGTCCCTACTCGACCAGGTAGATCCCGATCAAAATCTCGTTCCAGCGGCCATGGAGTGCTTTCGATTCGACCATCACAAAGAGCTGCTTCCCGGCGTCCAGCAGGCGGGCCAGGACAGCATTGTCCTTCCGGGGCACATACCCCAGCTTCTCCCCGTCTCTCGTGTGGACCAGGATAGCCAGGTCGTCGAACGGATTCGTCGGCTCACGCACGAGATCGAGCCGATCGCCCACGCCGATCGCCGCCGCCAACCGTTCGATCTCCTGAACGTGGGTCGTCCCGGCAATGTGGGTGTCAATCAGGAAGAGCGGTTCGACCGCACGAGGCTGGGCCTGCAGGGTGCTGGCCCCCACCGGCGCCGCCGCCACAAGGACGCCAGCGGCACCAAGACTCGCACCTACCCGCTTGACGAAATCCCTTCGCCTCATCGTTCCCACATCACACCTCCCCGACCCAGCGTCTCGTCACATTCCGGAATCTCCCAACGACACGCCGAAACGCCGCCCCTAGATCAGGGCGGCGTCCAATATTTGGCGGAAGCGACGGGATTCGAACCCGCGGTCTCAGCCTTGACAGGGCTGCATGTTAGGCCACTACACCACGCCTCCAGCGCTCGCGAAGCATACCATCCCCTCCCCATCTGCGTCGACCCAATTCCGGAAATGCATCGTGATTGGCTCCCCGCTATCATTGCCGGGCAATGACGGCAGGTCACGCACAGCGACTTCAGAAGGGTGCACACGATGACAGCAGACAACAGGGCGGCGCCGATCATCTTTGACTGTGATCCCGGCGTCGACGACGCCATGGCGCTCCTCTGGGGGCTCGCCGATCCCCGCATCGACATTGTCGCCATCGGCACCGTCTGGGGTAACGTCAGCGTCGACCTCACCACCGTGAATGCGCTTCGCCTGCTGGAGATCGGCGGACGGCCAGACATCCCCGTCGCGAAGGGAGCGCGCAAGCCTCTTCTCGGACCAGAGCCTTCGTTCGAGCACGGCGTCCACGGCAAGAACGGCCAAGGCGATGTGGAACTCCACCATCCGGAGGCCGTCCACGTCGAGGAGACGGCAGCCGCCCAGATCGTCCGTCTCGCCAACGAACGGCCTGGCGAACTTACCCTCGTCGCGGTTGGCCCGATGACGAACCTCGCCATCGCCCTTTCGCTCGATCCGGGCATCGCCGAGCGCTTCAGGCAAGTCGTGCTGATGGGCGGCGCCTTCCAGGTGCCGGGCAACGTCTCCGCCACCGGCGAGGCGAATATCTGGCACGATCCGGAGGCGGCGCAGATGGTGATGGAGGCCGGTTGGCCACTCACCATCGTCGGTCTCGACGTGACCGAACAGGCGCGGGTGACGGAAACGATGCTGCGCGATCTCGCCGCCACGGGCAACCCCAGCACGGTGCATCTCCAGCGGATCAGTGATGGCTATCTGAACATCTACACAGGCCGCTACGGCTCGGACGAGCGGCAGTGTCCCATGCACGATGCACTCGCCCTCGGCATCGCTGTGGACGAATCCCTGCTCGTCGAGGCCCCTCAGGCACGGGTCTGGGTGGAGTTGAACGGAACGATCACGCGTGGGTCCACCATCGCCGACCTGCGCTCGTGGGCCGATCCCGCGAAAGCGAACGCGCGGGTTGCATTGAAGGCGGAGGGCGAACGCTTCGTCCGGGAATGGGTCGCGACGATGGCAGCCCTGCCCGGACCAGGTTCCCGCTAGAAGCCGGTCGTCGGGACCGCCTCGATCACACGGGCGATGACGCTGTCAGCGGAGACGCCGGTTGCCTCGGCGTCGAAGTTGAGCATGATCCGGTGACGCAACGCCGGCAGCGCCATCGCCTGCACATCCTCGTAGGCGACATTCATGCGGCTCTCACGCAGCGCCCGGATCTTCGCCGCCGCGACGAGCGTCTGCGCGCCGCGTGGACTCGCCCCGTAGCGAACGTAGGAGCGCGTCATCCCCGGAGCCATCTCGTACTCCGGGTGGGTGGCGAGGATGAGACGCACCGCGTAGTCCGCCACGGCGCTCGTGATCGGCACCTGGCGCGCAAGATCGCGCATCCGCTCGATGGTGGGGCCATCGGCCATGGGAGACGCCGTGGGAGCCTCGGTCGAGGTGGTGCGCGTCACGATGCGGCGAAGCTCGTCCGGCCCCGGATAGGGCACCGTCAGCTTGAAGAAGAAGCGGTCCAGCTGGGCTTCCGGCAGCGGGTAGGTCCCTTCCATCTCCAGCGGATTCTGGGTCGCCATCACAAGGAAGGGTTGCGGGAGCGTGTAGACCTGGTTCGCGACCGTGCAGGTGCCCTCCTGCATGGCCTCCAGCAGCGCGGATTGTGTCTTCGGGGTCGCGCGATTGATCTCGTCGGCCAGCACGAGGTTGGAGAATACCGGCCCCTCGCGGAACGCAAAGACCCGCTTGCCGCTCTCCGACTCCTCGATGATGTTTGTGCCAGTGATATCCGCCGGCATCAGGTCAGGCGTGAACTGGATGCGGGAGAAGCGCAGGGAAAGCGCATCGGCAAGCGTCCGCACCAGCAGCGTCTTCCCGAGGCCTGGCACGCCCTCGAGCAGGACATGGCCACCCGCAATCAACGCCACCACAACATGCCGGACGACGTCCGTCTGCCCGACGATGACCTTGGCAATCTCGTCCTCGAGCGCCTGTGCCGTCTGCCGGAATGCTGAAGGAGTGAGCTCGGTATCGGTCACAGATCGCCTCCGGGTCGCGACGGCGCGGACAGGATGCGCTCAGCGCCGCAGGAAGATGGCCACCAGAAAGATCACCATCACCATGATGTTGATCGCAATGAAGACCCCGCCAATCAGGACCATCTGCCATTTCGGTGAGATCCTGATCATCGAGAATGCGCCGGTCTTGGCGGGTTCAGCGGCAACCTCACCGCTACCTCGTTGCACGTTCAACGCCTCTTCCTGCTCGCCGGTTCCCGTCTGCCGCTCGCTCATGCCTTCGCCAATCCGATCAACTGGTCGTGCTCACGGCATCCACATGACCATCCGCATCGGGTTCCGGATCTGGCTGCTTGGTGACCACCGCCGATCGCAGCGTGAGGATATACATCGGAATGCCGATGATGATGACGCTGAAATAGGTCACAAACCGGTCGAGCAGCGCCACGGCGGCGGCGGAATCGCCCGAAATCCCGACCTGCGGCAGCAGCCAGATCATGAAACCTTCCACGACCCCCAGCCCCGCGGGTGTGATCGGCACGATCGTCACCAGCGCGCTCAACAGGGAGACCATCGTCGCTTCTGGCAGCGTGAGCGAAAGCCCGAGCGCCTTGGCGACGAACATCAGGCGCACACCGTCGGTGACCCATAGGACAAGACCAACGGCGGCATAGGGAAGCGGGCGCCGCAGGATGTTGAAGATGCCATCATGCAATCGCGCGTAGTGCGACGAGATGCGATCAGGAAGCCACTGCTCCACGCGATCCCGTGCCAGCCACAGGAAGGCCGCACCGACAACTCCGATCGCCACGATGCCGACGCCGAGCAGGAAGGCCTGCTCCGCCCGATGCGGCACCTTCGTCCCAAAGACAATCGCTCCGGATACGGTGAGCACGAGCACCAGGCAGACGAGATCGATCAGGCGTTCGGCCAGGATCGTCCCCAGCGAGCGCCCGAACGACGCGCCGTTCTTCTGCTTCAGCAGGTAGGAGCGGTATGCATCGCCCAGCCGGGCGGGAAGCACGCAATTCGCGAACCAGGAAAGGATGATGATGTGGAGCATCCCGAAGGGTCCTGGCATGTCGTAGCCATGGGCCTTGTCGATGTCCACCCGCGAGAGCATGTCCTTCCAGCGAACGCCGCGAACGAACAGCGCGCCATAGTACATGAGGAATGCGACGGCGAGATAGCCGAGATTGGCCTGCTTCAGCTTGGACCAGACCTCGGAGGGGTCGATATTGAGACTGCGAAAGGTGAAGGCCAGGATCAGCACCGCGAACCCGAACGACGCGATTGTTCGCGGTTCGAGCATGCGCCGTCCCAGGTTCTCGGGAGGCCCCGCACTGGATCCGTCATCCTGATCGGGAAGATCGATGGCTACGGAACTCGGCTCGACGCCGTCGTGGTCTGGTCCCGGCGACGGGACCGTTCGCACGGATGACAGCGTCGATGAATCGATCGTCATGGAGGTCATTCCTGAAGGTCGGGGGGAACAGACCGACCCGGACTTCGCGCACCGAAGAGATCTCCGGTACGAGACACCACACCGGTGTCCGGCACCCCGCGGCACCATCGGGCAGTGTACTCCCTGCATCGTGCGGCTTGCGACGCGAAACGCCACCGAACCCGCTATTCGGTCCTTAGCCGGGCAAGCCCCGACTCCGGACGGACCCCGATGTCAGGCCCTGCGGGCGGGCCGCCAATCGGGCATCCGCTGAATACGCGCCGCCGGATCGTACATTTCCTTCCGGATCAGGTATCCGGTCCGCACCGCAACGAGATATGCAAGCGATCGCACTCCGACGAAGATCAGGACCAGCGATCCAACCGTCAACAACACGATCGGCCACAGGAACGGGGCGTCGCGCTGGATGATGACGCCGCCAACCGTGAGTTCGCCTGTCCCTACCAACGTGATGGTGAGGACATGATCGGCGTCATCCAGCCCGCCGAGAAGCTGTTGCGGCAGATCATCCGTGCCGAGCGTCGAGCGGAAACTCCACTGGGTCCCATCGTCGCCATAGCCGCCGGGAATCACCGTACCATCGAGCGTGAGGTGCAACCGCCCGGATTGAGGACCCGAACGGAGGTACGCGATCAGGCCTGTCCCCCGGAATCGAATCGTGACGGACGAATCCTGTTCGCTGGTCGTCTTGAAGGTCCGCCCCTCAAGATGCTGATCCTGCCACGTTCCTCCGTAGGAGAACGCAACTGAATCCATCGGAGCGAACCCCGTGTTGGCCAGGGCCGCCTGTTGCTGTGTGGCCGCGCTCGAAAGCGCCTGGAAGAGCGGCGTCGCCCGACCTTCCGGGTAGACCACCGCGTACGTCGAGTTCCGGGATGATGCGTCTGGATCGATGAACTCCCACTGCACCATGAGGCCCATCCACGGCCATTCCGCCCAGCTGCGCGTCATCGCGCGGATCACGAACTCAGCCTGGCGATCCCGCGTGACCGTACCGGTCGCCGACCAGCCGAAGGACGTTGCCCAGATCGGCGTCGCGGCGTCACCGCCCTTCACCACGATGTCCCGATACAGGATCGCGCGCGAGATATTCACGCGATCCGGCGCAACGCGACGATCGTCCGGCGAGAGCGTCCCCCCATCGAGTCGCAGACCGACAATGTCGAAGAAGGGCGAGGCATCGAGATCGAACAGTGACCTCAGGAACGCGAGATCCGTCTGGCCGCCTGCGGTATCGGACGTCAGCGCCAGTTCAGGCGTGATGATCTTGACTTCCGCATTCCCGGAGCGCGCGCCATTGAATCCTGCTGCGAGCAACGGGATGAACGCATCGGCATCGGCCGGAGTCCCACCCCACTGGCTCGCAAGATTCGGCCGATCCCAGATTTGCACGAACGGCACACGCCCGCCGTAACGCGACGTCAGTTGCTGCATGAACGCCTGATAGCGGGCAGGATCATCCGGTGGACCATCCTGCCCGCCCGACGATGCGCGCGCCCACGCCGGCGTGCCCTTCACCACAGCGATCACCTGAATGCCGTTCTGGGCGAGCGACTGCACGAGCAGATCGTATTCCGACCAGTCGTATGTGCCCTCCGCTGTCTCGATCTGGCTCCAGGTGAACTCCTGCCGAACATAGCGGAACCCGCCGTCCTTCAGCTCGGTCGCGACGCCGCCGATCTCGGAATCAGGGAAAAGGCGGAGATCGACATTGGTCGCAAGCTCCTTGCCGGTCGGCTGCACGACGTACGGAATCTCCACGCCTGTCTCAACCCCGCGGTGCAGGTAGTTGTCGATCAGCGCGGCGGCTCCACCGACGAACAGGCCACCGATCAGGATGATGAGCGAGAAGATGAGCCGGGTGACGTCGCGGTGACGACGCTGCCAGTCCATGACATCGAGGAGCCAGGCCGCGACGGCCTGCGCCGACCTCGCCGCAACACCCGGCGTCACATCGACACGGTCCGGCGGCGGCACTTTCCCGAGTCCGGATTCTCGCTCGGAGGGTTCGTAGGGATACGGGGTGGGCACGAGGTCGGCAAACTCCACGATCGCGGTACAACCACGATTCGATGAACGCAAGCGTCCGGACAAGGTACGACGATTCAGGGAACGTCCGACGCGCAGCAAGTATAGGCGAGCCATCGTCCAGACCTCTGCCGCCCCAGGTCAGGCTCGGGGCCAGGTGGGCACCGGCACGGTCGTATGCCATCCCGGAATCGTGGGGTATCCTGCCTTGCGTTGATAGTCGCACCCGTACCCTCAGGGAGACGTACATGTCCGACCAGTCGCCAGCCAAACGCCACCTCACGCCGGACGATCTCTTCGCCATTCGCCTCGTGGGCGATGTCCAGGCCTCACCGGACGGAAGCCGCATCGCCTGGACCGTCGTCACGCTCGACAAGGAGCAGGACGCCTATCGGTCCACGATCTGGATCGCCGATGCCGATGGCGCCAACGCACGCCAGCTCACCGCCGGGACCGTCCGCGACACATCGCCGACGTGGTCTCCGGATGGCACCCGCCTCGCCTTCGTCTCGCCGCGCCCGTATGCCCGCACTCCGAATAAGGCCTCGGATGAGGCGACCGACGCGCCGAAGAAGCCAGGCAAGGACGTCAAGAAGACCGACACCCCAACCCCAAAGCCATTGCCGCAGATCTGGACGATCGCGATCGACGGCGGCGAGGCCACACAGGCGACCGCCCATCCCAACGGGGCGTCCTCCCCAAGCTGGTCGCCGGACGGGACGTGCATCGCCTTCGTCGCGCAGGACGAGGTGCCGGATGACGCCGGATTCCTCGCTCCGACCTCTGTCGGCCCGGTTGCCGACGAGCGCGTGGTGAACGACCTCCGCTACCGCTTCGACGCGCGGGGGTGGCTGGAGAAGTATTCCCACATCTGGACCGTTGATCTCACCACCGACGAGATGACTCAACTCACCAACGGCGACGTAAACGACAGCGAGCCAGCGTGGTCCCCGCGAGGCGACGCGATCGCCTTCGCCGGCAATCGCCGCGATGATCGCAAACGCCTCGGTGCCCAGACGATCCTGACGATCTCCCCGCATGGCGGCGAACCGGCTGCTGTCGCGCCGGATGACGCGCACTTCGGCTCTCCGGCATGGTCGCCGGATGGATCGCTCATCGCCTTCGCCGGGCACCTCGACGCCCGTGGCGGCGGAGCGCTGAACAACAGGCTCTGGACGGTCAAGCCGGATGGCTCCTCCCTCCTGAACCGCACCCAGACCTGGGATGTCTCGCTTGGCGATGCCGGCATGAGCGATGTCGTCGGCGATGGCTCGACCGACCTCCGTTGGCGCGGCGACAACGAGATCCTCTTCCTCGGCTCGACCCACGGCCAGACGCGCGTCTGGGCCTATACCCTCGACGCCGATGAGCCGGTGGCGATCACGGCATCCGGCCAGCGCCGCGTCTCGTCCTTCGCGATCACGCAGGGCGGTCTTGCCTTCGCCTCCGGCGCGATCCACCTCCCGTTCGAACTGCACACCGCCGATGCCGATGGCGCGAACGAGCAGACGATCACGACGGTCAACGCGGAATTCCTGGCGGCGGTGGACCTGCCGGAAGGTGTCGACATCACCGCGACCGCGCCGGATGGCACATCGATCCAAGGCTGGCTGATCCCACCCGCCGGATTCGATCCGGCAAATCCTGGCGCCCATCCGTTGATCGTGCAGATTCATGGTGGCCCGCACGCGATGTACGGCTACGCGATGTTCCACGAGATGCAGTTGATGGCCGCGAAGGGATACGCGGTGCTCTTCAGCAATCCGCGCGGCTCCTCCGGCTACGGCGAGGAATTCACCGGCATCACACGCGGCCGCTGGGGCGAAAGCGACATGCCGGACGTGATCGCCGTGCTGGAGCAGGCCATCGCCGACCATCCGTGGATCGACACCGACAACCTCGGGATCACCGGTGGGTCCTACGGTGGATACCTCACGAACTGGATCGTCGGACACGATACCCGGTTCAAGGCCGCCGTCACCCAGCGCTGCGTCTCGAACTTCTATTCGTTCTTCGGCACCAGCGACATCGGCTTCGACTTCAGCCTCTTCGAGTTCGACGGCACTCCATGGGCCGATGGCGAGAAGCTGCTGAAGTACTCGCCGATTTCCTATGTCGACAAGATCGAGACACCGCTCCTCATCGTCCACAACGAACTGGACTTCCGCTGCCCGATCGAGCAGGCCGAGCAGATGTTCACGGCGCTCAAGTTCATGGGCAAGGACGTCGCGTTCGTCCGTATCCCCGGGGAGAGCCACGGCCTCTCCCGTAACGGCACACCCAGCCGCCGACTCGCCCGCCTGCATCACATGATCGGTTGGTTCGACGATCATCTCGATCACGTCAAGGCTGCCGAATGAGCGAGCACCAGACCCTCACCGAGCGTCTTCAGGACCTGAAACGCCAACTCGCCGACCACTATGGGCCGCGAGCAACGCAACCGGCACGCGGTGGCGATGAGCTCGTCTCCGCCTTCGAGAAGTTCGCTGAGTGGGCCCGCGCAGAAGGCATTTCCCTCGAAGACGCGATGGTCACCACGTTGCAGGCCGTGCAGTACCTTACCGACCTCGCGGGCGGCTCCGGAACGGAGGAAGGCACCATCCGGGGCGCGGCAGTGGCGGTTTCCTCCGTCTCCCGCGTCTACGCCCGACCGACGGACACTGATCGCACACCTCCCGATCCGGCAACGGGTGCGAAGCAGATGCTCCGCCTTTCCGTGCTCTACGAGGTCAACCGCGCCGCGTCCGCCGACATCCAGCTCGGCGACTTCCTGCAGCACATCGTCGGGGCCGTCGCGGAAGGCGTCGCTGCGGATTCCTGTGCCATCTTCCTCTTCGACGACGGCACGGAACTCCTGACCCTCCGTGCAGCGACCGGCCTGAACGCCTCGTCCATCGGCTCGGCGACGGTCCGGCTTGGGGCTGGCATCACCGGGCGTGCCGCGCAGGAGGGCCGGCTGATCTCGGCACCGGACGCGCACCTCCACGAGACGTATCTCTCCCAGCCGGGCATCGGCGAGGAACTCTACACCTCCCAGGTCTCGGTGCCGTTGATCTCGAAAGGGATCGGCAAGCTCGTCGGCATGCTGAATGTGAACTCGGTACGGCGACGGGAGTTCACCGACGATGAAGTCGAGTTCCTCCAGACCGTCGCCGACGAACTGGCAATCCGCATCGAGAACGCCCGCCGCCATATCGAGACGGACGAGCGGCTCCGCGAGAAGATCGCGCAACTCGGCACCATCCAGCGTGTCAGTAGGATGCTCGCCTCCACGCTGGATCTCGGTGACGTGCTCCGCCTGATCGCAGAGCAGGCAGTCGAGCTCGTCCACGCCGAAGCTGCCTCGATCTTCCGGTTCCATCAATCGGCCAACGGCCAATCGGACAACACCGTTCCGGACGTCCAGTATCGCGTCGGCAAGGAGCGCGAACTGCGAAGTCGCGAGGATCTGAACCGCATCGTGACCATGGTGATGAAAACGGGAACCGCCCAGCGCGACGAACTGGAATACGAGGACGGAACCAATCCCCTGTTCTGCCTCCCCCTCCGTTCCGCGCGTGATTCGGTCGGGGTGATCTGCTTTCGGCTGAGACCCGATGCCGAGATTGACGAAGATGCCCTCGGCATCCTCCAGGCATTCTCCGATTCCGCTGCCATCGCGATCGAGAATGCGCAGCTATATCAGGACGCGATGCACAGCATCACCACGCAGCGGGCGCTGGTTCAGGAGATGCACCACCGCGTCCGGAACAACCTGCAGACCGTCGCGGCGCTGCTCTCGCTGCAACTCCGCTCGGCGGAGGACGCCCCCTGGGCGACGGAAATCCGCGAGGCGATCAGCCGCATCCAGTCCATCGCGGCCGTCCACGACCTCCTGAGCGACGAGAAACGGCTCGCGGGAACGACCGTGGACGTGATCGCGCGGATGGTCGCGGAAGACGCGCACAGCACGCTCATCCCGCCACACCTGCAGGTGCGCTTCGACATCCAGCCATCGAATCTCACCGTAGCATCCCGGCAGGCAACGATCCTCTCGCTGCTCATCAACGAGCTGACGGCGAACGCGATCAACCACGGATTCCGGGATCGCGGCGTCGGATATGTCCGCATCCGCGCGTGGGAGGACGAGCAAGGGCTGGCAAACGTCGAGGTCTTCAACGACGGGCACAAGGTCCCGGAGGGGTTCGATCCCGCGCTCTCCGATGGTCTCGGCATGCGGATCACGCAGCGACTCGTCGTCTCCGACCTGAAGGGCACGTTCACCATCCACTCGGATGCGCTCGGCACGACCGCGCTGATGCGATTCCCGATCGTCGACGATGTCTGGGACGGCTGATTGACGCAATACCCTGCACACGAGAGAGGGGGCGGATCGACTGATCCACCCCCTCTCTCCTACCGGAATGTCAGGACTTCGCGCGTTCCCGGTCGATCGCCCACGCGCCGGACTTCGCTGCCGATGCCCCGCCATAGGCCTCGTCGAGGATATCGACAATGTGGCGCACCGGCATCGATGACCCGTTGCGCTGGAGCGAGGTGCGCAACTGCATCGCACAGCCTGGATTGGCGGTCACGACCTGGTCGGCCTTCGTCGCGATAACGTTCTCCGCCTTGCGGTCGCCAAGGTCGTCGGCCATCTCCCGCCGGATCACGTTGTAGATACCCGCACTGCCGCAGCAAAGCGATGATTCCCGCATTTCCACCAGCTTGAGGCCAGGCACCTTCCGAAGAAGCTCGCGCGGCTGCTCGGTGATCCGCTGGGCATGCGCGAGGTGGCAGGGTTCCTGGTAGGTGACGGTCACAGCTTCCTTGTTGCGCGGCGGTTGCACCGGGCGCGACGCCAGGAACTCGGACACGTCCTTCACGCGGTGGCTGAACGCCTCGGCGCGGTCGTGATAGGCAGGATCGTCCTTCAGCAGATGCCCGTATTCCTTCAGCGCCGCGCCGCATCCCGCCGCCGTGACAATGATCGGATCGGTGCCGAACTGCTCGAACGACTCGATGTTGATCTTCGCGAGCCGTCGCGCTTCGTCCATCATGCCGCTGTGGATCTGCAACGCGCCGCAGCACTGCTGGCCTTCCGGGATATCGCAGGAGCACCCGTTGTGCGCCAACACGCGCCCTGCCGCGCGATTCGTCCCCGCGAAGACAGTGCTCATGATGCAGCCGTTGAAAAGATGCACGTTTCCCTCGACGTGCTGCGGCGTCCACGATTCCGCCCCGGACACGAGCGCCTTCTCACGGATCGGCGGCAGCATCGCCTCCAGCGTTTCCAGTCGCATCAGGCGGAGGATGCCCGTCTTCCGCGCGAAGGCGGCCAGACCGCTCTTCTGGTAGAAGCGCAGGGTGCCGACCAATGCCCGGAAGCGTTTCACGTCGCCGAACGGGAACTCCATGCCGACCTTGCGCCCGATCCGCTGCATCAACGGTCGCGGGCGATGTTCCTCCAGTTGCGCGCGCGATGCCTCCACCAACGGGCCATACTGCACGCCGGACGGACAGACCGCCTCGCAGGCACGACAGTTGAGGCACTGGTACATCTGCTCGTCGAACTCAGGGTCCAGCAGGTCCAGCCGCCCATCCATCACGGACTTCATGAGCCAGAGCCGACCGCGCGGCGAAGACGCTTCCTGACCCGTCATCCGATAGGTCGGGCAGGTGGGAAGGCACATGCCGCAATGGACGCAATCCCGAAGCAACTGGTCGTCCGGCATGTCCTCACCGGAGAACGAATGGATCGTGTCCGGATTCTGCAGAAGTGACTGAAGCGATACCGCCATGACGACTCTTTCCTCGTGCGTCCACCGTTCCGGCCATGCGCCGGGGTCAGCTGCCAACTCGCGCTAGATCATCATCCGCCCACGGTTCAGCATGCCGTGGGGATCGAACTCGCGCTTGAGCGCCTTCATCATCCCGATCGAAGCCGGCGGCGGACCCCAGACATCGACCTGACGCCTCCATGCGACGGGCGCGAACTCCACCATCGCCGTGCCCGCCGTCCGGGTCCGCAACGGCGAAAGCCTGGCCCACAGCCCGGTCGGCGCGATAGACGCGATCGGAAACTGGACTCGAATCGTGCCGACGCCCGGCGATACGAGCATGGCGTCCGCCCCAAGCCCTGCCGTCCCATCGGCGAGCTGAGCCGCCGTCTCGCCAACCTCCCGCGCCCGCACCCCAACGACAATCTGCGTTGTATGAGGACGCTCCGCGCCCCACCGTTCGCCGAGCGCCTTCCAGAACGCCTTGCTGTCGTCACCATCCCGGCGTTGCGCGGGCAGCCGGACAAGACTCCGTTCAAGGGTCACTTCCTGCGAATCGACCCCGGCAGGTCCACCGAGCAGCCGGACATGCAGCATTGCCTCGCCCGTCGCCCACTCGATCTCCGCTGCCGACGGACGCAACCCCGCCCCCAGCGACTGCCGGAAGGCTTCGATCGCAGCCTCCATCGTGCTGAATGGAACGGACAGTGTGCGGTCCGCCTTCGGGATCGGCGTGACCTTGAAGTTGGCAGACGTGATGACCGCCAGCGTCCCCCACGAGCCATGCAGGAAACGCGACATCTCGAACCCGGAGACATTCTTCACGACCATGCCGCCGGCCCTGGCAGCCAACCCATCGCCCCGCACGAACGACGCCCCGATGAGGGCATCCTTGAGCGTCCCCGAACCGTACCGACGAGGACCGGCGAAGGCCGTCGCCAGCAACCCGCCGACCGTCGCCCGCTCCGCGAACGGCGCTTCGACGGGGAGCTCCTGACCGTGCAATGCAAGTTCGGCCTGAAGCTCTTCCAGCGTCGTGCCGGCTCGGGCGGTGAGCGTGAGGTCGGCAGGTTTGTAGTTCTCGATCCCGCGCATGCCGCTCAGATCGAGCGCGAGGTCCATGCGCTCGACGACGTTCCCGATACCCATCGCCGTCCCACCGCCGACCGGAACGACCGTGCGCGCGGCGGACGCCCCAGCGGCGGCTTGCGCAGAAAGGATCTCCGCCACCTCGGTCGCGGAGGTCACGCGCTCGGTCTTGATTGGTGCAACTCCATCGAACTCAAGCATGCAATTTCCCAAACTACATCGGATGGATGCCGTGGACGGCCGCATGCGCCTCGAACTGCGTCGCCAGCGCGAGGACATCGCCGCAGAGGTAGCCCTTCGGGAAGACCTTCTCCGGGTTGAAACGAAGGCCGGGATCAAAGGCGGTCTTCACGCCCGCCATCGCCTTCAGGTCATCCTGGCTGTACGCCATCGGCATGTACTTCCGCTTTTCGGTCCCGATGCCGTGCTCGCCGGAAAGTGTGCCGCCGAAGCCAATGCAGGTCTCGATGATGGCGTGGCTCGCTTCCAGCACACGATCCATCTCGCCGGGCGCCCGCTGGTCGAACAGCATCAGTGGATGGAGATTGCCATCCCCGGCGTGGAAGACATTCGCGATGCGCAGGTCGAATTCGGCGGAGATGCGGTTCACCTCTGCCAGCGTCTTCGTGAGCATCGTGCGGGGAACGACGGTGTCATGGAGGTAGTAGTTCGGCGCGAGGCGGCCCATGGCGGCGAGCGCCATCTTCCGGCCCTTCCACAACTGGGCACGCTCGGCGGGATTCGTCGCTGCGCGGACGAGAGAGGCACCACCATGCCGGCAGAGCGCGGCGACCTGGTGTCCGGTCTCCGCGACCTCGGACTCCTGTCCGTCGAGCTCGATCAGCAGCACCGCTCCGGCATCCATCGGATACCCGGCGTGATAGACCGGCTCCACCGCCTGGATCGTCAGGTTGTCGACCATCTCCAGCGCCGCCGGGAGCGTGCCGTGCGCGATGATCGCCGTGACGGCATCGGAGGCGGCATCCATCGTCGGGAAGGCCGCGAGGTAGACGCCGGTGGAGGCCGGGATCGGTGTCAGCTTCACGAGCACCTTTGTCACGATCCCGAGCATCCCCTCCGACCCGACGACAATGGCGGTGAGGTCGAGTCCTCCGTAGCCATCGCGCGCCCGATCGGTCCAGATCATCGACCCATCGGGCAACACCAGCTCCAGACCGAGGATGTGGTTGGTGGTGACGCCATACTTGAGGCAGTGAGGGCCGCCCGCGTTCTCGGCCACATTGCCGCCGATGGTGCAGGCCTTCTGGCTGGACGGATCGGGCGCAAAGAACAAACCGAGGTGCTGCACGGCCTCCGAGAGTTCGAGGTTGATCAACCCCGGCTCAACAAGCGCAGTGCGGTCGAGCGTATCAACCTCAAGGATGCGATCCATCCGCGTGAGGGCGATGATGATGCCACCCTTCTGCGCCACCGCGCCACCGGAGAGGCCCGTCCCCGCCCCCCGTGCGACGACGGGCAGCCCCGCGTCGTAGGCGACCTTCACGACCGCCGCCACTTCCTCCGCGGTCTTCGGGAGCACGACGGCGAACGGGCGGGCGGTATCGACCGCGCCATCGACCGAACCATCGTATTCGTAGACCATCAGGTCGACCGGACGCGCGCGTACGTAGTCCGCGCCGACGATGCGCTGCAACGCCCGCAAGACCTGATCGTTATCCACGCGCCACCTCCGAGCTTCCACGCAGGAATGAGTACCGTTCCGAAATGTGGCGTCAGTATCCCTGCAAATCCCATGGCAGGCAACGTCCCGGGAATGGATCGCGCTCGCAAATGCATGTTGCAGATTGGCATGCTCAATCGTAGAATCCATACGTAATCGGTCGGAATTTCGATCGTTTGGTGGGAGCGTTCGCATATCCAACCATGATTGCGGACCGATGGAGGGTGTGCGTGACAGACGGACTTCGAGGAAAAACGGACCGCCGGACGTTGGTAGCGGGAGCAATGGCCAGCACATTGCTCATCACCCACACCGGACGTGCATTTGCGTCAGAGACCGCGACACCGATGGCCAGTCCAGCGGAGGACTATCGCCTGTTGCCACTTTCGCCGGAGGAGCTCGGGGCACCAGCAGTCCCCGAAGCGACCGTCTCGACGGAAAGCGACGCGATGACGCTGGAAGATGCTGTCAAACCGTACATGGAGACCTACGGCACCGATGCCGCACCAGGCGTCTTCCCACGGACCATCCGGAGCGCAGCAGGCGAAACCACGCTGGAAGCAAAGCCAGAGCGCGTCATCTGCCTTGAGCTGGGCAGCATCGATTCCCTCTACAAACTGGGCATCAAGCCGGTCGGCATCGTGGACTCCACGCCACTCGCCCTTGCTCCCGAACTCGAAGCGTTCCTCGAGGATGTGCCCCGCATCGCCACCTGGAACGAAGCGGACATCGAAGCGATGATCGCGGCCAAGCCGGACCTGATTTTCGCCGATGCCTCCCGCGAAGAGCCGTTCGCGGATATCGCGCCGACCATCCAGCTCTATCGGGCGGGAAGCGGTATGGTCTGGCGCGAAGTATTCATGATGGTCGCCCTGGCGGTGGGAGAAGAGGCGAAGGGGGCGGAGGTCGTCCAGGATTACGAGAACGAAGTCCGCGCGCTGAACGCGAAGCTCCCCACCCCACGACCGACCGTCAGCTTCATTCGCGTGCAGGGCGATAGCCTCCGCTACATGCTCCGGTCCAACTTTGCCGGACGTATCATGACCGATCTCGGTATTCCACGTCCCGGACAAGCAGAATGTCGACGCCTTCGCGCTGATCGGAATGTCGCTGGAAACGCTCGGGGAATACGCCGATGCGGACATGATCGTGGTCGCGACGGACGCTGGTGACGATGCCAAGGCATTCCTCGACCAGATGCTGGCCAGCCCGATCTGGCAGACATTGAGCGCGGTACAGAACAACAAGGTGGTTCAGGTCGACAGCGCGGTCTGGATCGCCGGCATCGGGTACTGCGGCGCTGGACTGGTCCTGGAAAACGCCGCCGAAATCTTCGCGGCCAATTCCTGACCGACAAACGCAGAAGGCGCCGATCGACTGATCGGCGCCTTCTGCGTCATGGTGGAGATGGGGGGAATCGAACCCCCGTCCAGAACCAACTGCCGGACATCTACTACACGTTTAGTCGGTGTTTTTCGTGCCACCCGGGACCCCCACCGACAGGGTTCCCGCATGGTTAGCCAGACTGTCTTGGACGATCGCGCTCCGGCGGACTAGATCATCGCACTCCATCTTGGTGACGCCCAGACCCGGTCCCGATGGAGGAAGGTCCGGCTGGACGCACTACCTAGAGGTCTGAGACTTAGGCAGCGAAGGCGAGCTGGCGATTGTTCGCAGCTACAGTTTGCCCGTTTTTTACGAGGCCTCGGGCGACCTCGACGTGCAATGGCCTGACGACTGACCCTGTCGAAACCGGACATCCCCAAGCCGACGGCATGACACCGTCGTGGAAACAAGCATAGCACGAGTGTGCGGATCAGAACCGTTCCCGCGCAGCTTGTTGCATCGCCCGCTTTGCGTCCCGTTCCTTCTCGGTCTGGCGCTTGTCGTAGAGGTGCTTGCCCCGCGCCACGCCGATGTCGATCTTCGCCCGCCCATCCTTGATCCTCACGCGCAGCGGAACGATCGTCAGCCCCTTGCGTTCGGTCACTTCACGCAGTTCGGCGATCTGCTTTCGATGCACGAGCAGCTTCCGGATGCGATCGGGATCATGGTTCGCATAGCCACCGTGGGTGAACGGCGTGATGTGCGCCCCGACGAGCCAGAGCTCTCCTCCGGAGACGCGCACATACGACTCACCGATCGTGATCTTGCCATCACGGATCGACTTGATCTCGGAGCCGGTCAGGACGATCCCGGCTTCCATCTGTTCTTCAATGAAATAGTCGTGAAAGGCGCGTCGGTTCTGAGAGATCACGCGATCGCCGCGCGGTGTCTCATTGCCAGCACCCTGTTTCTTTCTGGCCATGCTCGTCACTATAGGAGGTTGCTCGCAAACACGTCAACCGAATGCCAAACCCCTGAACGTCCCGATCAGACGCCCCAGTCAGCCTGCGCTGATTGCCATTCGGAAGGGCTATCGGAACTGCCGCTCGCGCTTTAGTCTATTCGTACCATGATCCCAAATCTCCCATACCGGAGAATGGGCTAGTTTCGTGCGCCAGAATGTCGTTTCCATCCCTGAAATCACTGCACGGCGGACCAGACAGCCGCCGTCGACCATGGAGGATCGGGTCATGTCGACTGAACCAAGCGTTGCGGCCCGCAGCTATGCAACCGCAAATGCAGACCGTTTCAAGGGAGAGCTGATCGAGGCCCTCCGCATCCCGAGCCTCAGCGGCGATCCGGCCCACGCCGGCGATATCCGCCAGATGGCGGAATGGCTCGCCAGCCACTTGGCATCCATCGGCGTCGCCAACGCGCAGGTGATGGAGACTGCCGGCCATCCGGTCGTCTATGGTGAGTGGCTCGGCGCCGGACCGGACAAGCCGACGGTGCTGGTCTACGGTCACTACGATGTCGTCCCCGCCACCCTCGAAGATGGATGGAACACCGAGCCGTTCGAACCGACCGAGAAGGACGGCAAGATCTACGCGCGTGGCGTCACCGACGACAAGGGCCAGCTGCTCATCCATGTGAATGCGCTGGAGTCCTATCTGAGAACGAATGGCGAAGCGCCAGTCAACGTCAAGTTCCTGATCGAAGGTGAGGAGGAGGTTTCGTCACCGAACCTTGCGCCGTTCGTCCGCGACCATCTCGACCTGCTCGCCGCCGATGTTTGCGTCATCAGCGACTCGTCGATGCGCACGATCGAGACGCCGGCCATCACCCACAGCCTGCGTGGCATGACCTACATGGAACTGCATGTCAGCGGCCCGCGCGAGGACCTGCATAGCGGTTTCTACGGTGGCGCAGTCCACAATCCGGCAATCGCCATCGCCCAGATCATCGCGAAGCTCTTCAACGACGACAACTCGATCGCCGTCCCCGGCTTCTATGACGATGTGGTGGTTCTCCGCGATGACGAGCGCGAAATGATCGCCCGCAGCGCACTCGATGAAGACGGCCTCAAGGCCGCCACCGGAACCCCTGGCCAATGGGGCGATCAGGAATGGACGATCCAGGAGCGTGTCTCTGCGCGTCCCACCCTTGATGTGAACGGCATCTGGGGCGGATTTAGCGGTCCCGGCCCCAAGACGATCATCCCGGCCGCTGCGGGCGCCAAGATCAGTTCCCGGCTCGTGGCCAACCAGGACCCGGAGAAGATCTATGAGCTGGTCAAGGCATACGTCGAGGAGATCACGCCCCCTACAGTCGAGGCGGAGGTCAGGCTGCTCAGCACCGGCCTCCCTGCACTGATTCCATACGACCTTCCGGCCATGCAGGCCGCCGCCCGCGCCTATGCTCGTGGGTGGGGTCACGAGGCCATCTTCACGCGCGGCGGCGGCAGCATCCCCATTGTGGCGGACATCGTGGATATGATGCATATTCCTGTCGTGATGATGGGCTACGGCCTCGATACCGACGGCCTCCACGCGCCGAACGAGCACTACAGCATCGAGATGTTCAATCGTGGCATCCAGACCGCGATCGTCTACCTCGAAGAGCTCGCAAACCTTCCCGCCGAGTAGCACACAAGGATTTCCACAATGAGCACGCAGGGCCATTCGTTTGACGAAGAAGTGGAGGAACGCCTCCTTCGCTACGTGCAGGTGGACACCGAAGCCGATCCCGCCTCCCCCACTGCGCCGAGCACCGCCAAGCAGCTCGATCTTCAGCGCATCCTGAAGGACGAGCTGGCGGAGATCGGCGCCCAGGATATCGCTCTCACGCACTATGGCGCGCTGACCGCCACGATCCCGGCGACGGTCGAAGGCGACATCCCGGTGATTGCCTTCCTAGCGCACGTCGACACGTCGAACGCGATCAGCGGCGCGAACGTGAAGCCGATCGTGCATCGCAACTACGATGGCAGCGACATCCATTTTCCGGACGACTCCAGCCTCGTGCTCTCGCCATCCGAATTTCCGTACCTGCTCGAGCGCATCGGTGATGACATCGTGACCGCCAGCGGCACCACGCTCCTCGGCGCGGACGACAAGGCCGGCGTGGCGATCGTGATGGCTGCCGCCAGGTTTCTGATCGACAACCCGTCGATTCCGCACGGCACCATCCGGCTCGGCTTCACGCCGGACGAGGAAATCGGGCGCGGCGTGCATCCGGAGTTCCCGAAGGATCTGGCTGCCGATTTCGGCTACACGCTCGATGGCGGCCCGCGCGGCGAGATCGTCTACGAAACCTTCTCCGCCGATGGAGCGGTGGTGAAGATCGACGGCGTCTCCATCCACCCCGGCCAGGCGAAGGACCAGATGGTCAACGCGCTGCACCTGGCTGCGAAGATCGTGGACACGCTTCCACAGGTCACCCGCACCCCGGAAACGACGGACGATCGCCAGGGCTTCCTCCACATCCACACGCTGAATGGCAACTCGGCGCACGCCGAACTGCACTTCATCGTCCGCTCGTTCGAGATGGACGAACTGGAAGAGCTGGGGAGCCTCCTCCAGCAGGTCTGCGCGACCATCCAGGCCACAGAGCCACGCGCGAAGATCACCTGCGAGATCACCCCGACGTACCGCAACATGCGCTACTGGCTGGAAAACGACATGCGCCCGGTCGAGATCGCCCGCACAGCGGCGGACGACCTCGGGATCACGCACTTCTCCACCCCAACGCGCGGCGGCACCGATGGTTCCCGCCTTACGGAACTCGGCGTGCCGACGCCGAACCTCTTCACGGGCATGGGCGCAATCCATGGCCCGCTCGAGTTCAACAGCGTTCAGGACATGTCCCGCGCCACCGAACTGACGATCCGGATCGCCGAACTCTGGAGCAAGGAGGGCAAGTCCTGACGCGACGGACGGCCTGGGGAGGGCGCTCGCACGACTCTGGCACCGGGGTAAGCAACGATCGCATTGCGGGGGAGAGTGGCAATGAGCGCGGCATCACCAGCGGCAAACGCTGGCGACAAGAAGACCATCCTGGACAAGATCGAGGATATCGGTAACAAGGTCCCGAACCCGATCCTGATGTTCCTCTATCTCATGGGCGTCATCATCGTCGCCTCGACGATCCTGAGCCTGCTGGGAGTATCGGCCACCGAAACCATTGCCGAACCCAAGCCGGTGACCGTCCAGGTTAGCCAGTATGAGGACAATTCCACCGTCTCCTATGACGATAGAGCGGTGGATGTCGGCTACGAAATCCACGAAACGAAGGTCGAAGTACGGAGTCTCCTCTCGGTCGAGGGTATCCGCTTCATCTTCTCGTCCTTCGTGACCACGGTTCAAGGCTTTAGTGCCATCGGCGTCACCTTTGTCGCAATGGCGGGTGCGGGTGCGGCGGAAGGCGTCGGCCTGATGAACGCACTGATCCGCAAGATCGTGCGATCGGCCCCGAAGAGCCTGATCACCTTCCTCATCATCTTCGTGGGTGGCCTCTCCAGCCTTGCGTCTGATGCCGGCTACCTGATCCTCATTCCGCTCGCCGCCGTGGCTTTCCTCGCACTTGGCCGACATCCGGTTGCAGGACTCGCGGCGGGCTTTGCCGGTGTCGCTGCGACGTTCCTCGTCAATGTCATCCCGACTCCGACCGACGCCATGCTGACCGAGATCGCGAACGAGGCGATCGTTGGAGCGGGCGGCGAGCCGATGACCATCGTCTCCAACCTCTACTTCAGCATCGCCTCGCTCTTCCTGATGTGCCTGGTGGCCACATTTGTGACCACTCGCATCGTCGAGCCACGACTCGGCAAGTTCGATCGCAAGAACCTCTCACCCGAAGCCCAGGCCGCTGCGGATGCCACGGTCGACGAGGTTGCCGAGGCGAAGGGTCTGCGCTACGCCGGGTTCGCCTTCCTCGCTACCACCGCGCTGGTTGTGGCGATCACAGCGCCTCCGGGTGCCCCGTTGCGGGACCCGGTCGATGGCAAGATCATTGGCCAGACGCCGTTCATGTCCAGCCTGCTGTTCATCATCGCGCTCTACTTCCTCACCGCAGCCATCGGCTTCGGCATCGGGGCAGGCACGGTAAAGAAGCCGGACGATATCGTCGCGGCGATCATCAAGACCTTCAACGGCCTCGGCGGCCTCATCCTCATGCTGATGATGATTGCCCAGTTCGTGGCCTACTTCAACTACTCCCAGATCCCGAGCGTGATCTCGATCGGGTTGGCCGACCTGCTGGAGCGCATGGGCCTCTCCGCGATCCCGCTGCTGCTCGGCTTCATCATCATCATGCTCCTGCTGGACTTCATCATTCCCGGCGCGCTGCCGGCATGGGCGATCTTCGCGCCGATCTTCATCCCCATCTTCATGCGGCTCGACGTCGCCCCGCAAACGCTCTTCGCGGCCTACCGCGTCGGCGACTCCCCGGCGAACACCCTGACACCGCTGATGGTCTACTTCCCGTTCATCGTGACCATCGCCCAGCGCTACATGAAGGATGCCGGTGTCGGCACGATCATCTCGCTCATGATCCCCTACGCGGCGGTCATGGCGATTGTCTGGGTCGTCTTCTTCATTCTCTGGTTTGTGCTCGGCATTCCGCTTGGACCGGGATACCCCGTCTCCTTCTAGGAACCCGCCGAACGGAAACGAAAACGCCTCCGGACAACGCTGTCCGGAGGCGTTTTCCATTCTCTCGCTTCCCCTCGCAATGGACTAGACTACGCGCATGAGCGACACAGCCTTCGACCCCTACGCCGATATTGCCGAACTCTACGATCTCGAACACGATGAATTCGATGAGGATCTCGAGTTGTATCTCGGACTCCTCGAGAACGTCGGCGGTCCCTTCCTGGAGATGGGCGCCGGATCGGGACGCATCCTTGCGCCCGTCGCGGATGCCGGGTACGACGTGACGGGCCTCGACTCGTCGCAGCCGATGCTGGATCGCGCCCGGACACGCCTGCGCGAAGGAAAGCTGCTCAGGAAGGCGACCCTCCACGAGGGCCGTATGGAGGACGCCGCCTCTGCTCCTGGTGGCCCGTTCGGCCTCATTGCCTTCTCCCTGAATGCCCTGATGCACCTCGACACGCCGGAAGCGCAGCGAGAGGCGCTGACCGCCGCCCGCAAGGCCATGAAGCCGGAAGGCATCACGGTCATCGACACGATGAATCCGACGCACGAGCAGTTGGCACACCTGATCGGACGCAATCACCTCGAAGGAACATGGGAGCTCGAAGATGGCTCGATGGTCGACAAGTGGTCGCATCGCGATCTGCTGAGCGTCGACCAGACCATCGACACGCTGCTCTACTACGACCGCACGTCGCCCGATGGCGCGATCCACCGCACGCGCAGCAGCTTCACTTTGCGTTATGTCACCCCATACGAGCTTGAGTTGATGCTGGAGTTGGCCGGCTTCACCCGGTGGCATATCTATGGCGGATACGACTTGTCGCCTCTGAGCGACGACTCCGATCGCATCGTCGCGATTGCCGAAGGATCGGTCCCACGATGACGCTCCGCACGGTCCGCCCGTTGACCTGGTTGATGATCGCCTCCGTGGGCATCCTTGCCGCCGGGATCGTGGTGATCGCCTCCGGCCTCGTGCTGCATGACCCGCTCTGGCAGCTGATCGGCCTGATGGGCGTCGTCGCAGGGGCGGTGAAGGTAGGCGTCGTGCTTATCTGGACCCGGGTCGCCGGTCTCGGTGCTGACGACTACACCCCCACCCCGGCTCCGTAACCGCCGCATACGCCTCGCACCGTTCGAAGGGACAGGATCATGAGCGATAACCCCGGCAACCGCACCCAGGACCTCCGCGAACGGCTGCAATCCGCCCGTCAGGTGCTCGCGGGCGATGCCGTCCGCCCGTCGCCCGATCCATGGGTGGTGAACAATCCTTCCATGCCGTTCACGCCACTCCAGCGCAACTACCTGATCGTGCTGGTCGTTCTCGTGATCGTCTCGGCATTGCTGGTCTGGCTGACCGGGCTCGGCATTGCCAGCATCGCATTGGCGATCCTCGGGGTGCTCCTGCTCGCCGGGTGGCTGATCTTCTAGCCATGCGGCGAGCCACGAGGGCTCGCCCTGCGTGCGACCACTTGCTTCAACCTGGCTCGTTCGCACGGCGGGACCAATGCGTCTCTCCCTTTCCAGGGCGGCCACAATATCCACATCCCCGGGTGGCATTCTCCGCAAAGAGGCGGACATCTCGATCGAGATGTCCGCCTCTTTGTCGTTGCATTTGGAGTTCGTACAGACGCCTATTCCCCGTCCCACAGCGCGATCAGCTCGTCCACCGGTCGGCGGGGACGACGCTTCGGTGGCGTGTCCATGATGCCGACCGGGAACATCGCATGCGGGATCAACGACGCATCCAGCCCGAGCGTCGCTCGCACGGTCTCCGGATTGAAGAGCGGCGCGCACATCCAGCCCGCATCCAACCCGAGTGCCTGCAACGCGAGCAGGAAGTTCTGCGCCGCTGCCCCCAGACTCTGGACGGCCATCATCGTCTCGGCATCCTGGCGATCCGCGTCCGGATAGTCATGCGCGTTGCCCAGATACAGGCAGAGCACCACCACGACCGGCGCCGTCTCCAGGCGCTCCCGGCTCCGCGCGAGTCGGTGTTCGACGGCATCATCCGGCGTGCCGTCCAGCCGCAACTGCTCGCGCCAGACGTCTGCCATCGCTGCCGACAGCCATTCCCGGGATACCTGCGAGGCAAGCACCGCGAACCGCCATGGCTGCGTCCCATGTGGCGACGGTGCCCACCCTGCTGCCTCGATCGCCTGCCGCACCAGCGCCAACGGCACCGGATCGGACCGGAACGAGCGCACAGACGACCGTTCCCGAATCACCGTGAAGAGATCCTGCCCGCGAAGGTTCCCGTCACTCATCCCGCCGTCCCGCCCGTCACGGGCAGCACGATCTCGTCGCCGCGCATCGACCACGCCTGAGCGCGCGAGGAGACGCCATAGATGCCCGTCATGTTCCAGAGGTAGATCGCCGCCGGATCGTCGTGCATTACCCGCCCGAGTTGCTGGTAGAGCGAGGTCCGCTTCGCAACATCGGTTTCCGTCGCCGCCTGCGCGATCAATTCGTTCGCCTCCACGTTCGTGTAGCGGGAGAGATAGCCATCCTTCGCGAAGACCAGGCCGAGCAGGGTCGAAGGGTCGTAGAGCGGACTCCACGTCACCATCCGGAGTGGCGCGGAACCGTCCTTCCACGTCTGGTTGAACTCGGTGTACTCCAGCGCCTTGATCGTGCAGCGGATGCCGACATCCCCGAGCATCCCGGAAATCGCCTCAGCGACATCCTGGCGCGCGGCAGTCGTGATCTCGAAGTCGACATCGAACCCATCACCCAACCCGGCGTCATTCAGCATGGATTTCGCGAGGTCCGGATCATAGGCATGCGGGGCGAGCGAAGGATCGAACCCCATCGCCCGCTGGTCCGGATAGATGCTCGCCAGGCGATGTGCGTTCGGCGAGATCAACGCCTGTGCGATCGACTCCACATCGATCGCATGGAGGATCGCAGTTCGCACCGAGGTGTTGTCGAAAGGAGGCTGGTCGGTGATGAGCCGCACGAATGATGTCCCCACCAGCGGCACATCCCGCGCTTTCGCACCACCGGACGACAGCTGGTCCTCCTGATCGATCGGAATCTCCACGATGATGTCAGTCGAGCCGGACGCAAGATCCGCCACCCGCGTCGCTGCCTCCGGGACGAAGCGATAGACTGCCTGCTCGGCCATCGGCTGCCCCTTCGGGCTACCCCAGGCGTAAGCGGGATTCCGCTTCAGCACGATCTGGTTGCCCGCCTCGTAGGAATCGAACGCAAACGGTCCCGACCCAACCGGAGCCTTCGCGAGCGAATCCGCCGTGAACCCTTCGGGCAGCAGGACGAGCCACGTCGCGATCTGCACGAGCAGTCCCGGCGAGGGAGCGCTGGTGATGAGATGCGCCGTGCGTTCGTCGACTTCCTTCACGCTGGTAATCGGCGCGAAGAGGTCCGTCACCTGCGATCCGGAATCCGGGTCCTGCAGATGTGTCACCGCCCGCCCGATGGCGGCGGATGTCACGGACGAGCCGTCGTGGAAAGTCAGCCCCTCGCGGAGGACGATCTCGATCGTCGTGGTATCGACGAACCGGAACGACTCCGCCGCCAGCGGCTCGATCTGGCCCGTCGTCCCCCACTGCAAGGGCGAATCGTAGATGGCATGCACCACTGACCAGTCGCGTGGCGATTCGGCCAGCGCCGGATCGAGACTCTGCGGCTCCCCGGAGAGGTCGATCGTCATCCGGTCGAGCAGCTCGACCGACGCCGGCGACGCCTCCGGGGAGGCGGCAGGGGTCGCCTGAGCCCCGACGGCGGACAACCCTCCCGACGCGACGCTCACCGATGCGAGCGCCAACCCGATACCGCCCTTCACCGCCCGCCGCCGGTCAAACGAGAGGCTGGAGTTGCTCCGTGGCCCATTCGTCGTGTGGTTCATGCCTGTCATCTCCGTTCATGGGGATTCGGCCCTTGGTCCGGACGCCCCGCAATCAATCCCTAGCGCGGATCGGTCATCGCCAGGGTGTAGTCATCCCCGCGCGGACTCCAGGCGCTCGCCTCCGGCGCGACGCCGTAGCCGGAGGTGAGGTTCCAAAGGTAGATCGCCCCCGGCGCGGCCTGCATCTCACGACCCAGTTCCCGATAGAGGTCAGCACGCGCGTCGCTGTCCGGTTCGGCCGCAGCGGCGAGGATCAGCGTGTCGGCCTCCGGATTGGTGTACCGCGAAAGGTAGCCAGTGCTGAGATACATCAGGCTGAGCAGCGAATGCGGATCGTAGAGCGGACGCCACGTCGCGTAGCGGATTGGAGGGGCGGTCTTGTCCGGCCATGCCTGATTGAACGCGGCGAGTTCTGCCGCTTCGAGCTTCACGCGGATACCGACCTCTCCGAGATAGGAGGCGATGGCCTCCAGCGCGTCCGTCTTCTCGGTTGCGACGAACTGGAGCGTCGTATCGAAGCCGTCCCCAAGGCCCGCTTCGGCGAGCAACGCCCGCGCCTTGTCCGGATCGTAGGCGAATGGCGCGAGATCGGGATCGAATCCGAGGCCACGCGAGTCCGGATAGAGCGCCGCGAGGCGATGCGACTCCGGCGCGACCAGGGTGGTCGCGATCGTCTCCACGTCGATGGCGTAGTTGAGGGCCTGGCATACGCGAGGATCGTCAAACGGCTTCGTATCGGTCGCGATCCGGATGAAGGTCGTGCCAAGAATCGGGTCGATCACGGGGTTCGCGCCCGTCGCCGAGACGGCATCCCGCTGGTCGAGTGGGACCGAGGCCACGATCTGCGCGGCACCTGTCGAAAGGTCCGCGATGCGGGTCGCCGGCTCGGGCACGAACCGGTACGTGACCCGCTCCGCCATGGGCACGCCCTTCGGGCTGTCCCAGGTGTAGGCGTCGTTGCGCACGAGCGTCAGCTGCGCCCCAGCCTCGTAGGACTCGAAGCGATACGGACCGGTACTGATCGGCGCCGTCCACCACGTCGATTCGTCCTGGCCCGCCGGGAAGAGCACCAGCCAGACCGCAATCTGCGACGGCAGCCACGCAGAAGGCTCCGCGCAGTGCAGGATGGCCGTGCGATCATCCACGACCTCGACCGACTCGATGCCCTTGAACAGGCCCGCGATCTGGGATTCCGACTCCTGGATGTGCATCACCGACCGCGCGATGGCCTCCGCTTTCACCGATGTCCCATCGTGATAGGTCAGTCCTTCCCGCAGCACCACCGTGAAGTTCGTCGCGTCATCACTGGTGAAGGACTCGGCGGCGAGCGGGATGATCTCGCCATCGGCGGCGAAGTGCAGCAGCGAATCGTAGATCGAGTGCACGATCGACCAGTCGCGCGATGAATAAGCCAGCGCCGGATCGAGATTGTCTGGCCCGCGATCGAGATCGATCGCCATCTCCGGCAGGAGTGTCATCGGCGAGGCGACGGGCGACGCACCGGGTGTCGCGGCCCCCTGCGCGAACGCCGCATTCCCAAGCGCTCCGGCGGCGATCATCCCGGCCCCGGTCGCGACGACGCCCTGAAGCACGGTTCGTCGATCAACCGTCCCCATCGCAAGATCCTTTCGCTCCACGCAACCCTCCCTGTCATCTGCTTCGATCTCAAGACCCCAAGCGCTTGGTGGCATCATCCTTCCCTCGCCCGCATCCGGATCTGGAGCCATTCGGCAGCCAGGTTCAGCCCGATCACGGCCGTCGCCAGCGCCAGACCGGGCATGAAGCCGATCCACCAGGCCTTGAAGATCTGATCCTGCCCGGCCTGCACCAACCCACCGAGCGAGAGCCGCTCGATGGGAAGACCGATGCCGAGGTAGGTCAGGGATGCCTCGTAGAGCATCATGGCACCGATCTGCTGGCAAACCAGCAGGACCAGCACCGGAGCGAGATTCGGAAGCATGTGGGCAATCGCGATGTGGCTGCGGCTTCCACCGAGCGCCTTCGCGGCGGTGACGTAGTCGCTGGCAGCGATGGATCGCGCCTGTAAACGCACAATGCGCGCGTAGGAGACCCACCCGCTGAGGATGAGCACGGCAATCACGTTCGGCAGGCCTTGTCCGAGGATCGCCGTGACAACGATACCAACCACGACAAAGGGCACGGTAAGAATCACGTCGGCGAGCATCGTCACCACGGAATCGGCGATGCGATTGCCGGTCGCGGCGATCAGCCCAAGCGCGACGCCGATCAGGGATGCTCCCAGCGCTGCCATCAGGCCGATCCGCAGCGACAGCGACATCGCGCTCAGCGTCCGCGCCAGAACGTCCCGGCCAAGGCTGTCCGTCCCGAGCGGATGCGCCCACGAGCCGCCATGGAGGAAGATGGGCGGCTCCAGCCGGGCGCGGAGATCCTGCGCGGTCGGGCTGCCGTGATAGACGAGCGGCATCACCAGCGCACCAATGAGGAAGATCGCCACCGGGACCAGTAACGCGAGATCGCGTCCCAGCCACGTGGGGCGGGTCCGGCGAGCAACCCGCACGGCGGTCGTGTCGGTTTCCGGCTTGAGGTGAATCGAGGCAAGTGGCGAGGCGTGTTCGGTCATGAGAACCGCTCCTCTCCGGTCCGGCTCGACCGTGGATCGAGCATCGCGGCAAGGAGGTCGATTGCGACGCCGATCCCGACGATGAGGACGGCCACCACGACGGCGAACGCATGAACCACGGGCAAGTCACGCTCCGATGCCGCCTGCAAGGCGAGCCGCCCGACCCCCGGATAGGCGAAGACGGACTCCACCACCACCGTGCCTCCGACGAGAAAGCCGAGTTGCACACCGAGGTACGCGAGCGCCGGCGTCACGGCATTCGGCAGCGCATGCCGGAGACGGATCGTCTGCTCCGGCAGTCCCTTGCTCCGTGCCGTTGCGATGTACGGCTGACGCTCGACCGACGCGAGTTCAGTAGCGAGCAGACGGTAGATGATCGAGGACGGGAACGCGGCAAGCGTCACAGCGGGCAGGATGAGCGAGGCAAGCCCGTCCTTGCCGGACGCCGGGAGCCACTGGAGGCGCACCGCGAAGATGAGGATCAGGATCGTCCCGAGCCAGAACGCAGGCACCCCCTGGGCCAGCAAGCCACCGAGATCGACGAGCCGCCGCAGTGCCGGGCGCTTCAACGTGCTCACGGCCAAAGCCAGCATCGTCCCAACCGCGACCGCGAGTACCGCCGCCGTCGCGGCCAGGACAAGCGTCGAGGGAAGACGCTGGAGCACAGCGTCGAGGGCGGGTTGGCGATCGCGCCAGGATTCACCAAAGTCGAAACGGAAAGTGCGTCCGAGGAAGGAGATGTATTGCTGCCAGAGCGGCGCATCGAGTTCGAGCCGCGCCCTGACCTGCGCCCGCGCTTCCGGGGAGGCTCCAGGTTGGAGGAAGCCCTGCGTCGGATCGCCAGCCGCGTGGATCAGCACGAAGATGACGGTCGAGGTCGCCACGACCGTGAGGATGAGTTGTGCGATTCGGCGGACGATCTGATCGAGGAGGTGGTTCATGGTCACCCGTACGGGCACCGATGGCATAGCGGACGGCATTGCCCAGCGTGGAGTGATCCACGCCGATGCACCATCCCGCCAGTCCGGGTGCCTCCTGTGCGACGTCCCCGGACGCAAAACGACCCGGGGGCAAGGAGGCCCTCAGGTCTGTGGCAGGGAGCAGCAACCATCACCAGCGAATGCTGGCTCAGTCGTGCGCCTTCTCCCATCCGGACTTTACCGTCGGCTCCGGAGTCTCACCGGATCGTGCGTTCGTGCTCCCACTCACGCTTGCGGGCTGTACCGCCGGTCAGGACTTGGATGCCATAGCTCGACACCCTCACCAAACCCCGAAGGCTGAATTGTTGACACGATTATACGGGCTTCGTGCGATCTGTCACGATTCCGAAGCCCGTATCGTATCGGCCGTTTGGGCAGGTTCCTCCCCGATGCAACGAACCGCGCGGGACACGACAACGCAGCCTACTCGTAGAGCAGGAATGGCGCCCGTCGCGCCGCGAACGCGACCCGTTCCTCCGACCAGCTTGCCATCACATCCTCCGGCGTCTCCCCGGCATCAAGCATCATGCGTGGGCGGTCCGACCCGAGCAGGAGGTCGATGAAGAACGGTCGGTCGTCGTGATTCGGATGGACCCACGCGAACGCCGGATCGTGCCGCTTCAACGCGTGCATCAGGTGAATGCCGAACGCCGCCGCGTCGAGCGCATCCCGATCCACAACATACGCCTGCATCCCGTGGCAGAGCAATCCCGCCTGCTTCGAGAACATCGGCGTGAACGAGACCCGCCGCACGGCGAGTCCCGGCAGGTTCCGCGCCCGCAGGTCATCGACCAGGGCATCGGCATCCAGCGTCGGCGAGCCGACGAACTGGAAGGGCATCGTCGTGCCGCGACCCTCGGAGAGACTGGTGCCCTCGACAAGACAGGTGCCGTTGTAGAGCGTCAGTGTTTCCAGGTTCGGCATGTTCGGGGATGGCAGTACCCACGGCAGCCCCGTCTCGTCGTACCACTGCGATCGTACCCAGCCGTCGGCCAGCACCACGGTCGGCGCGGTCCAGCCCCGTTCCGAGGCGACCAGCAGCCCGAGCTCGCCCGCCGTCATCCCGTGGCGGATCGTGATCGTGTGCGCCCCGACGAAGGACTGGAACGCAGGATCGAGCACGTTGCCTTCAAGGCGGACATCCGCCAGCGGGTTCGGCCGGTCGAGGATGACGACCGGGATACACGCCTCGTTCGCCGCCGCCTGCACCTCCAGCTGGGTCGAGAGGTAGGTCGTGTAGCGGCTGGCCATATCCTGCATGTCGATGACAAGGGCATCCAACCCGTCGAGCATCTCCGGAGTCGGGCGCCTGGTATCGCCGTGGAGACTGTGAACCGGCAACCCGGTCTTCGTATCGACGGCGGAAGCGACGTGATCGCCCGCCTGCGCATCGCCACGGACGCCGTGCTCCGGCCCGAAGAGCGCGCGGAGATCGACTGCCGGATCGGCGTGGAGGATGTCCACGACGCTTCGGAACGACCGATCGACCCCATTCGGGTTCGTCACGAGTCCAACGCGCGCCCCATCGAGCGCCGTCACGCCACCCCCAACGAAGACTTCAAGTCCCGATTTCACGAGCGCGGCCCTCCGAGTAGCTCGACCTTCTTGCGGCGGGTATAGACGGTCTCGGTCTTCATCAGTGCGACCGCTCGTGGTGCGCCGACCTCGGCCCCGCGCATCTCGCTGGCGCCGCGATACCACTGCTCATAGGGGAACGACGCCGCCTCGCCCCGGAAGAGCGCGTAGGCGTGGATCGCATCGAGGTACCGATCCCAGACATCAGTCACGTCGAGGTAGAAGTCCGCGACGAAGCCGTCCACGTCCTCCCAGTTCTCGGCGAAAAGGATCTGGCGCGGATAGTGGTTCGGATACTCGCGCTTGAACATCTTCAGTCCGGCGAAGAAGAGCGAGGCCAGCACGTTCTCGTAGGTATTCGTGTGGTCGGTGTGGAGGCTACCCTTCCAGTGCGTGATCAGCACAGTCGGCTTGTACTTGCGGATCGCGTCCGCGATGTACCACTGCACCTCCTCGCTGATCGGCAACTCGCCGTCGAGGTATGGCAGGATGACGTATTCCGCACCAAGCCGGCGCGCCGCCTCCTCGGCCTCCGCACGCTTCAGTTCGGCGTAGTCCTCCGGCGAGAGCGTCTTGTGGCCCTTCTCGCCCAACGTCGCGTGGACGATGACGGCATCCCACCCCATGTCGACATGCTTGAGGATCGTCGCGCCGGCCATGATCTCGGCATCAGCCGCATGCGCCCCGACGACCATGATGCACGGTTTCCCAGTCTCCTGCACGAATGCCAATCCTTCCTGAGTGGGCGACGCGGCGGCCCGCTGATTCGCGTGACCGGCAATAGGGCGAGATTCCCGCCCTCCACGAATGAGGGTTTCCGTAGATGCGGCCCTACCTATCGCCGGTCGCTCGTGATCCCGAATGTTCGCGATCCTGCACGACGATTGCCGACCCTACCCGAGATCCCGCCCCATCACTGCGAACCGCCGCACTTCGGCGAATCCGCACTGGGCGTACAGCCGCGCCGCCTGATCGCTCGTCCAGAGGAACCACGCCGTGTGATAGTTCTTCGATCGCATGGCCAGCAGCATCTCCGCCAGCAACACACGTCCGATCCCCTGGCTGCGCCGATCCTCGCGCACGCCGAACGGACCGAACCGCTCGCCGCGATGCTGCGCGTACCCAAGGATCTGGCCGTCCTTCTCCGCGACGTACAACCCCACCTGGCGAGGATCGCCCATGCCCGCGAAAAGCTCCTGGAAGACGCCCGTTGCCTCCCGATGCCAGTCCCAATGGAAGTGATCGCGCACGAACTGCAAGACGGGCACGATGTCCGCCGACGTGGCGGGGCGCACGGTGATCCCGTGCTCGGCCACCCGCGCATAGGCCGGTGCCATCGCCTCCGGCACGCGATAGCCGGTCAGCAGCGCCCGCATGCTCAGCGGTCGCGACGTCACCGTGAACCCGCGATGCTCGAAGAACGGAACGGCGTCCGCATAGGCCGCGACATCGACACCGGGGATGACGTAGTTCGGCACATACGGACCCAGCAGCACGCGGGAGCGCCCGAGGTCGCGCAACTCGGCCAGCGTTCGATCCAGCAGCGCACTCCCGATTCCCTGTCGCCGAACATCTGGATCGACGCCAAAGGCGGAGATCCATGCCAGTGTCGGATCGAGCCCCTCGTTGAAGAACGGCACCTGCCGCGTCAGCACGAGTGCGAATCCGACCGGCGTCCCGTCCAGCGTGGCGACGAGACACGTCTCCGGCGTGAAGTTCGGATCGAGCAGGATCTTGCCCCGCCACGTCTCCAGCGAAATCGGATCGCACCACATCGAGCGATTCCAGACCCGCACGACCGCTGCTTCATCGTCCGGCCTGTATGGCCGAATCACCTCATTCCCCGATGCCATGCCGTCCCGTGTTCCTTCCCGGATACCGCCCTGTCGATCAGGAGCCGGACTTCGCCGCGATTGCCTGCTCAAACTCCTGGCGGATCGTATCACCGCCGCCCTGCTTCCACGAGTTGATGTAATCGTCGAGCGACGAAAGCTCCGCACGACCGGTCACGATGGCCGTGATGCTGTCAGTGCCGAGCTGGTTCAACTCGCCCGCGCGCTCGATGTTCGTTCCCGCCGTTGGGTTCGTGATGGCGACCCGCGCCATCTGCTCGTTGAGGCCCTGTGCCGCCGCCTCGCCTTCGCGGCCCGGACAGAAGAAGATCTCACTTCGGACGAAGCGTCATTCCCCTCCTTCCAAGTCGAGATGCATGGAGAAGCGATAGCGATCACCACGGAAGACCGAGGTCGTGTGTTCGAATGGCGTGCCCGCCAGGTCGCAGGTCGTGCGTTCGAGCGCAAGCACCGCGATATCGCCCGGCATATCGAGCAAGGCGATTTCGGGCGTTCGGGCCCGACGGGCAACCGCCTCCATCTCTGCGGAGGCCGGCACAATCGAGAACTCCGCGCGGAGGACGTCATACAAAGACCCGGAAAGATCCATCGCGGCGAGGCGTTCGAGCCCGGGCAACGCAAGATGAGCCATCTCGATCGTCAGCGGCTGGCCGTCTGCAAGTCGAAGTCGTTGCAGGATCAGGACGGGATCTCCCGTCCGCAACCGCAGCGCATGCCTGCTTTCGGAAGGCACCGCAGCGATTTCCGCCCGCAGCACCCGGCTCGATGGCACGATGCCCCGCGACCGCATATCCTCGCTGAACCCGGTCAGGCCGCGAATCGGTTGAGAAATCGGGGGATCGGCGGGGAATGTCCCCTTTCCCACCCGCGAGTACAATCGCCCTTCCTGAATTAGTTCGAGCAATGCTTGGCGCACCGTCATCCTGCTGATTCCGAATCGCTCGCTCAGCGCACGTTCCGAGGGAATGCGACGGTGCGGACGAAAGGTGCCCGCTTCGATCTGGGCGAGCATCCAGGCCTTGACCTGCAGGTAGAGCGGAGTAGACGTTTCGCGGTCCAACTCATTCATGGCATCGCCTCATGGTGCGACTGGATATAGACCAGTATAGACCACACGTTCCCAGACACAAGAAGAACGACGCCCGTGCGCGTCGTTCTTCTTCAAGATGGACTCGGTGCTTGGCACCCCGGTTCAGTCGGCCAGCGCGATCTTCTGGAGCACCTTCGGGTTCGCGACCACCGCCGGACGCTGGCCGCTGAGGACATCCAGCACTTCCGCCATCGTCTCCCGCAGGATCGTCTCGGTCGAGCGCGTCGAGTAGAAGCCCGAGTGCGGCGTCACGATCACGTTCGGGAGCGTGAGCAATGGGGATTCCAGCGGCAGCGGCTCGTGCTCGAAGACGTCCAGCCCGACCCGGAAACTCGGCGTCGCCTGCAAGTGCGCAATCATCGCGGCCTCATCGATGATCGGCCCACGCGAGGTATTCACCAGCATCGCATCAGGCTTCATCATGGCGAACTGCGTGGCGCCGATCATGCCGCGCGTGGATGGCAGCAGCGGACTCATCAGGATCACGACATCGGAACGCTGCAGCAACTCATCGAAGCCGACTGGCTCGACCCCGATCCGCTCGAAGACCTCCGCCGGCACGTACGGATCGTGCCCGATGACGGTTGGGCCGAAGACCTTCAGGCGCTCGACGATCGCCCGCCCGATCGCGCCAACGGCGACAATGCCGACCGTCAGATCGCGCATCGCGGCAATCGGTCCGCGCAGCATGCCGTCGGTGTTGCCACCCTCGCGATGCCAGACGCCACCACGGATGTCGTGATCGAGTTCCAGGATGCGACGATTCATGGTCAGGACCAAAGCCACCGTGTGGTCGGCAACCTCCGTCGTGCAGTACGACGGAAAATGCGTGACCACGATTCCGGCGTCCGCAGCGGCGTCCAGATCGACATTGTCCAGCCCGGTGCCATAGCGACCGACGACCTTCACGCCGTTGGCGGCGATGGCGTCGAACGTCTCCTTGGGAAGCGCGTGACGCAGCGAGAGCATCAGGGCATCGGCTCCTGCGGACGCCGCAACAATGTCCGCCGCCGTGTGCCCAATGTCCTGAAGCTCGAGGTCCACCTCCAGGTTCGGATATTGTGCGATGATGGCCTCTTCGATGGATATGTCGTCTCGTGCGCCGCCATAGCGGGCGCGGGCCATCACAATGCGAACCGGATTCTTCATGGCGTGCTCCGTTCCCCGACAAGCGATTCCGGGCACGCGGCCCGACTCCCGGACCGCCCCCGATCTTCTGGCTCAATGGTACCTGTGGGGACGTCAACGCCCCCTGTCAGGCGACAGGGGGCGTGTTGCATTCTTGTGAAAATCTGCACGAACTAGACGCCGAGCGCATCCTTCACGCGGTCGAAGAATCCGCGGTTGTTCGGATGCTGCTGCACTTCACTCCCCAAACTCTCGGCAAGGGATTCGAACAGCTCACGCTGCTGCTCGGTCAGCTTCTTTGGCACCACGACCTGGATGGTCACGATCTGGTCACCGCGATCGCCGCCGCGCAGATCGGGCACGCCCTTGCCGCGCAACCGGAACTGCTGGCCGGACTGGGTGCCAGACGGGATCTTGAAGACCACCTCGCCATCCAGCGTGTCGATAGCCACCTCATCGCCGAGCGCCGCCTGCGCCACATTGATGCCGACCTGGCTATGAATCTGCTTGCCGTGCCGTTCGAAGAACTTGTGCGGTTCCACTCGGACCTTGACGTACAGGTTGCCGGCGGGACCATTGTTCGGCCCATCCTCACCCTGTCCACTCAGGCGCAACGTCGCGTTGTCATCGACGCCGGCCGGGATGGTGACAGCGATTGTGCGCATGTGCCGCGCACGACCGCGCCCACGGCAGACATCACAAGGCTCAGTGATATTCACACCCTCGCCCTGACACGTCGGACAGGTGGTGGAGGTCATGAACTGGCCAAGAATGGTCTGCTGGACGCGGCGGACTTCGCCGCTCCCGCCGCAGGTGGAGCAGGAGGGAGGAGCCTTGCCATCCCGCATGCGGGTACCGTGACAGGCTGTGCACGTCTCCAGGCGATCAACCTCGACGGTCTTCTCGGCCCCGAAGACGGCCTCCTCGAAGGCGAGGTCGATGGACACCTGAATATCCGCGCCGCGCGGCGGAGCGGCAGATCGACGCCCGCCCGCTCCCTGCTGAGCGCCCCCGAAGAAGCTCTCGAATATGTCGGCGAATGGGGACCCCGCCCCGCCACCAAATCCGAACGGATCGGCATTGAAGCCTCCGCCATTCGCGGCGGCATGTCCGAAACGGTCATACGCGGCGCGGCGATCGGCATTGGAGAGGACTTCGTACGCCTCGTTCAGTTCCTTGAAGCGATCCTCGGCGTCGTGGTCCTTGTTGATATCGGGGTGATACTTGCGCGCCAGATTGCGGTAGGCACGCTTGATCTCCGGCTCGTTGGCCGAGCGCTCGACCCCGAGCACCTCGTAATAGTCACGTTTTTCAGCCATGGGTCATCTTGTCGCGTGAGAGCGGCCGGGCGAGGAACGGGGAAATGAAGGTGCAGCGGCCGCGACGGGGAATACAGGAGGACAACACTGTCCATCATTCGAGTATAGCGCCCACCATGGGACGGAACCAGCAATCTGGCACTCACCTACCCGGAGTGCCAGATTGCGTCACGCTGACGCAAGGGATGTGCGCCCGCCGTCCTCCTCAATCGACCTTGCGCAGATCGATCACCGTTCCCCGCCGCCGGCGCGCCGTGCGGTAGAAGAGCGGCGCGGCGAGCGAGAGGTACATCCGGGCATCCAGTTCGTCGATCAGATGCTGCGGGATGCCGCTGGCACCGAATCGCGCGCCGGCAATCGCCCCGACGATCGCCCCGGCCGTGTCAGCGTCCGCACCCTGCGCGACGCGAGCGAACAGCGCGTCTTCGAACCGTGGGCTGGCGAAGCCCTCCGCGACCAGGACGCCCAGATAGGCCTCGGCCGAGCCGGGTACTGGTGACTCCGGCATCGGCATCGGCATCGGCATCGCCTCGTCACGCGCTGCCGCCCGGAAGGCGCGGGCGACCGTCGCCGTCAGCGCCGCCTGGCGATTGCCGCCATGACTGAAGCGCGTCACCGTTCGCGCGTCAGCTTCGAGGCTGAAATCGTCGTCGATATCGACGGCGTGCAACAGCCCGACCGGCACGCCACGCACGGCAACGGAGAGTTCCGCCGCCTCGTCGGCGTCCGCCAGGACGAGTCCATCCGTCGCTTCCGCCCGCTCGATTCCGGCGATGACCGACTCCGGCAACCAGCGGCGGGAATCCCCCCGCAGGAGGAATCCCAGCCGCGTGTTGATGTTCTCGGCGTCGATCATGCCATCGTTCGTGGTCAACGACTCGACGATACAGAGCGTGACCTCGGTCTCATCGGTGATGACACCGGTGGGAGCGCCCTCCCGCTCGGCGTCCTCTCCGACGAATCCCGTGATCGCACCATAGGTCTCCGCGACCTGCTCCGGTGTCAGGCCGATCAGCGGACGCCCGAGCGCGTCCCCGATCGCCAGGCCGAGAAGCGCTCCAATGAACTGGTCTTCTGTCGCGCGTGCCACAGTCAGACCTTCTCTGGGACATCGATTGTCCCGCGTGCGACGCCCGCCTTGGTGGAGGTCGCCGTCACGCCGATCAACGCACCCGCCGACGCACGGACGATCCATTCCGCCTTGGCTCGGGTCAGGTTCGGGAGCCCGTTGCCATACGGCAGCGATCCAAACTGATTGGCGCGACCCTCCAGCGGATCAAGTTCCTGGTCAGGCTTTCCGGAGACGATCTCGGCCCCATCCGGCAGGTCCAGCGAGATGGTGACGGGCTTGATCTTGCCGGTCGCGAGGCCGTTCTGGCTAAGGTAGGTCGGCAGGAAACCGGTATTCTGCACGACCGCGCCCACGCGATAGAGGTCGCCGCCCAGCGCCTCGACGGAGGTTTCCCCGATCACGATCTTCGGCAGCGTCTGCGCGGCGCGAAGGACAAAGCGGGCGTTGCCTTCCGTTACCTCATCCAGCAGCGATCCTGGAGGGTTCTGCCAGCCGAACTTGTAGTCCCAGCCGCCAATCTCCACCGGCCCCAGCTGCGGATGCTCGAACGGCGTCCACGGCACGAACCCATGGCCAGGCGCGTGTTCATCCAGCGCCTTCACCATCGCGACATCGTCGGCATCCGGATGGTCGGTCATCCAGCCGATGTAGTCCTTCACCTCGATCCCGGCAAGGCGAGGCAGGCTCCAGAGCTCGGTCGAATACGAATACGAGCCGAACGTGAGGTACATCCAGTCGAGCACCGCACCATGGATCGGCTGCTTCTTGTCATAGGCATAGTCATCGTGGATGGAGATGCAGGGGTAGCCGGTCTCCTCGACACCCATCTCACCGATTGCCTTGTAGATCTTGAGGTCCAGCTTCGGCATGTCGGCATCGGACATATTCGAGGACGGCCGCAGGATGACGGCGGACCAGGTATGGAAGTGCTGGGAGCCACCGATATTCGGCCGCGCGAAGATGTAGTCGGCGAGCGCGCGCGTCTCCGGCTCGGAGAGCGGGAACTCACCGGCGCCACGCTGTTGCCACTCCGGCGCCCACTCGTACGGGAAGTTGCGGTTCAGGTCGAGACCCCAGAGGTCGGCGGCCAGCTTGACTGCACCACCATCCCAATCGGCGATCTCGCCTTCCGGCAGCACGAAGTAGTACTCGCCGCCGAATTCGTCCGGACCGCGCCGCACCATCACCCGCGGGTCGTCCGGTGACGTCTTCCACGGCCCGTTCGGGTCCTTGATCCGCATGCTGACGACCATGCCATCGCCGTTCAGGTCGGAGCGGATGATGCCATCCTTCTGCTCCGGTTCCGGATACGGACGCATGGATGAGCGCATGCGGTCCGACGTGGTCAAGTAGCGCTCCGCACCATCGACCATGATCTCCGGCACGATATAGAAGGTAGCGGTGTCCAGCACGCGCGTGACCGCCTCATCATTCCCGTACCCGGTGAGCAGGACGTTGATGAGCTTGAGGACCGTCGCGCAGCCGGTCACCTCACCCGCATGGATGTTGGCATCCACGAAGTAGGCCGGCTTCTCGCATGCCGGACCGGTCTCGGCATTCGTGATCGTGAGCGCCCAGATGTCGCGGCCCTCGTACGACCTGCCGATGCTTTCCATCGTGACGAGCTGCGGATAGGCTTCGGTCCAGGTGCGCAGCAGATCGGTGAGGTCCTGATAGCGATAGTAGCGATCCGGGCGGTACTCGGCGCTGGTGGCGACCCAGGGAGAGGTGTTCGACATGAGTGAAAGCTCCCGTTTGTGGCGACGATCGCCGTCTGCTGGGCGATCCTGCGACTCTGCGGGACACCGTAGGTCGCAGGACGACGGCTGTCAATGCGAAACGAGAGGGAAGAGGAGTGAGAAGTGAGGAGCAAGATGGCGGAGACGAGGACGGGGCGGAGACGATGGCACGCCCATTATTTGCTTCGCGTCGCTTGACGTGACGTGGCACGAGTTCCGCAGTGCCCCAGATCTCATGTCATGTAGAGCGCAGCGATGGGCCGCTCCCGCTCGATTGCAGGGCAATCGCCTATTGACCACCCCCGTGCCGACCAAAGGTCGATACCCGAGCCCCAGGCATTCCTCTCCGAATGCCGCCAAACGACGCGGTACTCCAGACGCCGCCCATGCCACCACCGGGTTCCGGCTTCGCCGGAAGCGCTTCGCGCGGGGGTCGTTCGCTTCGCTCACGATGACATGAGATCTTGAGCGCTTTCGGAGTCGAGTCAAGCGAGACGGATCCCCAACTCCTCTCACCCCTCACCTCACTCCTTACTCCTCTCACCTCTCACCTCTCGTTGGCGTTGACGCCCCGCACGCCGAAACCTAGACTCGCCACAGAGACCGTCCACTGCGGGAACCGGTTCGCGCTTGCGTGCGCCTTCGCGCCCCGCCCTTCTGGGAGACCCTTTCGCATGACTTCTTCGCCCATCGACTTTTCGTCCGCCAGCGTCGAGACGCAGGCCATCCACGCCGGCGAACGCACGACCACCGGCAATGCCACGCCTACCGTCAACGCGATCCAGCTGAGCACGGCGTTCAGCTACCCCGACACCGCGGAACTGGACGAGGTCTTCTCCGACCCGCGCAAGGGATATGTCTACTCACGGCACGGCAGCCCGAACGTCCAGGCCCTTGAGGAGGCAGTCGCCACCCTGGAGCATGGTGGCGGCGCGGTCGCGTATGGATCGGGTATGGCAGCCATCAACGCCGCGATCACCTACGCTGCCGGTCCTGGCGACACTGTCCTCGCCTCTCAGGACATCTACGGCGCAGTCTACGCAACCCTGAATACGCATTTCCGGAAGTACGGAATCGTCTCGGAGTTTGTGGATATCCTCGATCTCGAGACGGTTCGGGCAAAGGCCGATGCCCTGAAGCCAAAGGCGATCCTGCTGGAGAGCGTCTCCAACCCGCTGCTGCGCGTCGCGGATATCGCGGCAGTCGCCGAGATCGCGTACGGCGTGGGCGCCATCCTGATCGTGGACAACACATTCGCCACGCCGATCGTCACCCGCCCGCTCGACCTCGGCGCGGATCTCGTCGTGCATTCGACGACCAAATTCATCTCCGGGCATGGCGACGTCACCGGCGGCATCATCGTCACCTCGGTAGAGCGCACGCCGGTCATCCGCGAGGAGAACCGTCTCTCCGGCGCGATCCCCAGTCCGTTCGACTCGTGGCTCTCCCTGCGCGGGGTAAAGACGCTGCCGCTGCGGATGCGCAAGCATTGCCGGAACGCATCCTCCGTCGCCGCATGGCTGGCGGACGATCCTCGCGTCTCGCACGTGAACTATCCGAGCCTGAACGAAACGCTGCCGGAGGGGCAGTTCATCGACGATCTACATGGCGCAATGCTCAGCTTCGACATCGTCGATGCCGGGCGCGAGCAGATCTTCGCCTTCCTCGACAACCTCTCGCTCATCCAGTCAGCTACGACGCTGGGCGATGTCTACACACTCTCGCTCTACCCGGCCATCTCGTCGCATCGTGGGTACACGCCGGAGCAACGTCACGCCATCGGCATCGGTGACGGCCTCGTCCGGCTCTCGGTCGGCATCGAAGGGATCGCGGACATCCTCGCCGATCTCGATGTCGCCCTCACCGCAGCCACAGGCCGCACACGATAGCCAACGTCCACGGCACGGAGCATTCTTTTCTATGGAACAGTCCTATCCAACCGAACGTTGGCCCGCCGGTCATCGCGCAGCCCTGCTCGTCGTCGTCCGGATGGCCGCCGCCGAGGATGCCGATCCCAACGTCCCGACGCGCGGTCTCGATTACGCCGCTACCGGGTTCCAGCACCTGTTGCGTTCATTCGCCGACCTCGACGTCAGCGCAACGACGGCGTGGAGCGACGGCGCGCTGACCAGCTCGCCCCAGCTGGCTCGCCTTGCCCTCGACGAAGGGCACGACGTGATCCCCGCCGACGCAAATGCAGCGGACCGCATCACCCGCCTGACGGGCATCCCGGCGACCGGCGCCCTCGTCCCCGACGAATCCGCGCTCGATGAGCTCGCGTGGGTGATCGCGGATCGGGGCGGCGATATCCCGACCGTGATCGGCGAGACGGTCTCGATTCCGACCTCCCCGTTCTGGACCGACGCCGCCTGGTTCGATCCCAGCCACCCCACGCCACCGTCCGCGTTGCTGGAGGCGTGGTCGCAGGGATTGCAGTCGGTCCGCGCGAGCGGCCAGCTGATGGCTGTGGTGCTGCACCCGCATCTCTCGGCTCGACCCGGCTTCATCGAGGCCATCGCCCGCTTCCTCGACGAGGCGATCGGGGCCGGCGATGTCTGGATGCCGCGCGGGTCCGATCTTGCCGCCTGGTGGCTCTCCCGCACTCCGCGCACCGTCGAAAGGTAGGTCGGCATGACGTTTTCCCGCACGATCGTTCACGGCGGCCCGATCCTGACGATGGACCGGGATCGACCCGAGGTCGAGGCCATCGGCATCGTCGGCAACAGGATCGCCGCCGTCGGCTCCCTCGCTGAGGTGAGCGCGCTGCTCCCCCAGGCGGAGTCGTTCGACCTGGCGGGCCGCCTCGCGACGCCGGGCCTCTACGATGCGCACTGCCACGTCATGATGACCGGGTTCGCGCTGAACGAACTCGACCTCTCGGCGGAGTCGGCACCATCCATCGCGGACATCCAGCGCCTCGTCGCGGAGGCGGCGACGCGCGTTCCGGCGGGGACGTGGATCATCGGGCAGGGCTACGATCAGGCGTCGCTCGCCGAGCAGCGCCACCCCACTCGGGCCGACCTGGACGCCGTCGCCCCGAATCATCCCGTGCTGCTCTGGCGATCCTGCCATCACATCGCGGCGGTCAACTCGGCAGCACTGCGGGCTGGCGGCGTGACGGCCTCCACCGACGACCCCGGCGACGGACGCATCGACCGCGACGAGTCCGGTGAGCCGATCGGCGTCCTGCGGGAATCGGCGGTCGGACTCGTCTCGTCGGCGATCCCCGAGGCGTCCGAGGACCAGCTCGCCGACGCGATCGTCGCGGGCGGCAACTCGTTCCGCGCACATGGCGTCACCAGCACCGCCGAGGCCGGCATCCGCCTGCCGGAGCAGTTGCGCGCCTACCAGCGCCTCGCCGAGCGCGGCGATCTCCCCCTGCGCACCTACCTGATGATGATCATCGACGACACGCTGGATGCGATGATGGACCTCGGCATCCGCACCGGCTTCGGAGACGACTGGCTGCGCATCGGCAACGCGAAGCTCTTCTCCGATGGGTCGATTGGCGGCCGCACGGCCCGTATGCGGAAGCCATACGTGGGCGAACCGGAGAATTACGGTATCTGGATGATTCCGCCGTCCGAGGTCAAGGCGAAGGTACTCCGCGCCCATCTCGCTGGCTTCCAGATCGGCATCCACGCCATCGGGGATGCCGCCATCGAGCTGATTCTGGACGCCTACGCCGAGGCCCAGGCTGCCCTGCCACGTCCGGACATCCGCCACCGCATCGAGCACTGCTCCATCGTCGACCTACCCATGATCGAGCGCATCGCCGAGCAGCGGGTCGTGCCGATTCCGGGCACCACCTTCCTCCATTACACGCGCGCCGCCTACGAGCAGAACCTCGGCCGCGATCGCTTCCGGTACGCCTACGCGATGAAGACGTATGCAGAGCGTGGCATCGTCGCTGCGGCAAGTAGCGATGCGCCGGTCGTGCCCGTCAATCCGCTGCTCGGGATCGAGACGATGGTGACCCGACTCGACCGCACCGGCGCCGACGCGTGGACGGAAGAGCGCATTCCGGTCGAGGAAGCCATCCGCGCCTACACCGAGAATGCCGCCTATGCGTCCCACGAGGAGACGATCAAGGGCATGTTGAAGCCGGGCTACCTGGCAGACATCACCGTCTTCGACCGTGACCTCCGCGCGATCGAGCCGACCACGATCCACACCGCGACCGTCGCCGCGACGATCCAGGATGGCGCGGTCGTCTACGAACGCGCCTGACCCTGCAGAAAGGATGACGTTGTGAAGCTCACCTACATCGGCCACTCTGCCTTCATGCTGGAGGCGGACGGCAAGACGGTCCTGGTCGACCCGTTCGTGACCGGCAACCCGGTCTCGACAGTGAACGCCGACGACCTCGCCGCCGACGCAATCCTGCTCACCCACGCCCACAACGACCACGTCGGCGACACCATTCCCATTGCGAAGCGCACCGGTGCGGTCGTGATCGGGACGTTCGAGCTGGCGACATGGATCGGCACGCAGGGAGTGGAGAACGTCTCGCCGGGCAACCACGGCGGCACGGTGCCGTTCCCCGGCGGGACGGTGAAGTTCGTCCCGGCGTGGCACACGTCCAGCTACGAATCGGACGAGGGAGTGGTGGCTCCGGGCATCCCCGCTGGCCTCGTCGTGCGTTTCGGCGGCAAGACGATCTACTTCGCGGGCGACACCTGCCTCTTCCTCGACATGCAGCTGATCGCCGAGGAAGATCTCGACGTGGCGGTGCTGCCGATCGGCGACCGCTTCACGATGGGCCTGACGGACGCAGCCCGCGCGGCCGGCATCCTGCGCGCCGGAACAGTCATCCCCTGCCACTACAACACGTTCCCGCCGATCCAGCAGGACAGCGGCGCGTTCAAGGACCTCGTGGAATCGCAGACGGCATCGCGGGTGCTGCCGCTGACGCCGGGCGAGTCGGTGGAGTTGTGACGTGACCGACCGTGACGCGTTCAACGCCGAGATGCAGCGCACGGCCTATCAACGGAAGGCCGTTTCCCGGCTGCCTGCGAAAGAGGTCCTCGATCTGGCGATCACCTTCTTCACGGAGCGGGGTTACCGGGCGGCGCGGACGGGACGTCCGAACCAGGTCTTCGTGATGGGCAAGGCGGAGGGCATCCTGCCGCGCGTGACGGGCGAAGTGGCGGCCCGCGCGGACGTCGGCAAGCCGGGCGTGACGCTCGTCACGCTCGATGCCGCTGGGGAGCGCCTTGGTCCCACGATGAAGGAGTTCTACGCCGAACTGCGGGCTCGACGCACGGCACCGATGGTAACGCCTCCGGCGGAATGACGGAATGCGGAACGACACGAGGACGGCTGGCCCGATCAGTGGGCCAGCCGTCCTCGTGTCGTTCTCACTATGGTGGGGAATCAGTTGGCCTTGGAGGTGATCCGGAGGAAGAGCCCAAGGACCGCGAGCAGCGTGCCGGTAATCACGATGCTCAGCGGGGCGCCGTTGCCTTCCGCGTATGCCGGTCCATGCTGAATCTCGTCCAGCAGCCGAGTTCCCATGCTATCTGCCTTTCTTGGCCTTGTGCGTTCATCATCTGAGGTCGCGTTTCAACGCTCGATCTTCATCTTCGGGATCGCACGGTGGCGAACGATTCAGCGGTGCGATCCGTACCAATGCCGGGCAGATCATAGCATGTCGGTCATAGGACTTTCGATCGGCCAGACACTGGATTCTGGTACTGGACGGTGACGCCGTGTCACGTCAGACCAGCGCTTCTCTCTCCAATCACTATCGGGTGTACGACAAACCATGGCGGACGGTTCCACTATCGTCGTTTCCGATCCACCGTCTCTCGAAGTGGCGAGCAACGGGTGGGGTACACTGGGCGCGTGCGGCGTTCCGACGCTGCGCAAGGCCCCAGTAGCTCAGCGGATAGAGCGCCCGCCTTCTAAGCGGACGGCCGCAGGTTCGATTCCTGCCTGGGGTACCACACCAGTCTTACTCAAACACGCGACCAAAGCATAGAGCGTGGGCATGGACGATCGAGCACCACCGAGCGATTGCTCGGTGGCTTCTTCGTGTGCGTCGACCACCTGGTCGATCTGGGCAACCACCGGCTGCCGCTCAGTCTTCAATGTTACGTGATTCCCATCATCCTCGATCCAGATGGCGCTGAAGTAGGCGCGCAGGAGCCGGCGTTTCACCGGGTCGGCGGCATCAGCGTAGAACGTCCCAGGCGCCTCCAGCAGGTCGAAGTAGTCCGCCAGGGTGGCACGTTCCTGTCGGAGGTAGGTGTCGCTCGCCGTGAGACGCTGCGCGAGCGTGGTCCGCTGGATGCTCAGTTTCGCAATCCGCTGATGCACCTTGGCGGCGGTGAGCGCCCCCTCAGCCGCGAGGTCCAGCAAGCGCTCCTCCTTTGCGTCCAGCCCGTCCAGTTCCTTCTTGATCCGGGATCTCGCCTCGCGCTCGGCGGCGAGATGCTCGTCTGCGTGGCTCACCGACTGCTGCCGCAACGCATTGATCACCTCCGCCGAGAGCTGAAGGCTTTGCACTTCGGCGTCGATGGCATGCTCAACGAGGTGGACTGGGAGATGCGGCAGGTCGCAGGCCTTGTCCTGTCGACCCGCGCAGAAGAAATACTCGTAGATCCTGCCACGCGAATTCACGGCGGCGGTGTAGACAAGCGGTCGGCTGTATCCCTCCGCGCGGCAGCGACCGCATCGCATCATCCCGCGCAGGAAATGGTCGTGCACGATATCCCGCTGATTGCGCTGCATGCGGGTGTCAAGCACGTGCTGCACCCGCTCGAAGACCTCGGCCGTCACTAGTGCCTCGTGCCGACCGGGATACACCTGTCCCTTATAGGGGATCATCCCGAGGTAGTATGGATCGCGAAGCATCAACTCCAGCTGCGTCCGTGACACGGGCTTTTCCGGCCACTTCGCGGTGCGCCGGGTAGTCAGCCCTTGTTCGGTCAGGGCAGCCTGGAGCTCGACCAGGCTGTACTCCCCCGTCGCATACTGCGCGAACGCCCATTGCACCAGCGGTGCCCGCTGCGGATCGATCGCGATGCCGCTGACGATATGGCCATCAACTTCCTTGGGCATGTTGCGATACCCAAGCGGAGCGCGTCGCGTCGTCCCACCGTTCATCGCCTTATGCAGCATCTTCGTGCTGATGTCCTCGCCGCTCTGCCGGACCTGGACCTCGTTCATGATGTCGGTGATGGCCTCCATGGCGTCGGCCATGTACCCCTCGCCAAAGTCCTCCTTTGCCGAGATCAACTTGACATCCATCTTGGCCAGGATGCGCTTGGTGAGGGCGGCGTCGGTCTGGTTGCGGAAGATACGAGAGCGTGTATAGATGATGACGTAGCCGACCTCGGGATGCTCCTCCAGGTAGGTGAGCAACTCGCGGAAGACGGGGCGCTTGGCAACGGTCTGCGCGGAATGACCCGGCTCAACGAATTCCTCGATGATCGGCACGTTGAGTTGTGTGGCGCGCTTCCGGGTCGCCTCGCGCTGCGTGGCGATCGAGGTGCCCTCGGTGTCGATGTCGCTCGCGGTATGCATCTGGCGCTGGGTCGAGACCCGCAGATAGAGCACGGCAGCCCCCTTTCCCGGTCCAGCGGGCGTGCTAGGCTTCTTCGCATCGACGAGACGCAACAGGTGCTCTATCTGCGAGACCGTGCCCACACGCTCCTCTCGATCCACTCTTGCCAGACCTCCTCGGTTCTGTGATTGCTGTCGTTCCATATATGTCTCCTTTCCGGGCGCCTCGTTATGCGCCCCATTTTGAATTACCTGTTCTATTGACGCTCGTTCTCCAAACGAAGTCGAGACGAGCCGTGATGTGGAATCGTCTACAGGGTTGTGGACAACTCCAGGGCTCTCCCTAGTGGTGTGTCAGCCATGAGTTGCCGGTGGCAAGGGGACTGCGAGCGCGTAGGGAATCGTGCCGTGTTTCCCGCGAGGAGTCCCCGCTATGGCCAATTCCTATCGCGTCATCCTGACCGACGCTGAGCGTGCCGAGCTGAACGGCCTGATCCATAGCGGAGTTGCGACTGCCCAGAGGATCACTCGAGCTCGCATCCTGCTCAAAGCCGATCATGGCGAGGCCGGTCCCAGCTGGTCGGATGCCGCGATTGTCGGAGCGCTCGACGTCAACGCCAGCACGGTCCTTCGCGTGCGGCGGCAGTTCGCAACCGAGGGGCTGGCGGCCACCATGGAGCGCAAGCGCCCGGATCGTGTCTACGAGCGAACGCTCGATGGCGAGCAGGAGGCGAAGCTGATCGCCGTGACCTGCTCGGAGCCGCCCGATGGAGCCGACCGCTGGTCGTTACGCCTGCTCGCCGATGAGGTGGTGCGGCTGGAGGTGGTGCCCTCCATCTCCTACGAGACCGTGCGCCGAACCCTCAAAAAAACGCGCTGAAACCCTGGCTGGTTGAGCAATGGTGCCTGGCCCCCACCGCCGATCCTGAGTTCGTCTGGCATATGGAAGATGTGCTGGATGTGTACCAGCGCCCATTCGATCCGGCGCATCCCGTCATCTGTCTCGATGAGACCAACCGACAACTGCTCGATGAGACCCGGCCACCCCAACCCGTCGTCCCTGGCCATCCGGCCCGCCACGATCCGGAGTATGTCCGAGGTGGGATCGCCAACCTCTTCCTGGTGACCGAGCCGCTGCGGGGGTGGCGGTCCGTCATGGTCAGCACGCAGCGCACCCGCCTCGACTTCGCGGCCTGCATCAAGGCGCTGGTCGAGGTCCACTATCCCGACGCCAAGCGAATCGTTCTGGTCCTCGATCAGCTGAACATCCACACGCCCGCATCGTTGTATGCGGCCTTCCCGCCCGATGAAGCCAGACGCTTGGCGGACAAGCTGGAGTTCCACCACACGCCGAAACATGGATCGTGGCTGAACATGGCAGAGCTTGAATTGAGCATCCTCCAGCGTCAGTGCCTGCGGCAGCGCATCCCGGATCGTAACGCGATGGAACGGGAAGTGACTGCCTGGGCCGACCGGCGTAATGCCGCCACCCGCACGATCGACTGGCAGTTCACCACCAGCGATGCTCGCACCCGTCTCCGTCACCTCTATCCGGCATTTGAGGAGTGACACTCCACTAGGGCGGATCGCGAAGCGTGGCGACCAACACCTCCGGGGTGATGCCCACGAACAAGCGGTCCGGCAGCGTCGGCTCCGCGGCGATCGCGGCCGTGAGCTTCGCGGCCCGCTCCGGCGTCGTCAGCACCCAGAGCACCCGCGGGAAGACGCCGTGCTCGGCTTGGGCACGGCCCGTCCGCCGGTAGTCCTCATATGCCCGGCACTTCCGCAGCAGCGCCGGCTGCGACTCCGTGCCGAGGTCGACCTCGATGTACCAATGGTCGTCGTAGGCATCGCTGCTCACCATCACCATCAAGTCGGGCTTGAGCATGCTGCGGACGCCGCCGGGAGCGACGTAGTCCCGCCAGGCTTCCGTCTCCACCTGCACCCCATTCAAAAGGAAGCTCCCCGCACGGGTCGCTTCCAGCAGCTCGACATGCGTCTCGGTCACCGCCAGCGTATGCGTCAGGAACGGGAACGACGGCTCCAGCAGCCGCTTCCGAGACCCACCCTGCGCCCGCGTCAACCGATCCCCGATCACGTCGAGGCACCAGATGAAGCCGGCCGAGCCATGCCGGACGCCGCCGACACGCCGTTCGAGCCGGGTCACGATGCGAAGCCCCAGCAGGCGGTCGAGCACCCGCACGCAGGCGCGGGTGGCCGCGGCGGGATTGGCGTGATCAACGAAGAAGACCCGCCGCAGCTGATCGGTTGTGGCATAGCGGTGCTGGTGGAGGAAGCGGAGAATGCCCCAATCCCGCTCACTCAGCCGCTTCGCGAGTCGTTGGAGTTCGGCAACGCTGATACGGATCGAGGTCATTGGAGCGTCCTTGCCGGAAGGGCGATGGGAACGAGGTTGTCAGGGGCATGACCCCTGACAGTCGGCTCCCTTATGCGGCCAAAACGCCCGAATCCACGCCGATTCCGAAAATCCGTCGACGACGTGACCGGATGCGTGATGGGACGGGTGATCGGATGGGCGTGTTCCGATGCCTGGATGGTCATGTATCGCTCCTCCGGGCCTGTCGGCCGATCGGCTCGTCGTCGACATCGGTCGGCGTCTTCGCCGGTTCGGGAGGAATCGCGTGAGCTGATACAGCACCTCGTGCACGACCACCGCGCTGCAGGTGAACGGCGAGGCTCCCCCTTCCCCAAGGATGTCGATGGCGATGACTTGCTGGATGTGCTGCTGCTCGGTGCCGGGCGAGACCAGCGCACGCAGGAAGATAGATATTGGCGTCGAGATAGGTCATCGCTCGTCGCCGCGCTGGGCACGCTCCTCGAAGTGCGCGTCCTGTGTCAGCCGGATTCGATCGTCAATACTCACCACGTCGTCGTCCGGCCGGGCTTCGACCGATCCGAACACATTTTCGACCGAACCGAACACATTGCCGAGGGTGAATCGGGGGCGCGACAGGGCGATCGTGTCATCCTCGAGTCTCACGGAAAGACGCTCGCCCGGCTTGAGGTCGAGGGCACGCTCAATGCGCGCTGGCAAGCTCACCTGCTTGCTCTTGGTGAAGGTTGTATTTGCAGTGATGATCATAGGGTACGGAATAATACACGGATTATGATTTTATCTATAGAAAGATGTCGACATGCATTGCCTTCCATTCACTCAGAAGGACTGCAAAGGATTTCCACGACATACGAGTGTTTAAGGCCAAGGTCGTCAACTGTGGTCAGTACCCCAGATAACGACCATTCTCATGGCCACGCTCCAGAACTCCCAGCTTGACAATCGCAACCGTGGGCCAAGAGAATTGAGAAATACCCCCGTTATCATGCCCAAATAGTTCCATGATTCCATTTGCACTCATTCAACCCGATTGATAGGCTGGTAGTATCACTTGGAGGGCCACCCTATGCTATCTCAACCTCATGCCCATGGACCGCAGCGTTTTGCCGTTGCCATCGAGCACGTCATCACTGTCCAACAAGGCCGCAACCGCTCGCCGCAGACCATCCGGGCCTATCGCTCGGACCTCTACCAGCTTGCTGGCTGGGCGCTCCAGGACAATCCGTTCCTCATCATGGCCGCGGACGTCACGACCGACGACGTCAATGCCTTCCTGGCGCATCTCGCCCGCCGCAACGTCTCCGGCGTCTCCCGAGCGCGCAAGCTGGCCGCCATTCGCGAGTTCTACCGCTGGATGGTGGTGACCAATCAGATCGCGTCATCACCTGTCGATGGCGTGGATACGCCAAAGCGGGAGCGCAAGACCCGCACCTATCTCACCCCGGAGGAGTACAACCGGTTGCTCGCGGCGGCGGGCGCCAATCCGCGAGACTTCTGCATCCTGACGCTGTTCATCCAGACTGGCATCCGCATCAGCGAGCTGTGTGCCCTGCGGATTGACGACCTCGATCTGGACAACGCCGTCCTGACGGTGCGCCAGGGCAAGGGCATGGCTGCCCGTACCATCGAGCTGGAGAAGAAGGGCATCCACGCCACCAGGACGTGGCTGGCGCTGCGGCCTCCCACACCCTATCCCCATCTCTTTCTCAACCGCGACGAGGAGCCCCTCAAGGAGTGGGGCGTGCGCGATCTCGTGAACAAATATTATGAACAGGCTGGCATCACCCGGCGGGTGCCCCCCACTCCCTGCGTCACACCTTCGCCTCCTACAAGGCCCAATCTGGCGTCTCTCCCTTCCAGCTCAAGGAGTGGCTGGGTCATGCGAGGTTGGATACTACCTCGATCTCTATCCACATGGCCAAACAGAATGCCCGCAAGGTGATGGAGGCCACAAGTCTATGAAACCGACCAAGCGAATCCATCTGACCGCGACGATCTTCCCCGCCAACACGTTGCAGGACGTGCGGCGTGCTAGCCAGGGAGGTGCTTCCTCAAAATCGGAGGAGATCGTGTTTCTCGCCGGTACCAGTCGCCGTCCCGGTCGCCGGGTGAAACTGATTGCCGAGGAGTTTGCGAAGGCGGGGAAAGCAATCCGGATTGTTCAGACCCTTTGACCCCCGCTGGTTATCCGGAATCGACTGTCGAAGACTTCAACTTCACCTGCTCTGGCCTCCGGTGGAGGCATCACTCGAACGTTGGGAATGGGGCCTTCGAACCCACCACCGGCGAAGCTACGGCGATCATCACGGAACGACGGGATAGCACGAGCCATCTCCAACTGCTCGAGCAGAGGATCGACCGGTTCCCCGCGGCGCGGTGGCTGGTGATCGAGGACAATCTCTCGATGCATGCCAGCCGAGACGTGTAGCTCGCCCTGCGGTCCTGGCCGGAGATTCAGGTACAATTCCTGCCCAAGGACGCGAGCTGGATGAACCTGATCGAGCCGTGGTGGAAGCAATTGAAGGGTCTTGCCCTCAAAGGACGGTGATTCGAGACCTCGGACGACCCCGGGCAGGCCACGACCCAGACGCTCACCTATTGGGACGACCACCGGCGACCGTACCTGTGGCGGAAGATTCCTGACGTCCTCTCGGCAAGTTTCTGGCCCCTTTTCGGGGGCTAGCAAGGCCGGCGCATCAATCGAAACATGCGGATCGCGAAAGGCTTATGGGGACGACCGCGTGGTATCCCGGTGCTTCCCATTCAAAAGGTATTGGCCGGAAGAACCACTGATTCGGGGAGTGGTGCTCTTCACAATAGGAGCTCCTGACCCACATCGGTCGGAATGCTGAACGCTGCGAGTATTGCACAAGAGCTGGATGCCCGTGCATATCCCCGTGGACAGGACAGGGACTTCGATTTCGGTGTTCAGGACTCTCTGCACCGGATCATACCCGTTCTTTCTCACAGCATCTGGTCACCGTGAAGTCTTGGGGTGTATCGCCTGCGCCTCAGATTCAGCATCAGATTCTTGCGGGGAGCTGAGGTCGCCCAGCGATCTCCCAGAATCCAAGGGCGAAATTCTCAACGTCGTGCCGTATCATGCCGACAAGAATCCGCTCGGCCAAGTCCGAGGTACACGAACATGCTCTCGTCGGCGCTTGAGCCGCGAGAGCGGATTCGTCGCCCAGTGAATGAAGGAGATATGCCATGACCAGCGATGGTGAGAACTCGGTCGTGTTTCAGCCTCAGCCTCTGAGCAAGTGTCACACTCGCCCCCGTACCACGCGGCGCAGTGTTCTTGGAGGGGTCTCTGTTCTCGGAGCGATGACAGCGCTCGGTATGCTTGCGCCGCGCCCCTCATTCGCGCAGGGAGCGCCTGACGGTACGCCTCCGTCGGAGGGTGGCCCCGGTGGAGGCGGTCCTGGAGGCGGAGGTCAGGGCGGCCCTGGTGGCGTAAGCAGTGTAGATGATCTTAGTCCCTTTGTTGGAATCACCACTGATGGCACGGCACTCGAAGGGTTATTCCCAATCGGCGCGACGGGAGCCTCGACCACGGCAATCGTCGATGCTGCGGAAGCCTTTCTTGCGACCCTCGATAGCGACCAACTTGCCGACACTCACCTGGAAGTGGACAGCGAGATCATCCGCGTGTGGACGAATGTCGATGGAACCAACCGTCAGGGCACTGGTTTTCGTGCGATGACGGATTCCCAAAAATCGGCAGCCTTTGCACTGTTGGAGTCGTCACTGAGTGCCTATGGGTACGAGTCGACGACCAATATCATCAAGCTGAATCACACGCAGGGCGAGCTGACCAACGATTTCGATCGTTTCGATGAGGATCTCTATTTCTTTACCATCTATGGCGACCCATCCACCACTGAGCCGTGGGCATGGCGGATTGAAGGCCACCACCTGATCATCTGCTATTTCCTGCTGGGGGACCAGCTGGTCATGGCGCCCTGTTTCTTTGGGTCGGAGCCGGTCATCGCCCCGGAAGGGACGGAGTATGCCGGACTCTCTGTGCTCCAAGACGAACAGGACAAGGGGTTGGCGTTCGTGAATGCTCTGTCTGCCGATCAGCAGTCCGCTGCGATTCTCAGCGCGAACAAGGCTGGGGAGGACATGCAGGCAGGTGCCGGTCAGGACAATGCGGTGATCGCCTACGCGGGGGTTTCTGGAGCGGATCTTGATGAGGCTCAGCAATCGCAATTGCTCGCACTGATTGAGCAGTGGATCTCTCGCCTCCCAGATGATCAGGCTTCGGTGAAGATGGCTGAAGTGCAGGATCACATCGCCGATACGTGGTTCGCTTGGATAGGTGAGACCGACGATGATGCCGTTTTCTACTATCGCATTCAGAGTCCGGTGGTATTGATCGAGTTCGATCATCAGCAGCCTGGGCCGTTGGGTCAGGAATCGGACTACTATCAGGGCGCAACCGGGCCGCAGCGCATGCACATTCACTCCGTCATGCGCACTCCGAATGGCGGAGACTATGGACGCGATCTGCTTGCCGAACACTACGCAACCAGTGCCCACCATAATGGAAGGTTTGGCGCTGGGGGAGTCTCCAGCACGGATGGTCTCGCAGTTGCTGGAGGGGCAGCTGCCGTGTTGGCTGCCGTTAGCGCCGGTCGAAAGCTCCCGCTGCCGCTACGCTATCAATTCGGTCACCCGGTGTGCAGTGATCCAATGGGCGCGGCAGCGCCACTCCTTTATGACGAAGATGGCCACGTTGCCTGGGACCGGATGTGGGAAGACTTCTGCGATCTCGCGATGGCAGGAGGGCCGCCACATCGTGGATCCATGCTGGAGGCGCCTTCGCGAGATGCCGTCCTCATGGATCTTGGGGGGCAAGCGCGAGTCCTTGCGCAACTGAGTCGCGGCCTCACGATGGTAACGGGATGGCCGTCAGGAGCCGATATCCAGTTCGGCTGGGTGAATCTGACCTGCCCTGACGAAGCGACGGCGATCTGGCTCGAGCAGGCCATCCTTGCTGAGAATATTCGCGTCGAGCGATCAGAGACGATTCTCCACTTGCCCGCAGGACCACAGTTCACGGTTGCGGGCGAGATCAAGAACGTCGTGACCGCAGTAGCGAAGTCTCACCACTACTGGACGGAGCACCTTCTTGGCGACGTCCAGTAGCCTGTCGCCCACGCCGGGCAAAACCGCCGTCGTTGCGCCCGAGGCGCGGGACGTACGTCGGGTCTTTCTGCGCCGCGATAAATGCGCGTTGAACCCCGGCCTCGTTCCATGGTGTTCCCTCTGAAGCAATCCACGACCTGCCTGGACGCATTGCCTCAGGCAGGTCGGGATTCGACGCGGGTTGTTGAGGAGCCTGTCAGGGACAGTTTCAAACGATGGATTGCCTCCCTCTCCCCTCAATTGGTGGGTATCTGGTGGCTACCCCGAGGCTGTCAGACAGACCGGCTGGACCATGCCGCGTGCTCGCCGCGATGTGCATAGAGCCACTCGCAATCCGGGCTGGTGGCCGCTGGGACTCCAAGTGTAGGTCGACTTGCGGGAGCCCAGACGGCGAGGCTATCACCTCAATCATGACCTTATCGAGTGGTGTGTCATGGGTGACGTGCTGGTGGAAAGGAGACTGCGGAACGCGGGATCGTACCGTGTTTCCTGCGAGGAGTCCCCGCCATGGCCCCCCTATCGCGTCGTCCTGTGGGATGCGCAGCGCATCGAGCTCTATAGCCTCGTCCATCGCGGAACCGCCTCCGCGCGCATGATTACCCACGCCCGCATCCTGGTCAAAGCCGATCATGACGAGGCTGGTTCCGGCTGGTCGGATGCGGCGATCGTCGGGGCGCTCGATGTCCATGCCTCCGGGTCCCTCGCCAGTTCGTGTCCGCGGGGCTCACGGCCACGCTGGAGCGCAAGCGCCCCGATCGCATCTCTGCGCGCACGCTCGATGGCGAGCAGGAAGCGAAGCTGGTCGCCCTCACCTGATCGGAGCTTCCCGACGGCTCCGATCAGTGGTCCTTGCGGCTCTTGGCTGATGAACTGGTCAGGCTGGAGGTGATCCCGTCCATCTCGTACGAGACCGTACGCCGCACGCTCAGAAAAACGCAGTGCACCCCTGGCTAGCTGAGCGGAGGTGCCTCGCCCCGACGGCTGATCCGGACTTCGTCTGACACATGGAGGATGTGCTGAACGTCTATCAGTGGCCTCGCGAACCGACGCATCCCGTCGTCTGTCTCGACGAGACGAACCGGCAATTGCTAGACAAGACCCGCCCCCAGCCGGTTGCCCCTGGTCAGCCTGCCCGGCAGGATCCGGAGGATGTCCGGGGTGGAATTGCCAACCTTCTTCGTCGTGACCCAGCCGCTGCGGGCTGGTGGTCGCTCATGGTCAGTACGCAGCGTACCCGGCTCGACTTCGCCGCCTGCATCAAGGCGCTGGTCGATGATCATTCTCCGGACGCCGAACGCATCATCCTGATCAAGGATCAGTTGAATATTCCACACCCCGGCCGCGTTCTATGCAGCCTTTCCGCCCGCGGAAGCCAAACGCCTCAGGAACAGGCTGGAGTTCTATCACACCCCGAAACATAGCTCATGGCTCACCATGGCCGAATTCGGCTGGCATCTTCCCGGAACGTCATGTCGAGCACCAACTGGATCTTGTTCTCCATGCCCAGTGACGGCGCGCCACCTGGCCGCATCCGGCGGCAAGCTAGTGAGATAGTACCGGGTGTCCAGCAGTTTGGGGGACCTCGACCCCAAGGGTCATCGTGTGTGCACGTCCCGACCGAGGACGAGTACGGATTCGTGTTCGTCCGTCTGTGGGAAACCGATGCTACCACTGGCGCGGATTCTTCTCGTCAGTCCCGGCACGCATGGCCGTGACGCGCCAAAATGGTGCCGCATACAACGTCTCCTACCACTGAGCGCCAAGGCGAACCCGGGGATCGGGGTCTTGCATAGAACGTCTTTCAAAACCCTGGAAGGGGCGACTGCCGAGCCAGTCGATTGAAGCTGGTGAGACAGCACCCGCCGAAGGAAGATTCGGATGCCCGTCTCTCGCCTACACCTCCGCCCGATCAACGACAACGGGGACGACACCGGCAACGCTAGCAGGACCGCAACGAAGCTCCATTGCCGAAAGACGTGTACGAGCGATTGAAGCACGGGAACATGCGTTCCATCACGCTCATGTGAGCCATTCTGCCGCATGATGATGTACGACGGCCAACACGAGGACGGGCGGCCCACGATTGCCGCCCGCCACCCGTTAGTGTCGCTACGAGTCGATCCCTAGAACGATGGTTCTGGCACCTCCACTGGGGTGGATGAATCGCTATCGTCCGAACCGGACGATGAGCGATCCGAGGCCGATGGCGTGGCCGTCGCATCGGTGCTCCCGGAGCTGCGGGAACTGCCACTCCCGGAACTGGAACCACGGCTGCTGCCCGATCCGCCGCTACCGCGTGAACCAGAGCTGCTGGAACTACTCCGGCTACTACCGCTTGAACCAGAGCTGCTGGAACCACTCCGGCTGCTACCGCTTGAACCAGAGCTGCTGGAACCACTCCGGCTGCCGCCACTTGAACCAGAGCTGCTGGAACCACTCCGGCCGCTATCGCGGTCGTCACTGCCATCCATCATATCGTCGCTGCGGCCAAGCAGACTGACAGCCGCCGCGGCGAGATAGCCAGCAGCCTCGCCATAAGGCTCCGCACGGGCGTAGGTCGAGGCGTTGTATGCCTCATATGCGGAGGAATAGGCATCCTCCGCATGGGTGATCAGCGTCGACGCGTCCTCGTTTCCGGCGGACGACGCGGAATCGGCGACCTCCTTTACCTCATCGTAGACCGTGGCCAGGCCGCGGCTCACGGCAACCTGCTGGGAGGGCAGGCCGAAGTTCGCAAGCTGGGCGACGATCATCGCGCGGGCGGCACGAGCTGTCCGGGTTGCCGCATTCGCGAGCTGCCGCTTGCTGGGCGAGGACGTGGTCGCGGTACTCCCGGAGGCCGCCGGGGTGGCGGCGGTGTCAGCGGTGCTTGTCGATGCCTCCGGCGTCGATGCGGACGAGGAAGACGACGAGGATGAACTGGAGTCCGATCCACGGCGCGACCGGCTCCCTGAGGTGTCGGATGCCGCGACGGCCTTCGTCTGGAGGTCGTTCGCCAGGGAGAGCAGTTCATCCACCGTGGAGGTGTCGATCGAGGAAGCGACGGCATCGCGATCGGCCTGGACCGAGGCGATCACCGAAGCGGAGCGATCCGTCACCGAGGTGCTGGAGGTGGACCGGGAGGACGATGAACCGGAACCCGCTTCCGGGGTGGCGGTGGCATCGGTCGTCTGCGCCGAAACCAGCGAGCCGAGCGCGAATGCGGCCGTCGCGGCCGCCGCCACACCAGCCGACCCGCCGACGAGATGACGACGATCGACGGTTCCGGTGCGAAGACGATCGAGCAGGTGCTCGTTCCTGGACATGGATGGATTCTCCTGATGGGTCCTTGTGGACGGGTGCAAACGATAGTAGTGTCGAGCCGATTTCCGGACCCATCGAACGGGCGTATCGCTCAACCATATGACCATACTCCATTGCACATATGGTTGCCGTATGGCCGTATCCGGCATCTGCACATGTGATCCGAATCGTCGTCACCGCTGCTACCGATGCGTGCCGGTTGCACCATTCCCGGAGGTTCCCCGATGCCCCCCAATTCGCGTCACTATCGATACCGATATCGGCACCCGATATTGATGATTGCCCGACGAGCGACCCGCATTGCACGGTTCATTTGTAAGGCGGCACCCGTGTTGACCATCTCTGCATGTCCAGCAGGCAACGGGTCCGAACGCGACCCTAGTATGCGATTACCGTATTTAGTACTACAGTTGGAGATCATGGAGCGGGTGTCCCCGTTTCTGATAGTGGCAGCGTTGGGCGACGGCATGATGATGACGGCGCCAGGCGGACCAGTGGAGCACGTCCTCCCACGACGGCAGCGGCATCAGCAGGAACCGCACCAGCCGTCGCACCTCGGCCACCGTCAGCGCGACGACAGCCCCCGTTGGCGTTTGAACGCCGCCAGACTGTCCGGACGGGGCGTCATCCCCCCCTTGATCCGCTCCGCGTCGTGGCCCATGGTGCGCATCGTCGCCAGCATCGCGTGCGCGACCAACGCCAGCGTGATATGCCGGTACCAGCCATCCCAGCGCCGCACCTCGTACCGGTCGAGGCCCACCTCCCCCTTGGCTTCCTCGAACCCGATCTCCACCTGCCACCGGCTGCCCGCCACACGGGCGAGCTCCTGCAGGGGCGTGGCGCTGGGGGCGAACGCCAGATACCCCGTCAGGTCGTCCTGTGCTTCGCCAGTGCGCCGGACCAGCAGCCACCGCGCGGACCCCGCCTGTTCTGGCGCCTGGAGGGGGAGCCGGACCCAGTCATCCTCGCGGAGTCCCTTGGCCCCATCCCCGACTGAGAACTGCTGCCACGTGGTCTCCGCGTCCGTATGCAGATCGGTCAACAGATCGCTGACCCGATGCTGCCGCCCATCCCTCCACAGATAGGTCTTCCCGCTGACGGTCAGCACGAAGGGGTGGTCGCGCGACTCCAGCATCCGCCGCAGTGCCCAATGGTCCCCGTACACCGAGTCGGCGACCACCCAGGCGGGCGTGATCCCGGCCGCGAACGCCCGCTCCAGCATCGCCATCGCCAGCGCAGGTTTCGTCGCGAAGGCCACCGCCTCCGGCACCCCGGCTTCGGCTCGACGAGGCCCGTCCTCCGCCCATTCGGCGGGGAGATAGAGCGCCCGGTCGATGAAGGCTCGCCCCCGGTTCGTCGTGTAGGCGAGAAAGACCCCGACCTGGCTGTTCTCGCTTCGCCCGGCTGCGCCGCTATATTGCCGCTTGACCCCGACCGATCTGGTTCCCTTCTTGAGGAATCCCGTCTCGTCGATCACCAGTACGGCGTCCTGCTCGCCCAACCGCTCCACCACATAGGCCCGGAGCTCGTCCCGCACGGCATCGGCGTCCCAGATCGCCCGCCCCACCAGGTGTTGGATACCGTGGGGCGCCGTATCCCCGGCGACCTCAGCCAGCTGCCAGCCGTTCTTGCGCTCGGCTCCGGAGAGGAGACCGCGCAGGTAGGCACTGGCCCGACGACGGACCTCGCTCCGCCCGAAGTGGGGGGGGCAAGCCGGACGTCCATCGCCTCGAGTTCCGCGAGCCAGGCATCGGTCAGGTCCGGAGTGATCGTGGTCGACATGGGACGCTCCGTTCCGTTCCCGCCTATCCTGCCAGACCATTCCTACCCATGTTCAACTGTAGTATTAGTGGTTCTCTCGGCAAGTGTCTTGCGATGATTCCTCCGATGCTGTGCCGCGGCTCAGGAGGAATTATCATGCCGACGAAACTCGATCTCCGATCTGCCACCCCCGAGGAGGAGCGCGTGGTACTGACGCTCGCGGCCTCGCGCACCCAGCCCGTCCGCTTGGTCCAGCGCGCGACGCTGCTGGTCATGCTGCTGGACGATCCCGCGGTCAGCGCCTCAGTCGCCGGACGCCGAGCGGGGCTCAGCGGCCCATCCGGCTGTGCGTGGGTGAAACGGTTCAATGATGGAGGGCTCGGCGATCTGAGGGATGCCGCGCGTGGGGACCGCCCCCCGACCCACGCGCCCGATGTCCGCAGCCGCCTCGTGAGCCTGGCGACGCAGAAGCCATCCCGCCTGGAGCTACCGTTCGACCTCTGGACCTTGGAACGGCTGCAACGGGCGTTCGAGGAACGGGAGGGTGTCCACCTGTCGGACTCGACGATCTGGACCTGGCTGCGCGATGACGGCCTGCAGTGGAAGCGCCAGCAGTCGTGGTTTCATAATGCCGAGCGCCACGATCCCGAGTTCGTCGAAAAAAGCAATGGTCTCGCCCGTCAAGGGAGGAGCGCTGGTTCCTGCCACGGGGTCCGGTGCTGAAGGATGGCATTGAGGATGGTCAGCAGCTTATGCATGCACGCCGTCAGGGCCACCTTCTTCCGTTTGCCTGCCGCCAGCAACCGTTCGTGGAAGGGGCGCAGGATCGCATTGTGCTGGACGGCGACCAACGTCCTCATCCAGAGGGCAGCACGGACTTGGGCGCGACCACCCCAGATGATCCGGCGTCCACGCAGAATACCGCTCTCATAGTTCAACGGCGCCACCCCGACCAGCGCGGCGATCTGCTTCCGATTGAGGTGGCCCAGCTCCGGCAATTCGGCAATCAGGGTGGTTGCCAGCACAGGACCGACGCCAGGCACGCTCTGGAGCAGGTCATCCTCCTCCCGCCAGAGCGGACTGCGTCGGATCTGGCCGTGCAACTCCCGGTCGAGCGCATCGCGTTCGGCGCGCAGCGAGGCAATGTGGGCATCAAGGCGAGGCCGGAGCGCCTCCGGCATGGTCCGGCGTCGTTGCTGCTCCGCGACGATCATGGCGATGACCTGACGCCGCCGGGTGAGGACGGCGGAGAGCTTCTGCGCGTCGGCACTGGGCAATGCGCGGGATTCGGGCCGGACCACATCAGCGAAGTGGGCCAACAGATGGGCATCAAGGGTGTCGGTCTTGGCGAGTTGCCCGATCGCTTTGGCGAAGTCCCGCACCTGACGGGGATTGACGACGACGACCGCGAGCCCAGAGGTGGCCAGGGCGGCGGTGACCGGTCCTTCCAGCCCGCCGGTGGCTTCCAGGACAACAAGACCTGGGTGCAGCGGACGGACGAGGTCCACGAGACGGGTGATGCCGTCCTCGTCATTGGCGAATCGTTCGTGCTGGCGATTCGGGCGAAGCGCGAGATCGAGCCAGTCGCGACCGACGTCAATCCCGGCGAAACATAGCGTCTCCATGGGGCATTCCTCTCGTCTGACCCGTCCTTGTGTGATGCGGGCTCGGTGGCCCTGGCAATGGTGCGGGTTCTGCGGAGTGGCGGGGCGCGGCGACCAACGCTTTTTTGCGATCTCACGGGACCACGGGGGCAGGGATCTGCCGCGCCCGGATGGTCAATGACCACCGCACCAAGATACAAGGGGGCCATCGTCGCCCTCTACGAGACCCCGCCGGCCCAAAGCGTCGTGATCTGTCTCGACGAAATGGGACCAGAAAGCGCCAAGAGCCATCCTGGCACGCGCTTGGTCCAGCCCGATCCCACCGGAGAGCGGCGGGGTCGCGCGACGCAAGAGATCGACTATGGGCGGCGCGGCAAGGGCTACGTCTTCGGCGCCTTCTGTCCCGCCACCGGAGCCGCATTCACCGCCCCCTACCCCGGACGCACCATCGCCACCTGGATCGATTTCCTCGATCAGGTCGATGCCTGGATCAGTCCTGAAGCCGAGCGTGTTTACGCCATCCTCGACAACCTCAGCACGCACCGGGCGATGGACGTGCTGCTCTGGGCGGTGACCCACCCCCGCTGGGAGTTCGTCTTCCAGCCCACCTATGCCGCCTATCTCACCCTGATCGAACCGTGGTGGAAGACCTTGCGCTCCCTGGCGCTGAAGGGACGCTGCTTCGAGACCTGGGAGGAGATCGTTACCGCCGTCGACCGAGCCACCACTTACTGGAATGCGCATCGCCACCCCTACGTCTGGGGCAAGCGCCGTCACCATCGTCCGGCCCGGAAACCCGGCGTTGGCTGCCTTCCGGCTATCCCATGAACTTGCCGGATGGACCACTAAGATCATATCCGAAAGTTTGTCCAGCTATTGCGTATGATCCCCATCCAGAGAGACTCGCAATGCCCACCTCTCAGCTACCGACCCAGCGTCCCTCCTGTTGACGGTCCAGGATAATCGCGAGTCTGACCCGCCGACGCCTCATCTCGAGTTCGGTGGCGGCCACGCTAGTCGCCTATCCCGCATCGACGCTCGCCCAAGGGGAAACGACGCCGTCATCAGGCTGGACCTTCACCGACGACCGGGGCATTGCCGTCGAGGCGGTCGCAACACCGCAGCGAGAGGTTGCGTTCGTCGACTGGGCGGCTGCCCTCGCCACCTTCGGAATCCAACCGATGGCTCACTTCGGGTCGGCAACGGAGCCAGACGGGACTTCGGATCCCCGGATCTGCGACCTAGATCTGACCGGCGAGCCGTCAGTTGGTGACCAGGAGATCGAAGTCAAGCGGTTATTCGCGCTACGGCCGGATCCTCGTAATCAGTAATCGGTGGGGTGATGACTTGAACCTCAAGATCATCGGCGATGCGGTGCAGATCTTCGCAGACGTCGCACTCGTCATCGGCATCACGATGTAGGAGCGATCGGTTGCCGATCTCATCGGAGGATATGAGCGGATCGCGTAGGAACTGAGGCCCAGGTCACCGAGACGCCGGAGATCGTGGCCGCGAATCCGGATCTGACCGCCCTGTTCGTCTCTCTCGACGCAGGAGACCGGTTCCTCATCGCGGACGCGTCTACTAGCCATAGAACAATCTCTTCCAAAGTCTCGGACTGAAGATCGAGTCAATTCCCTCGGCCGAGGGCTTTCCTGTCGTTGACGTGAGTTGGGAGGAGGGCGGCGAGAGTTCACGGCCGAACTAGTCCTGACCCAGGATGAAACGCTGCTGACGAGCACTAACCCGATCTGGAATACCCTGGCCGCAGTCGAGGCCGGCCAGGTTGGATACCAGAACACCGGATGGTACTGCTACCGATGACCAGTACGCCCGCCCAGCTTACAAGCGACTATGTTCAACTCGTGGCCTGCTCCAAGCTAGTGCATCGCACCTGATCAAGCCGGTCAATGCCTATATGAATGCCTCTCAAATGGTCCATGAGTGCCGCAATCAGACGTGGCAGTTTCCCAGAGCGATCACTAGCCTGTGCCAGAATCCACGTCCATGACTACTGCCCTGTCAAAGTCCATTCATCCCTGAACATGCTGGCCGCATCGCGTGATGCGGCCAGCATGTTCGGTTAGCCGGTGTTGCATGTCCCCGCGTAGACGGAGATAGCGTTTGCGCTGCTGCTCACGACCGTCAGGTCGGGAACACCGTCACCGGTCATATCGGCAATGGCCGTGTCGTAGGTTCCCGATCCTGCCGGAATATCGGTCGCGGCGCTCAACGTCCCATCACCAGCACCAACCAGTAGGGACACGGAGTCCGCCCGGAAGTTCGAGACCAGAACATCCGGAATCCCATCGCCCGTGGCGTCGGCCACCGTCACGGCAACCGTCTTGGTGCCAATCGCGTAGGAGACGGCAGGGGCAAGCCCACCATCCCCCGTGGCAAGCAGGACATCAAGCTCGCCGGTCTCGTTGCTGAGCGTCACCAAATCATCGAGTCCATCACCATTCATATCGACGGCGGTAATGGCGTAGAGCTTGCTCGCTGCCGCGTAATTCGTTGCGGTGAAGGCTCCGGTTCCATCATTGGAAAGCATCGTCACGCCCGCATTCGAGACGCTCGCGGTCGCAAGGTCAAGATCGCCATCACCATCGAGATCCGCGACCGCGATGCCATGCGGTTGGGGGCCAGTCTCCAGCGTCGCCCCTGGGAGGAACGCGCCATCGCCTGCACCGAGAAGGATCGTGACCGTGGAGGACTTGAAATCGGCGGTGGCAAGGTCGACCAGCCCATCGCCATTGAGATCCCCGGCGACCAGCGCGCGCGGACTCTCACCCACGGCATAGCTCGTCACAGCGCCGTACTGGCCAGCGCCCTCGTTCAGCATCACAGAGATGGACGCCTCGCCGAAGTTGGCCGTGGCGAGATCGAGATCCCCATCCCCATCGAGATCGGCAGCGATGACCATGTAGGGCTGCGACCCGACCATGATGGAGTCGCCATCCGCAAACGTCCCATCTCCATTGCCGAAGAGGATCGAGATACTGTTGTCGTCCAGGTTGGTCGCGACGATGTCGACCAGGCCGTCGCCGTTCAGGTCCGCCACGGCCAGCGATCGCGGATTCTTCCCGACCGTCGTATCGGTCGCCGAGGTTTCGAAGGAGAGCGATGCGTCGCAGATGACGGGGGTGCTCGCTGGCGTCGCCTCTTGTGCAGCGGCGACGCCAGCACCAGCGCCAGCGAAGGAAAGCGCGAGGACGGCGATGACCAGGCCGTGCCCGAGCCCACGAAGCCGGATCATGACGCATCCTCCGCTGCCGACGCCGCGACGCGGAACCCGACGGAGTGATAGCCCCCGCTCGGATCGCGTCCTTCACCCCGGTAGGTGGCGGTGCAGCTTCGCGAGTTCGAGTACCACGACCCACCCCGCACAGCGCGGACGGTTTCTCCGGCCTCGGCGCCATTCGTTGCCTCGACATCGGTCGAGGTCCATTCGAAGAGATTGCCGGCAAGATCGTAGTTGCCAAATGGACCGACGCCATCCGGGTAGGTGTCGACCGGCGTCGTGAAGCCGCCCGCCGCCATCATCGTGGCATAGACATCGGTGTAAACAAAGCCGGTCCAGGTGTCGTGATCGATCCAGCCCTGCACCTGGCCATCGGCGCCAACCGAGAGCAGGTCGGCGATGCGGACCGACTCACCATACGACGGCGACTCTTCATGGTCGAAGGTCGCCATGGTGTCGGGCTCATTGACGAGATACCAGGCCGAGCAGACACCGTTGTAATTGAACCTGGTGGTCAGTGTCGTGCCATCGAAGGATGTGCCCTGGTCGCTTCCCCACGGCCAACCCTGCTCGGCATCACCGCGCGATGCGTATTCCAGTTCCGCTTCGGTCGGGAGCCGCAGGGTCCAGCCGGGGTAGGAGGCCGACTTCCATGCGCAATACGCTTCGGCGGCCTCGGCAGACACCCCCAGCACCGGGTGATCTCCCTTGCCATCGGGGTAGGTGCCATCCGCCCAGTAGGAGGGAACCTCGACATCCGCATTGGCATCGGCGTAGGCCTTGAACTCCTCGTTGGTGGTGAGGAATGTCGCCAGGGCGTATGGGGCATCGATGGGCGCGGCTTCTCCACTCCCGGCTTGGGATTGCATCCCCGGGGAAAGCAGGAAGGCGAACTCCGGGTTGGCCGGGATGGCGACAAAGGTGTCATCCGGCACATCGTCCCGCATCGGCGTCGCAGCGGGGGTGGCGCTCTGGGCGGCAGCACGCTGGAGGGGAAGGGCGACGGCGAGAGCGCCCACGGCACTGGTCCGAATCACCGAACGCCGATTGACCGGCGTGGATAGCGTGGAGAGGATCGAGGAACGGGACATCGGAATCTCCTTCGGAGGAATGCGCCGAGCATGCGCTCGAAGCGGACGATCAGGAGCGCTCGGCGGCAACACGGAAGCCGACCGAGAAATAGACACCCGTACCAGACGGGTCGCGGCCCTCACCCCGGACGGTGCCCTCGCAATTCTTCGCGGCGGCATACCACGACCCTCCGCGGATGGCCTGCTGGCCCGCCTGGCCCGCCTCCCCACCGATCGTGGCATCGACAAGGGTGGAGGTCCACTCACAGACGTTGCCCGACATATCGAGACAGCCGAATGGGCTGGCGTTTTCGGGGTGGGCGCCGACGGGTGTCGTGAAATCGGCGGCATTCGCCCGCGCCTGGAAGATATCGGTGTAGACGAATCCCGTACGCGTCTCGTAATCGGCCCAGCAGGCATCCGGTACAATGCCATCGGCGTCCATCGAAAGCAGGCCACCGAGACGCACGGTTTCGCCATAGCTGCTGGACTTTTCATCGGTATAGGTGGCGATGGTGTCCGGCTCGTTCAACAGGTACCAAGCAACCTGGGTACCGTTGTAGGTGTAGTGCGCGGTGAAGGAGGTTCCATCCCACGTCGTTCCGGATTCCGGGCCCCATGGCCAGGTATCGGTCGTGTCGCCACGGGCGGCATATTCCCATTCGGCCTCGGTGGGCAGGCGGAACGCCCAGCCGCTGGTCTGCGTGCCAAGCCAGTCGCAGTAGGCCTTCGCATCATTCGACGAAACCCACATGACCGGGTGATCGTCCTTGCCTGCCGGAATCTCGCCGTTCTCCCAGGCCGATGGCGCAGCATGCGATGGCGTAGCGGCCAGAAACGCCGCGTACTGCGCATTGGTGACGGGAGTCTTCGCCAGCGTATAGGCGGTGGCAATCGGGGACGCCTCGCCGGTGCCGGGATCGGTGCTTCCCGGCGCCCGAAGAAAGGCAAAGTCCGGGTTGGCCGGGATGGCGACAAAGGTCGCATCCGGCGCATCACCCGCATCTGGGGAGGTTGGGCTCGCAACCTGGGTCGCGGCGGCAACCGGCGCGTATCGCACGAGCGGCACGACGAAGGGAGCGGTGGCGAATGTGGAGAGCACCCATCGGCGGCTCGCGCGACGGGAAAGTGGCCTGATGCTGGTATTCATAAACGAACCTTTCGCTTGAGGGGCCGCCGCTCACCAGACCGGGCATCGGTATCCGGGCGGGAGCGGCGATCATCTGCACCACACCGCCACCGTAGCGAATGGGACATATGCTTGCTGTTTGGTGGTTGGTCTTCGCAGGGTGGAATCACCCCTGACCGGACATGACACGACTCCGAAAGGATGGCCCTTCCGGAGTCGTATCCTCATCGCGTGCCGTGGTACGTTCAGCTCGTGGCTGTAGCAGTGGCCGTCGGCGTTGCAGTCGGCTCGTTGCTCGGCGGCTGCATCCCGCCCGGCGGCGTTCCTTCCGGCCGCGCGCCGCCCGGTCCGCCCTGGCCCCCGGCCGGCGGTGTCCCGTTCGGACCCCCCTGCCCGCCACCAGGACCGCCCTGGCGGCCACCGCCTCCGCCACCCATGCCCTGCTGATCGTTGTCAACCGAGGGATCGACACCAACCGTGATCGTGGCGACGATGCCCTTCGTCAGGTCGCTGTCGTCGTTCGGCGTGAGCGTGAGGAAGAAGGTCGGGTCGTCGTCCTCGACATTGACGAAGACCGAGTCCTCCGAGATGCGGGTAAACGTGTCGGTCTTCTCGTTGTAGGGCGATTCCTTGGCGATCCGCTCGCTGAATGTGTCATCGAACGCGAGTTGGCCGATGTGGGCAACGGTGCCGCCATCGTAGGTGCCATCATCGGTCGCTCCTCCCACATGAACCTTCATATGGATGTGGATGTCGCGGCTGACGTACCAGCCCGGATAGATCGTGGCGAACTCCGCGACCCCGTCCGCGTCGGTCAGCATCACGCCACGCAGGAAGGTATCCGGGTCGGACCCATCGTCGACATAGGAGCCGGTGCCACCGGGGCTGCTCTCGGTAAACCCGGAATAGAACCCCTTGGCATCGCAATGCCACACGTCCACCGCCGCATTCTCGATCGGGGTGCATCCATCCACCGTGCTGACCACACTGATCTTGAGATCGAGCGGAACGCCGGCCTTCTTGCCTTCCGTGATATCGCTGCGCACCAGCAGATCGTCGAGATAGTACGGGCCAACGGTCAATTCCGGAGTGAGCACACATACTCCGGACGCGACAGCCGTGGCGGAGGACGACTCGGCCGCTGGGGAAGCCACCGCCGTCGCGGCACTGGAACCCGAATTCTGGGCGAACGCCTTCATCGCGATGCTGCCCATCGCCCCGGCAGTGGCAACCCCTGCTCCGGCCTTCAGAACAAAGCGTCGGGTGGCCCGCTCGTGCCATCGCGCGTTGTCGAGTTGCTCGTGCGTCGGCCAGGTGTTCTGCTGCACCTCGCGTGAGGTTTCGGACATGACGGTGAATCTCCTTAATATCCAGGTGAACGGCCCACATTGCCTTCACTGGATTCTAGAATACGGATGCGATGTATGGTTCCTGTATGGTCCTGACCGTGAATAGCATATGAGCATGAATCTCGACAGCTTCGGTGAGACAAACGAGCGACCGTCGCACTCCTGCGACGGTCGCTCAAATGTTCTCTTGGGGAATACCGAAGACCCGCCGCAGCTGTGGGGTGATGACCGCCGTAGCTCGTGTCAGCCGCTCGGCACCTGACGCTACGACCCTCGGTGCACGTATGGGGGACAGGATACCTGAGAATCGGATAAACACAGCATTATGTTTCCTTGTATACATTCTATATGATGATAGAGTAGTTCCGTATCAATTTCAAGGCATGCTGAAAATTCTCCTCGAGGAACATCATCGGTGTAGCGAAGGACCACTTAGTGGTTTTCGCGGCAAGTGTCTTGCGATAAATCCTCCTGCGATACGCAGTGGCACTCGCATACTGGAACGACCACCGACGACCGCACCGGTGGCGGAAGATCCCTCACGCGCTCCCAACGCCGCCACTCGGTGGGTTTGGATCCCAGATGATTCCCTATGCTCGATAGGGAACGAACTTGCCGAGAGAACCATTTAGGAATGGTGGCGGCTCCGGTCATTGGCTTGCTGGCGGCCGCATCGCTACAAAAACCGGGGTTGTTCGCGGCCGCACGGTGCTGCAGACACGGGCAGCACGATCGATCGGACGAGTCGGACTATCGCAGGAGCAAGGGAAGGCGATCTCCGCAACTCCCCGGTTGGATTCGACTATTCGTTTCTGATCCCTAACTCGCTCTATCACTCTCGATGACTACCCCAACTCCCTGAGCTAGCGTGCGAGAAGTGGCCTCGAGCCATGAGTCATATTTTAGACGCGCTACCAGCTCCGTCCCGGCGCAGAGCATAGATCCGCCCCTGAATCGTTGTGAAGCTCACGGGGCTTCACTCCACGTTGACCCAGCTCGCTGTTCCCCAGCCCGAGACTTCATGCTAAGCGGACTCGCAAAAGTCTTGCGGGGAATCCAACCGCCAAAGTGGCGAGACCTACTAGGAATCGATCCCGCTTGGGAAGTCACAGACCCGCAGGACTTCTGGCGTTCTGCTTAGCATCGCGCAGGTCATACCAATGCGCAAAGGACACCAAGTCTCTCGATGCGCGCTGTCCGACAAGCGAAGGGAGTTGACGGTGCAGGACGAATTTAGTCGACGGTTTGGACTTAAGGTGGCCGGTGCGCTCGGGGCCTTGGCAGCAGCGGGCGGTATTCACTCGCTCTCTTGGGCAGCGCCGGTCGGCGAACCCGCTGAAGGCGCGGAGCCTGCCGTGGGCGGCTCCCTCACCGTTCGTGCTGTCGAGCTTGGTGACACCATGGACCCCGCCAAGACCGGTTCCGCCCAAGTCAGTACCACCTTGCGCCTTGTCGGCGATACCCTCATTGCCAAGGACTATGATGGGAACTACGTTCCCTGGATCGCCGAGTCGTGGGACATCTCGGAAGATGGCCTGACATGGACGTTCCAGATCCGCGAAGGTGTAACCTTCCACGATGGAACGCCGCTCGATGCCGACGCCGTGAAGTTCACCTTTGACCGCATCCTCGATCCGGCCACCCAAGCGGTGACGGCCGCCGGCCTCGTCGGACCGATGGTCTCCACCAAGGCACCCGATGCGACCACGTTCTCCTTTACGCTGTCCGAACCCTTTGCGCCCTTGCTCCAGTTCCTCACCTCCAGCAACCTCTCGATCGTCAGCCCCACTGCAGTCAAGGCCATGGGCGACGACTTCGGTCGAAAGCCCATCCTCTCTGGTGCCTTCATGTTTGACGAGTGGCGAGAGGGCGACCGCGTTGTCCTGAAGCGCAACCCGGATTATGCGTGGGCGCCCGAGTTCATGCACCAGGATCCAGCTGGGGCGTTCATCGAGCAGATCACCTACCAGTCGATCACCGAAGATGCCTCGGCCGTTGCGGCGTTCGAGGCCGGCGAAATCCAGCAGCTCTCGCTCCCGGCCACCGACATCTCCCGGTTCGAGGGGACCCAGGATTACTGGATCGTGACCTACGAGCGGAAGGGCATCGTCACCTTCGCGTTCAATGTCAATGTCGCCCCCTTCGACGATCCCGAGCTGCGGAAGGCCCTGATGGGCGCGATCAGCAAGGATGACGTGCTGGATGCCGCGGTGGAAGGCTACGGCTTCCCGGCCTACTCGTTTCTTTCGCCTGGCATCTTCGGCTACTGGGATGGCATGGCGGACTACGCGCCTCCGTTCGATCCGGACGCGACGGTCGCCGCACTGGAGGCCCTTGGTTGGGCCGATTCGGATGGTGACGGCATCGTCGAGAAGGATGGCGCGAAACTCTCCTTCACGGCTCTGAACCTGCCGAACGACTCGTTCGGGCGCGCCGCCCAGGTCGTGCAGGCGCAGTTCGCCGATGTCGGAGTGGAGATGATCATCCAGCAGATGGAGTTCGCCACCGTCTTGGAGAAGATCTCATCCGAATCCCATCAGGCGGTCTTTATGGGATACACCTATCAGGATCCGGACATCGCGTATCTCATCTTCGATTCCAGCCAAGCCGGGGCTGGCATCAACCTGAATGCCGTTCGTGATCCTGAGCTTGACGCGCTGATTAATGAGGGGCGATCGGCGACAGATCCAGAAGCGCGAGCTGCCGTCTACGAGACGATGCAGAAGTATGTGAACGATCAGGGCCTGTTCATCCCGCTCTGGTACGATTCCTACTACCTGGCCTTCCAGAAGTCCATCAGGAACGCCAACTTCCACCCTGACAACTACACGGTCTACTACGACGCCTTCGTCGACTGAGTGTGCCCGGTTGTCTTCACGAAGGAGTGCGTGGACACGCGCCGCGCACTCCTTCGCATGTGTCTGCCAGCCAAGCGCACAGAGGATGACATCGCATGTCCCGATACATACTCCAACGCCTGGTCCTCGTCATTCCCGTCCTGTTCGGCGTCTCGATCGCCGCGTTCTTGATGAGCCACCTGGTCCCGGGTGATCCTGTCGCGGTCATGCTGGGAGAAACGGCCACCAAGGAGGACTACGACAACCTCCGTACCCAGCTGGGCCTCAACGACCCGCTCTATCAGCAATACGGACGCTATGTGTTCAATGCCCTCCAGGGCGATCTGGGAACCTCGATTCGCAGCAAACAGCCGGTTCTCAACGAGATCCTCGCGCGCTTCCCATCGACCCTGACCCTCACGATCTGTGCCTCTGTCACGGCTGCCGTCGTGGGGATCACGTTGGGGACCCTCGCAGCAACCAGCAAACGCAGCAGTGTCGATGGAATGATCATGACCTTCGCGTTGTTCGGGGTTTCGGTTCCGACATTCTGGTCTGGCATCCTTCTCATCCTGCTCTTCGGGTTGAAGCTGGGCTGGCTACCGATAGCAGGATCGGGATGGCGCGCCCTCATTCTGCCGACGATCACACTCGCGGCCCCTGCGGCCGCGGTCCTCGCTCGCATGACGCGGTCCTCGATCCTCGATGTACTCGGCCAGGATTTCGTCCGTACAGCCCGGTCAAAGGGACTTCGCGAACGGATCGTGGTCTATCACCATGTCCTGCGAAATGCGCTTGTCCCGGTGATTACGATCATCGGGATCCAGTTTGGCGCCCTCCTGAGTGGGGCGGTCATCGTGGAATCGGTGTTCTCCCGACCTGGACTTGGCCGCTACACCATTACCGCTATCGAGCAACGCGACTTCCCCCAGATTCAGGGAATCGTCCTCTTTGTCGCGGCAATCTATGTTTTCGTGAACCTTGCCGTCGATCTGATGTACGCCGTCATCGATCCACGCATTCGCTACCGATAGACAAAGGCTTCGAGATGTCTTCGTTCACGCAGACGACCGAACCCCCGATGGCGCTCGCCGCCATCGAAGGTGACCCCCGGAACCCATACCGAGATGCCGCCCGCAAGCTCAGGGCACGCCCGATGGCGATGGCCGGTGCCATCATTCTCGTGTTCTTCATCGTGCTGGCTGTATTCGCTCCCGTCATTGCCCCCTACGATCCGAACGAGATTTCGCGCGATCGCCGTGCAGCTCCCACTCGCGAGCATCCCTTCGGCACGGACGAGCTCGGCCGCGACGTCTTGAGCCGTGTGATCCACGGTGCACGAGTCTCCCTCCGCGTCGGTCTGATTGCGGTGGCCATCGCCCTCGTCTTCGGTGCCGTTCTCGGCATTTCGGCAGCATACTTTGGCGGATGGTTCGATACCGTGGTGATGCGCGTTATGGATATCATGCTGGCGTTCCCCGGGATTCTCCTGGCCATCGCCATCATTGCTATCCTCGGTCCAAGCCTGACCAACGCAATGATCGCCATCGGGATCGAGGCGATTCCCGTCTATACGCGCACCGCACGCGCATCGACTTTGACGGTCAAGGAACTGGAATACGTCGTCGGGGCGAAGGCCCTTGGATCTCCCGCCCCACGCATCCTCTTCCGGCACATCCTCCCAAACATCACTACGCCACTGATCGTGCTGGCGACCGTCGGAGTCGCCGGATCGATCCTGACGGCCGCGGGGTTGAGCTACCTTGGTTTGGGAGCACAACCACCGACCGCTGAGTGGGGGGCCATGCTCAGTAGCTCGCGCAGCTACCTTCGCGACTGCTGGTGGATGGCCACCTTCCCGGGCATTGCGATCGTGATGGTCGTGCTCTCCCTGAATCTATTCGGTGATGGTCTCCGTGACATGCTCGATCCCCGCATGCGCCGGTGACGCCGTTCAGGCAGCACCTTGGAGAGCGAACGACACGCTGCTCGTCTCGAGTGTCCGGTAAGGATATCCATACTGTCCCCCGTCATCCTTACTCTCCTGCGGCATGCGAATGGGCGATGCTTATATTTTATGTCTATCTATTGAGATTTTCGTCTACCATGTTAGGAGATAGCAACGAACCACGAGCTGACGCCGGAAAGGAGTCGACGCCCATGCCACCAATCAGCCAGAAGCATGACCTGCTAGCGTTCGACACCACCGAGGCTGTTCAGGTGGTGATTCCTCCTACCGACCGCGAGCACTATATCACCGGCGTCTACGCGCTCAACGTGCCGGCTCCCGAGGGGACGACCGGCGACTGGCACGACGTCTTCCATTGGCAGCCCGCCACCGAGCGCCCGCGAACGATACTGCTCGGTGGCGGTGATGCTGTCGACACCAATCCCATCTATGGTGACCTGGGCGTGTATGAGGGGCACGATCGTCTCCTCGCCAACGGGCTCAGCCTTCCATCTGGAATCACTGAGATCTACGTGGCCAACCACGTTCGAGCCATCCTCGACCTCCTCTATCGCTCCCTAAACCGCTACGGCCGCATCCTCAACCTCACGAATGTGACCACGGACTGGCTCAACACGCCCGAGCAACAGGAATTCGTCCTCGTGCAGGCACCCCGGATGGCCGATTCCCTCGATGCAGACGCTAAGCGCGCCCTCGCCGCCTGGATCGCCGGAGAGCGCCAGAGGGCGTAGATGTGTGGGAACGTGAAGACTCGTCAGACTCGGAATCCTCGGTTGAGGATTCCGAGCCGATGATGCTTGCCCTCGCCCGCCTCTCCCCGGAACGTCAGCAGCACATCGACGTGATGCGGGCGATTGCCCAAACCATCACTGCAACCACCGGCGATACCTTCGTCCTACAAGGGAGGCACCGCCCTCCTGCTTGGCTATGGTCTCCCCCGCTTCTCCTCGGATTTCGACTTCGATGGCCGACGAGCCGCGACCGACCTGATCGGTGCGATTGAAACCAGCGTGCGCGCCGCAGGACTGTCGTCGATGTCCGTGGCGGTTCGCAAAGACACCCCCACAACCAAACGCTATGTGCTGCAGTACGCCGGCTCCCTGGCGATCCCCCACAACGCCTGAAGATCGAGGCATCCTATCGTCGCGCCGACGTCATCTCAGAAGATGAGGTGACCGTGACCAATGGGATCCGGATGTACAGAATCGAACGCTTGGCCCCCCTGAAGATCGATGCCTTCCTCGACCGTACCCGTGGCCGCGATATCTTCGACACCAGCTTCCTCGTGACGCACGACCCCGACGCGATCCCTGACGCACAAGTCGTCGCCGTCGGCGCAAGGATCGGAGATCTCGGCGTTGACGGACTGCTTGAGCTCATGACCGACGATGAGATCCTCCAAGCCCATGACCTCAACCGCGTCACCATCGATCTGGTTGAAGCAGTACGGCGGCTTCGTGAACGGCGGAGGACGGCCGGTGTCGCTCGGAGGGAGGACAAGGGCTGCGACACGCACGGCCCTCGCGGAGCACGGCATCCACCCGCTCATCAGGAAAAAGGCCTCTGGCCCGGCGGACAAGCGCCGGGCCAGAGGCCGTGACGACCATTCCTGGGTATGCCATCAGCCAACGAAAGCGGAAGCTGATCGAAGCGGGGTTCGGCAGAGTGACGACGATCGTTGGAGTCCGATGCACCAACCATCTGGGATGATTGCCCGGATCCAGATGAGCGCGTGCCTGACGGCGACGGCATACACCCTGCTCTGGATCCACCGCCTGCTTCCCGCAGGATCCTGACCGACCACCAGCAGATCGACTTGGCTCCAAGAGTCGATCCCCTGGTGCCCCCATCAAGCTCACGTATACGTCACGATGCCGTCCCTTCGCTGGCTCAGGATGCTCTCCGGGCTCAGATCATCCCTCCTTCAGCACCCTCTAGTGACCGATGCCTTCTTCCCCAATCTGTGAGCGGAGATGCAACTTGACGACGTCTGCTCTCCAATGGGTCGTCACGTACTCGACGGGCAATGCGGCCTCATTGCAATATCGGCTGACGAGCACCAGCACATTGCTGCCGTGTTCGAGATCCAGGTCTCGGGCGATTCCCGGCGAGGCACTGCCTGTCTCTATCCAGTGATCGGCTGCCACGACCATGATGCCGAAATGCTGCCGCATCGTGACATGAATCGAGTCTGCGACTAAGGGCATCTCGTACAGACCAGGACAGAGTGCCGCCGGAACCAGTGAGCAGACTCGGGCAGTGGGTGTCCCCTCCACGCGGATCAGTCGATCGATCTGCGTCACCATTCCATCTCGTCGTATACCGAGTTGACGGGCGATCTCAGCTGAGGGTACGGGCTTGTGCATCGTGCTAAGCGTCTCGAGACTCGAATTGCGCCCAGACATGATGAGGGTTTGAACAAAGCTGACCGGGATGCTCATCGTAGGGGCGAGCTTCTCTGGCCGCAGCGACACGAACGTGCCTCCCGGTCGGCGGCGGATCACGATCCCATCGCGCTCGAGCACCGCCAACGCCTGGCGCATCGTCATCCGGCTCGTTCCATAGGTTTCGGCCAGGTCCCGCTCACTCGGCAGGCGTTCACCGATCTGCCAATCACCAGCGGCGATACGCTGTTCGATGTTCATCGCGACCTGGTGATAGATCGGAAGTGGACCGTCCCGATCGACCTGGTTCGCGCCGATCTTCCCCTCTTGCTGCCGCACTGCTGCTCAACTCCATTCGCCATTCCGATCTCGATGCACGCCGTTTGGGCGTCCCATACAGATGAACGTCCATCGAGTTTAGGTGATTGGCCCCTAGGCAGGGCCAGACCACTACGATGCGAGTTTACCATTTTGGGGCTATGGTCTATACTTAAGCCCAATTCACACCCTAGTTGGGACGCTCTCGAACGATCGCACCGTTATTCATCGGAGGACGTGGCAGATGGTTGGTTTGGAGTTGTTTGGGGACCAGATCGCATCGCGGCATACCGACCGGCGGACGCTGGTGCGGACCGCGGGATTCACGAGCCTCACCTTGGCAACCGGCGCTGCCGTTCCCGGCTCGGTCCGTGCCCAGGACAGCGCGACGCTGACAATCGCATTCAATCTCGACCCTTCGACGCTCAACCCGATGCAGACGACCAATATCGCGGAGGAGTCGGTTGCCGCGGCCGCTATCGAAAAGCTCGCCCTGTTCGACGCAACGACGCTGGATGTCATCCCCTGGCTCGCGGAATCATGGACGTTCCTGGACGACAAGACATTTCAGATCGTGCTCAAGACCGGCATCACATTCTCCAATGGCGAAGTATTCGATGCGGAAGCGGCAAAGTTCAGCATCACGACCTGGGCAGCGTCTCCGACGATGGCCCAGAGCGCCTCGCAGATCGAGGGATATGCAATTGCGGTCATCGATGCAACGACGCTCCGGATCACGACGCCCAATCCGGTCCCGACGCTCCCAACCCTCCTCGGTCGATACATGTACATGGTTCCGCCTGCCTACTACCAGGAGGTGGGTGAGGACGGGTTCGCCGCTGCTCCGATCGGCACCGGTCCCTTTACATTCGAGTCGCGTCGCGCGGCTCAAGATGTGACCTTCGTCCGTAACCCGAACTGGTGGCGAGGCTCCCATCCCATCGAGAAGGTTATCTTCCGCGTTATGCCTGAGGAACTGTCCCGGGCTACGGCGATCGAGGCAGGTGAGGTCGATATCGCCTACTACATTTCAGATTCACTGGCGGATCGCCTCAAGTCCGCTTCAGGGGTCACCGTCTATTCGATCGATGGCCTCAGGAAATTCATCTCAGCCTTCAACGCAGAGATGGCCGGTGGCGAACCGCTTCTGGATCCGAATGTTCGCCTAGCACTCAACTATGCTGTCGATGTCGACGGGTTGATCGAGTATGTGTTTTCGAACCAGGCGACGCGACTCGAGGGCCAATACGCTCTTCCGGGCGAGTTCGGATTCAATCCCGATATCACGGCCTATGGCTATGATCCCGATCTGGCGAAACAGATGCTGGCCGATGCGGGATATCCCGACGGATTCTCACTGACCTATGCCTATACGCTTGGCCGCTATCCAAAGGACAAGGAGGTTGGCGAGATCATTGCCACCTACCTCCAGGAAGTCGGCCTCACCGTGGAGCAAAAACCGCTCGAATGGGGGGAATTCGACACGCAGCGGAAAGAGCAGACGTTGGGTCATATCTTCCAGGTTGGCCTGCTGCTTACCCCCGACCTGAATGAGACGTTCAACTACATGGCCTACGGGAAGGAGGTCCGGGGCGGCCCGATGCTAACGTGGAGCGACGAGTGGTGGGCACTCTACGAACAGAGCAAGACTACCGTCGATGCCAACGAGCGTGCCGGGATCTATCACCAGATGCTCCAGATCGAGCACGAGGAACCCTATGGGATCTACCTCTATGCTCCGATCGACTTCCATGCAGCTTCCGACCGCGTGCTGGGCTTCAAGCCACGCAAGGACCAGGCGCTCCTGCTTCACGACCTCTCGCTCGCAACATCGTGATTGACTTACCCCCAGAACTCGAGCACGAGTTCTGGGGGCGGCAACTCAATGTCGTCGCCAGGGGAGCGCGCATGCCATGGTGCCATTCGTTCTTCGCCGGATCGTCCAGACGATTCCGCTCCTCCTGATCGTTCTGATTCTCGTCTTCAGTCTCGTTCGCCTCACGGGCGACCCGGCATCTCTGATGCTTGGGGACAATGCGACGCCGGAAGCGATCCAGGCAATGCGGGACAAATGGGGGCTGGACAGACCCCTCGTCGTGCAATTCGTCGACTACGTCGGTGGATTGGTCACTGGAGACTTTGGAGAATCGCTCCGATACAACCGTCCGGTTGGCGACATGATCGCGGAACGGCTAGCGGCGAGCATTGCACTCGTCCTTGCCTCCATTGGCCTCTCCGTCGTGGTCTCGGTGCCGCTCGGTATTTGGGCAGCAGTCCGATGGCGACGTCCGGAAGACACCGTTGTCCGCCTGCTCGTCGTCGTGGGACAGGCAGTACCCCGCTTCTATCTGGGGATTCTGTTGATCCTGTTCTTTGGCCTCAATCTCCGCTGGTTGCCAACAAGTGGGTACGGGAGTGTGTCACACGTGGTCCTGCCCGCGATTACCCTGGCCACCCCGACGATCGCGCTCCTGACGCGTCTGGTGCGCTCGTCCATGCTTGAGGTTCTCAATGCCGACTACATCCGCACGGCTCGGGCGAAGGGGCTGCACCCAATTCATGTGCTTGTCAATCACGCCCTTCGAAATGCGCTGATAGCTCCGATCACGATGCTGGCCATCGAGGCTGCCCAGCTCGTCGGATCGGCGGTCGTTGTCGAACAGGTCTTCGGCTGGCCCGGTCTTGGTCGGTTGACGCTCGATGCGATCTATGCGCGGGACTTCCCAACCATCCAGGGAGTCGTTCTCGTGTTCTGCCTCATCGTGATCGGAATGAACTTGCTCGTCGATCTGTCCTATGGGCTGATCAATCCTCAGACCCGTCACTCCTAGCTTCCCAACCCGGCTCGACGGATCACGCGTCGACGAATCGCGTCAAGGTGGCCTGATGTCTCTCCCTGCAAGCAGCTTGCTGGATGTCGCTCCTGTGGAACATCCGCGTCATGGACGTCATCTATGGCATTGGATCCACAAGAACTGGTCGATCACGATCTGTTCGGTGGTGCTCCTCCTCCTGCTCATTGGAGCCCTGTGGCCGACTGGTCACCTGTTCTATGACCCACTTGCGTCAAACCTCGCCGACCGATTCTTGCGGCCCTTCTCGACCGACCGCCGTGGGGACTTCCACCTCCTCGGCGCCGACTTCCTCGGGCGGGATATGGTGTCCCGTCTGCTCTACAGCGGACGTTACAGCCTCCTGACGGCGGTCGGTGCCACCGTCATCGTGACAATCCTCGGATCGATTATCGGGATCGCTTCGGGGTACTTCGGCGGCTGGTTTGATGCCCTCACCATGCGCGTCGTCGATGCGCTCCTGGCATTGCCAGTCATTCTCATCGCCATCGTGCTGGCAACGATCATCGGCCGTGGCGTCTTCACCCTTACGGCGATTCTTGCGCTGACCGGTTGGGCCGACTTTACCCGCGTCGTCCGCGCAGAGTCCATGGTCGTGAGTTCGATGGCCTATGTCGAGGCGAGTCGATCGGCCGGCTCCTCACATACTCGACTGATCTTCCGAACACTGCTGCCCAATACCGTGGCGGTGATCACGGTCATGACCACGTACTCCGTCGCGAGGTTCATCCTGATGGAGTCTTCAATTAGCTTTCTGGGGATGGGCGTCGTGCCTCCGGCATCGAGTTGGGGCGGAATGGTAGCAGAAGGGAGGGACTATATCTTTGACGCCCCGTATATCTCGGTCATTCCCGGACTGATCATCACAATCACCGTTATCGCCATCAACTTCCTCGGTGATGCGCTTCGTGACCGTTGGGATCCGCGAAGCAACCTTCGCTAAGGTCGCTCTTTGCACGAAAGAAGGGGTTCATGTCCGATCTTGCACGTGATGTCCACGAATCGAGCATCGTCATTGACGGGCTCTTCTGTCACCTGGATGAGCCAATTCCGCCCACCCCGGACGTCCCGGGCATGATGTTCGAGCATCTCATCGCCGCTGGTGTCACGGCGTTCAACAACACGGCTTTGCCCGACTCCTTTCCCCAGACGATGGAGGGAGCACTGGAAACGCTCTACGGCGCGAATCTGCTGTACGACGCCTTTTCCGACCAGGTCGTTCCTGTACTCACGACGGCCGACATCGCCTTGGCGAAGGCGACCGGACGTGTCGGCATGATCCTGGGAACCCAGGGTCTCGCATGCATCGGCGAAGATACGCGCAACCTGTGGGTGCTCTATCGTTTGGGCGTCCGCATCATGCAGCTGACCTACAACGAGCACAATGCGCTGGGATCCGGATGCATGGAACCCAATGACTATGGCCTCACCCGGCGAGGTCAGCAGGCGATCGAGCAGATTGGCGTCTTTGGTGCGGTGCTCGATCTCTCGCATGTCGGGGCGAGGACCAGCATGGATGCGATCGCGTACGCGAAGAAGCCGCCGGTCTTCTCCCATGTCGCCGTGAAGCACTTCAATGCCCACAACCGGGCAGTTTCTGACGACCATATCAGGGCCATGGCCGAGAAGGGTGGCGTCATTGGCCTCTGCCCGCATTCGATCTTTATCGAGCGTGAGCCGGGGAAACGACCTACCATCGAAGACTACATCGATCAGATCGAGTACGTTGCCGAGCTCGTGGGAACGGACTTCATCGGGATCGGGACCGATAATTTCCAGACGGACAACTACTTCGCCCGTCGCGGCCGATCATCGTTTGCACGAACCCTCCCGACGTTCTTCGGCGGGTATTCGGCCAACGAAAAGCATGCTGAGGGTTTCAGCAAGTGGCGGGATTGGCCAAACCTGACGCAGCACTTACTCGCTCGCGGCTTCTCAGCTGATGACGTGTCCAAGATCCTGGGCGGCAACTTCTTGCGTGTGTTTGCCCAGAACTGGGACCAGGCTTCCTGATCCTTCGCGAAGAATCGAGACGCCTGCAAGCCTGGCATCAATTCGACCAGGCTTGCAGGCGGTGCAGGCGCGTTCGTTCCGGAATGGCCAGCACAAATTGCCGCGGTCTCTCCACGGAGCGATTGCCTCCTGGCGTTGAGGCCGTCCGACTCGACAGATCAGGACCTCGTCCGGCTCGTTCAAGCCCCAAATGGACTCTGGAGCTTCTCTCCGCGCGGGACTTGATGGCCGCGGAACGCTGCAGCAAGTGCACGATCTGTTTGACATCCGTCTTATGCTCGAACCGCAGATCTGCCGTGCTGCCTCCGGACGCGTCGATGCTGAACGGTTACGCCGAACAGAGGCGCTCGTCACTGGTCGGCACGATCTGGACGACCGCAACTCGCTGGAGACCTACGTCCGCGCCAACACGCTCCTCCATATTGGAATCGCCGAATACACGGGGAACCAGCGTCTGGTCCAATTGATGGAATCGATCCTCGACGAGATGGAGCGCATCATGCTCCTCAGCTACATCCTCGGGGACCGGCAGGATAGCACCGATCCGGACCACGGCCCGCTCATTGACGCGTTGGAGGCGAACCAGCCGGACCTCGCGGAGCAGATCATGCACGATCAATTGATGCTGAATCGAACCTTCGTATTCGATGCCTTCCTGAGCGCACCGGGTGTTCTTCAGTCCGTGAGCATTGCATCGGTACCGTGATTCCCCGCCACCCGACCTCGAGGAAGGAACGCCGACCTCTCCCACTGTGCCTACCACATCACGCCAAATCGCAAGCAATGCCAGCGACGACCTGGGATGATCGGCATTCGTGACGATGTGTTGTTGCCCGACGCCGAATGGTGACCGTCTGTGATTTCCTGCTGGCGACACTGGTCTCCATCCAATGCGAATCCATGATGAAACTCCGCGGTGGCTCCATATACTGCCTCGATTGCGACCATTCGTCTGTCTTGAGTAACAGGGAGGCAACGCGTGTGTTGTCGCAACCACTGGTGTCCGAATCGGACACCAACGAGTTGTGACCATCGGCGGCGGCAGGGTGAACGCGTCCATGCGATGCGTCTCTGTGTCCACCGCGGACGCCGACGCAAATGGCGATCGGAGAATGGGCATGCTCCTTCTCCCCATGTGTGCTCATGGTGGCAATGGCAGCCGACAGCTTCCCGTCAAGCGCTTCCATTCCGCGAAGGAGTCACCGCAACCCCCTCGCTCGCATACCGTCGGACCGACAACATCGCATCGGACAGCTGATGACCGGCTGGCCCGCACAACCCAGCCCCACCAAGAACACCGAGCAGATCCCTCCTGTGGCACGGGTCATGTTTGGTAGAGGAGGGATGAGCAAGCCACTCCATCCCGACGACCCCTGGATCCATATTGAGCCGCGTCTGCGGATGGTGCTCATGAACCCCGAGACCAGTCGACCGCGTATGCACCACCGCGCCTGCCTGACCAGCGTCCGCGTCGTCCTCAAGACTGGCATGCAATGGGAATGTCTCCGGTTGAGCTGGCGTGCGGATGCGGGATGCCCCGCCGGCTCCAGCTCCGCGACTGGCAGGTAGCGAGCGTTTGGGACCAGCTGCCCCGGACGCTCCGGAATGAGCTGAGGACCGCCGGGCAGATCACCTACGAGAGAGCAGGCATTGAAAGCGCGAGTCTCGACCCAAGAGGAGATGCAGCCGGGTCGAATCCCACGGATCGCGCCAGGTCACCTACGAAACGGCAGCCTATTGTCAATCATCCCGGGATTCCGTTCGCCTGCCTCCTGACCGGGGCAAACCGGCACGACAGTATCCTCCTCGAGGACGTGCCGGTGGGGTACCAACCATCGGCGCCAGCGTCCGGTCAAGCACCCACCGCCCTCGGCTTCTGTTTCATGTGCTTCATCGCCATCCAAATGGCTGGACTAGATGTGGGATTTCAATAGGTTGTGGTGAGGAAGGGGATTGTTCATCCGGTTCGGATCGGGGACGCTTGGGATATCTGACGTCTTCAGCGAACCAGGAGGGAACCGGATGAACGTCCATAAGGGTGCCAGAACGACGCCATGGAGTCGAGCGCTCATGGTGCAGCGGGTGCGGGAGGAGGGGCAGTCGGTGACGCAGGTGGCGGCAGCCTTCGGCGTCTCGGAGACGACGGTCCGGAAATGGCTGCATCGGGCCGATGAGCCGGTCCTGTCTGGCGTCGACCCCTTCGCCGATCGCTCGTCCCGTCCCCATCAGGTGCGGAACCCGACCGCCACCGAGACGGTGCGGGCGATCGAGGCAGGACGACGAGACCACCAGTCCGGGAAACAGCTGGCGGTGGCGCATGGCTGCTCCCGATCCACGGTGAGCCGCTATCTGCGGCGTGCGCATCTCTCCCGGGCCAAGGACCTGGAGCCGGTCCTGCCACCCAATCGCTACGAACTGCCCGAACCCGGGGCCTTGATCCATTTCGATACCAAGAAGCTGGGCCGCTTCGATCAGTCGGGACACCGGATCACCGGGGATCGGACCCGGCAGAGTCGTGGCATCGGCTGGGAGGCGGTGCATGTGGCGATCGACGATCACTCCCGGGTCGCGCAGGTCCGGGTCCTGGCCGATGAGCGCAGCGATGCGGCGGTGCAGATGCTGCGGGACACGGTGGGCTGGTATCGCGAGCAGGGCATCGCCGTGACGGCGATCATGACCGACAACGGCTCGTGCTATCGCTCCCACGCCTTCAGGGCGGCCTGTGCAGCGCTGGGCGTCCAGCATCGACGGACGCGGCCCTACACGCCCCGGACGAACGGCAAGGCGGAGCGGTTCATTCAGACGGCGTTGCGGGAATGGGCGTATGCCACGACCTACGACACCTCGGATGATCGTGCCAAGGCTTTGTCCGGCTGGGTTGAGACCTACAACACCACCCGACCCCACACCGGCATCGGAGGCATCCCGCCCATGGATCGCATCGCCGGATTCCGCAACAACCTATTGCAACTCAACAACTAGACCATCATTGCGGTCCAACCAACATGTAAATAGGGCGGTGGTGCGATCCGGACCTCCTGCGAAGGAGGTATCCCGTGCCTGCATTGTTGGCACTTCATCTCCTGACAGATGACGAGGAGACTGACCTCCACACCGTGGCCCACAGCCAGAGAGCCGAAGCTCGCCTGGGTGATCGCGCTCGCATCTGCTGGTGGTCACATGAGGGCAAGCCTGTCCGGCAGATCATGACGCCACTGTGCGAGGTGGGATCACCCGCTCGCATTTTCAGTTCCACCTGCGCACGCGAGGTGATCAGGACGGTGATCGCCACGAGTCTGACCGCCCCTCCGAGTTGGAGTTACCTCTTCGGCCGCCGGATCGACGGGCAGCATACCTGCAGTCCGAAGGCTCGCGAAGGTAGACTCAAGAGACGTGGTTCGGCGAGTGACCTGATCCGGCCCGATCCCACGAGTAAGCAGCTGAGCCGGGCAACCCAGAAGATCGACCATGGGCGACGCGATAAGAAGAAGCTACTCGGAGCGCTCCGACCCACCACTGCGATCGGAGCGCGTCTCAGGCACCCTTGTGAACCTCAGCGCACCGGGCGACCGATCCCCCACACCAAGCGTTGCAACATTCCCACTGGAACTTCGTCTGCCGGCCGACGTACGCCGCTTGCCCGTGCCCAATCGTCTCGCGGTAGAGGATGAAGAGGTCCTTGGCCCTCTCGGGTCGCCAGTTCGACACCTGAGACAAGATTGTTATCGTCGCTAACCTGGCCACCACTGCCTGGAGTGCCCGTTGTCCCGTTCGAAACGGCAAGAGGCGCCATCATCGCCCATGGTTGAAACTCGGAATCGGCCGGCTCCCCGCCATTCTCTGACTTAACTGGATCGATCATGTGCCGATCTTTGGTCCACCTGTTGACGCTGCTCAATGGGTATCTCTCCCTACTTAATCCGCGCGCTTCTCCGTATCCACTCATGCGAGAAATCCCGTACCGATAGTCCCCAGATCGCCGTTTCTCTGGATCCAAGCAGCTTGATGCTCGTATGGGAAAAGTCCTGCAGAGGCTCGTGAGCAATCGCTATTTCGCTGATATCACCTTCGTCCCCCCACAAGTCCGTACTATCTTCTATAAACTCAATCGTAAAACGATCACCTCGTCCCAACACATCGACGCCGCTAATATATCCGCGCCGAGCGGGCCCCTGGATATGGACGCCATCAAATAGTGAACTTTCCATGCGAACATTCGTAATATCGAATCCGTCGCAGTTCTGCACGTAGATTGCATGATTCGCTTCGCTGTTGTACGAATCCATTCTTCTGTCCCAAACCCTGAATGATCCCCCATGAATCCATAAACCATCAACCTTTCTCATGATCACGGGATGCGCGTCTTTCCCTTGTGCTCTATCTTGCTTTCCGTAGATCATTCTTCCAAGTCGGATGAAGATCTGTCGGTCCCTCCCTCTCCCGTATGCAGCCTGTGACTGGATCATATTGGTATTGGACCCGTCCCAGAGACGGATCGTCGCACGCCGCATATCGAGAAACGTGTTGGATCCGACGACGATGGGCTGGGAGATCGTGAACGAACCGACCAATTTCACCCAGCGGAATTCACCTGCAGGACGGGCTTCAGCGAGCCTGGCATTGATATTTGGAGCCTCGTCGGCCAACCGCTGGGGGTGAATGATGATCGGTTTCGCGTCGCCTGCCGCTGCAACCATGTGCTCGTCGCCGATACTGTCATCGCCTCCATCTGTCCCACTCCGATCTAGTACGGTACGGGCAAATGCCAATCCGTCGTACCCAACGCTATCGAGCAGCTCGGCAATACCTAAATCACGAGAAACTCCGTGCGTAGAACCGACTTCTCGCTGATTATCGCGTTCCGTCGAGCAGCTCCCATCCTGAGTCAACTTCCGATCAACTTTGTGCGAACCTTCTTCGTGCATAACTCCCCTCCTATTACTACCACCACTATACCGAGACGTTGATAATTATGTCAATATACATCATTGTTATAGAATTTTTACATGAATCCATCTTTAAACTATATCTCCACTTATCTCTAGATATTCATAATCGAAAACATCTGCAAAAACACTACAAAACATCCATACCAAAATAGTGATTACTTACATCTACACGCGATGGAGTCATATGGAAACTGCGCTTCAGGATGATGACTCCTTACGGCGAGACCTTGCTTGATATCCGACGGGGATGGCCCTTCGAGCGAATGGTCACCCCGCTCTGGTGAAGAGACCTACGAATCGCGCTGTAGGAATGTCCTAGCGCCTCTCCCACCTCCTCGATCGTGGCCCCACCTTCATACATCGATGCCGCTCGAGCGGCATCTTCCTGTGACACCGGCTGCTTCCGGATGGGAGTACCCTCGCTCCGCAACAACTTCACAAGAGCCGTTTTCGAGACACCGACTTCCTTGCTCAATGCAAGCGCCGACGTTCCATTGGCATATCGGGTTGCGAGTTCCTGAATGACTTCGGGAGACAGCCGACGACGGAGGTTACCCATGTACTTGGGTTGCGGTGACGGTGATGGTGATGCTTCTGTTCTCTGCATCGCACGTGCACGCTCCGCTAGATCCTCCAGTTGACCTCGGGTTAGCGACGGGAGTGAAACATTGTTTGAGCGTCTGGATCCCTCATGTACCAATCTATCCTTATTTGAACAAACGACCTGAGACAACAGCCCGGGCCGGACCGTATCCAACCCACCGAGCTCTCGCTCGGTGGGTTCTTCGATGTCGACGCCCCGTCGCGCCAATTCCTCGATCTGCGCAACCATCGGCTGGTGCTCGGTCTCCGGCACAACGTTGTAGCCATCGTCATCGATCCAGATTCGCGCGTAGTACGCCTTTAGCAGCCGCCGCTTCAGAGTATCCATCGCCCATGCATACGATGATCCGGGCTTCTCCAAGAGATCGAGATAGCGCAGGATAGTGGCACTCTGTGCGTCGATGTGATCGTTTGCGGCCTCCAGCCGCTGTGCGAGCGAATGCCGCTGCAGTTGGATCCTGTTGAGACGCTCGCGCACGCGACCGGAGGTCATCGAACCGTCTGCCACAAAGTCGATCAGGCGCTCCTCCTTCACGTTCAGCGCAGCCAGCTCCTTCTTGATACGGGCACGCGCCTCCCTTTCGACTTCGACCCGCCGATCGAGTTGCGTCGCCACCTGGTCGCGCATCTCGCCGACCACCTTCGCGGACAACATGAGGGACTGCACCTCGCGGTGGAGTGCATGCTCGACGAGCGCAATCGGCAGGTGCGGAAGGTCACACGACTTGTCCTGCCGACCGACGCACCTGTAGTACTCATAGATATCGCCACTCGAGTTTCTGGCTTGGGAGTACACCAGCTGGTGCCGACGCCCATTGGCTTCACACCGCCCACAGAGCAGCATGCCGCGCAGGAAGTGGTTGTGGGTGATGTCGCGCTGGGTACGCTGCATCCGCGAGTCGATGATGGCCTGAACCTGCTCGAACAGCTCATGGCTCACAAGCGCTTCGTGGCGTCCCTCATAGAGCTGCCCCTTGTACGGCAGCATGCCGGTGTAGTAGGGATCCCGCAGCATCGCGCTCAGCTGGCTGCGCGATAAGACGCGCTCTTCCCACTTGGCAGTGCGACGAGTGGTCAACCCTTGGTCGGCGAGCTCTTGCTGCAGCTTGATCACGCTGTACTCGCCGGTGGCGTACTGCTCGAAGGCCCATCGCACCAATGGCCCCCGTTTAGGGTCGATGTCAATAGAGTTCACTTGGTAGCCATCAACATCCTTGCGCACGTTGAGGTAGCCGATCCGAGCGCGGCCCGTCGTGCCGCCACGCATGGCTTTATGGAGCATCTTCGAGCTGATGTCGCTGCTTCCATTCACGACCTGCGCTTCGTTCATTAAGTCCGACATGCCAGTCATCGTCCACGCCATCGGACCGGTGCCGAAGTTTTCGGTGGCGGAGACGAGCGCCACGCCCATGTTGGCGAGAATGCGTGTTGTGAGCGCCGCGTCAGCCTGATTCCGAAACATGCGGGACCGCTGGTAGATGATGACGTAGCGGACTTCCGAGTGTTCCTCGATGAAGTAGAGCATGTCGCGAAAGCTCGGCCGCTTGCTGATCGACCGGCCAGAGCGTCCAGGTTCGATAAATTCCTCGACGATGGAAATGTTGTTCTCTCTCGCGTATCGACGCGTCAACTCCTGTTGGGTCGCGATCGAGTTTCCGTTCACATCGATATCGCTCGACGTCTGCAGCTGCCGTGGGTCCGAGACGCGAAGGTACAGCACGGCAGACCCGACGCCTGGCTGGATCTCGGGTGGTTGAACGTCCTCGAGCTGTAGGAGGCTCTCGATGCTGGCTACCATTCCCCGCCGCCGACCGCCATTGACGGCTGTCGACACGTTGTTGCTCTTGCGTGGTGTTGTCATTCTTGCTCCTTTCAGGGACGACGCCTGGGTCGACCCGTTCCTTCTATTGACCCTCGTTTGGTGGACGAAGTCGAGACACGTCGTGATGTGGAATCGTCAACAGGGCTGTGGATAACCCGACTGGATACCTACGGTGGGTCACGCAGCGTGGCGATCAACGCGTCGGGCGTGATCGCGACGAAGAGCCGGTCTGGCACGATCGGCTCCGCGGCGACCGCGGTCGTGAGCTTCATCACGCGATCCTGCGTCGTCAGCACCCAGAGCACGCGGGGAAAGACCCCGTGTTCGGCCTGGGCACGGCCCGTCCGCCGGTAGTCGTCGTAGGCCCGGCACTTCTTGAGGAGCGCCGGCAGCGACTCCGTGCCGAGATCGACCTCGAGGTACCAGTGGTCGTCGTAGTCGTCGCTGCTCACCGTCACCATCAGGTCGGGCTTGAGCATGCTCCGGACGCCGCCGGGAGCCGACATACTCCCGCCACGCCTCCGTCTCCACCTGCACGCCACTCAAAAGGAAGCTCCCCGCTCGCGCCGCCGCCAGCAGCGCGACGTGCGTCTCGGTCACCGCCAGCGTGTGCGTGAGAAACGGGAACGACGGCTCCAGCACCCGCTTCCGGGATCCACCCTCCGCCCGCGTCAACCGGTCCCCGATCATATCGAGGCACCAGATGAAGCCGGCCGAGCCATGCCGGACGCCGCCGACTCGCCGTTCGAGCCGCGTCACGATGCGCAGTCCCAGCAGGCGGTCGAGCACCCGCACGCAGGCGCGGGTGGCCGCGGCGGGATTGGCGTGATCAACGAAGAAGACCCGCCGCAGCTGATCGGTTGTGGCATAGCGGTGCTGGTGGAGGAAGCGGAGAATGCCCCAATCCCGCTCACTCAGCCGCTTCGCGAGTCGTTGGAGTTCGGCAACGCTGATACGGATCGAGGTCATTGGAGCGTCCTTGCCGGAAGGGCGATGGGAACGAGGTTGTCAGGGGCATGACCCCTGACAGTCGGCTCCCTTATGCGGCCAAAACGCCCGAATCCACGCCGATTCCGAAAATCCGTCGACGACGTGACCGGATGCGTGATGGGACGGGTGATCGGATGGGCGTGTTCCGATGCCTGGATGGTCATCGGTCGCTCCCTCAGGTGCGGCGACCAATCGGCTCGCCATCGATATCAGAGGACTCAGTCGGATCCAGGGACGCCGCCTCATTCAAGGAGGCGCCGTTCGTGGGCGCTGGCGGTGTGTTCGGCGTGATCGTGGGGTCGGCGCCATACCGGGCGAGGCTCTCATGGATGACGGCGTCGGGATCGGCGATCGCCTCCGTCGGGGGCAGCGTGCGGCCGGAGAACCAGTCGGTCTGGCGGCCGCCGGCCAGCAGCGAAGCGTAGATCGCGTAGGGTGGCAACTGCGTGAAATCCTCGGGCGTGAGGTCGCTGCCGGACGCCAACGCCTTGGCGTCGGCGCTCTCCAGCGTGAAAACGATCTTGTTGCGGGTGTTGGCGTCGATCCCGGCCAGGAGATCGGGCTGGCATCTGCCGCCGGTACTGGTGCGCCAGGTGCCAGGCCACCCGCAGCGAGCGGGACTGTTCCAGCGCCTCCCCGAGATCGGCATCGAGGTGCAGGAACATCTGCGCCTCATCGAGATAGACGCAGACCGGCTGCCGTCGCTCCTGCGGCACCGCCGCCTGGGCGAGCGCCAGCTGCCAGAGCTGCCCCACCACCAGTGAGCCAAGCAGCGTCGCCGACTGCCCACCGAGCAGTCCCTTGTTCAGCGAGACGATCACGATCCGGCGCTTGGTGAAGACGTCCGACAGCGGCGCCTTCGGCTCCGGCTGATCGAGCACGGCGCGCAGCCCGGGACGCAGCAGGAACTGGCGGAGCCGGCTCATCACCGGTCCGATCGCTGCCGCCTGTTGCCCCGAACTCATTGCCTCCCACTCCGCCCAGAAGGTGCCGAGGCCGACCGGATCGTCGATGCGCGACGTCAGACGGCGTCGGAACGATGCGTCGGTGAGCAGGGTCGGGAGCTGCACCAGCGTCGCGCCGGGGGCGGCCATCAGGGTCAGGAGGGAGGCGTGCACCACGTCCGAGGTGCGCGGACCGAAGGCGTTCGGGAACAACGCCTTCATCGTGGCCAGCAGGCCGTCGGCGACGAGGGCACTCCGCTCCGATCGCGTCGCCAGCGGGTTGATGCCCACGGGACGCGGCCGGGTCGGATCGATCACGACGACGTCAGCCCAGCGGCGATCCGGGAATGCGGGCGAGGACGTCGGTGGCGAGGTCGCCCTTGGGGTCGATCAGCACCACCGAGAGGTTGGCGTCGATATCAGCCTCGATCAGATGCTGCATGAGGGTGCTCTTGCCGACGCCGGTCGGCCCCAGGATGTGGGTATGCCGAAAAGCGTCCTGCTGACGGATGCCGATCACCCGGCTCGGTCCTGGCGCGGTGGTGACGGCGAAGGCGCGTTCCGGGACCTCCGTGTACGCAGCGGGCGGGGCGATGGGTCGTGGGTGGAGCGACGGCATCCCCGGCAGCTCGTCGGTCCCAGATGGCCAGGCCAGGACGCAGAGCGCCTCATCGGGAGTGAGCCGGAGCGGCAGGCGAAGGGGGATCTTCGCGGCATCGACCGTGTCGGGGCGGTCGGAGACGAGGTCGACGTGGGTGCCACCGCTCTGGAGTTGGCGGAAGGCGGCGAGCACGCGCTGCACCAGGATCATCCTGCGCCCTTGGGTTGAGGCGGTGACGCCAATCCGCACGACGGCCCGGAAGCGGTACTGCGCTGAGCTTGCCGCGCATTTGGGTGCGCAGCTCGCCACTGGCCGGACGGGTCCCCCAGAGCAGCTTGTCCCAGATCGTGAGGGTTGGGTCCTCGATCGTCTTCGGCGTCGACTCCGGGGAGAGTGCCGAGCCGAGCACGACCTGCACGACGAGCACGTCCTCCTTCCCGGTCGCGGAGGCCAATGCCCCGAGCAGCGCGCGCAGCATCTGGTCGGTCGCCTCCAGGTTGAGGGCGAGCGACCGCTGCCGGATGCGGAGCCGCCCGCAGCGCTCCGCTTCACGCCGCACCGACGTGATCCGGGTCAGCGTCGCACCCGGCACCATGGTCGGCAGGAGGCGGGCGACCTCACGCAGATCGAGCTCGGCCGCCCCCAGGAGATACCGAATCGTCCCGGCTTCCGCCCGCGCCTCCCAGACCAGCGGTCCCCGACTGCCGTCACTGGCCAGCCGGGTCAGCAGCCCAAGCAGCGGGGCGTCCGGCAGCGGTCGCGGCCAGTGGACCTCCGCCCAGGCGATCACGACGGGACTCCTTCGTCTGGGTCGATGAGCTGATCTTCCTCGATCTCGATCGTGTTCTGTTGCGTGGACGAGGAAGACACCGCTCCTGCCGCTTCCTGCATCTGGTCGATCGCCGCCTGTTCGAGGGCGGCACGCGCCAAGGCGGCGTAGTCAATCGGATCACGACGCTCGGTGCGCACCGTAATGCGGTAGCTGCGAGACGGACGCCGCGGTCGGTGAGGTCGACTCATCGCTCGCCCCCTTCCATTACCACTGATCGCGGCGGAATCGCCGCAGCCAGAAGGCGATCCGGATCACCAGGACCACCACGGCGATGACGACGATCCAGATCCAGATATCTTCGAAGCAGCTTCACCGCCACCCAGAGCAGGACAGCGATGATGAGGATCGTCCAGGCAGCGCCAAGCAGGCGTGACAGGAAGGACTTCTGGAGATACACGGCACAGCTCCTCTCCGTGAGTCTGGTTTTGGAACGGGATGACGGTCCTCATGGCGATGCCTCCTCGCGGATGTGGGCGTCGCTCGGCACTGGGTAGCCGGGGATGATGATGTCGGCGATCAACTCGTTGCCCCAGGCGGCCCAGCCATGCTGCCGGCGCCGGGCGAAGAGCTCCAGGTATGGGCCGTCGGAGAGGCGTTCGATCACCGCGTACTGCTCCTCCGGTTTGTGGGAGTGATCCTGCAGCGGCGCGTACATCCAGGTGCCCTGTCCCCGGAACTTGACCGGCGCCTTGCCGCGCGTCCCGAGCAGCAGGTGTTCGGTCTGCTGGCGCAGGTACTGGCCGAGCCCGAAGCGGGGCTTGATCCAGGTCAACGGTGCGCGGTAGGTGAACCCCCACGCCTCCATCACCTCGATCCCCTCGCGTAGCGCGCCGTTGATCACCCAGAGGTAGAGGTGGGCGTGCTCCTCGGCCAGGTCGGCGACCGGGAGTCCCTTGATGCGGTCGAGGGGCATCACGGCATAATGACGTTCCGCCCCATAGCGGCCGTCCTTCTGCCCGATGTCCCAGGGTGGGTCCGCCAGGATCGTGCGGTATCGCTTCCCGGCGATCCCCGTGGTTGGTTCGTTGTTGGTCATCGAAACCTCCTTCCAAGACGCAACACACCTGGTGCCGGTCTTGTCTCCGAGTACACCGGAGTCGACATCGACGGCCAAGCGTCCGGTCGAACACGACCCCTGCTGGGAATTCGGACGGCACGGCGGCTCACGTGGGGGTGAAGGGGCGTTCGGTTTACGGGCGATGATCGTGAACGGACCGGCGACGGTGGGCATCGCGGACGCGCTGCATCTCGGCCTGCGCCTGGCGCTGGATCGCCGCGAGCCGCCAGAGCGCCATCCGCTCCTCAACCTCAATCCGCGCGATCTCCGTCGCGTGGTCGACGATGTCCGCGAACAGCCACAGCCAGATCGCAATGGCGACGACCGCCAGCAGCAGCACGATCCCGAGAATGACGAAGACGGCGACCATCACGACCGTCCCAGCTTGCGGCCGGCCTCGATCAGGACGGTCCCCATCGACATCAGGGTGATCTCCCGGATGTACTGGAGACTGGCGGCCGCCTCCGGCACGGTCTCGGCGAGCAGCCGCTCCTGGTTCACGAGGAACGCGGCGTCCTCCTGGGCGCGGGAGCCGATGGTGGAGAGCGCCGTGAGCTTGGCGGCCTCGACCTCGGCGCTGGCCTGGATGCGGGCCTGGGAGAGCCCCGTCTCGACCGTGATCTGCAGCAGGTCCTTCTGGACCCGGCGCTGAAGTCCCGTGCTGGGACGGGGAATGGGCAAGCGATCGGCCATGGTGACGACCCTCCTGATGGGGCTCCTATCCCTCCGCGTTTCGGGGGGATACTTCGAGCGTATCGGGTCAGACGCGCCCCGTCGTGACAAAAAAGTGACACAGGACACCCACCCCCAATCCATGAGAGGATGGAGATATGGCGGACGACATCGACTCCACCGGTTCCTCAAACGGAGACACCGACGCGCTGACGGCGGCGGTGGTCAAGGAGTTGCGGGCTCTGCGTGGCGCGCACGGTAAGCTCACCCTCGAGAAGTTCAGCCGGTACCCCGTCCTCCATCACGTCTGTGGGGGAAGCACGGTGCTCGATGCCTATCTCGTGTTCGAGCGGCACCTCGAGCGCACCATCAAGCGGGGCGACCAATACGCGGTGGCGGCGGCGATTTCCCTCTCCGCGGAACACGACACGGTGACGGCGCGCTTCAACGACGTGCTCACGCACGTCGATGCCCCCGATGGGCCGGTCAGCGATCAGCGCACGGCGCGGCGGTGGAGTGACCAGGGGATGCGCACCATCGCCACCGACTTGGTCCACTTGGGTGACGTCCAACTGCGCCTGGGCAGCGAACTGATCGAGATCGCGCTGTCCGGGAGCCGCGAGGCTGGCATCGCGATCGTGCTCTGGCAGTTCACGACCCGGTACCGTGAGGAACGTGCGCCGCTGGTTCGCCTCGGGTGGATTCACACGACCAAGCGCGACGAGCACCACGATCAGGACGTACCGACCGCGACCACAACCACCTACGATCTGGATCAGGTCCCGTGTGATGAAGGAGGCAAAGGGCCCTTTCGCCTCCGGCACTTTGAGTTCCCGTTGGACATCCCCGAGAAGCACCCTCCCGCATCGATCACGGCTGGCGACGGCGTGTACCGCATCACGATTGAAGGGAGGGACGCACCGCTTCGCGCCGTCTCGTTTCAGGACGACAGCGATCTGAGTCCACCGTATACCGTCAAGTTCACGGCATCTCTGACCGATGCCACAATCGAGATCACGAAGGCGCCATAGCGCCGCTGTGGTTTGAATCACGAGATCGAGAACCACCGCATCGCGGGAGAGTCAGGTACCGGTATGTGTCGGCAACCGGTCCCGGTTCTTGCTGACGGCGTCCGTGCTCATCCATATCCTGTCGAAAAGCCGCGAACGAGCAGGACCTTCTCCAGCTCGTTGCAGGACGCCTGCTCCTCCCGCGTCTTGGCTGTCAAGATACCCGGGAACGATCCCCTCGTTTCATCCCCTCCCCCTGTCTCACATGTGTCTGAACTCCTACAATCTGGCCCAATCCTACGGATGGGGCCTAGTGGCAGCGCCCCCTCCGTTCATGGCCGAATGCGAACTGGCGTGCCAGGCGAAGGGGATCGCGGTGTGGGTGCTGCCTCCGCGAAGGCCCAAGCTCAAAGGCCGGATGGAACACCTCATCGCCACGATTCGGCGGGAGTTCTGGGATCGCTAGGATAGGTACCTCGTGGGCTGACGCTCACCGAGGCCCTTTGACGTCCACTACCTGGGACTCCACCAAGCCCTTGGGTGGGCGACCTCCTCAACCTTCCAACCTTCCTTTACTCCTGATCTCTCGTCAATGAATGGATCGATCCAGCTCACTGGATTGACACTACCTTCCTAGCTGCATACAATCCGACAGCAACACGAACAAATATCCTTTCGTTGTCTTTCCGTCGGGCCACCACAGGTGGCTGGAGCGTTGGCTCGGTGTACGCGAATCGCGTAACGGGTCTCGGGGAGGGTGAGATGGCGACGCAAGCCACGAAGGATCGAGGCGGGGACCTCGCGTTCTCAATCGCGAACTACGTGATTTTGTCATTCTTTCTCGTCGCGGTGGCGTATCCACTGATTTATGTCGTCAGTTCGTCTTTCAGTAGTCCGACTGCAATCTCCGCCGGGAAAGTCTGGTTCCTGCCGGTGGACTTTACCGTCAATGGCTATAAGGCGGTGTTCGAGACCTCGAAGGTATGGATCGGTTTTCGGAACTCGCTCTTCTACGCGGTAGTGGGAACGGCATTCAGCGTCCTGCTCACCGTTCTTGCCGCCTATCCGCTTTCTCGAAAGGATTTCGGGATGCGGAATCATTTCATGATCTTCTTCGTTTTCACCACGCTCTTCAGTGGTGGACTTATCCCGTCCTACCTCGTGGTGCGCTCACTCGGGTTGCTGGATACCGTATGGGCGATGATCGTTCCCGGTGCCCTTGCCGCGACGAACATCATCATTACCCGTACGTTTTTCCAGTCCAGCATTCCGGACGAATTACTGGAGGCCGCGCAATTGGACGGAGTCTCCGATCTCCGCTTCGTCAAGGATGTCGTGATTCCTCTTTCGATGCCGATCCTGATGGTCAATGCCCTCTTCTACGCCGTCGGGCAGTGGAATTCCTTCTTCAGTGCGCTGATCTACCTGCGCAATCCGGATCTCTGGCCGCTCCAACTCGTGCTGCGTGACATCCTGGTGAACAGTAACGTCAAGGACCTGAATCCGAATATGGACCAGATGAAGGTCCTGGAACAGCAGCAGCTGGCGATTGTCCTCAAATACGCGCTGATCGTAGTTTCCACGGCCCCGATCCTGATGATCTACCCATTCGTGCAGAAGCACTTCGTCCGTGGCGTGCTGATCGGTTCGCTCAAGGGTTGAGCGGCGGGAAGGAACACCCAGCATGAGCACCGTCATCAGTACACCCCCAACGTTGGCATCATCCACAATTCCCGTCGCCAAAACGGGACTCGGACAACGCATGTGGCGATCGTTTCGCCGCACCTGGCAACTCTATCTGTTGATCGCCTTGCCGGTGATCTGGACCGTCATCTTCTCCTACCTGCCAATGTGGGGGATCCAGATCGCCTTCAAGAACTACAATCTGCGCGATGGCATCAATGGCAGCCCCTGGGTGGGTCTGAAGAACTTTCATCAATTCTTCGATTCCTACCAGTTCTGGCCGCTCATTCGGCACACCCTCGTGCTGAACATCTATTCGCTGATTGCCGGATTCCCGTTGCCGATCGTCCTCGCCCTCGCCCTCAACTACGTCAGCAAACGATGGTTCAAGCAGACCGTACAGATGGTCAGCTACGCGCCGCATTTCATCTCTACCGTTGTCATCGTCGGGTTGCTCTTCCAGTTCGTGGATGTCAACGGACTCGTGAACCAATTGCTCGGCCTGGTGGGAATCGGACCTATTCGCTTCATGAGCGAAGTGAAGTATTGGGATTCGCTCTATGTCTGGTCCGGGGTCTGGCAGAGCGTGGGATGGGGAGCCATCATCTACCTCGCCGCGCTGGCTGGGGTCGATCCCACCCTGCACGAAGCGGCCATTGTCGACGGTGCGACCAAGATCCAGCGGATGCGGGATATCGACCTGCCAGGCATCATCCCCGTCGCCGTGATCCTCTTGATCCTTAACATGGGCAGCCTGCTGCGATCCGGGTTCGAAAAAGTGATCCTGATGCAGAACTCACTCAACATGAACAAGACCGAAGTGATCGATTCCTACGTCTATCACATCGGACTCCAGGCGCCACTCCCGCAGTATTCCTTCGCCACGGCCATCGGACTCTTCGCGTCGCTGATTGGCCTGATTCTGCTCTTTACCGCGAACGCGATTTCCCGTCGTGTCAGTGATTCGTCACTCTGGTAGCCGTCGTGGCGGTGGCATGCGTCGTCGTCTGAGTCGGAAGGAATGCCACCGTCGCTGACATCGCCTGCGGGAAGGAAGGAGCATCACTCCATCGCGTAGCATCGCCGATCAATTCGTCTTCGGCCGAATCTGGCACCAAGGAGTTGTCTGCATGTCCTCGAACCATGAACAGGGTCTCAATCGTCGCCAACTCGTGGGCGGAGCCATCGCCGGCGCCGCAGCTGGTGCCGCGGCGCTTCATGCCGGTGGGTTGAGTCCCCAGAGGGCCGTCGCCCAGGAAGCCACCCCGATCACCGAGGAGGTAGGAACGCCCCCGGAAGGGACGTTCGCAACCCTGCACCAGCTGCCGCTCTCCACCAGCGGCGACACCTTCAAGGTCGTCGTGCCCGATGTCGGCCAGCCGCGCCCCGACCAGAACAACGAGACTACCACCTGGATGGAGCAGAACACGGGCATCAAGCTCGAGTGGACGATCGTGCCGGGTGACAACGCCCTGGAGCAGATGCAGCTCATCCTGGCCGGTGGCGATCTTCCGGACGCCTTCTTCGCCTGGGGATACACGAACCTGGCCCCAACCCAGATCAATGCCTACGGCGACCAGGGATTCTTCATCGACCTGAGCGATAAGCTGGAGGCCAATGCGCCGAACTTCCTGGCCCTCAGCAAGGATTGGGAAGCGTCCCGCCAGATGGTGACCTCGCCGGACGGGAAGATTTACGCGTTGCCAGCCATCAACGATTGCTATCACTGCTCGATGCCGCAGAAGTTCTGGATCAACCAGGAGTGGCTCACGAAGCTGGGACTGGAGATCCCGAAGACGCCCGAGGAAATGAAGTCGGTCCTCATGGCATTCAAGGAGGGCGATCCGAACGGCAACGGCAAACCGATTTACCCGATCTCCGTTGCTGCAGGGACCGGTCTCGGAGACCTCGACGCCTTCCTGATGAACCCGTTCCAGTTCTCCCCCGGCGATCCGTGGCTCTATCTGGATGACGACAACACCGTCACCGCTGCCTTCATCAAGGATGGATGGAAGGACGGTATCAAGTACCTGGCCGATCTGTATGCCAATGGCCTGATCGACCCGGATTCCTTCACCCAGACCGACGATCAGATGTACACCAAGACCAAGAATCCGGAGTATCCGGGAATTGGCGGAGCACCATCCTTCTGGAAGGCGACGTTCATCGACTTCCAGAGTCCGTTCTTCAAGCAATACCAGCCGATCCCGCAGTTGACCGGCCCGACTGGCCTGCAACAGACCACGCGCCGTTACTACAACATCGGCAGCGTTGGCGGGATCCAGATCACCTCCAGCTGCAAGAATCCGGAATTGCTGCTGCAATGGGCCGACAACCTCTATGGTCACGAACAGACCAAGGCGGCCGATTCGGGAACCCCAGGAACGTACTGGCGGTGGGCCAAGCCGGGTGAGTTGGGAATCGACGGCAAGCCCGCGATCACCTTCGATATCAAGCAACCGCAGGCGGTCGCCGACAAGGCCACCAACTGGTGGGGTCTCGGCTCTACCTGGCGATCCAGCACGTATCGGTTCGGTTCTGCCGTTTCCGGGCCACGCGATGAGAACACCGAAACCATCCTGTACGATGCCACGAAGGAGTTCCAGGAGCCCTACGCGGTGCCGCAGACGAAGATCCTGCCGACCCTCTCCTTCACGGTGGACCAGAGCGCGGCGCTCAGCCTCTCCGCGACGAACATCGGCAGCCTGGTGAAGCAGCGATTCGCCAACTGGGTTACCGGTCAAGGCAACCCGGACGACGAATGGGCAGCCTACCTCGATGAGCTCAACTCCGTTGGCTTCGAGGAATACCTGAAGACCTATCAGGACGCGTGGTCGCAGAGTCCCTTCAACTCGCAAAAGCAGTAGAACCCGCGCTCACATCACGGTACGGGAAGGACACGCGCGTGCGGGGATACCGCGAATACACGCATGATTCCCAGCATCGACATCCGTTGACGATGCCGAGATTCGAACATACCGGGTGAGGCGATACTGGGCCAACGCTGCCGCGCCATCAAGGCCAAACTCGACGATCTGGGCAAGCAGTCCTATGTCATTGCCCTTCACGCAAGTGCTGATGACTACGTCACCAAGGAGGCCCCGGCTGTTGCAGCCGGGGCCTCCGGCCCATTTCTGGGGATGCTGACGTCCGGGTTTTCGTGACGTTCGTCCCCTGGCCGATCACACTGCAACGGATGTGAGCATGGGTTGTGGGATTTCAGAGCAGGCATAGGCAGGGGAAATCGATGCGCCAGACACGACGCGAGATATCAGTGTTCGTGCTGAGCCTGGTGCTGCTTTCGCTTGGCCTGCCGCTCTTGGCCGCGCAGCAGGCACCTTCGGTTCCCGTCGAGACGCCCGTAAGCACCGAACCAGACGGTTCCGCTGTTCCTCCAGCAGCGGAGACACCAGATTTCAGCGTCTCGGGTGCGGCGCAGGTGCCGGAGGATGAGCCCGCGCCGTGAATGTCCACCAAGATCGTCCACAATCAGACGACCGGAGAGGCAGTCCCTGTGAACGCGATCACGTGCGACATGCCCACCGCTGTGGAATGAAGCAATGCGCCTGCCCCCAGAACGTGACCGGGGCTGTGCTTCACGACCTCATCGTTCTCCGACAGGGGCCGCCCTACACGTCCTGGCACATGGTCATAGAGTTGCGAAAGGTCTCGGGATGCCAGCTCATCGCATGAAGGTCACGTCCCGTGAGGAACCGAACCCCGATCGGCGATCCTGCATCAAGCCGAAGCCAATCGGATCGACCCGCTTCTCCTCGTGCAACAGGACGCTCACGATGCCTGGTGTCGCGAAGACGTTCATTCCGGCAGCATGAGGAAAGCATGGGCATCAGCCGTCACGGGCTTCCGCGGGGATGCCAGAGCCCGTCGGCGATGATCATGGTGACCTTCGGACCCTGCTCACGCGAGCGCACCACGAACGGTCAACGAGCTTCGGCTGCGCTGTCCGCCTCATGGACCAGGTCCCTGCTGAGCAACGGCGCCTCGTCTGATTGATCGGCCCACCCGCGCTCCATGGCGAGCTCCGTGCGGTCCGCGCACGATCAGGCCAAGCACCACCAGGTGAGCCGACGGCCACGTCATCGGTCGGACAACCATCTCGATAGGACTATCGTATACCTTGGCATTAAAGCCGCCCAGCATGAGCGGACTCACGCGACGAGCGGTCAGCTGTGCACCCCTCGTGGCGGCCAGGAGGGACCCCACCATGCGATTGGACCGCCGGGTGCTGATCGAGGCAGCGCTCGCCGCTGGCCTCTGCAGGGCGCTGCCGGAATGGAGCGGACCTGCGTCGGCGCATGCCGCCATCGATTCCACTGCCGACGACGGATACGAGCTGTGGCTTCGGTATCGACCGGTTGACGATGCGGATCTGCTCGAGCAGTATCGCGCCGCGATGGTGGCCTGCGTGAATCACGCGGCCATGCCGATTGCCAGTTCGATCGCGTCCGAGCTCGAGCGAGCGTGCAGGGGGATGCTCGGGACGGCCCCCCAGCCAGCGGAGGCCGTCGAGCGCGACGGGACGATCCTGATTGGCACGCCGGATCGCATCAGAGATGTGCTCGACCGGATCGGAGAGACGCGCGTCTCCTCCCTCGGGGCCGAGGGATACCTACTGCGAACGGCAAAGGTCGATGGCCACACGATCACCATCGTCGCGGCGACGAGCGATCGCGGTCTGCTCTACGGCATGTTCGGTCTGATCCAGCTCATGCAGATGCGGGCCTCGATCGCCCAGATCGAGGTCGTCGATGTTCCGCGGGCGAACCTGCGGATGATGAACCACTGGGACGACCTCGATCGCACCATCGAGCGCGGGTATGCCGGGCTGTCGATCTTCCAGTTCGGCGACCTGACGACGACCAACCCCAGATACGAGGATTACGCCCGCATGCTGGCGTCAGTGGGGATCAACGGGACCGTCATCAACGACGTCAATGCAAGCCCGGCCTTCCTCGACAGCGCGATGATGCCGGGCTATCGCGCGATCGCGGAGATCTTCCGCCGCTGGGGCATCACGCTCTATCTCTCTGCAAACTTCGCCAGCCCGATCGACCTGACTCACGGTACCAAGTCACCGCTGGTGACCGCCGATCCGCTCGATCCGAACGTCGCGGCGTGGTGGCAAGCAAAGGCGGACGAGCTCTACACGGCAGTGCCGGACTTCGGGGGGTTCCTTGTCAAGGCCAACTCCGAAGGCGAGCCAGGTCCCTTGAGCTACAAGCGGACGCATGCCGATGGGGCGAACATGCTCGCCAAAGCTGTCGGGCGACATGGGGGCATCGTCATCTGGCGTTCGTTCGTGCATCGCGGCTTCCAGACGTGGTCGGAGTTCGAGTTTCGCACGTTCGAGCCGCTCGATGGCGAGTTCGCGGACAACGTCGTGCTCCAGACGAAGAATGGTCCGATCGACTTCCTGATGCGTGAGCCCGTGAACCCGCTCTTCGGGGCGATGCCGCGCACAAACCAGATGATCGAGCTCCAGATCACCCAGGAGTACACTGGCCACGCGACCCATCTTTGCTTCCTGCCAGCCTATTGGCAAACCGTGCTCGATTTCGAGACGCACTACGACGGCGATGGCCCGACGGTCGCCCAGATCATCGACGGCACGGCCGACGACCAGCCCCTGACCGGATTCGCCGGCGTGATCAATGTCGGTGACGACCGGAACTGGACGGGGAGCTTCCTCGCCGCAGCCAACACCTACGGATTCGCACGGCTTGCCTGGGACCATGGTCTGGCGGTGGATCAGATCGCCCGAGAATGGGTGACGCGGACCTTCGGTCCCGATCCCGAGGTGGTGGACGCACTGGCCGAGATGCTGGACCGGAGTTGGGAAGTCTACGAGTCGTACACGTCGCCCTTCGGCGTTGGCTACCTGATGCGGCCCGACGGCGCCCATTTCTCGCCCGATCCGCAGGGAACGCAACATCTGTCGCACATCACGGACAGCCATGGCTCCGGCTACGACCGGACGCTGGCGACAGGGACCGGCTACACCCGGTTCTACAGTGATTACTGGTTCGATCGCTACGAGCACCTCGATTCGTGTCCGGAAGCGTTGCTGATGTTCATGCACATCGTGCCGTGGGATCATCGCCTCGCCAACGGCAAGACCGCGATCCAGCAGATCTACGACCGTCACTTCGCGGGTGTCGAAGCGGTGGAGTCCATGCAGCGGTCATGGGACGCATTGCGGGGACGGATCGATGCCAACCGACACGAGGCGATAGCGCAACAGTTCGATCGGCAGCTCCTGCAGAGCAAGATCTGGCGCGATGTCCTGCTCTCCTACTATTTCGACCATGCACGCCTGGTCAGCACGTCCCGACCGTGGATCCAGCTCGAGACCGGCGTCTATCCGACGCTCGTGCAGGGTGGAAGGCCGAACCAGCTGCCCCTGCGCCTGACGAACGCGACCGAGGCAGCGCTGGGCGTCCGGCTGTTCCTGGATGCTGCGATGACCGGATGGTCTGGAACCCGGGTCGAGGAGACGATCCCATCGCGGGGAACGGCCGAGGCGATCATCATCATCACGCCACCGATCGAGCCCTATCTCGGCCCAGTGCGATTCTCGTTGGAGCCGGCAGCCGTGCAGGGCCTCGGCATCGAAACGCAGATGCTGATTTCCACGCCGAATGCGGCCGCCTGCACGTTCGCATTCGATGTCGGATCGGCCCCGAATGCCGTGGTCCCTGGCTACCGCGCGCTGACAGCGGGGTCCCTCTGGCGCTCGGGCGTGGACTTCGGCTGGGTTGGTGCGTCGCCGACTGACGATCACGCGACGGGCAACTGGGATACCCTTCAGAACGACTTCGCGACAGATCGCGTGCGCCGTCGCATGCGGCTGCGAATCCCAGGGGGCTCGCAGCGGGCCTGGGTGCTGATCGGGGGTCAGGGAACCGGCACGCAACCCGTCAGGGTGTCCGAGGGCGCGAAGACGCTCGTCGATTCCGGATATCTGGAGGAGAGTGCATTCCAGTGGTTCGGGTTCACGCTGGACGGCGGGAAGACGGGGCGCGAGGTAGATCTGGATATCGCGGGCGCGGATGGCCGCGTCTGGCGTCTGGCGGCGCTGGTACTGCTGAAGCCGGGGACCTAGCAGGCATTCTGGCCGGCAGTACTGATGCCTGAGCGGTCATCTTCCCCTGCCCGTGAACGCTAAGGGCGGACGGTCCCGCATCCCCGATCAAGCCTGCCTGACCGTTATCGTCTTCGTGCTGACGACGAGCATCCCATGGGACTTCCTACCGGTCGAGATAGGCTGCGGCTCCGGGGTCACCTGCTGGCGTCGATTCCGCGCTGGCAGGAGGCGGCCGTCTGGGACCGACTGCACCGCCACTTGTTCGATGACTTGGGGGCCGCCGGGCAGATCAACTGGATCTGGGCGTAATGGATAGCACCAGCATCACGGCGAAAAGAGGGTCGATGCGACGGCTCCGAATCCCACGGATCGGGCGAGACCCGGCACGAAACGGCACCTGATCGTCGATCGGGAGGGGATTCCGGTTGCCTTCCTGCTCACTGGAGCGAACTGGCACGACCGCATCGTCTTCGAGGCGATGCTTGACGCCGTTCCCCCGATCCGGACACCGAGCGGGCAACGCCGGAAACGTCCCACGAAGGTGCACGCCGACAAGGCCTATGCCATCCCGCGGTGCCGACAGGTCCTGCACCACCGACACATCATGGTCCGCATTGCTCGTCGTGGGGGTGAGTCGAACGAGCGACTCGGACGCCACCGGTGGGTGGTGGAGCGGACCTTCGCCTGGCTGAATCGGTACCGGCGCCTCACGATCCGCTACGAGCCCCGGACTGACATCCATCAAGCCTTCACCACCCTCGGCTGTTGCCTCATCTGTATCGACGCCATCCAACGGTTGTGTTAGGCGTTCTTGGTGCGGCCGGAGAGCACAGCCGCCTTGCAAGAGCCGGCGATGACATATCGCCCTTGGTCATCAACGACGTAGTTGCCGTCCTCGTCGATCAGGAAGATGTAGGTGTATCTCATATATCCAGTGTAGCGGGTGGCCATGGGTGATTGAACGGGCCTACCGTAGGCCTGCGGTCCGGCCAGGCTCGGCAGAGAGTCGGCTCCTGGCTAACAACCCTCCCGGCTATACACAGGTAAAGGGCGGTGGCATCATGAAAATGCGACACGGTGGTTCAGCCCGCAAGCTTGGAACCGGGTCGCGGTTTCGACGAGTGCATCTTCATCGGCAGGTGAACGATTGGGACACGATCGTCCAGGAGTGCCAAATCGGAGTGCGTTGGGGTGGTTGCGATTGGGCCTCGTGACCGACCCCGTTTCAGCTCGTCCAGACCAGCCTACCGGTGCCAGCCAGCGATTGGAACGGAGGAAATCTGCGGGTGATTCAGGAGGATCATGGTGACTGATCTTGCTCAGTTCGAGATCCAGGAAATAGGCGTCTTCCTCCGCCAGCAACGGCGCAAGACGCGCCCAGAGCAGTTCCCCGAGCTGACGAAGGGGCGTCGGCGTCACGTCCACTACGTGACCCAGTCCGACCTCGCAGCACTCGCAGACATCTCCGTGACCACGGTCGAGCAGATCGAGTCTGGGCGCTACCCCAATGTCAATCCGGCCGTGGTCAAGCGCCTCTGCCAGGCGCTGAACCTCTCCCCGGAGAGCCAGGCCTATGTCCTCAGCCTGTTCCAGACCCCTGATGAGGGGATTCCGCCGTCCACGCACATCCCGGACTCGGTGAAGTCGGTGGTCGACCTGAGCGAACCGAACCCGGCGGTGCTCATCACGCCACGCTTCGACATCGTCTACTGGAACCCCGCGTCTACACGCCTCCTGACCGACTTCGCCCACCTGCCCGAGGAGATGCGCAATGTCGTCGTGACGATGTTCTGCATTCCGGAAATGCGTACCGTGTGGGTGGATTGGGAGGCATACGCCCGATCCCTGGTCGCTGGCATGCGGATGATGACCAGCCAGATCCCATCGTATCGCGCGGCCAACTTACGACTGGCGGCCGACATGTGTGCTCGCGACCCGCTGTTCGCCGAATGGTGGCAAGAAGAAGGGCCGGAGGTGAATCCGACCGAGGTCAAAGACTTCCTCCACCCACGGGCGGGGATGTTGCACCTCTACCAGACGGTCAGTCAGGTCTTGGGGGCGGAGCACTTGTCGTTGATTCAGTTTACGGCCCGTGACGCGGAGACGAGGCAAGCGCTTGAGCGGATGTAGGTTCAGCACCACGAGCAAGAGGAGAGCGCCCCATGCGCTCCCCTTTTGCCTGTCCCCGACCGATTGGGACGGTTCGTCTCAGTGATCTGTCCCGAAGGCCGTAAACTGTCTCCGATCTGTGCGGCAATCGGGACAGCAGCATCAGCAGCGCGGACATCGGCCACAAAGTAATTGACGCGGCCTTCTTACGACGACTCCACATCCCTCCTCGTCCCACTTGTCTGCTTGCTCCACCTGCTTGGCCCAACGTAGGTGTCGGTCCTCAACTGGCGGCCGGCCTAAAAACCGATAGGCTAGCCTGATCCAGATCACTGGTAGTAGTAGAAGACGAAGACCTGGCGGGTCTCACTGTTGACGAGATTGATTCTGTACCCCCCACCAGCACCTCCATCGGCTCCGAAGACTTGGTAGGCATCACGAAGCACAGGTTCCAGGCCAAACAACTGAACGCTCATCGTCATCGGTCCTCCCGCGTAGATATACGCACCGTCATACTGGCGGTCGAGACCGGTGATGTTCATCCCACCCTGGCCGTCTCCACCCCACGAGATCACGGCGGCATCAGGAGCATCGAGCGGAATCGTGCATTCAGCGTAGAAGTCGCCAGTGGAGGGGTCGAATCCTTCGGGGCAGGCCCTGAACGTGATCAGGAGCGTCGCTGACTCATTTCCGCCCCCAGTATTCGAAGCGCCCGACGATCCTGATGCGCTCCGGACGTTGGTGAAGGTGAAGGTTGCCTGATCTCCGCCACCTGGATACAAGGTATCGACATGGAGCGTCAACTCACTGGAATCCGGCTCATACCCTGCGGGCACCGTCGAGATATCCTGGTTGGCAACGAAATCGGCATTGAATGGAAGCCCCTCCACGGTACATGTAGAGATCATGTCTCCCCCTGGGAACTGAACAGGCGCCCCAGTTGTGCACGTCCCCATCAGCTCGCCCGAGGCAAGATAGATGCTGGCGGTGATCCCAGCTTCGCCGTGACACTTCAGGAGGCCGTTACTCCCTGACTCACAGAGCCGTACTTGAACCGAGGCGGTCCAGGTTCGTGCTGATTCAGTGGTGGTAGAGGTCGCGTCCGTTGCAGAACCGGTCGCCTTCAGGCCGTTTCGGAACTCTGGGCCCCAGTGGCAAGGCGCACAGTGGTCAAACGGCTCGACCCCGGTATCGAATCGGATCGGATTTGATTCGGGAGCGAGCCCAGGCGCCAGCGTACCCACATCCTCAGTGACAATCACCACTGTCCCAAGGGGAACGGGAATGCTGCAGTACGTCCTCTCCATGACAGGACCGTCCAGCGTACATTCACCAACGTATTCCCCATCCTCCGTCGTTACGGTGAAGTGAACGCCAGCATCATTAGGACCAGCCCAGATCATCATCTCTTTTGTCCCCGTCATTCCCGAAGCATCTTCAGGCTTCGGTCCATGAGAGAACGACGGTCCCCAATGGCAGTCCACACACGCAGCGTCCGGCGCAACGCCGGTATCGAATCGGATCGGATTTGAGCGAGGTGCGAAGCCTGGGGTGATGGTCGTAACGTCCTCGGTGACGATGACGATCGTATCCGCCGGCACCGCGACGCTGCAGGAGGCAGCATTCTTCCCGGGCTCTGCTTCGAGCGTGCATTCACCGACTGGAGCACCGTCTTCGGTCTTCACCTTGAACCGTGCACCCACTTCATCCCAGCAGCCATCTTGAGCGTTGTCGCAACTCGTTGCCCGGATAGTGAGTGGCATTGCGCTTGTACGTGCTGTGCTGGTATTCGATGAAGAGGATGACGCCGGAGTCATCGTTGCGATCGGAGCAGCGCTGGAGTCAGTGCTCTGCAAGTCCTCAGTTGGAACATTCTCAAAGCCAGCACCGATGTTGTGCGGCCCGGTCTCGTAGGTCGTCGGGTCGAAGGCGATTGGATTCACCTTCGGAGCATATCCGGGAATCGAGTCAAGATCCTCCCAGACCAGGGAAACACGGTCACTCGGCACGTCCACCCGGCAGTTACCCCAGGGCACCGGCGGATCGTAGACAGGAAGTGTGCACTCGCCGATGTAGTCACCCGACTCATTGGTGACGACGAAGTGAGCACCAGGTCCAGTGTTAGCGGTAATGCCCAGACTCCACACACCACCCTCAGCTGCCTCCTGTGCGGTCGGTGACGCGGCCACTGACTGAACGCCAGGGACAAGCATCAACACAGCGACCATCTGAAGAAGGCAAGCTACGACCGAGAACTGGCGAAGGGCTCTATTCATACGTTCTCTCCTGGCCCAGCGAGGGGCAGCCTCCAGAATCACCATGGAGTCGATGCGCCGTCAGGTCACGCGACATGCGAGACCGCGCTGCGCGACAGAAACCTGAGGCTATTCGTGTTCGTCCCAAGCCAAGGGTACCCGAGTACAGGTATCTCAGATACCGCTTCACTACCCGCGTCTCTGCCTCATTCGGGCTAGTGGAAACATCCAATTACGTCAGGGTGCACAAACAAGGGAGGAGCAATCTACCCCTCCCTGTGTCCGAGAGCCTTTGCGTCCCGTGTGCCAAGAAGTATCGCCGTCTCCTCACGGCCCAGAGAGATCGCCCCAACTCAATCGCGACATCGAGGTCAGACCTGCCAGGATGATTCAACACCAGAGCATCTTCCTCGAGACTCCACCGCTTCAGGTGATTGGTGGCCACGGCTTGGGATTGCCGCTGGCTGTTGTCGTCCCACTCATGGAGACGGTCAATCATCTCGTTCCGTGGGGTCTCAGGGGTTCTCGCCATTCTGGCCTGGTGATGGATTGCCCCCATCTCCTTGAGCGCCACCGGCCGGCACTCTGGGTGGTAGCGCTGCTTGGTCGCCCTGAAACCACGGCGGGTCATAAGGAGGCCACAGACTTCACAGGGACCGTAGTCGACACGGCAGGTCCACGGTTGGGTGCGATAGAGAATGCGCGTCTCCCGGACCGCTGTGCCGCTGACGCCGAACTCGCGAGCCATGCTGGCGCTGGTCACCGACTCGGGGGCGGTGATAATCGTCCAGATCTGTTCATCGGTGAGGTAGGAGCGGCTTTGAACGTTTGGCGGGCTCACCGTGGCAGTCAACTCGATGTCGGCACCCACTCGACTCCCCATCGCGTGATCGAGTTCCGAGGAAGCTGCAGCACAGTTGACTGACGCCCATCCGCCATGGTGAATCGACGTTCTACGGATTCGCCATGATTAAGCACAACGAACCCGTCCTCGACTCGGCTCACGTAGAGGCGATCCAGCTGGCCGTCGGCCATAGCGTACCCATGACTCGCCAATCCTTCCCGGACCACGCAGGCAATGCGTTCATTCTCCTCTGGGTCGCCCCCGAAGAGCCCGGAGTGCACTACATGTCCATGGGGATTGGGATACCAGGCGGTACCCTCGACCGCTTCCGTCTGCACATTCCCAAGCGAAATCAGAATGCCTCCGGCTCCCAGCCACGTATCAATGGCATCCAGGGTGGCGGATTCCACTACCGTCGCATACGCCATGATGAGCACCCGATATTGCGACAGCACCCCGGCGCTGACCATGCGATCATCGACGTAGTCGAGGTCGGTCAGATCGCGCAGAAAGGCCACTTGATCGAACACGGCGCTCGTGGAAACATCGGAAAGCATGATCGCGGTATCGGGCAGCAGGAACGCGACGTCCACGGTCGGCTTCTCGATCCGAACCCGATCGTAGTTCGCCATCCAGGCCTCGACAGTCTCCTGGGCATGAACAATGTTCGCCGCGTAGAAGTGGAGGTTTCTGGCACCGGATACTGCCGCATTGAATATGCGCCCGGTGACGCCGAGCTCGTTAACGCCACCCGCTGGCTCGATTCCGACGTAGGCGCCTTCGTGGCGGCCGGCGGAGGTGACCCAGCGCGTGATCGCGAAGTTGTGTGCGTAGTTGGAGGCTTCGTTCGTGATGCGGACACCGCCACCCACTTCGGCAGCCAAGGCGCACTGCGCCCCAAAATCCGCGCCGTGCTGCGGTGGTGCATCGCCGCCTGTGCAAAGATAGACTGGGTGGTCCGGGAAGAGTCGCCGCGTGGTGTGCATCCACAACCGGGCCAGGTCGTTCATCGACTCCCGGTACCATAAGATGAAATCGAGCCACTGGCGCCGATCCGGGAGTGATCGCCGAGTGAAGACCCCCGGAGCGGTCGGCTCGTCGGCGCGGAACCCCTCGATCCCCAGCGGGACATGCACTGTCGGCATCACGATTTCGTCAGGATGCGCGAGCGATGTTCCCCACGCGGCGTTCAGATGATCGAGATCGTTGTCATAGCGATCGAGCATCGCTGTTCGAAACGACGCAATTGCCAGGGGATCGCCACACCAATACCCTGGATGGGTGTGATAGGGGCCGGGTGTCACCTGCGTCCACGCGGTCCCCGTCACCGGATAGATCGCCTCGCCGAAGTCACCGGTGATGCCCAGCAGCAGGGACTCGATCACTTCACGGTCTCGGTACTGCTTGGCAAATGCCGTCAGGAACCGCTCGATATGGCGGTTAAATCCGCGATCCCAAGCCGACTGAATCTTGCTTGGAAGGCCATGTTCCAGACAGACCGCGCCGCGGTGTTCCTCGCTCTCCCGGAACCAGTCGGGAAGGGAATAGGCTGGTCCGGCAATCAGGAATGGCACCCACTTCAGCCCATGCCGCTCCAGGATCGCGACCTGCTCATCCCAGTGGGAGAAGTCAAACTGATCCTCCCCATTGTTCTCGACCGTCCCCCAGTGGACGTACCGCTCGATACTCGTGAACCCGAGCGCCTTGACGCGTGCGGCCTCCGTGTCGGTAAGGTCAGGGCCACATCCAAGGCAGGTCTCAACCCCGTTCGTTTGATGCAAGGGGGACGCGAGGATGACGCGGTCAAACGCTGCCGGATCAGGTGTCGGCAGCACGGTGAGCGAGGGGGCGGTCTCGATCCGACGCGCTCCCGGGACATCCTGCACGCAGCGAAAACCACTCGCATTGGTTCCCACCCCACCATGGACACGCAGACGGCGGCTGGGACGAAGATCCCGCGCAGGGCTCGACCAGGCACCGCCCCGCATGACCCGCTGCATACCCCAGCCCTCACCGACGCTCCGCGCATCAAGATCGGCCCACGGATAGGGATAAAACCAGTTGGCACACCATTCCCAGACATTGCCCGCCATATCATAGAGACCGTAGGGATTCGGTGGGCACGACCCAACCGGGGCAGTGCGGGTATGGGAGCTCCCCACCAGGGGGTCGCGCCACGCCACCGGAGTCAGCCGGCCCGCGTATACCGCTTGGTCAGCATCAGGGCCTGCATGCCCCCACGGATAGTGATCGGCGCCCCCACGCGCGGCAAACTCCCACTCCGCTTCGGTCGGCAAGCGCTTTCCCCACCACACCGCGTACGCTTCGGCGTCTGCCACGTTGATGTTCACTACCGGATGGTCGGGGAAGCGATGGAGGGAGTCGGCCATTTCTGGCCATCGGGGTGACTCCGGTTCCGGGTGTCCGGTCACCGTGCAAAAAGCCAGGTATTGCGCATTCGTGACCGGATGGGTGTCCATGAAGAACGCGCCCACGGTCGCCTCGTGGACGGGCGCTTCCTCGGCATAACCGTTCTTGGCGCCCATATGGAACGATCCTCCCGGGATCAGCACCATGCCTGCTGGCGCCGCGTGCGCATCCTCGACCGAGTCTGTCGTCATCGAATCACTCCCACCTGTACGTGCTGATTCTGGCTAGCCCTTCACCGATCCCAGCATGATGCCCTTGACGAAATGCCGCTGCAGGAACGGATAGACCAGCAGAATCGGCACAACCGCAAAGATGATCGAAGCCGCTGTGATATTCGCGGTCGAGACAACCAGTCGCGTCGCATCGCCCGTTGGCGAGCCAGACCCACCCATATTCATCATGCTCTGGTCGACAACGATCGTGCGCAGCACCACCTGCAAGGGCCACTTGCTGTTGTCGGTGATGAAGAACAGGCCGGTGAAGAAGTCATTCCAGTGGCCCACTGCATAGAAGAGACTGACCGTGGCGAGCACGGGCTTGGAGAGCGGTAGCACGATGTCCCAGAGGGTGCGCAGGTCGGACGCCCCATCGAGACGAGCGGCTTCCTCCACCTCCTGGGGAATGCTCCAGAAGAAGTTGCGGAGCAGGATCAGGTTGAATGGTGAGACCATGCCCCAGACCACCAGCACCCATACGCTGTTGAGCAGGCCGATGTCCTTGATGAGCATGTAAGTGGGAAGCAGGCCTGCGCTGAAGAGCATCGGCATAATCACGAACCACATCATGATCCGATGGCCAGGCAGGTCGGTCTTCGACAGGCCATACGCCGCGGCTGTCGTGACCACCATGTTCAGCGCGGTCCCGACCACCGTCACGAAGACACTGACCCCGAACGCCCGGATGAGTACCGGGGTGTCGAAGATGTATCGATACGCCTCCAGCGTCAGTCCGCGCGGCCAGATCATGCCTGGGTTGGATGCGATCTGCGGCGCATCGCTCAAAGAGCGGGCCAGCACATTCATGATTGGCAGGAGCGTAACCAGCGTCAGGAAGACCAATATCCCCCAGATAATCGCGTCGGCCCAGAGCGGATTCTGGTCTGAGTCATAGCGCTTGCGGCTCGGCTTGGGAGCTTCGACGACCTGAGCGATCGTTTCGCCGGTCAAGGTCGGCTTATTGCTTACCATAGCGATCGCTCCCCGAATCGTCGCAGCAGGCTATTCGCGGTGATGATGAGCGCCATACCCACGACGCCCTTGAAAAGACCGACCGCCGTGGCAAGCTCGAAGTTCGCCTCCAGCAGGCCGACGCGATAGACGTAGGTGTCGATAATGTCGCCCACTTCCAGCGTCGCACCGTTCAGCAACATGAAGACCTGGTCGAAGCCAGCGTCAAGCAACGATCCCAGTGACAGGACCAGCACCACCGCCATCACCGGGCGCAGTCCGGGCAAGGTGATGTCCCGGATCTGCTGCAACTTGCCTGCACCGTCGACCTTGGCCGATTCATAGAGTTGGGGGTCGATGCCGGGCAGGGCCGCCAAATAGATGATGGCTCCCCACCCGAACTCCTTCAGGATGCCGGTGACCACCAGGTTCGTTCGGAAGAGGTCAGGGTTCGCCAGGAAGTTGATGGGGTCCCATCCCCAGCCACGCAGCCAGGTGTTCACGATTCCGGTCGGCCCCAGGAGGTTCATGACAATTCCTGCCATGACCACCCAGGAGAGAAAGTGAGGAAAATACGTGATGGTCTGGACGCCACGTTTGAACCAGAGATGACGCACTTCATTCAGGAGGAGCGCAAAGATGATTGGGACAGGAAAGCCAAAGACGAGCCGATAGAGACTAATCAGGAGCGTGTTACGGATAAGCTGAGGAAACTTTGGCGATGAAAACAGCGTCTCGAAGTTCTCCCACCCAACCCAGGGGCTGGCGGCCATGCCCCGGAAGACCTGGAAGTCCTTGAAGGCGAGCTGCAATCCTTGCAGTGGCCAGTAGGCGAAGACCAGAAAGTAGACGATAGCTGGCAGGATGAGCAGATAGAGTTGCCAGCGCTGACGTATCTTGCGCAACGTCGACCGTCTTCTGACAACCGGCTGCGTGTATCCACTGCCCTCCCGGGCCGCCTCCCTGGCTGTGGCCTGCATGCGCGTTTCCTCCCCGCAGCCCTGATGCCCCGTCGCTGCGGTGGCGAATCGGTATTCGACCCACCACCGCACGACAGAGGCTCCGGGTACGATCCGGAGCCTCTGCATGAACCCCTATAGCCCGTAGTCCGGCTGGGACTTGTCGGTCTGCAAGGTATTGACCTCGTCGATGATGGCGTTACCACCGGCGTCGCCCCACGATGCGACCGCCTTGTCCCAGTCCTCACGGGTGCGATCAGCGTTGATGATCACCGAGTCGATCACCGAGCGCAAATAGTCCTCATAGAGGCGGGAGCCATTCTTGCCGTCGAGCGGGGAGATAATCATGGTGTTGCGATAGTCGTAGAAACCGTTCTGGGCATAGCGTTCGAACTTGCCCTTCACGTATTCGAACGAGTCACCAAGGCCCGCGCCCTCGTAGTCCCGCTTGATGGCGTCCCAGTCCAGCTTCTCACTCATTGGATCCAGGAACCGAAGCGGCTCAATCTGCGCGGTCTGGTACTCGTTCTTGCGATCACTGTTCGTGATCAGCACGCCGGCCCCATCAACCACCTTGTAGGTCTCGTTCTCGATCCCGTAGCGCCGGAATGTGGTGCCATTGGTGAGGGACCAGTTGAGAAAGTCGAAGAATCCTTCGGCGTTCCCGAAGGCGGCCGAGATGTAGAACCCCCGGTCAATCGGGAAGACAACCCGCGTTCCGGCGTCGTCACCCAGCGGATCGAGCACACCCACCTTGGCATTCGCGTCCAGCTTGCTCAAGCTTGTCTGGAACTTGGCGAAGTTGCCCCAATGGGAGAAGGCGATCGCGGCCTTGCCACCCTCGAACCGGTCGTCCGAGAAGTTCGGTTCTGGGCTAACCCCGTAGTTCTGATCCAGCAGTTGTCGTTTGTAGAGATCCTGGAACCAATAGTAGGTCTCGATCTGCGGATCCTGCACGTACCAGGGCACGATGCGATCGGCGTTGTCGGCTTCGGGCTGCCAGGCATTGGATGCGAAACCAAAGGCGGTGGAGAAATCCTTCCAGTGCCATGGGTAGCCCATCGTCATTGGCGAGAAGTCCCCGTCTCCGACCAGTCCTTCAAGTGTCGTCACATATTCGTCGGTGCTGGTTGGCTCCTTCAACCCATTGGCTTCGAAAAGATCCTGTCGGTAGAACATGAAGAATGGGACCACTGGATAGATGAGGTTGGGAACGAAATAGATGTCCCCATTGTCATCCGCCAGCAGGTCCCAGAAGGCCTGCGGGACGGCATCCTTCACAGCCGGATACTTGTCGAGGTAGCTGTTGATCGGGGCGAAGGCCCCCTGATCTTGGGCATCCTTCCAGATCTGGGCCGCCGGTCCGGATCCCCAGATCACATCGGGGATCTCACCCGATGCGAGGATGGTGTTGATCTTGGTATCGAAGTCGATGACCGGGATGATCTGAACCTCGATGTCGACCTTGCCCAGCTCCTCAAGCTGCTGCTGATACGGACCGTCCTTGGTAAAGGTAGCCGGCCCCCAGGTGGGACGAAGGTAGGAGAACTTGACCACGTCTCCTTCGCGCGGCGTCACGGCAGAAAGGGCAGAGCTTGCCTGCGGCGTTGCGTCTTGCGCTGCGGCGACCGACAATCCACCGCTTAAGGCAATTCCACTCGCGGCTGCACCGCTCTTCATCAATCCCCGCCGTGTGAGTGCTGTCCGTTGAGAACCATTCGTGAATTGAGACACGGGTGTTCCTCCATCGAATGAAATCGGACGAGGTACCCACACAGGCGAGGGCACCGAAAGAGAGCGACGCCGCCACGGCCACCGAAACGCGCAGGGAGGGCGTGTGTCGGGAGTCGGTCGAGGAGACTCAATTGGAGTGACGAACGTGGCAGCATGCTAGACGTGCCAATCTAGCCTGTCAATGCCTCACACGGGTGCAGATGATCGGGCAGGAGGCGGGCAACGGGTTGTTGAGGGCGTCTTACGCCGCCTCAGTCGTCAACGACCCACCATTCCGCACCTTCACTCGCCAGCGGTTGCCGTCCGGGCTCTTGAGGATGACACCCTTGCTCACATCGGTGACCTCCATATCTCCTGGCAGGGTGGTACTGATGGCACTGGTACTGATTTGAAGCCGGTCGGTGGCCGCCGTCGCGATCCGCACCGTGTTGGCAAACCCTGCAGGACGGTAGAACCCCGTGGACCCATCCTGCGCGAAGGAATAGGTTGGCGCTGAAGCGTTCGCAATCGGTCCCCGCACCAGCCCTCCCGCAGTAAAGGCTGTGAAGATATTCCCGGCTGAGGATTGCAGCTCGAAGAGGTTGGCGCTCTGTAACGCATTGGCCGGGAGCACGAACGGCATTGACGTCGGTGTCACGGCATAGGACATGATTTGGGCTGCTGAATCCGCTGTCGCGGGAGTGTTCACCCGCATACGGTAAGTCGGGCTGTTGGCATTGGTGCCGAGCTTGATTCAGGGCGTGATGCCGGCACCTTCCAGGTTGACACTGTCCGCCCGCGCCTCATTGATGGCGACATCAAGTAAATCCGCCACCTCCCTGCGAGAGTCATTGGCATCAACCGCCTAATGGGCTGCATAGTGTTCACATGTCACCTATGACTGACTGCAATGCACTCGCATGATTGTGGAAACATGAGTGATCAGAAAGCAGGCCGAAGAGATTGGACTCAAGAAGCTAAGCGGACTCGCAAAAGTCTTGCGGTGAATCGAGTTGCCAAAGCGGCGAGAGCTACTAGGAATCGATCCCGCTTGGGAAGTCGCAGACCCGCAGGACTTTTGGCGTTCTGCTTAGTACGTGCGAATTCTTCGAGGCTTCCGCGTCCTGCTCGCCATTGATGACGTACCTGATGGGTCCGGACTTGCCGGACCGCCCCGATTGATGAGCACGAGTGGAAGCGCTGAGAGCACGTAGAGCGCGATGATTGGACGCGCCATGATTGCCTGGTTCAGTGGATCTGGCGTTGGCGTCACGATCGCTGCGACGACAAAGCTCACGAGGACGACTCACTTCGTCGTCGCAAGGAGCGTCCTGGTCCGGATTGGAACGAAGCGACTCGCGATGATCAGCACGAGGGGAAGCTGAAAGATCATCGCGAATCCTGCAAGATAGATTGCTACGAACCTGCTATACGTGTCAGCGGAGATGAGCGCCTGAATACGATCGTTCGAAAACTCACTCAGAAAGGAGAGCGCCGCGGGCAGGCCCACCGAGTAGGCAAACGCAACGCCAACGGCGATCAGGAGACAAGACGCAACCAGAATGCCCGTCAGCGACCGCACCGAATAGCCCGGCAGGACAGGCGCAATGAATCGAGTTACATGAAACATCACGAAAGGAGTCGTGACGATCAAACCAAAGCAAAGACAGAGCTGGATGACGAGGGAGAGCCCTCCACCCGGCGACATGTAGTAGAGCGTCTTGCCAAGCGGCTGCACCAGAGCCTGAAGGAGCTGATCCTTGATTACGTACCCCACCGTCGCGCCCGTGAGCAACGCCATCAGGCACCAGAGCATACGACGACGGAGTTCCTGCAAGTGGGCACGAATGGGCTGGCGAAGCAAGACGTCGGACACGGAGCGCCAAGCGCCTACTATTCTCGCTCTTTGTCAGCTGGGCTCTTCGCAGGGAGATCGTCGGCGAGGCCGCCGCGGATATCCTTCAGCGCCTGCCCAATGCTCTTCGATAGTTCCGGGAGCTTCTTCCCGCCGAACAAGACGAGCACAATAACCAATGTGACGATCAACTCCGGTGCACCTAAACCAAACATAGATTCTCCTATTTATCAATTTACTACCATCGTACTCTTCCATCATTGTCGTTGCAACAACCGCACATGAGACCCCAGTTTCACAGAGTATCCAAGAACAACGAGCTGCGAGGCTTCTGAGGTCACTGGGCGTCGACGCCACGAGGAGACATCTATGAGGATGACCTTCCAGACGCCCTAGCGACCGTAGGGACTGCTCCCGTAGCCGAGGGGCTTCTCCGGTTTCTGGCCAGGATGTTTCTCGGCCGAGAGGAGCGTTTTCGCCATACCCGAGACTCCAGTCACCGCCAGAATCAGTGCGCCGAGATATAGAAGGAACTCCTTTCGATCCATTTCTGCTCCAAATATCTCCTGTATTCTCTTGATATCCATGACCATCATCCTTGTGTTTATTTTCCTATATATCAGACTATACTGAGAACAATACCTATGTCAATCTGCGTGAATATCACATGAACGTGATAGAAATACGATCATCATGAGAATCACGTTTATTCGATTGGTGGCCTTCGTCGTCGCGCTCGCGATGCTGGCCCATTTGCCTTCTCCTGTGGCATTGGCGCAGACCTACGGTGAGGGCACCTATGGCGGGGGCATCTACAACGACTCCCGTACCGACCAGAATCCTGACCGCGGCGGTGATGCCGAACACTCAAGCTCGGATACAGAGCAACGTGATGAACATAGGAGTTCCTCGTCCAACACCAGGGATCAGGACTCCGGGCACGACCATGGCAAAGAGCCAGACAGCCGACAATCAGTCATTCCTCCTGGCACCGACAATCAAGACTACGCCCGCATCCCCGAGGATCATCCCTCGGAGAACGATGCTCGGACCGATAGACCTGACCGTGGGGCCAGGTTGATCAGACTGATGATCGCCGGCGCTCTGTTGGCCGCTCTCGCGTTGCTCATCGTGCTGATTGTTCGAAGACGACGATCTGCATAGGCAGCCGATCGGTCGTCCGCGAGATAGAGACCTGTTTGCTCGCAGCTGAGCTTCTCACCGTAGTCACAAGGATTCGCACCGTCGGGCTCGACGATGTTCACGCCAAGTTATTGGTACCAGGCGAGGTCCGCCCAGTCCAAGGGATTGGCAAGGTACCCTGTGTTCTCACCCGTGAGCACCCTGGCGAACAAGCTGGCGATATCTGACTTCTCAGCGACGAGGGAGCTGAAGTCTGCCGCAGCCTTGTGGTATTGGGCATTGGCGGTAACGAGCTCCGGAGCCTTGGGCTGGAATCGAGCAGCGCAGCTGGCTCGGCAAAGCGATCCGAACGAATGCTCGTGAGGCCTGAGGCTGAGATGCACACAACGGGCACTGAGGCATTGGTGCGCCGATACGACTCCGTGTCCACAAACCTCCAGACGTTTTCCGGGCCGTCCCAAGTCCAGGCAATTGACACGAAGAGTTCGGCGCCGAGCGAGATCAGCGTCTCGAGGTTGGGCTCCGGCAAACCAGCCGTAGCAGTAGTATCTAGGGTTGATCGATCCACATTCCCCCTAGCTACGTCTGTCTCCACCGTCCAGCCTGACAGTGGCGATCGGCCGAATGCCAAAGCCCAGAGCGGCGCAGCAGCGCTCAGGTATGCAGCAGCGCGCGTCGACACCTGGGGTAGCGTGACCGCGACACCCCGATCATCCGTGAAGGTCTATGCACCTTCGGCGACCGGGGATGCAATGGGCGACGGGGTGCCTGCTTCTTAGGCGAGACCCATAGTGGGCAGCGCCCACGCCCGCGACGAAGGCTCGACGGCGAGCAATACGATGGATCACGACGTCTCACTCCTCCAGCGGCTTCATAAAGTCAATCGACATAGTCAGCATTGACTGCATGGTACACGACTCCAGACCCCTGTCTCTCACGGTCCGCGGGTCGGTGTCGATTCAGGAGGTGACAGTCGAGGCGGGAGTTCGGCCGCCTGATCCCTTCCGACTCAGATTGCCGACATCATCATCCTCCGGCAGTGGCTCATCTGCGAATTCGGAGTCGGATTCTAGAATCGTTGTCGCTCGAACAGCCCGCCCCACGCCGGCGAAAGCCAGGCAGCGATGCCACACCCAGCGATTGACAAGCCCACCCCAAAGCTCCTAGGCTCTTCATATCCGATTAATTTTGTCGGAATATCGATTCTTCTCACCAACGACTCAGTCTCAATTGCCGACGTGCCCGCGTGACGGGGACGCTTGGTCAACGTGCGTCTCGAAAGGAGTGATGACGTGGCATCCCTGGCCGACGCCAGCCCAGAGCGGGCCGAACCCGCCGTCAGCATGAACACCGTCCTACTGACGTTCCTCAAACCCCGGAAGGCCCAACTCACGCTGTCGGCCATCCTCGCCACCATCGGCACCGCCTGCCAGCTCGCCCCGTATGCAATCATCGCCATGATCGCCGGCGAGATCATGGCCGACTCACCCTCCGAGTCGCGGATGTGGCGGTTGGTCGCGACGCTGATCGTGCTGATCATCCTGCGTTTCGTCTTCATGGGTGCCGCGAATGCGGTCTCCCATATGGCCGCATTTGCGATCCAGTACCACTACCGCCTCAAATTGGCCGACCGCATGGCGAAGCTCCCGCTCGGGTACTTCAACACGACGTCCTCCGGGACCTTGAAGAAGACCGTTGCCGACGACGTGGGCCAGATGGAGCTCTACATCGCGCATAACTTCCCCGATGCCATTTCGGCGTTCCTCGTCACGGTCCTCACCTGCGTCGCCCTCCTCATCGTCGACTGGCGGATGGCGATCGCCGCCTTCATTCCGATCGTGGTCTCGTTCCTCGTCCTGCGAAAGGCATCATGGGGGGATGGCTCGCCCCAGATGCTGGAGTACCACGCCCGCATGGCAGCGATGAGCGCCCGCGTGATCGAGTTCATCCAGGGCCTGCCCGTCATCAAGGTTTTCAATCGGCTCGGCAGCGAGTTCAGCGCCGCCGGAAATGCGGTGCGCGAGATGGAGGAGCTCGAAGTCCGGTTCACCAGAGACTTTCTACGCGCGGGGTCCTTCTTTTTTGTCTTCATCGGGTCCAGCATCCTCACCATCCTGCCGCTCGGATTCTGGCTCTACCGGAATGGGTCGATCTCGCTGGAGACGCTCATCCTCTTCCTGGTACTCGGGATCGGCATCAGCGGGCCACTCATGCGCTTCTATATGATCATGCACTCGTTCATGATTACCGTCGAAAGCGGTCGCCAGATCCTCACGGTCTTGAATGAGCCCGAGCTTCCGGTCACTCCGACTCCTGAGCCGATGCACGACAACAGCATCGCCTTCTCCGGTGTCTCCTTTCGCTACAACGACGGCCCGGATGTCCTGCACGACCTTTCGTTCCGCGTGGAACCCGGAACTGTCACGGCCATCGTCGGCCCCTCGGGATCGGGAAAGACGACCATCGCCCGCCTCGTGCCCCGGTTCTGGGATGTCCAGGCGGGGTCCGTCGAGGTGGGTGGCACCGACGTGCGCCTCATCGCGCCGGATGCCCTCATGCGGGAAGTCGCATTCGTCTTTCAGGAGGTCTACCTCTTCCACGACACCGTCGCCAACAACATCCGCATGGGACGTCCTGGCGCACGGGAGGATGAGGTAATTGCGGCGGCCCAAGCTGCCGCCCGCTGCGACGAGTTCATCCGGCAGCTTCCGAACGGCTACGAGACCGTCATCGGTGAACGTGGCGGCACCCTCTCCGGCGGCGAGAAGCAGCGCATCGCCCTGGCCCGCGCCATGCTGCTCGATGCGCCGATCGTCATCCTCGATGAGGCCACGGCCTTCGCCGATCCCGAAAACGAGTCGCTGATCCAGGAAGCAATCAGCAAGCTCGTCGCCGGGAAGACGCTCCTGATCATTGCTCACCGCCTTTCGACCATCACCCACGTCAATCAGATCCTCGTGATGGAACGCGGCTCTCTCGTCCAGCGAGGCACCCATCAGGAGCTTTCGACGATGCCAGGCCTGTATCAGGACCTGTGGCGCGATCACATAGCGGCCAAAGGCTGGTCCTTCGGCGACCACACCGATGCCCTGGCTGGAGGTGACGCATGATGCCCGACCACGACCACGCACCCTCGACCCAGCAGAACGTGATCGGTACCTGGCAAGCCCTGCAGTGGCTCTGGCGCAATGCTGGCACCCACCGAACCCTGCTGATGCGCGGCTTCTCCCTCAAGATCCTCGAATCGTTGATCGCAGCCGTCCCGATCGTCGCGCTCGTCGCCGCGATCGAATCGCTGGACAACCGCGAGATGCCCGGCAACCAGCGACTCGCGACCTGGACGCTGGTGATCCTCGTCTCACTGCTCATCCGCCTCGGCATCGCCTACATCGCGAACATCGGCTGCTGGATCGGCTCCTACCGAGTCATGGGTGATGTTCGCCTCAAACTGCTCGCTCACGTCCGCGAGCTGCCGATGGGCTATCTGACCGGGCATCGGACTGGCGACCTCACCGCGACCATGACGCAGGACGTGCGTATGGTGGAACTGCTGCCATCGATGGCTATCCCCGCCCTCATCGGCGCGGTGGTGCTCCCGATCACGGTCAGCATCAGCCTCTTCTTCATTGAGTGGCGCATGGCGCTCGCCATGCTCGTCACCCTGCCACTCGCCATCGGGGCGTATAGCGTCATCCAGGGTCGGATGCAGAAACTCGCCATCGTCCGCCAGAACGCGCAAGCCGACGCCACGGCCCAGATCGTCGAATACGTGCAGGGCATCTCCGTGATCCGCGCCTACCGCCAGACCGGATCGGGGCTGGTGCGCTTCAAGTCGGCCATGGAAGCATTCCGCAAGGTGGATGAGTCGCTGGTCACACGCCTCTCCGGCTTGATGGTCCTCTTCTCTTCGCTGATCGAAGTCGGCATCGCCATCATGCTGGTGCTTGGGACTTATCTCTTCTTCGGTGGCGAGATCACCGCGATCACCCTGCTCATCTTCCTCGTCGTCAGCGTGCGCGCCTTCGCGCCACTTCACGAACTGGCGACCTTCGGCGAGATGTCCCGCATCGCGGAGGCATCGTTGACTCGGGTCAATGCCCTGCTCGATGAGCCGACGCTGCCGGAACCAGCAACCGACACCACGCCGGAGACCTTCGAAATCGCCTTTGAGAATGTTTCCTTCGCCTATGTCAACGACGCCAACGAGCACATCCCCGTCCTGCGCAACGTCTCATTCGTCACAGCACCACGCAGCATCACGGCACTCGTCGGGCCCTCCGGCTCCGGCAAGACGACGATCACCAGCCTCGTCGCCCGCTTCTGGGATGTGGACGAGGGCACGGTCCGCGTCGGTGGCCAGGATGTCCGGGCGTTGAAACTCGACACGCTCTACCGGTCGATCAGCATGGTCTTCCAGGATGTCTACCTCTTCCACGATACGATCCGCGCCAACATCGCGTACGGCAAGCCGGACGCGACCGATGCCGAGATCCACGAGGCCGCACGCGAGGCCCGCTGCCACGAGTTCATCTCGGCCCTGCCCAATGGCTACGACACCGTGGTGGGTGAAGGCGGCGCGACGCTCTCCGGCGGCGAACGCCAGCGGATCTCCATCGCCCGCGCCATCCTGAAAGACGCCCCGATCATCCTGCTGGACGAAGCCACGGCCTCGGTCGACCCGATCAACGAGCGGCTGATCCAGGAAGCAATCGATGCATTGGTGGCCGACAAGACGCTGGTCATCATCGCCCACCGTCTGACCACAATCCAGAACGCCGACCAGATTCTGGTCCTCAGCGAGGGCCGGATCACCGAACGCGGCACTCACGACGACCTGCTCGCGGAGGACGGGATCTACGCACGCTTCTGGAATGAGCGCAAACGGGAAGGGAGCTGGTCGATCGTCGGAACACCAACGCCCGTGCCATAAGGCACTCCCGGCAGCACGCCAGAACCCTGCGCGAACGCAGGTGCGCCACCAGTAGCCATGATGTTCATTTGCCCATTCTCATCACGACTCCAGGAAGGAAAAGCACCTCCATGTCCGATACACTGCTGCGGAACCACGTGAACCACCTCATGCACCGGCGTCAGCTGATGCGCGCCAGCCTGCTCGCGGCAGGGACCCTCGCCCTCGGGACGAAAGCCTCCATCCTCGCCCAGGACGCGACGCCGGCCGCGACTGCCGCGGTGCCGGAGGGTGGTCGCCTGCGTGTCGCCTTCGAAGGGGCTGGTTCTGCCGAGAACCTGAACCAGATGGCAATGACTGGCATCGACTTCATGCGGCAATCGCACGTCCAGGAGCCGCTCGCCCGTTTCCGCGGCGCCGAGCAGGAATTGGTGCTGGCCGAAGCGATCGCCCCGAATGCGGATGGGTCGGTCTGGACGATCGCCCTCCGTCCGAATGTGACGTGGCACGATGGATCGCCCTTTACTGCCGCCGACGTGCTCTCCACCATCGCCTTCAATCAGGACCTCGCGAACGGCGGCCTCTACCTGCCGCTCGTCGCCAACATCGACACGGCGAATGCCACCATCGTCGATGACCTGACACTGGAACTCCCGCTCCTTCGACCTGCCAACGACCTGCATCTGCTGCTCGGAGCTGGCGAGATCCTGATCTTCCAGGACGGGTTCACCGATACCACGACGATGAATGGCACCGGTCCGTTCAAGCTTGCCTCGTTTACGCCCGCGCAGTCCTCCCTTCTCACCCGCAACGAGACGTATTGGGGGTATCCGGAGCGCGGTCCTTATCTGGACGAAATCGAGCTCCTGTCGCTCATGGGCGCGACCGCTCGCGTCAATGCTGTCGAGGCGGGTCAGGCCGATCTCGCGCCAAGCATCGGATATGCCGATGGCAAGCGGCTCGAAGCTTCGGACACGGTCAAGATCGTGGCGGCGGAGGCCCCCGATGTGCAGTCGCTGGCCTTCGTGATGCGCGTCTCGGAGGAGCCGTTCTCGGACATCCGGCTCCGACACGCCGTCAAGTTCGGCACCGACCGTCAGGCGCTGATTGAGACTGCCTTCCTGGGCTTCGGTATCCTCGGCAACGATCTCTACGGGATCGGGCAAGCGGCCTACAACGATGCCATCCCCCAGCGCACCTTCGATCCCGAGGCCGCGATCGCGCTTGTGCAGGAGGCCGGCGCGGAGGGACTCACCTTCGAGTTCGTTGTTCCACAGGGCTACGCAGGCGCCGTCGAAGCCGCGACGGTGCTCGCCGAGCAATTGAAGGCCATCGGCCTGAACCCGACACTGACCACAATCCCGATGGAGGAGTTCTCTATCTCCATGGTGCAGGGCACGCTCACGTCGCCCCTTACGTTCGGCGTTGGCGGCGGCTTCCTGATGAGCACCACCTGGCAGTTCAACTACACGCCGGGCGCTGGCACCAATCTCTCTGGCTGGGATGACCCGGAATGGCTGGCCGGATTCGCAGAAAGCCAGTCCACCCCGGACCCGGCCCGGCGCACGGAACTGCTCGATGCCCTGCAGGAGCAGCTCTGGGACGAAGGCGGCGACCTCGTGTGGGGCTACTCGACCGCGCTGATCGCGAAGACACCCCGCTTGCAGGGTGTGCCCGCCACCTACTACCCCATCCTAACCCGCTCCTACTTCGCCGCCGAGTAGCCTAGCCCCGCTGGAGTTCGTGTCGTGTCCTCTATCACCCGTCGACAATTTGCCCAATCCACCGCCGCTGGTGTCGCCACCTCCGGGCCGATCCTGCCCATCGCGACCGCCCAATCAACGCTTGTTCCCGCGAGGGGCGGCACCCTCCGTGCCGCCTTCGTTGGAGCTGGAGCGAGCGAGACGCTGGAACCCTGGAATGCCGGGCATGCGATCAGTTCGTTCCAGCGATCCCAGGCACTGTACGAACCGCTCATCCGCAATACCGCCGGTGTACCCTCGCCGGTCCTCGCCGAATCGTGGGAACCGAACGTCGATGGATCGATCTGGACCATCCGGGTACGCCCGGATGTGACGTTCCATGACGGCCAGCCGCTCACGGCGGCGGATGTACTGGGAACGTTTGCCTACCATCTCGACCCTGCCAACCAGAGCATCTACGGCATGGCGATCACCCTCCTCGACATCGCAAACTCTCGGGTCATCGACAACCTGACGCTGGAACTCGCGCTGCTCCAGCCGCTCGGAGATCTCGGCGACTACATCGCCAATGCATGGGTCTTCATCTTCCCCGCCGAAGCCGGCGATCTCGCGCTGGCAGCCAATGGCACCGGTCCGTTCCGTTTGGAGCAATTCACACCTGGCGACCGCGCCGTGCTTACCCGCAATGATGCGTATTGGGGCGATCCCACCAATGGACCATTCCTCGACCGGCTCGAGATCCTCTCCATCGACAGTGCCGAAGCACGGGTGAACGCCCTGCTGGCGGGGCAGGTCGATTTCGCCGACAACGTCAGCCACACCCAGGCGCTCACGCTGCAACAGAACGATCGGGTGAGCCTGCTTCGGTTCGCCAACCCAGCCGGTCGCGCGGTGATGGGCTTCACCATGAACGTGACCGTGCCCCCGGTTCGATGATCCCCGCGTGCGGGAGGGCATGCGTCTGCTGATCGACCGTCAGGTGCTGATCGACACGGTCGGACTTGGGTTCGGTGCGCTGGCCAACGACATCCTCATCAACCCCGACCCGACTGCGAACCCGAACCTGCCCTAGCGGACGTTCGATCCCGAGAGGGCCGCGGCGCTCTTTGCCGAAGCGGGCGTCGAACCGGGCAGCTTTGAGCTCTGGACCAGCGCCGTGGCTGCCGGCTACGTCGAAAGCGCGACGCTCTGGTCGGCTCGGCTCCTCCAGGCAGGATGGGCACCCGAGCTCGTCACCGTCCCGCCCGACACCTACTTCGTCGATCTGGCGGCGATCACGGCAGCCCCGATGAAGACCACATCCGGTGGCGGGGGCAGCACTCTCTCCACGATCGGTACCTACTACACCTCCACCGGCTACCTGAACTTCAGCGGGTATGCCAACCCGACCGTCGACGCTCTCCACGCCGAGGCGATGGCCACGCTCGAACCCGACCGCCGTCGCCAGGCCCTGATCGACGTGCAGATCGAGCTCTGGAACGACGGTCCGGACATCGCCTGGGGCGCACTGGAAGTGGTTCACGCGGCGACTCCAGGCGTGCAGGGTGTCGATGCGTCAGACACCACGCTCTATCCCCGGTTCAGCTCCGCCTTCATCGCCGAATCCTGATTCCTGATCAACGAAAGGCCCCACCGGCCATGACACCTCCACTCAATCGGCGAACCCTCATCGCCGGATCGGCAGCGGCGCTCACCCTGACCGCACTCAACACTGTCCAGGCCCAAGACGCCTCGCCGGTCGCAGGTCAGGCAAGCGGCTCACTTCGAGCAGCCTTCGTCGGGAACGGATCGACCGAAACCCTTGACCCGGCCGACCCCTCATCCAACCTCGCCTGGGCTCGCATCCTCTCCGTCTACGAGCCGCTCGCCACGATCCGGGACGGTGCCATCGCGATGGTGCTGGCCGAGTCGATCACGCCGAACGCGGACGGGTCGGTGTGGAGCATTCGCCTGCGCAAGGGTGTCACCTTCCACAGCGGCAGGCCGCTCACGACGGCGGACGTGCTGGCGACCTTCACCGCCCATCCAAGTCCCTATGCGGCCTCCTACTTCCCGGTTATCACCACCGTGTCGGCTGCAGACTCCGTGATCGTGAGCGAAACCGAGATCGACCTCGCCCTCAGCACACCGATGGGGAGCTTCATCGACTTCCTGCCGTCGATCATGGTGATTCCCGCCGATGCCACGCTCGAATCCCTCCAGACGGCCGTGGATGGCACCGGCCCCTTCATGCTGGAGCAGTTCGAGCCGGGCAATATCGCCTCCTATCGCCGCAACCCGACATACTGGGGACCTGCCGAACAGCAACCGCTGCTCGACACGCTGGACCTCGTGCAACTCAACGACAGCGCCGCACGGCTGAACGCCTTGCTGGCCGGTCAGATCGATGTTGCCTGCGGGCTCGGGGTCGCCGAAGGGGCTCAACTCGAAGCGACGTCGGGATTCAGCCTGCTGCCGGCCGGCCACAGCACCAAATACACCCCCGGCATCGTGCTCAGAACCGATCGGCCGCCCTTCGACAATCCGGAAGTCCGGAACGCCGTCCGAATGGCCATAGACCGGAAGGCCGTACTCGATACGCTGGGCATGGGACGCGGCAGAATCACGGCGGACACCTTCGTGGTTGATGGACTCTACTCCAGCCCAAACCTCACCCCGGCACCCTACGACCCGGACAAGGCGCGCATGATCGTGGAAGCGGCCGGCCTGAAGGGCACGCCGGTCGACATCCTGACAAGTTCGGTCGATGCCGGCCTGGTGGAGTTGGCTACCCTCTTCAGCGAGTCCCTCACCACCATCGGGTTTGATGCGACGCTCGAAGTCGCCCCCGCCGAAAGCTTCTGGCTGAACATGGGGAGCCTGGCCGACGCGACGGCCAAGAGCATGGTCTCCGGCGTCAACTCCTACCTCGAATACGCCTCGTTCTCCTACCTGCCCGGTGCCGTCTTCAACCTCTCCGGATACGACAACGCCGACGTCACTGCCCTGATCGGGGAGGCCAATGCCGCCACCAATTTCGCTGAGCGACAGAAGATCGCCCATCAGGTGCAGGTCATCCTCAGCACCGACGGACCCGACATCGTGCCGGTGGCGCTTTTCAGCAACCATGGCATCCGAGATGGCGTGTCTGGCATTCAGACTGACCTCAGCGGGCAGTTCCCGACTTTCGGGCGAGCCTGGATCGCGGGCGCATCGTGATCGACGCTCCGGCCTCGCTCCCCGCATCAGACATCGTGAGCGAAGCAACCGCCCGCCGAACGAGGGGATTTGGGGGCTGGCTGCTCCGGCGCGTCGCCACCTCGATCGTGGTCCTGCTGGCGGTCTCCCTGCTCGTCTTCCTCGCGACAGCCGTGCTTCCAGGTGACGCCGCGCGGGCACAACTGGGTCCGCGCGCACCGGAGGCCCAGGTCGAGGCGTTGCGGGAATCGATGGGGCTGAACCGTCCGCTCGTCGAGCGCTATGGGGCGTGGCTTCTCGACCTGCTCGGCGGCGATGCCGGTTCGTCGATCATCGCCAAACGCCCGGTCACGGCGATGCTGGCGACGCCCGCTACCAACTCGCTGATCCTGGGGTGCGTGACTATGGTCCTCCTCGTCCCGCTCACGCTTGCACTGGGGCTGTGGTCCGGCTTGCGCGCCAACGGGATGGCAGATTCCATCATCGGCGTCCTCGTAACCATCTGCTACGCAGTGCCGATGTTTATCGTCGCGACCATGCTCATTTACGTCTTTGCCCTGCGCCTGCGCTGGCTTCCGGCAGTGTCGTTGCTGCCAGCCGGGGAATCGCCCCTACAGGCGGCGGAGATCCTGATCCTGCCGGTCGTGACCCTCCTCCTCGGCAGCTCGGCCTACCTCGTCCGCATCGTCCGGGCGCGCACCATTGCCGTCCTGGACGCCGACTTCGTGGAAGCCGCCCGCCTGCGCGGCGTCTCCACCAGCCGCCTCCTGCTCCGGCACATGCTGCCATCGGTGCTCCCACCCGTGATTCAGGTGATGGTGCTCTACGCCGCGTCGCTCGTGGGTGGCGTGGTGATCGTGGAGGCCGTCTTCGGGTATCCCGGTCTCGGACAGGAACTCCTGCGAGCGGTCGGCTCGCGGGACATCCCGGTCGTGCAGGCCATCGCGATGCTCGCTGCAACCATCTGCGTCTGCGGAAACCTGCTCGCCGATCTGCTGGTGATCGCCCTGAGTCCGCGGCTGCAGGCCGAGGTGTGGGCATCATGATGCGACTCCCTCCTATGGCGAAACTCGGTCTCATCCTGGCGGGAGGCCTCATCCTGCTCGCGCTGGTGGGGCCGTGGGTGGCACCCGGCAGCCCGACCTCGCCGGGTGGACTCCCCTACGCCGCGCCATCGACCGCGCATCCCTTCGGCACCGACGCCCTGGGTCGCGATGTGCTGACCCGCATCCTCCACGGCGGCCGCAGCGTGATCCTGCTCGCGACGATCTCGACCGCCATCGCCATCCTGATCGGCACCACACTCGGCATGGTCGCGGCGTGGCGACAGCGACGGAGCGAGCACCTCATCCTGCGGACGATGGATGTCTTCCTGGCGACGCCTGCCATTCTGGTCGTCAGCGTGCTGGCGCTCGGGATCGGGCGCGGTTGGCCGGCGATCATGCTGGCAACGACCCTGCTCCTTATCCCCGACCTCGTCCGGCTCGTCCGCTCGGCAACCCTGCCGCTCATCCGTGAGGATTACGTCGAGTCGGCGTTGGTGCGCGGTGAGCGGGACCGCGCGATCCTCGTCCACGAACTGCTGCCCGGCCTCATCCCGACCTTGGCTGCCGACGCCGGGTTGCGGCTGCTCGGTGCGACGAGCCTGGTCGCATCCGCATCTTTCCTGGGACTCGGCCTGCAACCGCCTGCCGCAGACTGGGCGGTGATGATCCAGGAGAATCGCGCAGGGTTCCTGATTCAGCCGTGGGCGACCATCACGCCCACGCTTCTGATAGCCACCTTCTGCCTGAGCGCCTGCTGGATCGGTGATGGGATCGCCCAGATCGCCAGCGGCCGCACCGTGGACACTGCCCGATGAACCCCCTGATCACCGTTTCTGGCCTGACCATCAAGGACACCAACGGGTGCTCGCTGATCGAGGATGTGTCGTTCACCGTCACTCAAGGCGCGTTTCTTGGCATCGTCGGCCCGTCGGGCAGTGGCAAGACGACCACCGCGCTGGCTCTGCTCGGGCACACCCGCCCCGGCGGCCGTGTCGCAGCGGGCACCGCTACCGTCGCCGGGAACAGCATGCTGACCCTACCGGCTTCCCATCTCCAGCACCTCCGAGGGCGCGTTATCGCCTATGTCCCCCAGGACGCCCGTACCGCCCTGACCCCAACGATGCGACTCGGTGGCCTGCTGGATGAGGCATTGCGGGACGCTCCCAAAGCGGATCGAGCGCGGCGAGAGGGGGACCTGCTCGCCCTGGCCGGCCTCACTGAGGTGCCGCACCTCCGTCACCGGTTCCCACATCAGCTCTCGGGCGGGCAGCTACAACGCTTCGCCCTCGTCCTGGCGCTTGCGGCTGGGGCCACCATCCTCGTGCTCGACGAACCAACCTCGGCGCTCGATCCCCGCACCCGCGATGCCCTCCTCAACGCCATCGAAGGCCTGCGCCGGGAGCTCGCCCTGACGGTGATCGTCATCACCCACGATCTGGCTGGGACGGCGAGCCGCCTCACCCATCTGATCCGGTTCAGCCAGGGACGCATCATCGCCGACGAGCAGCCACCGAGGCTCGCACCCGCGCCGACGGCGCCTGCGCATAGCGCATCCTGCGGGACCACGTCTTCTGATTCACCCATGCTCACCGTTTCGCACCTGAACGCGACACATCCGGATCGTCGCGGACACTCAATGCCAGTGCTGCGCGATGTCTCCCTGTCGCTGGAAGCAGGGAGTTGCGTCGCGCTGGTCGGGTCGTCCGGCAGCGGGAAGACGACACTGGCCCGCTGCATCGCCGGACTCCACGAACGGTGGACCGGTGAGATCCGCCTCGGGAAGGTGCCGCATCCACTCGCAAACTCCGCCCGTCAACGCCCCTACGTGCAACGACGACGGCTTCAGATGGTCTTCCAGAATCCGTATGGCTCGCTAAATCCGCACCGAACGGTGGCGGAGGCGATCGCCCGACCATTGATCCTGCGCGGTGACCGTCGCGAGGCAAAGGACCGGGTGGCCGAGCTCCTCGAGCAGATGCACCTGCCCAGCGGGTACGGAACGCGTTACCCTCACCAGCTCTCCGGCGGCGAGCGCCGACGCGTCGCCATCGCCTGTGCCCTGGCGTCGGAGCCGGATGTGCTGATCTGCGACGAGATCACCTCCGCGCTCGACGGCCCGACCCAGCAAGCCATCGCGGACCTGCTCCGCGACATCCAGCACCTCCGGCAGCTGACGATGCTCGTCATTACACACGACCTCACCCTGGCTCACGCACTCGGACATCGCATCGTGACCATGACGAATGGAGAACTGGCGTCCTCCCCGTGAGCCGCGCGGCAGGCATCACATGTGACGAATCGACAATATCCGCACAACTTGCTGCGCGTGTTGCTGCCTGTTTGGATGCGCCAACACCGGGCTGCAGTATTTCCAGAACAATCTATGGCATATCCTGGCGCCCATGATCGCCACCGTGCTGTTCCAGCTCTCGACATTCAGCATGTCCGGGCTAGTCTCCTCACGCTCAGCATGGGAATGGGGCTGCTCAGCATCATCCGGCTTCTCGGATGGTCGTCACGCCGACGGTAACTCGTCCTCTCGACAAATACCTTGCTGTCTGGGAAACAGTGTCCCCGAGAAAGTGTGCACCTATTGGGGACGACATGGAGTTGACCCGCTTTACGAGAGCACGATCCGATCAAAGACAATTCGCGAAAGGACCAGTCCTCTACGGCATCTCGAAGAGTAGCGTGTGTCAATTGCTGGTGAACCAGGGAGTAACCGCGGCGACAGTCTATTTCGCTCGATGACAATGAGCGGGCAATGCAACGCTACGAACGTGGGATGACGATCGGGCCCGTGGCGGAACGAGTGAGTTCATCGCATGGCACGATTCGGTGGTTGCTTACAGAGATGCGGGCCTCTGGTGTCCAGAAGTGGGATGGGAACGAGTGAGAATGATCTGCGGAGAGCCATGCTGGCGGGTTCGGCGTCACCGAGTTCCGAACACCAGCTTGCGATGATGGATCCGGATGCTCTGCAAGATGCCGACGAGGATCAGGAAGGTCCAGAGCGAGGAGACCCCGGAGCTGACGAATGGCAGGGTGATCCCGGTTACTGGCATGATTCCGACATTCATGCCGATGTTCAAGAAACTCTGGAAGAAGAAAATGCCGGCCGTACAGGTCGCGATCACCTGACCGAAGGTGTCTTTGGCGATCTCCGCGACGATCAAGCAGCGCCAGATAAAGATGACGATGCAGACCATCAGGGCGGCCATCCCGATGAATCCGAACATGCCGCTGGCGTGGGCGAAGATGAAGTCGGACTCCCGCACACCGAGCAGATTGCGGGTGCTCTGGGTGCCGCCGTGGAGTCCAGCCCCGAACCAGCCTCCCGCACCGATGCTGATCCTGGCCTGGATGATCTGGTAGCCGCCTCCGGAGGGGTCCAGATCTGGATGGTATGACAACAAGAAACGGCTGCGCTGATAGTCGTGGAGCACGAACTCCCAGGCAAAGGCGATGAGGGCTGGCAACAGCACCAGAATCCCGAAGAGGTAACGGCGGCTCGTGCGCATCACGAAGAGGCTTGACGCCCAGAGCACCATATAGACCATCGTCTGGCCGAGATCCGGCCCAAGCAGGACAAGGCTGGCCGGCAGCGCCACGATCAGGCCAGCAATTGAGAAGTTTGCTAAATGGCGCATCTCATCACCGCGCGAGGAGATAAAGGCAGCCAAGGCGAGAATCGTCGTGACTTTGGTAAATTCCGACGGCTGGATTGTCGTGAAGCCGAGGTCGATCCATTTCTGGGCACCACCGATCATTGTTCCCAAAGGACTCAGGACCGCAGCGGAAGCCAGGACGCCGCCTGCATACAGCACCCACACGATGGATTCGAGATGCTGATAGTCCAGGGCGGTAAGCGTGAACATGAGGACCACACCGAATGCGCTGAACATCGCCTGGCGTGAGCCGAGATTGTCGGTGAGGAGGGATGGCAGGCCGACCGCACTCCAGATCGCGATCACTCCGAACCCCATGATCACCAGCATGGTAAGGAACAGGATCAGATCGAAATCGTGCCACTGGTCCCACAGTGCGTTGGAGGCATGAACGGTGAGGGAACGATGCTCGAGCAAAGACCATGGATTACCTCTCAGAAATAGGGATTGACAGGCCGGCGATGCAGGCCTGTGCTTGGCTGAGATGGAAGCATGTGGGAGGCGCACCTGGTCGACGCGAGGGAGGACACCCGGCCGAGGCTGTCCGCAGGACGAAGCTCAGGGAGCTCCGGTGGTGATCGTCAACGCCGTCCGGAGGATTAGCAAAGCCTAATCCAAATAGTCAGGTCTGTCACTCACCAAACATTAGGGACTGCGATGCACCGTTGAGAACTGAAAGCGCGGCGAGGGTGTGCGGGCACATGAGCATGATGAAGGTGATCAGATGAAAGCCCACGAGCACCTCCGCCAAGCGTTGCTAATCGCGAGCCAGCCGCCGAAACCGACTCATCCACGCCAAGTCGCGCTCCACGTCCCACCGCCGGGTCAGTAACGCGAAGCCCCGCTTCGCCCCGGGCAGGCGTACCAGCGGCCAGGTCGATCCCCTGCTCGTTGGCCGCCTGCCGGGGACGCATCCCCGGTATACCCCTGGTCGACCCACGCCAAGGTCACGGTCTGTCCGGTCGCCGCCTGCACCGCCTCAGCCAGGAGGCCGACCTGCTCCCGATCCTGCGCCTTCCCAGGGGTGACGTGGATCGCGAGCAGCTCGCCAAGCGTATCGACCGCCAGATGGACCTTGGTCCCCTGACGGCGCTTGGCCCCATCCCACCTCGCCCGATGCCCGCTCTCCGGCGTGCTCTGCAGGGTCCGGCTGTCGAGGATGACGGCGGTCGGCTGGGCGAGCGCGGCCCTCTCCCACGCGGATCAGAACCCGCAGATCAGCGACGATCGTCGCGAAGACGCCGGCAGCGAACCAACGCCGGGTGTGCTAGTCGACCGCGGCCCACGGCGGCAGATCGTACTGCATGTGCCGGCCATTGCAAGCCAGTGCGGCGATGAAGCGCAAGCCGTTGAAGAGCTCCCGCAGCGGATGATGGCGTTGCGGGGCATCCTCGCGCATGGGGATCAGATACGGGAGCGAGGAGGGCTCACTCCTCGTCCGAAACATCCGAGTCGTAGGGGTGGCGGGTGCCTGGTATCCATCTTCCCAGCGCCCGCCTACGCCCCAAAGTCGTGCATAGCAGACCTGCTCTGACAACGCCGGGCGGCCGAACGCATCCATGCTCCGGACCAACGCCCGCAAGAAGTTCGTCTGGTGCATCGAACGCCAGGCCATGGTCGTGGCCTTGTGGCTGGAGTCCTCCGCCGTGATCATCATCGTGCGACCGCTCATCCGCGACGGATGGATTCGTTACCGGTGGGACAGCCGTCCCGCGCGGAAACCATGACTCTTGCGCCAAATAGGCGCAAGCTCCAAAGCGGCGTCAGGCCAGATGGGCCGCAGCCACCACCACCTTGATCTAGCCAAGGCAGGGTCAAGCGATGGGCCGCACACATATGTCTCACCGCTTGACTGGGACAATCACGCATGCTACGGTTTGTGTCATCAATGACACATCCCATCGGAGCCAACCACGGTTTGCCGATTCCCCACCAGATGTCATCGATGACAGGTCTCGTATCATCTTTGTCTCGCATGAAAGGAGGACTGCAGCCAGGCCGGTCCTTTGGGGAGCGCAATGGTCCTCCTCCGTCCCATACCCTCATTGCCGAAGGAGAGTTCAAGTGTCCAAGCGTGCACTATTGCTATATGGCGGTTGGCCGGGTCACGAGCCAGAGATCACGTCGGCCAGAATCGCCACCGTTCTGCGCGGGCATGGATATGACGTGGATCGTACGTGGAAGCTGGAGACGCTTGAGGATACCGAGCGGATGGCGTCCTACGACCTCATCACGCCGGTATACACGCAGAGCTCGGTCACACCTGAACAGGAAAAGGGTCTTCTGGATGCAGTCAAGGCAGGCGCCGGGCTTGCCGGCTGGCATGGCGGCATGATCGATGCCTTTCGCTGGAGTTGCGAATATCAGTTTGCCTGCGGCGGTCAATGGGTAACCCATCCTGGGGATCCAGCCAAGAATTTCTACGTTCGCTATACCGTCAATATTACCGACCATGAAGATCCCATCACCACAGGGCTCTCCGACTTCGAGATGTTCTCCGAGCAATATTACGTTCACTTCGATCCGTCGAACGAGGTGCTGGCGACAACCACGTTCTCCGGCAAATATGCTCCTTGGATCGAAGGAACTATCATGCCGGTGGTATGGAAACGCGTCTATGGCAAGGGCCGCGTATTCGTGAACACCCTCGGCCATTGCGACACCGACTTCGAGGTACCTGAGGCGCTGACTATCACGGAGCGCGGTCTCCTCTGGGCAACCCGCTAACTTCCTAACCAGCAGAACGCAGACGCTCGTCTCACTGGTGGATGAGGGCCGAGGATGTTTCCAACCCCGGCCCTCCCACACGTCTCAGCTCGACCGTCTCCAAATCGGGTGCAACCGCTATTGGTTTTGTCACAGGAACTCTCAGATAGAGAGTGGATCCCCGAGGAATGAATGTGGGAACTGAGCCTGTCGTTTCGACGGATGTAGGGATCATCCTTTGCCTACTTGCGGCGATGCTCTGGGGATCCTGGTCAGCATCACTGAAACATCTCCGCTCATACCCCCTTGACGGGTTTCTCGTCATCCTTTATTCCGCATCTTTCGTCTTCGTGCTGGCTACCGCGGTAGTTGTGGAGCGGGGGAGATTGCTCACCATCCTCTGGACATCCATCCGTGCTGACCCCGTACGAGCACTAGGCATCCTATCCAGTGGCGCCTGCTTCGCGATCGGTATGGGTGTCACCCTCGTAGTCTTGAGCCGAATAGGGCTCTCCATAGCCCAACCGATCCAGTCATCGGTCAGTATCATGCTAGGAACCTCCATCACCATTATGGTCGGTGGCGTGCCTGCAGGAACATCTCCCGTGAGTATCGTCTTCGCAGCGTTTCTGTTCATCCTGGCGGTTGGGATGACCATGATCGCTGCTTGGTTCCGTTCTCAAGCCTGGAAAACACTCGAAGGCGTCATAGCGGAACAACCCCACTCGTCCTCCATATTGCATGCTCTCCCCCTCATCATTCTCGCGTGCGTCTTGGGAACAACCTACCCGTGGGCACTCTCAATCGGACTCGAGTCGCCAACCCAGCCAGCAGGTCTTCCGCTCTTCCCCTTTATGGTGCTCCTGGTCTCCGGCGCCCTTCTCGGCACCCTCGCTATGAGTGGCAGCCGTCTCGCCAGGAATCGTCAGTGGCCTATGGCGCTCCATCCTCCGAAGACAATCCTGATCCTCGGCATTGCCTCTGGCATGTGCCATTTTGGGGGGAACATCATTCACAGCATTGGTACGACTGCGCTCTCAGCAAGCGTAGCGTGGCCGCTCGGCCTGTCGGCTGCGTTATGGACTATCTCCTGGGGATTGATCCAGGGTGAGTTCTATCGTGCGCCACGTGCCGCATGGATCGCGCTGGCAACCGCGATCGCCCTCTACTGTGTCGGGGTTGTCATCGTGATCAAGACGATCCATTAGGCTCCCAAGCTGCGATTGCCATAGATCCCTTGGGTATCCAGCCCAAGAGTGGCAACGTAGTTGCGCATTCGATCGTGTCATACCTAGCCCCCGTTGGTGATATACGTCACAATCGACGAATTATCCGTCAACGATGACACGTGCGAACTTTCAGGAGTCTGGGATGGAGAAACGAGGGTCTACGCTGAAGGAGGTTGCTGAGCTGGCGGGGGTGTCGACAGCCACCGTGGCGCGAGTCATACACAACAACGGATATGTTGCCGACGACACGCGGCGCAAGGTGGACGAGATCCTCGCGAGCACTGGGTATCGGATCAATGCGGTCGCACAAGGGCTCAGACGCCAGCGCACGCAGACGATCGGTCACCTACTCGTCAGCATGACCCCGAACCAATTCTTTACCAACGTAGCGGCTGGCGCAGAGGAGATCGCGGCCGCCCATCAATCCAACGTCTTCATCATTGATACCGGCGGGAGCGTCGAGCGCGAGCGAATGGCGGTCGAAACACTAATCCAGCGGCGCGTCGACGCAATTCTCTTCACGGTCGCCGTCCATGCCTCCAATGTGAAATTGGCACTCGATGCCGGCATCCCAGTGGTTCAGGTCGAACGCAATCGCGGAGCAAAAAGTGCATTCGTGACGGCCGATAACATGGGAGGGGCGCACGCTGCAGTCCGCCACTTGATAGACCTTGGTCACCGGCGCATCGCCTTCATCGGCGTCGACCCCAAGAATATGCCAACCGATCCCGGACTCTCCGCGACCCGGAGTATCGAACAAGACCGGTTGGATGGATACCTCATCGCCTTGAGGGAGGCAGAGATCCCGTTGGAGTCCTCATTGATCAGACTCTGGCCCGAGTACTTCGTCGGAGGATCCAGTCACACCAAGAATCCTGGCTATATTCTCGTAAACGAACTGCTCGATTCGCCATCACCACCGACCGCCATCTTCTCGACACTCGATCTCGTTGCAGCCGGAGCCTTGCAAGCACTCTACGAACGAGGTCTGCGAGTCCCAGATGACATATCGATCGTGGGCTTCGACGACACCTACGCTCCCTTTCTCTCGCCGCCTCTCACCACGGTCGACAACCCTATGCTTGAGATGGGGCGCACGGCGGCTCGGCTCGTCTTCGAGCAGATTGAGAACAACAAAACACCCGAGCAACTTCCCGACGTCATCCTGCCAATGCAGCTGCTAATCAGGCAATCCACCGCGTCCCCAAAGTGAATTGCCCTGGATCCTGACAAAAGGGCGGTGATCAGCCTTCCTCATAGTGCGCCAGGCCGTGCATCATGTCCGCCGACCGCATGTACAGGTCGCGGTAGAGCGGGGAGAGCGCATCGTAGCGCGCAGCCAGCGCGGGGGTGGGCAGGCGTCCCGGTTCCTCCACCGCGACCGAGGCGCTGGCGGCATCGACATCCGCGAAGACGCCCGCGCCAACCCCCGCCAGCAACGCCGCCCCGAGCGCCGGCCCCTCGTCTGCCTGCGTCCGGTAGACCGGCAACCCGAAGATGTCCGCCTGCAAGGCGATCCAGAGCGGATGTTTCGCCCCGCCGCCCGTCGCCCGGACGTGGTCGATGCGGATGCCCAGCTCCTGCATGATCGCGATCGACTCGCGGAGGCTGAAGACCACCCCCTCCATCACCGCGCGGGTGAGGTGCGCTTGCGCGTGGCGCGTCGTCAGCCCGAAGAAGGTCCCCCGCGCCAGCGGATCGCGGTGCGGCGTGCGCTCGCCGGAGAGATACGGCAGGAAGAGCAAGCCCTCTGCCCCCGCCGGGACGGCGGACGCGGCATCGGCCAGCGCCCCGAAGTCCGCGCCATCGCCCAGCAGGTCGCGCCACCACTGGAACGACCCTCCCGCCGAGAGCGTGACGCCCATCAGGTGGTACTTGCCCGGCACCGCGTGGCAGAAGGCGTGGAGCCGTCCGCTCGGATCGGGGCGGAAAGCATCACTATGGGCGAAAATCACGCCGCTGGTGCCGACCGAGGCGCTGACGAAGCCCTCGCGCACGATGCCGGTCCCGACTGCCGCCGCGGCGTTATCGCCACCCCCGGCCACGACGGGCAACCCGGCGGGGAGGCCGAGCGCGGCCGCGACCTCCGGGAGCAGTGTCCCGGTGACATCCGGGCCTTCGTGGACGGTGGGGAGCCACTCCATCGAGAACCCGAGCGCGTCGACGATCTCCGGCGACCAGTCGCGGGTGGCGAGGTCGAGCAGGAGCGTGCCGCTGGCGTCGGAGGCATCGGTCGCGGCGTCGCCGGTGAGGCGGAGACGGATGTAGTCCTTCGGCAGCAGCAGACGCCGGAGGCGGGCGTAGGCATCTGGCTCGTGGTCGCGCAGCCAGAGTACCTTCGGGGCCTGGAATCCGGTCAGAGCCGGATTGCCCGCGATCGCCAGCAGGCGCTCCGAGCCGACGACGCGCTCGATCTCGGCGCATTGTGCGGCGGTGCGCCCGTCGTTCCAGAGCATGGCCGGCCGGATCGGCTGGTCGGCCCCGTCGAGGAAGACGGCCCCGTGCATCTGCCCGGTCAGCCCGATGCCGACGATCTCCGACGTGATGGCAGGCCCAGCGGCGGCGAGGGCCTCGCGGAGTGCCCCTTGCGCGCCGTCCCACCAGTCGAGCGGGTTCTGCTCGCTCCAGAGTGGGCGGGGATGCGAGATCGGGACGGTGGCGGACCCGCTGGCCACCACGCCTCCCCGCTCGTCCACGATGATGGCGCGGGCTCCGCTGGTTCCGATATCGAGGCCGACGGTGTACGGCATGCAACGAACCCTCCGTCACACGCCTCCGCTGCCGGTAGGGGCAATCCTCGTGATCGCCCCCCTCGCGTGCGACACCTCGGGCGATCACAAGGATCACCCCTCCGGGAAATGATCGAGACTGGGTGGCCGACCGGCCGGTGGCTGAACCCTTACCGGACGCCGAGCAGCAGCTCCATCACCAGCTGATCCAGCTCCTCGTACCGGCGGGCGTGACCGAGCACCGCCGGGACGTCGAACGCGTACTCCTTCAGCGCGGTCCCGCGCTCCGGGGTGTAGGCACCGGTGGCGGGGCCGTCGTAGGCGGCATCGACCGCGCGCAGGTCGGCGAGGAGGGCCTGAATCTCGGCGTCCTCCGCGAACTGCTGCGCCTTCTCCTTCAGGATCAGGTAGGTACGCATGCAGCCCTTCGCGAAGTGCCAGACACCTTCCTCGTCCTCCGTGCGGTAGGCGTGGGCGTCGAAGTGGAGCGGGCCGTTGTAGCCGCTCTCCTCCAGCATCTTGACGAGGAAGAAGGCGCGCTTCGGGTTCTCGGAGCCGAAGCGGAAGTCCTGGTCGTAGCGGCCCGGTTGCTGGTCGTTGAGGTCGATGTGGAAGAGCTTGCCGGCCTCCAGCGCCTGCCCAACGCCGTGGCCAAAGTTCAGCCCCGCCATCGTCTCGTGCGCGAACTCCGGGTTGACGCCCACCATCTCCGGCCGGTCGAGCGTGGAGATGAAGTGCAGCGCGTGACCGACGGTCGGCAGGTAGATGTCGCTGCGCGGCTCGTTCGGCTTCGGCTCCAGCGCGAACCGGAGGTCATAGCCCTGCTCCACAACGTAGGCGGAGAGGAAGTTCATCGCCTCCCGATACCACTTCACGGCGTCGGCCGGGTTGCGGTAGGCATCGGTCTCCGCGCCCTCGCGGCCACCCCAGAAGACGTAGAGGCCGGCCCCGAGTTCGACCGAGACGTCGATGGAGCGCATCGCCTTCTGGATGGCGAAGGCCCGCACGGAGGCATCGGACGAGGTGAACGCGCCATCGCGGAAGATGGGGTGGGTGAAGAGGTTGGTCGTCATCATCGGGGTGACGAGCCCGTTGTCGTCCAACGCCTGCTTGTAGTCGCGGACGATGCGATCGCGTTCGGCGGGGGTGGCGTCGAAGGGGATGAGGTCGTTGTCGTGGAGGTTGACGCCCCAGACGCCGAGTTCGGCGAGCCGGGCGACGCTGTAGTGGGGATCGAGCGCCGGGCGGGTGGGATCGCCAAAGGGATCGCGCCCGGTGTTGCCGACGGTCCAGAGGCCAAAGGTGAAGCGATCGGCCGGGGTCGGGGTGTAGTTCGCCGCCATGCATGCACTCCCTTGTGACTAGGAAGAGATCTCTCCAAATCGGCTGTTCGGTCTGATGGCTAGTCGAGGATGGGCTCTTGGGGTTTCTCCCAGGTCCGTGTATCGGCACTGCGAACTACAGCATCCAGTACCGCCTGGTTCCGGAAACCAGCCTCGAAATCGGGCATTGGGTTCTGACCAGACGCGATGCCCTCGAGTAGGTCCTTGATGGCGTGGGTGAACGTGTGCTCGTAGCCGATGATATGCCCGGCTGGCCACCACGCCCCGGTATACGGGTGTGTAGGCTCCGTCACGTTGATCGAACGAAACCCCTGAATACCCTCCCGGTCATCGACCAAGAAGAGCTGTAGATCGTTCATCTTTTCGAGATCGAACATGACTGATCCACGCGTGCCGTTGATCTCGAAGGTATTGCGATTCCGCCGTCCCGGGGCCAGTCGCGTGCAGTCGAATGTGCCCATCGCCCCATTTTCGAACCGGGCGAGGAAGCTCGTCGCATCATCGACCGTCACCTCTCCCATCGCCTGTCCCCGCTCCGCCGAGAGGCCCGAGCCGCCACGACTTTCCACCTCCAGTGGCCGTTCTTTGATGAAGGTCTGCATGTTACTGACAACCTCCGCGATCGGGCCTACCAAGTACATTCCCAAGTCGAGGATATGCGCCCCGATATCCCCTAAAGCCCCGGTACCTGCGACGTCCTTCCTCAGACGCCACACGAGCGGAAAATCAGGATCGAGGATCCAGTCCTGTAGGTACTGGGCTCGGAAGTGACGGATCTCGCCCAAGGTGCCATCGTCGATCAGCTGCTTGACCAGACGTACCGCCGGAACACAGCGGTAGTTGAAGTTGACGACATTGATCACGCCTGCTCGCCGGGCTGCAGTCAGCATCTCCTGGGCCTCTTCCAGTGTGTTCGCGAGGGGTTTCTCGCAGAGCACATGCTTCCCAGCGGCGAGCGCGGCCAGGACCACCTCACGATGGTTGTTACCCGGTGTCGCGACATCAACCAGATTGACATCGCTCCGGTTCACCAACGAGGAGTAGTCCGTCTCGTAGCCCTCCCAACCAAGCTGATGTGCGGCTTCACGAACAGCCGTCTCATTGCGACCCGCGATCGCAACCATTCTGGGCTTTGGATTGACATCGAAGAAACGGGCCACCTGCCGGTAGGCATTCGAGTGTGCCCGTCCCATGAACTTGTAGCCGACCAGACCGACACCGATCTCATTCATGCGTTGTCTCTCCATGTTTGGACAGCCCAAATGACCAGTGAAAATCAACCGCGTTGAAACGCCGCGTCGAATGCCACGTCCGAGGGGACCGGATCAAGACGACGGATCAGGGCCACTGCTTCCCGCGCTCCCTGCTCGCGATGCATGCCGTTGTCCTCCCACTCGACCGAGAGGGGTCCTGCATACCCGACACGACTCAGCGCGCGGAGCACTCGCTCCCAGGGAACACCACCGCGACCAGGCGAGACAAAGTCCCATCCCCGTCGGCGGTCGCCGAAGAGGAGGTGGCTTCCGAGGATGCCATTCCTCCCATCGAGTTGGCGGACCGACTCCTTGACATGGGCGTGATAAATGCGATCTCCGAATTCGTAGATAAAGGCATCGATGTCGATCAACTGCCAGTAGAGATGACTCGGATCGACATTGATGCCGAACTCTGGTCGATCGGCGAACATCTCCAAGACTCGCTTTGTTGTCCAGAAATCGTAGGCAATCTCAGAAGGGTGTACTTCCAGCGCAAACTTGACCCTCACTTCCTCGAAGACCTCCAGAATCGGATTCCATCGCTGGAAAACCTCCGCGTAGCCGTCGTCGATCATGGAGGGTGGCACCGGGGGGAACATCGCCAGCAGGTGCCAGATCGGCGACCCCGTAAAGCCGTTGACAACGCCCACGCCTAGCTTGGCGGCCGCGCGCGCGGTATCCTTCATTTCCTCAGCCGCACGTTGGCGCACACCCTCGGGCTCGCCATCACCCCAGACATGAGGGGGCAAGATCGCCTCGTGACGACGGTCAATGATGGCGTCAGAAACTGCCTGACCCACTAAATGGTTGCTGATTGCGAAGACCTTGAGCCCATAACGATCGAGGATATCTTTACGTGAGGCGATGTAGTCCGTTTCGCTGAGCGCGCGTTGGACATCGAAATGGTCGCCCCAGCAGGCAAGCTCCAATCCCTCAAACCCCATTTCGCTTGCCATCTTCGCGAGGTCCTCGAGCGGAAGATCCGCCCACTGACCGGTAAATAGCGTAATCGGTCGTCCCATCGAAGATCCTTTCCCAATGTGGAGCTATCCGATCGTCTTCCAGCCGGGCGATAAGCCACGGTCATCCCTTGACTGCTCCCGCGGTGAGCCCACTCAGAAACTGCCGCTGGCATGCGATATACAGCACGATAATCGGGATCGTGATGATGGTGAGGGCGGCGAAATATTGGGGGTAGTTGGTCGAGTGTTCGGAGACAAATGCCACCAAGCCCAGCGGAAGTGTCCGAAGATCCGCGCTACGGACCAGGATGCTTCCCAAGAAGTACTCATTCCAGGTCCCCATTCCAGTGAAGATCATGAGCGTTGCCAGAGCCGGCTTAGAGAGGGGAAGGATGATCTGCCAGAATGCACGAAACGGGGTCGCCCCATCGAGCAGCGCTGCCTCCTCCAGCTCGCGGGGAATCGCCAGGAAGAATGCCCGCAGAATGAATGTCCCGAAAGCCATTCCACTGGCGGAATAGACTAAAACCATTGAGGCTCGGGTATTGAGAATTCCGAGCTTGTAAACGACCTCGAAGATGGGTATGGCAATGATCCCTGTCGGCATCATCATGCTGGCAAGTAGGAAGTAAAACAGCACATCCCGGCCAGGAAAACGCATCTTGGCAAACGAATAGGCCGCTAGCGACGAAAAAGTGAGTACCAGCAAGAGCGTGAGGGTTGTGACGATGACGCTATTTACGAAATAGCGCCCGATTCCGCCAACACGCCAGGCATCGCGATAGTTTTCCCAGACGATCGTCTTGGGGGGACCCCAAATATTGGTATAGAAGGCCGACATGGACTTGAATGATCCGAACACCATCCAGAGTAGAGGGTACGCCGTGAAGATTACCACCAACGCGAGGACGATGTAGCTCCCCACAAGCAAGACCGTGTCGATCGTTGACCGCGACTTCTTCCGTCTTTTTCCATCGTCCACCGTCAAACCTCCATGGTTATCCACGCTTCCCCTATGGATGGCCGCGTTCCCTAGCATCATGGTCCTACTCCTCGTGACTTCCGCGCGTCATCAGTTTGAACTGAACCAAGCCGAAAGCGAGGACACAGGCAAACAAGATCACGCTCATGGCGCTGGCTTTGCCAAGGGCCGTGTAGCGGAACGCCGTCGCGACAATCCAGGTTAAGGAAACTTCAGTCGCGTGATCGGGACCGCCACCGGTCATGACAAAGACGAGATCATAGTTATTCACGAACGCCCCGAGCAGCGAAAGCATGACGCTCACCGCCGTGACCTGCTTAAGCAAGGGTAAGACGATCTGATAGAAACGCTGCCAGCGGTTTGCGCCATCGAGCATCGATGCTTCAATCAAATCCTGCGGAATACCCTGGAGACCAGCCAAGAACAGGATCGTGTGGAATCCAACCCACTTCCATACGTCCACCGCCATTACTGACCAAAGGGCGACCACGGGATCGCTCAACCACCCTCTGATAACGAAGCCCAGTCCTAGCGATTCAAGAGCGCTGTTGAGCAAGCCAAAGGTTGGATTGTATATCCACGACCAGAGCACACCGACAACGACAAAGGACATCGTGACGGGGACAAAAGAAATCGTCCGGAAGAAGGTACGACCTCGCAGCTCCTGATTCAGAATCACCGCGAGAAAGAGGCCAAGCACATTCTTAGCAATCGTCACAACGATCGCAAAGACGAATGTATTCCTCAGGGCTTTCCAGAAGACTTCATCATGGAAGACAAATCGATAATTCGCCAGGCCTACCCATTCTTTGTCACTGAACCCGTCCCAGCGATAGAAGCTGGTCCGGACCCCAGTAGCCATGGGATAGACAATGAAGACGACATAGAGAAGGAGCGCGGGCAACACCATCCAGTAGCCGGCAAGATAGCGTTGCCAGCGAGCATTGAGAAGGTGACGCCGTCCCTGGCCCGAGCGCGTCTCCAAGGATGCGCCGACGGCGTGAGTATTGGCTGCCCTATTTCCCATTGCCTCAGCTCCATCTCCTAAGCTGGTCCAGCTACGGATCGCGGACGGACACCATCAATCACTCCGACCCAACGACGTTCCGTTCGGTACGGTTGTCCAGGAGCACCGATAGCGCGGCAGGAGGCAGACCCACGTGTTGGTAACTTTCGTCCGACACGTGGGTCCTTATCTCACCACAAGGAATCAGCCCAGCACGACGTTTGGAATCGTCTCGGGCGTCACCTTCTTCCAGTCATCTTCTGTCCAGGACTCCCACCAGTTGTATTGGTAGTCCTTCTCGGCCACCAGCGTTTCGAATGCTGACTGCACGCCGGCCGCCGCGTCTTCGGGTGTTGTGGACCCTGCGACTACGCCGGAGATACCGTCGACGACCGCATCGTTAACCTCGATTGGCCAGATCCAATCAAGGAAGCGGATAGTATTGGGAAAGAATGTCTTCCGAAGCGGCTCGGCAAGAGGATCGTCGATCGATTCCACACCTTTGACCGACGCACCGATCGGTGCCGCTGGAGCAATAAGCTTGTTGGCGACCGCTGGTCGAGAGGTGTATTCCAAGAACTGGGCTGCCAGATCGAGGTTGCCCTCCGATACAAAGCTCGGCAGCGCAATCGCCGGGCTCGTGCCGCCACCGTGCTGGGAGATGACATTGGGATCATCTGTGACCAGCGGGAACTCAAAGATACCGATCTCAAAGTCAGTCACCACTGCCCGGAGGTTGGCGATTTCCCAGGTCCCCCCATACATCATCGCCGCGCGCTGCTGGGCGAAGGCTGCACGCATGCCATCACCATCGGTGTCGAGGCTTTCGCGAGCCAGAACGCCGTCCTGGGCAAAGCGACCGATCGCGGCGAATGCCTCGATCTCCTCCGGGCTAGTGAATTTCCGCTCGCCCTTGAGGAAGAGATCAAGCGTCTCGATCGACTTGTTCTTCGTGGTCTGAGCATACGTCTCAAAGAACCACATCGGCCACATCACCGTCGCCTTGCCCTGGTGGATCCAAGGCATGACCTCACCCTGCTCCGCGAGCGTCTTGGCGATTGCCACGGTATCGGCGTAGGTCTTTGGCGGCTCAATTCCCAGCTTCTTGAACATGTCGACGTTGTAGAACACCGCTGACGATTCAACTCCACCCATAGGGATGCCCCAGGCATGGTCGCCGATGATCAGGGCGTTCATCGAGTAATCCTCGAACCGATCGCGGAATGGCTTGATGATCTCGGTCAGATCCATCAGGACACCGCTACGGGCCTGGATGCTGTTGATGGTGTTGGCACCGCTGGTGATGACGTCGACAGGTTCTTGGGCCAGACGGATCGTCTGCAATTGCTGGATGAACCCATCCCAGGTCCCCGAGAATCGCGTGTCGACGTTGACGCCGAACTCCTCACCGAAGGCGGTGACGACCTCCTGCCAAGCCTGATCCTCACCAGGATATGTACGGGTACTTCCCTTGATATACAAGGTGCGCTTATCCTGGCGGGCGATCGCGCCAGGAGTGGTCGTGCTAACGAGCAGACCGCCAGCTGCCAAGGCCCCACCTGACTGAACGAGCCGACGTCTGCTCATGGTCGGACGTTGTCGCGAGGCGTGCACGGTATCCTTTGCCATCTCGAACTCCTGATTGTCTGGCTGGAACGTATACGTTCCACGTTGATGAACGAGAGCGGGACCCAGGAAAACGAGTAACCACCTCCTTTGTCAGACGGAAGCCGCAGGGGCTGCGACCGGTACCGCTTTGATGAGCTCGATCATCAAGGCAACATCCGCCCGCCCCTCTTCCGCGTTGGTGATAGGCTGGCAGTTCTGGGAGAGACAGTCATGAAGATGACGCCACTCGCGCTTAAACGCCCCATCAAAGGACGCAACGACCTGTTTGTCGACGGCAGCCCCGTCCTCCATCTCATTGACGAAGACCATCGTGGCGGCATTCTTCAGGTAGGGGAATGGGAAACGAACCTCGACCGCCTGATCGCTGCTGTAGGCCGTCAATGACTCATCCCAGAATTTCCGGCCGGTGAGGATGCCGCTCTCCCACACACACCTCATCCCGTTCTCATACTCAAGGGTCGCCACGACGAAATTGCGCTCATAGACATCGGCGAACATCACTCGCGACGGTTCTCCAAACGCTTGGCGCAAGATGATTGAGTCATGGGTCGTCAACCCCAGCAGAGTGCTGTAGGCATCCACGAGATGAGCACGATCCTCCCCGATCGCCTGGATCATGCTGCGCTGGCTGGTCTCTCGGCCTCGGTCGAGAACACTTTGGGGGATATCGTTCGCCGTGAAAAGGTCGTAGATCTCGTTGTTGATCGAGAAGTCGCCAGCCAAATCATGAACACGCACGAGACGGATGTTCTCCATTGCCCGGAACCGCTCAAGCGCCCATTGGTAGCCCGGGTCGTACCGCTTCATATACGACACCATCAGCTTGACGTTTTTGGCAGTGACCGCACGAATGATCTCGTCAGCTTCCTCGAGGTTGAAGCACATTGGCTTTTCCACGACGATGTGCTTGCCAGCTTCAGCCGCAGCAATCACGATCTCAGCATGGTCCAGCGTGCAGACAAGCACCACATCAACGTCTGGCTGCTTGAGAAGATCGTGGTAGTCGGTGTAGCGCTGTGATACCCCGTATTGGTCGGCAACACTGGCCGTGACCGAAGGAGAGAGATCACAGACCGCGCGCACTTCGAATCCCGGCAACTCCGTCAGATACGGTAGGTGCATGATCTGCGCAATTTGCCCCAGCCCAACCACACCCACACCATAAGTACCGGTCATCCGTTGCTCCTCCGGATTTCACGTTGAACGGCCTCGAACCACAGTCAGCACAAGGGCTTGTTCAACGGGCAAACTCCGCCCACGGATCCTTCGTCTTCCCCTCAAAATGTCATCGATGACACTTGGTACACAGGAAGGCCGCGAAGGACCGCTCGAATCAATGTGTTATTGATGACACATACGCTAGCAGGCCCCGCGCGGAACGTCAAGGGGTAGCGTTGGCACCGAACGAGCTACCGGTGGCACCATGAGCGAACTGGAGTTCAACCGTGTCAGTTGGCCCGGCCCTGGATGCCACTTTCTTCGTCTGGAGGCGCCGCCGAACGATCATTCGGAAAGCAAGCGACTTCCAGCTTCTTGCCCTCTCCTCGCGACACTCCCAGCGGTGACCGCCCCCTCCTCCGCATTCGCTGCAGAGAAGAGAGGGGCTATCACATCCACCGTTACTGTTTGCTTGCGAACCTCCCGAGCCTGATTGGCGCAGGTGACTAGCCAACCAAAGGCAATCTCGCGGTGTGTTGCCACAACCAAAGTGAGGTCACCGAGCACCTTCATTTCTTCGATTCTATTAGTAGTCTCAGCATGAAGCCGATGGGTCGGCGCTACGAAAAACACACGCATAGTGCGAGAGCCGACGCTCACCTAATTTCCGGGGCCATTGCTCCCCAGTATGGTCATAGTCTCTACACTCCCGACCAAGGCTCCCTCGGCAGGAATCCCTGCATAGACCTTATGGTGGTGCCTATTCGACGCGGGTATGATTCAGCCCCGTATTATTCTCGGTCGACGCTATTGCAACCACGATTCAATCATTTCGTAGTCGGGTAGCTTTGGTTGGAGAGTGCCTATCGCCAGAGCCTCCACCACGATCGCAATTACTCCGATCTGTGCCGTGATCCTCGCCAGGTAACGGAGATCCGCTCAGCACCCACACCCCTTGAACTGCAATGAGGCCAGAGAGTGGCCCAAGGACCAGTAGAGCAGGGCCAAGCATGATGATACCGATCAGAAACAACGCGCCAAGAACCATCGCCATCAGAAGACAGTATCCAATGTGTGCGAAGATAAGGCTCACGACACGTCGGCAAATGCTCGCCACTGACTCGTGTGGATATTCCACGAGCATCGGCATCAACAAAGGTTGGCAAACCCACCACACTCCTATAAACGGCAGTACGGTACCGACGACGGGGATAGCTCGTTGCCACCAGAATAGGATCGCTGCCAGCATGATCCCCAATGCGACAAAGTCCGCTATCACAAGGACTAGGCTTCGCAAAAAGAACCGACGGGTCTCCGAGAAGATCTCCGAGCGAACCGCGATCTCTGTCTGCCATCCATCACGTAACGACGTACCGATGACACTATGGAACCCTGCGAGAGCACCCGGGAGCGTCACGATCGGGAGCGCGGCGACGAGGGTCCAGCCGCTGACACGCAACCAGAATCCCAAGTGCCTCCAGAGGATAGGGGCGCTCAGAATACACAACCCGATCGGATCCGGATCGGCAAGGACATCAATGTCTTGGGGATATCGACCGGTAGTCACGGATCAACGTCCACAGTGGTCGCTCCCCCATCGTCAGGGATAGACACGGCGCGTTCCTTCCGGACAAATGGCGAGAACTGTCGCCGGATCTGCACGCAGGCAAGCCCCAGGACCAGGAGCGCCATACCAGCCAATTGGTGCCCGTTGAGCGACTCACCAAGGATCGGGATGGCGAAAAGCGTCGTCCAGATAACGGTGGAAACCCCAAGAATGCTGGCCTCATACGACCGCAGGACGCGCAAGACGTGATTCCAGACAGTCAACCCAAGGGCGCTGACGACCACCCCCGAATACACGACCACACCCCAATTCCCCCAACCCGTGAGTCGCGGCGGCCACTCCAGGGCGAAACAGACAACAACCGCTACACTCCCGCCGATCAGGAGGGCCAGGGTGGATATGACGGAGGTACTGATTCGATCCTGATTGACAAGCATCAACTTGCGGGCCGCATTGTTCGTATACGCCGTCGCCAGGATGCACAGCGAAAGGAAGAAGATACCCAAAAACTCGTCGGCGGAGGGTACCTCCGCAAAGAAGACACGGAGACCGACGATGGCGATCACCGCGCCAAGTATCTGAAAGAAGCTCGGACTCTCTTTCAAGATGAAGATGCTCATCGCCATCGTGACGAAGCCCACGAAGTTCATCAGGAAGGCATTGGTGGTAGCTGACATCAGGTCGAGGGAAAGAGTGGACATCACCCGGGACACGGCAAAATTGCCAATGCCGATCGCCGCGATAAGGAACCAGACATGCGTGTCGACACCACGTGGAATCCGCTCACCCCGGTATACGAATGTGTACCATCCGAGTGTGGTCATCGCGATGAGAATGGAAAATGCAACGAATGTCAGCGGTTTGACATCGCCGAGCGCAAGCTTGGTAATGACCGTCCCCAAGGACATCAGGATCAGAATACCCAGCGTCTGGGCGATAGCGATAGCGCGATCACGACTCATCGGAAAAACCCTCATTTCTGGCGGGCAACAGCGGACACCGACAGGACAGGGGATCACGATCGCGATCGATTCTTATGCCTGCGGGTAGGATCGGCCACATGGACCTGACTTCGCCGTTGATGCAGCCAGAACGCAGCAGCGGCAACGGCCGGCAGGAGCGCCAGCCCGTAGAGCATCGACACGTACTGATCGCGCAGAACCCGGATCTCACGCGTACTGCCGGGAATTACCTCTCCATTGACATCGAGCAGTTCAATGGTGGCGCCGTCCTTCACCAGAGCCGGGTCGAGCCGGAAGCCCTGGAACGACGCCTGGTCCATGGTCGCGGCGTCGAAGGGCACGACGTTATACCCCAACGTTGGGCCAGGCGTCTGCTGCACGTAGAAACTGGCAATTGGGATATCGGCGATATGCTCGCTCCCGCGCGTGACCCGGAGGGTTCCCGCCGAGAGTTCATCACGGGAGCTCCAGACAGACTGACCCTCCAAAGCTGAGACATCCTGCGGTTCGCGCATCCGCGCATCCGCCTGAGCCGGCACCCGATCCTCACGATAGGCCTGGAAATAGAGCGGGGCCGCGGCCGCGGTGTAGATGGTCGACGCTGGCTCGACCGACCGCTCAGGCCGCGTCCAGCGTTGCTCGGGCACCACATCGTAGCCAATTGCATGATCATTCGGAGAATAGGCAACAACGGTCTTCACACTCTCCGGGATAATCTGGCCGCTGTTGTCCCGCACCTGAATCGTATAGGCCCCCTCTGCGAGGGTGACGGGGAATCCCTGCTTGAGATCCGTACTCATAAGGGTGAGGGGGACGGGTTTCTCCGGGCGGACGGGTGGCGTCGCCACTGGGGCACCCGCGACCGGCGTCGCCCGTAGGAGCGCGTCCATCTCGTCCCGCCATTGCTGCTCGGCCTTCGAGTAGTCCACCAGTTGTTGCTGGTAAGCCGCCTGGTGCTCCTTGAACGCTGCAGCCTGCGCACTAGCATCAGGCCCCAGGTATACCTTCAGTGTGGACTTCGGATCCTGTTGATCGTACTGAATGACATAGTCGGTGATGGGAATAGTGGTGAGGACATGCCCGTCCTTCTTCACCTCCAGTGTGCCGTCCACCTGGTCGTTGAGTGATGTCCAGTCAGCCAGGTATTGATTGGTCAACGACCAGAAGTAGACCAGCGTGCGCCGGAGTTCGAGCATATTGGTTGTATCAGCAAGGACATAGATTGTGTCAGTCGACGCTGGAGCCATCGTACTCGCGTACGTGACTCCGTTGTCATACGTCACGCCGTAGACCACTTCGGGCTGGGCATCATTCGCCGCCAGGGCCGGCGGCACACCGACCATCATCGGGCACAACACGAGGAGGATTAGCCAGGATCTGAAGCGACGCAGCGTCATCGGTACCGAACCCCCTTCCGCTCGAGCAGGATGACTGCGGCCACCAACAAGATGACCGACTGCAGGCCCCCAATACCCAGATGGAGGCCCCACTCCACCAAATCGCGATCACGGATCGCGACC
>JASGJI010000006.1:0-137595 GCA_049840815.1 Thermomicrobiales bacterium | reverse complement strand
GGCTCGTTGTGGTGGGGTTCTTCGCGACCACGCACGATCCAGGCGCGAAGCATCATTTCCCAGGCCAGTGTCGACCTTGGGGATGCGCGTTGCAGATGTACCGTGGAATCATGGAGGTTCAGTGCCTTGGTAGCTTATCTTGGAAACGCCGCAGGTCAGGTTCGTCAGCGGATCGGCCCGACGATCAAGAATCGTCGCCACCAACTGTCCATGTCGCTGAACACGCTGGCGGATCAGGCCGGCATCTCGCCGTCTCACCTGAGTCGGATCGAACGGGGACTGACCGTTCCTTCGTACGACGTGCTGGATCGCATTGCCGATGCGCTTGGCTCGGATCTCAGTGCGCTGCGTGTCGAGGAAGAGCAGGCACGCCGCGTGGATGGGAATCTCGACGTCATCTTCGCCCAGATTGGCTTGGACGAGCATTCCCGCCTGGAGCTTCTGCAGTTGAGCCATGAGACGCGTGAGGCGCTCGCCCAGGCCCTGCAGCGGCTCGCCGCCTGATCCAAGCTCGCCTTCAGAACCTTGATGCCCGGCCGACTCCACGGAGTCAGTGCCGGGCATCGGTCTGTTCGGGTGGCGTCGTGGTTGCGGCCATGAGATCCAGCGCCATCTCGATCACGTCAAGTCGTCGCTGGGCGGTTTCCACCCATTCGCTGTGATGACCGGTTTCATGGAATCCCGTGCGCTGATAGGCACGGCGGGCACGCTCGTTGTGCCGGAAGACTTCAAGGCGAATCCGGTCCAGGTTCAGATCCTCGAAGACGACATCGGCCACCAGTGACGTTGCTTCGGTGCCGAAGCCGTGCCCCCAGGTGTCCTTCTCGCCGATCACGATCCGGAACAGGCAGGAGCGGTCGGATTGGCGAACGTCTGTGACGGCAGTCATGCCGAGCAGGCGTCCTGTCTCGTGCTCGTGGATGGCCCAGCAGGTACCGCGTGAGGATTGGGGCAGGATGATGGAGTCGAAGTAATTCTTCGCACGGGCCGGGGCCAGCGGGGTGAGGTCGTGGCGGAGCATCTCCGCGATCTCGGGATCACCGTACCAGCGGATGAATGACTCACGGTTCGCGACCTGGTGTTCGCGAAGATCGACCCGCTCGCCGGCACGAACGAGGCGGGGGAGCGTGGCTGGGTCGTGATAGCCAGGTGCGGCAGGGTCAGTAGGCATGGGAATCGTCTGTGCTCCGCATCAGTCATGGCCCATCAGGAGCGCCAACGGCGGCACAAGCGTACCAGAACGTCCGCTCCTGCGCGGGTCGTGTGCGGTGTTGATGGACGAGCGAGGTGGACTTCCTGCCAACCGTGCTGCATGGCGCCCCTGCAGACGCAATGCCTTCTGAACGCATCCTCTTTTATTCGGATTTGGTTCAGCATCATGGACCGACACGAGCGGCCCCAGGGCCGTCACTCTCGATGCCCTCAGACCCTGTGGCATACCGTGGTCAGCGCGACGGCCCCCGCATGGCAAAGGGAACCGGGGAGGCAATATCGCCTCCCCGGTTCCCTGTCGTCACTGGTGGACGCGATTCCCCGGCAGCGGGGATCGCCCGGCCGCTGACTACCAGCGGTTGTAGGACGTGCTCTGCCGCTTGGCCTGATAGCACTCGCGGCAATAGACCGGCTTGCCAGGGGACGGGTTGAACGGAACCTCGGTCGGCTGGCCGCACTCGGAGCAGGTGGCCGGATACAACTGGCGCGGGGCGCTGTCGAAGCTGCGCTCGCGAGAGCCGCCACCGTAGCCGCCGCCACTGGAGTAGCCACCGCCACCGCCGGAGCTGTAGCTATCGTAGCCACCGCCACCACCCTGGTTGCGCTGGGCCTTGCGGGCCTGGCGGCAGGTCGGGCAACGCTGCGGTTCGGAGAAACCGCGCTGCGTATAGAATTCCTGCTCACCAACGGTAAAGACGAACTCCTGGCCGCAGTCGCGGCAGGTCAGCGTTCGTTCGCTCATTCAGACTGAACCTCTCTGGCCGGGCAAGGCGCCCGCGCCATCTCTATTGAACTAACCTCGAACAGCATGCGCGAAACGAATCCCCGCGCGAACCGAGGTCCTCGACCTTCGGCTCGACGAGCGCTGCCTATGGAGACGTCCCGTGTAACGCGAGTGTACCACGAAATGCGATGCCCGCACGGCGGATTTTCGGCGGAATCTCGCGGAAAACCATCCCGTTCCTTCTCACTCGTGGGAGGGATACGCGACGTGTCTCACCCGGTGGGCGAGATCAGCGTCGGGCGTATCGCACAAATACAACATCTTGCGGCACGATTTCGGGGACGATGGCGCACGCTGTGCTAGCATCCCGTTTGGATAGAGGACACGGCCACGTCCACGGAGATTGGATGTGCAACGCGGGAGTTGCCGATCCGCTGGATGACCGGCAAAGGAGCATGACGGCCCATGAATGTCCATGAATATCAGGCGGCGGAAATCCTCGCGCGGTATGGCGTTCCGGTGAACCCGGGCACGGTCGCGACCACCCCCGAAGAAGCGGCTGCGGCCGCCCAGGCATTCGGCGGCACGGTGGCCGTGAAGGCCCAGGTGCATTCCGGTGGCCGTGGCAAGGCGGGCGGTATCAAGCTTGCCCATTCCCCGGAGCAGGCCGCCGAAGCGGCGAGCCAGATCCTCGGGATGGACATTCGCGGTCACGTTGTCAACAAGGTGCTGGTCGCCAAGGGTGCGCAGATTGACAAGGAGTTCTACCTTGGCGTGGTGCTGGACCGGCCGAACCGGAAGATCCTGGTGATGGCGAGCGCCGAAGGCGGCGTCGAGATCGAGGAAGTCGCCCGTGTCGCTCCGGAGAAGATCATCCGGGCACTCGGCGATCCATACCTCGGCTTCCACGCGTACCAGGCGCGCCAGCTTGCCTTCGATCTCGGCCTGCCGGCGGACAAGGTCGGCGCGTTCGCGAAGATCGCGCAGACGCTCTTCGAGGTCTATGTGAAGGAAGACGCGACGCTGGTGGAGATCAACCCGCTGATCCTGACGAAGGACGGCGAGTTCCAGGCGCTCGACTCCAAGATGAGCTTCGATGACAACGCCCTCGCCCGGCATCCGGATGTCGAGGCGTTGCGCGACATGGCCGAGGAGAACGAGACCGAGCTCGATGCCCGGCGCAGCGGGATCTCGTTCGTGAAGCTGGAGGGCAACATCGGCTGCATCGTGAATGGCGCGGGCCTCGCGATGGCGACGATGGACGCGGTGAAGCTCAGTGGCGGGGAGCCTGCCAACTTCCTCGACGTCGGGGGAGGAGCGTCCGCCGATCAGGTGGCCAAGGCGTTCTCGCTGGTGACGGCCGATCCGAACGTGAAGGCGATCCTGATCAACATCTTCGGCGGCATCACCCGTGGCGATGTGGTGGCGAAGGGCATCCACGAGGCGATGGAGCGCGTTGGCGTCACCGTGCCGATCGTGGTGCGTCTCTCCGGCACGAACGCGGAGGAGGGCAAGGCGATCCTGGCCGAGTCCGGCCTGACCGCGGTCGATACGATGGATGAGGCCGCGGTCGCGGTCGTGGCTGCCGCCGCCTGACACGATGCCGCGCCGGACGGGCCGATTCGGCCCGTCCGCGCAGGATGAGGGAGATTCACGTGAGCATTCTCGTCAATCGCAATACCCGTCTCCTGGTGCAGGGCATCACGGGGCGCGAAGGATCGTTCCATGCCACCCAGATGGTGGAGTACGGGACGAACGTGGTGGCAGGCGTCACGCCGGGCAAGGCGGGCGCGGAGGTCGCCGGGGTGCCGGTCTTCAACACGGTGGCCGATGCCGTGAAGGAGACGCAGGCCAACACCTCCATCATCTACATCCCGGCCCGGTTTGCCGCCGATGCCATCTACGAGGCGGTCGATGCCGGCATCGAGCTGGTGATCTGCATCACCGAGGGCATGGCAATCAACGATATGGTGCCGGTCTACTCCTACGTGAAGGAGAAGGGCGCGCGCCTGATCGGCCCGAACTGCCCGGGCTTGATTACGCCGGGTGAGGCGAAGGTCGGCATCATGCCGGGCTTCATCCACAAGCCGGGCAAGGTCGGGCTGGTTTCCCGCTCGGGCACGCTGACGTACGAGGTCGTCGATGCACTGACGAAGGCGGGCATGGGCCAGTCCACGGCGGTCGGGATCGGGGGCGACCCGATCATTGGCACGTCGTTCGTCGATGTGCTGGGGCTTTTCCAGGAAGATCCGGACACCGAGGCGATCGTGATGATCGGCGAGATCGGCGGTAACGACGAGGAGACCGCCGCCGCCTTCATCAAGGCGAACGTGACGAAGCCGATGGCCGGGTTCATTGCCGGTCGCACCGCGCCGGAGGGCAAGCGCATGGGTCACGCCGGCGCGATCATCTCCGGTGGGGCGGGTACGGCGGCGGACAAGATCGCCGCGCTGGAGGCTGCCGGCGTGCGGGTTGCGGACAGCCCGTCGAAGGTGCCGGCCCTGCTGCAGGCCGCGATGGCGGCCCGCGCCTGATCGGACGAGATCGCATTTCAGGAACACGAAGGGAGCGGGCAATATCGCCCGCTCCCTTCGTGTTCCTGTGGATTCCCCCAATCGGGGAAGGTGGTGATGGTACTGCTGTCTACTGGGCGTCTTCGGCGACCGTGCCGAGATAGTCAATGGCTGCCACCGTCAGGTCGTTTGCCAGGGTTTCCACATCCTTGGCATCAACCGTCTTGGCGTCGCCAACCGAAACCAGGGCGACGACGAAGACGTTTCCAACCGGGATCGCGAGCGTCTGCACGACGACGTGGGCGCCGTCCTGCTCGAGGGTATACGTGATGAGGATGGCGTCTTCGCCAGCCACGGTGACGTCGGTCACATCGCTGGTGCTCGATGAGCCGTCTGGGGTAGCTTCGCTGGCCGATTCCTCAAGGCCGGACTCGACGCCCGTCTTGAAGTCTCCGAGCGGGTCGTTCCCCATGTCCTTTTCGTTGAAGGCCAGGTAGTTGATGGAGGCGCAGGTGTAGGCGTACGGAACGACTTCCGGATCGACCGTCACAATGTAGCCCGCCGCTCCTTCAACCTTCACGCTGCTGGCGTCGTACATGCAGTCTTCGGACGCCGCGCCCTTCGCCGTGCTGATGTCGACGTACTCCGCTTTCGAGAAGCCGTCCGGAAGGTCGCGCGCTGGCATCGGCGTTTCCAGCGCGGCAATGAGATCGGTGGAATCCACCGCACTGACGGCCTTCCCGATCTTCGCGACATCCGGCTCGGTTTGTGCGGCCACCAATGGCGTCGAGGCCATCATGAGACTCAGCAGTACTCCCACCGCAATCAGGAATCGTTTCGTCATGGGATCCGTCCTCCTCAGGATGTGTCGCTTCTCGATGCCAGCATTCCCCGGCACCGGGTCATTCATCGCATGTGTCGGGCCCGGACGGTTGGAGTCGCGCACGCATTCACCGATTGCGGCATCCGAATCCGGGTGAGGTGCGATCGGTTATGCGGCCGCGTCGGCGGCGACGGTTCCGAGGTGATCGATCGCGGCCTCCATCAGGTCCGAGGAGATTGGCGCGAGCACGTCGCCGGGGATGAGGGACGTACCCTGGGTCTGGAGTTGGGTGAGAACGATCACGTTCCCCACGACCACGGCAAGGATCTGGACAGTCGCGGCGCGCGATGCGCTCTCGATGCTGTAGGTGAAGAGCACCGCGTCAGCGCCAGCGACGGTGGTGTCTTCGAGCGTGGAGATTCCGCCGTTGGCATCCGGCGTGCCCGGCTCGGCCGTGAGCGAGCTGAGGATGCCATTCTTGTAGTCGCCCAGGGGATCCTTGCCGAGATCCTTCTTGGTGTAGACGAGGTAGTTGATCGACCCGCACGCCTTGGTGAAGTCACCGGCTTCCGGATCGACGGTCAGATCGTACGCAGCCGCGCCCTGCAGGTCGGAAAGGCTGCTGGCATCGTAGACGCAGCCGGCCGACTTCACATCGGAGGCGGAGGTGATGTCGACAAAGGTTGCATCGGTGAAGTCCGTCGGCAGGTCCTTCGTCCTGATCGGGTCTTCGAGTCCGGCCACCAGGGCAGGAATGTCCGCAGCTTCAACCGCCTCCGCAATTGCGTCGACATCAGGTGCCGTCTTGGCTGCGACCAACGAGTTCGATGCCATGAGCAGACTCATGAGCACGCCCACAACGAGAATCAGACGCGTCTTCATTCCAATGTTCCCCTGTCCGTGACTGTGTTCGAATCGTGCCGGTCCACTCCGGCATCGACACACAAAGCGTCCGGGTCCACGATGCAGCCACAACCGGCGGAAACCGGAGACGAACGACCCATGGACCCGGACGCTGAAGGAGTGACACGGCGCAATTTTGGCACGTTGGATGGCCGGATGCCATCGCTTCCGCCCAGAGGATCAGGCGGCGTTCGCTTCTCCATAGATGGCGATCAGCGCTGCTTCAAGGGTATCGAGGTCCTTCTGCGTGACGTATCCCTGGACAGAGACGCGGACCGCCATCATGTCGCGGTAGCCGGTGACCGGGATCTCGATGCCGAACTCCTCGTAGAGCCGGGTGTGCAAGGTCTGGCCGTCGATGGTTGATGGGACCGCGATCAATGCCATCTGGCTGAACCATTCCGGCGTGGAGGGGTAGAACGGCTCGGTGCCGAGGCGCCTGTGCATGCGGTCGCGGAAGGCCGCGAGCATCGCATGGCTGCGGGCACGGACGGCGGGCCAATTGTGCTCCTGCTGGAAGTCGATGGCCGCCGGGACCGAGAGATAGGACGAGACATCGCGTGTCGCCTGCCCCTGGTTGCGGGTAACGAAGGTGTGATCCTCGCGCGCCCACCCCCAGCTGATCGGCTCCGATTCGATCCAGGACTGGTGTTCCGGCCGCACGTAGAGGAATGCCGCACCCTTTGGCGCCTGGAGCCACTTGTGGCAGTTGCCGGTGTAGATGTCCACACCCATCGCGGTGAGGTCCAGCGGGATCTGGCCAGGCGCGTGGGCGCCGTCGATGATCGTGAGGATGCCTTCCGCCTTCGCGCGGGCGCAGATGGCCTCCACGGGCAGGATGACGGCGGTGCCGGAGGTGATGTGGCTGAGGTAGATCGCCTTCGTCCTTGGCGTCACCCCTTCCCACAGCGCATCGACAATCGCTTCCCGCGTGGTGAAGGGCACGGGGATGTCCTGCCGAATGTAGGAGGCTCCGGCCTTCTTGCAGAGATGCTCCCAGGTGAGGTCGCAGGCGCCGTATTCGAGGCTGGTGCCGAGGATCTCGTCGCCGGGTTCGAGCGGGAACGAACGGGCGACGATATTGACGCCGACCGTCGCGTTGGTGACGTAGACGAGATCATCCGGCGCGACGTTGACGAACTCGGCGAGGCGGGCGCGGGCGGCGTTCAGCAGGCCATCCTGCCGGCGGCCGATGAAGAGCACCGGTTGACGCTCGAGTTCTCGTTGCCACGCCTGGTACTGCTGGAAAACAGGGGCTGGGCAGGCCCCGAAGGAGCCGTGGTTCAGGAATGTGATGTCGGGATCGAGAAGGTAGTGCTGCTTCAGCTCCTCCGGGGATTCGAGCGTTGCCTCGGCGGCGGGGACGATCGTCTCGGTGAACATGCGGTGTTGGTCCTTGCTTGATGACGGGCGAACGGGGTGTGCGGGACACGACGACGGGCATTGTGCAGGCGATTGAGTCGCCACACAATGCCCGTTTCGGATTGTCCTTTCGGTGCGACCGCCGGATGTCGTGCATCCGGCGGTCGCTGGCCCGCTAGCTGCGGTCCGAGGGGGCGTCAGAGCCGATATACAGCTCTTCGGGAACCGTGCTCATGGATGCATAGCCCGGCCAGTGGATGGCGGTGATCCCGCTATTGTCTGGCTCGAGCGCATGGCCCTTCATGTACGGCTTCGCGAGCTGGTTGGGCTTGATGAAGAACGTGAACGCGGCTGGAACGTCTTCGACGAGGATTTTCTCGGCGGCCTTGAACATCGCGATCCGCTCGTCGGAGTCACCGAGGAAGACGGTGGCATCCTTGACGGCCTTGTCGAAGTCGGCGTTCGACCACGAGTGGCGGCCACCGGAGAGCCAGACGCCAAGCATGTTGGACGGATCGAGGTAGTCCATGCCGTAGGAGACGAAGCCGCACTGGATCGACTTCATGTCGTTGTAGAAGGCCTGGCGATCGACGGTCTGGATCTCGGTGGGAATCCCGAGGTTGTCGTTGATCATGGTGCCCCATGCCTGCACGGTCGCGACCTCGAGCGGAGCCGCGCCGCCGCGCTGGGAGATGACCAGTTTCGGGAAGTCCTTGCCGTCCGGGTAGCCCGCTTCGCTGAGAAGCTGCTTCGCCATGTCCGGATCGTACTTCTGGATGTCCTGCAGGCCCTCGACGTCCGAGGCCGGGAAACCTGGGGCAAGGTAGCTGGGGGCCGGGATTGCCTGGGTGTCCCAGATGGCCTTCTGCATGGCGTCGCGATCGACCGCGTGGCTGAAGGCTTGACGGACCTTCAGGTTGTCGAACGGTGCCTTGGTGACATCGAAGAAGAGGTAGTAGCAGGCAAAGTCGCCGACGCCCTGATAGAGCTGCTTGGAGAGGTCCGGGTCGGCCTTCACCAGCTGGAGGTCGGCGGGCGCCATACCTTCCATTGTGTCGATCTCGCCAGCCTGGTACATGGTGAAGACGGTGTTCGACGCCGCGAGCTTGGCGACGATCCGCTGGATTGGCACCGCGAACGGGTAGTTGAAGGCCTCGTTGCGCTTGAGGGCCACGTACTGATCCGGAACCCACTCATCGATGATGAAGGGGCCGCTGGAAACGGCCGTGGCCGGGTTGTTGTTGTAGAACGCGCCGTGGGCTTCGAGCGCGGCCTTGGAGAGTGGGAGGGAGTAGAGCAGTTTGGCGGGCAGGTACGGGGCGGGATCGATCGTCTTGAAGACGACTTCGAGTTCGTTCGCACCCTGGGTGACGCCGATTTCTTCCGGCTTCACCGTGCCCGCGACGGCCTCCGTGTAGTTGACGATGTTGCCGCTCCAGAACCACGTGAAGTCCCAGGCGTGCTCCGGGTCGGCGGAGTACTGGAAGGTCTTCACCCAGTCGGCTGCGGTGACAGGATTCCCGTCGCTCCAGACGATGCCAGGGCGCAGCTTGAAGGTCCACTCCTTGCCGTCCTCGCTCCCGGACCAGGATTCGGCGGCGCCAGGGATGATTTCGAAGTTCCGGTCGATCCGAACCAGCGGCACGCTGCTCAGGTCGGCACCGCCAGCACGGTTGTAGACCGTTTCATAGAAGTCAAGCGACTTCGCGAAGGCGGGATCGGAGGTGACGCGGTAGAGCTGCTGCTCCATCGGAGCGGCGTCGTCGGCCAGGGTCAGGGGCACTGGTGTCGCCATGGCGGCGGGTGTCTGGGCCATGGCATCCATCAGGCCACCCGGACCCCAGGCGAATGCGCCGGCGCCAACGGCGGCAGCACCCTTCATCAGCGATCGACGGCTGAACCCGCGCTTGATGAACGCGGCGTCCTGCGGACGCATGCCTTCTGTCAGGGTGTCCAGGTTCTTCATCTGCTTCTCGGATGACATCGGAGGTGTTCCCTTTCGACGATTGCGACTGAAGACAGGGGTTTCATAGGGACCCGGACGGAACGCGGTCGAAGCGTCGCTTCGACGCCTTTACATCTGACGCGGGTCGAGGGCATCCCGCAGCCCATCACCAACAAACGAGAACCCAAGCATGATGAGCGCGATCGCCAGAGTCGGGAACAGGCCGAGATGCCAGTAGACCCTGATGTATTGCGCACTGTCGGCGATCATCTTGCCGAGCGATGGTGTCGGCTCGTTGATGCCGATGCCAAGGAAGCTGAGACCGGCTTCCGCGAAGATGGCGGCTGGAATGGATAACGTAAGCGCGATGATGATTGGTGCGAGCGCATTTGGCAAGAGATGGCGCACCGCGATGGAGGTTTCCGTTGCCCCAAGGCTGCGTGCGGCGGTGACGAACTCCTGCTCGCGGAGGGAGAGGAGCTGGGCGCGCATCAGCCGGCAGAGCGTGAGCCAGCTGGTCGCGCCGATCACGAAGACGATATTGCTGAGGCCCGGCCCCGTGATCGTCATCAGGAAGATGGCGAAGAGCAAGCCGGGAAAGGCGGTCATGATCTCCACCAGGCGCATGATCGCGAAGTCCCACATGCCGCCCTTGAGTCCTGCGATCAATCCCAGCGGAATGCCGATCAGGAAGGAGACGGCGACGGCCGCCAAACCCACGATCAGCGATGTGCGGGTGCCATACATGACGCGGGAGAGGAAATCATGGCCGATGGTGTCGGTGCCCATCCAGTGATCGCGGTTGGGGAACTGGTTGGCTTCCATCAGGTTGGCGCTGCGGTAATCCGTCGGGGCGAGGATCGGCGCGCCGAACCCGGCGATCGCCAGGATGAGCACGATCACGAGGCCGACCATCGCCAGCTTCTGGCGGCGGAATCGGCGGAGCGCGACCTGCCAGCCGTTGGGAGATTTCCGTGCGGGTCTTGCGGCTGCCGCCTCGGCGAGCGCGGAAGGGGTTGGTGCCGCGGGGGTACTTGCTGTCATGGCGTCGTCCTGCTGGGCTGGGGGCGAAAGATGGCAGGTGGGCTTAGCGGCCCGTCATCTTGATGCGTGGGTCGAGGATTGTGTAGACGATGTCGGTGATGATGTAGGTGACGCCCCAGAGCACGGCGACGAGCAGGACGAGCGCGAGGATCATGGGGTAGTCGCGGGTTTGCGAACTGGTGACGAAGTAGCGGCCCAATCCCGGAATCCGGAAGGCGGATTCGATGAAGATCGATCCGGTGAGGATGTTCGGGATCTCCGGCAGGAGGATGGTGACGCAGGGGATCAGGGCGTTCCGCCAGACATGCCAGGTCATCACCCTGCGTTCGGCGAGGCCCTTCGCGCGGGCAGTGCGGACGTGATCGGCCCGCATGGCCTCCAGCAGTGCTCCGCGTGTGTATCTCGCGACGAGCGCCATGGGTGCCAGCGAGTAGGCTAGGACCGGCATGATGTAGTTCTGGGGTTTGCCCCAGCCGCCGGGTTGGAGCCAGCCAAGATAGATGCTGAAGAAGAGGATCATCCACATGGCGATGACGAAGGAGGGCACGACGATGCCCAGCGTCGCCATGAACGAGACGGTGTAGTCGATCCAGCTGTTCTGATGCCTGGCGGCGAAGAACCCCGCGAGGGTGCCCAGGCTGTAGGAGAGCAGGATGGTCAGCACGCCGATGCGAAGCGTCACCGGCCAGGCGCGAGCGATGACGCCGGTCACGGTTTCGGTCGGACTCTGGAACGGCACCCCGAAATCACCCTGCACGGCATGATAGATGTAGCGCACGTACTGGACATACACGGGCTTGTCCAGGCCGTACTTCTTTTCCTGGTTCTCACGGGTCTGGGCGGAGGAATTGCCCTTCTCGTCCACGCCGAAGGGACCGCCCGGTACGGCCTGCATCAACGAGAACGCGATGACGGACACCGCGAAGAGGACGAAGATCAGTCCGGCGATTCGCCCCAGGAGATACCGTGCCATTGTTCGCTCCTCGGATCACGTCGAAATCCATTACCCAGAGACACGTTCGCCCACTGTGCAATGTGCATAGCCTGTCGATCGGTCAAGATTCGTGGTTCGTGAGATATGGGGACCCGAAGGTGCGTATGTGTCTGCGTCCGGCTTCTGGCGGTGGATCATACCAGAGCATCCGGGTAGCGCCTATACGCATGGATTGTGATCAATGGCCACATTTTAGTGCATCTGAACAAAAGCGTCACACGCGAATAGGGCATCCGGTCCTTCGCGTGTGACGCTCCATCGTCTGAAGCGCATTCGATTGTGCCGGACCTAGCGGCTGGTGTCCTCCCGGTCCTGATCCTCGATCCTCATGCCAAGGAGCGAGCCGAGCAGAACACCCATCGCCGCGCCAGAAAGGGCGCCTGCGATCCCGATGACCGGACGCGAGGCGAGTGTCTCCATCTGCGGTGCCATCAGCCAGCCTGCGACGAATCCGAGCAGCGAGCCGATGCCGATGCCATAGGCGGCGCCACGTTCTGCCGATTCCGCCGCGTCGCGTTCACCGGTTGCATCGCTGAGCCCCGAGGTCACGTCGATTCCATAGAAGGTGCCAAGCAGCAGGCCGTAGGTGAGGTGGAGGGCCAGCGCCCCGAGGATCGGCAGCGGACCTGCATGGACATTCCGCGCGAACAGGCCTACCCCCGCGAGCGGGAAGAAGACGGCGATGGTGAGGACGAACGGGACGAACGAGAACAGCGCGCCCTTCCACCACCCTGGACCGGCCATTCTTGGCTCGGCGAACCGCGCGTAGATGACCGCCCAGACCATCCCCATGAGGAGATTGCCGATCATGGCGAAGAAGAATGACTCGCCGACGTGCTCGGTGAGCCGGTTGTTCGAGAGGGCGAAGAGCCACCGTTCGAGCGAGGTGCCGTCCGCCTTGCCCACGCTGTTGGCCAGTCCGTAGGCGATGGCGATGCAGGCGGTCATGGCGAAGGTTGCGAGAAAGCCGGCAATCACGCTGGCCCGGAGCCAGTCGTCCGCCCGGCATCACGGTCGATGCCGGGGCTGCGAGGCATGGCGTCTGGAGCGAAGCGGGAGGTGGGGGGGTGCATGGCATCGTGCCTTTCACGTGGGATGCGGGCGACGATTCTGCCGGATGTGGTTGATATGGTGTTCGCACGGCGAGCGCCAACGGATGCACGATTTGACTCGAGAGGGCTAATCGTGCGGTCATTCACGAATGGATTGGCGCGCAGCCACGCTGGGCGCTGCGCACAACGTGGCTGTGATTCCGCTGCGGAACAGGCGAAAATCGGCTATAGTCTCGTCATTCTTCCTTCGGGCACTATGGCCCCACAGGACGTCCGGTTTTCGTCGCGTCGGAGATCGACGCGGCATCGGAGATGACCTTGCTCCAGGACGACGGGTTCGTTCCCAGTACGCAATCACATATCGAGCGGGTGCATGCGCTGCTTCTCGAGATCCGTTCCGAGTTGGAGCAGCGGGGGAAGGCGCACGACGCCTCCAAGCTTCAGGAGCCAGAACTCGGGCTCTTCGAGCAGGCCTACGCCGATCTCAGCCAGGTCGAGTACGGCAGCCCTGAGTACCGTGAGTCCCTGGCCCGCGCGCGGAAGGCGCTGGATCACCACTACGCGCACAATCGCCACCACCCTGAGTATTTCCCGAATGGCGTCGATGACATGACGCTGATCGATCTCGTGGAGATGCTGGCCGACTGGAAGGCCGCGAGTGAGCGGCGGCAGGGCGCAGAGATTCACGAGGGCATCCGCATCAATGCGGAGCGGTTCAAGCTTACTCCGCAGCTGACGAATATCTTCCTGAACACCGCCTGGCAGTGGTGGGGGGGTGCTGACGGGGGGGATGTCCATCTTCCTGACGATGCACGGCCCGAGAAGACGACTCCTGGCGACCACGACCTGTTCGTTGCCGCATGCGACCGTATCTGGAGCGCCTATCAGGGAAGCCTGGAAGGCCGGACGCTCGAGGAGATCGCTGGTGAGGTCGGCCTCGACCCATCGCTGCTGGAGCATGTGGTGCTGGCCGTGGCGAAGATGATCGCCGCCGAACGCAGACAGGAAGGCGCCTCGGCGGATTCCTCCTCGAACTGATCGCCAGGGTCTTGCCGACGGAATCACGGTCGCTCGCGGATTGACAGCGGCCGGGGTTCCGTCGATTCTGTCTGCGGGTTCGTCGCTCGCTGTTACCCATGCAATCGACCGTTCCTGCCGACTGTTCGACATCGAAGGCCGAGTTTCGCATGGAAGACGTTCGCCTCATCGTGACGCTGTTCGTGGCGCTCGGTGTCGCCGTGCTTGGTGGCATGGTGGCCCGGCGTTTTGGGCTGCCGGTGCTGGTGGGCTACGTCGTCGCCGGGATCATCGTCGGGCCGAACAGCCCGGGTGTGGTGGCGGATTCGACGCAGGTCACGTTGCTCGCCAATCTCGGTGTTGCCTTCCTCATGTTCGCGTTGGGAGCTGAGTTCTCGATCGGGCATCTGCTGGAGGTGCGGCGCATCGCGCTCGTCACGGCGGGCGTCCAATACCCGCTGACGTTCGTCCTGGGTATTGGCAGTGGGTTGCTCTTCGGGTGGGGAATCAAGGCGTCGGTCCTGCTGGGCGGCGTCTTCGTCATCTCAAGCTCGATCGTGATGATCAAGCTGCTTTCCGGTCGCGGCGAGACGACCAGCTGGCACGCGCGGATCGCGTTCGGTCTCAGCGTCGTGCAGGATCTGAGTCTCGTGCCGCTGCTGGCATTGCTACCGCTCCTGGCGGGGAGCAATGGCAATCTGCTGCCCTCGCTCGTGAAGTCGCTGGCCACCGCGACGGTGGCGCTCCTGCTGGTCCTCGTCCTTGGGTTGCGGGTGGTGCCGTGGGTGCTCTATCGCGTGGCGAAGACGGGATCTCGCGAACTCTTCCTCATCACGATCGTCGTCTTCGCGCTGGGGACGGCGTTCGCCAGCCATGAGGCGCATCTGAGCTTCGCGCTCGGAGCCTTCCTTGCGGGGTTGGTGATCTCGGAATCCGAGTTCGCGACCGAGGCGCTGGCCGAGATCATTCCGCTCCGCGATCTCTTCTCGACCCTCTTCTTCGTGTCGCTCGGCATGTTGCTGGAACCGGCGTTGCTGCTGCATCACCCGTTGGAGATCGTCGTCTTCGTGATCGTGCTGGTCGTTGGCAAGATTGCGATTGCCTCGCTGGCCTATATGGTCGCGGGAGTGGAGGCGGAGCCGGCGATCCATGCCGCGCTCTATCTGGCGCAGATCGGCGAGTTCAGCTTCGTGCTGGCCGGAGTCGGACTGGCGGATGGCATCATCGACGAGGACCACTACGGGATTATCCTGACCGTCGCGCTGGTGTCGATTCTGGTTGCGCCATTCCTGCCCGGCCTGCTGCCGCGCATCCTCGGCTGGGCGCAGCGGATTCCACTCGTGCGCGAACACGATCACCAGATCGAGGTCGAGGATGAGCCTGTTGCCTTGCGCCGTCATGTCGTCATCTGTGGATACGGACGTGTCGGTCGGGCACTGGGCGATGCCCTGACGCGAAAGGGGTTCTCGTTTGTCGTGATCGAGTTGAACCCCGCCGTGGTGCGCGAACTGCGGGATCGGGGTATTCCCGCGATCTATGGGGACAGCAGCGCGGAGAGCGTGCTGGAGCGCGCACGAATCGGTACGGCGCGGTCGCTTGCGGTCACGATCCCCGATCTCTTCGCGGCGCGGGGGACGACGCGAATGGCCCGTCGAATGGCCCCGCATGTGGACATCGTGACGCGCGCCAACTTCCGCGGCGACGTGAATGCCCTGCGCGATGTCGGCGCGAACGAAACGGTGCAGCCGGAGTTCGAGGCCGGTCAGGAGTTCGTGCGCTATGTGCTGCGGCGGCAGGGTGTCTCCCAGCGCGAGACGGACTCGCTGATCCGGCACCGGCGGGCGGCCTTCTACCACGACCTGCACGAGGATCTCGTCTACCGCGAGGAGTAGGGCCGCACTGGCTCGAACGATCGGCGGTGATGCGGCAGGCGGGCAGGATCGGGTAGGCTTGGCGGAGCAATGCCATTCCGCACGCCGTCTGCGTGCCGACAGTGGATGAGAACATGAGAAGGAGTTCCCTGTGACCGAGAACACGACCCCCGCACCATCGTCGCTCGCTGGCAAGTCCGTCCTGGTGACGGGCGCCTCCCGTGGCGTGGGGCGCGCCGCTGCGCTCTTCCTCGCCGAGCGGGGCGCGACCGTTGTCATCAACTACCGCAGCAAGGCGCGCCGCGCCGAGCAGGTCGCCGAGGAGGTCGAGGCGAAGGGCGGCAAGGGCGTCATCGTCGAGGCCGATGTTACCGACTTCGCGTCGGTCGAAGCGATGTACGCGAAGGTGAAGGAAGAGCTGGGTGGGCTCGATGTCCTGATCCTGAACGCGAGTGGCGGTCTGGAGAAGGACGCCGCGCCGGACTACGCGATGGTGCTGAACCGCGATTCGCAGGTGAACCTGGTGCGGGCCGCGTTGCCGGTGCTGAATCCGGGCGCGCGGATCGTCTTCGTGACGAGTCACCTGGCGCACTTCCACGGCGAGAAGCCGGTGATGCCGGAGTACGAACCGGTGGCGGCGAGCAAGAAGGCGGGCGAGAACGCGCTGCGCGACATGATCCCGGACCTGACCGAGCGCGGGTTCTCGCTGGTGGTCGTCTCCGGTGACCTGATCGACGGCACGATCACGCCGAAGCTGCTCCAGCGCTCGCGCCCGGGCATCATCGAGGCGCGACGCGAGGAGGCCGGCGGCTGGCTGCCGACGACGGAGGACTTCGCGACGGCCATCGTCGACGCGGCGGACGATGCCGCGCTGGCGACGGGAGACATCGTCTACGTTGGCAGCACCGAGTGGGCGGACGACTCCCCGACGGCGGTGTAGTCTCCTGCAACAACAGTATCTCCCTGCGAACGAACGCTGGTCCCGATCATTGGGGCTGGCGTTCGCCATTGGTTCCATGAACGCCCACGTGCCATCGTAGATGCGGCCCTTGTGGCCGCCCTGTGCTGCAGGAATGCAGGTGCCCCCATGCCTGCAGGGGCGATCCTTGTGATCGCCCTGCGCGGTCTGCGTGATGTCTCGCATTCGGACCGGCTGCACGGAATGGCAGGCCGCAACGAGGCATCCACCAATCATCTCGGCTAGACTCCGCTCATGCCAGCTTGGGGGCGATCCTTGTGATCGCCCGTACATGGGATGGGTGCTGTTCTCCGCACCTGGGTTGTGTGTCGTCGCGCGGGCCGCATCGACGGGGTAGCGCGGGCCTACCCAACCGGGCGATCGCCCTCGTGGGCGGCGACCAGGACCTCGGACGCGATCGGGCATTCCATGCAGCGGCGCGGCGTGCACAGCGTGCGGTCGAGGTGCAGCAGGCCCTGGTGCCCGCGCTCCCCGAGCCCACGCAGTCGGCCTTCGCCGGCCACCTGCGCCATCGCGCGTTTGGCCGGGCGTCCCCACTCGCTGCCCGGCAGGCGGTCCCAGAGCTCCATGACGACCGATTCGATGCCGGGATCGTCGATAGCGTGGGCGTAGGCCATCGCGAACGGGATCAGGACGCTGGCGATGAGGGCCGTGGCGCGGTCCGCTCCCAGCGCAGGCGAGTGGTTGGTGCGCGTCAGTTCGCGGACGGCGTTCAACGCATCCTTCTGGTCGGCGTGTCGAGTCCAGTCGAGTGTCCAGCCGAGGAGGTCGGCGCGGACGTTCGCCAGGAACCCCGCGAGGGCTACGATGCGGGCGGCGGGGTGGTTTGCCGGACGGGTGCGGGCGCGTTGCCAGATCGTCGGGGGCAAGGTGTCAGCGCGATCGTGGAAGGGAAGGGCGATCCAGATCGCCTCGATGGCGTCCTGCCGGGCGGTGGAGATGCCGGCCATGTGCGCATCCGCCGGGGAGAGCGGCAGGAACCCGCCCAGTCCCAGCAGGACCGCTGCCGCGAGGTCGAAGCGGTTGGCGATATCCCGTTCGCGGGCGATGGCCGGACCGAATCCGCTGGCTGCCAGGCGTTCGTGGAGGGCGGTCATGCCTTCACGGTTCTCGCTATAGCCGAAGGCATCGAAGACAGCCCGTTCGAGCACGACGCCTGGTGCGTGTTCGCTCAGGTCGCCCTCGAAGCGGGTGACGCGTTCGGCGAGGCGCTCGTCCCCAAGGCGCTGGATGGCGAGGACGACGCGTTCTGGATGCTCCCGCGCCAGGTCCGGGGCGCAGGCATCGCCACCAAGCTGCGTCCAGATCTCCGGCAGCCGGGCGTCGATCTGGAAGAGCACGGCATCGTCCACATCGAGGATAGCGATCGGGACGAGCTTCCCGTCCAGACGACGCGTTTCCAGCGCATCGTTGCGGCTGACGATGTGGAGGATCACGTCGTTGTAGCGCGGGTCGAGGTGGTGGCCGTGGGCCGTCCAGTCGCTTGCGCGGAGGTGGATTTCCACGCACCCAGTGCGGAGGCCCTCGCCGCGCATATCGAGCATGGCATCGCGGAAGTCCGGCCCGAACCCGATGCGACCAATGACCGGGGAAGACGATGTCGATGCGTTGCCCGGAAACGGTCGTGACGGCGCGCGTGAGGCCGCCGTTCCAGGCCGCGCTGAGCGCGAGCTCGCGTGGGCGGGGACGCGGCAGGGTGCGGCCTGCGCGTGGCGGTGTCTCGTGGGCTGGCGGGGATTCGAGCGGGTCGGGACCGTCCATCGGCTGGCCTCGGTCGGGGATCGCCATCGCGCCGGTGCGATGTAAGCGGGTGCTGCCCTGCTTATACACCGACCGGCGCGATGGCGTCACGAATTGACCGGGTGATGGCGCGTCTAGGCGATGGCAGCGTGTTCGAGAAGCGCGAACGGAATCCCCTCGCCGCCGACGGTCAGTGTGCGGATCGAGGCAGCGCCTCCGTGGAGTTCGATGACGGCTTCGTCGGCGGTGAGGTCGAGAACGCCCCAGGCATCGCCGGAGGACCAGAAAGTACGTTCGCCGCGCACGGCGGCGTCGAACGTCATCGCGCCCGTTACTGCCGAGTAGTGGAAGCCGGTGAGCGCGAGGATCGCGGCCCAGCTGGCCATGGCGCGCGCGTAGTGATGCCCGCATTCGGCCTCGTTGAAGGGGCTGCGGCGCTCGCCGTCGTAGCGTTCGCGGATGGCGGCGATCACGGTGAGGCCGGCATCGGTCTGTCCCTCGTAGAGCATGCCGACAGCGGCGGTGTATTCGAAGCCGGTCATCACCTCGTTGAAGTAGGGGAAGGGGCGCTTCGGGCGCTCGCCGTGCGGGTATGAGGCCATCAGCATCGCCGCTTCGTTCTGGAGGGCGAAGGTGCGGAGGTGGTTGAAGTGCCCGCGCAGGGAGGGCTTGAAGTTGTAGCGGTAGTCGTTGGCGAGTGCGGTGGCGATCTTCTCCCGGTCGGCGAGATAGCCGAGGCCGCAGATATGGGCCATGTACTGCCCGACGAGTTGATCGATCAGGCAGCCCGCCCCGATCTGGAAATCCGGATCGCTGGAGATCCGCCGCCCCGACATCGGGGTTGCCCTCCATGATGTGGCGGGTGCCCGGCAGGATGTCATCCCCATTCGGGATCGGGCGGATATCGTGCTGGTAGTACTCACCATTGAAGATCGTGGCATCAAGCGTCGCCGATCCGCGCGTGAAGAGGTCGTGGCAGCGGTCCGCGAAATGGTCCTCGCCGAGGTGACGCGCCATCTCCTCGCAGGCGCGGAGGGCGCCGAGATACCAGAAGCCCATCTGCGGATTCGGGCCGTAATATTCCACGTCCATCGTGTTGTGCTGGCATCCCTCCATCACGCCATCCTGGTCGGCGTCCCAGCCGCCGGGGAGCCAGGCGAACTCCAGCGCGCGGCGGACCGCCGGCCAGCGGTCGCGTAGCCAGGCCTCGTCGCCGTGGAGCTGCCAGTCGCGGTAGGCCTTCATGATGCAGCCCATCTGGCCATCGGCGGCGGCGGTCGGCCATTCGGTGCCGCGATCGAGCGGGAGGTCGACGCGGAAGCTCATCATGCCGTTCGGGCGGCTGGCGTGCAGGAACTCGACGTCACGCATGGAGCGGGAGAGGTTGCCGAAGAGGAAGGCGGTCGCCTGTTCGTAGTTCCAGACGTGGGTGCAGCTGCCGTGGCACGATCCCCAGTGATCGTGGCAGCCTTCCCAGCCCATCATCGTGCCATCCGCGATGCGGAAGGTCGTTTGCGTCCGCAGGGTGCTGAGGTTGTAGAGCGCGGCCTCCTTCACGACGTCGGGGAGATTCGTGCCGAGGACGGCGTTCACGAAATCGAGCGTTTCCGCTTCCAGTTGCGGGAACTGGGGTGTGGTCTGGACGAGCACATCCCAGGCATCGGGGAAGCGGGTGGCGTAGTGGTTGCCCATCGTGGAGGCATCCGGGAGGTGCTGAAACCACGTCTTGCGGTTCGGGAAGTGCCAGGCGAGGAGGAAGGGGAAGACGTGCGTTTCGCCCGCCGGGATCGTCACCTGCGCGGCGATGGAGGCAACCGGGTTGTCTCGCTTGCCGCGCTCGCGGTCGTCCAGCACGCCATCGGCGGTGAAGTCGTCCCAGAAGTCGAGGATGGCATCCCCCCAACTCACATCCGCCCAGGCCGTCCGGCGCGAAACCCGCTCCCCTTGCGGCAGGAATGCGAGCGCCATCGTGCCCCACTGCTCGGCATCCGGATCGACGCCTTCCGAGCTGAGGGAAATGCCTGTGATGCCCTCGGCGTCGCGGAGATCGTTGCGGTTGCGGTCGGTCTTGCCCCGGTGACCGTCGTTGCCGATGATGTTCTCCAGCGAACCGGCGACGGAGACGGTGAGCGCCTCGTCCGACTCGTTGGTGACAACGTACCGGAGCAGCGCGAAGGGGATACCGCTGCGGTCGGCGTCGGCGGGAATGAGCGGATTGAATGCCTCCAGCCGGATAGTGAGCGGGACATCGGGGTCGCTGAGCGTGACCTGCCCGAAGGGGTACGCGGCCTCGAAGGTGGCGTTCAGGAAGCGGGGCAGTCCGGCGTTCGGGGAGATTTCGCCCAGGTGGCCCTCGTGGGTCTGGGGGAAGAAATCCCGTTCGAGACAGCGGGTGACAACCCCGGTGCGCTTGCCCTCGGCGCGGATGGCGAAGAAGGTGTTCTGGGGGGTGTAGCCCTTGGCCGGCCGGTTCATCACCTCCCAGTCGTGGAGGTCGCCGCGTCCGCCGAGGGAGACGGTGCCAGTGCCGATGCCGCCGAGCGGGAGGGCGACGCGTTCCAGCGTGCGATCCTGGTAGGTGGTGAGGACGGGCCAGCGACGGCCGGAATTGGCGACGGTGCCATGCGACATGCGGGGCTCTCCCTGATTCGTGCAATCGATTCCACGCCGGTCGGGACCGCCGTCGGCGGACGTGATCGGATGGCGTCACGGTAGGGTCGGGAGGGTGGCGCGTCAAGGGGGATGCGGACGAGGGGAGAGGTGGGAGAAGTGAGGAAAGATGCCGTACCGAGGGCGATCCCTGATGGGTCGTCTCGCGTGGCGTCACGCGAGCCGGGTCGTCTTGGTGATGTGGCCTCCGACGAATGGACGGGGACCTCCATCGTTGGAGGTCCCCGTGTAGCACAGCATCATGTTGTCGGGAAGGGCTAGTTCTGGAACTGTGGCTCAGCGTTCTCGGTGGCCGCGGCCGCGGCGCGGGCGTCCCTGCGGTAGGCATCGACGGCGGCCTGCACCGTGCCGAGCGCGAGAGTGGCGCAACGGACGCGGCTCTTCACCACGTCGTCCCCCATCTCCTCGATCATCGTGTGCGTGCCGAGCGCCTTGATTTCGTCAAGCGTGAGACCCTCCACTAGTTCCGTGATGATCGACCCGCCGGCCTGGCTGATCGTGCATCCCTCGCCCTCGAAACTCGCTTCGGTGACTTTGTCGCCGTCGATCTTCAGGTAGACGGTGATCAGGTCGCCGCAGCCGGGATTGCCGCCGCCCAGCTGGACATCGGCTCCCTCCATGCGGTGACGGTTTCGCGGGTGCTCGAAGTGATCGAGGATGATTTCGATGTATTCCTGACGGTCCACGGTGTCTCTCTGCCTTACTCGCCTGTGCCCTGCTCGTTGGGAACGCCGACCAGGCTGCCCCACTCGGTCCACGAGCCGTCGTAGTTGCGGACGTTGTCGTATCCGAGGAGGTACGTGAGCGCGAACCAGGTGTGGCTGGAGCGCTCGCCGATCCGGCAGTAGGCAATCACCGGCTTCTCGCCGTCGATGCCCTTCGCGGTGTAGAGCGCACGCAGTTCCTCGACGGGCTTGTAGGTGCCGTCCTCCTGCGCGGCGGTGCCCCACGGGATGTTCTTCGCGCCCTTGACGTGGCCGGCGCGCTGGGCGCCTTCCTGCGGGTAGCCGATGGCGTGCAGCAACTCACCGGTGTACTCCGCAGGGGAGCGGACATCCACCAGCGCGGAGGTGCCGCCGAGGACTTCCTTCAGCACGTCGTCGCGGCGGGCGCGGATGCTGGGATCGGCCTCCTGCGCGGTGTAGGTCGTTGCCTCGTAGGCTGGGACGGCGCGCTCCCAGGCGCGGCCCTCCTTCTCCCACTTGATGCGGCCGCCGTCCATGATGCGGACGTCGTCGTGGCCGTAGTACTTGAAGAGCCACAGCGCGTAGGTGGCGTACCAGTTGTTCTTGTCGCCGTAGATGACCACCGTGGTGTCGTTGGCGATGCCGCGCTCGGCCATCAGGTCCTCGAACTCGTCCTTCGTGAGGAACTCGCGGACGACACGATCCTGCAACTGGGTCTCCCAGTCGAGCTTGACGGCGCCAGGGATGTGTCCGATGTCGTAGAGCAGGATGTCCTCATCGGACTCCACGATGCGGACCTTGGGATCGTCGAGGTGATCGGCGACCCACTGGGTGGTGACAAGCACGTTCGGGTTGGCATATCCGGCGAACTTCGGGTCGTCTGCGGATAGCGTGGCGGTCGCGTCGGTCATCGGATACCTCCAGCATGGCGTTGAACGGGGGAAGTCGCGTCGGATGGGTCCGGGTGCATCCAATACTTCATAAGTGGAAGTATAGCAGAAGCAGGGGAGAGGTGAGAGGAGTGAGAAGTGAGGCGGGAGAGAAGAGGATAGAGACAGAACCACGTTGGATGGTCCTTGCTCACAGAGGTTGGAGACCTAACACCTCGCTCCGAACTCCGTATCGCACATGGTTGGATCAAGTGAGGCGCCGATTTGCATGACGGCTACCGTTTGCGCCTTCTGCCGGTGCTTCTCACTCGTTTCTTTTTCCTCTCGTCTCACTTCTCACTTCTCTCACCTCTCCCCTCCTTCCTGCAGCCACGGTGCCACGAAGGTGCCGATCCGGGCGATGGCGTCCGCATCCCATCCAGGCTGGGTCGTGTCGATGCGGATGAGTCGTGGGTTCTTGCGGAACCACGTCTGCTGATGCCGCACGAGACGGTTCGAGTCGATGGCGATGCGCTCGACCGCCTCATTCAGCGACGTCTCGCCGTGGATGTATGGAAGAAGCTGCCGGTAGCCGATGCTGCTGAATGCGGGGGCATCCTCCGGCACACCGGCTGCGAGCAGGGCGCGGACCTCATCGACCAGCCCGGCCTGGATGTGGCCCGCCGTGCGCTGGACGATGCGTTCATGCAGCACCTCGCGCGGCGCCCACAGTTCGAGTTCGAGCGTGGCGAACGGGACGCCCTTCTTCTCCTGCAAGGCCGTGATCGGCTGCCCGGTGGCTTCCCATACTTCCAGCGCGCGGATGATGCGCCGGAGGTTCGGCCCGGACTTCTCGGTTGCTTCCGGGTCGACGGCTGCGAGGCGTGCTGCCAGCGGCTCGATCCCGTCACGTTCGGCTTCGGCCTCCAGGGCGCGGCGGAATGGCTCGTTCGGGGCGACGCGGGGGATGGACCAGCCTTCCATCACCGCGTTGACATATTGCGGTGTGCCACCGACCAGGAGGGGTACCCGGTTTCGGGCGTGGATCTCTCCGAAGGTCGCGTAGGTGCGATCCTGGAAGGTTGCCAGGGACATCGGTTCGGTCGGATCGAGGATGTCGACGAAGTGGTGCGGGACGAGCGCCCGCTCGTCCGGAGAGACCTTTGCCGTCCCGATGTCCATGCCGCGATAGAAGGAGCGCGAATCGGCGTTGACGATCTCGGCCGGAATGCGCTGGCCGATCGCGATCGAGAGGGTGGTCTTGCCGACACCGGTGGGGCCGACGATGGCGACGACCGGGGGCTGGCTTGCCGGGTTCATGACGTGATCAGGCATGAGCGTGTGCAGATGGACGGTGCGAACGGCTAGAATGAACCGACGGTTCGAGGCGAACGGAACTCACTCCGTATGCTCGGCACCGGTCCCGCGACGGCGGCATGTCCCACGATTCCTGCTTCATTCCCGACATGCGCCCTTCTTCCGGGTTCAGGAGACATTCGCTTGATTCGAGTCGTAACGCAGACGCTCAAGATCGCGACGATCGTCCTCATTGGCGTCGCCGTTGTTGCCGCGAGCGCCGGATTCTTCAACTACTGGTCCGATCGTACACGGCCCGACGATGTCGGGCGGCCCGTGACGATCCAGATCACCGCCGATGACGATACCAGTTCTGTCGCCAAGAAGCTCACCGAAGCCAATCTGGTGAACTATGGTGTCTACTTTGAGGCGCGGATGAGGCTCTCCGGCGGTGAGTTGAAGCCGGGGACCTACACGCTGCGCAAGGGTGAGAGTGTCGCCGAGATCATCGACCAGATCACGGTCGCGGACGATGAAACGAGCACCAGCACCCAAACGGCCCAAGGCGACACCCCATCCCAGTCGTTCCAGATCACCTTCATCGAGGGGCAGCGCATCGGCGAGTTCGCCGACAAGCTGGAGGAAGCCGGATTCCCGAACGGACGGCAGGCTTTCCTCGATGCCGTCGCGAATCCGGCCAACCGCCAGGGCTTCGACTTCCTGGCGGGACTGCCATCCGACGCGAGCCTGGAGGGGTTCCTCTTCCCGGACACCTACACCGTCGGAACCGGCGAGACCGCCGACCAGCTCGTCATCAAGATGCTGAACAACTTCGATGCCAAGTTTACGGCGGAGATGCACCGGCAACTCGATGCCTCGGGATTGACGATGCTCCAAGCGATCACGATCGCCTCCATCATCGAGCGCGAGGCCGCGGTCGCGGACGAACGCCCGATCATCGCGAAGGTCTATCTGAACCGGATCGACCAGGGGATGCTGCTGAACGCCGACCCGACGTTGCAGTACTTCGCCGGGACCGAGGGCGATTGGTGGCCGAAGATCACTGATGCCATCATGGCGACGGACAGTCCGTATAACACGTACATCTACACCGGGTTGCCGCCCGGACCGATCAGCAATCCGGGCCTGGCATCCATCCAGTCCGTCCTACAACCGGCGGATGTGAACTATCTCTACTTCGTGGCGCGGGACGATGGAAGCGGCACGCACGTCTTCGCGGCGACGAACGAGGAGCAGAACCAGAATCGCTGCACCTACGCGGGCGACTGCTCCGATGCTGGCAGCGATGGCTCCACGACCGAGACCCCGACGGAAGGTGATGGCAATGGCGGCTGATCGACCGACCCGGCGCGCGGCATTGATCGGCAATCCGGTCGATCACTCGCGCTCTCCCGCGATGCACAATGCGGCATTCCTGGCGCTCGGCATCCCCTCGACCTACGAGTTGTGGCATACCGAACCCGATGGGCTGGCTGCGCGGTTCGCCCAGATCCGGGACGAGGAGATGCTCGGCGTCAATGTCACAGTGCCCTACAAGCTCGACGTGATGCCCCTCTGCGACCACATTACCGAGACCGCCTCGCGCGTCGGTGCGGTCAACACGATCATCCCACGTGATGGCCGGTTGATCGGTGACAACACCGATGCCTACGGCTTCGCGACGTCGGTGCGCGAGACGCTCGGCGACTTCGTGGTGGAGCGGGGGATTGTGCTCGGGGCTGGGGGCGCGTCGCGGGCGATCGTGGTTGCGCTCTACGAGCTTGGGGCATGTGAGATCGTGATCGCGAACCGGACGCTCGCGCGGGCCGAGGAGATCGCGGCATCGCTGGCGGAGCAGGGCGTTTCCGGCGTCCAAGCCGTCGCGCTGGACGACCTCGATCCGTCGACGGTGTCCAGGGCCGGTGTGATGGTGAACGCGACGTCGGTTGGCTGGCATGATGACAGCCTGCCGCTCGACGCATCTCTGCTGGCGGCGCTGCCTGCGGGGGCATTGGTGGCGGACCTGACGTACCGGGAAACGGCCTTCCTGCGGGCTGGCGCGGCGGCGGGCCTGGTGACACTCGATGGGTACGGGATGCTGTTGCATCAGGGCGTTCGCGCGTTCGAGCTCTGGACGGGAATCGCGCCGCCGGTCGAGGTGATGCGGAAGGCGATGCTCGCTGGGTAGGGCCGCCCTGATCGCAAGGCGACGTGGATCTCCTTGCCCGGCTTGACCCGTGGTGAGGCCGGACCGACCCCGTGTCGGTCCCTACACAAGCGCGTACGTACGTGGGGCAGGCCCCGTTCCGGTCCGACCCAGGCGCCGATCAAGAATGCGACGTAAGGATAGACGGGCCACTCAGCGCAGCGCGACGGGGTATCCGCGACGACGATGCCGTTCCGAATCCGGATAGCCCCCCATCGCGTATCGGGCCCCTGCCTGTTCACCTCGCCATCCATACACCGATGATTCGACGTCACAACGAAGGGGTGCCCGGTCCAACTGGACCGGGCACCCCTTCGTTGTGACTGCTTATGGACGGCTTACTGGCCCTGATCCTCGGCGGGGGCGAGCTTCAGGAACTCGGCGGAGACCCAACCGGTCGTATCCTCGGCGCCGACATACTCCACCTGATACCAGGTGATGTTGTTCGCCTTCTCCGGGCCACCGATGATGCGCAGATCCTGATCCTGCGGCACGACGTCGAAGGCTTCACCATCGGTGGATGGTTCGGTGCGGATGCGGACGTTGTTCTCCGTGACCACGACGATGTCGCCGGTCTTGATCGCGCCCGGCGTCGCCGAGGCGACCGGAGTTCCCGCGCGTGGCGAGGCGGCGGGAGAGGCCGCCGGGGATGCGGCAGGTGAGCCGGCCGGAGTGGCGGTGCTCGTCGGAGTCGGCGTCTCGTTTTCGGCCGCGAGGAAGGACTTCGCGACCCAGCCGATCGCCCAGTCGCCGTCCGAATCGGTTGATGTCAGGCGGACCTGGTACCACGTTTCGCCGTCGGAATCCTGCGGCCCTTCGACCACCTCGAGTTCGATGTCGGCGTTCAACTGGTTGACGATGTCGCCATTGGTGGATGGCTCCGACCGCATGTTCACATTATCTTCTGTCGTGCGAACAATGGTGCCTGGCTGCCAGACACCGGCGACCGTCGTGGCGGTTGCGGTGGCGGCTGCTGTCGGAGTGGTCCCGGCAGCGGGCGTTGCGCTCCCGGTTGTGCCGGCCATCGCCGTGATGACGGCAGGAGTGCCCGTGATCGGGGCTTCCGGCTCGATGGCGAGGCGGAAGACCGTGAGCGTATCGGTCGCGTCGGTCCGCGTCATCGCCTCGACCCCGGTCGGGAAGAAGGCGGCATCGCCGGTGGCGAGCGTGTAGTTCTGGTTCGGGATGGCGTTGGGCTGGAGTCCCGGACTAGCCGTGCGCGAGACCTGAACGTCGCCGTTCTCGACCGTGAAGCTGAACTCACCGTTCACGCGAGAGTAGAGGACGGGGCCAGACGCCGCCGGAAGCTCGGTGCCCGTGGGAATCTCGAGCTGGTCGATGGTCACGTTAGCCGCCCCAGCCGGCAGTTCGGAGACGAGTCCATCGCCGAGGACCGTGAACGACACGCCGGTGAACGCATCCTGGGCAGGGGTGCCTTCGACATAGGTGATGCTCTCTGGAGCGTCCGCACCCACCGGAAGGATCACCGCGGAGAGGAGATTGACCGGCTGGTCGCTTTCGTTGGAGAGATTCATGCCGGCATCGGCGGGGAACAGGACCCACTGGTCGGCTTCCAGCGTGGTCGTGTCGTCGGTCAGCTCGACCGGGTCCGCGCCATCGGCGCTATGGACGAGGGCCGTCCCCTGCGATGTGACGGTCAGGGTACCGGACTCGACCCGGTCGAACTCCGGTCCGGGGTGGGTGTGCATGGGCACGCTGGCGCCCGGCTGGAGGGTGATGCGGAGAAGACGGACCGTGAGCGGGGCGGCGGGCATCGTGTCGATGGTGGTCGCCATCAGCTCGGTGGTCTGCGCGGAGGCGGCCTGCTGGGCGGTCGGGGTCGCGGCGGATTCCTGGGCGGCGACGGTCGTTCCGAGTGCCGGGCCAAACGCGACCGCGCCGGACAGCGCAACGGCTGCGGCGATGGTTGCGACGGCGCGACGGGAGCGGGGAAGAGGGGAGGTGCTCGTCCGCTTCATGGTCGGGGGATACTCCTTCTGTCTTGGTGGGTGTGCGGGACGCAACGCGCATCGTCGGCCTGGGGCGGGATGTCGGCGGGAAACATGCCGATATCCTGCGGGAGCGGACCGGGATGCCCATCGGACACCGATTGATGCGGGCAAACGTCGCCGAATCTGCATCATCCGCACATTGTACGCCGAACGATGATCCTGTGACGGCCTGGCGCAGCGTCTGGGTCAGCCGAGACCCGTCGCCAGCCAGAGTGCGATGGCGGTTGCGACGACAATGGCGGCGATATTGACGACATCATTCGTGATCCAGCGGACGCCACGTACTGGCGTGGTTCGTGTACCGCAGGAATGCACAGGAGATTCTGTCGCCTTGTCACAGGCGGGGCAGTGATACTGGGCCTGGATGGTCGCGCCAAGAATGCTGTCGGCGAAGGCGCCAAGGAAGCCGGTTCCAGTCACGATCATGAGGAGGCGGGCGACGTCCGTATCAGCAGCAGGGTTGGCCAGCCAATGATTGCTCCAGCCGATGAGGGCGACGATGCCGAGGAAGACCGCTCCGGCGAACGAGGCGATGGTTCCGGCGAAGGAGATGCCGCCGGATGTGCCTGATGGGACGGAGCGGAAGGTGACGATGGATCGTGGGCGCTGGCCGGAGAGGCGCCCGATCTCGGTCGCCCAGGTGTCGGCGTTGGCGGCGGCAAGGGATGCAGCGAGGGCGACGATCCACGAGGCGTGGCTGGTCCCTGCGAAGGCGAGGGCGCAGGCCGCCGCGACCCCGCCGTTGGCGAGAACCTGTACGGCGTCGCGACGACTTCCCCGGGCCTGGAGCAGATGCCCCTCAGGTCGCTTCCCGGCGCGGGAGAGGCCGCTGGAGGCGACGAAGAAGGTGACGAGGAGGACGCCTGCCCACCAGCCTCCGCCTCCGACCATGATCGCCCCGACGACAATGGCCGCCACCACGCCGGAGGGGGCGAGTGCGCGGGCACGCCATGCTGCGGTCGCGATGAGCGCAGCCGCGATGGCGCCTGCGGCCCAGCGAACGAGTTCCTGATCGAGCCATGAGGCGGACATGCGGGATGGTGGCCCTTCGTGCGGGGAGAACGGAGCGCCGGGCGGCGCGTTCACTGCAGGGAGTATCGCACGGCGCGGGTGACGCAAGATGGCGCGGGGGCGCGTGCGCTGGTACGATGTCCTCGGCCTTACGCGACTCTCTAGCTCAACGGCAGAGCAGCGGACTTTTAATCCGTCGGTTCCGGGTTCGAATCCCGGGGGAGTCACCACCAGAAAACCGAGGAATCGTGAGAACTTCCGACCCCTTCTCAGGGGCTTGGGATGGCGTTGGCGCCCGGAACATCGCCAATGTCGCCGCGCATGGGTCGGCGAGAGGGTCCGAGGCAGTGCAGACCGTGCGCTGTATAGGCGATTGTCGATGTGACGGGCGGAGAAGGACGTCTGGGTGGGTGGTGGGACACGACGAAGCCGGATGCGCATGCGAACACATGCGCTTCCGGCTTCGGACGGAATCAGGGAACTAGCGCTGCTTGCGGCGGAGGGCGCTGGACGCGACCGCGAAGGTGCCAGCGGCTCCGAGGAGGCCGACGATCGCCAGGAAGGAGGAGGAACCGCCGTCGTGCGAGACGTTGCCCGTGCCCGTGTTCGGGAGAACCGGCGCCGGGGTCACCGTCGCGCCTGGCGTCTCTTCCATCTGGAGGACGATGGTGACGACCTGCTGATCCTCGCTGAAGTCGACGTTGGAGACAGCCTCGAGGTACGGATCGGCGTTCACCGTGACCTCGGTCTGGCCCAGGGCCAGGTCAGAGAAGGCGAATTCGCGGCCGGACGGGGTGCCATCCGGAATGTCGATGCAGATCGGATCGACCTCACCGCTGACGCAGACCTGGCCCGCCGGGATGTTGCTGCCGTCCTCGGTCTCGACCACGACATTCAGCGTGTAGTGCATCATCTGCGCCGATGCGTTGGCGGCGACCATGCTGGCGGTGAGCGCCATCATGGCGACGATGGCGATGCGAAGGCTCTTGATCATGGAAAACGTCCCCTCTCCTCGAATCCGGCATGCATGCCGGTCGTACGTGCTCGTAGGCCTTGGTGCGGATGTGTGCTCTTCGATGCCTCCCCGTCGGGCAGGAGGCCGTATGCCATCTGCCGCTGTTCTCGCCTGGTCAACCGATCTCTCCACGCGAATCCAACGTCGCGTGTTAGGAGGAATCATGATCGTCGGGGCGAGCGTCGGGTATCGTAGAAACTACGGATATGCGATCACGTAGTGCCTGAATGGCAATCAGTGGGAGGAGCGGGGATCTCTCGCGCCGGCTCGGTCGTCATGCGAGAACCATGCAGACTGACGACACCCGCGATCGGTTCGCGATCGTGGGGCGCTTCGTGGTTTCTCTGGACGACCGTGCCCGGCGGGTTGGGCGTTGCGCTAGGTGGGCAGGTCGAGTCCATGCCGGACGGCGAATGCGGCCGCTGCTGCGCGTGATGTAACCGCCAGCTTCGAGAAGATGCTTGCCACGTAGGTGGTGGTGGTCCGGTAGCTGATCCCGAGCTTCTGCGCGATCTCCCGGTCGGTCAGGCCGGCAGCGATCTGGATCAGAACCTCCCGCTCCCGTCGGCTCAGGTTTGTCGCGGCCGTGGGGGCGGCCATGGGACGCGTCGTGGCGGGCGCTGGAGCCTCCGGGAACTGGAGGGCCAGCACCTCCTCGATCGCCGCGTTGATCGACCTGGTGAGGCCGGTCTGATAGGCGGCCTCCCACGCCTCGTCGTCGATCGGGGCGATGACGGGATCCTTGATCCGCACTGGCGGCCGGTTGCGGTTGGCGGTCGGACTCAGGCCGATCAAGGCCATGATCTGATCGGAGAGACCGAAGAGCCGTGCGGTGAGATCGGGCCGAACCTGTGAGAACTCCCAGGCGATATCGACGAGGACATCGGCGGTCGTCCAACGCTCGCCCACGCTCCAGTATCCCTGGAGTGCTTCGCGGTAGTGCCCGAATGCCTCGGCATGATAGCCCTGCGCAGCAGAGATGCCGCCAAGCACGCGGGAGACGATCATCGTCACGGCCTCATCTTGCTCGGTGCGGGCGATGATCTGCGCCTCGCGGACGAGCGAGAGGGCCAGGTCGAGGTCGCCCGTCTCCATCGCGACCAGCGCGCCAAGGATGCGGATGACCTGGGGCCGTCCCGAGGAGAGCTGGTTTCCCGACCCACTGGACTTCATGAGCTTCCGCGCGGCGGCGAAATCCTGCAAGGACCGCTGAGGTTCCCGCCGGATTGCGCCGTCCACGATGTGCGTGACGAGCAGGTCGATCTCCCGATGCGGATCGCCGAGCTGGCGGGCGAAGGCGAGCGCCTCCTTGTAGGCGGAGTCCAGATCGTCGTCGCTCTGATAGGTCATCATCCGCACGCGGTCGATCATCGCGCGCAGGCGGGACTTGGGGGTGACGGCCGGGCCGAGTTCGAGGACGCGCTCGGCCCAGATGCGCCCTTCCTGCAACATGGAGCGGCGAAGCCAGTATTGGCCCAGCGCCGTCGAGAGGCTGGCGAGGGTTTCTGGTTCGTGCCGCGCGGCCCAGGACATCGACGCGCGCAGGTTATCGATCTCGGCGTCGATCCGTCCGAGGTAATAGGGCAGGTTGCGCCCGCGATAGAGGGAAGGTTCCATTTCGAGGACGACGGCGAGCATCATGGCCGCCATGGCCCGCTGCGCGTCCTCGACCTCGTCCTGACGTTCGAGCAGTTCCCGTCCGTATTCGCGGACGGCATCGAACATGACGAACCGCAACTCACCCGCCTCGTCGACGTGCTGGCGCAGGAGGCTGGAATCGGCGAGCGAGGAGAGGGCCGAGATGGCGGACTGCTCCGCTGGGTCGATCGCCATCCGCTCGACGGCCTCGATGGTGAAGCCGGCAGGGAAGACCGCGAGGTGGCGCAGGGCGGCCTGATCCTGTGGGGAGAGCAGGTCGTAACTCCAGGCGACGGCCGAGGCCATGGATTGCTGTCTGGCCGGAGCGTCGCGCGGGCCATCGCCAAGGATGCGCAGGCGACGATCGAGCCGTGTCTGGAGTTGTGAGAGGCTCAGGACCCGGGTGCGCGACGCGGCGAGTTCGATCGCGAGGGGGATGCCCTCGAGCCGGGTGCAGATATCCGCCATCAGGACGTAGGACTCAGGGGTGAGCACGAACCCCGGGTTTGTGGCGCGAACCCGCTCGACGAAGACGGCAATCGCATCGGGGAGGACCGCCGGAAGGCGGTCGATGGGTGTGGGAACGGACGTGGCCAGCGGGCCGACCGCCATGAGTTGCTCGCCGTAAATGTGGAGCGGTGTCCGGCTGGTGATCAGGAGCGAGATGTCCGGGCAGGTATCCAGCAGGTGCGCGAGTTCGGAGGCGGCGGCGGTGACGTGCTCGAACGTGTCGAGCACCACCAGGGTGCTTGTGCCCTGTACCGCCGCGATGATCGCTTCATTCAGCGGAATGTTGCCGCCGTCGCGGATTCCGAGGGCGGTCGCGATGGTGACCATGACCATCGCGGGATCGCTGACTGATGCGAGTGGAACGAACCAGGCGTTCTCGAAGCGATCGGTCTCGTGGAGGATCTCGGCAGTGGCCTGAATGGCGAGGCGGGTCTTGCCCACACCGGCGGTGCCTGTCAGGGTGAGCAGCCGGACCTTTTCATCCATCAGCAGGCGGCGGATCGTTGCCCGTTCTTCGGTGCGGCCGATGCATGGCAACAACGTCTCCCATTGGAAAAGAGACGACGTTGTTGTCTTCACCCATGGGTTGATGGGCGCGATGGATCCCGTATCGTGAGAGGCTGACATGGAGCGGTAACCTGAGGCTGGTGTGGGCCGAACTGCCCAATGTCAGTCTATGAGATTCTGCCGCTTTTGTACCATGCGGGATAGGTCCTGTCGTGAACCTCATCCGGTGGATCTAGCCCCGTCCCGGACTACGATCCCGCTCCCGATGATGGCGCGCCTGGTGTCAGGCGTTGCAGTGCTCGTTCATTTGCGCGACGCATTCGCCGTTGCAGTTGGAGAAGGTCTCGTTGCACTGTGCGCTCAGTTCGTATGCGCTCTTGCAGGCGAGGCAGTCGAAATCGCTCCAGCTCCAGCACTGGCCGTAGGTGATGTTGCCATAGCAGTTGTCCGGAACGGAGCATGCGGCGTGCGCATCCGGGCAGTCGTCGATGAAGAGGCTGCTGGCAGCGAACGATTCCGGGATCTCGGTGTCCCGCTGATTCGCCTGCCAGGACAACCCGTCGCCCTGATAGTCGGTCAGGATGTTGGCGTCGTACGTCAGCGTGCCAGAATCCCGATCGTAGGCTGGGTTGAGGAGTTCGAGGACGACCACGCTCTGCTGATCGTTCTCGGAGGAGACGACGAGGGCCGCGTTCGGAGGGTCGGCCTCGCCGAAGCCGATGCCCTCGAGGAACCTCCCGGTCGGAGCGTTCCCGAAGATGCGTTCTGGGCGGTCGGAGAAGTAGATCGTGCCGCCGGTATGCCCGTTCAGGGTCAGCGTGTGGGTGCCGGTCCCGGCGGAGGAGGTGGTGCTGGCGGTAAAGGAGCCGGTCGCGGCGGATTGCACGAAGAGAAACGATGGTGGCTCGCCGGTTGTCGTAGCGGGGACGGGCGATGCTGCTGGCGATGCGACGGGGGTAGCGTCCTCGGCGGCGGCGTTGTTGAGTGCGAGCGCTCCGACTCCCGCGCCGAGCGTGAGACTGGCGGCGAGGGTGGAACGGCGGGTATGGCGAGTGGCGAAGAGTCGGGTGATCTGATCGAAGCGATTGGGCTCCACGGGGCATCGTTCCTTTGCGTCGCTGCGTCCGGGTCGTTGGGCACCCGCGCAGGATGCCCGTCGCTCCATTCTGACAACGGCGGCGATGGCCTACCTCGTAGGAACTACGGGGTGCGCGGTTGCTGCCTCACGTATTCCGGATGTGCGGTGTGCTCACGCCCCGACTTCGTGCAACCATTTCATGACCTCCGGCATCGCGACGAGGGCGATAAGGCCGTGATCGATGTAGGGGAACTTCACGAACGTAACCTTGGTACCGATCGCCCGCTCGTGCTCGACGAAGGATTCCGTGATGTAGGGTCGAACGAGCGTGTCCGCCTCTCCCTGCACGACCAGCAGGGGTACCGTGAGTGGCGACGATCCCGGTGTGTTCTGGTCGAGGAGCGTGGACCATGGTTCGGTGGTCGCGGGGTTTGCGATGAGGTAGCTCCCGACGACTGGCGTCGCGATGGCGTGGATCTTCTTCATCTCGGTGAGCAGGCAGTACGACACGATCTTTTCGGTGGCGGCGATGCCCGCTGGGGTCAGGATCGTGTCGAGACGCACGCCGGGCGTATCGGCATAGACCTCGGCGTACGCCGCGAAGGCGTAGGATCCGATGGTGACGCCGGAGACATCCACGACATCGGCATCGAAGAGCGCGCCGATATCGGACGCCGGTGCGGCAACCGCGACGGCGAGCAGGGTCAGCTCGGGGGCATAGGCCGGCCCGAGTTCCCCGGCGAAAAGAGCGGCCTGTCCTCCTTGCGAATGTCCCCACAGCACCAGCCGGTTCCCGGCCCCCGCCTCGGGAATGTTCCTGGCTGCGCGGGCGGCGTCGAGGACATTCTGCCCTTCGGTCGGACCGACGAGGTAGGAGTTCGGGGTGGAGACACCCATTCCGGCATAGTCGGTCGCCGCCACGACGTAGCCGGCCTTCAGGAAGTCGCCCAGCCCTTCGATCAGGTCGAAGGGATCGATGCCCAATGATGGGGCGCAGCGGGCGGCCGAACCGGTTGTGGGGTGTCCCCAGGAGACGATGGTGCGTCCTCCTTCCGGCACCGTTCCGGCGGGGGCGACGACGATGCCGGAGACCACGATGTCCTTGCCATGGACGTCGCGGGAGTGATAGAGGATGCGCCAGGCGTTCGCGCCATCCGGGGCGCCGAGCATGGGTTCGGAGCGCAGGATGTCCCCCGGTTGGCCGGCGGGGACGGGCGACGGAAGCTCGTAGAAGGCGTGGACATCCTTGTGGTCCGCGAGATCTCCCGCGAAGCGATGGGCATCGTGGAAGATGACCGTCGCGACCATCATGACGAGGAGCATCGCGATGCCAAGGCCGAGTACCGGGCGCAACCAGCCGGGTTGCCTTGAGGTCGAGGCCGATGGTCCTTGCGTTGGGATTGGCACGTTCGGTTCCTTCTCCAGTGGAGCGTTGAGAGGTCCAGCGTGCTCCGCATTGACGGAGAACGCGGCACCCGGTTCGGATGAGGATCTAGCGACGGACCTCGATCATCAGCACCCATGCGTCGAGCACCGCCACGCCGAAGGTGACGATGAAGGCGATGGCCAGGATGTACATCGCGTCGGCGCCCATCCGAAAGGCGGCGATGCCCGCGACGATCTGTGGGATCGTCGCGAGCTGGAAGAGTGCGAGGGCAAAGAGTCCCCGGCCCCGGTAGGCGTGTCCACCCGCCACCAGGCTCCGAATGGACGAGGCTGTGGTCACGGCCCAGATCGCGACGCCACCGATGAGGATGATGCTGCCAATTGCCTGGTCCCCCAGGTCGGGCATCAGCAGCGCGCACGAGACCAGCAGCACGCCCGTCAGCAACTCGAGACAGGCGGCTCCACGGGAGATGAGGTTGGGAGCCTTCATGAGCAGGTCGAGACTGATCGACATCGCGACGATGATCAGCCCGACCAGGGCACCGGATGCTCCGGCGAGCGCGACCAGAAACTCATGCCAGGATTCCACGGGGCGTTGTCCTGTCTCGATCGGGGATCAGTGTGCGCGAGCGAGCGTGTCCTGGAGCCAACCATATACCACGTCTTCCCAGACCCGCTGTCCCAGCCAGCCGCAATGACCGCCCGCGCCCTCGGCGATGGTGAGCGTCTTCAGGGTCGCGCGGTCGCCCATCGCCGAGGCGAGCGACGATCCATTCCCGCCTACCGGATCGCCCTCGCAGGCAATGACGAGGGTCGGGCAGGCGATGTCGCGTGCCTTGTCGATCATGGTGTAGCGATGCAGTTCGGCGAAATAGGCCTCCGGGGTGTGGACGCCGTGGGATGCCATGCGTGCGCCGAAGAACTCGCGCTTGTTCGGGTCGAGGTGCATCTCGGTCGCGATCATGGGTGCGGCAGCCTTTGCCGCGACGCCCTTTGGCAGCAGAGCGGCCATGTCCGGCTGGCCCGGATCGCAGACGAGCGCGGCGAGGCGGTGCTCGACGGTGGCGGCCTGGGGCGCGAGGTAGCCACCGAAGGAGCGACCGATGAGAACAATCGCATCGTTGTCCACGCGCGGATTCATCTCCAGAAGGTCGATCAGCGGGGTGAGGACGGCGTTGAAATCGGGCCGGAAGAAGAGGCCCTGCTCGTAGAGGGTTCCTCCCTGGCCCGGTCCTTCGAAGGAGACCACGTTGTAGCCGCGCGCAAGGGCAGCGGGCGCGTAGTTCCAGCCTTCCTCGGCGGTGGAGTCGTAGCCGCTGGGGAACACGATCGTTGGGCGGGCGACGGGCCCCGCATCGGCCGAGAAGAAGTAGCCCTTGATCGTCGTGGTCTCATAGGGAATCGAGAACTGGGCGGCGAAGGGGGCCGTCAGAGGGAGTGCCTTCGCGAATGCCGCAACCTGACCGTGATACCCCGCGAGGAGGCGGGAATCGCTGAGGTCATGGCGGAGGAAGAAGTAGCTCTGGCGGAAGTACTCGCTGGCGCGCAGTCCCAGCGAACGCACGGATTCGGTATGGCCTGCGGCCTCGGCGACGGCGAGCGAGGCCATCGTGGTCGATGCCAACCGGTGCCAGGCCTCGTGCCAGGCGTCGGGAGTTGGCTTGCCGATTGTGTGGGCTGTCGCGAAGGCTTCTCCCAGATCGGCCATCCCGGCATAGGCCGCGGTCAGGGTACGGCTGAACTGGCCGTCGTAGAAGTCCTCGCGGAAGAGGATGCGAATCGACTGGGACATGGGTCGACCTCCAGGTGAGGGATGAATGGGTGGATGCTGATGGGACCCATGATTGCCATGCAATCGTATCCGGAATGCGGGCGGCGCTCCCTTCGGGGCACAGATGTGTGGAATCATCGCTCCCGGCGACGGGTGCTGGCATCGTAGAGATTACGGACATTCAGGGCTGTGACGGCGCGATGTCCTGTCCATTCAGGCCGGCCCGAATGCGTCGCTGTGTGTTGCTTGACTTCTGCTCCGCCCTGTCGCACCGTTGGATGCGGTATCTCTCGGGTCTCAATCGAACTGCGGCGCTCGTACTCATGCCAGCTACCGGGCCGACCATCCTGACGATCGGGCCGGGCAGGGGATGGGCCTGCCTGCCGCCGGGACACGGCGGCGATCCACGTCGGAGGAGAAGACGCTCATGCCACACCTGGATATGTCCGAGGAATTGCCCGCTGAACGCTCCGGGATGACCGTTTCCCGTCGGACTGCGCTGCGTGCCAGCGCCGGTGGAGGCCTCGCGGCGGCATTTGCCATGGCGGGATTCCGCGCGGTCGCCCAGGAGGCAACGCCCAGTCCGGTGGCGGATGGGCCGGTGACGGTGGCGGCGAAGTACCTGACCAATCCGCGAGGATTCACCTGGGGTGACCACGGAATCCTCTACGTTGCATTGGCCGGGACGGGTGGCGCCGAGATCGTGGATCTGGAGAACATCGGCGGTCCCGGCCAGACCGGCGACTCGTCGGTGATTGCCAAGATCGACGAGCAGATTCCGGTTTCGGTGGCGTCCGGCATGCCCTCCACAACGATCACGCATCAGCGGACGATCGGCGTCGCGTCGGTGGCGATCGTAGGCGAGGATCTCTACGTGCTGGTTGATGCGAATGCGATGGGGTTCCGTCCGACGGGCGACCAGCCAGACGGCGTATACCGGATCGGCGCAGATGGATCGGCGACATTGTTGGCCGACACCGGCCAGTGGGTGCAGGACAATCCCGCCAAGTTCAAGCCGGCCGATTTCAACCCTCGTGGCGAGGTCTTCGGCATGGTGGCCGATAGCGACAGCCTCTGGGTGGTGGAGAGCAATACCGGGCAGGTCCTGCGAATCACGCTGGACGGGAAGATCACGCGTGTCGCGGATCTCTCCGTGGGGCATCCGCTGCCGACTGGCCCGGTGCTGTCGCCGAACGGGGGAATCTACGTCGGATACCTGACCGCGGTGCCGTATTTCACCGGCGCGGCGAAGGTGGTCGAGGTTCTGCCGGATGGCACGGTGACGGATGTCTGGACCGGCCTGACGATGGTGATCGCGGTCGCGCTCGATGAAAAGGGCACGCTGTACGCGGCGGAGATGTCGACGAACAACTCCACGACGTCGCCCTATGTCGGGCCGGCGACCGGGCGGATCGTGAAGCAAACGGGGCCGGGCTCGCTGGAGGAGGTCGCGACGAACATCAACTACCCGGTGTCGCTGGCGTTCGGACCGGACTGGGCGCTGTACGTGGGTGCGCCTGCGATCGGCTCGAACGACGCTGACGGGTACATCCTGCGGATCGAGACCGAGAGCCTCACCGGCCCGGTCGATGTCCGCAGCGTCGCGAACACCGTGGGCGGTCAGGGACTGCCCATTCCCACGAACAGCGACTTCGGCAGTGCCACCCCGGCGGACGATGCGCCGACAACACCGGCGGCAACGGCAACCTCTGCCGCCACGGAACCTGCCTCGGCGGCATCGCAGACGGCGGAACTGGAGGCAGGCGACTTTTGGTTCAAGCCGAACACGATCGAGGCGAAGGCAGGTGAAGCGATCACCGTGACGGTCAAGAACACATCGCCATTGCCGCATAACTTCAGCATCGACGCGCTCAAGGTGAGCATGTTCATGCAGCCGGGCGAGAGCAATTCGGTGACGTTCACCCCGCCGGCCGGAAGCCAGGAGTTCTACTGCAATCTTCCAGGCCACAAGGAAGCCGGAATGGTGGGGACCCTGACGGCCAAGTAGCGCCGGGCCAGCATACCGGGTCGGACGATCGGGCGGATACCGAAAGGTGTCCGCCCGTTTTTTTGTGAAATAGTGGAGATTTGAGCGGGGGTTCTCCCTTGATGGTTGTGGGGTTCTCTGTCGGGGCGTCCCCTCACTTTGGGAAAAACCGAGCAATGTCGGAGCGGTTCAGGCCCGTAGGCCCTACCGTATACGATGGTCATGCCCCGATATGGCCAGGAATCGCCTCATTCGTTCGTCCGTTATGGGGGAATTCTGGAAATTTCATGCATTCCCCATTGTTCATGGTACTGATCTTGCCTAGAATTGTTCTGTGGAAAGCAGGGAGCAATCTCTGAAAAACACTCAGGCTCGCCGGTGGGGCGGGCGTGAACAGGGGCTGCGTGTCGTGGAGGAGCGAACTATGCGGAGCAGGTTCACACCATTGCGCATTGTTGCAACAGTTGCAGTGATGCTGTTTGGCCTTATCGGGAGCGGAGGGTTCATCGCCCAGGCGTCGCCTTCGCAGCCCACGGCATCCGGAAACGTCGCTGCCCAGTCGGCAGTCACCTTGGGACTTTGCCTTGATCTGCAAAGTGAGGGGTATCTCGACGCGAATGGGATCGTCGTCGACGAAGAAACGCTGATCAACGCGGCGGTCGGTCTTGAATTGCTGCCAGCGGAACTCGAAGGGGTTCTGGCTGGAGACTGCGGGCCATTGCTTGCGCCTGCGACCGAGGCCCCGCAGCCGCCGGCTCCGCTGCCGACGCTGCCGCCATTCCAGACCCTGACGCCAGTGCCGCCGACGGCCGTGCCGCCGACCAGCACCCCGACCCAGGTTCCGCCGACGTCAACTCCGACGGAAACCCCGGTGCCGACGAACACGCCGACGGCGACGAATACCCCGACCGTGACGAACACGCCGACTGTCACCAACACGCCGACCGTGACGAACACGCCGACGGAGACGCCGACGCCGACCGTCACCAACACGCCGACGGAAACACCAACGGCCACGCTGACTCCGACCCAGACACTGACGCCGACGATCACCCCGACCGTCGTGACACCAGATCCGAACACGGAAGTGACCGTCAATCTCGCGGCCTTCTACTGCGACGGCCTTGATGCCGTGTACTGGCAGGGTGGTGGCCTGATCGCGGCGGCGGCGGGTATCCCGACCTCCGATGGCGCTTGCTCGCCCGGCCCGGCGACGTTCACCTTCTACTTCGTGGGCGACCAGACGAATGCGTTCGCTCAACTCTCGATCGACGGCAATGGCTCGATCGGCCTCCCGGCTGGTCAGTATGAAGTCGTCGAGGAAGGCACCCAGGCCCGGACGCTGATCGACCTTGTCGACGGCGACATCTACAGCCTCGTCATCTCCATCCCGACGGGCAGCGATGTCACGCCGGAGCCGGATGGCACGGGCACGCTGAACATCGCGAAGTTCTTCTGCGACGGTATCGACGAGCCGATCTTCCTGTCGGATGTCGTTGGTGGCTTCAGTGCGGACGCGGCACCGGTCGATGGCGGTATCCCCACCTCGGCTGGCCAGTGCTGGCCGGGCTACGCCACGCTGACGTTCTACCTCGTGGGTGATGGCACGAATGCCTACGCGCAGGTGGAGGTCTACGGAACGGCGACGGTCGGTCTTCCCGATGGCGACTATGAGGTCGTCGAGGAGGAGACGCAGGCCCATGCGCTGATCTCGATCTACGAGGGGGAGATCACGACGCTGGTCGTGCTCAACCCGGCGGGCGATCAGCCGACCCCGACGCCGACGGCGGAACCCACCCACGCTCCGAAGCCGACGCACCCGCCGAAGCCAATGAAGCCGACCGCCGTCCCGACGACCGCCGTCACCGAACTGCCGAACACCGGTCAGGGTGATGGAGCGGGACCGAACATGGCGCTGGTCGTGATGCTGGCTGGCACGAGTATCCTGCTGGCGGCTGGCGCGCTTACCCGGCGTCGAACCCGGTAGACGCTGACCGGCACGGATGAAATGAATCGAGGCGTCTGAGATGACGCCCGAGGCCCGCCCCCGGAGGATTCGTCCTCCGGGGGCGGTTGCGTTGGCCACCACGACGGCGAGGCGGTGGGGCATCGATCGTCTAGGAGGCGCACCGGCTCGGTGACAGGCGCCGTTCTGCGCGATACGCAAACTATTGAATATGTCGCGTACCTTCTCTATGGCCCGCTTGTGTCTGACTCAGCGGACCTGTGAGTGGGGCGTTTCACCGTCCGGTACCGGCAGTTCCAGGGCAAGTCATATGCGGTCTGGAGTAAATCAGTCCATGCGGGTGATGTGCATTGACGATGTGATGTCCTAATGGCGAGTATTGCCTATTGGGCGCGTGTGCCATCGAATGATGCCGACGCACAGCCCTCGTAGTCTCATCGGTGGGATGGGTCTCGTTCGGGGAATGGGGTGGTGGAGGTAGATCATGCGCGACAGATCAGCGTGGCTGCGTCTATTTACAGTTCTTGGAATCGTGATGAGCTTCACGCTTGCCGAGGCGGCGCAGGCATCCCCGGCGTACACCGGTGCCGGCAGTCTCGCGGCCGGGCAAGACGCGACCGAGGTGGTCGATACGGTCGTACCGGAGCCTGCTGACGACCTCGGTGACCGAGGAGCCCGGCACGGAGATCCCGGTGACGGCCGAGCCGACGCTTGACGTGACCACCCAAGAGCCAGTGGTCACCGTCGAGGCGACCGTGGATGCTCCGACGGTTGCGCCGGAGAGCACCGAGGCCGTGGACTCGACGCCGGAAACGACCATCGAAGCGGCGGTTGTTCCGACCTTCATCTTCCCGAATCCCAATGTGAAGGGAACGATCAACGTCGCGAAGTTCGCCTGCATTGGACGTACGACGACGATCTTCGACATTGATGTCTTCGCGGCAGCCGGGACATTGCCGTCCGGACCGGGTGCGTGTACGCCGACATCCGGCATTTTCACCTTCGTCTTCGTGGGCGGGCTGCCGAACGCATCGCAGTTGATGGTGCAGAACGCCGGGAGCATCGACCTGCCTGCCGGAACCTATGACGTGACGGATGAGGCATCCGGGACGCATGCGACGGTCACGATCGGCGGTGGCCAGGTCTCCAACATCATGGTCTTTGGTCCGGCGGTGGGTGCGCCGGCGACGATCACGCCCGGCGACGGCACGGTGAGCGTTGCAGTCGTGAGTTGCACGAATGTGACGAGCACGAAGTTCGACATCGACACCTTCTCCGCCGCGGCGGCGACCGTGGACTGCACCAACAGTTCCGCGAAGGTTACGTTCTACATGGTGGGCGATGGCACCGCCGACTACGTCCAGCGCGTGTTCAGCGGCTCCGGCTCGATCTCCCTGCGTCCGGGCGTCTATGAGATCGTGGTGGAGGACACGCACACCCACAAGTTCATCACGGTGACGTCGAACAAGGTCCTCTCGATGGTCATCATGAAGCCGCTGGCTGTGGCTGGCGGCGCGGTGAGCGGTGCAGGCGAGGGTGCTGAAACTGTCAACACCCCGGTCCCGACGGTCGCCCCGGTCGGTGAGACGCCGGAGACATCCGTCCCCAGTGGCTCGGATACGGAAGTCGGCGGCGCGGTCGAGACGGGCGATGACCTCGTCGCGGCTGGGACTGGCAGCCTTGCGAACACCGACGTCCGGAGTTCGGACACGGCCACGTCCCGCAGCGTCGATACAGCCGCCTCCGGAGCGAGCGAGACGCAGGCGGCTCCAGACGTGACGAAGCTGCCCAAGGCCGGTTCTGGGCCGGCGTCGCAGTCTGAGGTGCCGATGGCATGGATGCTCCTGTCGGCCTCTTGCCTGCTCTTCGCGCTGGGGCATGCCGTGCGGACGCAAGGCCGCTGACGAACCCGCGATGCTGCGACGAAGACCCACGGGAGGCACGCCTCCCGTGGGTCTTCGTCATCCGCGACCGGGCGATCAGGGGAAGAGGATTCCCAGCTTGATCGACTGCTCCGGGTGTTCGTCGATGGCGCGATACGCGTCCGCTGCCTCGCTGAACGGAACGATTGGAGAGAGCATGCCGTCGGTGCGGATCGTGCCGGATCGCAGCCAGTCGAGGCCGAGATGGACGAGGCGATCCAGCGTCCAGGCAGGGGCGTCGCGCATCGGCAGGCTTTCGGCGCGGACAGAGAGCAGCGTCAGCTGGTTGATGTGGAACTCGTCGCCGAGCAGCAGGCCGCTGGCCTCTCGCCCATAGAACGAGACGACGCAGACGGTGCCGCCGAACCGGGTGGCGCGGATGGCCTGCTGGAGGGCGCCAATGCTTCCGGATGTCTCGATGGCGACATCGACGCCGAGTTCGCTCGTCTGGGTGAGACGCTCGGTGTAGCCGCCGACGAGGCGCGTTCCCGCGCCTCCGGTGTATCCGGGAGTGCCCGTCAGCCGGCGGACCTCCAGCCCGGTATCGCCATCCGCCACGCTGGCGGGGTCGATCGCGATGTCCGCGCCGTTGACGATCGCAAGGTCCCGGCGAGCCGCGATCGGATCGACCACGATCACCTGCGCCGCCCCGGCGAGGCGGGCGAGCTGGGCCGCCACCAGCCCGATGGCGCCGAGGCCGAAGACCGCCACGCGGTCCCCGAGCCGGATTCCGGCATCGCGCATGGCGAGCGCCATCACGACCGGGTCGAGGCAGAGCGCGGCCTCCGGGGCGAGATCCGGGGGGAGGAGGTCCACGCGGTCCTGATCGACGGTGTGCGTCTCGCGGATCGGGAGATGCCCGAAGACGCGATCCCCAACGGCAAAGCGGGCGGCCTCGACCCCGATCTCGGTCACGACGCCGACGGCCATGTTCCCCAGGCGCTTCGGGAAGCTGGCGAGCGCGGCGGCGGGATCCTTCGGCATCACCGCGCCCCACGCTCCGTCATAGGGGCGGCTGGCGACGGGGTCGTTGCGGTAGCCGACGAGTTCGGTGCCATGCTTCGGGGAAGCGAGTTCCGTGCGGATGCGGATCTCGGTCGCCCCGAGTGGAGGATCGTCATAGGTGCGGAAGGCCGGTTTGCGTGGCGCGGTGGCGATCAGTTCGCGTGGCATGGTGGTTCTCCCCCGGATGGACTGAGCACGATATGGCGGCAGTATCGCGCCGAGTCGCGCGGTCCGGAAGATGGCAGGGTCGTAACGCCCGATCGGGGATGACACACCGCGAGGCGGGAGCGATGATTCGCTCCCGCCTCGCGCGTCTCGCCGTGAATGCGGACCTGAAAATCAGTCCGTAACCTTCTTCACGGCATCCGAGACCTTATCCTTGAGGTCGGCGATACCTTCCTTGACATCGCCCATGACCTTCTCGACCTTGCCCTCGCCCTCGGTCTGCTTGTCGCCGGTCACTTTGCCAACGCCTTCCTTGACGTTGCCGGAAACCTTGTCGCCGAGTCCGGACAGTCGATCCTTGTCTGTGTCGCTCATGGGGAACCTCGCTGTATCCCGATCATCGCCAGGCTTCTCCCGGCGCGACACGATCCATAGGGCAGGAGTCGTGCCACTACCGCAGTGCGCCCGCATCGCCAACCCGTCTGAAGGACCGCCCCCGTGAAAGCCACCCGCGCCACCCAGTTCCTGAGCAAGCAGCGTGTTCCATTCACGCTCCATGAGCACGCCTACGACCCCTCGGCCGATCACAAGGGGCTGCAGGCTGCGGAGGCGTTGGGCGAATCGCCCGATCGTGTGTTCAAGACGCTGATCGCAACGGTCGATGGCAAGCCGGTGTGCGTGGCAATCCCCTCCAACCGCGAAGTGAGCATGAAGAAGCTGGCGGCGGCCTTCGGTGGCAAGGCCGCGCAGATGGTCGCCCCGGCGGACGCGGAGCGAATGACCGGCTACGTGGTCGGGGGGATCAGTCCATTCGGCCAGAAGCGGAATCTCCGGACGGTGCTGGATGTCTCCGCGCTGATGCAGGAGACGATCTTCCTGAATGGCGGGGGGCGGGGCGTGCAGATCGCGGTCGCGCCGCAAGACGCCATTGCCGCGCTGGGGGCCGTCGTGACCGACCTGCTGGCCGAGGGGAAGCCGCTTTCGTGACGATCTGGACGCGCTGAGCAGATTCCCAGCGAGAAGCCCTTGACATCACTCGATTGATTACTTAGCCTAACTAACGATGATGGTCCGTCATGCGTCGTGTGTTGCCGTGATGCCGCATGGCATCGCGAGGGAGTCGTGATGTCCGCACGCCAGGAGTCGCCGTCGGCTGGCACCCATGATCGGGAGATCGCCGCGATCGCGGACCAGCTCTTCGAGTTGGTGATACGGCTGCGTCCCCGCCGACCGTTCGATCAAGCAAGGGACAGGAGCCGAGAAGATGAAGAACAGCATCGCCAACGCCATGGGCAGATGCGGTTGCTGATCACGCTGTTTCATGAGGGGCCGCTGACCGGGCAGGATCTCGCCCGGGCGCTCGACGTGTCGGCGCCGACCGCATCGGTGCTCGCGAAGAAGGCATTCGAGGAGGGGTGGGTCGAGCGCCGAAGGGATGAAGCCGATTCGCGCGTGGTCTGGCTGGAGCTCTCGCCGGTCGGGCGGGAACGGGTGCGGGCGCACCGGGCCGAGCGCGTTCGGAAGCTGGAGCAATTGATCGCCGAGCGGATCGACCTCGACCGGGAGGAGGTTGCGCAGGCGGTGGATGTCCTGACGCGTCTCTTTACCCCGGTGCCGCCGGCGGACGAGGGCAATCGACGGACTGAATTCGGAAATCCGGATCGCGACCAGCAAGATCGGATTCCTGACGAGGGGGAGAACCATCCATGACATCGACGCAGGCACTCTTTCCCTTCTTGCGGCCCTATCGGCGGTGGGTGATTCTCGCGCCGCTGCTGATGATGGTCGAAGTCCTGATGGACCTCATGCAGCCGCGCCTGGTCCAGACGATCATCGACAGCGGGGTGGCGAAGGGCGATCTCGGCGAGGTCTTCCGGATCGGTGGCCTGATGATCCTGCTCGCGCTGATCGGGTTGATCGGTGGCATGGTTTGCACCATCTACGCGCTGAAGGCTGCGCTGTATTTTGGGGCGGACCTGCGGGGCGCGCTCTTCCGCAAGGTGCAGAGCCTGTCGTTCACGAATCTCGACCAGCTGGAGACCGGCAAGCTGGTGACGCGCCTCACGAACGACGTCACGCAGGTACAGGAACTCGTCGGGATGGCCCTCCGGATCATGGTGCGGGCGCCGCTGTTGCTCGTGGGCAGCGTCATCATGGCGGTGCTGACCGCCGCGAAGCTGTCGCTGCTCTTCATCGTGCTGATCCCGCTGATCCTTGTCATTCTGGTGGTCATCTTCCGCCATTCGTTCCCGATGTTCTCTCGTGTGCAGGCGCAGCTCGATCGCGTCAATGTGCTGATGCAGGAGAACCTCGCTGGCGTGCGGGTGGTGCGGGCCTTTGCGCGCGCGCCGTATGAGATCGGGCGGTTCGCCGGGGTGAACGAGGACCTGATGCGGGCGAACCTTTCCGCCGTCCGCTTCAGCGCGCTGGTCATGCCCCTGATGATGCTGGTGATGAACGGGGCGACAGTCGCGGTGCTCTGGTTCGGGGGGCATCAGGTGAATAGCGGCGACCTCGAAGTTGGGCAACTGGTCGCGTTCTCCAACTACCTGATGCAGAGCCTCTTCTCCCTGATGATCTTCAGCATGCTGGTCGTGCGCATCTCCCGCGCGGAGGCATCGGCTGAGCGCATCGCGGAGGTACTGACCACCGATCCCAGCATCGTGGATGCGCCGCAGGCGCTCACGACGATGAGCGGGCCGGGCCGGGTGGAATATCAGCATGTCTCCTTCCGCTATCCCGGTGCGGATGTGGATGCGATTCACGATGTCTCGTTCGCGATCGAGCCGGGCAAGCGACTGGCGATCATTGGTTCGACCGGCTCCGGGAAGTCGACGCTGGTGCAGATGCTGCCGCGCTTCTACGAGGCGACGGAGGGGCGGATCACCATCGACGGTGTCGATATCCGGGAGATCGAACAGGAGTACCTGCACGCTCGCGTCGGGGTCGCATTACAGGAGGTGGTGCTCTTCTCCGGCACGATTCGCGACAACATCCGCTTCGGGAATCCCACCGCATCCGAGTTCGAGGTCGTGCGGGCGGCATCGATGGCGCAAGCGGCGGAGTTCATCGGCAAGCTGCCGGACGGGTACGACGCCCTGGTCGGACAGCGGGGGGTGAATCTGTCCGGCGGGCAGAAGCAGCGGCTCTCCATTGCCCGGGCGATCCTGCCGAAGCCGACGGTGCTGGTGCTCGATGACAGCACGAGCGCGGTCGATACCGCGACTGAAGCCCGCATCCTGGGCGCGCTGGACGAACTGAACCAGACGCGGATCGTGGTGGCGCAGCGGATCACCACGGTGATGGGCGCCGACTGGATTCTGGTGATGGATGGCGGCCGGGTGGTGGGCCAGGGCACCCATGACGATCTGCTGGCAACGAACGAGATGTACCGCGAGATCTACGCATCGCAGATGGAGGTGATGCTCGATGGCGCAGCATAGGGGGCCAGCAGGTCCAGGCGGGCCAGGCGGTCGATTCACCACCGAGAAGCGACGAGCGAAGGATACGCGGGGCACGACGCTTCGCATCTGGGGGTACCTCAGGCGGCGGAAGGGCGCGTTGACGCTGGCCGGAGTGCTGATCGTATGCAGCACGGCGCTGTCGCTGGTGGGACCATACCTGATGGGCAAGGTGATCGATGATGCGATCACCCACGGCGACCTTGGCAAGCTCGAGCAGCTCGTGCTGGCGCTGATCGGGATCTACCTTGCGACCTCATTCCTCACCTGGGCGCAGGCGTGGGTGATGGCCGGGGTGGCGCAGTCGGCGCTCTTCGACATCCGCTCCGACCTGTTCGACCGGCTCCAGGTAATGGAGTTGCGGTTCTTCGACGAACGCCCGCACGGCGAGACGATGAGCCGGCTGACGAACGATGTCGACAACATCAATCAGGTGCTTACCGAGAGCGTGACCCAGATCGTCTCCGGCGTGTTGACGGCGGTCGGCGTGATCGTGCTGATGCTGGTGATCAACCCGATCCTCGCCGTGACGGCGGTTGCCTCCACCGTGTTGCTCACGCTTGGCGTCAATCGCTGGGTGGGAAGCCGGACGCGGGAGGGCTTCCGCGCCCAGCAGAAGGAACTCGGGGCGCTGAACGGATTCATCGAGGAGACGGTGACCGGACAGCGCGTGGTGAAGGCCTATCACCGCGAGACCGAGTCGATCGCCGACTTCGAGCGGCAGAACCTCGAACTGCGCGGCGCAGCGCTGAAGGCGCAGACCTTCGCTGGCTTCGTCGGGCCGATGATGAACTTCATCTCGAATACCAACATCGCGGTCGTGGCGGCGGTGGGTGGCATCCTCGCGATCCAGGGATCGGCAAGCGTCGGGACGATCGCCTCGTTCATGGCGTATTCGCGGCAGCTGGGCCGCCCGCTGAACGACATCGCGAACCTCTACAACCAGATCCAGGCGGCCATCGCCGGGGCGGAGCGCGTCTTCGAGATCATCGACTGGAAGCCGGAAGTCGATGCGCCGGACGCCTCCGGGATCGAGATCGTCGGCGACGTCGTCTTCGATGACGTGACCTTCTCCTACGGCAAGGAGCAGGCGAAACCGACCCTGAGCGGCATCAGCTTCCACGCGACGCCGGGCCAGACGATCGCGCTGGTTGGTCCCACGGGCGCAGGGAAGACGACCATCGTGAACCTGATCACGCGCTTCTATGAGATCGATTCTGGTGTGATCCGGATCGATGGACATGACCTGCGGACACTGCGAAAGGATGAACTGCGCCGTCAACTGGGCATGGTGTTGCAGGACAGCTTCCTCTTTGCGGGGACGGTGGCTGACAACATTCGCTACGGCAAGCTGGACGCGACGGACGATGAGGTGATTGCGGCGGCGAAGACGGCCAATGCGCATCCCTTCATCGAGCACCTGTCGCATGGCTACCAGACCGTGGTGACGGAGCGCGGGGGCAACCTCAGCCAGGGGCAGCGCCAGCTGATCGCGATCGCGCGTGCCGTGATCGCCGATCCGCGTATCCTGATCCTCGACGAGGCGACGAGCAGTGTCGATACGCGAACCGAGCGTTTGATTCAGTCGGCCATGCAGCGGATGATGGTCGGCAGGACGAGTTTCGTGATCGCCCATCGCCTGAGCACGATCCGGAAGGCCGATCAGATCTTGGTGATCGTGGGTGGCGAGATCGTGGAGCGAGGCACCCACGCCGAGTTGATGGCGCAGGGAGGTATCTACGCTGGCCTGAACCGCGGTAGCGCGGCGGTCGCTCATGAGGAATCGCGCGAACTGGTGGCAGCGGCTGCGGCGGCCGGCGACTTCGACGAGTTGTAGGGGGAGGGTGATGGGACGTGTTGTCCGGAAGCGGGACGGACGACGCGATTCGCCCTGGCGGTACAGGAACGGGGCCTCACGCATCGCGTGAGGCCCCGTGTGGTGGGGTCTGGTGTGCGGCTGGCTAGCGGTGCTCGACCTTGGCGCCGGCGACCGGGGAGGCGACACGCTCCGGCTCGACCACCTCGATTGGCTTGATCGTGCCAACCCCAAGCACGCGGCGGCGATACGTCATCGCGCCGAGACGGTACATGATTACCGCGTAGTGGTGCCACGGACTGGGCGATGCGTCCGTATCGTAGGTGCAGGTGATCGGCACCTCGGTCAGACGGAGGCTGTTTCGCTTCACCTCGAACTGCTGCTCCGACTCGACGGAGAACGCCGTCTCGTCGAAGTGGATGCTGGCGATGGCGCGGCGGTTGAAGGCACGGAATCCCGACTGGGAGTCGCTGCACCAGACGCCGGATGCGACGGAGGTGAGGGCGTTGAACATCCGCTGGCGGACATTCTGGCGCTTCGGGATGTCGTTGCGGATCGAGAGGTAGCGGGACCCCACCGCGATATCCGCCTTGCCATTCAGGCATGGCGCGAGGACGGACGGGATCTCGGCGGCATCGTGCTCGCCATCACCGTCGATCAGGACGAGGAAATCGACGCGGGATGCGCGCGCCTCCTCGAAGAGGGTCGCGGCGGCGGCACCCTTCCCGTGATTCCGGGTGAACCGGATCACCGTCGCGCCGGCCTTCTGGGCGCGGTATGCGGTGAGATCCTGGGAGCCGTCATCCACGACGATAACACGGCCGAATCGGGACGCATTGCGCACCACGGCGGCGATATGGTCCTGCTCGTTATAGGCAGGGATGCCGATCATGATGCGAGGCTGGTCGGACGATGGCATGAAAGCGTGCCTCCAGGGCGGGGTCGTTGCGGTGGTGGGTTACGACAGCGTTGGGTAACCCGGTCTGCATGGAGCGTGCGACATCGTTGGCGAAGCACCATGACCGACATCAACAGACAACGATGGCCATACCCGGATAAGAAGGAACGAAGACAGGTCGATCCGTTCAGGCCGGGCTTAGCGTAGCACATTCAATTGCGGGTTTTTGGGACCATCCAGCGGGGTTCGGCGGGGGCAAGAGACGGCTTCCCCAATGTTGCCGTCGTGCCCCTCACGGGCAGCGTGCGCCGATCTGGACGATTACCTACGAACGTACGGTATGACATCCTGGCACAGGTACGCAAGGCCTCGAAAGGATCAGTTGTGAGAACGTGCCGCATGATTCTGTGAGGTCGTGCATCGGATCACGATATGGGATCTAGAGATCGCGTGGGCGGATCGCGAACGACTCGGGGCGCTTTCTCCGCACTTCCGCAACAGGGATTCGGTATGCTGAGAGTGGTGCGTTTGCGCTTCATCCGTCCATCGACGTTGACTGACACCAAGACGAGAGGAACCCTGCGCATGAGACCACGCGGATGCGGCTGCTTTTCCACCTTGATCATCCTGATGCTGTTGCTGGTGATCTGCGTTGGCCTGGGTTGGTTTGTCGGAGTGCCACGCATTCGCGACAGTGTTTCCCACAGCATCGAGCATGGCATCAGCACGCAGGTCGCGCAGGAACTGGGGTCGGTGAACGTCGGGGCGGGACCGCACACGCTCGATCTCACGACGATCGCCAACCAGCTGCATGGGCAACTCGGCAATGCGGGAGTCGACAAGATCACCCTGCGTGGCGACGGGACGCGCCTCTATCTGGGCCTCACGTCACGGAGATCGGACGCGATCTACTCCGGCATCCCGACCGTCGTGGATGGCAAGCTGGTGATGACCGACATGACGAGCTCGAACAACGTGCTTGGCTTCATCATCTCGCCGGGTCGGCTTGGCGACGCGATCGAAGCCGGGGTCAACACGTTCTTCAGCCAGCAGGGGCTGCGGATCGTCGAGGTTGAAGTTGGGACCGATTCGTTGACGGTCTACACCGAACCGCAGTCCTGATTCCCATCTCTGCGATTGGTAGCCTGGAGCCGGCGAGCGGCTGACCGTCGCAGGATGCACGCAGGAGTTCCTTTCGCTTCCCGTGACACGACGCGATCTTCGAACCCACGCACGCTGGCGCGGACGGTTCCTCGGGAGCACCGACTCCCGAGGAACCGGTACGGCGCTCGCGTCCGGCGAGGGTGTTCGTGTCATTCGCTGAAATCGATTGCACAATTAGGAAGAGCCATGCTACAACTCCCGCACGTGGTTCGATAATCCGATGTTCTCCGCAGATTCAGGTCCGATGCAGCGCCGTCGCGGTGCGCATTGCTGCGGAGTGCGGCACCGGCGCTCGAGCGCGGGGTTCTGGTGGCATTTCGGTCGATATGGGTTCAAAGGAGATTCCATGAACGGCTTCCGTCGCACCAATCGTCGCGCACTGGTCGGAGGCGTCGCTGCCTCCGGCGTCGGGCTCGCGCTTGGGACACAATTGGCAGCAGCCAGTCCGGTCGCGAACACGGAGACGATCGGATTTGCGTTGCAGGGTGCGGGCAATGTCCCCACCCCACGCGATCAGACGCTGGTCATCGAGGCGGAGACCTCCAACGTCTGGGACAGTTTCAATGCGTTCATTCCGAATGGCGATGCCTACAACTACGGTATCTCCCAGCTCGCGCGGGAGAACCTCTTCTACGTGAACTTCGTCACGGGTGAGATCAAGCCGTGGCTGGCCGAGAAGTTCGAATACAACGCCGATCATACGGAAGTGACGCTTCACCTCAATCCCAAGGTGATGTGGAGCGATGGCAAGCCCTGGACATCGGCTGATGTCGTCTTCTCCCAGCAGATGCTGATCAAGAATCCGCAGCTGAATGGCGCGGCGGCGGTGATCGACCAGGTGAAGGATGTGAAGGCGACCGACGATCACACGGTGGTCTGGACGCTGAATGCCGCCAATCCGCGCTTTCACTATCGCTTCTACGCGGGGGTGATCTGCGACGGTGTCCAGGTCGTGCCGAAGCATGTCTGGGAGAATGAAGATCCCGGCACCTTCAAGGACAACCCGCCGATCCGCACCGGTCCCTACACCCTGAAGGAAGCCTCGGCGTCCAAGCTCTACTACCTATGGGAGAAGAATCCGACCTACTGGGCCAAGGACGTGATGGATCCGGCGCCGCAGTACGTCATGTTCGTGCAGACGACGTCGCCGGATACCTCCGTGCAGGAGTTCCTGGCGGGTTCCACCGACATCGGGAATGTCGACTACCTGAACCAGCAGCTGATCATGAGCCAGACGGACAAGACGGCGCAGAATATCTTCGCCGATCCTTGCCCGCGCGGGTTCTACTTCAACGAGGCCTCGACGAGCGGTCTCTTCGCGAACGCCGACGCCAAGTGGGCATTCTCCCACCTGCTCGACCGCGACACGATCGCCAAGACGATCTCCCAGCCCGAATCGCGTCCCGCGCACTATCCGTGGGCGGATTACGAGGGCTGGAAGAAATGGGCGCCGGATTCCGTCCTCGACAAGTTCGACTGGTCGTTCGATCCCGAGAAGGCGAAGGCGCTGCTCGATGGCATCGGGGCGAAGGCCGATGGCGATACGCGCAGCTTCAACGGCAAGCCGATCGAACTGACCATGATCTGCCCGATGCCGACCAACAACGCGATGTACCAGATCGGCGAGACGTTGGCGGCCGAAGCGGCAAAGGTCGGCATCAAGATCGACCAGAAGAGCCTCCCGGGGTCCGCCTACTGGGATAGCCTCGCGCTTGGTGACTTCGACATCGCCAACCACTGGCTGTGCGGCATGGAGTACGACCCGATCAACGTCTATAACGGCTTTGATTCGAAGAACTTCCAGCCGATCGGCACCCGCGTGACCCAGGGCGGCGACATCGGGCCGGCCCGCGTGCAGAACAAGGACTTCGACGACGTGCTGGCGCAGCTCCAGGAAATCAGCCCTGACGATCCGAAGGCGCAGGCGCTTTACGATCAGGCGCTGGAGATCTGGGCCGCCAATCTCTTCTCCATGCCGAGCATCGAGCAGATCGCTCCATTCCTCTACAACACGACGTACTGGACCAACTGGCCGCCGACCGAGAATCCGCCGACGATTCCGGCGAACTGGTGGGGTGGCTTCCTGTTCACGATCGGGAACCTGAAGAAGGCCTGATCGTCACTGATGGAGGCGAAGAGACGGGGAGCATCACCATGCTCCCCGTCTCGCACCCTCGGGCAGCGGCATGACCCAGCGGACGTGTTGGGATGCTCGGGACTCCGGCCAGCCCCTTGCTGACCCCCGGAAACCAATCTCTCGTGATGGAAGGCACGCGAAAACTAGCCAGAAGGTGCTATATGAGGGGTACCCTTCGGCCCCTTTCCGGTCTGTGGATGCTCTCGTATGCTGTGGGCACGCCAAACGGCAACAAGTGAATGTGCGGCGCGATTCCTCGGTTGGGTCGTTAGCCCGTGGCGAATGTGCCGCGAGCGTCCGTGTTTGTTCCGCAACGTAGCGGGAAGCAAGGAGTCTCTGCATGGCTGAGCAGCAGTTGGGTCGTTTGAACCGTCGACAGGTAGTGGCTGGAGCCACTGCGGGCGCAGCAGCGATGGCGTTCGCCATGCATGTCGGGGCATCACCATCCGGCGGCCGTGCCGTGATGGGCACCCTCTACCAGGGATCCGCCAATCTCCCCACGCCCCGCGCGGAAACGCTCGTCGTGGAACAGGGCACCAACAACGTCTGGGACTCGTTCAACCCGTACATCCCGAACGGTGAGGCCTACAACTACGGTCTCGCCCAGGTTGCCCGGGAGAACATGTTCGTCGCCAACTTCCTCACCGGCGAGACCACGCCGTGGCTTGGCGCCAAGTACACCTACAACGACGATTTCACCCAGATCACCCTGGAGCTGAATCCGGCGGTGAAGTGGAGTGACGGCACGCCATTTACCTCGGCCGATGTCGAGTTCTCGGAGAACCTTTACCTCTCGAACCCCAACCTGAACGGTTCGTCCACCCTCATCGACCAGGCGAAGTCGGTGAAGGCGACCGATGAGAAGACGCTCGTCTACGAATTGACGCGCCCGCAACCGCGCTTCCACTACCGTTTCATCGCCGGCATCATCGCCGACAGCCTGCGTGTCGTGCCGAAGCACATCTGGGAAAAGGAAGACGTCAACACCTTCAAGTTCAATCCGCCGGTCTACACCGGCCCCTACACGCTGAAGGAATCCGGTTCGGACAAGCTCCTCTATGCGTGGGAGAAGAACGCTGACTACTGGAACAAGGCGACGCTGGATCCCGCGCCGGGCTACGTCGTCTATCTCCAGCAGACCGCCGTCGACACCGCCGTGCAGGACTTCCTTGCCGGCAACGTCGATGTCACCAGCGCCGACTACCTGAACCAGCAGGTCATCGCTTCCCAGGACCAGAAGACCTCCAGCTTCCAGTTCCCGGATCCCTGCCCGCGCGGTCTCTACTTCAACTGCCAGTCCGGCATCCTCGCGAAACCGGAAGGCCGCTGGGCATTCAGCCACCTTGTTGACCGCGAGACCATCGGCAAGACGGTCTGGCAGCCGGAGACCGTTCCCGCGTCCTACCCGTGGGCGAACTACGCCGGGTGGACGAAGTGGGCGCCGGACAGCGTCATGTCCAAGTACGACATGTCGTTCGACACCGACAAGGCCGTGGAGCTCTTCATCAAGGCTGGCGCGACGAAGAACGGCGATACGCTGGAGTTCGACGGCAAGCCGCTCAGCTTCCGCATGATCACTCCGGCCACCACCACCGGCGCGGAGTATCAGATCGGCCAGACGGTCGTGCAGGCAGCCCAGAAGATCGGGATCACCATCGACTTCAAGAGCCTTCCCGGTTCGGCCTTTGGCGATGCGTTCCAGACCGGTGACTTTGATGTCACCAGCCACTGGATCTGCGGTATGCAGTTCGACCCGGATCAGCTCTTCACGCAGTTCCACTCGAAGTACTACGTCGAGATCGGCAAGCGAGCGGTCAATGGCGGCGATCCCGCCTGCGCGCGCCTCAACAACCCGGACTTCGACAAGATCATCGACCAGATGGACGATGTGAACCCGGACGACGAGAAGAACCAGGACCTGTTCTTCCAGGGGCTGGACAAGTTCATGGAGCTCCTGCCCTGCACCCCGATCATCCAGACCATCTACCCGTTCATGTACAGCACGCAGTACTGGAACAACTGGCCAGATCAGTCGAAGATGGATCAGGCGACCATCCCGGCGAACTGGTGGGGCCAGTTCCTCTTCACCATCGGCAACCTCAAGAAGGCAGACGGCTAGTTCTCACGGTCGCGGAAGGTGCGGCTCGATGCCAACACCTTCCGCGACATGGAGCCGCTGTTTGACGACGATGGCTGGATCCCGCGATCGCGGGGTCCAGCCGGGTTCGGTGCTTGCAGGGTCATCGTCGCGTGACGCGCGAGTACGATTTCGCGCCGGGACCGCGATCCCGGCTCTCGCCCGGAGAGACCCATGGCAACCCAGCTAACCGGACAAGCTGCCGAAGCACTCGAAGGCCTGGAAGTCGAGGCGACCAAGGTGCCCCGAGTTTCTCCCATGGCTCGCTACTATCTGCGCCGAATTGGACTCTATCTCATCACGCTCTGGGGATCGCTCACGGCCTCGTTCTTCTTCTTCCGCCTGCTCCCGGGTGATCCCATCTCTGGCATCATCACCCAGCTGCAGACGCGCGGTGTCTATACCAACATCACGCAATCCGCCGACATGGAGAAGTTCTATCGGAAGGAATTCGGACTTGACGGGAGTCTTTGGGACCAATATGTGAACTACTTCAAGCGGGTACTCCTCGACTTCAACTTCGGCCCTTCCGTGCTGAGTTATCCCACCCCTGCTACCGACCTCATCACGCGCTCGATACCGTGGACGATCGCCCTCCTGGGGACGGCCACGATCATCGCGTGGGTCGTTGGTATCCTGATCGGCACGTTGATCGGCTGGAAACGCGGCCATTGGCTCTCTCGCTGGACGACCAACGTCTGCCTCGTCGTTTCCAACATCCCGGCCTATTTCATCGCGCTGATGCTCATCATCTTCTTCGCCTATCGCTGGCACCTGCTTCCTGCCAGCGGTGCCTACAGCGCCACGCTGCAGCCTTCCTGGAGTCTCGAGTTCATCGGAAGCGCCATCAAGTATGGAACGCTTCCGGTGATGGCGACGGCACTCACCGGGGCGGCTGGCTGGATCATCGGCACGCGCGCCCTGATCCAGACATTGCTGGGTGAGGATTTCCTGACCTATGCCAATGCGAAGGGACTCTCACCGCGACGCATCCTGTTGAAATACGTGTTGCGCAACGCCTGGCTGCCGCAGATCGCCGCGCTTGGCATCTCGATGGGCTTTGTGGTGAACGGGAACGTTTTGATCGAACGCCTCTTCCGCTATCCGGGCGTCGGCAATCTGCTGGTCGATTCCGTGGTGATCAAGGACGTCAATACGGCGATGGCGGTGGTGACCGTCCTTATCTTCATGGTGCTGACGATCAACCTGATCATCGACCTCGTTCTGCCGCTCTTCGATCCTCGCGTCAAGTACGGTGACTAGGGGAATGCAGTCCGACGTCATGACCGGGGAAGGATCAGGGGATTGAGATGGCATTCATACGACTCTTCAAGGAGAGCGGGAAGTTCCGGTTCGGGGCATCCCTCACGTTTCTCCTCATCATGCTGGCGATCCTGCATCGGGTGATCATCGAATGGCAAATCGGTGACATCGACGTGCTGAAGGTCGGGGCCTACGGGATTTTCCAGAAGCCGAGCATGGAGCATTGGCTGGGCACGGACCGCTACGGACGGGATGTCTTCGCGCTCGTGATGACCGGATTGCCGATCTCGTTGATGGTGGCATTCCTCGCGGGAGCGGTCTCCACCATCCTTGGCGCCGCGATCGGATTCACGGCGGGCTACAAGGGCGGGAAGGTCGATACGGCGCTCCGGACGATCACCGATGTCTTCATCGTGATCCCGACCCTGCCATTGCTCATCATTCTTTCGCGCTACACGACCAACGTAACGACCATGGAGCTGGCGCTGATCCTCTCCGTCTTCTCGTGGCCGTTCGCCGCCCGCGTCATTCGCACCCAGGTCCTCTCCCTGCGCGAACGACCCTACGTCGAGCTCTCGAAGATGACGAACATGAAGGATCGCGAGATCATCTTCGGCGATATCTTCCCGAACATGGCGCCCTATGTCGCGATCGGCTTCGCCAGCGCCTCGGTTGGCGCGGCGCTGGCGCTCGTGGGGCTCACGGTGCTCGGCCTCGGCCCGAGCAATCAGATGGACCTCGGTCGCCTCATCAGTGATTCGCTGGGGTGGGGGGTGATCAGCCTGGGGTATTACCAGATCTTCCTGGCGCCGGTCATCCTGCTAATCCTGCTCTTCGTCGGTCTCGCCTGGATGAGCCAGGGCATGGAGGAGTACTTCAACCCGCGGCTGCGCGGTCGATAATCCCGCTCCGCGACGCAGGAGGCCAGGAAGGAGACTCCCATGACACCATCGACAACCGCCCGCCCGAGCGCATCGGGAACCAGCAAGAAGGTAAATCCGCGTGTGGTCGGCGAGTTGCCGCTCCTGCAACTCAAGGACCTGGACGTGCATTTCATCACCCCACGGGGCACGGCCCGCGTGGTCGACAAGGCCAACCTGACCCTTCGGCACAACGAGATCGTGGGGATCGCGGGTGAGTCGGGTTCCGGCAAGACCACGTTGGTCGAAGCGATCCTGCAGATCATCCGCTTCCCGAATCGGGTGACGGCGGGGCAGGTGCTCTTCTCCCACGACGGGAAGGAGCAGATCGACCTGATGAAGATCGGCGAGCGGCAGATGCGCCAGTTGCGCGGTCGCCATATCGCATATGTGCCACAGGGATCGATGAACTCGCTGAATCCGGTCGCCCGGATCGGCGACCAGATTGTCGATGGCATGGTCGATCATGGGGTCAACGAGCGTGAGGCACGCGCGAAGGTCCCGAGTCTGCTCGCCAAGGTGGGCCTCGACGGCAAGGTCGCGAAGCTCTATCCCCACGAACTTTCGGGCGGGATGAAGCAACGGGTCATCATCGCCATCGCTATCGCCATGGAACCGTCGTTGATCGTGGCCGATGAGCCGACCACGGCCCTCGATGTGAATGTGCAACGCCTCATCCTGGAAACGTTGCTCACGCTGCGAGATGAACTCAACGTCGCGATCATGATTGTCAGCCATGACTTGCCGGTCCACGCCCAGCTGGTCGAGCGCATCGGCATCATGTACGCCGGGCAGATCGTGGAAACGGGCGACATTCGTTCGACGGTAAAGCAGTCGTTGCATCCGTACACGAACGGTCTCATGCGGGCGATTCCGGCGATCGGCGGGTCGCGCGAGCGGTTGCAGGGCATCCGGGGCGCGACGCCGAGTCCGCTCGCATGGCCGGAAGGGTGCCGGTTTCACAATCGGTGTCCGCGCGCGATGGACATTTGCGAGCGCGTGATGCCGATTCTCGCCGAAGTGGAGCCGGGTGAGCGTGAGATCGCCGACGAGAGCATCGCGGAGGTGATTCCCGACCGCCTGGTCGCCTGCCATCTCTATCCGGAATCGACACCCAGCGCGGAAGGAGGCCGACGATGAGCTCCCAGCCAGCGTTGCTCGAACTTCAGGATGTGACCACCATCTTCGGACATGGCGCGAGCGCGACGTGGGCGAGCGATCATGTCTCGCTCCGGATCGAGGAGTCTCCACCGCGCATCGTCAGCATCGTGGGCGAGTCCGGGTCTGGCAAGACCACCGCCGCTCGCTCGCTGCTTGGCCTCCAGCCACCCACGATCGGGAAGTCCCTTTGGCGCGGGAAGGACATCTACGCGCTGAACAAGCACGAGTTGCTCGACTTCCGGCGCGAGGTTCAGGTCGTGTTCCAGGACCCGTACGGGATCTTCAACCCGTACTACCCTATCGACCGCGTCTTCAACATGACGATCAAGAAGTTCAAGCTCGCTAGGTCGAAGGATGAGGCGAACCAGCTCATTCAGGAGGCCCTGAAGGCCGTCAACCTGCGGCCACCCGATGTGCTTGGTCGCTACCCGCACCAGCTCAGTGGCGGCGAGCGCCAGCGTGTGATGCTGGCGCGGGCCTACCTTGTGAAGCCGAAGGTGATCGTTGCGGACGAGGCGATCTCGATGCTGGATGTCGCCGTGCGGGCGGTGATCATGAACATCCTGCTCGACTTCAAGGAGAACCTCGGGATTTCCACGATCTTCATTACGCACGATCTCTCCGCCGCCTACTACCTCGGTGGGGACATCATGGTGATGCAGCGTGGACGCGCGGTGGAGCTCGGGCCGTCTGTCTCGGTGATGGATAACCCGAAGCATCCCTATACGAAGCTGCTGCTGGAGTCGATTCCATCGCCCGATCCCGACCAGCGGTGGGACGACACGGCGATCCCGGCCAGCGAGCTGGACGAGCTGGGCGAGAAGCGCCGGGGATCGCGCAATCGCTGCCTCTTTGCCGAGCGCTGCCCGTATGTGCGCGATGAGTGCTGGGCGCGCCGGCCGCCGCGCTACCTCGTCGGTGAGCAGGAGGTCGCCTGCGTGCTGTACGCGGAGATTCCGCGAAACGGTGGGGCACTCACCCTCGATGAGGTCGCACCGGCCACGCGGCAGGGGCCGGTTGCCATTCGCTGAGCTTGGTGATGCGACCCCCGATGCTCCACCTCCCAGGCGGAGCATCGGGGGTCTTCGCGTGTCCGCCGTGCGAAGCGGGTATGCTTGGTCCAGCACGGTCGACCATCGGGCCGCCGGATGAACGGCGGGCGCACATGACAGAGGGCAAGCGGTGTCAGCAGCGGACAAGCACGATCCTGGGGCGGACGAGACGACTCATCAGGGAAGCACGGGGCCAGATGCACCTGTCGCCGTTCCTGTCGATCCAGAGAACTCGTTCGTCTACGATCCGCTCGCGCGGGACCCGGACGCCGTCGCCCGCGAGGAAAAGGCCGCGAGCGACGCCGCAGCCGCCTCCACAATCGGCACGGGCACATCCATCGCGCTCGGTTGCGTGGCGGGAACCGTTCTGCTCATCGTGGTGGCGATCATCATCCTCTTCGCCGTCAGCGCCATCTCGAAGTAGCGTCGCCACGGCGGGGCTGTTGGGAGGTTGACGGGGTCCACGGACCAGGCCTTGCCGTGGCGACGCTGAGAACTCCCTTCAAGGATGCGGAAGTGGTCGCGGTTGTTCGTCGGGGGGCGGCGCGACAAAAGTGTGGCGTCGACTGAGCCGACAACGCCTCCGCGCGGCGCAAACGCTGGGCATGCGGTTGCTTTGCGCTCCTGCGCCAAAGGGCCGTCCGCGCCGACCTGCTACAATGGGAACGACTTGAGATCGAAGTCGCCCGGATGCAGGTACGCGATGCCAATGCCGTGCCGAGCTTCCGGGTTGTGGTGAGGATGTCGCTCACACGTCCCTCCCTCTAGACTTCATCGATACGAATGTGCCGATCGACGCTCGATCAGCCGCCCCGAACCGCCGCGTGATGGTGCATCCGCGCTTCGGCTGGCGATCTGGACAGGCGTTTCACCTGTGCGCATTCGCTGAGTGCATTGACCCGACTGCAGACATCCTCTGGCGACGCTGGTTGTCAGGAGGCGTGATCGTGTGCGTCTGGAAATGCCCTGGCAATGTGTGCATGCACCATGCGATAGCAGCAAGAGCGGCAATCCGGTGATCTGTTTGCGCCACGCGCTCGATCACCCTCGATGATTCCCGCGCCCTTCGGCGTCGGCTTCATCCTTGACCCGGCGAAACGTCTTCGGGACGGCCTTCGCCTTCGATTCGACATCAAGACTCGCGCCTGAATGACCAGGCGGCATCTGGCTTCCGGGTTCGCCGAGTGAGCGGTTCGCTTGCTTCGCGCGTGACAGGTAGCTCCCGGTGCTGGCCGGGTGGTGGCGTGAGAGGAGTTTCTTCTTTGGACGACAATCGCGATCAGGATCGCGCGCAAGGAGCGCAGTCCGACAACCAGACCGCTTCCGACAATCAGCAAGCGGGAACCGGACGTTCCCGACCGCGCCGCCGCCGTCGGCGACCGGCCGCCACACAGGCCAGCCAGGCCGCGACCACGACCACGTCCACCCCGGAGGGCGGAGACGGCGGGGATACCGGTGACGCCAAGGCCGAAGCGCCCGCTGCTCCGAAGCAGGGCGGCAACCGCTCGGGCAAGCAGCAGGGCCAGCGTCAGGGTGCGCAGCAGGCAGAGGCTTCCGAGACTCCCGCTGCCGTGGATGGCGAGGGTGAGGGGCAGACCACGAGTTCGAGCTCGCGCCGTCGTCGCCGTCGGCGACGGGGAAGCGGACAGGGGCAGGCGGCGGCGACCGATGCCGCGACCCAGAGCGAGCAATCCCCGACACAGCCGGCGCAGGGCCAGCGTCAACAGCAGTCCCAGGACGCCAACGCGGACCAGGCGAGCGGCCAGCAGCGGGGCCGATCCCGACAGGGAAACGGCCAGCAGGGCGGTCAGCGTGGGCAGCAAGGCGGAGGGCAGCAACCTGTCCAATCCGGCGCCCAGGCTCAGTCCGGTGGCGGACGTGGCCGGGGACGCGGGCGTGGACGCGGTGGCCAGACCGCCGTGCCCGCCTCTGAACAGGTGCTTGGGCCGGAGCCAGGACGATCGGTGCGACGTCCGCGCCGCGACGAGGAGCCTTCGGAGCGCGTCGAGGTCGCACGGCCGCTGCACCAGCGTGGCCGGCGTTCCGCTGGCGGACAGGGCGCGGTTGCCGATCGCGTGCTGACGCCAGTTGCGTCGAGCGATCAGGGGATCGTGCCGCTGGGGCCGATCGGGAACGACAGGTTGCGCGTGATTCCGCTGGGCGGTGTTGGCGAGGTCGGCAAGAACATGACCGCCGTCGAGTGCGGGCGCGACATCGTGCTCCTCGACTGCGGCTCGAAGTTCCCGGAGGAGGATCAGCGTGGTATCGACCTCGTGATCCCGGACGTGAGCTTCATCACCGAGCGGATCAAGAACTTCCGGGGCATGCTCATCACGCATGGTCACGAAGACCATATCGGCGGCATTCCTCACATCATTCCGCAGCTGAAGGATCTGATGAAGGGGCCGGTGCCGATCTACGGGACCCCGCTCGCCATTGGCTTCATCGAGCGCAAGCTGCTCGAAGCGCGGATGGAGAAGTACGTCGACCTCATTCCGGTCAACGCCGGGGAGACCGTGCAGGTCGGCGAGATGAAGGCCGAGTTCATCCACGTCACCCACTCGATCCCGGATGCCTGCGCCATCGCGTTGCACACGCACGTCGGGACGATCCTGGATACGGGCGACTTCAAGTTCGACCCGAGCCCGGTGATGGGTGGCCAGACGGACGAGCGACGCCTGAAGCGGCTCGGCGAGAAGGGCATTCTTGCCCTCTTCTCCGACACCGTGCGCGTCGAGACCGAGGGCAGCACGCCATCCGAGAAGGTCGTGATGGACACGATGGCGGATGTCATCGGCCAGGCGAAGGGGCAGGTCATCATCGCCACCTTCGCGTCGAACGTCAGCCGTATCCACATGGCGCTGGAAGCTGCCGCCAAGCACGGTCGCAAGGTCGCGGTCGCCGGACGCAGCATGGAGCAGAACGCGCGCGTTTCCATCGACCTCGGCTACCTCGACCCTCCGGAAGGCCTCCTGGTGCCGCTGGACGACCTCCTGAAGATGCCGAAGGAGAAGCGTGTCATCGTCTCCACGGGCAGCCAGGGCGAAGCCGCCGCGGCGCTCGCACGGATCGCGGCGGGGGAGCACCCGAAGATCCGCGTCGGGCGGGGTGATGTGATCCTCGTCTCGGCGACCCCGATTCCGGGCAATGAGGACACGATCTCGAAGACGATCGACAACCTCTTCCGGCGAGGGTGTGACGTGATCTACAGCGCACTGAATCGTGGCGTCCATGTCTCCGGGCATGCGGGCCGCGACGAACTGGAGCGCATGATCAAGCTCGTGCGACCGAAGTTCGCGGTGCCGATCCATGGTGAGTTCCGGCACATGGCGCTGTATCGCGACCTGTGTGTGAAGAACGGGATTCCGCGCGATCACGTGCTCCTTCCGGAAATCGGGGGCGTGATCGAGTTCACGAAGGAAAGCGCGAACCAGCGCGGCCGCGTGAAGTCGGGCAACGTTCTGGTCGACCGTCTTGGCGACCGCGACGATAGCCAGGTGGTGCTGCGCACGCGCGAGAACCTGACGCAGGATGGCTTCGTGCTGGTGACGATCGTGCTCGACCGCCAGAGTGGCGAGCTGATTGCTGGACCGGAACTGGTGGCGAAGGGCCTCAAGCCGGAACTCAATCAGGCGGCGCTCCGGGAGGCGGAGCGGGAGCTGCGGCGCACGCTGGAGCGTCGGCGCAAGGGCGAACCGCAGTACGGCTACGTGGTGCAGCGGACCAAGGAGACGATCGGGCGCTCGCTGCGTCGTCGTTCGCGGTCCCGTCCGCTCATCCTGCCGGTCGTGACCGAGCTGTAGGCTCCGAGAATCAGGAACGAAGAACCGCCATCCCGAATCGTTCGGGATGGCGGTCGCTTTGACTTGCCGGTGGTGTGCTCGAACTCGACTACTCGGGGCAGCCTGCGTCGTGGTCGGCATCGCGCGTCACGTCGGCTTCGATCCAGCGGCTGGCCCAGCACTCCACCGCTTCGACCACAGCGCTGAGCGCATGACCCTTGTCGGTGAGCAGGTACTCGATGCGGACGGGAGTCTCCGGATGGACGACGCGCGTGACGATGCCTTCGGTCTCAAGCTCCTTCAGGCGTTCCGAAAGGAGGCGGTCGCTGAGACCGGGCACGGCATTCACGATGTCGGTGAACCGGGATGCCCCGGAGAGCATGGCACTGAGAATGGCTCCGGTCCAGCGCCGCCCGATCAGTTCGACCGCGCGGTGATAGAGCGGACAGACGGATGCGGCCTGGATGGCCTTGAGGGGCTGGGTTGGGGCAGAAGCGGACATCGGGGAACTCGCTTGATGGATGTGGTGGACATCGAGGTGAGAATCGGCTCGAACCCTGATCGCGTTGCACTGATTATAAGTAAGTCATGGCCGTTCGTGCCATGAGAATGATTCCTCGCATGGCAATAAGCGGAAGGCGGAAGGGAGCGATCCGTTCGTGTCATGCGCTGGTCTCTCCCTGGGCGAGCGACAAGCGACGCTCTGTATGGATCCCTGAGGATACGTTCCTTACTCCCGTCCCCCGAAGGACATGCCACGGTGGGTTCGTCTGGCGCCCGTGGTCACGGCAAATGCGCTCCCGTATCATAGCGAGATGGGACCAGCATCGTTGGTGAACCGGCTCATGCGGCACCGGTATGCGTTTGCGCTTGCCGGGCATCCAGAGGACTTCCACGCATCATGTCGACTCCATGCTCTTCCACAGTCGAGGGGCACCCGCGCTCCGGTCGGGCGTTGCTGATTCTGCTCCTGACGATCGTTGTGGTGGTCGCGGGCGGAGGCGTTCCCGTTGCCGTGGCGCAGGAGACCCCTGTTGCCTCGACGCCGGTGCCGGATGCGACGCCGGTGCCGCAGCCACAAACCGGGGCCGGCCCGAAGGGCACGCTCGCGCGTGGCTTCGGCGGCACCTCGGTCACGCCGGCGGAGCAGGAGCTTGCCGACAAGTACGCGCCGATCGCCATGCTCAAGAAGCAGCTCAAGCCGTGCGATCCCTCTGGCGAGCAATACCTGCCCATCGCGGTCGATGTTTCCCTGAACGACCCGGACGTGAAACTGCGGCGCGACGCCGGTCCCGACGAGAAGGAAGACCCTGTCATCATGACGGGGCCATCGGCGCAGGATCTCGTGCACTCTGACGCGTCCTATTACCTCGACCTGCCGGGCAATTCGCTCGATCCGGGTTGCACCTACGAAACGTGGTCGAACAAGCGGATCGCGGAGCTCGGTCTCGTGCCGTCCACCTACGCGCGCGTGGTGCGGGAGGAAGGCCGCCCTGGGCAGCTGGCGCTCCAGTACTTCTTCTACTGGGTGTACAACGACTTCCTGGACGATCACGAGTCGGATTGGGAGATGGTGCAGCTCATCTTCGACGCCGACACGCCGGAAGAGGCGCTGACGCAAGATCCGGTGATGATTACCTTTGCCCAGCACGAGCGCGGCGAGAATGCGACGTGGGAGGAGGCGAAGGCCCAGTTCGATGGCAATCACATCGTCACCTACCCTGCGTCCGGCTCGCATGCTGACTACTTCTCCAGCGACGTCTGGTTGGGCTGGGGGGAGAACGGCGCCGGGTTCGGCTGCGACCGGAGCAACCCGGAGTCTGTCGCGACGCCGCTCAAGGCGATCGTGGTGCCGACGGAGATCGATCCGGACGGCCCGTTCGCGTGGGCTCTCTTTCAGGGGCGCTGGGGCGAGCGGCAGTCATGGGTGCTGGATGGACCGAAGAGCCCGAACATCACGGCCCGCTGGACGCGCCCGATCAGCTGGACCGATGATCTTCGCGCCAAGAGCCTCCCGATTCCGCATCAGCGGGTGATCGGGCTTGGGCCGAGCTCATTCTTCTGCACGGTCTCCGACCTCGGAGGCGACGTGCTGAAGATCTTCCCCGACTATCCCCGGCTGGTGGAAGCGGGGGTGATTGCCGTGCTCATCGGGCTCTTCGCCGTGTCCTTTCTGACCTGGCGCTTCTTCGTGCAGGCGGTGGGGATCTTCTTCCGACACATCCACGCCTTCGCCCTCTCCTGCCTGCTGCTGATTCCGGTCGCGGCGGTCGCCAGCGTCGTGCAGGACTTCCTGACCCGCTGGACGATTTCCTCCGACCTCCTGTCGGATGTGTCGCGGAGTCATAGCGTGGTGGGGTTCGGGATCGGGTTCGTCTTCCACCTGTTCCTGCTGGCATTGGTCGCGCCGGGAATCATCCTGGCGACGCGGATGGTGCTGTCTGGCGAGGCCGTGCATGCGACGGCCCCGATCCGGGAAGGTTTGCCGTTCGTTCCGCGGATCGTGGGAGCGGTCCTGCTGAATGCGCTCATCCTGACGCTGCTTTCGCTGACGGTTGTTGGCATTCCGTTCGCCTTCTACCGGGCGACGCAGTGGGTCTACACCCCTCAGGCAGTGCTGTTCGAGGGAGCACCATGGACACGGGCGCGGGAGGTCAGCCGACGCTCGGTCGACGGTGATTGGCCACGGACGCTGAGTATCGCGGTGCTCATCACCTATGCAGTGGGCGTGCCGGGACCGTTGCTCGGCATCCTGCTCGTGCTGGCGGGCGTCTCGATTCCGGTTGCCGGGTTTGTCTCAAGCGCGATGTTCATCGTGCTCTACCCGATCACCATTATCACGGCGACGTTGTACTACGGCGATCGTCGTGCCGCGAAGGGGATGCCCTCCGGGATGGAAGCCGTAAACCCGGGTCTGGAGGGGCCGGCGCCCATGCCAGGGTGGACGGCATCTTCCGCGCACCCCGCGTAGGACTCAGTGCATGCGAACGCCGCCGGGGGACCATCGTCACCCGGCGGCGTTTCTTTGGGTTGCGTCGCAGATCAGGCGTCCGCCTCGTCCACATCCTCGGCAGGTGCCGGGATCGTGAACGACGCACGGTCGGTGTTCGGGTGCTCGGCAACAAGACGGTCGATGCCATCGCTGAAGGTGGCATCCGGGTCCCATGGCAGGGAAATCCGCTTGAACTGCTGATACCGCATGCGGGCGCGGACCTCTGGCGTGTCGGCGGTAAAGGCGTTCAGGTCCTGGATCTGCGTCCGGTGCTGGACCACCGCCTGCCGTGCAATATCGACATAATCGATGGTGTCGGCCCAATGGGTGATCTCGGCGGTGGGTGTGCCCATGCGGCCGACCTCCTCCTCACTCATGGAGCGGAAGGGACCATCGGCGCGCTTGCGCCAGGAGATCATGACCTCGCGCGGGACGGCGGTGTGGTAGAGCGCCTTCACCTGCCATGGTTCGCCGAGTCCCGGTGCATCGTCCTGCGCGGCGCGGAGGACGGCTTCGGTCGCGACTTCGCCGATGCGGATGTGATCCGGATGACCGTACACGCCATCTGGACCAAAGGTGACGACCGTATCCGGCTTCAGATCGCGAATCTGAAGGACGACGTGGGCAATTGCCTCCTCCAGCGGCGCCTGAACGAGGCTGCGCGGGTCCTCGTTCGGCGGGGTTCCGGCCATTCCGGAGTCGCGATAGGGGAGCAGGCGCAGTGTCGTGAGCTGGACGGCGTCCATCGCGCGGCGGAGCTCGAGCTCGCGGACTGCGCCGAGGGTCTCCGGCGTGCCAAGGGCGGGATCGCTGATCTCCCCGACCTCGCCGCGCGTGGCGCAGACGAGCCCGGTGGTCAGCCCGGCGTCATGCGCCCAGGCGAGCGTGCCAGCGCCACCGAACGATTCGTCGTCCGGGTGAGCGAGAATCCACAGAATGTCCATGCAGTACCTCCATGCGAGCGATGTGCGACATGCATCATGGGCGGCATGATGCCATCCCCTGGGGAGTCGCGCTACCGGCGATCCGGGCAGGGCCTTCGATGTCATTCCGTCATTCGGGATGGATGAAGGGCCTCAATGCGCGTTCCAGCGCGAGGTGGCGGGATCGCCCCGTCGCGTATGCCTCGTGGGTTGCCGGGTCCGGGTCGTAGGCGCGGATGATCTCGTCGTGGGCGCTACGGAGGGCTGGTCGCGCGCCGATCGCCTCCAATGCGCAGATGGCGGCGCCACAGGCGGAAGCCTCCGCCTCGGCGTCCAGCGCGTCGATCCGGTGCCCGAGCACGTCGGCCATGATCTGGAGCCAGAGCGGGGACGCGAGCACCGCCGCTCCATTGGCGTGGATCTCGTGGTCCGGTGCGACCACGGCGCGGAGGTCGTCGTAGATTGCGGCGAAGCGATAGGCGGTGGCCTCCAAGGTGGCCCGGAAGACCTCAGCGGGGGTTGTGGCGAGCTTGAGGCCAGTGATGGTGCCGGTCGCGGCGTCGTCCCAGCTGGGGGAGCGTTCCCCTGCGAGGAATGGGAGCACCGTCAGGCCGTGATTGTCGGGGTGCATCGCCGTTGCCTCGGTGGTGAGGCGGATGAAGTCTCCATCGGCGAACCGATCGGCGATCCAGCCGGTCACGTTGCCACCGTTGCTGAGCGCCCCGCCGAGCACGCGATGATCGCGGTCGAGGCGGTAGATCCAGAGTTGTCCCGGAGGCGTTCCCTGCGCGATCAACGCCTCATCCGGCACGATCGTGCGCATCGCGCCGGATGTGCCGACGGTCAAGGCGATCCGATCGGCCCCGACGCATCCGGCGCCGACATTCGCCGCCGCGCCGTCGCCAATGGCGGCGAACCAGGGGATTCCCGCCAGCTCGGGCCAGCGTTCGGCATACCTTGGGAGCAGGGGCGGCAGCGGCTCGGCGCGGTCGACGATGGGGGGCAGCTGGTCGCGGCGGATACCGACGGCCTCCAGCATCGGCGCGTGCCAGTCGATCCCATCGAGCGCGAGCAACCCGGTCCCGGAGGCCATCGAGACGGAGGTCGAGAGCGTTCCGGTCAATCGCAGTTCGATGTAGTCCGGCAGGGATACCCAGTGCGCCGTCCGCTCGAAGGTCTCGCTGTCCTCGTGGCGGAGCCAGCGGAGCTTCGCGGGCCAGTAGCTCGAATGGATGCGGCACCCCGTCGCGGCGATGGTCTCCGCAGCCGGGAAGTCCGCCGCGAGCGAGGCGACGAAGGGACCGGACCGCTTGTCGGCCCACATGAAGACTGGAGTGGTCGGGTCGCCGTGCGTATCGAGGCCGAGGAGGCCGTGCCAGAAGCAGGACATGCCGATGGCTTCCACATCCGCGATCCGGTGGCCCATCCGTGCGATGGTGCCATCCACGCAGGCAACGACGAGGTCGAAGAGCTGCCTCGGGTCCGCCTCCGATGCGCCGAAGCGGTCCGCGTGCAAGGTGTGCCCGATCTGGGTCTCCGATCCTGCCACCTGCCGTCCATCCGCATCGTAGGCGAGGCAGCGAACGGAAGACGAACCGATATCGATGGCGAGCGCGATGTCAGGCATCGGGACCTTTCTGGAACGGGTGGGAAGCGGGCGGGAACTAGCCGTTCGTCCGACTCTGCGATTACGAATCGTATGCTACGCTCAGGCAATCGGACCCGCGTTCGCGGGTGGAGTTGGCAGAACGATGGAGCGAGGTCTGTACGTGAGTTTGGCACAGGCAGGGACAATCGTCACCATGCTGGCCGGGGGAGTCGGCGGCGCGAAGCTGGCGCAGGGATTCGCGCGGATCATGCCCGATCCCCGGTTGCGGCTGATCGTCAACACGGCGGATGACTTTCGCCTCTACGGTCTGGCAATCAGCCCCGACATCGACACCGTGACCTACACGCTGGCCGGGATGTCGAACCCGGTGCAGGGCTGGGGCATTGCGGACGATACCCGGCACACGCTGGACGCCATCGCGCGGCTTGGCGGGGAGTCGTGGTTCCTGCTCGGCGATCAGGACTTCGCGACGCACATCCTGCGCACGCATCGCCTCGCGCAGGGCGATCCGCTGAGCCGCATCACGGCGGACTTCGCGCTGGCGTTGGGGATCGGGCCGCAGATCCTGCCGATGACGGATCAGCCCGTCGCGACCGTGCTGGAAACTCCGGAAGGCCAGCTGGCTTTCCAGGACTACTTCGTGGCGCGGCGGCAGACGGACGATGTGCTTGGCGTGACCTTCGCCGGCATTGAGGACGCGACAGCCGGGCCGGGCGTGATCGACGCGCTCGCGGATGCCGATGTCGTGGTGATCGCGCCGTCCAACCCGATTGTGAGCGTCGGCCCGATCCTCGCCGTCGCTGGCGTGCGGGAGGCGCTGGCGTCCGCGCCCGGTATCCGGATCGCGGTCAGCCCGATTGTGGGCGGCAAGGCGCTGAAGGGGCCGGCGGACAAGATGCTGGCGACGCTTGGTCACGAGGTCTCCGCGCTCGGGGTCGCCAGGATCTATGCCGGCCTGATCGACGTGCTCGCGATCGACACCGTCGATGCTGACCAGGCGCCCGCTATCGAGGCGCTGGGCATCCGCACCCTGGTCACGAACACGATCATGGGCGGTCCGGAAGATCGCGAACGACTCGCGTCCGAGCTGCTCGATCACGCGCTGAACGGGGCACGGGCGTGAACCGACCGACCGTCGTCATCCCGCTGCGTGATGGTCGCCATGGCAAGTCGCGGCTCGCGCCCGGCTTCGACGAAACCCGTCGCGCCAAGATGATCGCGGCGATGGCGCGGCACGTCGTGGATGTGGCGCTCGCCGCCTCGTCTGTCGGCGGTGTGATCGTGGTCACGCGCGACGTCGCGTATGTTGAGGAGGTGCTGAGCGGGCGCGAGGTGACGGTGATCGCGCAGCCGGAGACAGTGCTCGGGCTGAACGGCGCGTTGTCGCTCGGCCGGACGTGGGCGATGGGAGATCCGGCGTCGAGCGGGATGCTGATCCTGCATGCCGACCTGCCGCTCCTTGCAGTCTCCGATGTCGAGGAGATGGTCGAACTGGCGATCTCGCCGGCGGACCTCGTGATCGCGGCGGATCGTCACCACGTTGGCACGAACGCCCTGCTGATGCGCTGGGATCGCCTCGATCCGGCTTCGCTGCGGCAGGCGGATGCGTTCCGCTTCCGATTCGGCGAAGACAGCTTCCGTGCCCATCGCGCCGAGGCGCTGGAGGCAGGATACCTGCCCGTCACGCTGCTCCAGCCGGGGACGGAACTCGACCTCGACACGCTCGGCGATTGGGATCTACTGCCGGGCGACCTCCGGCGATCCCTCGACTGTGGCCTTTCTTCCGCCGAACGTCGCTCGGAGTACCCGGCGACGCTCGCACTCTAGCGACCGAAGGAGACCGATTCCCGTGCCCGCATCTAGCTCCACTTCCGTGCCCGACGGGACGATCCAGATCCTGCCCATCGCCGATATCCCGGAGATTCATCCGGGCGACGACCTCGGCGCGATCATCGCCGATGCTATCGCGGCCTCGATCGGCCCCTTGCAGGAGGGCGACATTGTCACGGTGACGCAGAAGGTGGTCAGCAAGGCCGAGGGCAAGCTGATCGACCTGCGCACGATTGAGCCATCCGCGCTCGCAACCCAGATCGCGACCGACTGGCAGAAGGACGCGCGCCAGGTCGAGGTCGTGCTGCGGGAGTCGGTCCGGATCGTGCGGATGGTGCGGGGGTTGATCATCGGGCAGACGAAGCATGGCTTCATCTGCGCGAACGCCGGGGTCGATGCCTCCAACGTCGCCTCGGAGACGGTCTGCCTGCTGCCGGACGATGCCGATGCCTCGGCGGAGGGCATCCGGGAGGCGCTGGTCGCCCGATTCCTTGGGGGGCACGAGGTTTCGCCTGTCGGTGTGATCGTCACCGATTCGTTCGGGCGACCGTGGCGGAGCGGGATCGTGAACGTCGCGATCGGGGTCGCCGGAATGTCGCCGCTGGCGGACTATCGGGGGCAATACGACGCGGCGGGCTACGAACTCCGGGCCACGGTGATCGCAGTCGCGGATGAACTGGCGTCGGCGGCGGAGCTGGTGATGCACAAGCTCGCGGCGGTGCCGGTCGCCGTCATTCGCGGTTTCGACGCGCAGGCGATCGGGGCGCCGGGCACTTCGCGCGATCTGGTGATGGCCGAGGAACGCAATCTCTTCAACTGACGATGGTCGCCGGAGGAGTACTCCGGGACACGAGGGCCACGCCGGGTGCGGCGTGCGCACACAGGAGGGCGACATGGGAGCCGTTGGGTACGCCGCATCGTTCGAGCAGTTTCATCCGACCGACCTGCTGACCTACAGCCAGCTGGCCGAGAAGAACGGATTTACCGTCGTCACGGCGTCGGATCACTTCCACCCGTGGGTGCCATCGCAAGGGCAGTCGGCATTCGTCTGGGCGTGGCTGGGGGCGCTGGGTGCGACTACGAACCTCCGCTTCGGCACGGGCGTGACGCCGCCGGGCTGGCGCTACCATCCAGCTGTGCTGGCGCAGGCCGCCGCGACGCTGGAAGCCATGTATCCTGGCCGCTTCTACCTCGGCCTCGGGGCCGGTGAGGCGCTGAACGAGCACATCGTCGGTGACTACTGGCCGGAGGCTCCGACCCGACTGGAGCGGCTGGTCGAGGCGATCGACATCATCGAGAAGCTCTTCACGGGCAAGGTCGTGAAGCATCAGGGCAAGCACTTCACGGTGGAGAGCGCGAAGCTCTACACACTGCCGGATGCGCCGCCGCCGATCTACGTCGCGACGTCCGGTCCGATCATGGCGCAGCGGACCGGCAAGCTGACCGAGGGAATCATCACGGTCGGTGCGGCAGACGAGAAGATCAAGATGCTGATGGAGCGCTTCGAGAAGGGCGCACGGGAGGCGGGCAAGGACCCGTCGCAGATGGCGCGTATCCTCCAGGTGAAGGTGAGCTACGCCGAGACCGATCAGGAGGCGATCGACTCGGCGGTGAAGGATTGGCCGAACGGCGGGATGAACTTCCCGAAGGCGGACATCCGGAATCCGGAAGACTTCGAGGCGATGTCCAAGCTGGTGCGCCCGGAGAACTTCAAGAACCGCGTGCTGACGACGGCGGACCTCGATGCCCACGTCGCCTACCTCCAGCACTTTATCGACCTCGGGTTCGCGGAGATTCACGTCCACAACGTGAACCGGAACCAGGAAGGGTTCATCGAGGCATACGGGAAGCACGTCATCCCGAAGCTGAACTGGCCGTCGTAGGGCCTTCTTCCGACGCAGACAGAAAGAGCCCGCCATCCGAATGCATTCGGATGGCGGGCTCTTTCTTCGCGGGTTCGCACGTTTCATAGACACGGCCCGGACATCCGTGCGCCTATCGCCTCGAATGCGTGCGTTGCGCGTGCAACCCAGGGCGGCCACAAGGGCCGCATCGACGGGCAATCACCGGGATCCTTGGCAGGATTCTTTACGTCGCGGGAGAGGCCTCCGGGGACGCCTCCGGCGTGGCCGGGCCGAGCGCTGGACCGGTATAGGGAATGCTCAGGATCTCCTCGCCCAGTTTCACGGCCTGTGCTTCCGTCATCGGGGACATCACCACCGCGCGGACGATGCCGTTGCGGTCGATGAAGACATGTGTCGGCTGGTTGTTCACCTGCCAGGATTTCGTGTCCTTGGCCACCTTCAACAGCTCGGGCGGGATGGACTCCTCGTCGATGCCGGACCATACCATCGATGGATCCCAGAAGATCGGGAAGGTCGCTCCGGAGGCGTTCGCGTAGGCGACCGACTGGTTGATGTCTTCCTTCTGGCTGATGCCAAGCATGATCAGCCCTTGCGGGTGGAGCTCCTGATAGGCTGCCTCGATGGCCGGCATCTCGGCCTGGCATGGCTCGCACCACGAACCCCAGAAGTTGAGCCAGACCGGCTGCCCACGCAGGGCGGAGAGGAACATCGGCTGCCCGTCCGAACTCCAGGTGAAGAGATCGGGCGCTTCGTCGCCGACCTTCGGCAGCAGACGGGCATTGACACCGCCGGAGCCGATCTGGTCCCAGCCGGCCTTCTGCCCGATTGCGAACGTCGCGCCGACGATTCCGAGCACGAGCACCGCGACCACCGCGTAGTAACGCCAGGAAAGACCGAGCTTCTTCGCGGACTGGTCGGTCGTGAGTGCTTGGGTGGCGTCTGCCGGTGGCAGCGATGATGGCTGTTCGTCGGTGGAGGGAGTGGGGGTGGAATCAGGCGTCATGCGTGGAAGGAGTCCATTCCGGGGATGCGATGGCGTCGGGTGGGCAACGTACAGCCGCCCGAACGGTGAGGGAGCATAGAGGGGCGATTCTTGTGATCGCCCCTACACACCGTGGCGTCCTGGGCGGGGCACCGGCTCGCGCGCGACGCCTACACACCTCCGTAGGCGTGGAGGCCACCGAAGAAGTAGTTTCCATAATATGTGAAGATCAGCGCCGCAAAGCCGAAGAGCAGGATGTAGGCGCTCCGGCGACCGCGCCAGCCGCGCAAGGTCCGCGTGTGCAGGTAGACGGCGTAGACCAGCCACGCGAAGAGGGCGGCGGTCTCCTTCGGGTCCCACGACCAGTAGGAGCCCCACGCTTCATGCGCCCAGACGGAGCCAAGGATGAGCATGAGGGAGAGGAACGGGAAGCCGACCGTCACCGCGCGGAATGCGATGTCATCGAGCATCTCGGCGCTGGGCAGCCAGCGAGGGGTCCAGCGTTCGGCGATCAGGTAGAGCACCGCCGCTCCGAACGAGACCGAGAGGACGGAGTAGGCGAGGTTCGCGCTGCCAACGTGGAAGGCCATGATCGGGCCGGCCTGCAACGCCGGGACGACCGGGTTGATCTCCCGCATGTCGGTGGGCAGGGACCAGATGTAGAGCGTCATCAGCGCGGCGACGGTCATCACGATCGCGCCAAGCTGGCGGACGCCGTAGATCCGCTCGAAGATCAGGTACGCCGTCGTCGTGAAGAAGGTGAACATGAGCGAGTATTCGTACATGTTCGAGAGCACGATATGCTCGGCGGCGATGGCGCGGGTCAGGATCGAGAAACCGGAGAACATCGCGCCGAAAAACGCCATCATCGTGCCGATGCGGCCCAGTCCCTGGATGGACGGCCCGAACTCGGCATTGACGCTCGTCACGGTCGAGCCCGCCGACGTTACCATCGTCTGGCGTTGCACGCGGACGCGACCGAGTGCGTAGCCGATGTAGGCGATGGCGGATACCCAGATCGCCATCGACGCGGCTGCGAAGAGATAGAACGAAAACCTGACCAGACCTTCCATGCGTGCGATCCCTGTCCCCCGGCCGATGTGCAGGCCGATCTTCGCTGGTCGTCATGACCCGATGCATACGGTTCGTGTGGTGCCGTTCCGGATGCGGGGCACCTATCCCCATTCAGTTTACGCCGTTGTGCTGGTTGCCGGTTTGTAGATGTCCCATTCGGGGTCAGATTTCGGCAACTTCATCTCAGTTGGCGTGCCCAGGGTCTTCTGCGCATCCTGAATCATGCGCAGGAAATCGCGCTTGCCGCTCCAGTCGCGCTTGGCGAGCGGGGCCATCTGGACGATGGTGGATTCGCCGGTCATCGAGATCAAGGCCCGGACGCGGCGATGCGGGAAGTAGAACGTCGCCATCAGGCCACCGAGAAGCAGCACCACCGCGATGATGAAGATCGGCACGCCGGGATTGTAGGCAACCTGCATCGCCGAGAATTGCTTCGTCCCGGTGTAGGTGATGGTGTATTGACCGATCTTGGCCGGCTGGTTGAGCGTGATCTTCTGGCCGGGCAGGTTCACCATCTGGCCCGTGGTGGTGTCGCGCAGTCCCATCTGGATCCAGAGTTGGTCGCTGCCAAGGTTCAGCGTATCCAGTTCCGGTCGATTCGCCGGTTTGGTGTCCTGACCGGCGAAAACGAGCTGACCGCTGATACCGGGCAGGTCGACGAGACCAGCGGGGGAATCCGGGTTGCTCGTGAGCTGGAACAGACCGATCGGTTCAGCCCCTTCATAGACGACGTTGCCGGTGCTGTCCGTGATGCGGAAGGACTTCGCGGAGCCGAGGCTGGACTGGTAGACCGTGGCGCTGCCGTAGGTCATCGGGTGGCCGACCGTGATGTCGCCCGACTTCACGTCCTTGCCGTCCTGGAACATCGTGATCGCGCTCTGATAGCTCGCCGCTACGCCGGAGGCCGTGTAGTCGTCGGAGAACCGGTCGAGGCGAATGCTGAGGCCGGTGCCGTGGCCCACCGCGCGGGTCTCGCCTTCCACCACGATGAACTCCTGCTCCCGGAACCCGTAGTGGGCCGCCATCAGGCCGCCGACGAGGATGAGGATCAGGGCGAGGTGGAAGGGAAAGGTGCCGAGTTTCGCATAGCGGTTCTTGTCGGCGTAGATGTGGATGTCGTTGCCGACCCGCTCCGTGAGGACGCGGTAGCGCTTCTTCGTCAGGATGCCGGAGACATCGTCCGCGAGGCTATCCGCGGTCCCGATGCGCGTGAATGTCGCCGAGGTCTCGGCGCCACGGAGCCAACTGCGCGACGTTGCGATGCGTGGGTGATTGATGGTCTGCCAGATCGAGGGCGCGCGGTTCAGGGTGCAGACGGCGATGGCGACGGCGATCAGGGCCAGCGTCAGGGCGAAGAGAAGCGATCCGAAGACATCCCAGGCGTACCAGCGATCGACCAATCCCTGTGTGAAGGGGAGGGCGTCGGCCAGCCATTGTGGGGCCTCACTGCCGCGCAGGGTACCGATCAGCACCAGCAGGGCGAGGAAGGAGATCTCCGCGATCGCCGCGCGCACCGAGCAGAAGAACCGCCAGATGCGGTCGATGATCTGGTCGGAGATCGGGCGCGACGGGTTGGACTGGGCAGTTGCTTGGGCCATCGAGGCATTCCGATCGGGATGAGCGTGGTGACATGAGGAACGCGGACCGGAGGGTGGCTGCTGTCGTTCGATGAGGCCTAGAGGGTCGGTTCCCACGGCGTCCACGGGGCGACGCGGATGATTTCGGTGAAGAGTTGCTGGTAGATCCCGAGGAGCATGATGATGCCGACACCGAGCATGATCGCGCCGCTGACGACCGTCACCGAATGCAGGTGCGCGTTCAGCTTGCGGATCACCTTCGGGGCAGAGCCGAACGCGAGCGCCGCCAGCATGAACGGGACGCCCAGGCCGAGTGCGTAGACGGCCAGCAAGGTCGTCGCGCGTCCGAAATCTCCCTGGCCGGCTGCCATCGTCATGATGGCGCCCAGAATCGGGGTCATGCAGGGGGACCAGCCAGCCCCGAAGCCGACGCCGATGATGAACGACGAGAGGACCGTTCCGCGTGAACCCGGCTCGAACTGCGGGCGCCAGGTGCGGTCCAGCAGCGGGATGCGGATCAGACCGATCTGGTAGAGGCCGAGCACGATCAGCAGCAGCCCGCCGATCCGGACCATCCAGATGCGATTCAACGCAACGAACTCCAGCGTTCCCGCCATTGCCCCGACTGCGCCAAGGGCGGCGCCCATTGCCACGAAGACGACGGAGAACCCGAGCACATACGCGGCGGCGTTACGCAGGACCGCAGCGCGCGTGGCATCGCTCCGGTCTCCGACGCTGACTCCGGCGATGTGCGCGAGGTAGACGGGCACAAGGGGGAGGATGCAGGGCGAGGAGATCGACAGGATTCCGGCAATGAAGGCAGCGTAGAAGGAAACATTCTCAATCATCGCCGTGAACCCTACCACCGCGCGAAAAACGGCGTCAACGCGTGCCTGCCCTCTCCGGTAGGGAGCGCGGCACGCCTGCACGGATCAGCGCGCCTTGGTGCCGCTCTCGACAGGTTCCCTACAATAGATTCAGCACGCACGGTGTCCGTCTTTCTCGCGATCTTCCCCGCCGGAACTCCCCCATGCCCGACGTCCAGTCATCCCGCAACGATGCCCGCGACCGCCACTACCGCACCGAGGCGATTATCCTGACGCGCCTCGACTACGGGGAGACGGATCGCATCTTCACGGCGTTCACGCCCCGTCACGGCAAGGTGAGCCTCATCGCGAAGGGTGCGCGGCGACCGTCCAGCAAGTACGGCTCCCAGCTCGACTATTTCGGGCGGGTCAGCCTCCATCTCTCGGTGGGGCGCGACCTCGATGTCGTGACCTCCGCCGAATTGCTGGACGGTCACGAGCGGTTGCGCCTGGATCTGGATGCGTTCGGCTGCGCGTCGTATTTCGCCGAACTCGTCCGTCATCTCACGCATGACCGGGAGGAGAACTGGCGCGTCTACGACCTGTTGCGGAAGTCGCTGGCCCTGATCGATCAGGAGGTTGATTCGTGGGCGGTGACGCGGCACTTCGAGCTGGCCTTGCTGAGCGCATTGGGCTACCAGCCGGAGCTCTTTGCCTGCATCCAGTGCCGTGAGCCGTTGGAGGCGACCACGAACGTCTTCTCGGCGCGACTTGGCGGGATGCTCTGCCCCGCCTGCGCGAATCTCGATCGCGCGGGCGGCGAGGCAATGTCGGTCAACGCACAGAAGTACCTGCGAGAGTTGGTACGGAACGGCCTCGCGTCGGTGGTGCGTCTTCAGCCCTCGGACATGGAGCGGATGGAGATCGAACGGGCGATCGCATCCTATCTCCGCCACATCGCCGAGCGCGATTTCTCCAGCCTCCGCGTCCGGACGGTCCTCACTGCACCGTCGACGCAGGGGCGGTAGGCGAGCAACCTTGGAGCGACCGCCTATTGCCGGTCACCCTTCGACGCACCGACGAATGCGGCCAGGAGGATGACCTGGGCGTCGGTGTCCCTGATCTCGGTCGTGTGATGTCGCGCTGCCCTGCGTCAACCGCGTCTATCCGTCGCCTTGCGCCTCATCGAGAAGGTCCGGACGCCAGCGGGCCGTGCGCTCACGCGCCCGCGCCTCTCGCCACTCCGCAATCTTCGCATGGTGGCCGCTGAGCAGAATATCTGGCACATCGAGGCCGCGATAGGAGGCTGGACGGGTGTAGTGGGGATATTCCACGAGGGCGGGGCGGCTGGCGGCATGCGACTCGTCGGCGATGCTAGCGGCGTCGATCACGTCGGGCACCAGCCGCGCGATGGTGTCCACGATCACCATCGCGGGGAGCTCGCCCCCGGTCAGGACGTAGTCACCGATGGCGAGTTCATCCGCACCGAGGAGTTGCGAGACGCGTTCGTCGATGCCCTCGTAGTGCCCGCAGATGATCGCAACGCGGCCGGCGGCGGCGAGGTCGTAGGCGATTGGCTGCGAGAAGGTGCGCCCACCAGCCGAGGTGATCGCGATATGGGTGCGCTCGAGGTCGTCTCCCAGGACTGCTTCGACGGCCTCCACGAGCGGTGGGGCCTTCATCACCATCCCCGCGCCACCGCCGTATGGCGTGTCGTCGGCGGTGCGGTGCTTGTCCTGCGTCCAGTCGCGGATGTCGTGGACATCGATCCGGATCAGGCCGCGATCTTGCGCGCGCTTCAGGATGCTTTCGGTAAAGGGACCGACGAACATCTGCGGAAAGAGCGTGAAGATATCGACGCGCAAACGGAGTGTGGATGCCTCCTCGGGAGAGGTCGAGGTCGTGGTCTCGGTCATCGAACGACCTCCACCGAAGTTGCCCGGAAGACGAACTCGACGAGCTCTCCCTCCGCCCCAACGAACGTCTCAAGCGTGAGGTCGGGCGGGGTGAGATCGCGGGCGTCGGCGTAGCGATCGGCCGATTCCGAGGCAAGGAGCACCGTGCGCATCCCGGCCTCCTTCGCGGTGGTGGCATCCCAGCGCGGGGAGTCGCCGATGTGGACGGCGTCGTGCGGGGAGAAGCCCGTCAGCTCCATTGCATGCCGGTAAATGGCTGGGTCCGATTTGTAGACGCCGGCGGAGGCCGAGGTGACAACGGTCTGGAAGGCGTCGCGGAGGCCGAATGCCTCCAGGGTCCAGTCGAGGAAGGGCGGATAGATCGCACTGCTGACCACGGCCAGCGTGCATCCCTGCGCGTGCAGCGTGCGAATCGCAGCCTCGACCCCGGCGATCGGTTCGATGTCGGTCGCGGCCTCGTGCATCAGGCGGTCGATGATCCCGGTGGCTGCCAGCGGGTCGATGGTGATGTCCAGCGCCGCATAGGTCGCCATCACCGACGCCAGCGCGTCCTTCTCGCGGCCCGAGGCGATCACCTCCTTGCGGACGGTGCGATAGGCGCGAATGAGCTCGTCTTCGGGGACGATGCGCTCGGGCGGCAGGTGCGCGGGGACGAGTGCGGCGTAGATCTCGGCGGCCAGACGCGCGATTTCGAGCTGAAACCACCGATCGCATGATGCGATGGTGTTGTGGAAGTCAAAGGTGACGAGGGGCACAGGAAACCCTTCCGAAGGCGTATGGAGCGGAATCATCGTTCGCCGGAATGGCGTGTCGAGGGAATCCTACGCGACGGAGGCGATGTGATTGCCCGGGCCGCCGATCGGGATGAGACCCCACGCGATCTGCTCCTCCACCGTTTCTGGCTTGAATGCCCGGGCGAATGCCGAGACCACGGCGGGATCGAACTGCGTGCCGCTGTTCGCGAGAATCTCCTTGTACGCGATCTCGGCAGGGAGCGCGCGCCGATACGGGCGATTCGCGGTCATGGCCTCGAAGGTATCGGCCACGGCGATGATGCGCGATCCCAACGGGATGCTCTCGCCGGAGAGGCCGTCGGGATACCCCATACCGTCCCAGCGCTCGTGGTGGTGGCGGATGATCATGGCGATGCGATCGGATTGCGAGAGCCGGGCGATGATGTCGGCGCCGACCACCGCGTGGGAACGCATCTCCTCCCATTCCTCGGGATCGAGGCGACCTGCCTTGAAGAGGACCGCATCGCGTACGCCGACTTTTCCGAGGTCATGCACGCGCGATGCCCACTGGATGGTCTCTGTGAGCTGGGCGGGGACTTCCGGCATCTCCTCGAGAATGCGCCCGGCGTAGGCGGACACCTGCCGCGAATGATCGGCGGTGGCGCGATCTCGCTCCTCCAGGGTGTCGACCAGGATTTCGAGGGTCGAGCGGATGCTCTGCCGGGCGTCGTTGAGGGCGCGGTAGGCGAGTTGCGGAGCCATGAGCGGGAATCCGACGAGCAGGACCGCCGCCGCGTTCTTCTGCGCGAGGACGGCGACCATGCCGCCGATGGCGGGGAGTCCGATGGTTTCGATGGCGGTGGCGCGGAGGTTCTGTTTCCAGAGCTCGAAGAAAGGCATCCCGATGACCGGGCCGACGATCAGGGCCAGCATGGAGGTGCTGAACACGACGAAGGCAAGTGAGGCCGCGATGCCCGCGAGGATGTTGGGCACGGAATCGAGCGGCGAGGAATAGGCTGGCACCGCGTGCCAGAAGATGGTGGATGCGATCCAGGTGGCCACGGTGTAGATGCCGATGTTGGTGATCGATTTGATGAACTGGCGACGGGCGAGGCCGGAGTCGATGAGGTGCGCGAACAGGACGATCAGCGCCGCGCCACTGGGCTGGAAGTGAAACGCTGCCGCCATCGCGATCGTTGCGCCGATGGAGAGGGAGAAGAGTTTGGACCCGATGGAGATCTTCACGTCGAAGTGTTCGACGAGAACGATCAGCAGGGCGAGCGCGGCGGCCACGAGCCAGTCGTCGGTCGATTCGATGCGCACGACACGAAGACTGTCGACAACGACAGCCAGCAGCATTGCACTCAGAATGGACACCCAGACTCGGGTTTTCACGGCATCGCCAGAGGAGGGGGTGGCCCATCAGAAGGACTGCGAAACACTTCGGGTCCATTCGACCGGCTAGTCCTCTAGCGTCTTATACCGCAGTCTTTTCCACTAAACAAGCGTCAGGCCAATTGGGACGAGCATCTTGATTGGATTATGCCGGAGATACGGTACCGGGGATGGCTAACGACTCATTTCTTACGTTGATGCAATATGGACTCATGAACCATGAATTGCGCATTAGTAGTGATGGACTTTTGTGAAATGTGGTCGATACGCAGATGGCGAGAGAGCGACTAGATCCACTTGAGGCCGGAAGTCATGGTGGCATCTCCTGTTCTGGGGTATGAGCGCGTCGTCGATGAAACCGAGTTCTGAGCTAGATCCACTTGAGACCGGTCATGCGAGAAGCCTTTCGGAGAGAGGTGCGAATGGTCGTTCCGGGGTGTTCTGCTAGATCCACTTGAGGCCGTTCATCGCCGCTGTTCCTTTCGTGCTGGGTGATGCTGCGTGTCGGGTGCTGAGCACTAAATCCACTTGAGACCGGTCATCTGCGAGTCCCTTCCGGTGATGAAGTCAATCGGGCGAGCGTTTCGGGCTAGATCCACTTGAGGCCGCTCATGCGTGATTCCTTTCGGGGTGAGGTGCGAATCGTCAATCCGGGGTGTTCTGCTAGATCCACTTGAGGCCGCTCATCGCCGCTGTTCCTTTCGCATTGAGTGATGTCGAACGCCGGGTGCTGAGCACTAAATCCACTTGAGACCGTTCATCTGGGCAGTTCCTTCAGGGGTGAAATCGATCGTTCGGGAAGCGTCGAGTCCTAGATCCACTTGAGGCCGTTCATGGCGTTACTCCTTCTGGGCGTTCATGAGGTGCGTACGTAGGTTGAAAGTCATGTGCCGATTGGAACGAGAAGGCGTGTCCTCTGGCTTATCGTGTCGATAGTACTGTAAATCGCCAGATTTACCTTACTAAGGATTGTATGTTCTCTGGATTCGATTGTCAATATGAATCAGGTGCGAATTTCCAGGCTGCTTGTGAATCGTTCCCGGTACAGGGGTCCAGTGAGTGAGCCGGTCCGGAATCTGACCTCGGGCGCTGTGCGACGGCCAGTGGTTCGGCTATCGTGGGCGCATGAGATGTCTGGCACGGATGGAGGGTGCCACCCTGGAGGCGAAATGCTGGATTCAAGCCTGATTGACGTTGCCATCGCCAAGACCGAGAAGTACGCGAGCCGGGAGAGCGGTGATACCGTCGAGATCATCGAGCGCCCGGCTGGCGGGATCACGGTGGTGATGCTGGATGGGCAGGGGAGTGGCCGGGCTGCGAAGACCCTTTCGCTGCTGCTTTCCAGCAAGGCGGTCGCTCTCGTGAAAGAAGGCGTGCGCGATGGCGTGGTTGCACGGGCAACGCACGACTTCCTTTTCGCGTTCCGTCATGGACAGGTTTCGGCCACGCTGGACCTGCTTTCGATCGAGACGCGCACGGCTGCGATCGTGGTCACGCGGAACGCCGAATCGCCGCTGCTCCTCTGCGACGATCAGGGACCGCGTGTCATCGAGACATCGTCGGGGCCGATCGGCCGCTACCGGTGGACGAAGCCGGATATCGTGCAGCTTCCGATGCGCGTGGGAACTCAACTGGCGATGTTCACCGATGGAATCCCGCATGCCGGGCGCAAGCGCGGGCAGCAGCAGATCGACTTCACGGCGCTGGCAGGCGAGCTCCTCGGCCAGGGCCTGCGCGCGCAGGAGATCGCCGACGCGATCCTGGCGAAGGCAATCGCCAAGGATTCCGGCTTGCCCGGTGACGACATGGCTGTGGTGGCGATGAGCCTCGACGCCGATGGGGCGGAAGCCGGCCCGGCGATCCGGAGGATGCAGGTGGTCATTCCGATGACCTGAGCGGGGTACGGAGAGGGGATGCGACGATGGCCAGGAGCGACAAGGCACCGGTGATTGTGATCGTGGGGCCGTGCGCGTCCGGGAAGTCGACCCTAGCGGCCGCCCTGCGTGATCTCGGCGTCGACGTCCGGATCGTGGCCCAGGAGCACAGCATCGTGTCCGACCTCTGGCGTCGTCCCGGGCCGGATGTCCTGATCGGCCTGAATGTCGATCTGGAGATCCTGCGTGCCCGTCGGGCACCGACCTGGCCGGCATCGGTGTATGCCAGCCAGCAGGATCGGTTGGCACCGGCCTTCGCCGCCGCCGATCTCGTGATCGACACGTCATCACTCAGTGCGGATCAGGTCATCGAACGGGCGGCCGAGTGGTTGCGTGGACGGGGACTGGTGGTGAATGAGGTGGTGGCGGAGCCGGACGCAGACCTCAGTTCAGGGTGAATGACTGCCCAGGATAGTCGAGCGTGATCCCGAGGACGCCGGAAACCGCAAGGAGACGCTGCTCGCGATGGACGATGTGGGCCAGCGCCGTCAGTCGCTCCCCGGCGGTCTCCATTTCCAGGATGCGCTGGCGTTCCCAGGTGTGCAGGGGCAGCCGGGCCGCGAGTTCCCACGAGGCAACGATCGGGTCCGAACTCATCCGGACATCCTCGAACGCCCTGCCAGTGACTGCCGTGACACGCTCGACGTAGGCGCTGAACGCCCGGACCGTTCGCTGCATCGACTGAGCCAGCATCGCGCCATCAGCTGGCGGGTCATCCTTCCAGTCCACCGTGGCGAGCCCGTATCCAAGTTCCCAGTTGACCGACTGAATCGCGAAGCGCCGGGTGCCGGTGACGACGATGTCCGAGCGGCCATCCTTCCGCTTGTGATGGGAGACGATGCGGGTCGCGGTGCCGATCGTGTGGAGGTTCTCGACGAGGGTGGGTTCGGTATCCTGGCCAGCGCGGAGGAGGACGATGCCGAAGGCAGGATCGCGCTGGTGGCGATCCGCGAGCATCCGACGGTAACGCTCCTCAAAGACGTGAAGCGGGATGGGCATTCCAGGGAAGAGCACCGCGCCAAGCGGGAACAGGGGCAGAAGATCGGTCACAGCAATGGCACCCTCGCGCAACACCGGCAGGTCCAATGATCTATGGTACGTCGTGTGTCCAGAAGGCGCAGTCTGGTATCCGGGGGGCACCGATCGGCCGCGGAGGAAGGGGACGAATGGGGATCACACGACGGGCATTCATGGCAGGTGGACTTGGAGGGGCGAGTCATCTGGCCGGGGGGCGTGACCTTACCTTCAAGCGGAGCGAGACCGTGGCGACAGGGGGGGCCGGCGATGGCCTGCACCTGACGCTGGCGGGGCCGACGAGCGGCGTCACGACCCTCGATCCGGCACTGGTCCGTGACAATGTGACCATGACGATCCTCCGACAGCTCTTTCGCGGGCTGATGGCTTTCGACACAGACCTATCGCTTCTGCCCCGATCTAGCAGAGGTCGTTGAGTCGTCGGATGCGCGGGTATTCCAGGTCCGCCTGCGCAACGACATCACGTTTGCGGATGGCCGCGCGATCAAGGCGGAAGACGTTGCGGCGTCATTCGCGCGAACGCTCACCCCCGCCACGGCGGGTGGGGACGTGACCGCGCTGGCGGGTGTGTCGCAACTGGCCGGGATCGAAGGGGCCGAAGAAGTGCTGGCTGGACACCGAGAATCGCTTTCAGGAATTCAGGTTTCGGATGCGGTGAACATGATCTTCACGCTGACTGCGCCGGATTCCGCTTTCCCCGAGAAGCTTGCAAGCATCCCGGCCTCTGTGGTCGACACGACTGGATCAGGTCACGTATCCGCAAATGCGACTGGACATTTTCGGCTGGATGGGCCTGCTTCGTCTGATATATTGACAATGACTAACCAAGAATACCGTTACAAAGGTAATAGTACTGTCAAAGAGCTGTCGTTTTTGTTGGGGGCATCTGCAGCGAATCCCGGAAATCTGTTGCAGGCTGGCAAGATTGATATCGCCACTGGTCTCACTGCCGACGAGGCGGCGTTGCTGGTCGATCCGGCGAACTCCCTCGACTCGCTGAACGTGGTGGCGACCCCGGAGTTCTCGCTCCTCTACCTCGCGCTGGACCCAACCCGCGCGCCGCTCGATGACCAAAATATACGCAGGGCCATCCAGATTGGGTTTCCCTGGGATCGCCTCGTTGCGGCGGCGGGAGCGAGTGTGGATCGGGCGCAGGGGGTGATCGCCCCTGGCATGCTTGGACGAGATTGGCCGGCAGTCATCCCCGCGTACGATCTGGAGCTCGCCCGGCACGCCATAGCGCAATCTCGCTATGGTACGCCTGAACGTGTCCCTCCCATTCCCATCTACACCGGGCAGACCTCACTCTCCGATCCCCTGCGGAATGTCGGCGTTGCGTTGCAGGAATGGCTGGGGCAGCACCTTGGCCTGAGCATCGAACCGGTTTCGGTTGCCTGGGGGGACTTCATCGGCGGGCTCCCGGCGGGGAGGTTCCCGAACTACTCGCTGACGTGGGTGGCGGACTATCCCGATCCTTCCGCCTTCCTGCGCGTACTCTTCGGGTCGGACAGCCCGGACAACTACTCGGGGTATCGCTCCGCGGCGTTCGACGCGCTCGTGTCGGAAGCCCTGTCCACGCCGGATGAGGCGTCCCGGATCACCCTGTACGAGCAAGCGCAGCAGCTGCTGATCGACGATGCCGTGGTGATGCCGATCTCCTTCGATATTGGATACACTGCGTACCGCAACGGCATCGGTGGGGTGCCTGTTACGCCGATCGGCTTGATCGGTCTGGAATCGGTCTCCGTATCGTGAACGGCATACAGGAATCAATGCGACTGGACAGGTGGCGGACTCGAGGAATCGACGACGTGCGGGATGACATCCGCCCGATCAGGCCCGCAGATGTCGAGCGATTACGGCTCGATCGGACGCGCGGGCTCGATCCGGAGGATATGCTGGCGCTGGTCGTCCAACTGCCGGGACTCTCGTTCTGGCACCCGCCAACCGGGGAGTTCGTGCTTGTGACGCCGTGGCGCCATCGCCCCGAGCTTCCGGGTATTCATACGCTCGTCGGATTCAAGCATGAAGCGGCCCTGCTGTCCGCCGCGATCGATGCGTGCTGGCATGCGGACGCCGCCGCCCTGGTGTATGTGGATACCTACGAGGTTCGGCGACCGGCATTCTACGTGACCAACGGGTTCGAGCGGCTCGAGCACATCATGACCTTCGAGCTGGCGCGTCCCGCCACGGAGACACCGCCCCTTCGGCAGGAGTTCATGCCGGTCTCGCGGTTCGATACTGCCTGGCTGGAAGCGGCAATCGCACTCGACCACGCGACTTTTCCCTGGCTATGGCAGAACTCGCGGGAGGAGTTCGCCGCGTACCTCCAGTACCCCGGCGTGGAGGTCTGGATCGGCACGATGGATGGCGAGATCGTCTCGTATGTCGGGTTCACGAACTACCATAGCTGGGGGCATCTCGACCGGATCGCGACGCGCCCCGACTATCAGGGGCATGGGTTCGGGCGAGAGGCGGCCGAGTTCGCGATCGGGCGGATGGTTTCCCTGGGGGCGAAGCGCGTTGCGCTGAGCACGCAGGGCGACAACCACCGATCGCAGCGGCTCTACGATCGCCTCGGGTTCCGCCATACTCCGTCGCACGACTACAGGGTGTATGCCGTCGTCTTCGACCGTACACGCCTCGGCATCTGACCGAACCCGTTCGGCGCGTCATCGCCGGATACGCAAGGAGCGTCGATACCGTCATGGGCAGCAGCTTCGGCAAGATCTTCAAACTTACGACCTGGGGTGAATCGCATGGACCCGCGCTCGGTGTGGTCATCGAAGGATGCCCGGCGGGGCTCCCGCTTGCCGTCGAGGAGATCCAGCAGGAGCTCGACCGGCGGCGCGTGGGGCAGAGCAAGGTGACGACGCCGCGTGGCGAGCGGGACCGTGCGGAGATTCTTTCCGGCGTCTACGAGGGCGTGACCACTGGCACGCCGATATCCCTGATCACCTATAACGCCGACGCCGATTCGTCGAAATACGACAATCTGCGCACGGTCTTCCGGCCCGGTCATGCCGACTACACCTATTGGCGGAAGTACGGTCATCGCGATCACCGCGGTGGCGGTCGGTCGTCTGCCCGAGAAACGTGGGGCCGGGTAGCGGCGGGCGCGATTGCGAAGAAGATCCTGGCGACCGCTGGCGTGGAGGTCTACGCCTTCGCGAGTGAGATCGGTGGCATCGTTGGCGAGACGGTCGATCGCGATGCGATCGAGCAGAACATCGTGCGGGCGGCCGATCCAGTCGCGGCGGAGGCGATGATCGAAGCGATTCTCGCAGCCAAGGAGGCCAAGGACAGCCTCGGTGGCGTGGTCGAGGTTCGGGCGACGGGCGTTCCGGCCGGGCTTGGCGAGCCGACGTTCGACAAGCTGGATGCGCTGATCGGACAGGCGATGCTTTCCGTTCCCGCGACGAAGGGCGTCGAGATCGGCAAGGGCTTCGCGCTGGCCCGCGAGCGGGGTTCCGCATCGAACGACGCCTTCCTGGTCGAGGATGGACGGGTGTACACCCGTGACAACAACGCGGGTGGGACGCTGGGTGGCATCTCCACCGGCGAGGACATCATCGTGCGGGTGGTGGTGAAACCGACCTCCTCCATCGAGCAGGAGCAGGACACGATCGACACCGACCTGAACCCGCAGAAGATCACCGTCTACGGACGGCACGATCCCTCGGTGGTGCCTCGCGCGGTGCCGGTGCTGGAATCGATGCTGGCGCTGGTGCTGGCTGATCTCTACCTTCAGAACCGCTCGGCACGCATCGCCTGGCCGGACTGAGCCGGCTGCTCTCGCCGAACTGGGCGGGGCAGCGCAGGCAATGCGAACGAGACGCCTTCCGGAAATCGTTCGTTCGTACAGCGGGCCAATGTGTCGCGCTGTCTCCCAGGTCGCGTCGTCGGTCTCCCGGAGCCTCAGTCGTGAACCAAACGCGGACGCCGTCACTCGATGGCGTCCGCGTTCGGTGTTTCGGCGGGTAGCGAAGCGCGCGGATTTGCCCCAGCATGAGAGCGGCTCCCCAGGTCGGGAGGGCGATGGCGCATGACGTGCGCGATAATGAACGCGGAGTCCGAGCGTGTCGGCGATGGTGCCGGCAGGCGTAGCTAAGGAGGAAGGCTTCCGGTGGTTGCAACAGGCAGCCGGAGCACCCTGCGTGATGAACAGGGTGTGCCCGTCTTCGGCAACTTCATCAACGGGGAATGGGTCGCGGCAAGCAGCGGCGGCACCTTCGCGAACACAAATCCGGCCAATCCGTCCGAGGTCGTCGGCCACTTCGCCGCGAGCGAGGCCGCCGATATCGAGGCGGCAGTGACGGCTGCATCCGAGGCGTATCCCGGTTGGGCGGCAACATCCGCGATCGCGCGGGCGAACATCCTCTACAAGGCGTCCGAGATCCTGAACAGCCGCCTGCAGGAGGTCGCGCGCGATCTGACCCGTGAAGAAGGCAAGACGTTCCGCGAGGCGGTCGGCGAGACCTCCCGCGCGGTGGCGATCCTGCGCTACTACGCGGGCGAATTGCAGCAGCCGGATGGGGAGCACTACCCCTCCGCCAACCCGAACACCCTGCTCTTCACCGTCCGCGAACCGCTCGGCGTGGTCGGTATCATCACGCCGTGGAACTTCCCGGTCGCGATTCCGGTCTGGAAGGCGATTCCGGCCATCGCGTTCGGCAACACCGTCGTGATGAAGCCGGCGAGCTTTACGCCGCTGACCACCGTGCACATCGCCGAGGTGCTGCAGGAGGCCGGATTGCCGGCAGGCGTCTTCAACCTCGTCACGGGGAGCGCGTCGAAGGTCGGCGATCCGCTCGTGAAGGACGATCGCGTGGTCGCGGTCTCGTTCACGGGGTCGGATACGGTTGGCAACGGGATCAAGAAGATCGCGTCCGAGCGCGGCGCGAAGGTGCAGCTGGAGCTGGGTGGAAAGAATCCGGCCATCGTGTTGGCCGATGCCGATCTGGACCACGCGCTCCAGCAGGTGCTGAACGGTGCGATGATGAGCACCGGCCAGAAGTGCACGGCCACCAGCCGCGCCATCGTGGATCGGCGGATCGCGAACGAGTTGACCGAGCGCCTGGCGAAGAAGGTCGAAGGGCTGAAGGTCGGCGACCCGCTGAAGGATGAGACGATCATCGGCCCGGCCATCTCGGAGGATGCAGCGTCGACGATTCAGGGGCAGATCGACCGGGCAAAGGCGGATGGCATCCAGCTCGTCGCCGGTGGTGCGCGCCCCGAGATCAGCGGCGGTCACTTCCTCGCGCCGACGCTCTTCGCCGATGTCGACAACGAATCCTTCCTCGGGCAGGAGGAACTCTTCGGCCCGGTGCTCGGGGTGATTCCGGTCGATGGGCTGGACGAGGCGATCGCGGTGGCGAACAGCGTCCGCTTCGGGCTCTCTGCGTCCATCTTCACACGGGACATCGCATCGGCGCTCGCGTTCGTGCGTGGCATCCATGCCGGCATCGTCCATGTCAATTCCGAGACCGCCGGAGCAGAACCGCACGTTCCCTTCGGTGGCTACAAGGGCTCCAGTTCCTACTCTCGCGAGCAGGGGAAAGCCGCGCGTGAGTTCTACACGCAGTTGAAGACGGTCTACTTCGATCCCCCACCGATGCAGGGCTGATACTCGGCTCGTCGGAGGATGGATTCGCGGAATCGCGAACGGTCTTGCGGCGTCACGTCGGCGTCGCATACACACAGGAGGACACGACATGGCAGTTCAGGAACGGAATGTCACGACCATCTGGACAGGCGACATCAAGAGCGGCAGCGGTGTGCTGACGGCAGGAACAGGGGCCTTCGATGGCCTCGGCATCGCGGCGGCGACGCGATTCGGCGAGCCGGAGGGTTCCACCAGCCCGGAGGAACTGATCGCCGGGGCGCATTCCGGATGCTACGCCATGAACCTCGCGGCGACACTCTCGGCCAACGGCACCCCGCCGGAGAGCCTTGATGTGAAGTCGGTGGTCGCGGTGGACAACAAGCCGGGTGGCGGGTTCCAGGTCACGACCTCCACGCTGACGGTCACGGCCAAGGTGCCGGGCATTTCGAAGGAGGACTTCCAGAAGCTTGCCAAGCAAGCCGAGGAGACCTGCCCGATCTCCAACGCGCTGCGTGGGAATCTCGCGATCAGCCTCGAGGCGACCCTCGTCCAGTAGGGATCGCCGGAACTCCGCGCGATAGGGTAAGATCGGACACAACCTGAGGGAGGCGGCGAAGTGCAATGCCGCCTCCCTCAGGGTTTTTTCATGTCTGTCAGGTGCCGCGATGGATCGCGATGGGGCGCTTCGGGAGGTGCAGGCGAAGCGCCGGGTGTCCAGCCCGCACGGTCAGCGCACCCGCCGCAATGAAGAGCAGCACGTTGACCGCCGCGATGGTCAGGTTCTCCGTTCCGCCGCCGAGCGTCCCATTGCTCATCGAGAAGGCGAGCGACAGCGTGTAGGTGATCGTCAGGCCAATCAGGATCGGAAGCAGCGACCGCAGAAATGGCCACATGAAGAAGAGGCAGACGATGGCCGGCAGCATGTAGCGCTCGTGGACGCGTGTCGGAAACATGTAGATGCTCATCGCCATCACGAAGGACGCGGTCCAGAGCGCCCAGCCAGGAGGGTGGAGGGCGGCGGCCATGATGACCGCGACAATGCCGGCGCCGACCAGGAGGGTGATTCCGACGGTCTGGAAGCTGAACGGGCCGATCGCGGCCTGGTGGTCGGCATCACCGTAGCCGAACCCCATCAGCGCCCACAGGTTATGCGCCCCCAGTGCGACATCGGAGTAGCGGTCGATGGTGAAGTGGACGCGGTCGAAGATCGTCCAGGTGATGCCTGGCTGGCCGGGAATGCCCACGCCGAACGGCACTGTGACCGCCAGGAAGACAGCGACCGAACCGAGGGTCCCGACGATCAGATTCCGCAGCACTCGCTCTCTGGCGGCGGTTCGTTCGGACGGGAGCGGAGGTCCGATCCGGTGTTCTCCGGTGGCGGGTTCTGTCGCCGTCCGGATTTGCGCGATGAGCAGGAGGGGCGCAAAGATGACGATCTGCGGCTTGATAAGCGCCAGGAAGGTGAGGAGCGGCCAGACAAGCATGCCGCGTCGGGGATCGCCGAGGGCAAGCAGAACGAGGACCGCGATGATGAGTGCCGCGAACGAATCCCATTGCCCCCAGATCGCGGAAACGGTGAAGAGCGCGGGATTGAAATAGACCACCGCAACGGCCAGCAGGCGGGTTCGGTCGTTCACGCGACCTTGCAGCGCGCGAAAGACGATGAACCCGAGCAGGATGTCGGAGGCGATGGGGACGATGCGGATCATCATTTCGGCGAAGGGGCCGGAGAAGGAAAACCCAGGATCGAGCAGGACCGCCGCGCGGCCGATGGCGGCGAAGATGAGCAGGTCGCCTGGCAAGTGGTCGGGCGGCGTCGCGAGGTTCGCGGCGTAGAAGCTGGAGAGCGGGTTGTGGGCGAGGAACGATGTCCATTCGAGATAGGAAGAGACATCGTACTGGTAGCCGAAGAACGGTGCGACCAGAAGCCGGATCAGCAGCCCGAATGCAGCCAGCAGCAGAAGCTGATGGCGGGCCCAGAGCTGGGTTGGAGGTGTGTCGTTCATCGACATCTCCTGCACGACAGGCGTCCCGGACAGATCGTGGCTTAGAGCACTCCGCATCGGAGTGGGTGGAGGAGGTGAGCCTGCCGACATGTTCCGCACAGTATAGGCATTCTCACGGGGTGAACCGTCAACGAAACGCCATCGTGATGCGGAATGGCCTTCATGGTGTGAGATGTGGGACCTTGGTGGTGTAAACGAGGGTCATCAGGGCGGTGAGCAGGAGGTAGGCCCAGAACCAGCGGCCGAGCGCCGGGGTTTCGCCGCGCGCGATGGCGTTGCCGCCCCGGAACGCGACGAGCGTCGCGATCGGCACCACAGGCCACATCCAGTACCAGGAGTGCGAGTTCGCCGGGACCAGGGAGAGCGAGGCCATCACAATGGCCCAGGCGAGCAGGAAGGCTTCGGTCCACCAGAATGGCGGCCGGATCGAGGAGTCCGCATCGGCGGTCGCCGCGCCGACGGCGGTTCCTCGCCAGAGCGGTGAGACGAGCTTCCAGATGCCGAGGCCGATACCCGCGAACATCAGCAGTTGGAGGGTTGTGCGAACGCCCTCGTAGTACCATCCGGCGCTGCCGAGCCACCATTCCAGGAATTTGCCCTGGCCGATCCAGAGCGGATTCGTGAAGAGGCGCCCCGGTTCGCGCAGCATCTCGCCAAGCACACCGAATCCAGCCCAATAGGGTAGGAACCCGATCGCGAGCGTCGCCACGATGGCGATGCCATCGACGATCCAGTTCGCGAGGATCTTTGGCCATCCGTTCGCCTTGCGCCGATCGACGATGCGAAGCAGGCCGATCAGGCCGAGTACTGGCAACGTCACGTACTTGATGGCGGCGGACGCCGTGACGAGGATCAGCGCCCCCCGGATCGAACGGACCCCGCCGATCAGGACGAGCGCGACGCCAGCGGTCATCAGCAGGAGCATGATCGGATCGTTGTGGGCTTGCCCGGATGTGTCGAAGATCATGTTCGGCTGCCAGGCGATCAGCACACCGGCGGCGGCGGCCATCGCCTGATTCCCGGTCAGGCGGCGGACCAGCCAGAAGACCAGTCCAGCGAGGGCGAGGGCCGTGACGCCAAGCACGATCTTGTAGGCAAATGTGGCCGCGACCGCATCGGGACCGGTGATGCGCATGATCGTGAGGTTGATGTCGGTCCAGAACGGCCCGTAGACCGTCTTCATCTCGACCCAGTGATTGTATTGATAGAGCGGATTGGTTGGCTGATCGTAGAGATGGGTGATGTAGGGGTTGATGCCCTGGCGGGCAAGGTCGCCGCTCATCTCGTAGAAGAAGACATCGGCGTTGGAGGGGACCATCGCCAGCATCAGGATATGCGCGCCGATGGGGCCGATCAGCCAGCGCAGGAAGGACACATGGCGTCCGTTCCATGCTTGCCAGAAGGCGAGTGCCTGGAGGCAGAAGAGGGCGATCATGCCAAACCGGAAGCTGTAGACGATCAGGCCGGGCGGCAAGTGGAGGAATTCGCCGTTGCTCGCCATGCCGGGCAGCCAGTCGAACGTGCGCTGCCAGAGGGCGACCCGCTCCAGCGAGCCGTAGGTCTCGGTGATGCTCAGCAAGCCCTTGCGCGAGGTTGTCGGGGTGCAGAGGACGACGAAGACCATCACCAGGGCGGCGAGCCACTGGATGCCCGCGAGCTGAAGCGGCGTCGTGCGTTCGAGAACTCGGCGAAGGCTGGCCCAGCGGGACCGGGTGGCGGGCACCACAAACGGACCCGGCCGTTCGGTCGCGTCATGCGTGGGCGACGCTGGTCGGGCGATGGTGGCATTGGAGGCGGTGAATGCGGCGGAATCCTCCGCCAGTCCCTGCACTTTCACAGCTGTTCAGTGTAGCTGGTTCGCCGACGTTCGCCCATGTCGATCCGGGACGTGGGCTCGAAGAAGCGAGGACCGAGACGTGAGCAGTGAAGAGGTGGTGTCCATACCCCATCTGTGCTCATACGGAGTCCGGATAGACCGTGATCGCAACCCGCGGGTCGACATGAAGTCCGCAGCGCGAAGGTATATCAACGAACGCCGTTGTGGAGGGAGCCCTGAGCCATGCCGACGGATGGCGTTTTGGGCCGATGCCTCAGCCCATTCAGCTCGCTATCCCTACACCTATGGACTACCCGGATTCGGTGTCATTCCTCGATCAGGAGACCTGAAATGAGGCGATCGTCATCAGGCCGGTGACGGTCAGGTAGGCCCAGAACCAGTGCGGGAGGGTCGTCGCACGATAGTCGGTCATCCCCCGGCGGCGTTGCACGACGAGGTAGAGCGCGATCGGGACGACCGGCCAGGTGAGATACCACGAGTGCGCGTTCGGCGTGCACATCGAGAGGGCAATCGCGATCGCCATCCATGATTGGAGCAGGGTTACGGTGATCTCGGTCGGCAGCGGGCCGCGAGTCTGGATACCGCTGGTCTCCTCGGTTGCGCGTCGCCCAACGGTGAACATGATCAGGGCGTTGCGCCCGGCTTCCCGCAGGAGGAAGAGCACCACCAGCGTCTGCATGATGACGGGGAGGCCGTGTTGGAGCATGCGCAGGGTTGAACCGAGGCCGATCTCCCGCATGAAGCTGCGAAGTCGCGGCTGGAAGATCGGGTTGCTGAAGAGCCGCCCCGGTTCGCGCACCATTTCCCGAAAGAATTCCGGGCCGGTCCAGTAGGGGGCGATGAAGATGGACGCGACGACGATCAGGATGAAGCCATCAAGCGCCCAGGCCCTCGCCAGCCGCCAGCCGGTGTGCCGGTCGTGGCGGGTGGTGGCCAGCCGAAGCAGGGCGACCAGCCCGACGATCGGCAGGGTGACGTATTTCACGCCGATCGAGAGCGCGGTGATGGTGAGGGCCAGGCGCAGATACCGCGATCCCCAGACGAGGACCGTGCCGATTCCGGCAACCAGCAGGAGGAGCATGAAGGAATCGTTGTGAGCCTGCCCCGATGTCTCCACGATCATGTTCGGCTGCCAGGCAACGAGCACGAACGCGCAGGCGGCCAGGCGTCGGGATTCGGTGAGGCGAAGGGCGATGAACCAGACGACTCCCGCCAGCGCCAGGGCGGAGATGCCAAGGAAGATCTTGAACGTGAGGACAGCAAGGAAGGGATCGGGACCCGTGACCGTCATCAGGGCGCGGTTGATGGTCGTCCAGACCGGTCCGTAGACCGTTGTCATGTCGATCCAGTGGTTGTAGCGGAAGAGGGGATTCTCCGGGAAGTCGCGGAGGGCGTGCGTGTAGGGATTGTTCCCGTTTGCCGCCATGTCGCCGGTCATGGCATAGAAGAAGACATCGGCGCTCATGGGGGCCATGAAGAGCATGATGACGTGACTACCGATCGGCCCGATCCACCATTGCCATGTGGCGTGCCGATCGCCGCTCCCACTCCAGGTCTTCCAGAAGGCAATGGCCTGAGTTCCAAAGGCGACAATGACGGCGAGGACGAGAAGAAAGAGGAGGAACGCGGTCTGTGGGGGAAGCAGGGGATCGGCTCCGTAGGGATTGAATCCGAAGCTGCGTTGCCACATGCGGATACGCATGATCGCGCCGCCGCTTTGCGGGAAGCCGGGAATGGTCATGAGGGAGGTGAACAGGGTGGGGAACAGCAGGACGGCGACGATGATGCTGCATGAGGCCCACTGCATGACCGCCAGGTTCAGCGGCGATATGCGGGCGATGCGTTCCGTCAGCGACGATGAGCGAAGGTCTCGCTCGACCGGCAGGGCGAGCGAGGTGACGTGCGGGGTCGGTTGCTGAACGGGAGGATGCTGCTCCGGCACGGATGGCCCTTCGATAGAGGGGGCGGATGATCGGGCGGTGTCGGACCGTATACTGGGCGATGAAACACACGCGAATGCCTCTGGTCGATTCTCCGTTGAATCGGGAGACCAGTTGCGATGGAATGATTATGATGGAAACGGAGCCCACATGACATCATCCACCGGACCAATTGTTGCGCGCGCGGCGGTTGCTCGCACCATTTCCGAGCCAGCCGTGCTCGAGAACATCGTGGTGCCTGCTCCGGGACCGGGCGAGGCCCGCGTGAAGATCCTTGCCAGCGGGGTGTGCCACACCGATCTCTCCTGCATGACCGGCGTCTTCGGGACCTCGGGGTTCCCCTTCCTGCTCGGTCACGAGGGGGCCGGGATCATCGAGAGCGTCGGCGAGGGCGTGACGAATGTGGCCGAGGGCGACTTCGTGATCCTGGCGTGGCGGGCACCGTGTGGCGAGTGCCGCTTCTGTCTCGCCGGCAAGCCGAACCTGTGCTCGGCATCGCTGAATGCCGCCCAGAAGATGACGGCGGAAGCCGATGGCGTGGAGCTGACCGCCGTCCTCGGGATCGGCACGTTCTGCGATTACACGCTGGTGCATGCGAAGCAGTGCGTGCCGGTCAGCGATCAGCTGCCGCCGGAGCAGATGAGCCTGATCGGGTGCGGTGTGATGACGGGTATCGGCGCGGCGCTCTACTCGGCCAAGGTCGAGGCGGGGTCATCGGTGGCCGTCTTCGGATGCGGCGGTGTTGGCGATTCCGTGATCATGGGCGCGAAGCAGGCGGGGGCCACGACGATCATCGCGGTCGATCTGGACCCGAAGAAGCTCGAATGGGCGACGGCGTTCGGTGCGACCCACACCGTGAACCCGAACGACGGCGATCCGGTGGAGGCAATCAAGGCGATCACCGGTGGGTATGGTGTGAACTTCTCGTTCGAGGCGGTCGGGCGTCCGGAGACGTTGCGTCAGGCGATTTTCTGCCGCGACCTCGCCGGGACGTGCGTGATGATCGGTGTGGCTGGTCCGGCGGCGAAGCTGGACGAGCTGCCGCTCGGCTCCTTCTTCGATCTCGGCGGGGCGCTGAAGGTCAGCTGGTATGGCGACTGCCTGCCGACCCGCGACTTCCCGATGCTGGCCTCCTGGTACGAGCAGGGGCGGCTCGATCTGGATCGCGTCGTCTCCAGGACGATGCCGCTGGACGGCGTGAACGAGGCCTTCGGCCTGATGAAGGCAGGCGAGACGCTGCGCTCGGTCCTGGTCTTCTGAGAGGGGAGAGCAGTGAGGCGTGCGGGCAGTCGGGGCAGCGGTATATCCCGGCGGTGATGCTGCTCGCCACAAGATTGATCTGCTCTGTGTCCTCATGATCCTTCTGGATTTCGCATCCGCAAACGAACGCCCTTCCCGACAGGCCGGGAAGGGCGTTCCGCTTCGTTCTCTCGCTTCTCATTCTGAATCCGGATAGACCCTGATCGCAACCCACGGGTCGACATGAAGTCGACCCCTACGAACGAACGCCGGTATGGAGAAACCGACCGCGTATCGGTCCGGCCTCACCACCGGTCAAGCCAGGTATCCAGTCACCCGCTCTTCACCCGGATTCGGTATCACGTTTCTCCCCTCACTTCTCAGCGAGGTGCTTCAGCTCGAACAGCGTGGTGATGGCGTCGAGCGGGGAGAGCGCCTCGACCTTGAGTGACTTCAGGCGCTCGATGGCTGGGTTCGGTTGGTCGAAGAACGTGAGCTGAACGCCCCCACCTCCTCCGTGCATGGCCTGTCGGCGGGCGCTGGCGCCGTCGTTTCGCGCGTCGGTCGCCTCCAGTTCGGTGAGGATGTCCTGCGCGCGACGGATGATGCCCTTCGGCACGCCAGCCAGCTGAGCGACATGAATGCCATAGGAGCGGTCCGCACCGCCCGGCACTACCTTCCGCAGGAAGACGATACGCTCGCCGTCCTCCAGCACGTCCATGCGCGAGCAGGAGACGCGCGGCAGGATCTCCGCAAGCTCGGTCAGCTCGTGGTAGTGCGTCGCGAAGAGCGTCTTGCAGCCGAGATCGGGGGCATTGTGCAGGTACTCTACGATGGCGCGGGCGATCGCGAGGCCATCGTAGGTGCTGGTACCGCGCCCGATTTCGTCCAGGACGACCAGGCTGCGCTTCGTGGCGTGGTTGAGGATGTTCGCGGTCTCCAGCATCTCCACCATGAAGGTGCTCTGGCCGGTCGCGATGTCGTCCTGGGCGCCGATGCGCGTGAAGATGCGATCCACGATGCCGATCCTCGCGCGATCCGCCGGCACGAATGAGCCGATCTGGGCCATGAGCGTGATCAGCGCGACCTGCCGGAGCCAGCTGCTCTTGCCGGCCATGTTCGGTCCGGTCAGGATCACGATCTGATCGCCGTCTGCGTCGAGTCGCGTGTCGTTCGGGACGTACTCGCCGCGTGGGAGGGTCGTTTCCAGGACGGGGTGACGTCCGGAGACGATCTCGATGGTCGTTGATTCGTCGAGGTCAGGCCGCACGTAGCGACGTTCGGCGGCGACATCGGCGAGCGCGGACGTCGTGTCGACGTAGGCAATGCTGGCCGCGGCCGCGAGCAGGCGATCGCCTTGCGACGCGACCTCCCGAACCAGCTTGTGAAAGGCGTTCGCCTCGATGTCGCCGAGCGTCTCCTCGGCAGTGAGGACGATCGTTTCGTATTCCTTCAGCTGGGGCGTGAAGTAGCGCGTCGCGTTCGCCAGGCTCTGCTTCGGGATGTAGTCATCGGGAAGCGGCGATCCCGTGCGTCCACGTGCCATCGCATCCCGCTCCGCCGAGGCCAGCGCGGCGGTCGTGACCTCCAGGTAGTAGCCGAAAACCTTGTTGTAGCCGACCTTCAGCGTGCGGATGCCGGTGCGGTCCCGTTCCGCGCGTTCGAGGTTGGCGATCCATTCGCGTGCCTCGCGTGCCTTCGCGCGGTAGGCGTCGAGTTCGGCGACGTAGCCAGGCTGGAAGACAGGCGCCTTCCCGAGAATGGCGGGCGGTTCCTCCACCAGCGCACCGAGGAGCAGGGCCGTCAGGTCGTCGAGGTTCGGAAGGCGGCTGAGGCCGGGTGTGCCTTCCAGCAGGCGATCCAGCGCGGGAAGCGCCGTGAGGGCATCACGCAGGAGGCCGAGATCGCGCGGGTTCGCGACGCTGGTGATGGCGCGATTGGCGAGGCGTTCGACATCGCCGACCTTCGCGAGCGATTCCCGTACCTGCGCGCGGCGGGCGGTGCCTTCGACAAACCAGCCAACGCTGTCCAGCCGCCCATTCAGCGCATCGACATCGAGCAACGGTTGCCCGATCCAGCGGCGGAGCAGGCGGGCACCCATAGGCGTGCGCGTGCGGTCGAGCACGGCGGTGAGGCTGTGGCGACGATCGCCGCGCGCACTCTCCGAGAGTTCGAGATTGCGTCGCGTCTGCGCATCGAGCGTCATGAAGGCATCGATGGTGTAGGTGGAGAGCGAGACGATCTGCTGCAACCCGGAGATCTGCGTCTCCTCAAGATATTGCAGGAGGCCGCCAGCAGCTTCGATGGCGAGCGGCTTGCCGGCGCACCCGAATCCGTCCAGGGAATCGGTCGCGAAGTGCCGCATCAAGGCATCGCCTGCCCGATCAACCGACCATCGCCATGCTTCCGTGCGGCTTGGCGGCACGCCTTCCGGCAGCCACGAGCTCATCGGGAGGGAGAGATCATCGGTGAGGGTGGCGGAGAGGACGACCTCGGCGGCGCGGAGGCGGAGGAGTTCGCGTCCAGCGGCGAGGATGACGTCCTCGGGCGATTCGCCGTGCAACTCGGTGGTCTGGAATTCGCCGGTGGTGATGTCGGCGAAGGCGACCCCCGCGCGGGTGCGGTCGATGGCGACGGCGACGATGTAGTTGTTCGTGCGCGCATCAAGCATGGAAGGATCGACGACAGTGCCGGGTGTGACGACGCGGGTGACATCCCGTTCGACCAGGCCCTTGCCCTTCGTGACCTCTCCCACCTGTTCACACACCGCGACCTTGTGACCGGCGGCGATCAGGCGGGCGATGTAGCCTTCCGCCGCGTGGTAGGGGATGCCCGCCATTGGCACGCGGAGATTCTTGCCCATCTCGCGGCCGGTGAGCACGATGTCGAGCACGTCTGCCGCGATCTGGGCATCGCCGTCGAACGTCTCGTAGAAGTCGCCGAGCCGGAACATGAGGATCGTATCCGGGTAGCGAGCCTTGATTTGGAGATACTGGCGACGCAGAGGCACGACGTCCTTGTCATCGCCCGCAGAGCGAGCTGGAGGCATCGGGGCATTCCTGGATGAGGGTGAATCGCGGACCATGCAGGCATGGCGGAGTTGCTGGGAACAGGATAATCTGCCGGTCAACGATCACCCGGACCAAGGGAAAAGGAGGCCAGCGATGCCGTTGTTTGTCGTGACCCTGACGTTCACCGATGACGTGGAGCACCTGCTTGCGGTGCGACCGCGTCATCGGGAATACCTGCTGTCGATGCTTGAAGCGGGCAAGCTCCACGAGTCCGGTCCGTTCGCCGACGATACGGGCGGCATGGTCATCTACGAGGCGGCGGATGTCGCGGAGGTGGAGGAAATCCTGGCGAATGATCCGTACGCGCCGGAAGGGATCATCGCAAGCCGGACCATCCGGGAGTGGAAGCTGGTCTTCTCGCGTGCATCCTGATCGGCCCCGATGGCACGAAGCTGGGGCATAATGCGCGCGACAGCGGCGACGGGTGTCGTCGCAAACGGAACGTCAGAAGCAAAGGATTTCCGCAGTGGCCCTGTTCGCCGTTACCATCCGCTACACCGATGATGTGGATCGCCTCAACGAGACGCGACCGCTCCACCGCGAATACTGCAAGGGGCTGCTTGATGAGGGCAAGATCCAGCAGTCCGGTCCGTTCGTGGAGGGCGGTGGGGCCTTGCTGGTCTACGACGTCGCCGACCGCGCCGAACTGGACGAGGTCCTGGCGAACGATCCCTACACGCGCAATGGCGTGATCGCGGAGTCCGATATCCACGAATGGAACGTGGTGTTTTCCCGCGTGTAGAGGGAGAGGGGAGAGAAGTGAGAAGTGAGTGGTTCCGCGCAGCCAATCGTCGGCAGGGGCCGTCTTCATGACAGCCCGTTGCGTCCATGATTCGGCCCCGCCTCACGTGACGCTGTTAGACCTTCTCACTCCTCTTCTCTCACCTCTCCTCTAGAAGAGGCCGAGCACGCGGCCATCCGTGTCGAGGTCGATCCGCTCGGCGGCGGGGGAGGAGCCGAGGCCCGGCATCGTCCGCATGTCGCCCGCGATCGCGTAGACGTACCCGGCTCCCGCCGCGAGGCGGACCTCCCGGATCGGAAGCGTCCAGCCGGTCGGCGCCCCCTTCAGCTTCGGATCGTGGCTGACGGAAAGGTGCGTCTTCGCGATCAGGATCGGCAGATGGCCGAAGCCCGCCTTCGTGAACGCTCGCAGGTCTGCGGCTGCTTTCGGGGCGATCTCGATCCCGTCGGCACCGTAGACCTTCGTGGCGACCGCCGCGATCTTTGCCTCTAGTGGCTCCTCGAGTTCGTAGGTGAAGCGGAAGTCAGTCGGCTGCCCCGCCGCCTCGACGACGGCCTCCGCGAGTGCCTTCGCCCCCGGACCTCCCTCCACGACGTGCGTTGAGATGGCAGACCGCACGCCCGCCTCGGCGGCGATCGCCTCGATTTCTGCAATGTCCGCGTCGTGGTCGTTCGCGAACTTGTTGATCGCGATGACCGGGTTCACGCCGAACGACTTCACGATCTCGATGTGCTTGTGCAGGTTCTCCGCACCGGCGCGCACGGCCTCCGGCGACGGCGCGAGCAGATCCTCCGGCAGGGGACGACCCGGCACGATCCTGAAGCGCCCCGAGTGGGCTTTCAATGCCCGCACCGTCACGACGAGGACGGCGACATCCGGCGTCAGGCCAGACGTGCGGCACTTCACGTTGAAGAAGCGCTCCGCGCCCATGTCCGCCCCGAACCCTGCCTCCGTGATCACGAAGTCCGCCGTGCGGATGCCCACCTGGTCCGCGATGATCGAGGAATTGCCGGTTGCGATGTTGCCGAATGGGCCGCAGTGGATCAGCGCCGGTGTGTTCTCCGTGGTCTGAAGGAGATTGGGCCAGACGGCATCCTTCAGGATCACCGCCATCGCACCTGCCGCCTTCAGGTCTTCGGCGGTCACGAATGCGCCGCTGGTGTTGCGCCCCACCACGATGCGTCCGAGCCGCTGCCGCAGGTCGTCGGCGGAGGTCGAGAGGGAGAGGATGGTCATCACCTCCGAGGCGCTGGTGATGTCGAAGCCGGTCTGGCGGGGGATGCCATCGCCCTTGTCCCCAAGGCCGATCACGATCGAGCGCAACGAGCGGTCGTTGACATCGAGGACGCGCCGCCAGCTGATCGCCTGGGGATCGAGCTGGAGGTCGTTGCCCTGGAAGAGATGGTTGTCGATCATCGCCGCCAGCAGATTGTGCGCGGCGGTGACGGCGTGGAAGTCGCCGGTGAGGTGCAGGTTGAGCTGCTCCATCGGCAGCACCTGCGAGTATCCGCCTCCGGCCGCGCCGCCCTTGATGCCGAAGGTCGGCCCCATGGACGGTTGGCGCAGGGTGAGCACCGTCGTGCGTCCGATGTGGGAGAGCCCTTGCGCGAGGCCGACGGAGGTCGTCGTCTTGCCTTCTCCCAGCGGGGTCGGGGTGATGGCAGTGACGACGACGTACTTGCCGCGCGGACGATCGCCCATCGTCTCCGCGACGGCGGGATCGACCTTGGCGACATACCGTCCATACGGCACCAGCCACGAATCGTCGATGCCGAGCTGGGCTGCGATCTCGGTGGGAGGCAGCATGGTCGCCGCCTGGGCGATCTCGAGGTCAGAAGGAAGGGTCGGCATGGTTGTCGTGGTCCTGTTCCCATGGCGGAGCGTCGTTGCCCCTGGCGTATGGCCGGTCTGGGGAGAGGATGCGACAGCGACGGAAACGGCGCAAGACGGGGACACACGAAAACGGGCGGGAGCGTGCGCTCCCGCCCGTTTTGCGTCAGTGGGGACTACAGTTCCTGGTGGTAGGCGAAGAGACGATCGCCATCCAGCTTGCGGAGCTTCTGCAGCGCCTCGTTCTCGATCTGGCGGACGCGCTCGCGGCTGATCTGCAGCTGCTCGCCGACCTCGGCCAGGGTGTGCTGGTGCCCCTGCCCGAGCCCGAAGCGGAGCTGGAGGACCAGCTTCTCACGGGCGGAGAGGGTGTCCAGCGCCGCGTTGACGTCGCGCTTCAGCATCGATTCGCTGGCCGCCTCATACGGGGTCTCGGAGACCTCGTCGGCGATCAGGTCGCCAAGGCTGGTGTCGTCCTCGTTGCCGATCGGCGTCTCCAGCGAAATGGTGCGCTGGGCGGCCTGCACGATCTGGTGGATCTTCTCTGGCGCGACGGCCATCGCCTCGGCGACCTCTTCCGGGGTCGGCTGGCGACCGAGTTCCTGTGCGAGCAGGTTCAGGGTCTTGCGGTAGCGGGAGATGGAATCGCCCATGTGGACCGGGAGGCGGATGGTCCGGCTCTGGTCGGCGATCGCGCGGGTGATCGCCTGGCGAATCCACCACGTCGCGTAGGTGGAGAAGCGGAAACCCTTGCGCCAGTCGTACTTCTGCACGGCGCGCATCAGGCCGATGTTGCCCTCCTGGATCAGGTCGAGCAGCGTCAGGCCGCGGTTGACATAGCGCTTGGCGATGGAGACGACGAGACGCAGGTTGGCGCGAACGAACTGCTGAACGGCCTGCAGGTCGCCATTCTCGACGCGCTTGGCGAGGTCGATTTCCTGGGCGTGGGTAAGCAGCGGGGTCTCGGCGATCTCGCGAAGATAGAGCCGGACCGGGTCGTTGATGAAGTTCGGATCGAGCCGCTGCAGGACATCGAGGTCACGTTCGAGGTCGACTTCTGGCTCGACTTCGTCCGCCATCTGTGTGGTAATCTCTTCGGGAACTTCGGCCTTGTCTTCGCCATTAATGCTGTCACTGACGAACTTGTCGAGATCGGCTACATCATAGGTTGCCATGCGGTCGCTCATTGGGATCATGCTCCTTACGTGGCGGCGGAAAGCCCGGGCGCACGGGTATGAGAGTCAGCGCTGGATAGACCCGCGCGTGACGAGCGGTGCGTCCGGAGGTGGGGTGGTGCCTGTTCCTGCCGTCCGCTTATGTATACGCATGAAGGCGTGAACCGGATGTGTCGCCATCATGCCGTTCGGCCAATCGGTGTGCTGTGATGGTGATTGCTGGCGCCAGCGGCGGGGCGTCACAGGACGCCTGACTGCGCAGCAGGGCAGAGACGTGCGAGGCGCGCCTCTAGATATGCCATTATAGCGATGTATTGATACACTGTAAACACCCCTTGGCGTGGAGTCGCGTGTCGCTGCCTGCCCCTGAAACAGGCGACCGGAACGACGCGATGCGGATTCGCGTCGTTCCGGTTGACTCGCACCCTGTGGGGTTAGTGGCCGCAGCCGCAGCCCTGGGAGGTCTGGGCGTTCTCGCCCGTGTCGAAGGAGTGCCCACAGGAGCATCCCGCCACGGCGTTCGGGTTGCGGACGGTGAAGCCGCCGCCCATGAGCGAATTGACGTAGTCGATTTCCGACCCCTTCAGGTACATGGCGCTGAAGTTATCGACCAGCACGCGAACGCCCTGCGTCTCGATGACCTCGTCGCCCTCGTCGGACGTCTCGTCGATGGTCATGCCGTACTGGAGGCCGGAGCAACCGCCGGGAGCCACGAAGACACGCAGCGCGTGATCCGGGGTGCCCTGCTCGCTGAGGAAGTCGCGGAGCTGCGAGACTGCTTCGGTGGTCATGGTGATCATGAGAGTGATGCCCCCTCGGGAGAAGAACGATAGCGGAGCGAGGCCGTATACTTGCCATTGCACTCGCTTTCCTAATGTAAGGATAGCCCCTGACGGGAAAGTGTCAAGACGACGTTATGGGTGAAACTTCTCTCTGCCCGGCCCCCCTGCCGGTGTCGTTTCTTAAGGAATGTGCCCGCTTGCCCAGAAGATCCCGCCCTGTTCCCAACCGTCCAAAGGACCGTGCACACGGGTCTGACTCCGGTCGTGCCGGCCGATCATCCCGGCCACCCGGACCCGAAGCGCGCAGGGAGACATCTGTTCGCGATGCTCCCGTGGACCTGCCCCAGGGGCGCGTGGTCCGGGCGCATGGGCTCTGGTTCGAGGTGGCGCTGGACGATCCTCATGCAGAATCCCCGATCGTTCTGGCCACCGTGCGGGGGCAGTTGAAGCGGGAGATGCGCCGCACGGACATCGTTGCCGTGGGAGATCGTGTGGCGGTCTCGCTCCTGCCTGACCGGGAAGCCGTGATCGAGTGGGTGGGGCCACGGTCGCGCGCGCTGGTGCGCACCGCCCGGAACACGCGCGACACCGATCAGGTGATCGTCTCGAACCTGGATCAGGTGATGTTCGTCTTCGCGGTGCGCGATCCGGAGCCGCATGTCCGGATGCTCGATCGCTTTCTCGTGCTGGCCGAGTTGCAACAGCTTCCAGCCGCGGTCGTGGTAGGCAAGATGGACCTGGACGATCCTGCTGGTCCGGATGCCGCGCGGACGATCTTCGCGGACTACGACGGCGTCTACCCGGTGCACTTCGTCAGCGCACGCACCAGGGAAGGCATCTCCGCGTTGCGGGAGGCGCTCGATGGCAAGGTCTCGGCGGTTGCCGGGCCATCGGGGGTCGGCAAGTCCAGCCTGCTGAACGCGCTCGACCCGGAGAACCTGCGTGATGTCGGCGAGGTCTCGGTGGCGACGGGCAAGGGACGGCACACGACGGTTGGCGCCCGGCTCCATCGCATTGGCGCGGAGACGTTTGTGGCCGACACGCCAGGGATGCGCGCACTGGCCATGCACGCCATCGATCCCGAGGTGTTGCCGGAGTGCTTCCCGGAGTTTCGGGCATTTCTGGGTGGCTGCTTCTATCAGGATTGCACGCACGTCCATGAGCCAGATTGCGCGATCCGCACGGCGGTCGATGCTGGCGAGATCGCGCGGCGCCGATACGAAAGCTACGTGGCACTGCGGAATGGCGAGGCCATTGCCGATGTCGTCTTTGACGACTACATCCCAGATGACGACGAAGAGGCCATGTAGGGCGTTGTTGCTTGCAACACGATCATCGCCGCGTGGTTTGTGGTGAGAGCGAGGAGTGGAGTAGGAATGGCGGCACCGCGGCGAGACCACGACACCGGTCCGAATGGCGTGACGGTGGATGACCTTATCGAGGAGATGGCGCCCTTCATCGACGACCTGATGCAGAGGATCGACGGCGACGAATTCACGACCAATGACTTCGTGGATGTCCTGCTGTCGATTCCGGATGGCGTGGCGCTCTATGAGCGGACACTGATTCGCTGGGGGGAGAATCCGCGGCATGCCAAGATGGTGGTGCATGGGCAGGTGATCCCTGGCGCGATGCGGCGCTCCTCGCACGTGGAGTGGACGGGTTACGCCTATGGCGAGAACGACGAGTTCGGCATTCCCGCCTGGTGGAGGATCATACGATCCTGACTCGACTTGAACGGTGTCGGGCGGCGATGCCGGGTTTTCTCCCGGATTCCACCAATTGGGCAGGTTGACGGGGCGCCGGGTCCAATGGTCTTGGCTATACTTGGTCGAATACCTGTTCGTCCGTGACGCTTTCATCTTGGCACGTGGACAGGGCTGGCCCTTGCGTATTCACGGACATCAAGAAAGACGACGTATCGATGCAACCGAATGACCAGAAGAGACCGCAGTTGCCTCCTCCGGACAAGGGGAATGGCAAGCAGAACGGCCGCAATGGGGGGCCATCCAACCCGCTTCAGCGAACACCGCGGATTCCGACGTGGATCGTCGCGACGCTGATCATCGCCCTGATCGGCTGGTATATCTGGGAGGTCTTCGGGCCGAGCCAGAGCCAGGAAGATCTCACCGTCAGCTACTCGGCAGTGGTCCAGCAGATCGATGCCAAGAACGTCAAGACGGCGACCCTTTCCGAGACCGAGATCACGGTGCAGCTGGACAACCAGATTCACTGGGACACCGAGAACAAGGAGCTCGTCCAGAATCCGCCGGCCGACGCTTCCAACATCCGGTCGAGTGATTCGATCCAGGCCACGCTGCCGCAGGGTGTTGACAACCCGGACCTGCTCTCCCGCCTGGAGGCGTCTGGCGCCACCATCAATGGCAAGGTGAACACCAGCAGTATCTGGACCAGCATCCTCTTCACCTTCCTGCCATTCATCTTCTTCCTGGGCCTCATCATCTTCATGGGCCGCTCGATGAGTCGTGGGCAGCAGAATGTCTTCGGGTTTGGCCGCAGCAAGGCCCGCCAGAACGATCCGGAACGACCACAGGTCACGTTCGCGGACGTGGCGGGAGAGGACGAGGCCAAGCAGGAGCTGATGGAAGTCGTCGACTTCCTGCGCAACCCGGCCAAGTACCATGCGCTGGGCGCGCGCCTTCCGCGTGGCGTGCTGCTCGTGGGGCCTCCGGGTACCGGTAAGACCCTCACCGCCCGCGCCGTCGCGGGTGAGGCGGGGGTGCCTTTCTTCAGCGTCTCCGCATCCGAGTTCGTCGAGATGTTCGTTGGTGTCGGTGCGAGCCGCGTCCGCGACCTCTTCGATCGGGCGAAGGCTGCCGCCCCTGCCATCATCTTCGTGGACGAAATGGATGCTGTCGGCCGTCAGCGATTCGCAGGTCTCGGCGGCTCCAACGACGAGCGCGAGCAGACCCTGAACCAGCTCCTCGTGGAGATGGATGGCTTCGAGACCAACCAGGAAGTCATCGTCATGGCGGCCACGAACCGCCCCGACGTGCTCGATCCCGCGTTGCTGCGTCCCGGTCGCTTCGACCGACAGGTGACCGTCGGGCTGCCGGACCGCAAGGGTCGTGTCGCGATCCTCGGCATTCACACCCGGGGCTTGCCGCTCAACCCGAAGGTCGATCTGGAGCACATCGCCCGCTCCACCACCGGATTCTCCGGCGCGGATCTCGCCAACCTCGTCAACGAGGCGGCGCTCACTGCTGCCCGTCGCAACCGCAAGGAAATCCTGCCGGGTGACTTCGATGAGGCGCTCGACAAGATCCTCCTGGGCGTTGCCAAGAGCGGCCTGACGAATCCGAAGGAACGCGAAGTCGTCGCGTACCACGAGGCCGGCCACGCGCTGGTCGCGCACTTCACCGCCGGGTCCGACCCGCTGCGGAAGGTCAGCATCGTCCCGCGCGGGAACGCCGGTGGTGTGACCATCCAGATGCCGGACGAGGATCGTGGCCTCTACAGCCGCACCTACCTCCTCGGTCGCCTCGCCGGGATGCTTGGTGGCCGCGCTGCCGAGATGGTGGTGTTCGGCGAGATCACGACCGGCGCCGAGAACGACCTCAAGCAGGCTACCGGACTTGCCCGTCGCATGGTCGGGGTCTGGGGCATGAGCGACGATGTCGGTCCGATCTACCTCGGCACGGGCGAGGAGCACGTCTTCCTTGGCCGCGAGATCACGCAAGACAAGTCGTTCTCCGATGCGACGGCCCAGCGGCTCGATGTTGCGGTGCACCAGATCGTCGAGAACGCGCTGAAGCAGGCGGTTCAGCTGAACAACGTCCACCGCGACAAGCTGGAGGCGCTGGTTGCCGCCCTGCTGGAGCGGGAGACGCTGGACGGCCCGGAGGTCATCGAGATCTTCGGTGCTCCGCCGGTGCCGGAGGATACGGAAGCGGGTATGCGTACCCGTGCCTCCGAGCCTGTGCCGTCCACCGCGGACTAAGCTTCGCGAGGATCGTCGATCGATTGCAGACCAGCCGCTGGACATGTTCCGGCGGCTGGTCTGTGTCTTTTCGGTATTTCCCGGATGCGGATGCTAATTCCTCGTAAAGCTCCTCCTGTTGGCATGCGTGATCGGCGATACTTGCATCATGATTCGGATGGGGTCGACAAGGCCCGGACGACGAGATGGACGAAGGGGCGCGTGATGAGCTCTGCGGATGGACTTGACCTTGCAGGAATGACGACTGACGCGGTGTCGGAATCAGCCGTGAATGGCTCCGCATCGGTCGCGGCAGCTCGGGCCGACCTTGACCTGCCCGCGCTCATTCCGGACGTCTATCTCAACCGCGAGCTCAGCTGGCTGGAGTTCAACCGGCGCGTGCTGCGTGAGGCTGCGTCGGACAGGAATCCGCTGATCGAACGGGCGAAGTTCGCCGCCATCTTCTGCTCCAACCTCGACGAGTTCTACATGATTCGGGTCGCAGGGGTGAAGCGGAAGGTCGCCGCAGGCATCGGCGATCGCGCCACCGATGGACGGACGCCCGTTCAGCAGCTCAAGGCCATCCACGAGACGACGCGAGACCTGCTCGGGGAGCATGCGCGGCTGGTTCGCGAGGAGATCCTGCCCGGCCTCTCGAAGCAGGGGATTCACGTCCTCGGCTGGAGTGATCTCTCCGGGGATGAACGCGCCAGCATGAGCGAAGTCTTCGAGCGCGAGGTCTTCCCGGTCCTCACCCCGCAGGCGATCGACCGGGGACGACGGTTCCCGCACGTCTCCAACGGCAGCCTGAACCTCATCATCGTGCTCAGGAATCAGGGGATCGCCCGCTTCGCCCGGGTGAAGGTGCCGGCCGTGCTGCCTCGGCTCGTCCTGGTCCCGGCCAATCTTGCCGATGGCGCCAAGGGCAGCGTGCTCGTTACCGACCCGAACGCCACCATGTCGGACCTCCGTTTTGTCTGGATGGAAGACCTGGTCGCGGCCCATCTCGACCGGCTCTTCCCCGGCAGCGAGGTGATTGCCTCCTACGCCTTCCACGTCCTCCGCGACTCCGACGTGGAGCCGGACGAGGATGACGAGGACAACGCCGACCTGCTCGAAGTGATGCGCGAGACCATCTCGCAGCGTCCGTTTGGCACGCCGGTGCGCGTGGACGTCGATCGCACCATGCCGGTGGAAGTGCAGCGCTGGCTGCTGGATCAGGTGCACGCCGGACCCAGCGATCTCTGCGCGATCGATGGACGGCTCGGGCTGCAGGACCTCTTCGAGCTGGTGCGCATCGACCGCCCGGACCTGAAGGACGCGCCCTTTACGCCGTCGCCGCTCTTCCCGGACGGCCTGACTGTGCCGCAGACGGGCAAGACCTACGAGGATGTCTTCGCGCTGCTGCGCGAGCACGATGTGTTGCTGCACCTGCCATTCCAGGGGTTCAACATTGTTTCGGACTTCGTGAAGGCGGCCTCCACCGACAAGGATGTGGTCGCGATCAAGCAGACGCTCTACCGCCTCGGCAAGGATTCGCCGTTGATCCCTGCCCTGATCGCCGCCCGTGACGACGATACCCAGGTGGCCGTTCTGGTGGAGTTGAAGGCTCGCTTCGACGAGGAGAACAATATCTCCTGGGCGCAGACGCTGGAGTCCCATGGTGTCCACGTTGCCTACGGGCTCGTCGGCCTGAAGACGCACTGCAAGTTGACGTTGGTGGTCCGGCGGGAGCCGGACGGACTGCGTCGGTATCTGCACATCTCGACCGGTAACTACAATGCGAATACCGCGCGCATCTACGAGGATGTCGGGCTGCTGACCTCCCGGGAGGATCTCGCCAGTGACGTCAGCGAACTCTTCAACGTGCTCACCGGCTATTCCCATCAGGAGCACTACCGCAAGATCTGGGTCGCGCCGGACCACATGCGTGATCAGATTGTGCGGGCCATCCGCGTGGAGACCGCCATCCACAAGGAGCACGGCAACGGTCGCCTGATCCTGAAGATGAACTCGCTGGTGGATCGTACGGTCATCCGCGCGCTTTATGAGGCATCGCAAGCGGGCGTGGAGATCGACCTGATCGTGCGCGGCATCTGTTGCTTGCGACCCGGCGTGCCGGGATGGAGCGAGACGATCCGCGTCCGCAGTATCGTCGGTCGCTTCCTGGAACACAGCCGGATCTACTACTTCGGCAACAACGGTGAGGATCTCGTCTACATCGGGTCCGCCGACGCGATGGAACGCAACCTCGACCGCCGGGTGGAGGTGATCGCACCGATCGAATCGCCGGTGCTGATCTCCCACCTGCGCGATGTCGTGCTCGATGGCTATCTGCGTGACACCGTCAACGCGTCGATGTTGCAGGAGAACGGCGCCTGGACGCACATTCAGCCCGCTGCGGGCGAGGAGCCATTCAATGTGCAGGCGTGGTTCCTGGATTACTACAAGGCGGGGTCACCGGTCAGCTAGCGGGTCCGGATCGGCAGGGGAGTCCTCCGTGAGGTGACATTGCCTGGATGGACGATCACATGGATTACCCCTCCAGGACCCTCGGGAACCATGTCGGGCTTCCGGCGTGTGCGGACTCGAGAGAGCCGACCCACGACGGCCCCCTCAGCCAAGTACGACGCAGACCACCCCGGCGACGATCACCAGGGCTCCGAGGATGCGGCTGCCCGTCATCGGTTCCTTCAGCAGCCAGAAGCCGAGCAGGGTTCCGAAGAGGATGCTCACCTCCCGCGCCGGGGCGATGGAACTCACCGGCGAGAAGGACATTGCGGTGAGCACCAGCATGTACGATCCCGCACTCATGATTCCCACGAGGATCACCTGAGTGCGGGATTGCGCCCAGATCGCACGAACGCGCACGCGATGACGGCGGGCATATGGCGTGAGATACACCGCCCGTAGCGCCTCCGCCGACCAGCTCTGCATCACCGCCGGAATCGCCAGCGCGCCCACGGCGTGTCCATCCCAGACGGTGTAGCACCCGATGATCGCGCCAGTCGCGACGCCGTATCCCACGCCCAGCAGCAGGGAGCGGTCGCGACCGCCCGTCAGCCGACCGCCACTGGCCAGGATGAAGACGCCGCCGCAGATCAACATCGAACCGGCGATCGTCGTCCGCGTCGGATGCTCCCCCAGCAGAACGATGGCGAGGACCGTCGCGAGCAGGGGGCCGGTGCCCCGCGCGACCGGATAGACGATCGAGAGATCTGCCTTCTCATACCCCTTGGCAAGTGTCACGAAGTAGACGAGCTGAAGGACCCCCGACCCCAGCATGAAGAGGAGTTCGACCGGTCCGATGTGCGGTCGGATGACCAGCGCGACGACAATCGCGACCGGCGCGTAAACCGTCGCGCTGACGACCGTGAAGAGCCAGACCGCCGGAACGCCGCCGTTGATCCGCTTGGTCAGATAGTTCCAGGTCGCATGGATCGCCGCCGAGACGAGGACCAGCGCGAGTGCGAGTCCGGTCATCCTCGGTGTATTCCGGAGAGGTCCGGGCAATCGGCGACGGATTTGGGCATGGCTGGTTGTGCTCCTCTTGCGCTCATGGTGAAGCTCCGTATAGTGACCCCACACAGTCCTGACGAACGCTGGAGCGCGGGCATTCTGCATGGTTGCGCTCCACATGTAAACCATTCGCCAACCATGGGGAGGACGATCCACGATGATTTTCAACGACCCGGAGCGCATTGCCGCGCTCACGCCGCAGAATCCGTTCGATCGCCTCGACGATGGGCGCCCGAATGTGCCGGACGATCTGCTGAAGCGGCTCAAGCTCGTCACCAACGACGAAGCGTGGGGCACCCTGGAGCGCGGTCACGATTACCACTACGTCTTCGAGGGCGGATGGAAGCATCTGCACGACGATGTGGTGCTGGTGGGACGCGCAGTCACCTGCCAGTTCGTCCCGATTCGCCCGGACCTGAATGATGTCGTGCAGGGGATCGGGGCGAAGGAAGGGCGCGATGGTGGCCAGAACACCTGGGTGATCGACACGCTGCGCCCTGGCGATGTGCTGGTGGTCGATCTCTTCGGCAAGGTGGAGGATGGCACCTTCATCGGTGACAACCTCGGGACCGCCGCCCGCGCGCGAACTGGCACTGGCATGGTGATCGACGGTGGTATCCGCGACTACGAGCGTGTCGACGAGTTGACGGATTTTCCGGTCTATTGCCGCGGTGTCCATCCGAGCGCCATCTACGACGTCACGTTGGTCGGGGTGAACATCCCTGTCCGCATCGGCAATGCGACCGTGATGCCGGGCGATGCGGTGCTGGGCACGCGGGAGGGTGTGACCTTCATCCCGCCGCAGTTCGTGCAGGAAGTGGTCGAGAAGTCGGAGAACACGCGCTTCCGCGACATCTTCGGCAAGATGCGCCTGGCGGAGGGCACCTACACCTCCGGTGATATCGACCGCAACGACTGGGCAGACGAGATCGAGGCCGACTTCCAGGCATGGGCCAAGACCCAGGTCTAGAGCATGATGCCCCGCTGCCGACATGACAGGAGCAGGCGATGACTGAACGCGAGGAGTTGGCCCCCGTTCCGGTGATCCCGGATGTCTGGGATGCGTACGAGGGCGAGTCCGGGGTGATTCGCATCCGGGACGTGAAGGTGATCCTGACCGCGCCGGATGGCATCCGGCTGGTGGTCGTCAAGATCGAGACGACGGAGCCGGGACTCTATGGGGTCGGGTGCGCGACCTTCACGCAGCGCCCGCTGGCGGTGCAGACGGCGGTCGAGGAGTATCTGCGCCCGTTCCTGATCGGACGCGACGTTCACAACATCGAAGACATCTGGCAGGCGTCCTTCCTCAGCTCGTACTGGAGAAGTGGCCCCGTCCTGAACAATGCGATGTCCGGGGTGGACATGGCCTTGTGGGACATCAAGGGCAAGATCGCGAACCTGCCGGTCTATCAGCTGCTTGGTGGCAAGAACCGCGACGCGGCCACGCTCTATTCGCATGCATCGGGCGCGACCATCGAGGAAGTCGAGGAGAACGTCCGCGCGCTGATGGCGGAGGGGTTCACGCACATCCGGGCACAGGTGGGAGTGCCGGGCGGTGCCACCTACGGCGTCTCTTCGAAGCGCGCGAAGGACGCCGGGCGGCGGTACACCGGACGCCTGGAGGAGGCCGCCGAGGAGCGCTGGAATCCCTCGGCATACTGCCGGGTGGTGCCGAAGCTCTTCGATCACCTGCGCAGCACGATTGGTGACGAGATCGAGCTCCTGCACGATATCCACGAGCGGATCGCGCCGATTCAGGCAATCCAGCTGGCGAAGGACCTCGAACAGTTCCACCTCTTCTTCCTGGAGGATCCGTTCGCGCCGGAGGACAACGGCTACTTCCCGCTCCTCCGGCAGCATTCGGCGATCCCGATCGCGATGGGGGAGCTCTACGTCAACCAGGCCGAATACGTGCCGCTGATCGCGGACCGATTGATCGACTTCATCCGCGTCCACATCTCGGACATCGGTGGCATCACCCCAGCGCGGAAACTGGCGGCGTTGAGCGAGTACTTCGGCGTGCGGACAGCGTGGCATGGGCCGGGCGATGTCTCGCCGGTCGGGCACGCCGCGAACCTGGCGCTGGACCTCGCAGTGCCGAACTTCGGCATCCAGGAGGCGCATATCTTTCAGGAGCGGACGCAGGAGGTCTTCCCCGGCTGCCCGGAGATCCACGACGGCGCGATGTGGAGCAACGAGAAACCCGGTCTCGGCATCGACGTGAACGAGGAGCTCGCCGCGAAGTACCCCTTCCCGGATCATCCGATCAACGGAGCATGGCCGGAAGTGCGCACAGCGAACGGCTCGATCATCCGACCGTAACAAAATAACGAACCGGGAGAAAAAGGGAAAGAGAGCAAGGACGAAAGAGAGAGTCGGCCTCTCCCCCCCTCGCGAAATGCGAACCGGGGGAGAGGCCATTCATGCCGTTGCGTCTGTTTGCTGTCGTGTCCTCGAGTGTCACGCAACATATCCCTTTGATTCACCAATGGACCAGGAGGAAGCCCGCTCACGACCCTGTGAGCGGGCTTCCTCCTGGTTGAGAACGGACTGCGTTCCTTATCTCTCACCAGTTCGTGTAGCTGCCATCCTCACGATGGAAGCGGGGGGCGATCCAGGGGCGGTAGGCGAAGGCTTCTGTCTGGGCGACGGCCTCATCGAACGTGACACCGAGGCCCGGCTTCGTCGGCAATGGGAAGGTGGTGCCCTCCATCGGCAGGATCTCCGGGAAGAGGTCGCGCGGGGCATCCGTGTAGTGGCCGGGGATGTATTCCAGGTATGCGAAGTTCGTGATCGCCGAGGCGAGATGTACGCAGGCGGCGGTCGAGATCGGTCCGAGCGGGTTGTGCGGCATCACGTCGATGTAGTGCGTCTCGCACCAGTTCGCGACCTTCCGCGATTCCGTGAAGCCGCCGACATTGCAGAGGTCGATGCGCGCGAAATTGAGCAGGCCACGCTCGATGTACGGCGCGAATTGCCACTTGCTGGAGAACTCCTCGCCAATCGCGAACGGGACGCCTGTCATGCCGCGCAACTGGGCGTAGGCATTCGGGTCCTCGCAGCGCATCGGTTCCTCCACGAAGTAGAGGTGAAGCGGCTCCACACGGCGGCAGAAGACCGCCGACTCCGCCGCGCTCAGGCGATGGTGGAAGTCGATGGAGAGGGCGATGTCCGGGCCGAGTTCCTTCCGGAGCATTGTCAGGCCATCCACGGAACTGGTGATGGACTCAAGCGGCTCGTAGACGGAGCCATCGGCGCCGGTCCAGCCCTCGCGATTCATGCCGATCCCGAAACGGAGGACGTTCCAGCCCTCTTCGACCTTGGCCGTCGCTTTGGCCAGGATGTCCGGATCGCTCAGCGAACCCGGCGTCGCGAAGCAGGGGACGCGATCGCGGACCGCACCCCCGAGCAACTGCCAGACCGGCACCCCGAGTGACTGTCCGAGGATGTCCCAGAGCGCGATGTCGATGGCGGAGATGACAGCGCCGGCGATCTTGCCGCCTTCGAAGTAGGCACCGCGATAGAGCAGCTGCCAGATGTGCTCGATCCGGCGCGGATCGAGACCCACGATGAGGTCGGCGTAGTGGGTGAGCATGCCCTGCATCGCCAGCTCGCGCCCGGAGATGCCACCTTCACCGAGGCCGGTGATACCTTCATCGGTCTCGATGATGACGATGAACTGGTTGCGAGTCCCGACGAAGACCGGGTACCCCTTGATCGCCGTGATCTTCACGCGCCGCTCCTTGGTGGGTCATCGCGCTCCGGAATGTCCACCCGGACGGGAGCGCACGTTGTGGATGCGGCGCACTTGTAGCATTGGGCCTGGGATTGGGCAAGGGGTTTATGAAATGATCTTCAAAGGGATATGTTGCTCGGATCGGAACGGCATGCCCCTTACCACACCGGAAGAAACTCGGTCTCCATCCACACGATATGATCCAGGGCATCGACGTGGAGGCGCTCGCGGTAGAGTCGATCGAAACCGGGAACGCCAGCCGCACCCCATTGCTCGACCGTTCCGTACGCGCTCCGCATCCGTGCCAGGATCACCAGTGGGAAGTCGGCATGCTCGATTTCCGGCAGACCGTAGGCGTCCAGCAGAAGCCGCACGCGGCGCACACGCTCGCTCGCGGGGCCGAACGTCGGGTAGAGCGGAGCGAATCGCCACGCCGCATAGGCGAGGTCCCATGTTCGCGTCGCCGGTGCGACGAGATCCCAATCGATCAACCCGGAGAGCGCTCCGTCATGAAAGACGACGTTCCACGGCGCGATGTCGTTGTGGCAGATCGTGCCATCGCTGGGCGGCATGCCCGGCATCAGCGGCCACTCTACATCCGGCTCCGGCACGAAGCTCGCCATCGCGTCGTGATAGGCGCGGATCATCGTTCCCACCTCGCTCACGATCCGGTCGTCCTCGTATCCGACGAGATCGGCTGGGGACGTCTCGCCCGGCACGAATGTGTAGCGGTCGACCACGCCATCCGCACCGAGGTAGCGTGGCGAGAACGGAAAGCCGACCGTCTCAAGGTGCTGTAGCACCGCGCGGCTCGCGTCAGCCCACGGCGAGCGTCCCCGCCGAACCTCGTCGCCACGGAGGACGATCGCCGCCATGTTGCCATCCGCGAAGACTTCGTCACCGGGAAGCAGATCGGCAGGAACGGGTCGCTCAGGCATGGGAGACCTCCAGCGTGGCGGGATCGCGCTCGATAACGACGCCATCCCGCACCTCGATCACCCGCGTCGCCAGCCGTTCGACGGCGTAGCGATCGTGCAGCACGATCACCTGTGTGCCCTCAAATTGCGTCAGCGCCTGCTCGAAGCGCTCGCGGGATTCGATATCGAGATGGTTCAGTGGTTCGTCCAGCAGAAGCAGGCTCGTCCCTCGCAACACCAGCATCGCCAGCATCAATCGCGCCCGCTCACCATACGAAAGCGCGCCGATCTGCCGGTGCACGGTGTCGCCGCCGAAGAGGAAGCGATGCAGGAACGTCCGGGTATCACTCTCCGACATCGCCGCCTCCCGCCGCACACCGTCCAGCACCGTCAGGCTCAGGTCGAGCGTGTCCTGCTCCTGCGCGAAGTAGCCGACCTTCACGCCGGACCCGAGTCTGGCGCTGCCACGATCGGGCATCAGATCGCCTGCGATCACCTTCAGGAGCGTCGATTTCCCGCTGCCATTCGGCCCGATCAGGGCGATCCGGTCGCCGTGCAGCACGTCCAGGGAGATGTCGCGCAGAACCTCCCGCCCTCCAAGTGCGACACTGACACGGTCGATCTGGACGACATGACGGGCACCCCCTGCCGCACCTTCACTCCCGAAATCGACGGCCAGTCCCCAACTTTGGGAGGGCTTCTCGATGGCATCCTCCGAGTCCAGCATGCGTTCCAGCTTGGCCTTGCGCACCACGGCGGGTCGGGCGATCTTCGCGGCCTTCTTGCGGATCGCGAAGTCGATGGTGTTCGCCTCGATAGTCCGCGCGTGGTGCTCCATCCGCCGGATGTCCTCCTTGATCTTGCGAACCTCCTTCTGCTGGCGATACCACGCCTCGGCCTGCTCCTGCTCGGCGTGGGCTTTCTGCTGCGCGTAGTCGCTGTAGGTGCCGACCCACGCGGTGAGGGTGTGCGTCTCGCCGTCGAGTTCGAGGATGCGGTTGACGACACGATCGAGGAATCCCCGGTCGTGGGACACGATCAGGATCGCGCTCTCCGTGCGCCGCAGATGGTCCTCCAACCAGTCGAGCGCGTCGATGTCGAGGTGATTGGTCGGTTCGTCGAGGATCAGGAGGTCCGGTGAGGACGCAAGGAGACCGGCAAGACCCGCCCGCGTCTTCTGACCGCCGGAGAGCGTGTCGAGCGCGCGCTCGAACCCGACCTCGCCAAGTCCGAAGCGATCGAGATGCACTTCGAGTTCGGCCAGCGCGTCGTAGCCTCCAACGGCGTCGAAGGCGGCCATCGCACAGTCGTAGTCGTCTGCGGCATCGGCATCGTCGGCATCACCGAGCCGCGCGGTGGCCGCTTCGAGCGCCTGATACGCCCCCACCAACCCGCGCGTCGGGGCATCGAGGAGGTCCGCCACCGTCCCGTCGGGGAGGTCGGCGAACCCCTGCTTCAGGTAGCCGATGGACGCTCCGGGCGAGACCACGATGCTGCCGGCATCGGGCGCGTCGACGCCCGTCAGGAGGCGCAGCAGGGTCGATTTTCCGGCGCCGTTCGGGCCGACGAGGCCAACGCGGTCGTGTGGGTTGATAGTGAAGGAAACGTCGTGGAGGATCGTGTCGCCGCCAAAGCGGTGGCTCAGGTGACTGGCAGTAAGCATGGGCATTCCAGATCGTCGAACGTCCCGAGTGTGACACAAAGGGACACGTCGAAGCGTGGCAAAACGATGACGCCACGGAAAGGGAAATGCCTAGCCAGCCAAGTCCTGAAAACTCCTCGATGGGCAACCGCACTCGCACGATGCGCTGCCGGAACGACAGAAGGGGGCGGGATCGATTCGATCCCGCCCCAGAGCCTACAGGATTCCGTTGGTCAACGCAACCGGTTTCCTAGAAGCCACCAACCTCGATGTCCGCGATCCGGCTGGCCGATGCCTCAAGCGCGGTCAGCGCGTAGTTGTCGATCTCCTGCTGGAGGGCGTCGCGCAGGTTGATGAGATCGACCAGGTCCAGCCCGGCGATCACCGCATTCGACTCAGGATCGTTCTCATCGCCAGAACCCGGAACGACGCGGAATTCGACCTCGATGATCTCTTCCCCGTCGATTTCCTCGCCTGCAGGCAACTCGTCCATGTAGATGTTGTACGTGTCCACCGTGTTCGTCTCCTTGCGTGTGGTTCCCGTATCGATCGATCGGCCCTCCGGCCAGACGCCGGAGCTACACGCCGAATCCCCAACCGCGACGCATTGCGACGCCGGATCGTGGTCTCGAACCGCGACAGCACGATTGCGCTCCACTATGGAACGGTAGCGGTAGCATATCGCGTCGGGCGGCTTCCTGCCTACGTATTCCTGCCCGCCAACGCCGATTCTGGCTCTCCCGGCGGGATGCCCCTCACGATTGATTGCGAAATGCTACGCTGGTGTGAACCAGCGGGCTTGTAGTCCCGATTTCCGGCGTGCCCGGATGACCGTTTGCACGCGATCCCTCATGTATCAGGCGCAATGAAGCACATGACTACCAGCGAAGACGCCTACCCGTCCACCACCCAGCCTCGGCGATGGAGCCGTCGTGCCGCCATGGGCGCAAGCGCGAGCCTCGTCCTGGCCGGGCTATCCGCCTGCTCCATCGGGTCCGATGACGAGCCTGAATCGACCCCCGAGCCGACCGCCATCACCGTGCCAGAACCCACCCAGGGCGTGCCGACACCGACGCAGGAACCCATCGCCTCTCCGGTGGCTGGCTACCTCGATCCGGAACGATGGCAGGGCCGGTCGATCTCCGTTGCCACCGCAGCGGCTGGCGACTATCTGAGGGCGCTGCAGGAAAGCTACTTCGAGGCCTTCACGACGGCGACCGGCGCGACCGTACGTCACACCGAGTTCGGACGCGACGGGATCACCACCCTCGCCAAGCAAGTCGATGACGGCGATGTGGTGTGGGATGTCGCGCTGATTCCGACCGAGAACGTCCTGCCGCTGGCCCAGAAGAAGTACCTCCAGGCCATCGACTACAACGTGATCGACGCCACCGCGCTCTATCCGGAAATCACGATGCAGCATGCGGTCGGGCAGGCGCTCTACTCGACGACTATCGTCTATCCCTGGAATGCCGATCCTGCCCCGAAGGGGTGGGCGGATTTCTGGAATCCCGGTCTGTTCGGCGGCACCCGCGCCCTGCGCCGATCCCCGATTGGCACGCTGGAATTCGCGCTGCTGGCCGCTGGCGTGACAACGGATAAGCTCTATCCCCTCGATGTTCCGCGCGCATTCTCGATGCTGGAGACGATGCGCCAGACAACCATCTTCTATGAGGACAGCAAGCAACCGGTCGAACTCGTCCGCACCGGGCAGGTTGGCCTCGCCAGCGCATGGAGCGTGCGCACGACACTGCCGGACGTCGCCAACGCGGTGAACGTGCAGTGGAACGGGGGCATGATCTCCGCCGATTCATGGGCGATTCCACGTGGCTCCGGGAATGCCGATGTCGCCATGAGCTTCATCAACTTCGCGACGCGCGCCGTCCCCGCCGCCAATTTCAGTCGCCTGCAACCGTTTGGCCCGGTGAACAAGAATGCCTTCGCCCTGCTTCGCCCGGACATCGTCGCCTCGCTGCCGACTTCCCCGACGAACATCAAGGGTCAGTTCTTCCAGAACTGGAGTTACTGGACGGAGCATACCGATCCCTTGACGGCCCAGTTCGAGGACTGGCTGCTCAACCCACAATCGACGCCCGTCCCGGATGCGTCACCCGCATCGTGACGGTTGCTGCACGACGCATGAAATGTTGCCGCCAGAATCGGAATCGCCAACGGTGTCCGATGGTTCATAATGGCGGGCAGCATGCTCTGCGGACATTCGGCACGACGCCATCAACATCTGCCGGAGCTGCGGACGCGATCGTATCGCGCCGAACGCCGGGAGCGCGTTTGCGAACGGGCTTCCCATTCACAAGACAGACGAGAGGAGACCAGATGACGAAGTCGTTCCTGCAACGAGGGGTTCGCAGTGCTCGGGTGTTGGCCGTCGCAGCCATGGTCACCGGAACCGTCGCTGCCGCCGTGGTACCGGGTGTCTCGGCGCAGTCGAGCAGCGTCGATGCGAAACTGCTAGGGCAGATGGCCTCGATCACCCTCGACCAGAGCGGGCTACCTGATGGCTACACCCTCGTCGGTGAGGCATTCCTCGACGCCAACCACGCCGGCTACAGCAACATCGACGCCCAGACGCTGACTGACGCAGGATTCCTCGGTCGCTATGTGAGCTACTACGAGAACACGTCCCAGAATGCCCGCATCATCAGCTACGTCTCCGCCTGGAACAGCGAGGACGCCGCCAAGGCGGGCTTCAGTCTGACCGAGGATGAGGCGAAGACCAATCCGGGCGCCTCGCTCGCCGATTCCGATGCGTCGGTGGGGGACGAGCCGCGCGAACTCACCACCGGCACATTCAAGGACGGCGACACAACCATCGGCACCTCCGACCTCACATTCCGCAGTGGCAGCTTCCTCGTCGGCGTGGACGTCGAGAAGACCGACGGCTCCCAGCCGGATGCGTCCGTCACCGAAGCCCTGGCAAAGACCTCCGCCGACCGCGCGTCCGCCGTGGCTGGCGGCGCCAACCCGCAGTTCACCGACCTGACGCTTGCGACCGAGTCGCTGCCGTTGCTGGGTCTTGGCACCGGCGTGCAGACCGGCTTCCTGACCCCGACCGAGGTCGAGCGCGTGTACGGCGTGCAAGGCTCCTCGTTGAGCAAGCTGACCGCATCCTGGACGGAGACGATCGCTGTCGGGTCCGACCCGAAGCAGGTGCCGTATGTGACTGTCGGACTGACGAGCTTCGCCAACGCCGATGAGGCCAAGGCTGTCGTCACCGGCGCGGCGGACCTGACGCCGTCGCTCGCCAACCTGAAGGCGGTCGAGAACGTGACGATCGATGGCGCGGAGAGCGCCGCCGCCTTCACCTTCACGAGCAGCGCGACGGACGCGACCGACGCTGATTCCTACCGTGTGCTGGTGACGAAGGGCAATCTGCTGATCGTCGTCGACGTTCAGGGGGCGCCGAACGTCGATCTCGCGACCGAGACGGCCACCAACCTCGTGAAGGCCCAGCTCGGCTGCGTCGGTCAGGGCAGCTGTCCCGCCCCGACGCTTCCGGATGGCCTCGCCGGGTAGCCGACCCGCAATACCATCAGATACGGAGACGGGCCGGAGCGCATTGCTCCGGCCCGTCTCCGTGCGTTGCATTCGAACCCGTCGTCCATTGGGTCTGCATCCAACGGGACGACATGAAGTCCGCAGCGCAACGGTCCCCTATAAACGAACGTCGTTGCGTACGGCGTCCTGAGCGAAGCCGAAGGATTGCATATCGGGACGCCTCCAACACCCACTCAATCCGCTGCACCAATTGGATCGCCGGAATTCGGTTGGGAAGACCGTCCTTCGACCGATGGCACAGACACGCTATGCCGCTCCGGGTTCGAGTTCGATCCTACGGTTCCGGGGTGGGGGAGGCCGTGGGGTCCCGTTGACATAGCGGGCGGACTCCGTCGCCTGGACGTCGTCTACCACGGAAGTCCGTTTCGCATCGGCTTCCTTCCCGCGCTCGGCGTCGCGGGCGGTGCCCTCCGCACAGGCGGTCACCCCGAAAAGGACGCCTCCGGACACCAGCACGAGACCGAACCGGCGACGGGTGATCGTCCGATCCGAGGGGCAGTCAGTCGATGCGGGACGCGGGTTTGCGATATTGCCCGAAGGCATCCTGATACTCCTCGGCGATGTCTCGCGCGGCCTGATGGACATAAATGCGAGTGGTCTGCGGGGAAGCGTGCCCCAGCACCGTCTGCACGGTCGATTCCCGCACGCGGCGGTGGATCATGGTGGTGGCGAGGCCATGCCGGAACGAGTGCGGCGTGACCTCGCTCTCGATTCCGGCCTGGGTGCAGAGCTCCGCGACGATATGCTCCACCGTGCGCGGGCTGATGCCCTTGCCGGGCATCCCCACCTTGTCGCGGCCGGAGAGGGCCGGAAGCGGGCCGGAGCCGCGCACCTCATCGCCGCGCTTCTTCCAGTAGGCGACCAGTGCCTCTGCCGTCTCCACATCGAAATGCACGGTGCGACTCTTGCCGCCCTTCGCGCGGTAGATGCTGGCTGTACCTGTTTCGAGATCGAAGTCCCGCCGCCGCAGGGCGCAGAGCTCGGAGACACGAACGCCCGTGCGGAACATGACGAGAATCATCGCCCGCACCTTGAGACGCCTCAGCTCAAGATGCGGTTTCTCCTCGACCGGCGTGGTGCGGACGAACTCGACGATGCGTTCGAGGTCGGAGAGCTTCACGTCCGGCGGGGGAGGGGTGAAGCGCGGCATCATCGCCGCAATGCGCACCCGCATGCGATCGGTCGCGAGGTCCGGATGCAGATCGAACGCCGCGAGCCAGGAGCAGAGCTTGCGGACGGCGGCGAGGTTGTTCTGCGCCGTCCGCATCTGGGAGACCTCTTCCGGCGTCCGCACATCTTCCGGCACGATCACCGCGGCGAACGATGTGACATGATCGACGGTAAGCGTCGTGACCGGTGCCTGCTCCGGGTCGATGCCCTCGTGGGTCGCGAGGTGATCGAGGAACTTGGCGACCCCGTGCCGATAGGTCTTCTTGGACCGCGGCGCGAGGCGAAGGTCGCCGAAGAAGCGCTCGACGGCCTCGGAGATGGTGGGGATCTCGTCGGATGACGGCGTGATGCCGGTTGGGTTGGGTGAAGTGAGAATGCTGTCGGTGGTCATGCGCCCTCCGCCGCGCCGTCGAACGGTATGTACGTACAGTATACCCATTCAACGGCACAACGAGGCATCGCGATCAGCGCGGTCAGACCTCATTCCGGAGGCGCGGCCTTTGTGGTGGCCGGTCGTTTCGGAAAGCGCGGCGGACACAAGGGCCGCATCTACGAGGAAAGCGGCTTCGCGTAGCGCTCCAGCAGTGCCGGAAGCTGCTCCGAGAAGGAGCCGTTCGAGATCACCCGTGCGACCCCGGCCTCCTTCGCAGCGCGAAACCCATCCACGTCGGTATGCGCCCCGAACGCGACCACCGGCACGCTTCGCGCGGCCGGCGACACGACATCCCAGTCGACCGGCCGGTTGAAGTCCACGATTCCCAGCACCACGCCATCAGCGCCGATCGCCTCGTCGAAGGCCGGGGCCGCAGTCACGAGCCTCCCCGTGAACCCCATCCCCTTCAGCGTCGTGCGGATGCGCATCCCGAAGAAGAGGTCGCCGGAGAGGACGACGACCTCCCCACGCGAAACCTCGTTCACCTGCGTCGCATCGTCCGTCATCGTTAACGCCCCACGAACGCGGACGCCGCGCTCAACGTGCTGATCGCGACCGGATCCGGCTCGCCATCGAACGGCGGCAGCGTGACGACGAAGACATCCTCCACCGCCGGGAGCGCGCGGATCTCCGCGATCGCCGCATCCGGCACGGTGTCATCGACATTCGTCACCATCAGCGCCTCCTCGCGCGGCGCGTGACGCCCCACCTGCATGCCGGCGATGTTGACGTTGTGGCGACCGAGAATCGTCCCCAGCGAGCCGATCACTCCAGGCTGGTCGTGGTGGTGGGTGATAAGCACCTGACCCTCCAACGGACGCTGGAGCGAGAAGCGATCGACCTCCACGATGCCCGTGCGCACGCGGTCCCACGTCACGGTCACGGTGTGGTCGGAATCCTCGCCGCGCACCTCGAAGACGAAGCGCGGCAAGAGGTCCTCGTCAGGATCATCCACCTCCATCGCGACGTGCACGCCCGCCTCCTCGGCCACCATCCGCGCGTTCACCGGCGTCACGCGCCGCCCAAGCCATTGCTCGAGGGCATCGCTGAGGGCTGAACCAAGGGCATGCTCGACCACGTCGTTTGGAACGTTCCCGGTCACGGTGACGCCAAATTCCTGCGGGATCTCCGGCGAGAGGACGGAGAGCAGGTGGCCCGCCGCCCCTGCAACCGTGGTCAGGCGGCGCAGGATCGGCGCGTCGATGGACGCCTGCGGCAGGTTGACCGCATTCGCGACCGCCTCCCCGCGCAGCGCCGCCAGCGTGGACGACGCGATCACCTTGCCAACCGCCAGCAACGCCTCCGCACTCGATCCGCCGGTATGCGGCGTCAGCACCACGTTCGGCAGCCCGAAGAGGGGATTCTCGACGCAGGGCTCGTGCGGGAAGACATCGACGCCAGCCGCGGCGATATGCCCGGAACGCATGGCATCCGCCAGCGCCTCGGCGTCCACGAGTTCGCCGCGGGCAGCATTCAGCACGATCGCGCCCGGACGCAACTTGGCGATGGTCGTCGCTGAGAGGATGTGATGCGTCTCATCGGTGGATGGCGCATGGAAGGTCACGATCTCGGATCGCGCCCAGATCTCGTCCAGCGATACCCGCTCGACGCCGAGTTCCGCAAACCGCGCATCGGTGATGTAGGGATCGTAGCCGATCAGGCGCATCTCGAAGGCGCGGAGGCGAGTCGCGACAATCGACCCGACACGCCCGAGGCCGACGATGCCGATCGTGCGGCCACGCAGGTCGATTGGCTTGATCTTCTTCCGCTCCCAGCGTCCGGCGTGGGTCGACTCGTTCGCCTGCGGGATTTGCCGCGTGATCGCGAGCAGGAGGGCGATGGTGTGCTCCCCCGCGGAGGTCGCGTTCGCGCCCGGCGCGTTCAGCACCAGCACACCGGCCTTCGTCGCCGCGTCGAGGTCGATGTTGTCCACCCCGACGCCGGCGCGCGCAACCACGCGCAGTCGCTTGCCCGCTGCCAGGACCTCTGCCGTCACCTGTGTCTCGCTCCGGACCACGAGGGCGTCAGCGACCGTGAGCGCATCCAGCAGGGCGGGAATGTTTGTGCCATCGACATCAATGAGGTCGGCGTTCGCGGCCAGTTCTTCGCGCGCCACCGGGTGGATGTTGTCGCTGATCACGATCACCGGGCGCGCACTCTCGGGCGAGGCGCTCACCGGCTGCAGGGTCTCGATCAGCGAGCCGCGTCGTTCGAGCTTCCGGCCGACCACGACTTCCAGCTGCGCGATGATCTCCGGATAGCCGGTCACGGACCGGATCGACGGCTCGTCGGATACGTCGATCTGGTGCGACGGATCGATGAGGAAACAGCGCACGCCCCCGGCAGCGTAGTTCCGCGCGTGACGCTCGCTGTCCTCGATCGCGAAACCGCATCCCTGTCGTCGGGCGAAGGTCATCTTGTCGTCGGCGAAGATGACGTTCAGGAAGGGGAACCCGTGCTCCTTCAGCCAGGCGACTGTCATCGCCGCCGAGCTTTCCGGCCGCGCGGTCAGGATCAACGCGTTGCCCTCGCCGAGCAGATGGATGACATCGGCCAGGAACTGCGGTGCTCCCTCGGCCGGGGCAAGCTGGGAGGCTGGTCCATCGTCGGCGTACACCCATTCACGGACGGCGAGCGGCACGTTCAGGCCGGCAGAGTCGATGAACGCGCGCTCCGGCAGGTCGAGACCGAAATGCGCGTTGGCGGCGTGAGCGAGCGGAGCCGGATGTTCGGTCAACACACCATCGAGATCGATCGCGATGCGAGCGGCGGCGCGCGAGGCGTGGGCTTGTGTGGAGGTCATGGACGCAGGATTCTCCAGAACTGGTATTGGCGCGCGACCGCATCCCCGGAATCGGGGTGGCGCAGGGTTCGCCCGCACCGGGCATGACATGCCGGTGGCACGGGCAACGTTGACCGTGTCGAGTGGTGGCGTCAGTGTAGCGCGCCGCGATTGCCCCCTGCGACCCGCCGTCGAGGGGAGAGGTGAGAGACGGTCGAAGTGAGGAGTGAGAACGAAGCAAAGAGCCGAGGGAAAGGAGAAATGAGGCGATACTTGAGTCCCGGGTTGATGCAGCACCCTCGGAGCGACATAGGGTGACCGGCAATAGGGCGAGACTCCCGCCCTGAACGATGGCGGCTTCACCGTAGATGCGGCCCTTGCAGCGGCGGGCGGTGGCCGCCGTGTTGTACGGAACACAGGCGGCCACAAGGGCCGCATCTACGAGGAGCGATACCGCCTATTGCCGGTCGCTCATAGTGGTTCTCTCGGGAAATAGCGTCGCCGGAAAGGCGTGTGGTTGTAGGGGCCGACCCCGTGTCGGTCCGGCTCAGCCGAAGGAACGCGTATCGGTCCAGTTCAGCACTCAGGAAGCCGGTCCTTCGACCTGTCGCTGCCCATTCGGACTTGGCATGAAACGCTCCCGCCACCCCCATGCCTCTTTTCCCGTTCCTCCTTCCTCTCGTCCCCTTGCTCACTGCTCACGTCTCTCACCTCTCCCCTCCAGAGGGCGTGGACGCGGCTCGCGTTCTCTGCGATAACGTCCCCAACGATGCACGTTGACGCTATCGAAAGGATGTTTCCGTGACTTCTGAATCCGCTGCGACTCCGGACACCACCCAGACCGGTCTGGAGTACTACCAGGATCGCATTGCCCGCGCGCAGGAACTGATCTCCGAGGCCGGAATCGACTGGCTGCTGGTCGGGCCGTCCGCCGATCTTGTCTACCTCTCCGACTACGATGCTCACGGCAGCGAGCGCCTGAACCTGCTCATGATTCCCGCCGAGGGCAGCCCTTCGCTGATCGTGCCAACCCTCGAATCGTTCCTTGTCGGCAAGGCTGGCGAGCTTGCTGCGCTGCACCCGTGGAACGACGGAGAGAACCCGATCGACCACGTCAAGGCGATCATTGGCGATACGCCGGGCAAGAAGATCGCGGTGGGCAATCATCTCTGGAGCGCCTTCCTCCTGCGCATCCAGAACGCGCTGCCGGGCAACTCGTGGGAGGAGGCCGTGCCGATCCTCCGTTCGATGCGCATGAGCAAGGACGCGATCGAGGAAAACAAGCTCTTCGAGGCAGCTCGCCGCACCGATGAGGCGTGGGAGGAGTTCCTGACCTCTGGCCCGATCTCCGGCCTCACCGAAGCGGAGGCGATGGCCCGCCTGCGCGAACTGACCGAGAAGCGCGGAGTGAAGGGCGTGGGCGGCATCTGCGCCAGCGGCCCGAACTCAGCGTCGCCGCATCACCACACCGGCGACCGTGTGATCCAGCCCGGCGATGCCGTCATCTTCGACTGGGGCGGCCAGTACGAGCACTACTTCTCGGACGTCACCCGCACGACCTTCATCGGCGAGCCGACGGAGGAGTTCGTCCGCGTCTACAACATCGTCCGGGAGGCGAACCAAGCCACGCTCGATGCCGTGAGGCCGGGCATCTCCCTCCAGGAGCTCGACCGCGCCGCCCGCAAGGTCATCACCGACGCCGGGTACGGGCCAGCCTTCCTCCACCGCGTCGGACACGGCCTCGGCATGGAGATTCACGAAGAGCCGTACCTCGTCGAAGGCAACGAGCTTCCGCTGGAAGTCGGCATGGTCTTCAGCGACGAGCCGGGCATCTACCTGGAAGGCAAGTTCGGCGTTCGCATCGAGGACAGCGTGATCTGCACACCGACGGGGGGCAAGCGCCTCAACGAGGCGACGCGCGACCTCGTCCCGATGAGCTAGGATGCGCGGATGGCGGCACTCGGGCAGGCGGCAGTCACGATCTACTTCGAGCAAACCTTCTCGCTGAAGGACAAGCGGCGGGAAGTGAAGTCGGTCGTGCATCGGGTGCAGGCGAAGTTCAACTGCGCCATCGCCGAGGTCGCGGATCTCGACGACATGCGCGTGGCGACGCTCGGCGTGGCGGTCCTCTCAACCTCCGCGCCGCACGCCGACCAGATGTTGCAGGCCATCATCACGTTCATCGATGCCTCGCTCGACATTGGCGTAATGGGCGAGATCTCCACCGCGATCGATCCGTTCGACGCCTAGAGCCCAGGTCGAAACCGTAGCGGCGCAGCTGGTCTGCGCCATTGGCCGAAGGCCAATCTTGGGTTCAGGAACCACTCTGGGATATCCGGCTTCGCCGGATGGGTCAGACGAGCTGACCCGCTACGGAGGACGGCAACTCTTTCGAACTCAGCTGTAACCACATTCGCATCACAGAACGAAGGGCGGCTCCCGCATTGGGAGCCGCCCTTCGTTCTGTGATGCGAAACCGCTGCTAGCCGACTGGAGTACCGATCACCGGGCCAACCGGGGTTTCCGGTGAGGACGCAGGCGACGCCTCCGGTGATGCGGCCGGCGTTGCGTCACCGGTCGGAACGTCGACATCCTGCGTGAACCAGACCACCCGACTCGAACCGCCGTCCGCGATGAAGATCTTGCCATCCGACGCGACCGTGATCCCGACCGGCTGCTGGAGGTCCTGGCCACCCTTCCCTTCGTACAGGACCGTCCCGTTGTTCGGGTCGATCACTGCGAAGGTACCCGCCGACGGATTGGTCGCGTAGATCATGCCGTTCGGCCCGAAGGTCATGTAGTTGATCTGCTCAGCCTCACCCTGCCAGCTCGCAACCGGCATCACGCGCACGAAGTCGCCATTCTTCGAGAAGACCGAGATCCGCGCGTTGCCGGAATCGGCCACGTAGACGTTGCCATCCGGTCCGATCGCGATCCCGGTCGGCTCGATGAGCTTGCCGGGCTCGCTGCCCGTGCCACCGAACGTCCGCAGGAAGGTGCCATCGGAGGCGAAGACCTGGACCCGCTCGTTCCCGGTGTCGGTGATGTAGATCTCGCCGCTATCGACGGCCACACCACGCGGCCCATAGAACCGCCCGGTATCCACATTCGGGTCCGGCGAGTCCATCGTATCGGCCTGCACGCCACGCTGGCCGAGCTCGCGCACCATCGTCCCCTGTGCATCGAAGATCACGACGCGGTGGTTCCAGGTGTCGGCAACGTAGATGAGGCCATTCTGATCGACCGTGACACTCTGAGGACCCTGTCCGAACTGCGTCGCGAACTGTCCAGCCTGGTCGGTGGACCCATCCCAGACGCCAATGAAGGTGCCATCGATGCTGTAGCGCTGGAGGCGGAGATTGCCGCTGTCCACCACATAGATCGTCTGGCCGTCCGGCGAGAGCGCCACGCCAGTCGGATCGTTCAACTGGCCCAGGCCAGACCCTGGTCCGACGTCGTCAGTCAGGTTGAAGGGTCCGAGGTTCGGGTTCATCTGGTTGGCGAGCCGGAACGTGTAGCCAACGGAGTGCTGAACCGGCACCGGATTGGTCGCGATGTCGCGGAAGAGCAGGAATCGAATCCCCTGGTACCACTCGCCCGGGTTCACGATGTGCTTGAAGATCGTCCCGAAGTTCATCTCCTCGTAGGAGGACGGAACACGGTTGATCGCATTGCGCGACTGGACGACGAAGCCGGCCTCGTCCATGCCCTCGGCGCTCGGGGCGATCACCATGTCGGAACCGCTCCACCCGGCCGGGGAGACGACCTTCAACTGGTAGAAGTCGCGGAAATACCAGACGTACGGATACTCCACGGACGGATCGACCGAGATCTTGAGGCTGTAGCTGCCGGTGTTGTCGATCGCCGAGGGGGTGGTGAGTCCCATGTCGCGGGAGAGGCGGAGCGTCTGGTTGACGAAGGACTTGAGACCTGTCGTCGCGGTGTCCGGCGCCGCTGGCTCCAGGCCCGTGTTCGCGCGGTTGTACGCCAACGACGTGCCTGCACCGATCGTGTAGATGCCGAAGAAGACGAAGACAACCAGCAGCGCCGACCATCCGGCTGCTCGACGGGTAGGGCGATTCTCAGGGTTGCCGACGATCACATAGGCCAGCGGCGCGACGACCACCAGCAGGATGAAGAGCACCGGCAATGCCGTCGCCCCGAATCCCTTGTTGATGTTGATGGGATCGTTCGATCGGGCGATAAGGACGAGGACGGCAATCGCGCCGATCAGGATGCCCGTCATCGCCAGCGGCAACACGCCCGCGACGCTGGAGAGCAACCGGTTCCGCGCGACACGCTCGAAGAGGCGCCCAGCCCCATAGCCGCCCAGCAGCACCAGTGGCAGTGTCACGATCGACAGCTGCTCAGGTGTGCGCCCCGAAGCCAGGCTCTGGAGCAGCAAGGCAGCGAGGAACCAACCGACGAAGAGACTCGGCTGGATCCGCGTCTTCGGATCGACATCGTCGCCTTCTCCGCTGGTCGAGGCAACCGCCACGATGGCGAAAATTGCCGCCAGCAGTTCGTAGAGCAGCGCGGCGTACAGGAAGAACTGCACGGGCGTCGTGGACGACCGGGTGAGCATCTGGCTCCCCCAATCGGAGAACGTCTTCGCCACGCCCGTGATCGCCGCGACATCCGAGAAGACCCGCGTGAAGATCGTCACCGTCACCGCGAAGAAGGCAAGACCAGCGACAGCAAGTGCCTGCGGATCGCGGACCAACGCCTTCAATGAGGCCGGAGCGACGCTGTCACGTCCATCGCTGAACGAGGCGACGGCGAGGCCGACAGCGAGCGCGATAAGGGCGGTGAGGCCATTCGGACCGCTCGCGAAGGTGATCGCGATACCGAGCCCGGCCAGCGCCGCCCATCCCGTCCGGGAGGTCGGCGTTGCGCCGCTCCCGAAGCGAAGCAGCGCGACGAGCGTGAGCACCGACCCAAACGCGACGCCAACAATCGGGTCGGACACGCGAGAGGAGTAGACGAGTGTCGGGGAGACCGCCGCGAGCAGCATCATGCCGGTGAGCACGTAGCGGGAGACGAACGGCCGCAACCCGAGCAGCAGCGCGACCATCCCGATCCCCAGCAGCGCCGGTCCGACGCGGGAGATCGCATCGGTGACACCGAACAGGAAGTAGCTCAATGCCTGGATGACCAGGATGAAGGGCGATGTGTCCGTGACGGACTGCCCGTTCGGCATCGCCTTGCCCGTATAGAGAATCCACGACTGGTACGCCCACTTGGCCTCACTGGCGTTGAGCGCATAGCCATTCAACTGGATCAGGCGAAAGCCGGTGGCGAGCAGCAGGGCGACCGCCGCACCCAGCCACAGCCAGCGCGGCGTCACCAACGGGGAAAGTGGCTCACGCCGGGCTTCGGGCTTCGCAGCACGAGCCTTGGGCGGGGCAGCGTCCTCGTGCTGTTCCTGTTCGATCTGGTCCGCGTCCGATGCGGTCAAGGGAACCTCCTGGGATGGTGTCGCGTCATCGTTCAGCTTGGCTGATCCGCTGTCATCTCTGGTCATGGCGGCCTACTTCCCGTATCGAACGTCGTTGTAGTACGGCAGGAGGTCGTTCCGGACGTAGACCTTGAACATGTACCCGTTGGTCCCATCCGGCATCTCCCGGAACATCAGCAGGCGGAACGCGCGCTGCTGCCCGTCCGGGATGCCCAGCGTCTCCATGCTGCTCGCCACCGACTTCGCGATGGCCACCAGGTCGTGCGGCTGCGTGACCGAGGTCCACGCCGAGCGTCCGACCGGAATCTCCGGCGCGATGGCGAAGTTGCGATAGATCGCCTGTTCCGGCTCGTGCCAGCGCAGGACATACCACTGCGAGGTGTACCCATCGATCTCCGATCCCTGGAGACAGCCAGCGCCGCCGTTCGGAACGGTGATGATGACCGGGGTGCCATTGGTCCCACCGTTGCTGGACGGATCGGAGGTCATGAAGGCGTTCGGCATGTTCCGCAGGTACCAGTTCAGCGGCCACTGCACGCAGCCGGAGTCATAAGCGACGGACATCGAGCGGTCGCCGTAGATGAGTTCGGACATCTCCTGCAGGTCGTGGGTCATCTGCGTCGTGTCCGGGGAGGTCGTGTTGTAGATCATCGTGTCGCGGGCCACATCGCCATCCAGGAAGGCCAGCCGGAACCCCGCATGCACCTGGAAGAGGCTCATCACCACCAGCGTCGCCACCAAGGCCGCATAGGCTGTCGGCCGCCGGCCGAGGACGAAGATGCCCAGCGCGATCAGGCCGATCCCGATCAGCGGCGGAATCGCCATCGTCCACCAGTCGTTCGCCGCCCAGGTGGGAATCGTCCGCACCCAGGCGCCGTTCTGGTTCTGCGTCCACACCCCCGCCGTCAGCCGTGAAGCCAGCAGGAACCAGCCGCCGGAGAGCACGATCAGCGTCACCGTCAGCGTGGTCGCCCAGCCGTAGGTGGACATGATGGCCAGCGTGCGAGGCTTGAACGTCGCCCACCAGCTGCCGAAGCCCTCCACGACCTCCTGCACCAGGATCGCGCCAAGCACGATCGCCGGCAGCGTGAAGTGGATGATCAGCCACGGCATCTTCTCGCCAGCCCAGCTCAGCACCAGGAAGAGGAAGACGAACCACCACGCCATGAACGCCCAGAAGAGCTGCTTCTCGTGCGTCTTGCCCGTCAGCGGGATGCGGATCGTCCGGATCGTGACCAGCGCCAGGCTTCCCAGCCCCAGGAAGATCGCCAGCCACTCGTATTGCACCGATTCGGTGATGAAGTAGAACCACGGCTGTTCACCCCGCTGCACGCCCTGCTGGCCAAGCCAGTAGAGCAGCGTGCCATCGGGGGCGTAGGTCATGGTCGCCAGGCCGTACCCGAAAAAAAGCGAAAAATTATGCAAATTTTGAAAATGTCGGTGCTCGAAAATTTTCTATCAGAGCGTATGAAATTTTTAGCTCAAAATGAAGTTGGAGACATGTATTATTCATCTACATTGGAATTGGAGTAGAATTATACCAAAAGTGGTACGGTAACATACAGGTGCTAGCCAATATGAATACGGTACCCACTTGGTAGAAGATACACTCATTTTGTATACCATTCGAAAGCCCTTATTAAGTTATTTATCATACTAAAAACTGCTTAGAAAATAGGCCAGTATGAATCAAATAATATCCAAAAGTGTCCGGACTCACTGATGAATTCTAACTATTCTCATTAACCTATAATTATTTTGGTCATAACTTTCTTATTTCTGAATTATTTTTCAAGCGTTTTTTGCATGATACATATCTCGGAAAGGGCTTTCGAATGGTATACAAAATGAGTAGTGTCTTCTACCAAGTGGGTACCGTACTCATATTGGCTAGCACCTGTATGTTACCGTACCACTTTTGGTATAATTCTACTCCAATTCCAATGTAGATGAATAATACATGTCTCCAACTTCATTTTGAGCTAAAAATTTCATACGCTCTGATAGAAAATTTTCGAGCACCGACATTTTCAAAATTTGCATAATTTTTCGCTTTTTTTGGGTATAACTTGCTAGCCATAATAGGTAACCATAGAGTGTCTTCACAAAAGTTGTTCAGTTTTTCGCAGCGCGTCGAATAGTGTATAATTTTGGGTATTTATCGATTTTTCGAAAAATCAAATTTTCGGATACAAACTTATACCCATGCCAACTCGCTTAGGATACGCTCTGTAGAAGTGGTATAGTGTCCTAGAAACTAGGCATATGGGCTACTTTTCTATATCAATAGACCTGATATACCGATATTTTTTGTAAAATAATAATAATTATTATTATTTAAAACTACCTTCAAAATACAACATTTAAAAATTTTTTAGCAATAATTTTTTTCAGGAGCAAGATTTTTACGAAAGATTCTTTCAGAAGATTGTTCATCATGTCGAAAAAAATCGACTGTCATCAAATTTGGTGCATTTTGGTGAAAGGATAAATTTCTGAAAAAAAATTCCAAATTGTCCGGATTCAGATTGTTACGGTACAACCGGATAAAGACGAAACCAGTGGTCGGGGCTCGTTTTAAATGTCAGATTCAGATTCTACGGTGTTGAAAATACGGATGGGAGAATTATTAGTCATGTATTGCATAAATAAAGCTTAGACAGGATATTGTTAAGAAAATGTCATTTACAAGGACAGTTAAAGGCTGGAAACAGACCAGCTGTACCTGAAATGTAGCGGAACTCGCTTAAATTTACTTTTATATAGTTGTATGATGGATTCCTACATATTACAGTGGGAAATTCATAAATCCTATGGAAAACAACGAAGAACCAACGATAGAAGGCGCTATGCGACATCATGCCTATACTAAGAAACTTCGCGTCAGTCGTTTACAGCGTAAGGTCCAAATGGGCATAGATGATTAATATCATTGAACTTCTCTTGAAACAAGCTTTCGAATGATCGAGACCTTGTCAGATAATCCGCGTTTCTTATGTTGAACACTCCTTGTAAGTAAAGATGAAAAAAGAATATTTTGCAGGTGTGTGGTGCTTCTCTTTCTCAGACATGGGCTATGCGACTCGTCTCATCGTCAAAACGATTTATAGCAATCCGCCCTCCCCACTTACGAGGATGCTCTAAAGTACTTAATAAAAGCAGAAGAGATCGATGTGAGTTTTTTTTAAAAAGAAACCCAGATGGGAATTAGTAAATTTTCCAACTTTTTTGAGCATATTATTTATCCACTTCTTTTTGAAATGGAATTTTTTTGTCTTCATAAAATGTTCTGAGATTTTACCCTGGTTTCTGCACAACAAATCTGTTCTACATCGGGGAAGTGTACGATCGATTGGACAGGAAACAGGAGGCTTTAGAATACAACAGGAAGTAAGTCCAAACGAAAATCATCACAGCTGACGATGTGATCTACCATCAGAAGGTTGACTATATTTTATTATAGACTATATTTGAAGAAAATTAATACGATTATGTTTGACGAAACATTTGAAAATGAAGTAAAGCACATTTTTTGAAAGAGCTAGTTTCATTCACCAAAACTTTGAGAAAATGAATAAAAGTTTCACATCTACAAAATGAGTATTCTTTCTATCACAAAGGATCAACAACATATTTCTAAAGAAAAATATTATTTCAGGCCTACAATATTCTGAAGAAGACAGGATTCAAAGACGAAGATTTGACTACTCCGTATAGACCTTCATAAATCCTCGAAGCATTTTCTGGTAGCAAAATGTAAACTCAACATTTTTACGTATTTTTAATACCGTTTGAAATTATAGTTTATTCCAAAGTTTGTAATCTTTAAAAAGCAATAAATTCTAACAATCCCCGGAAATATAAAACAAGAAAGCCATAAGTAAGGAATAAAATGACGATCTTATAACAAATGATAAAAACACTGAGCCAAAATCATAAATAAGATTTTCAAAGTAAATAACTTACCCTCTAGGCCAAAACCAATGAAAAGGTAGATACGTTCACAAAAGTAAGTAAACTGCAGAAATGTTTCATAGAGTTTTATGGAAACCCGAAGATTTTAGAATTTTTTTTTCAAAATCGCGAAAATGAGAATATGTAAAGCGGAGTGACAAGGTGCAAACTTGAAAATGTTTATCAGAAATAGAGAATTTTGCGAAATGTAAAATACAATATGCAAACAGCAAATTTAATTATGGAATTTCGCAGTTAGCAGCATCCCGAAGAGCCGAACAAATTGTAGGCCTAAAATCGCATTCACTTATAACTAGTAGTTGGCGCCGTATTGGGAAGGTTAGTGGGTGCTCGGTTCATTTCCTATGTTAGAAAAAGAAAGATAAGGCAATGTGAAAAGTAAGAAACCACGCCACGTCTCTTTTTCTCTCTCATTTTGGACCCACTAGTTTTTCAGGATAACGCTATGAAAAATAGATCATATATGCAGAAATGCAATATCTATGTCAGTGATTAGAAACATCTACTGGAAGTTTAGTCATTAATCATTTTCGTTATTAGTTTCGTAAAAAAAGTAATACATATAATTCAGAGATGGAAAATTCCGAAGAACTTACCTGGTCAGGAGTAGTTCCGATGGCAAAAGTACGGAACCCGATGTCTCTGAGCTCTGGTTGGTTGAGAATCAGTCGCCCGTCGAAAATAGCCGCCGGATGTTGCATCGATGCGTAGATTCGACGGTAATCCAAATCCTTAAAAAATCGTTTTGGAAATTTTTATATTTCATAGTCTTTTTCGATTATTATTATGTGTTGTAATCTCAATGAAGAATAAAAGTGAAATTGCAAAACTGAGTTTTTTCAACAAAAAGTAGTGCCTTGAACTCGTCCCATTCCGTGAGGACGACGATAGCATGGGCATCTGCAGCCGTCTCGTATGGATCCTGACAGACTGTCACCAATTTGTCAACTGCAAATGAAAAATATTTATTTATAGATAGAAATTACAACAGTTGCAAGTGAACTATCGCTTTGAATTGACGTGGAATCATGCATTCGACTCCGCTCACTAATGTTTATGTATCTCCTCCCACAACTGACTATGGCAGAGAGATAGAATAGCCGATGACGGAGTCGATTACATCTTTCACGTAAATTTGAAAAAGTTAATGCCTGAGTTAATTGATCAGAAATTCTAACACCAATAACTAACTAATAGATTTCTATTGATCATAAGCAAGGTATGAAGATTATTGTAAACATGTTTCGTCTTGAATTATCACCATATTGCAAAATTGAGATACATTCAAACCATTTTAATTTTTCGCTTACCGATTCTCTCATCGACCTTTTCGCCCAGTTCCCATTTTATCTGCTTCTCAGGGACTTTCGGGTCGTAAATGGCAAGTTTTGCGTGCTCCTCCAGAAGGTGTGAGGATACGTAAATTGACGAGGATTCGCGAGTGTCGCCCGTGTTTTTCTGCAGAATAGATTATTTGAAAATGAAATATGTTAGACACATTGATTATTTGAGCAAAAACACAATAAGATGGAAATGCGAAACATATTAGTAACATTTTCATCAAATCCACTGATTACATAAAATTTTCAGGAAAATGCTTATTGTTCAGTTGATAACTTTAGGTTTGGCAGTGCAATGTTTTTATAAGCGTTTCAGTTAAGATTTTATGAAGATGTAGAGCATTCGAAATGAATTTTACCTTGAAGGCGAACCCAAAAATAGCTATGCGTTTGTCTGTGACCGTGTTGAACAGTTCTCCGATGATTTTGTCCGCGAATCGACGGCGCTGCCAATTATTGATTTCGATCACCTGCAAATAGTTCAATGATTCATCTCATTTTCAGAAAAAAAACAGAACGCACTATGTATATTTCATAA